>CAVTXU010000001.1:0-136605 GCA_963738775.1 uncultured Actinomycetes bacterium
GAGCAGCTCCTTCTCGGGGAAGCTCTTCTTGCCGATCGCGACGTGGACGTTCGCGGTCTCGTCGGTGCGGTATTCGAGCTTGCCGGCCTTCGCGTCCTTGACCGCCTTGGCGATGTCGAACGTGACCGTGCCCGTCTTCGGGTTCGGCATCAGCCCGCGGGGGCCGAGCACGCGGCCGAGCTTGCCGACGTTGCCCATCTGGTCGGGCGTGGCGATCGCGACGTCGAACTCGGTGAAGCCTTCCTCGACCTTCGCGGCGAGGTCGGCCGAGCCGACCACGTCGGCGCCGGCCTCCTCCGCCTCGCGCGCCTTGTCGCCCTCGGCGAACACGGCGACGCGGACGTCGCGGCCGGTGCCGTGCGGCAGCATCAGCGTGCCGCGGAGCTGCTCGTCGGCGTGGCGGACGTTGAGGCCGAGCCGGAAGTGCGCCTCGATCGTCTCGTCGAACTTCGCGGTCTGGAAGCTCCTTCAAAAGGCGGATCGCCTCGAGCGGCGTGTAGTCGCGCTCGCGGTCGACCGCCGACTTCGCGGAGCGATATGCCTTGCCGTGTGCGCTCATGCCTCCACCTCCACGCCCATGCTGCGGGCGGTACCGGCGATCACCTTCATCGCCTGCTCGACGTCTCGCGCGTTCAGGTCGATGAGCTTCACCTCGGCGATCTGACGGAGCTGCGCCTTGCTGATCTTGCCGACCTTGTCGCGGTTCGGCTCGGCCGAGCCCCTTCTCGATCCGCAGCGCCTCCTTGATCAGGACGGCCGCCGGCGGCGTCTTCGTGATGAAGGTGAACGACCGATCCTCGTAGACGGTGATCTCGACCGGCGTGATGCGGCCGTTTTCCTGCGCCGTCTGAGCGTTGGACGCCTTGCAGAACTCCATGATGTTGACGCCGTGCTGGCCGAGCGCAGGCCCACCGGCGGCGCAGGGTTGGCCTGCCCACCGGGGATCTGCAGCTGATCAGGAATCAGTGCTTCCTGGCCATGTCAGTCGAGTTTCTTCACTTGGTCGAAGCCGCGCGACAGGAACCTGGCGTTCGAAGATGTCCACCAGAACCTTGAGCTTCTGCTGGTCGGGATTGACGTCGACGATCTCGCCGTCGAAGTCGGAGAGCGGCCCTGAGGTTACCTTCACCGACTCGCCCAGGGTGAACTCGACCGTCGTGCGCGGCCGGTCGCCGGTCGCGGCGCCCGTGTGCAGGATGCGGTCAACCTCGGGCTGAGAGAGCGGCACGGGCTTCGAGCCGGCGCCGACGAAGCCCGTCACGCCGGGCGTGTTCTTCACGACCGACCAGGCATCGTCGTTCAGGTCCATGTTCACGAGGACGTAGCCGGGCAGCACGCGCTTCTCGATCTGCACCTTCTGCCCGTCCTTCGTCTCGATCACCTGCTCGGTCGGGACGACGACGCGGCGGAAGCGCGGCGCCTGGTTCATCGACATGATCCGGTGCTCGAGATTTGCCTTCACCTTGTTCTCGTGGCCGGAATACGTGTTGATCACATACCAAAGGAACATGACTACCTGAGCAGAGCTCCCTTCAAGACGTGCTTCCAGAGGAGGTCGTTCGCCCATAGGTAGGTGCCGACGATCACGCACGCGATGATCACGACGGCGGTCCCGGTCAGGAGCTGGTGCTGCGTGGGCCAGTCGACCTTCTTGAGCTCGCCCCACGACTCTTGGATGAAACGCTTGGTGCCGCCGCCGGGCACGCGCCGGCCGCCGCCCTGGGTCTTGACGGGCTGAGCGGAGGGACGCGTCGAAGCAGCACGCGACTGCGTGCGCTGGGCCGTGGACGACTGCTCCTTCGCCGCGCGCTTCGCGCGGCGTTCGGACCGGGTCTCCTTGGCCACCTAGCGGGTCTCCCGGTGCGGGGTGTGCTTCCCGCACCAGCGGCAGAACTTCGAGAACTCGACGCGGTCCGGATCGTTCCGCTTCGACTTCTGGGTCTGGTAGTTGCGACGCTTGCAGTCTGTGCAAGCGAGCGTGATAGCGACTCTGACTCCTGTGGCCATGTTGAATTCTCTCTCTTGTTCCTGGGGCGCTGAAGAGTAGCGGCGGCAGGACTCGAACCTGCGACACGCGGATTATGATTCCGCTGCTCTAACCAACTGAGCTACGCCGCCGCGCTCGGCGAAGCTTAGCAGGGCTTCGAACTAGGGTAGCGGCACGAGCAGGCCGCGGCCGGCGAAGCCGACGAGGTGGTCGAGAGTGTCGAGATAGCGACGCTCGAGGAAGCCCACGCCGTGCAGCGCCCAGAGCGCTTCGCCCTGCACCCAGGCGGCGTCGCGGGCTCGCTCGATGTTCCACATCGCGACCCGGTCGTCGGCCGGCCCGAGCGTCTCGTCGACGACTCCGACGAAGCCCGTGTCGAACCAATGCTTCACCTTCGTCTCGGTCTGAGCGAGGAGCACGTTGACCTTCAGGTAGTCGTCGTGCTCGGGGCTCGGATCGTGCAGCTTCAGCTTCAGCGCGCGCCAGGTCGTGACGATCGCGACCGGCAGGTCGCGGTTGATGTGTGCGTTCATCCCCGCCAGGGCGAACTGGATCGGCGCGATTCTCGGCGTCGAGCGCGCGGCGAAGAGCGGCAGCCAGGCCTTCGGGGCGTTGGACGGCTTCGCGACCCAGGCGCGCAGCGCGTCGAAGTAGAGGTTCGCGAAGACGACGTCGAGGCTGGCCAGGCACTTCGGATCCTCGAAGGTCTGGGTGCCGAGCTTCGCCTCGACGGCCTCGGTGACCGACCGGTAGAGCCGCGTGAACCAGACGATGCCGTCGTTCGGCGGCAGCGCCGCCTCGATCGCGTGGAAGCGGGCGATCGCTCCGGCGACGTCCGGGACGGGCGGCGCGGACAGGATCTTCGGCAGCGGCGTCACGGCTCGAGCACCACGTGCACCTCGCGCGGCCCGTGGACGCCGACCGCCAGCTTCTGCTCGATGTCCGCGCTGCGGCTCGGGCCGGTGACGATCGCGAGCGCGCTCGGCAGGTCGCCGCCGAGCTGCGCGAAGAGCGTGGCGAGATCCGGCAGCACGTCGGCTTCGCGCAGGAGCGAGATGTGGACGTCCGGCAGGAGCGAGTTGGCGCGCGGCTCCTCGGGCGAGGCGGCCAGGACGACGCTGCCGGTGTCGGCGAGGCCGCAGAGGGCGCGCGAGACACCGGCTCCCTCGATCTCCGGCGCGCTGCCGCGGTGGACCGTGTAGCCGGCGGCGCGCGCGTTCTCGACGAACTGCTCGATCACCGGCGATCCCGGTAGCGGCGCGAGAGCTTCGGGAACGTCCGGCCCTGCGCCCAGACGCGGCCGGGCCCGGCGAGCCCGGAGAGCGGCTGGCCGAGTCGGGCGAGCGCGGTCGAGACGCGGTAGCCGAGCGGCGAGCTCCAGGCGAACGACCACGCTGTGAAGGCGAAGCGCTCCCAGCGCGACGCGACGCCGGTCCCGACCAGGTCGTCGCGCAGGTCGAGCAGCAGGTCGTGGAGCGGGATCTTGACCGGGCACGCGTCGGTGCAGGCGCCGCAGAGCGACGAGAGCGTGCGGCAGCGCGGGCGCCTGCTCGAGCCCGACGAGCAGCGGCACGAGCACCGCGCCGATCGGCCCGGAGTAGACCGGCCCGTAGGCGCCGCCGCCGACCTTGCGGTAGATCGGGCAGACGTTGAGGCAGGCGCCGCAGCGGATGCAGTTCGAGCATCTCCTCGTAGCGCGTCCCGCGCAGGTTCGAGCGGCCGTTGTCGAGGATCACGATGTGCAGCTCCTCGGGCCCGTCCACCTCGCCGGGACGGCGCGGGCCCGAGATCAGCGAGGTGTAGCTCGAGAGCTCGCTGCCCGGTCGCGCTGCGGGCGAGCAGCCGCAGCAGCACGGCGAGCGCTCGGCGGTCGTCGGCACGAGGCGCTCGATCCCGACGAGCGACGACGTGCACGCGCGGGCAGGGACGAGACGAGGCGCGCGTTGCCCTCGTTCTCGATGCATGCAGATCGAGCCGGTCTCGGCGACGGCGAAGTTCGCGCCCGTGATCCCGACGTCGGCCCTCGTGAAGACCTCGCGCAGGCGCCCGCGCGCGAACAGCGTCAGCGAGGCCAGGTCGTCCGGGACATCGCTCCGCCTCGAGCGGTGACGAGCAGCTCGGCCACGTCGCCGCGCGGTCTCTCGATCGCGGGCGCGACGATGTGCGAGGGACGCTCGCCCGCGAGCTGGAGGATCCACTCGCCGAGATCGGTCTCGACCGACCTCCAGCCCTGCGGCCTCGAGCGCCGTCGTTGAGGCTCGATCTCCTCGGTCGACCATCGACTTCGACTTGGCGACGATCTTCGCGTTCGCGGCGCCTGCAGATCTCGGTGATCGTCGCGCGCGCCTCGGCGGCGTCGGCGCAGCGATGGACGTGGCCGCCGCGGGCCTCGACCGCGGCTGGAAAGCGTCGAGGCACTCGTCGAGCGCCTTGATCGTGCGGGTCTTGATCTCGCGGCCCTGCTCCCGCAGCGCCTGGACGTCGTCGAGCGCGCCCCATGCGTCGAGCCGGTGGCCGTAGAGGCGCGCGGTCGCGGTGTCGAGCGCATCCTCCACGTGGTCGTTCGCGAGCGTGGTCTGCGCGACGGTGCGGAACCGGCCGGGCGGCTGGACGAGCTCGCTCATCCGAGCCCCCGCGCGAGCGCGGTCGCGAGGTGGACGACGCGCGGGCCGCCGGTCTTCTCGGAGCGGCCGCGCAGGTGCGTGATGCAGCCCGGGTCGGCGGTGACGAGCGCCTCGGCTCCGGCCGCGCCCGGCGAGCTTCTCGTCGGCCATCGCGAGCGAGATCTCCGGCTGGCGCACCGAGAACGTGCCGCCGAAGCCGCAGCAGAGATCCGGCCGCGGCAGCGCCATGACCGTCGCGCCCGACGCCTCGAGCAGGGCGCGCGGCTCGCCGGAGATCCGCAGCTCGCGCAGCATGTGGCACGAGTCGTGATAGGCGACTGTCCGCCCCTCGTTGAGCCGCCGCGGCTCGAAGCCGACCGAGGCGAGGAAGGCCGAGAGCTCGAAGACCTCCCACGGCTCCTCGCCGAGCAGCTCGGGCAAGCGGTGCGAGACCATCGCCGCGCAGGAGCCGGACGGCAGCACGATCGGCGCGTTGCGGGAGAAGGCCTTCGCGAAGGTGCGGCCGACGCGCCTCGCCGCCTTCCGATGCCCCGCGTTGAAGGCCGGCTGTCCGCAGCAGACCTGCGTCGTCGGGGAAGAAGACCTCGAAGCCCGCCTCGCGCAGCAGCGCCTCCGCGTCGAAGACGGCGTCCGGAAAGGCGAGGTCGCCGAGGCACGTGGCGAAGAGCTGGACGGTGGGCACTACGCGCTCCGGAGCTCCGCGAACCTCGTCGCGACGAGCGTCTCCTGCTCGCGGGTCAGCTCGGCGAGCGGCGGGCGGACCGCCGAGCGCGCGATGCCGCTGACGAGGTGGAGCAGGAGCTTCAGCGCGGCGTGGGTCGGCAGCGAGAAGACGAGCTCGCGCACGGCCGCGACGAGCTCCTGCGGCGCCTCGTCGCCCGCGCGCAGCGCCTCGAGCTCGACCGGCAGCACGTTCGAGCAGGCCGTGATCACCGCGTGGCCGCCGCCCGCGAAGAAGGCGCCCGCGTGCGCATCGTTGCCGTTCGCGACGGTCAGGTCCGGGAACTCGGCCTGCCAGCGAAGGGCGTGGTCGAGGTCGCCGCTCGAGTCCTTCATCCCGACGAGCATCGGCCCGAACCGCTCTCTGAGCAGGTAAATCGTCTCGTCGGCGATCGGATAGGTGAGGCGCGGGATGTGGTAGAGCATCACGCGCGCGTCGTCGGGCAGCGCCTCGAACAGCGCCGTGAACCAGCCGGTCAGGTCGCCCGGGTCGAAGTACGACGGCGGCACGACGAGCGCCGCGCGGGCCCCGTGCTCGATCGCGTAGCGCGAGAGGGCGATCGTCTCCGGGAGCGCGGTGCAGCCGGTGCCGGCGATGAAGTCGAGCTTCGAGTCGGCCAGGAAGCGGATGAGCCGCTCGCGCTCCTCGAAGCTGAGCGACTGCCCTTCGCCGGTCGTCCCCATCAGGTTGACGCAGCGGATGCCGCGGCCGTGCAGCCAGTCGACGTGCTCGCCGAGCAGGCCGAGGTCGACTTCGCCGCCCGTGAACGGTGTCAGGATCGCCGGCAGGACGCCGGTGACGGCCGGGTTGCTCATCAGCGCCTTATATCCGACAATCCCGCCGACCGTGGCGCCGATCACCGTCGAGGAGCTACTCGCCCGCGCGCGGGCGCGGCTGCGGCGGCTCGGGCCCGCGCAGGCCGCCGAGGCGCAGGCCGCGGGCGCGGTGCTCGTCGACACCCGGAGCGAGGACGATCGCCGGCGCGAAGGCGTGATCCCGGGCGCGCTCGCCGTCCCGCTGTCGGTGCTGCCATGGCGCGGCGAGCTGCTCGGCCCGTCCAACGGCGTGGTCGTCGTCGTCTGCAACGACGGCTACTCGTCGAGCCTCGCGGCGGCGCTGCTGCAGGAGCTGGGCTTCGAGCACGCGACGGACCTCGACGGCGGCTTCCGCGCGTGGGCCGCGGCGGGCTTGCCGGTCAGCGTCGCGGACTAGCGGCTCTGGTGTCGGCGCTCGGAGAAGATGCTCGTCGTCCGGCGCTCCTCGTAGGTGCGCGGCGCCGGTAGCCGTGGATCCAGGCTCGAGCGCTTCTTCGTCTGCATCGGTACTTCGCGTTGAACAGTCGTGCGCATTGCGGCTCACCTCCTAGCCAGGCCGATTGTGCGCCTCTGGCGTCGACCGTACAACGGGGAATTCCCCTATTCGGTTTGCGACGCCAGGTCCCAGGCGGCCTCGGCGAGTCTCGGCACGCCCACGTCGAGCGTCGCGTAGTACGGATCGTCGGTCGTGCCCGCGAGGAAGCGCTTGTAGTTCCCCTCGAGGAAGATCGACGCCTTCCACAGGGCGAGCGCCTGGTACCAGGCGAGCCGCTCGACCCTTCGCCCGCTCGCCGCCTCGTAGCGCGCGACTAGCTCCGCCTTGGTCGCGAAGCCCGGACGCGCGGTGACCGGCGAGACGCCGAGCGGCGAGGGCGCGCCCGGCTCGGTCCAGGTCGCGGTCAGGTAGCCGACATCGGCGAGCGGGTCGCCGACCGTGGCGAGCTCCCAGTCGAGAATCGCGAGGAGACGCGCGGGCGCAGCCGCGGCGTACATCGTGTTGCCGAGCCGGTAGTCGCCGTGGACGATCGTCGCGGGCGGTGACTCGGGCACCGTCTCCGTGAGGCGGCGGTGGACGTCCTCGATTACCGGCAGCTCGCGCGTGCGCGTGAGCTCCCAGAGGCCGGCGAAGCGCCGGAGCTGCCGCTCGAGGTAGCCCGTCGGGCCGCCGAGCCCCTCCGGCGGCGGCACGGCGTGGAGCTCGGCCAGCGCGTCGACGAGCTCCTCGCCGATGCGGCAGCGCTCAATCGGATTGTCGAGCCTCGCCGGCAGCTCGGTGTCGAAGACGACGCCGTCCACGACGCCCATGACGTAGAAGGGCACGCCGAGCGCGGACTCGTCCTCGTGGGCGAGCAGGACGCGCGGCACGCGCACCGCCGTCCCGGCGAGCGCGCTCAGCAGCCGCGCCTCGCGCAGGACGTCGTGGGCCGAGGGCGGCAGCGGCGGGCGCGGCGGGCGGCGCAGGACGAAGCGCTCGTCGCCGCGGCGGATCAGGAAGGTGACGTTCGAGTGGCCCGCGCCGATCCTGGTCGCCTCGAGCGGTCCCGCGCCGAGGCCCGCGGCATCCAGCACGGCCTCGACCGGTTTCAAAACGAGCAGCGGCGGGAGCGGCTCGGCCGCGGCCTGCTCGGGCGTCTCGACGACGTCGCGCATCCCACAACGCTACGCGTGATTTGCCACGAGGAGCGTGTTAGCCTCCGCCGACACTCGGTCGTGAAAGGGGATGGCAGTGCCGGGAATCGACGCAAAATCGGACGCGATCTACGAGCTGGTCGAGGAGGGCTCCGGGGTCGAGAGCCTGGCGACGGGCTTCACGTTCACCGAGGGGCCGATCTGGCACCCGACGGAGCACCACCTGCTGTTCTCGGACATGCCCGGCGACGTCCGGCGCAAGTACACGCCGTCCGACGGCGCCGTGGTCGAGGTGATGCGGCCCGCGAACAAGTGCAACGGGATGACGTACGACCACGACCTGAACCTGCTCGTGTGCGAGCACGTCTCGAGCTCGCTCGTCCGCGAGCGGCCGGACGGCGTCCGCGAGACGCTCGCCTACCACTACGAGGGCAAGTACCTGAACAGCCCGAACGACGTCTGCGTCCGCTCCGACGGCTCGATCTACTTCAGCGACCCGTGGTACGGGCGCTTCCCCGGCTTCGGCATCGAGCGCTCGCGCGAGCTCGGCTGGCAGGGCGTGTTCCGGATCCCGCCCGGCGGCGGCCAGGACGAGCTCGAGCTGTGCCTGCCCGAGGACGAGTTCGACATGCCGAACGGCATCTGCTTCTCGCCCGACGAGTCGCTCGTCTACATCAACGACACGCCCCGCGCGCACATCAAGATGTGGGACGTCAACGCGGACGGCTCGTTCTCCAACGGGCGGATGTTCTTCGACGGCGTCGGCACCGGCGTGATCGAGGAGGGCATCCCCGACGGGATGAAGTGCGACGAGCGCGGCAACATCTGGGTCACCGGGCCGAAGGGCGTCTGGGTGATCAGCGCCGGGGGCGAGCACCTCGGCACGGTCGAGGTGCCGGAGAACGTCGGCAACCTGACCTGGGGCGGCGACGACTGGCACACGCTCTACATCCCGAGCACGTCGTCCCTCTACTCGATCCGCACCAAGGTCGGCCCGCGCCGCGAGCCGTACATGCGCTAGGAGGCTGACGATGAACGACGCACTGAAGCTCGATCCGAAGCGCACGGCGCTCGTGATCCAGGACCTGCAGAACGACGTGATCAGCGAGGGCGGCGCCTTTGCCGAGTCCGGCTCGCCCGCGCACGCCAAGGAGCAGAACGTCGTCGCCAACGTGGCCGATCTGGCCGCGGCCTGCCGGGCCAAGGGTGTCCCGGTGATCCACGTCTGGTACATCGTCGAGCCCGGCGCGCCCGGCCTCGCGCTGAACGCGCCGCTGTTCAACGGCGTCAAGGACGCGAGCGCGATGGTGCGCGGCACCTGGGGCGCGGCGCCGGTGGACGGGCTCGAGCCGCAGCCGGGCGACTTCGTGGTCGAGAAGACACGGATGAGCGGCTGGCAGGGAACGAACCTCCAGAACCTGCTGATGGGACTCGGCCGGGACACGGTGATCGTCTCGGGCGCCTGGACGAACATGTCCGTGGAGCACTCGGCCCGGACCGGCGCGGACATGGGCTATGCGATGGTCGTACCCGAGGACGGCTGCTCGACGATGAACGCCGACTGGCACAACGCGTCGATCAACTACGCGCTGACGAACGTCTGCGTCGTCACCGACTGCGCTTCGGTGAAAGCTGCGTTGAGCTGAAAACGCGGGCCGCGCTGTTCCGGGCGGTCGGCGAGCCGTTCGACGTCGTCGAGGTCGAGCTGCGCGAGCCGCGCCCGGACGAGGTCGTCGTCGCGATGGCCGCGGTCGGGATCTGCGGCACCGATCTCCATCAAGTGAAGGGCGAGTTCCAGCGGCCGGTGCCGATGGTGCTCGGCCACGAGGGCGCCGGTGTGGTCGAGGAGGTCGGAAGCGAGGTCACGGGGCTCGCGCCCGGCGACGAGGTCGTCCTGTCCTGGGCGCCGTCGTGCGGGGAGTGCGGCGACTGTGCGCGTGGCCGGCCCGCGGCGTGCTCGCCGTTGCATGCGGCGATCGGCGCGGGGACGCTCGTCGACGGGACGACCGGGATCTCGTTCGAGGGCGAGACGGTGTACCGCGGCACGGCGACCGGCGCGCTTGCCGAGCGCGTGGTCGTCGCGGCGAAGGTCGCGCTACCGACGGGCGGGATTCCCCTGCGCGAGGCGGCGCTGCTCGGCTGCGCGGCTCTGACCGGGGTCGGCTCGGTGCTGTTCCTCGCGCGCGTGTCGGCGGGCTCGTCGGTGCTCGTGCTCGGCGGCGGCGGGGTCGGCCAGTTCCTCGTTCAGGGCGCGCGGATCGCGCGCGCCACGACGATCGTCTGCGCCGACCCGATCGAGTCGCGGCGCGCCCAGGCGCTCGAGCTCGGCGCGACCCACGCCTTCGACCCGGGTGAGCTCGAGGCAGAGCTCCCGAAGCTCGCGCCCGAGGGCGCGGACTACGCGTTCGACGCGGTCGGCTACCCGGCCACGAGCGTCACCGCGCTCGAGCTGACGCGCAGCGGCGGCACCTGCGTGATCGTCGGGCTCCCGCCGACCGGCTCGCGGCTCGACCTCGACCCGGCTCTCTTCACGCGGCGGGAGAAATGGCTGACTGGGACGATGTACGGCTCCGAGGATCCGGCCGTCGCGCTGCCCGCCCTGATCGACCACGTCCGCGCGGGCCGGCTCGACCTCGCCTCGCTGGTCGGGCCGAGCTTCTCGCTCGACGAGGTCAACGAGGCAGTCGCGCTGAGCCTCGCCGGCTCACCGGGCCGCGTCCTCGTGACGCCGTAGCTCGAGGTCGCGCAGCTCGACGCGGCGGATCTTGCCGCTGCGCGTCTTCGGCAGCGAGTCGACGAACTCGATCTCGCGCGGGTACTTGTACGGCGCCGTCACGCGCTTGCAGTGCGCCTGGAGCTCGGCGGCGGTCACCTCCGCGCCCGGCCGCAGCACGACGAAGGCCTTCACGATCTGCCCGCGCTCGTCGTCCGGCTTGCCGACGACGGCGCTCTCGGCGACGGCGGGATGCTCGAGCAGCGCGCTCTCGACCTCGAACGGGCCGATCCGATAGGCGGCGGACAGGATCACGTCGTCGGCGCGGCCGGTGAACCAGAGGTAGCCGTCGGCGTCGCGCGTGGCGCGGTCGCCCGTGATGTACCACTCGCCGCGATAGACGGCCGCGGTCTCCTCGGGCGCGTCCCAGTAGCCGACGAAGAGGCTCGGCGGACGGCCGCGCACCGCGATGTCGCCCTCCGCGTCGACGGCCACGACCTCGCCGCGCTCGTCGACGACCTCGACGTCGTGACCCGGCGTCGGCAGGCCCATCGAGCCCGGCTTCACCTCCATGCGCGGCGTGTTCGCGACGAGCAGCGTGTTCTCGGTCTGGCCGTACCCGTCGTAGATCGTGAGCCCGAACGCATCGCGGAACGCCTTGATCACCTCGGGATTGAGCGGCTCGCCTGCGGAGACGGCGTGGCGCAGGCGCGAGAGGTCGTACTGCTCGAGCCCGTCGAGCTTCGCCATCAGCCGGTACTCGGTCGGGGCCTGGCAGAGCACCGTCACCTCGTGCCGCTCGAGCAGCTCGAACCGCTCGCGCGCGTCGAAGCCGCCCTCGTGCAGCAGGATCTCGGCGCCCTGGCTCCACGGGCCGAGGAACACGTTCCAGATCGACTTCGCCCAGCCGGTGCCGGCCGTGCACCAGACGAGGTCGCCCGGCCGCGCGTCGAGCCAGTGCTCGGCCTGCATCCGCTTCGCGTAGGTGTAGCCGTGCGTGTGCGTGACGCCCTTCGGATCCTTCGTCGTGCCCGAGGTGTAGAGGATGAACGCGGGCTCGTCGGCGAGCGCGTCCTCGCAGGCCGGGATCGCCGCGGGCTCGGTCACCTCGTCGAGGAAGAGCGCGTCCATTCCGGCCACCTCCGCCTCGGCGCCGCGGTGGGCGACGAGGAGCGAGGCGCCGGAGTGGCCCATGCCGGAACGCGAGATCCTTCGCGCGCAGCATCTCCGAGCACGGGATCGTGACCGCGCCGAGCCGCAGCGCGCCGAGCAGGATCAGGTGCCAGTCGGGCGTCTTGCCGACGAGCACGAGCACGCGGTCGCCGCGCCGGAGGCCACGCTCCGCGAGCACACCCGACCAGCGCGCGGCGCCGGCGGCGACCTCGCCCCAGGTTGAGGCGGCTCGTCTCGCCGGCCGCATCGACGAAGGTGATCGCGTACTCGTCGTAAGGGTGCGGCCTCGACCACGTCGCGGGCGAAGTTGAACCGCTCCGGGACCTTCACGCCTCCGAGTTCCAGCGCTCGCGGTAGTCCTCGCGCACCGGTGCGAAGACGTCGAGCACGAGCGCGCCCTCGGGCCCGCAGTACGCAGCGTGCTCGACGCCGCCCGGAAGGACGTAACCCTCCAGCGGGCCGAGCTCGCGCGGCACGCCGTCGACGACGAGCGCCTGCATCCCGCGCAGCACGATCCCGAGCTGCTCGTGCGGGTGGCTGTGCAACGGCACGACGGCGCCGGGCTCGAAGTCGATCACGTTGATCATCGCGTCGTCGCCGAACAGCGGCCGGCCCGCGACTCCCGGTGCGAGCAGGAACGAGCGGACGTCGTCGAAGCGGACGAACTGCGGCTCTGCCACCGGAGGATTATCGTTGTCTTCGTGTCGATCGTCGAGCAGCGCGACTACCAGGTCTTCACCGGCAAGCTGCCCGAGCTCGTGCGGCTGTACGAGACGGAGGGAATCGCGATCCAGGCAGAGGAGCTCGGGGGCTTCGTCGGCGCGTTCACCGTCGATATCGGCGCGCAGCTCTCGACCTACACGCACCTCTGGCGCTACGAGAGCTACGACGAGCGGGCCGAGCGGCGCGCGCGGCTGCAGGCGCGCGACGACTGGAAGGCGTTCCTCGCGAAGATCCAGCCGCTCATCCACACGCAGGCGAATCGCATCCTGATCCCGACGGCGTTCTCGCCGCTGCGCTGATGGGCACGCTCGACGGCAAGGTCGCGATCGTCACCGGCGCCGCGCAGGGAATCGGGCGCGCGCTGGCCGACGGGCTCGCACGCGAGGGCGCGCGGATCGTGGTCGCGGACCTGCGCGGCGCGGGGGACGCCGCCGCGAGCTTCCCGGACGGCGTCGGGATCGCCGCCGACGTCGCCGACGAGGCGTCCGTCCAGTCGCTCGCCGACGAGACGCTCGAGCGCTGCGGCCGCATCGACGTCCTCGTCAACAACGCGGGCCTCTACGCCTCGCTCGAGATGCGGCCGTTCACCGAGATCCCGCTCGAGGAGTGGAACCGCGTGATGGAGGTCAACGTCGCCTCGATGTTCCTCACCTGCCGCGCGGTCGTGCCGGCGATGCGCGCGCAGGGCGGCGGCAAGATCGTGAACATCTCGTCGGGCACGCCGTTTCGCGGCGTACCGTTCCTGCTCCACTACGTGACGAGCAAGGGCGCGATCGTCGCCTTCACGCGTGCGCTCGCGCGCGAGCTCGGCAGGGACAACGTGCTCGTGAACTGCGTCGCGCCGGGCTTCACGATGTCGGACGGCGTCAAGGAGCACCCCGAGGTGGTCGAGCAGCTGCGCGACGTCTCGGTCGCCTCGCGGACGATCCAGCGCGACCAGGTCCCCGAGGACGTCGTCGGCGCCGCGGTCTACCTCGCGGGCCCGCATTCCGACTTCGTGACCGGCCAGACCATCGTGATCGACGGCGGCCAGTACTTCCATTGAGACTCTCGCTGTACGAGCACCCGGGCGGCGTCGAGACCGCCGCCGGCAACCGCGTCGTCTACGACGTCGAGCGCGGCGAGGCGTTCTTCGGCGCCGCGACCGTCGCCGGGCATGCGCTCGTCTGGGAGCTCGGCGAGGACGAGGACGGCGCGCTCTTCTCGCGCGAGGTCGAGCTGGATCCAGCCGGGTCGTGGATCGCGCGGTGCGACCGGATCGACTTCCCGCCCGGCGGAATCGCGTATCAGCACACGCACCCGGGGCCGGGGATCCGCTACCTCCTGCACGGCGAGCTCCAGATCCGGACGCTCGGCAACGTCGCGGTATACGGGCCGGGCGGGACGTGGTTCGAGCAGGCAGGCGACCCGATTCTCGCGGTCGCCTCGCCCGAGGACGACACCGCGTTCGTGCGCGTCCTCCTGCTCCCCGCCGAGTGGGAGGGCAAGCGGACGATCCGCTATGTCGACCCGCTCGACGACGAGAAGCCGAAGCTCCAACGGCCGACCGTCTTCTTCGACCACGCTCTCGAGCTCGGATGACGCGCGCGGGCGGCAAGGTCCTCGTCGACCAGCTCGAGCTGCACGGCGTCGATCTCGTCTTCGGCGTCCCCGGCGAGAGCTACCTCGCGGTGCTCGACGCGCTCCACGACTCGCCGATCCGCTTCGTCGTCTGCCGCCACGAGGTCGGCGCCGCGAACATGGCCGACGCGTACGGCAAGCTGACCGGCCGCCCGGGGATCTGCTTCGTCACGCGCGGGCCGGGCGCGACGCACGCGTCGGGCGGCGTCCACACCGCGTTCCAGGACTCGACGCCGATGATCCTGCTGGTCGGCCAGGTCGGGCGGCGACAGCTCGGTCGCGAGGCGTTCCAGGAGATCGACTACCGCCAGATGTTCGGGCCGATGGCGAAGTGGGTCGGCGAGATCGATCGACGCCGACGCGGATGCCGGAGCTACGTCGGCGCGCGCCTTCCACACCGCGACGTCGGGCCGGCCGGGGCCGGTCGTGCTCGCGCTGCCCGAGGACATGCTCGTCGAGCACGTCGACGTGCGCCGATGCAGCGCGCGTACGAGCCGCCCGTCAGCGCACCCCGGTCGCGCACGACCTCGCGCGGATGCGCGGCGCTGCTCGCAGGCGCGGAGCGGCCGTTCGTGATCGTCGGCGGCAGCGGCTGGAGCGCGGCGGCGCACGACGACCTCGCGCGCCTCGTCCGAGGCTGGCGAGCTGCCGGTCGCCGCGTCGTTCCGCTGCCAGGACTACGTCGACAACCGACTCGCCGGTCTACGCCGGCACCTCGCGCTCGGCACCGACCCGCGGCTCGGCGCGCGCGTGCGCGACGCCGACGTGCTGCTCGTCGTCGGCGACCGCCTCGGCGAGATGACCACCGCCGGCTACACGCTGCTCGAGGCGCCGCACGCCGCACCAGGCGCTGATGCACGTCCACCCCGACCCGGACGAGCTCGGCCGCGTCTACCAGCCGACGCTCGCGATCGCGGCGAGCGCCGCCGCAGTTCGCCGCGGCGCTGGCGCGCGTGCCGCGCGCTCGACGGCGAGGCATGGCGTGTCGCGACCGCGCGCGGCGCACGCCGAGTACCTCGAGAACCTGCGCCACACGCCGCAGCCGGGCGACCTCGACATGGGCGAGGTGATCGCGCACCTGCGCGAGCGCGCTGCCCGCCGACGCGATCTTCACCAACGGCGCCGGCAACTTCGCGGTGCTGGGCTGCACCGCTTCTACCGAGTTCCACGCGCTACCGCACGCCAGCTGGCGCCGACCAGCGGCGCGATGGGCTACGGCGTGCCGGCGGCGATCGCCGCGAAGCTGCTCGCTCCCGAGCGCACGGTCATCGCGTTCGCCGGCGACGGCGACTTCCTGATGACCGGCCAGGAGCTCGCGACCGCGGTGCAGTACGGCTCCGCGATCGTCGTCATCGTCGTCGACAACGGCGATGCTACGGGACGATCCGCATGCACCAGGAGCGGCACTATCCCGGGCCGCGTCGAGCGCCACCGACCTCGTCAACCCGGACTTCGCCGCGCTCGCCCAGGCCTACGGCGCCTACGGCGAGAAGGTCACGCGCACGGCGGAGTTCCCCGCCGCGTTCGAGCGCGCGCTCGAGGCCGGCCGCCCCGCGCTGCTCGCACCTCGTGGTCGACCCCGAGGCGCTGACTCCGCGCCAGACGCTGACCGAGATCCGGGAACAGGCGCGCGCGAAGTCGTAGGGTTGGCGCGTCAACGACGCAGGAGGCAACGATGGCTCTCTCGTATGCGAGCACGGTGATCGACTCGACCGCGGACGCCGTGTGGGCGAGGATCCGCGACTTCAACGGGCTCAAGGACTGGTACCCGGAGGCGATCCTGGGGAGCGTGATCGAGGGCGGCAAGAGCGGTGTCGAGGTCGGGGCGATTCGCGAGCTCACGCTCGCCGACGACGTGAAGATCCGCGAGCAGCTGCTGGCCCATTCCGACGAGGCCCGTTCGTACACCTACGACTTCCAGACGACGCCGTTCGACGTCGACAACTACAACGCGACGATGCGCGTCACGCCCGTGACGGACGGCGGCAAGGCGTTCGTGGAGTGGTGGACGACGTTCGACTGCGACCGCGACCAGCAGGCGCACTGGATCGGCTTCTTCGCGAACGAGATCTTCCAGAACGGCTTCGAGGCGCTCAAGAAGCGCATGAACGGCGAGTGAGCCACCGCACCGAGATCCGCGTCGACTCGCTCGCGGAGCCGATCTCGCACTACACCGACGCGGTGCTGGCGGGCGGGCTCCTGTTCGTGAGCGGGATGGTCGCGGTGGACGGCGCGGGGAACCTCGTCGGCGGCGACGACGTGGTCGCGCAGGCGCGGCAGGTCTTCGCGAACCTCGCCGCGGCGCTCGATGCCGGCGGCTGCTCGCTCGCGGACGTGGTGAAGGTGACCGTGTTCCTCACCGACGTCGACGACCGCGCCGCCGTGAACACCGTGCGGCAGGAGCTGTTCGGCTCGACGCGGCCCGCCTCGACGCTCGTCGAGGTGCCGCGGCTCGCGGTGCCGGGCGCGCTGATCGAGATCGAGTGCGTCGCCAAGGTGCCGGCGTGAGCCTCGACCCGTACAACGCGATCGTCACGCCGATCGAGCCGGCCGAGCCGCTGGACGGACCGCTCAGGGGCAAGACGCTGCTCGTGAAGGACCTGATCGACACGGCCGGTGTCAGAACGACCTACGGCTCGCGGCTCTACGCAGACCACGTGCCGACGCGGAACGCAACGGTGGTCGACCGTGCCGTGGCCGCCGGAGCCGTCGTCGTCGGCAAGGCGAACCTGCCCGAGTTCGCGTGGAGCGTGCTCGGCCAGAACGAGCTCTTCGGCACCGTTCACAACCCGTTCCAGCCCGGGAAGACGACGGGCGGCTCGAGCTCGGGCAACGCCGCCGCGCTCGCCGCCGGGCTCGTCGACCTGGGCGTCGGCACGGACACCGGCTGCTCGATCCGGCTTCCGTCGGCCGCATGCGGCACCGTCGGCCTCAAGCCGCGGTGGAACGGGATCCCGCTGGACGGCGTCTTCCCGCTCTGCCCCACGCTCGACACGGTCGGACCGATGGGCCGCTCGGTCGCCGACGTCGCCGCATTCTGGTCGGTGCTCGCCGGCCGGCCCGTTCCCGAGCCACACCTCGACGGGCTGACCGTCGGACTGCTGCGCCAGCCGCCCGAGATCGGCGACGGCCGCCCGACCGAGACGAGCGACCTCGCCGAGACCTGGGTCGCCGACCTCGAACGCCTCGGCGCGCGCGTCGTCGAGGCGCGCTTCCCGAACGCGACCGCGAACACCTGGCCCCAGTTCCTGCACGAGGCGAAGACGTCGCATGCCGCCACGTTCCCGAGCCGCGCCGACGAGTACGGCGAGGTGATGCGGACGAAGCTCGAGACCGCGAGCCAGGTCGATCCCGACGAGGTCACGGCCGCCTACGCCGCGATCGCCGAGTGGCGGGCCTACGAGCCCGAGGTCGACCTCTACGTCAGCCCGTGCGTCGCGGTCGACCTGCCGCCCGAGGACGCGAACGAGCCGGAGATCCGGCTGCCGCTCTCATCCTTCCTGCGCTGGGTCAATCTGACGGGCTGGGCCGGGCTCGCGATCGGCAACCTCCAGCTGATCGCTCCGCACGACGAGACGGTGCTCGCCGCGGGCCTCGCGCTCGAGCGCTCGTAGCAGAAGTGGCAAGAAAAAGCGATGGTTGAATCCGCCTAGTTGCGTTGGTAGGTTCGCACGTCACGTGACACAAAAGGGCTGGAAATGACCGACGTGACGACGGAGTCGCCGAGGCAGGGGTCGAGGTGGACTCCGGAGCAGGCAACTCGCTACGCCTCGCGAGGGCTCGCGGCCGGCGCGGCGATCTTCGTGCTGGTCTGGATTCTGTTCTGGGCCCCGAAGACGACGTACGGATCGGCGGTCAGCGACCCGACCGACTTCTTCAAGACCTTCCTCGACTCGATCACCTTCGCCGGGCTCCTGTTCGTGGTCGCGAGCGGCTTCACGCTGATCTTCGGGCTGATGCGCGTGGTGAACATGGCGCAGGGCTCGTTCTTCCTGCTCGGCGGGTTCATCGCCTACAAGCTCCAGCAGAACTTCGCGCACGGCGGCGGCTTCGGACTGCTCAGCTCCCAGGTCTCGCTGTGGCAATGGGTGCTGCCCGCGATCATCGCGGCCGGCTGCGTCGGCTTCATCGGGCTCGGCATCCAGCAGGCGTTCCTGCGCTGGAATCAGGGCCAGGACCTGCGCCAGGCGCTGATCACGATCGCGATCTCGATCATCCTCGCCGACCAGATGCTCGCCCACTTCAACGCGGGCAACGCGCAGAGCATCTCGTGGCCCGGGCAGCTGGACAAGTTCGTCAGCCTCGGCTTCGGCGGGATCCAGTACTCGCTCGCGCGCCTGTTCATGCTGGCGGTCGCGCTCGTCGTCGGCGTCCTGCTCTGGCTCTGGCTGCAGAAGACGCGCACGGGCATGGTGATCCGCGCCGGCGTCGACGACCGCCAGATGGTCTCGGGCCTCGGCGTCAACATCCAGCTCACCTTCGCGCTCGCATTCTTCGTCGGCGCGGCGCTCGCCGGCTTCGGCGGCGTGATGGGCGGCTCGTTCGCCGGGCTCCAGGTCGACGTGGGCGGGCAGTGGCTGCTCAACTGCCTCGTCGTCGTGATCATCGGCGGGATGGGCTCGCTCGCGGGCGCGGCCGTCGGCTCGATCCTCTACGCCTTCGTCTTCAACTTCTCGGCGATCTATCTCCCGACCACCAGCAACAACTGCTGCACGGAGTACTCGGTGGTCTTCACCTTCGCCCTGCTCGCGCTCGTGCTCGCGTTCCGGCCGCAGGGCCTGCTCGGGAGGGCCGGATGAACGCGCAGGCCGTCACGCCCTCGCGCGTGGTCGGGATCGCGGCGCTCGTCGTCGCGGCGCTCGGCCCGTTCCTGTTCAGCGACTACATCGCGCACACCCTGCTGACCCAGGTGTTCTGGCTCGGGATCGCCGCCGCCAGCCTCACGTTCCTCTCCGCCTACGGCGGGATGGTCTCGCTCTGCCAGATCTCGATGTTCGGGATCGCCGGGTTCGTACTCGGGAACACGGTCACCACCGGCGAGGTGAAGGGACTGCACCTCGGCTGGAACCCGTGGCTCGGCGTCGTGCTCGCGCTCGGCATCGCGACCGTGGTCGGCCTGCTGCTCGGCGCGCTCTCGAGCCGGAGCTTCGGGATCTACTTCCTGATGCTGACGGTCGTCTTCGCGGTGCTGGCGAATTACTTCTTCGGCCAGGTCACGAACCTGTCCGGCTTCAGCGGCATCAGCGGGATCCAGATCCACACGCCGAGCGTGATCGGCAACCCGAACGTGCATCCCGACCGGCTGTACTACATCGCTCTCGTCGTGGCGGTTGCGGTGTATTTCCTCATCCGCTACATCGGGCGGACGCCGTTCGGGATCGCGCTGCAGGGGATCCGCGACGACCCGATCCGGATGAGCTCGCTCGGCTACAACATCTCGGCGCAGCGGACGCTCGCGTTCGGCTTCGCCGCGTTCGTCGCCGCGATCGCAGGCGTCCTGTTCGTGTGGTGGAACGACCACATCGATCCGGCCACGATCAACCTCGACGCCGTGATCAACCTGCTGATCGTCTGCGTGATCGGCGGCCTCTACAAGCTCGAGGGCGCCTGGGTCGGCGCGCTCGCTTTCGTCCTGATCAACAACTACCTCCACGACACGAACGTGCCGCTCGTCGGCGGAAGCTTCTACACGGTGATCGGCGTGATCTTCCTCGTGATCGTGCTCGTCTCTCCCGCAGGGCTCCTCGGGATCTGGGACCAGATCGTCCAGCGAGTGCAGCGCAGGCCTGCAGGGACACCAGAAGAGTCCGCAGTGAAAGGGGGCGATGCCGGCGCGTGAGACTCGCTTTGTCTTTCGCAAAACACCAAGTTACGCAGGCGTTTTTGTACTGGCCGAGTTACCCGTAAGGAGGGTATTCATGACGTACGTCAAGAGGCGAGGCCGCCCGTTCTGGCTTCCGGTCGGAATCGGTGTTCTTGCCGCCGTGGTGCTGGCGGGGGTGCTCGCAGCCTCCGCAGTGGGAAAGACCGCGGCTGCCACGCCGATCAAGATCGGCATCCTGTCCGACTGTCAGGGCGCATTCGGCGCTCAGTACGAGGCTGACATCGGCGGCGCGATCGCCGGGCTCTCGCAGTTCGCGGGCGCCAGGCCGAAGAACCCGAACAAGCCGTCCGACGGCATGATCGGCGGCTCCGTCGGAGGTCATCCGCTGCAGATCGTCGGCTTCGGCTGCTCGAACGACAGCGCTGACCTTGCGATCAAGGAGACGAAGCGCCTGATGGAGCAGCTCGGCGCGGACATCCTGATCGGGCCGCTGTCCGGTGACGAGTCGATCGCCGTGGCGAACTACGCCAAGGCGCATCCGACGAAGACGTTCATCAACGGCACCGCGGGCGCGCAGGACACGACGCTCAAGGTGCGGGCGCCGAACTTCTTCCGTTACAACGGCGACGGTGCCCAGTGGAACGCCGGCATCGGTGACCTGATGCACAAGAAGGGCTGGAAGACGGCCGCGATCATCATGGACGACTACAGCTTCGCTTGGACGTCCGGTGCAGGAATCATCGCTGACTTCTGCGCAGCCGGCGGCAAGATCACGAAGCGGGTCTTCCCGCCGTTGAACACGACCGACTACTCGTCGTACGTCCGGCAGCTGCCCCCGCCGAACAAGGTGGACGGCTACTTCTGGGTCGTCGGCGGCTCGGGCACGGTCGCCTCGCTCAAGGCATTCGAGCAGGCGTACGGCCCGCTGAAGGCCAGCCAGATCTCGGGCAACCTCTTCCTCGAGGTGACCGGGAACTTCCAGCAGGTGGCTCCGCGGATCAGCGGTGCGTACGTCGGCGGCTTCGGCACGCCGGGCACCGACTTCGCGTCGCCGGCTGCGAAGGCGTACGTGGCGAAGCAGAAGTCGTACTGGAAGCAGATTCCGCCGCTCGGTCCGATGAACACGGCGAATGCCTACAACGGCTTCTACTTCAACTACTGGAAGGCCGCCTGGGCGCTCGTCAAGGGCCTCAACGCGGTGCACGGCAACATCGCCCCGAGCCAGCTGCCGCTGCAGAAGGTTCTCGCGAAGGTGTCGCTGAACACGCCGTTCGGCCTCGTCACCCTCGACAAGAACCGGAACGCGGTGGAGGGCGAGTGGTCGTACCAGATCTTTGCTCAGCCTGGTAAGACCGAGGTGAAGACCGTGCAGTTCATCCCGAACGTCGACCAGACCTTCGGTGGCACGTTCAGCCCGACCACGCCGCCTCCTGGGCGCTCGTTCCCGACCTGCAAGGCGGGTGCGCTGCCCTGGACCGGCAAGGAAAAGCCTGTCGTCAACGGCAAGATTCAGTAGGTGACGGCAGAGGCACCGAGTACGTCTCGTAACGCCGAAAGCGCCGTGCCGACCCTCCGCTTGCGGGGGGTCGGCCGGCGCTTCGGCGGCCTTCATGCGGTCCGTGACGTCGATCTCGACGTCACCCGTGGCGAGCGCCGCGCGATCCTCGGGCCGAACGGCGCCGGCAAGACGACGCTGTTCAACGTGATCGCGGGCGAGTTTCCCGCCACGTCCGGGACGGTCGAGCTGTTCGGCCAGGACGTCACGCGGATGCCGTCCCGCAACCGCGCGAAGCTCGGCCTCGCAAGGACGTACCAGCAGTCACGGCTCTTCGGCGGGCTCACCGTCGAGGACAACATCTACCTCGCGATCCTCGGCGTCGAGGGCGGCCGGATGCGGCCCGTGACGCTGCGCAAGCGCGACAGCGAGATCCGCGAGCGCGCCTACGACGCCGCCAACCGCGCGGCGATCGCACCCAAGTTCAAGGAGCTCGTCGGCTCCCTCTCCCACGGTGAGCACCGCCAGGTCGCGCTGGCGCTGGCGCTCGCCGCGAAGCCGCGCCTGCTGATGCTCGACGAGCCCGCTTCGGGCCTGTCGCGCGGCGAGCGCGTCCTACTCACGGAGCTTCTGCTCGCGCTCGACCGCGACATCACGCTGATCCTGATCGAGCACGACATGGACGTCGCGCTGCGCGTCGCGGAGCGCGTGACGATGCTGCACCAGGGGTTGAAGATCGTCGAGGGCACGCCCGACGAGATCCGCGCGAACCAGCTCGTCCACGACCTCTATCTCGGCAAGGCGGAGCAGGCCCATGCCTGAGCCACTGTTCGCCGTCTCCGGCCTGAACGCGTTCTACGGGCGCGCGCAGGTGCTCGAGGACGTGAGCTTCGAGATGACGAAGGAGCCGATCGCGGTCGTCGGGCGAAACGGGATGGGCAAGACGACGCTCTGCAACGCGATCATGGGCTTCTCGCCCCCGCGCGCGAGCGGCTCGATCACGTTCGAGGGCACGGAGATCCTGGGCAAGCCGTCGTACCGCGTCGCCGGGCTCGGGATCGGCTACGTGCCGCAGGGCCGCCGCCTGTTCCCGTCGCTGAGCGTCGACGAGCACCTCCGCATGATCCGCGCGCCGAAGACCACGGGCGCCCGCACCTGGACGGTGTCGAGCGTCTACGAGCTGTTCCCGCACCTCGCGACGCGGAAGAAGAACGGCGGCGCGCAGCTCTCCGGCGGCGAGCAGCAGATGCTCGCGATCGGGCGTGCGCTGCTGACGAACCCGAAGCTGTTGATCATGGACGAGCCGTCCGAAGGGCTCGCGCCGGCGATCGTCGAGAACCTGATCGAGGTCTTCAAGACGCTCGAGCAGGAAGGTCTCGCGATCCTGCTGATCGAGCAGAACCTCGGCGTCGCGACCTCGATCGCGCAGCGGCAGCTCGTGATGGTGGCCGGGCGGATCTTCACCGAGACGACCGCCGAGATCCTCTCCACGGATCCCGACGCGCAGCGCCGCTTCCTCGGCGTTGAGCCGCTCGCTTCATAGCTAGGGTCTCCGGCGTCATGCAGCTGCGGCTCACATTCCTCGCGCTCGCCGCCGCCTGCCTCGTCGCGGGCTGCGGCGGCTCGGCGAAGCCGCGACCGGACCTTGCGTTCGTCTCGACGCGCTCCGGCGTCTACGCGATCTTCACGATGAACAACGACGGCGGACGGCAGCACCGGCTGACGAAGGTGCCGAGCGCCGCCTCCTCGCCGGAGAACCTCTTCTACCAGGTCGATCCGGCCTGGTCTCCGGACGGCACGAAGATCGCCTTCGCGAGCACCCGCAGCGGCAAGCCGTCGATCTACGTGATGAACGCGAACGGCAGCGACACGACGCTTCTCGGCACGGCGCCCGGCGGCGCGTCGCATCCGTCCTGGTCGCCCGACGGCAAGCAGATCGTGTTCGGCGGCGCGAACCACGTCGGCCTCTACCTGATGAACGCCGATGGCAGCGCTCTTCACAGGATCGGCAAGGACTCGGCCAAGGTCGCGTTCCCGGCGTGGTCGCCGAAGGGGAACTGGATCGCGTTCTCCCGCACTGCGCCGAACACGCCGATCACCGAGCTCTGGGTGATCCATCCCGACGGCAAGGGCCTGCGGCGCGTGACGAGCCTCGCCTCGACCGTCGCCTCGCCGTCGTGGGCGCCGGACGGGAAGCAGCTCGCGTTCGCGGCGCCGGTGCGCGGCCAGTACGAGATCTACAAGACGAATCTCGACGGCTCCGGCCTCAAGCGCCTGACCGCGAGCGCCGCCGAGGACATCGACCCCGCCTGGTCGCCCGACGGCAAGCTGATCGCGTTCTCCCGCGACGGCGCGATCGACACGGTCGACCTCGCGTTCACGGTGACGACGCTCACGAGCGGCAAGGACAACGACTCCAGCCCCGCCTGGAAGCCCGGAGCGTCCTCGACGCCGACATCGGGTTAGGATCGCGCGGTGCCCACCGTCGTCCTGCTCGGAACACTGGACACGAAGGGGAAGGAGTACGACTTCCTCCGCGACCGCGTGCACGATCACGGGGTCGAGGTGATCCTGATCGACGCGGGAATCATGGGCGAGCCGCTCGCCGAGCCGGACGTCACGCGCGAGGAGGTCGCTGCCGCGGTCGGGGCTGACGTGGACGCGCTCGCTGCCGCCGGCGATCGCGGCGTCGCCGTCGAGACGATGGCCGAGGGCGCGGCCGTGGTGGTCTCGCGGCTCTACGCCGACGGCCGGGTCGACGGGATCCTCGGTCTCGGCGGCTCGGGCAACTCGGCGCTCGTGACCCAGGCGATGCGCGCCTTGCCGGTCGGCGTGCCGAAGCTGATGGTCTCGACCGTCGCGTCGGGCGACACGCGGCCGTACGTCGGCGCGGTCGACATCGCGATGATGTACTCGGTCGTCGACATCGCCGGGATCAACAGGATCTCGGCGCAGATCATGACCAACGCGGCGGGGATGATCGCGGGCGCGGTGCAGAGCCGGGTTCCGGATCTCGGCGAGGATCGCCCGCTGATCGGCGCTTCGATGTTCGGCGTCACGACGCCATCGGTCACGACCGCGCGCGAGCGGCTCGAGGAGCTCGGCTACGAGGTGCTCGTCTTCCACGCGACGGGCACCGGCGGCCAGTCGATGGAGGCGCTCGCGAAAGGCGGCTTCCTCACCGGGGTCCTCGACGTGACGACGACCGAGCTGGCCGACGAGCTGGTCGGCGGCGTGCTCTCCGCGGGGCCCGACCGGCTCGAGGCCGCGGGCGCGCTCGGGCTGCCGCAGGTCGTCTCGCTCGGCGCGCTCGACATGGTCAACTTCGGCCCGCGCGAGACGGTCCCTGAGCGCTTCGCCGACCGGAACCTCTACGTCCACAACCCGACGATCACGCTGATGCGGACGACGCCCGATGAGTGCCTCGAGCTCGGCCGCGAGATCGGGCGCAAGCTCTCGGCGGCGACCGGGCCGACGGCGTTGTTCATCCCGCTGAAGGGCGTCTCGATGATCGCCGTCGAGGGCCAGGTCTTCCACGATCCGGACGCAGACGCGGCGCTGCTCGAGGGCCTGCACGAGACGCTCGGGCCGAACGTCGAGGTGCACGAGCTCGACCTCGACGTCAACGACCCGGACTTCGCGATCGCGATGGCAGACCGGCTGCACGAGCTGATCTCCGAGGCAGCATGACCCGGGCCGAGGCGCTTGCGCGCCTGCGCGGGCAGGTGGAGCAGGGTCGCCCGATCATCGGCGCCGGCGCGGGCACCGGCCTCTCGGCGAAGTGCGCCGAGGCCGGCGGCGTCGACCTGATCATCATCTACAACTCCGGCCGCTACCGCATGGCCGGACGCGGCTCGCTGGCCGGCCTGATGCCGTACGGCGACGCGAACGCGATCGTCGTCGAGATGGCCGCCGAGGTGCTGCCCGTCGTCGACGAACACGCCGGTGCTGGCCGGCGTCTGCGGCACCGATCCGTTCCGCCTGATGCCGGTCTTCCTCGAGGAGCTGAAGCGGATCGGCTTCAGCGGCGTGCAGAACTTCCCCACCGTCGGGCTGATCGACGGCACCTTCCGCGCAAGGGCTCGAGGAGACGGGGATGGGCTACGGCCTCGAGGTCGACATGATCCGCGCCGCCCACGAGCTCGACCTGCTCACCGCGCCGTACGTCTTCAACGACCACGAGGCGACCGCGATGGCCGAGGCCGGCGCCGACGTGCTCGTCCCGCACATGGGCCTGACGACCGGCGGCGCGATCGGCGCCGAGTCAGCGAAGACGCTCGACGAGTGCGTGCCGCTGATCCAGTCGATGCACGACGCGGCGAAACGGGTCAACCCGGAGATCCTCGTCCTCTGCCACGGCGGCCCGATCGCCGAGCCCGACGACGCCGCGTACATCCTGGAGCGCACCGAGGGCGTCGTCGGCTTCTTCGGCGCGTCGCGCATGGAGCGCCTGCCGACCGAGACGGCGATGGTCGAGAACATGAAGCGCTTCAAGGCGATCTAGTGGAAGCAGTCCTCGTGCGCGAGGGCGCGGTGCTCTCCTACGAGACCGTGCCCGACCCGGAGCCGAAGCCCGGTGAAGCGGTCGTCGAGCTCAAGGCGGCAGCGGTGAATCGGCGCGATCTGCTCGTGCGCCAGGGCGTCTATCCGTTTCCGCTGCCGCTGATCCCGGGCTCCGACGGCGCGGGGATCCGGCGCGACACCGGCGAGGAGGTCGTGATCCTGCCCTCGCTGAACTGGGGGCCGAGCGAGGCGGCGGCGAGCGAAAGGTTCGAGATCCTCGGCGGCCCGCGCAACGGCACTTACGCCGAGCTCGTCGCCGTCCCCGCCGAGAACCTGTACCCGAAGCCCGCGCAGTTCTCGTGGGAGGAGGCCGCGTCGTTTCCGCTCGCCGCGCTCACCGCGTATCGCGCGCTCTTCGCCCGCGGGCGGCTGACCTCGGAGGAGACGGTGCTGGTGCTCGGCGCGGGCAGCGGCGTCTCGGCGTTCGCCGTTCAGCTCGCGGCGCAGGCCGGCGCGCGAGTGCTGGTCACATCCTCGACGCAGGAGAAGATCGACCGCTCCGTCGGGCTCGGCGCCGAGCGCGGCTTCCTCTACACCGAGGGCGACTGGGCCGAGGCGGTGCGCGAGACGACGGGCGGGCGCGGCGTCGATCTCGTGCTCGACTCGGTCGGCTCGACGTGGCCCGACTCGCTCCGCGCCGCGGCGCGTGGCGGCCGCGTGGTCGTGTTCGGCGCCACGGGCGGCACGGAGGCGCTGCTCCAGGTGCGCCCGCTGTACCTCCAGTGGCTCTCGCTGCTCGGCACGACGATGGGCAGCCCCGGCGACTTCGAGGCGCTGCTGCGGATGATCGAGCAGGCGAGCTGGCGGCCGGTGATCGACTCGGTGCGCCCGCTCCCCGAAGCCGAGGCGGCGCACACGCGCCTCACCTCGGACGCCGAGAAGTTCGGCAAGCTCGTGCTGACCTGCGGCTAAAAGGTGCCGTACTTCTCGTACGCGTCGAGCGGCGTCATGCCCTCGCGCACCGCATCGCGGATCAGCGACTCCGACGCGGCCTTCGCCTCTGCGGCGGCGAGCACTTCCTCGGCGATTCCCGCAGGGACGGCGATCACGCCGTCCTCGTCCGCCACGATCCAGTCGCCCGGCGCGATCTCGACGCGACCGACGGTGATCGGCTCCTGCGTCGCGGTCAGACCCCAGCGCCAGGTCGAGTCCTCGGGCGTCACGTAGCGCGAGAACACGGGGAAGCCCGTCTCGGCGATGAAGCCCGAGTCGCGGCAGCCGCCGTCGATCACCGCGCCCGCGACGCCGCGCACCTGCAGCGAGGTGACCGAGAGCTCGCCGAGGTGGGCCGAGATATCGTGATGGCTCGCGTAGACGGCGACCGCGCCGGCCGGCACCGAGCCGAGCATCACGAGAACCTTGCGCAGCGCCGCGTCCCAGTCGGTGGTGTCGACCGGGCGGCCCTCGATCGTGAACGCGGGGCCGGCGACGCGGCTGCCCGGGACGAGCGGGCGCAGCTCGTGTGGCAGCGTCTGGTTGCGCAGCCCGCGGCCGTCGAGGATGTCCGTGAGGGCGGCGGTGTAGATCTTCTCGAAGCGCTCTCTCATGGCACCGGCACCGCGAGGTCGGACGGGCGGTCGGCGCCGCGGCCCTCGACGAGCTCCGGCGCGCGCTCGGCGAGGAGGCGCAGCACGAGCTCCGCGCGCCGGACGCGCTCGCGCCCGAGCTTCACCGCGAGGTCGATCAGGTGCGCGCCGACCGGATAGATGCTCGGCGAGTTGCGGATCCCGAGCTTCACGTACAGCGGCGAGGCGGCGCGGATCATCTCCGGCACCTCGTACCAGCGCACGAAACCGCCCTGGTCGTCGGGCACTTCTACGTAGACGTCGAGCGGCACCGAGCACGCGGCGCGCAGCTCGCCGAGCTCGGCCACGGAGAGGTCGGTCGAGACGTTGATCGTGCCCGCGCCGAGCGCCTCGAGGGCGGCGGCCGTCTCCGGATTCGCGCAGGGCAGGAGTACCGAGGTCTTGAGCAGCAGATCGGGTGGCAGGTCGCCGGCCGCACGCATCGCGCCGAGCGTCGCGAGAACGCCGAGGTCGGCCACGAGGAACGAGCGGATCCCGAGCCGCAGCCCGCGCCGCACCTCGGCGAGACACGCGTCGATTCCGGCGGCGCCGCGCGCGACACCGCCCGCCGCGCCGGTGGCGAACGACTGCCCGCCGGCGTCCCAGGCGCCGCGCGGCCCGAGGAACAGGCTCACCTCGACGCCCGCCGCGGCGCCGAGCTCGGCCATCTCCACGATCTCGGCGTCGGTCAGCATCATCACGCCGCTGCCCTGGGAGACACGGCGCACAGGGACGTTGCGCGCAGCCGCCTCCTCGAGCACGGCGCGCATCACGGCCGGCCCTTCGACGGACGGAATCTCGATTCGGTAGCGAAGCTCGTCGGCGAACGTGCTCACCGACCTAGTCTTTCAGAGCTCAGTGCGTCCCTGTGAGCTGTCCCTTCAGGCACTGGCGAAATGCGTCAGAGCCCGGCTTCAGGCCCTGCGACTGACACGCCTTGACCGCCGCGACGAGCTTCGCGCCGGGGCCGTCGCCGCCCTTGCCGCCGCCGCTACCGGTGCCGCCGCCGCCGCCGAGCTGGGACTTCATGCACTGCCTGAATGCGTCGGTCTCCTTGGTGAGCCCCTGCGCCAGGCACGCCTTGGCCGCGGCAGCGATCTTCGCCACGGGCCCGTGGCCGCGCTTGGAGCCGCCGCCCTTCGAGCCGCTGCCGCCCTTCACGCCGAGCGCGGTCTGAAGGCAGGTACGAAACTCGGCCGTGCCCGGCTTGAGCCCCTTCGCCTGACAGGCCTTCGCGGCCGCGACGACCTTTGCGCCGGGGCCGGTGCCGCCCTTGCCCGGCCCGCCTTCGGCAGCCGCGCCGCCGACCACCACGAGTGCGAGAAGTACGCAACCCGCCAGGGCTGCAGAGCGAATGCCGCGCATGAGATCAGTCTCCTTGTTGCGAACGCCGGTGTCAGCGCGGGATATCGGCGAATTCGCGAGAGTCCGACACGCTCGATTGTGTGATCCGGCATCGAATAGGATTGAGCGCGATGTCGCGGCCCGTCACCCTCTTCACCGGCCAGTGGGCCGACCTGCCGCTCGAGGACCTGGCCGCGAAGGCCGGTTCCTGGGGCTTCGACGGGCTCGAGCTCGCGTGCTGGGGCGACCATTTCGAGGTCGACAAAGCGCTTGCCGACGAGAGTTACGTCCGCTCGATCCAGGAGATCCTCGAGCGCAACCACCTCAACGTCTGGGCGATCGGCGCCCATCTCGTCGGCCAGTGCGTCTGCGACCGGATCGACGGGCGCCACCAGGCGATCCTGCCGCCCGAGGTCTGGGGCGACGGCGATCCCGCCGGCGTCCAGGCCCGCGCGGCCGAGCAGATGAAGGACACCGCGCGCGCCGCGGCGCGCCTCGGCGTGACGCAGGTGAACGGGTTCACCGGCTCCGCGATCTGGCACCTGATCTACTCGTTCCCGCCCAACGACTTCGCGGAGATCGAGCGCGCCTACGAGCAGTTCGCCGAGGCCTGGTCGCCGATCATCGACGTCTTCGACGCCGAGGGGGTCCGCTTCGGGCTCGAGGTGCACCCCACCGAGATCGCCTACGACTTCGTCACGACGCGCAAGACGCTCGACGCGATCGGCAACCGCGAGGGCTTCGGGATCAACCTCGATCCGTCCCACTTCGCGCACCAGTCGCTCGACACCGCGCAGTTCGCGCTCGAGTTCGCCGACCGCATCTACCACGTGCACGTCAAGGACTCGATCAAGCGCCTCGACGGCCGCCGCTCGATCCTCGGCTCGCACCTCAACTTCGGCGAGGAGCTGCGCGGCTGGGACTTCGTCTCGCCCGGTCACGGCGACGTCGACTTCGAGGAGCTGTTCCGCGCGCTGAACCGCATCGGCTACCAGGGGCCGCTCTCGATCGAGTGGGAGGACTCCGGGATGGAGCGCGAGTACGGCGCCCAGGACGCGCTCGCGTTCGTGCGGCGGACGGACTTCGCGCCCTCCGAGCTCGCGTTCGACGCGGCGATGCAGAAATGAGCATCCCGATCGCGCGCCCCGGCAAGATCGTCTGCGTCGGGCTCAACTACAAGGATCACGCGGAGGAGCAAGGCGTCGAGGCGCCTAAGGCGCCGCTCTTCTTCGCCAAGTACACGACGTCGCTGATCGGTCCGGGCGAGGCGATCGTGATCCCGCCGCTCGTGACGCAGTGCGACTACGAGGCCGAGCTCGGGGTCGTGATCGGCACGACGGTGCGCAACGTCTCGAAGGAGAACGCGCTCGAGGCCGTCGCCGGGTACCTGTGCGCGAACGACGTGTCCGCGCGCGACCTCCAGTTCGCGGACGGACAGTGGACGCGCGGCAAGTCACCGGACACGTTCTGTCCCGTCGGGCCGATGGTGCCGGCCGCCGAGGTCTCCGATCCGCACGATCTACGGATCCGCGCGATCGTGAGCGGCGAGCTGCTCCAGGACTCGACGACCGCGAACCTGATCTTCGGGATCGACGAGATCATCAGCTACGCCTCGCAGACCTCGACGCTCGAGGCCGGCGATCTGATCCTCACCGGCACGCCCGCGGGCGTCGGCATCTTCCGCGATCCGAAGCGGCTGCTCGTGCCCGGCGACTCGGTGACGATCGAGATCGAGGGGCTCGGCGAGCTGACGAACCCCGTTATCGCCGGCTGAAGAGCTCCACGGTCTCGCGGGCGCCGTCGGCGAGCGAGGTCTTGCGGATCGCGCCGATCGCGGCTTCGAGGCCGCCGTGCTCGAGCTGCTCGGGGAACGGCAGCGGCTGGTCGACCCACGTGATCTTGCCGCTGGCCTGCGGTGCGGCGACCTCGATCGCGGCGACGACCTCGGCCATCGACGCGGTGACGCCGGGGAAGTTGAACGCCCCCGCGCCTTCGCGGACGGCGCGGCTCGCCTGGACGAGCGCGCGGGCGACATCCGGCGCGTAGTCGTACTGCGACGTGCCGCCGAAGGTGATCTCGAACGCCTCGCCGCGCGCCGCGGCGGCCATCGCCTGCGTCGGGGTCGAGGTGACGCCCTGGTCGCGGCCGGCGCCGTAGACGCAGAACGGCCGCAGCGCGATCGACGGCACGCGGTCGTCGGCCCAGTAGATCCGGGCGGTGCCCTCGTTCGCGAGCTTGTAGACGCCGTACAGCGTCATCGGGCGCGTGCCGCCGCTCTCCGGCGCGGGTGAGGGGTCGTTCGGGGCGAACACGGCTGCGGTGCTCGCGTAGATCACGCCGGGGATCCGGTCGCGGCGGCGCTTGACGGCCTCGAACAGGTTCGCCGTGCCGACGACGTTCACGCGCGCGCCCAGGACGGGATCGGCCTTGACGAACGGCACCTGGAGGGCGGCGAGATGGATCACCCGCGTGATCGCCCGGTCGTCGAGCACGCGCTCGAGCGCTTCGAGGTCGGTGACGTCGCCGTTGACCAGCTCGACCTGCGCCAGCTCGTCGGGCGTGGTGATCAGCTCGAGCCGGTGGCGCGAGCCGCCGAGGTCGTAGCCGACCGCCTCCTCGCCGTCGTCGAGCAGCGCCCTGATCGTCCACGCGCCGATGCAGCCGAGAGCGCCGGTGACGAGTGTCCGCTCAGCCAAGCGGGGCATCCTGGTACACCGTGACCATCTCGCTGTAGAACTCGAGCGCGGCGCGGCCCTGCTCGTGCGGGCCCCAGCCGGAGCCCTTGATCCCGCCGAACGGGACATGGACGTCGGCGCCGGCGGTCTGCGAGTTCACGTGCAGGATCCCGGCCTGGAGCTCACTGGCGAACCGCTGCACCGCGTGGAGGTCACGCGTGAAGATCGCCGCGGAGAGGCCGAACTCGACCGCGTTCGCGCGCGCGAGCGCATCGTCGAGCGACGAGACGCGGTAGAGCGAGGTGACCGGGCCGAACACCTCCTCGCAGGACAGGTATGCGTCGTCGGCGACGTTCTCGAACACCGTCGGCGGCACGAGGTAGGCATCCGCATCGCCGCGCTCGCCGCCGGTGAGGACGGTGCCGCCCTCGGCGCGGCCGCGCTCGATCCCGGCGAGGACGTCGTTCGAGCGCGCTCTCGTTGACGAGCGGCCCGACCTCGGTCGCGGGGTCGGACGGGTCTCCGACCACGCCCGAGTCGATCCGCGCCAGCAACCCGTCGCGGAACTCGTCGTAGACGGCGTCGGCCACGTAGATCCGCCGCGTCGCGGTGCACTTCTGCCCGGCCGACCAGAACGCGCCCGCATAGGCCGCCTCGACCGCGCGGTCGATCTCGGCGTCGTCGAGCACGATCAGTCGGGTTCTGCCCGCCGAGCTCGAGCTGGACGCGGCAGTTGCCGGGCCGTCGCCTCCGCGCGCACCGAGCGGCCGACCGCGACCGAGCCCGTGAACGAGATCGCGCGCACGCCCGGGTTCGAGACGATCTCGGCGCCGACCTTCGAGCCCGCGCCGGTGAGCGACGTTCAGGACGCCGGCGGGCAGCCCGGCCTCGGCGAAGCACTCCGGCGATGTGAAGGCCGGTGCGCGGCGCCTCGTAGCCGAGCTTCAGCACGACGGTGTTCCCGTAGATCAGCGCGGGCGCGAGCTTCCAGACGGGAATCGCGGCCGGGAAGTTCCACGGCGCGATCAGCCCGACCACGCCGATCGGGCGACGCACGGTGTAGAGCCGCTGGTTCGGCACCGACGGCTCGTACACCTCGCCGATCGACCGATACGCCTCGCCGCCCGAGAAGCGCAGGATCGCCGCGGTGCGCGCCGCCTCGCCGCGCGCCTCGCGCAGCGGCTTGCCCATCTCGGCGGTCATGTCCTGCGCCATCTGCTCCGTCCGCGCCTCGAGCGCGTCGGCTGCCTTGAAGAAGAACGCGGCGCGTTGGGCCGCGGGAAGCCGGGACCAGGCCGGAAACGCCTCGGCCGCCGCAGCCACGGCCGCCCGAGCGTCGTCCGGTCCGGACGCGGCGTACTCGCCGGTGACCTCGCTCGGCCGCCACGGGTTGTGCTTCTCGTAGGTCTCGCCCGAAGCGCTCTCGCGCCACTCGCCGGCGATGTAGTTCTTCATCGAGAGCTCCTTTCGAGCAGGTCGGTGGCGACCGCCACGGTGTTGACGAGCGTGCCGATCCCGGGCACCCGAATCGCGACGGTGTGGCCGGGCTCGAGCGTGAAGTCGTCCGGCGGCACGAGGCCCGTCCCGGTGAGGAGCACGCTACCGGGCGGCACCGGGTTGTCGCGGACGAGCCACGCGGCGAGCTCGCCGAAGCTGCGCTTCATCCGCGCCGTCGACGTCTCGCCGAGGAAGAGCTCCGCGCCGGTCGCGTCGGTGATCCGCAGCTCGATCGCGAACTCCGCCTCGTCGTCGGTCACGAGCATGCAGGGCCCGAGCGCGCACGCGCCCGCGTAGACCTTGGCCTGCGGCAGGTAGAGCGGATTCGCACCCTCGATGTCGCGCGAGGAGACGTCGTTGCCGATCGTGTAGCCCGCGATCGCGCCGCGCTCGCCAAGCACGAGCCCGACCTCGGGCTCCGGGACGTTCCACGTCGAGTCGGCGCGGACTCCGACCGCGGCGCCCGGGCCGACGGTTCGCCGCAGCCCCGCGTCCTTGAGGAACAGCTCGGGCCGGTCGGCGTCGTAGACCAGCTCGTACACGTCCTTCGCGGCCGATTCGCCCACGCGCGCGTCGCGGCTGCGCTCGTAGGTGACGCCGGCGCACCACACCTCGGGCGGCTCGACGGGGAGCAGGAGCTGCCACGGAGCCGGCAGCTCGAGCGTCTCGAGGTCGAGCGGCTCGATCCGCTCGCCGCCGGCCGTGACGACTGTTCCGCCCTCGACCACTCCGTGCTCGACGCCCTGCGGGCCGCGCACGCGGACGTGGCGCATCAGAACACGGCCCTGCCGCCGGAGATGTCGTACGTCGCCCCGGTCGAGAACGAGCACTCCTCGCTCGCGAGCCAGCAGATCAGCGCCGCGACCTCCTCGGCCGTGCCCATCCGCCCCATCGGGATGCGCTCGACCATGTAGTCGACGTGCTCCTGCGTGATGCCCGTCGAGGATCGGCGTCTCGATCACGGCCGGCGCGATGCAGTTGACGAGGACACCGGTGCGCGCGACGTCCTTGCCGATCGCCTTCGTCAGCGCGATCACCGCGGCCTTCGAGGCCGCGTAGGCCGCCGCCATGGGATTGCCCTCCTTGCCGGCGATCGAGCTGAGGTTGACGATCCGGCCGTAGCCGCGCTCGACCATGCCCGGGAGCACGGCGCGGTTGCAGAAGAAGACGCCGCCGGCGTTGATGGCGAGCACGCGGTTCCACTCCTCGTCGGTGACGTCGACGGTCTGGAGCGATTGGCCGGGAATCCCGGCGCAGCAGACGAGGATGTCGACCGGGCCGGCCGCGGCGACTGCGGCATCGACATCGGCCGAGCGGGACACGTCGCCGGCGAGCGCCGTTGCGCCTTCGGGCCCCTCGGCGCGCAGGTCGAGCGTGAAGACCGTGGCGCCCTCCGCGAGCAGGCGCTGAGCCGCAGCCGCCCCGATCCCGCTGGCGGCTCCGGTGACGAGCGCGACGCGCCCGGTAAAGCGATTCTCGTTCGACAAGGCGGCTCGTAGCCTAACCTTCGGCCGTGAGCTTCGACCCGGCGACCGACTATCCGCTCGGCACGCGGCGGCCCGATCTCGTCGAGACCCCGGGCGGGCTCCGGCTGGACGAGGTCACGCTCGAGGCCGCGCGCGACGGCGGGCTGACCGGCGGCGAGATCCGCGCCACGCCGGCGACGCTGCGGCTCCAGGCCGAGGTCGCGCGCGCAGCGGGTCGCAGCCAGCTCGCGGACAATCTCGACCGCGCCGCCGAGCTCGCCTCGGTTCCCGACGGCGAGCTGCTCGAGATCTACACGGCGCTGCGGCCGGGCCGCTCGTCGGCCGCCGAGCTCGAGACGTGGGCCGCGAAGCTCGACGGCTGGGACGCCGCGAAGACCGCGCGCGTTCGTCCGTGAGGCCGCCGACGCGTACGCCGCGCGAGGGCTCCTTGCCTGAGTCGTCGGGCCGGTTCGCCTCGCGCGCCGAGAAGGAGCTCCGTCGCGAGCTCCTGATCTCGCCGTTTCCGGAGCTCGGGCTCGTCGCCGCGAACGGGCCGGCCGACCCGGAGCCGGAGCTCGTCGTCGAGAACGGCGTCGTCACGCGGCTGGACGGACGGGACGCCGCCGACTTCGACGTGATCGACCGCTTTCTCGTCGCGCACGGGCTCGATCTCGACGTGGCGGCCGAGGCGATGGCGCTCAGCGACCAGGAGCTCGCGCACAAGCTCGTCGACGTCGACGTCCCGCGCGCCGAGCTGGTCCGGCTTTCACGTGGCCTGACCCCGGCCAAGCTGGCTCGGGTCGCCGGGATGCTCGACCCCGTCGAGCTGATGTTCGCGCTGAAGAAGCTCCGCGCCCGCCGCGCGCCCGGCAACCAGGCGCACGTCACGAACCTGAAGGAGAATCCGGCGCTGCTCGCCGCCGACGCCGCCGAGGCCGCGGCGCGCGGCTTCGCGGAGATCGAGACCACGGTCGGCGTCGCCCGCTACGCGCCGCTGAACGCGATCGCGCTCCTCGTCGGCTCGCAGACCGGCCGCCCGGGCGTGATGACGCAGTGCGCGGTCGAGGAGCGCCGCAACCTCGAGCTCGCGATCCGCGGCCTCGTCACCTACGCCGAGACGCTCTCGGTCTACGGCACCGAGCCGGTGTTCGTCGACGGCGACGACACGCCCTGGTCGAAGGCGTTCCTCGGCGCCGCGTACGCCTCGCGCGGCGTGAAGGTGCGGTTCACCTCGGGCACCGGCTCCGAGGCGCTGATGGGCCACGCGCAGGGGCTGTCGATGCTCTACCTCGAGTCGCGCTGCATCTCGGTCGTGCGCGCCGCGGGCTCGCAGGGCGTGCAGAACGGCTCGATCTCGTGCGTGGCGCTCGTGCTCTCGGTCGCGGGCGGCGTGCGCGCGATCCTGGCCGAGAACATGATCGCCGCGTGGCTCGACCTCGAGGTCGCGAGCGGAAACGACGCGATCGCGTCGCACTCGTCGATCCGCAAGACCGCGAAGCTGATGGGCCAGTTCCTGCCGGGCACCGACTTCGTCACCTCGGGCTACTCGGTCATGCCCCGGCGGGACAACACCTTCGGCGGCGGCAACTACGACGCCGACGACCTCGACGAGTGGCTCACGATCCAGCGCGACTGGCAGGTCGACGGCGGGATCGAGCCCGTTTCGGACGAGACCGTCACCGCGGTACGGCGGCGAGGCGCCCTCGCCATCCAGGCCGTGTTCGCCGACCTCGGCTTCCCCGCGGTGACCGACGCGGAGGTCGAGGCCGCGGTCACCGGCTACGACAGCCGAGACCTGCCCGATCGCGACCGCGCCGCCGATGTCGAGGCCGCCGACGCCGCACTCGCACGAGGCGTGTCCGGACTGGACGTGGCGCTCGCGCTCGACCGGCACGGCTTTCCCGATGTCGCCGAGGCTGTCGTCGGCATGCAGCGCCAGCGCGTCGCCGCGGACTACCTCCAGACCTCGGCCGTGATCGACGAGGCGGGCCTCGTCCATTCCGCCGTCAACGACCCGAACCTCTACCTCGGCCCGGGCACCGGCTACCGGCTCGAGGGCGAGCGCTGGGAGCTGCTCCGCGCGCTCCCGCACGAGCTCGACGCCGCGCGGCTCGGAACCGGCGCGGACGGTGGCCCGCCCGTCCTGACCGAGCTCGGCGAGGCCGCCAAGGGCGACGACCCGGCGGAGGTGATCGTCGCGGTCGGCCCCGGCTTCGGCGACGAGCTGCGCGAGACGATCAACGGCCTTCCCCACGCCGACGTGATCGCCGCGATCCTCGACGGAGCGCGCGAGGCCGGCGCGACGCCCCGCCTGATCCGGGTGCGCCGCGTCGCGGACGTCGCGTTCATCGGCCACGACGGAGCCCGGCTCTCGGGCTCGGGCATCGCCGTCGGGCTCCAGTCGAAGGGTACGGCGCTGATCCACCGCGCCGACCTCCAGCCGCTCGACAACCTGGAGCTGTTCGGGATGTCGCCGCTCTACTCGCTCGCGTCGTACCGGGCGATCGGCCGCAACGCCGCCGGCTACGCGCTCGGGCGTCGCGTCGAGCCGGTGCCGACCGAGCTCGACAACTTCGCCCGCGCCAAGATGATCGTCCGCACGACGTTGCTACACGCGCGCGAGACGCAGGCCGTGATCCCGGGCGCGCCGCCGGTCGAGCTCGAGCTCGTCGCCGTCGCTGTCTAGCCCTGCTTGCCGCCGATTCCCCAGTGCTTCGCGGGCACGCCCTGGACAACCACCTGGATGTGCTCGACCGCGGCGCCGCTCGACTCGTGGAGGGCCTGCGTGAGCGCCTCGATGATCTTCGGCACCGACTCCTCGTTCACGCGATGGTCGTAGAGCTTGACGTCGATCCAGGGCATGTGCTCCTCCTTCGGTTTATGCTCGGCGGGCCGTGCTCCTCGGAATACAGCACTTTGCCCTGGTCGTCTCGGACCTCGAGCGGTCGCGCCGATTCTACGGCGACGCGGCCGGGATGGAAGAGCTCCAGCGCCCCGGGAACTTCACCTTCAAGGGCGCGTGGTTCCGCGCAGGCGGGCAGGAGCTCCACCTGCTGCTCGCGGAGGACACGACCTCGGAGGCCGGCTGGAAGGAGCCGGGCCCGGGCGCTCTGACCGGGCTCGCGGCTCACGTCGCACTGCAGGTCGACGACCTCGAAGAAGCGCGCGAGCGGCTCGCTGTCCACGGGATCGAGGTCTTCGCCGGCCCGTTCCAGCGCGGCGACGGCCACGTCCAGTTCTACGTCAAGGATCCGGACGGCCACCTCGTCGAGTGGTTCTCCCGGACGGAAGACGACCAGAGCGGGGCCGCCGAGCGCGCCCCGGTGAGGGGGTAGGCGTGACGGACGGCAGGTTCTTCTCGCGCGGCGACCTCGACTGGGAGACGCCGTACTGGGGCCGGATGACGTGGGTTGCCCGGCCCGACGTGACGGGCTCGGAGGCGATCGTCGTGGGCGAGGTCGAGTTCGCGCGCGGCGGCTTCCACGACTTCCACTACCACCCGGGCCAGGAGGAGGTGCTGTACGTGCTCGAGGGCGAGGTCGAGCAGTGGCTCGGCACCGAGAAGCGCGTGCTCGGCCCCGGCGAGTCGCTCTTCGTGGCGCGCGACGTCGTGCACGCCTCGTTCAACGTCAGCGACGGGATCTCGCGGATCGTCGTCGTCGTGGGCCCGTGCGTCGGCCCGGAGGGCTACGGCGCCGTCGAGGTCGCCGACCAGGAGCCCTGGAACACCCTGCGCCCGGCCTGACGCGCGTGCGCTGTCGCTACGGGCTGTCGGTCGGCTCGAGCCGTCGGTGCATCTGGACGAAGGTGGTCGTGAAGCCCTCGCGCTCGTAGAAGCGGCGCGCCACCTCGTTGTCGGCGACCATCTCCAAGGCCACCGTCGTCGCCCCGGCCCGGCGCATCTCCGCATAGGCCGCATCCATCAGCAGCCGCCCGACGCCCCGACCGCGCAGCTCCGGCAGCACGTAGAAGCTGTCGATGTGGCCAACCCGGCCGGTGTCCCACATGAAGTGCGGCTCCTCGTAGAACCCGACTACGAAGCCAACGGGGCGCCCGCCCTCCTCTGCCAAGAACCCGAACGAGTCCGCCCTGGAGAGCCACTCGCGATACATCTCGCGGACGATGCCCGCGCTCGCAGCCTCCGAGAGCAGCTCCAAGCCGGGAACGGCAACCGCCACGGACCCCTGATGGCGATGGAGCAACTCCCAGAACCCGACCAACTCGTCCAGTCGATCGACGCCGGCCCGTGCAATCGCGATCTCGCCCACCTGGCGAGCCTACAAGCAGCGAGATCGCCAGATGGGCGTGTGTAACGCGCGTAAGCTCGCGGAATGGAACGACGCCTCGATCTGAGCGTCGCGAAGGCGACCGCGCTCGAGGCCGCGCGAGAGTGGGGACTCGAGCTCGGAGAGCCGTTCGCGCTCTCGAACGTCTCCTACGTGGCTCCGGCCGGCGACTTCGTCCTGAAGGTCGGCTGGGAAGGGGACGACGAGTCGCTCCACGAGGCCGACGCACTCGAGCTCTGGAACGGCGACGGAGCGATTCGCCTGCTGCGCCGGTCGGGGCGCGCGCTGCTCGAAGAGCGCGCCGAGCCGGGCGACGATCTCTCCGCCGTGCCGGAGGACGAGGCGACGGCCATCGCGGTCGAGGTCGCAGCCCGGCTGTGGCGGCCGGCGGGACTGCCCTTCCGACCGGTCGTGCCGGAGGTCTGGCGTTGGCTCGATCGCGCGGAGCTCGAGGGCGGCGAGCTCGTTCCTCTCGCGCGGCAGCTGCTCACCGAGCTCGACCCGGCGCCGGCCTGGCTGGTCCACGGCGATTTCCACCACCACAACCTCCTCCGAAGCGGAGACCGGTTCGTCGCGATCGACCCGAAGCCCTACCTCGCCGATCGCGAGTACGACGTGCCGTCGTTCCTCTGGAATCCGCTCGACAACCGCATGGAGGATCGCGCGCAGGCCGAGCGCCGGATCGCCGCGTTCGTCGCGGCGGGCTTGGACGAGTTCCGCATCCGTGCCTGGACCGTGATCAGAGGCGCCTACCTACGGCCCGAATTCGCCGACCCGATCCGGGCGCTCCTCTAAGCGGTGACCGCGGATCGGGTGTCGTCGCGAAGGATCGGCGACGACGTCTTGAAGCCCCGGATGACGAGATAGAGGCCGAAGAACGCCTCCCAGACGATCTCCGGAGCCGTGAGGACGCCCTGCAGCGTCGACTGCCTGTCGTAGACGCCGAGGAGCGCACCCGTCGCCGCGATGAAGGCGCACGCTCCGGCGAAGATCCCGAACTGGGCCCACCGCCTCGGCACGAGGGCCGTGCGGTACATCAGGAGCCCGAGAATCAGTCCGTTCCCCAGGCCGGCGCAGAAGCCGGGGCCGAGCAGAAACGTCCAGTCCTTGAAGGCGACCAGCGACCGAGCCGCGATGCTCAGCGTTGCGGCATCCGCGCCCGTCCCCGCGAGATCCTTGCGCAACGTCACGACCGCCATCACGCTGACGATGCCCGTGCCGATGATCGTGCTCTCGACGATGCGGACCGCGACGTACGCGAGCCCGAGTCCTTCGCTCCGCCGCTTGACGACGGGGAAGAGCGCCACCGCCGTGCCGATCCCGCAGATCGCGGTCAGGATCTCCAGGAATGCGCCGAACGCGATCTGTCGGTCGTGACCGGCGCCGAGGACGTACGTCCCGTGATGGTGGAGGAGCGGGCCGTAGAGAAGAAGCCCCGGGATCGAAAAGACGAACGTGCCGATGAACAGCCACCCGACGATGCGAGCGGTCCGCTGGTCTGAGCTCACGAGAGACCTGCCTGACCCTGCACATGGCCGGCAGGCTGATCCCACGACCATCGAGCAGATAGGGGACGCACTCTACGCGCGTTTGGGCCGTCGTATGCTCGGCCCGATGCCCGACGACATCTTCGAGCACCCGCGCTTGACGGCGATCTACGACGCGGTCGTCGACCCCGACCGAAGCGACCTCGATGTCTACGTCGACATCGCTGCCGAGGTCGGCGCCCGTGACATCCTCGACGTGGGCTGTGGGACCGGCACGTTTGCGCTGATGCTGGCCGACCGCGGCCTCGACGTGACCGGGGTCGAGCCGGCCGGTGGCTCACTCGGGGTCGCTCGAGCCAAGCGCGGCGCCGACCGCGTGCGCTGGATCCACGGCGACGCAACCGCTCTGCCGCCGCTCCAGGTCGATCTCGCGACGATGACCGGGAACGTCGCTCAGGCAATCGTCGAGCAAGCGGACTGGGACCGGACGCTGCAGGGAGTCCGGGCCGCTCTTCGTCCCGGCGGCTACCTCGTGTTCGAGACACGCGATCCCGCAGACGAAGCGTGGCTTCGGTGGAACCGGGCCGAGACTTACCGCGTCGACGAGGTCGAAGGGATCGGCACGGTCGAGAGCTGGGTCGAGCTGACCGACGTGAGCGAGCCGCTCGTCAGCCTGCGGCACACGTGGGTGTTCGCCGGCGACGGTGCGGTGCTCACCTCGGACTCCACGCTCCGCTTCCGGGAGCGAGACGAGATCGAAGCGACCCTGGAATCGCACGGGTACCTCGTGCACGAGATCCGCGATTCGCCCGATCGGCCCGGACGGGAGCTCGTGGTGTTCGCGCGGCGTGCGGGTTAGGGTGGCGGAATGATTCCGTGGATCATCGTCGCCGTCGTCGCCGTGCCGATCCTGATCGTGGCGGCGAGCCGGATGCGCAGGAAGGATGCGGTCGGCGAGCACCCGGCCAACGAGACGCAGGCCGACCGCGATCTCGTCGAGAACGAGTTCGAGGAGTCCGAGCGGTACCAGGAGGAGTGGCGCAAGGAGCATCGCAAGGAGCACGACGACGAGCTGCTCCCATGAATCCCGAACGTGCTAGAGAGCTGTTGGCCCAGGAGCGCGAGCGGATCGTGCGGGACCTCGGCGTCCGCGCCGCGGTGCCAGACGACGAGCTCACGACGACCGACCCGGCCGACAGGGCGAGCGACGTCTACGAGGCCGAGTTGGACGAGGGCCTCTCCGACGATCTGCGTGCGCAGCTCGCAGCCGTGGAGCGGGCCGAGGCGAGGCTGGCCGAGGGAACCTACGGCCTCTCGGTCGAGAGCGGTGAGCCGATCCCGGACGAGCGGCTGGAGATCGTGCCGACGGCCGAGCGCACGGCCGAGGAGCAGGCGCGCTACGACGGCGGCGCCTGACCGGGGCTACCGCTCCGCGACGTTGAGCCGCCGGCCGCACAGCTCGCACACCACGGCATAGCGCTTGAGGCCGGCCGCCGTGACGGCGATCTGGCGCCGCACGAGGCGATGCTTGCAGAGGCGCACCTCCGGCAGGAGCTGGGGGATCGGCGGCAGCTCGGGCTCGAACCGCACGGCACCGCCGACCGCGGGACAGCCCTCCACGTGCTCGGACCACACGGCATGCATCGGCTGGCTCGTGACAGCCACCCAGCCACAGGCCTCGCAGGAGATCTCGATCAACGCAGCACCTCACCCAGCCTAGCCGGGGCGGCCGTTCCGTTAGCCTCGGTTCGATGCTCTTCTCTCCTGAGGCCCACGAGCGGCTCGCCGGGGACGCCTGGGAGCCTGGTCGCGTCCACGCTGCGATCCGCGAGATCGTCGAGGACGCCGAGGACGCGTTCGACGACGGCTGGCCGAACCATCCGCGGGACGACGACCGCGAGCGTCCGTTCAGCACGGTGTACCTCGGCGGCGCCGGGGTCGTCCGGGCCCTCGACACGCTGCAGCGCCGCGGACTCGTCCAGCTGCGCCGAGACTACGTCCCGTACCTCGAGCTCCCGTACGAGCAGGACTACTTCGACTGGGACCACGAGCGGAGCCTCTGGATGGGCGAGACGGGAATCCGGCTCGTCCTGCACCGGCTCTCGCCGTCGCCGGCGAACGCCGACCGGCTCGCCGAGTTGATCGCGGGCAACGCCGAGGACGAGCGCCGCGAGGTGATGTGGGGCAGTCCCGGGACGATGCTCGCCGCCGAGGCGATGCACGAGCTGACCGGCGAGCCGCGCTGGCTCGAGCTCCGGTCAGCAAGCGCGACCTGGCTGCGCGACGATTGGGATCCGAACACCGCTCTGTGGACGCAGCACCTCTACGGGATGGTGGATCAGTGGATCGGTCCCGCGCACGGGTTCGCAGGTTGCATGCTCGCCCTGGCGCGGGATGCAGACGACGAGCTCCATCGCGGCGCCGCGAGGACGGCGGCACGCTATGCGGTCGAGGAGGACGGGCTCGCCAACTGGCCGTCCCGGTCGTCTTCGCTGGACCTGAGCAGCACGGGAGACGGATTGATCCGGACGCAGTGGTGCCACGGCGCGCCGGGCATCGTCGCCTCGCTCGCCCGCTTCGCACCCGGCGACGACGAGCACGAGCGCCTGCTGCGCGCGGGCGGCGAGCTCACGTGGACTGCCGGCCCGCTGGCGAAAGGCTCGAACCTCTGCCACGGAACGGCCGGTAACGGCTACGCCTTCCTGGCGCTGTTCGAGCGAACCGGGAATGAGATCTGGCTGGAGCGCGCCCGCGCGTTCGCAATGCACGCGCTCGCTCAGGTCGCAGGCGCCCGCGCGGACTACGGCCGCGGCCGTTACTCACTCTGGACCGGCGATCCCGGCGCGGCGCTGTACCTCGCCGACTGCCTGGCCGGCGCCGGGGCCTTGCCGCTGCCATGACGGAGCCGAAGCCGCGCGGCTGGGGGCGGCGCTACGCGGAGTGGTTCGATGATGCGTCGGTCGTCGAGAGCTACCGGTTCCGGCCCGAGTACCAGGCCGAGCTGTTCACGTTCCTCGCCTCGCTGGCCGGAGACGCCGGTGCGGTTCTCGACGCCGGCTGCGGACCGGGCGACATCGCGAGGCCGCTCGCGCCGCTCGTCGCGCGGGTCGACGCGGTCGACCTCTCCCCGCGGATGATCGCCGCGGGACGCCGTTGCGCGGGCGGCGACGCAGCGAATCTCACCTGGCTCACGGGCGCCGTCGAGGACGCGCCGCTGCACGCCCCCTACGACCTCGTGGTCGCCGGGGACAGCGTGCACTGGTTCGACTGGCCGCTCGCGATCCCGCGCTTCGCAGAGGCGCTCGCGCCCGAGGGCCGACTCGCCGTCGTCAGCCGCAACTGGTTCATCGAGCCGAGGCTCAGAGCCGGCCTCGCACCGATCTACGGCCGCTTCGGGGCGAACCGGGACTTCCGCCCGCTCGATCCGATCGCCGAGCTCGAGCGGAGAGGCCTCTTCACGCGGGCCGGAGACCACACGACAGCACCCGTGAGCTGGCGCCCCACACTCGACGAGATCCTCGGCTGCCACCACTCGCAGAACGGCTTCGACGCGGAGCGGATGGACGATGTCGCAGCGTTCGACGAGCAGATCGCAGCTGTGGTGCGCGCGCTCGTTCCGGAGGGAGCGGACGGCAGGTTCGAGCTCGAGACGACCGCGACGGTCGTCTGGGGCCGGCCGTGCTGACCCCTCAGTCGGCGCTGTTCCAGCCTTCCTCGCCTTCGGCCCAAGCCACGGCCGTGCCGCGCTTGAAGATCAGGTCGTCCGCCTGGTCGCCGGGGAAGACGCCGATCTTGTCGCTGTCCGGATAGACGGACACGGCCGGCACCCGAGCGTTCGAGAAGAGCAGCGTCCGCGCCGGCGCCTCGCTCCGGTTCATGATCTTGTGCGCGCCGGTCGCCCCCGCCGGGAAGCGGACGAGGTCGCCGCGCTCGAGCGCGAGCTCTCCGCCGGGCGTGCGCACCGCGATCGCGCCCTCGACGACCAGCAGCCACTCCTCCTCGTACTCGTAGTGGTACGGGCACGAGCTCTGTCCCGGCGCCAAGTCGTAGATGTACATGGCCATCGCGGCCGAGCCGAGCGCGCGGCTCACGTCGATCCGGCCCTCGAGATTCTCGGCGGTGAGCACATTGAGCGGCTCCATTGAGTCATTATTCACGTCGTGAAGAGCGTCGGCGCCATCACCCTGTTCGTCGAGGATCCGCAGCGGTCGAAGCGGTTCTACGAGGACGTGTTCGGCGTGCCCGTGGCCTTCGAGGACGAGAACTCCGCCGCGTTCGACTTCGAGAACCTGATCGTGAACCTGCTCAACGTCTCGCAGGCGCCCGGCCTGATCGCGCCCGCAGCGGTCGCGACCCGCGAGGACGGAGCGCGCTTCCAGCTCACGATCTGGGTGGACGACACCGACGCCGTCTGCGCGGAGCTGGCGACGAAAGGCGTCGAGCTGCTGAACGGGCCGATCGACCGGCCGTGGGGCCTGCGCACCGCAGCCTTCATGGATCCCGACGGCCACATCTGGGAGGTCGCCGGGAAGATCCCCGCGGCCTGAGTTGCACGACGACGGCCATTTCGACGAGCGCGTCGCCGCTCGCCGATCGAGCTCTCGCAGGCGATGGTCTCGCACCTGCGCGCGAAACCCGGCGGCGACGAGCTCGACATCACGATCGGCAACTTCGCGACGACGACGGTCGACGGCGCGTTCTTCGTCGCGTACCTCGTCTTCAACACGATCATGAACCTGACGACGCAAGCGGCGCAGGTCGCCTGCTTCCGCAACGTGGCGGCACACCTCGAGCCCGGCGGCTGCTTCGCAGTCGAGGTCGGCGTCCCCAGCTCCAGCGGCTCCCGCCGGGCGAGACGATCCGCGCCTTCCATGTCAGCGAGACGCGCTGGGGCCTCGACGAGTACGACGTCGCGAACCAGGGGCTCGTCTCTCATCACTTCTTCGTCGTCGACGGCGCGCTCGAGCGCAACTCCGTCCCGTTCCGCTACGCGTGGCCCGCGGAGCTCGACCTGATGGCGCAGCTCGCCGGGCTGCGGCTGCGCGAGCGGTGGAGCGGCTGGACGCGCGAGCCGTTCACGAGCGAGAGCGAGCAGCACGTCTCCGTCTGGGAGAAGCCCGTCTAGGATTCGCGGTTCCCGACCAGAGGAGCTGCGAGATGGAGAAGAGGCTGGTGACCCGCTATGCGATGCGGTCGCCCGAGGCGGCAGACGAGAACCAGCGGCGGGTCGAAGGCGTCTTCGCCGAGCTCGCCGAGACGAAACCCGAGACCGTGAGCTACCTCGTCCTCCGGCTCGCCGACGACTCGTTCGTGCACGTGTCGTTTCACGACCACGGCGACGACGAGCCCAATCCGATCGCGTCGACCGCCGCGTTCGCGCACTTCCAGGACGGCCACGCCGACCGGCGCGAGGGCGGCGTCGACCAGCAGACGGCGACACTCGTCGGCGCCTACGTCACGACCATTGCCTGAGGTCCAGGTACGCCGCCTCGACCCGGCGGAGCTGCGCGCGCAGCTCGATGGGCTCGCCGGGATCCTGTTCGACTGCGTCGCCGGCGGCGCGTCTGTCAGCTACATGGCGCCGTTCTCGCACGACGACGCGCGCGCTGCGTTCGACGGCTTCGTCACCGAGGCCGAGCAGGGGCGCCGGCTGATCCTCGGCGCCTTCGTCGACGACTACCTCGTCGGCACGGTGCAGGTGATCCTGGCGCTGCCGCCGAACCAGCCGCACCGCGGCGAGATCGCGAAGCTCCTCGTCCACCGCTCGGCGCGCAGGCGCGGGATCGCCGAGCGGCTGATGGAGCAGGCCGAGGTCGAGGCGCGCGCGGAGGGCAAGACGCTGCTCGTGCTCGACGCCGTGTCGGACGGCGACGCCGCGCGCCTCTACGAGCGGATGGGCTGGACGGTCGTCGGCGTCGTCCCGGGCTTCGCGCTCTTCCCGGACGGGCGGCCGTGCGACACCACGTACTTCTGGAAGGCGCTCTGAGCTAGCCCTTCGCGGCGAGGATCGACCCGGCGATCAGCGTCCAGACGGCGAGCCCGATGAACCCGAGGAAGCCGATGTGGTCGAGCGTGCCGCCTAGGACGTGGCTCGGGATCGCTGCGATGAGCGCGAAGACGAGCGCCATCCAGCCGAGCCACCGCGGCAGCGCCCTCGTCCGGAGCACGGCGATCCCTGCTCCGAGCAGGAACGCGCAGGTGCCGATCGTGATCAGGAAGACGAACACCGCGTCCTGTTCGAGGACGTTCAGCGTCTGAATCGTCGCGTCGCCGACGTGATCGACGACGTCGCCCAACGTGATCGAAAGCCCGGCGAAGGCCGCCAGCCCCGCGACGACCAGCACGCCGCCGGCGACGCAGAGCGCGCCGAGATCGCCGCCGCCGAGCGCGCCAGCGACCGTCACGGCGAAGATCAGAAAGAGGATCGCACCGAGGCTCAGCAGGACCCCGGAGACGGTCTGCGCGGTGCTGTGCGCACCGTAGAACGAAGTGATCTTCGCGACCGACGCCTTCGCATTCGGCGCGTTCCCGGCCGCGCCGAAACCGGCGATGAGCAAGACGACACCGATCACGCCGCTCAGGGGAACGAACCTGTTTGCGTTCACACAGTCCCTCCTGTGACGGCGGGACCCTATTCCCTGTCCGGGTCGATGTCGAACTTCCAGCGCTCGAAGTCGGTCACCGGCCGGTAGCCGATCCGCTGGTAGATCGAGTTCGCGGTCGGATTCGCCAGGTCGGTGAACAGGAAGCAGAAGTCGTGGTCGCCGGCGAGCAGCTGACGGGTCAGTTCGGCCGTGACCGCGCTCGCGTAGCCGCGGCCGCGCAGCTCGGGCGGCGTGTAGACGGGGCCGATCCGGATTCCGTGCGGGGTTGCGCCCCCGCACGCGGCGAGCGAGACCGTGGCGCCGTCGTCCCAGAGGACGAGCCTGCCGTCGGGGTCCGCCGCGTTCCGGTCGATCCACTCGCCGGCATCCTCGAGGTTGTCGTCGGGCGAGGCCTCCGCGACGAACGCCTCGAGCCAGTCGAGCACGAGCTCGCGATCCTGCGGGCCGGCGTCGCGCAGCCCGCCGGCGACCGGTCGCGGCTCCACGACCTCGCGCGCCTCGTAGACCCGCATCGCGACCGACACGCGCGCGCGGTCGCCGGTGAGCGAGCCCCACGCAGAGACGAATTCGCCCACGGAGGCGGCCGGCCCCGACACGCCGGACAGGCCGCCGAGTGCGTCGAGGGCGTCCGCTGCGAGCGCGGTGTAACAGGCCGTGTCCTCGCACTCCGACAGGACGAGCGGGAACGGCGGCGTGCAGAGCGCGGCGACTACTACCCGGCCCTGGTCGCCGACGACGGCGAGATACGGGGCCTGGTCGCCGTAGACGTTCGGGTTCCGAAGGACGCGGCCGGCGAGGCCGAGGATCAGGTTGTGCTCGGCCTCACGTGCCGCGAGGAAGTCGCCCGCGCTGCGCAGGAATCCCTCCGCATCGTGCCGGGTCACCTGCACCGGCTAGGACTTGGGCCCCGCCCAGGCGACGCTGTCGCCGAGGATCTCGTCGATGCGGTCGAGGATCGACTGGTCGAGCACGACGCCGGACGCGCCCGCGTTCTCAACGACCTGCTCGGGCCGGCTCGCTCCGATAATCGGCGCGGCGACATTCGGCTCGCGCAGCACCCAGGCGAGCGCAAGCTGGGCGAGCGTGAGCCCGAGCTCCTCGGCGACCGACAGGAGCTGCTGGACGCGGCCGAGCAGCACATCGCCGTAACGCCCGCCGCCCATGAAGATGTTCATCTGCTCGGACGCCATGCGGCTGTCCTCCGGCGGCGCCTCGCCCGGCTTGTACTTACCGGTGAGCACACCCTGGGCAAGCGGCGAGAACACGATCTGCGAGATCCCGTTCGCGGCGCAGAGCGGGATGATCTCCCGCTCGGGCCCGCGCTGGAGCAGCGAGTACTCCGGCTGGCTCGAGACGAACTTCTCGACGCCGGGCAGCGCGAGCGCCTCGGCGATCTTCTCGGCCGGCCACTCGCTGAAGCCGAGGTACCGCGCCTTGCCCTGGCGGACGACCTCGGTGAGAGCCTCCATCGTCTCCTCGAGCGGCGTGTCCCAGTCGTAGCGATGGCACTGGTAGAGGTCGACGTAATCGGTGCGCAGGCGCTCGAGCGAGAGGTCGATCTGCTTGAAGACCTGCTCGCGCGAAAGTCCCTTGTCGGTGTCGCTCATCGGGAAGAAGAGCTTCGTCGCGAGAACGTACGAGTCGCGCGGCCGGTCGGCCAGCACCTCGCCGAGGAAAGACTCTGCGGCGCCTCTCGCATAGACGTTCGCCGTGTCGATGAAGTCGATGCCGACCTCGAAGGCCTTGTCGACGCACGCCTCGGCCTGCTCGCGGCCAACGCCGCCGCCGTAGGTGAGCCACGAGCCGAGGCAGATCTCCGACACGCTCAGGTCACTCGATCCGATCATCCGATGCTGCATCGCGGCGGTTTCCTCCGTCTCGTTCTTAGTTGCGCCTTAGAGAAATGGTGTCAGATCTCGCTTCGTGACTGCGGATCAGCGGGACTGGACGAGGCGGCAGTTCGTATCAGCGGCCGGACTGGCGCTCGTCGCCGCCTCCGGCCCGCTTGTGCCCGTCGCGCGCGCCGTCGGCCGATTGGCCCTGCCGGCGCCCGACTCAACCGTGCGCGCGTTCGTGTCGCGGCCCGACCTGACCCCGCCTGCGATCGCAACGTCGATGCCACCGGCGTCCGTCCAGCCGGGCTACATGTTCACGGCGCCCTTCTCGGGGCCGGGACAGCATGGGCCATTGATCGGAGACGACGGCGGCGACCCGGTGTGGTTCCTCCCGGTCTCGGGACCGACGGCGATGAACTTCCGCGTGCAGACCTATCGCGGTGACGACGTCCTCACCTGGTGGGAGGGCCAGGTCGACGACGGCGGCTACGGCGGCGGGCGCGGGCTGATCGCGAACCACGCCTACGAGCAGATCGCGGTCGTGAAGGCCGGGCACGGGCTCCAGAGCGACCTGCACGAGTTCGTGCTGACGTCGCGCGGAACGGCGCTGATCGCGATCTACAGCGAGAGCGCCGGCGATCTGACCGCCTACGGCGGGCCCGCCGACGGGCGCATCGTCGAGGGTGTGATCCAGGAGATCGACGTCGTCTCGGGGCGTGTCCTATTCGAATGGCACAGCCTCGACCACGTGGGCCTCGACGAGTCGTACCGCACCTACCCGACCGATCCCGGCCAGTTCGACTACTTCCACCTGAACTCGATCGGCGTGGACACGGACGGGAACCTCCTCGTCTCCGGGCGCCACACCTCCACGGTGTACAAGCTCGACCGGCGTACCGGCGCCGTGATCTGGCGGCTCGGGGGCAAGCGGAACGACTTCCGGCTGGGCACCGGCGCCGCGTTTGAGTTCCAGCACGATGCGCGCGGGCACGCCGACGGCACGTTGACGCTCTTCGACAACGGCGCCTGGGGCCCGGACGGGATCGCCGAGGCCGCCTCGCGACCGCTCCGGCTCGCACTGGACACGACGGCAATGACCGCGACGCTGATCCAGAGCTTCGTGCTCCCACAGCCGCGGCTGGCCGTGGCGATGGGCGATGTCCAGCTGCTCCCCGACGGCGGCGTCATCGTCGGCTGGGGGACCGCCGGGCCGTTCTCGGAGTTCGGGCCTGACGGCTCGCTCCGCTACGACGCGAACTTCGCCGGCGGCGGCTACAGCTACCGCGCGTTCCGGTATCCGTGGGTCGGCCGGCCGTTGACGCTGCCCAGCGTCGCGACGACGCACGACCAGCCCGGCCAGACGACGGTCCACGTGAGCTGGAACGGAGCGACCGACGTCGCGAGCTGGAAGGTCACGGCAGGCCCGCGGGCAAACGCGCTCCGTTCCGTCCGCACCGTCGCGCGAACGGGCTTCGAGACCGCCATCACCGTGCCGGCGCTGACCGGCTGGGTCGCGGTCGAGGCTCTCGACGCCAGAGGCAAGACTCTGGCCGGATCGACGCCGCGGCGCGCATAGCGGCCCTCGCTAGCATCGCCTCGATGGAGCTGATCGAAGAGCAGACGCTCGGGCTCGGCTGGCTCGAGACGAGCCGGCGGATCCTTGCCCGCGGCACCGACGCAAGTTACGACGGGATCGCGACGAAGGAGCTCGCGCTGCTGACGCTCGCGATCGCCGAGCCGGACCCGCACGACGAGGTGATCGCCGCGCTCGCCGACCCGGACTGGCTCGAGTGGATGGAGCGCAACTTCACGGAGCCGGACGACGTCGCCGAGCTCGGCGACGCCCGCTCGTACGCACGGCGCCTGCGCGACTACGAGGGGCTCGACCAGGTCGCCTGGGTGATCGAGCGCCTCCGTGCCGACCCGGAGACGCGCTCGGCCACGATCACGACCCTCCAGCCGCTGAGCGACACGAGCTACATCCCGTGCGTCTCGCTGCTCGACTTCTGGCGCAGCGGCGGGCCGCTCGAGCTCGTCGTCTACGCGCACTCGCTCGACTTCGGCAAGAAGGCCTACGGCAACCTCGTCGAGCTCGCCCGGCTCCAGCAAGAGGTGGCGACTGCGTTGGACGTCCCGATTGGCCGGCTCGTGATCCACGCGAAGTCGGCGCACGTCTACGAGCCGGAGCTCGAGCTGATGCGCTCGCTGACGATAGGGTCTGCCGCATGATCGGAGTGATCGTGACGTTCACCTACCCAGACGGCGTCGACCCGGTGGCCGTGACCGCGATCGCCGAGGGCGCGCGCGAGCGATTCGAGGGGATGCCCGGCCTGCGCAGCAAGGCCTTCACGATCAGCGAGGAGCGCGACGCGGCGGTCAACTTCTACGTCTGGGAGTCGCGCGAGGCGGCCGAGGCGTTCTTCACCCCGGAGCTCACCGAGCGTGTGACCGGGCTCTACGGCGTCGCGCCGACGATCGAGTACGTCGAGCTCGCAGCGCTGGTCGACAACTCAGCCTGAGCCCGTCTGCCTGGCCCGGCGGTACTCCGCCAGCTCGTCGACCGGCTGCTCTGCGTGCGCGATCTCGGCCAGCAGCGCCCGCGCCGCCTGGAGCCTGAGGCGGTGGTCCGGCCGGCCGTCGGCGTCGGTCGCTCGCAGCGCCTCGTCGAAGACCGTCCAGATGCGCTCGGCGTGCTCGCCCGCCCGCGCCCGCAGGAGGTCGCGCACCCAGCCGGTGGACGTCGGCTGCGGCGGCGGCGCGGGCTTCTCGATCGGCCCGAGCTGCTCGCCGGCGAGCTCCGGCCCGGGGTCGCGCGCGATGTGCGACCGGAGACCGCTGCCGAACTCGACTGGCTCCACTCACCCTGAATCGGCGACGCGCACCGGCCGGCCAATCATCCCAACGAGTGACGAGCGCGATCGGCTTCCGGCCGATGAGGCTTGTGAGAAGAGGGGAAGTGAGCATGGCTGATGAAACGCGCCATGCGGCCTGGCAGTCCGAACGGAGCTTTGCGGTGCGACTCCTCCCCGAGGAGGGCGAGCCCACGGAGCTGGTCGACGGGATCGGAGAGTTCCTCGAGGCGGTCGAGTTCGCCGTCGAGTGGCTCGGCCGCGAGGATCCCGACCGGACGGGAACGGCGAGCCTCGCGATCTACGAGACCAACCGCGGCGAGGCCGAGAAGGTCTGGGCCTATCCGCCGGACGACGTGGTCGAGGGCGAGCCGCTGCTGAAGATCTTCGGCTTCGATCCCGTGACCTGGAAGCCCGGGTCGGAGGGGTACGTGGCGCGCGAGCCTGCGCTCGGGACGTTCTTCACGCGCCCGCCCGAAGGCGCGCCGCCGCCCTTGCCGGCGCCTCGGTACATCCCGCCGCCGCCTGCGCCGCGACCCGGGCCCGCCGCGCCGGTCTTCGTCGCTCCTGAGCCCGAGGAGCCGCCCGCGCGACCGCACGTGCGTCCCCGCCGCGCGCTCTCCGCCGCGTGGGCCGACCCGGTCGCTCGCTCGCTGCTGTTCCTTGCAGGATTCACGTTCTGGCTCGCGATCGCCTTCGGCGACGCGGGCGTCCTCCTCTTCGTGCTCGTGGCCATCTCGGGCCTCTGGTGGCGGCGCGACAAGCTCGTCGGCCTGGCCGAGACCGAGGCCGACGACTGGCTGTAACCTGCGCGGACCGTGCACCTCACGTCGTTCTTCGCACTCTCGGCACTGCTGATCGTCGCGCCCGGGCCGGACATGGCTCTGGTGGCGCGGAACGCGCTCCGCGGCGGAGCGCGTTCCGGGATCCTCACCTCGCTCGGCGGCGCGACCGGGCTCCTGATCTGGACACTCGCCTCGAGCGTCGGCGTCGCAGCGCTGATTCGCGCCTCGGAGCCCGCGTTCCTGGCGCTGAAGGCGGTCGGCGCCGCCTACCTCGTGTTCCTCGGCGTGCAGGCGCTGCGCGCCGCCTGGCGTCCGCGCCCGGGTGCGGCGCCGCGCAGGACGGCGGCCCGGCCGCGGCATTCGTACCGCCAGGGGCTGCTCAGCAACCTCGGCAATCCGAAGATCGCCGTCTTCTTCACGAGCTTCCTGCCGCAGTTCGTGCCCTCCGGCTCCTCGTCGTTCGCGACGCTGCTGGCGCTCGGGCTCGTGTTCTGCGTGATGACGCTGGCCTGGCTCGTCTCCTACAGCCTCGTCGTCGCGAAGGCCGGAGATGTCCTGCGTCGGCCGCGGGTGCAGCGCGTAGTCGAGGCGACTGCCGGCGTCGTGCTGATCGGCTTCGGCGTGAAGCTCGCGACCGAGCACCGCTGAGGTGCCGCTGCAAAACCGCGTCACGCCGCTCGGCGAGCTGATCGCCGACCCGGCGCGCGGGCTCGTTTACGGGAACCGCGGCTGCCTCCACGACGCCTCGGGCCGGATCCGGCGACATGCGAACGGGAAGCGCTGGATCGCCTGCCGGCTCGAGTTCAAGGGCTGGCAGCGCAGGCCGCTGCTCCGGCCGGGTCGCTTCACGGAGCTGTTCTTCCTCGACGAGGCGACGGCGCTCGCCGCGGGACACCGGCCCTGCGCGCTCTGCCGCCGCGCCGACTACGTGCGGCTGCTGGAGATCAGCGGCTTCACCGGCGCCGATGCGATCGACGCACGGCTCTCCGCGGAGCGAGCGCACCATCACGAGGCGCGTCTCGACGGCCTCCCCGACGGCGCGTTCGTGCTGCGGGACGGCGAGCCGTGGCTCGTGCGCGGCGCCGAGCTCCTGCGCTGGACGCCGGCCGGGTACGCGGAGCGCGTCGCCCGTCCGTCGGCGCGGGCGACGGTCGTCACGCCGCCGACGCTCGTCGAGGTGCTCCGCACGGACTGGGAGCCGCTCGTGCCGCTGTTCCATCCGTCGGCTAGCTAGCCGGCCCGGGCGGCATCTCGCCGACGGGCCACGGCTTGCCGCCGACGCCCCAGTTCTTCGGCGAGTGGCCCTCGACGATCACCCACGTGTGGCTGCGCAGGTCGGGATGCGTCGCCTCGCACAGTGCGTCGGTGAGCTTCTCGATCAGCGCCGCGCTCACCTCCGGCGTGACGCGATAGTCGAACAGCTTGACCTCGATCAGCGGCATTTCCGCTCCTTTCGTCAGCGTGCCAGGTAGCCGCCGTCGACCGGCACGATCGCACCGGTGACGTAGCGGGCGTCGTCGGAGAGCAGCCAGGCGATCGCGGGGGCGATGTCCTCGGGCGTCGCCCAGCGGCCGAGCGGGATCCGCGCGGTCACATCTGCGCGGCGCGAGGGCTCCATCGTCGAGGTCAGCTCCGTCTCGGTGAACCCGGGCGCGACGGCGTTGACGCGGACGCCGTGCGGCGCGAGCTCGTTCGAGAGCGCCTTCGTCAGCTGGGCGACGCCGCCTTTCGACGCCGCATACGCAGCCGCGTTGACGCCTCCCGAGAACGAGAGCTCGGATGCGATCAGCACCATCGCGCCGCTGCCCTGCTCGACCATTCGGCGCCCCGCGGCCTGGCAGAGCACGAACACCGAGGTGAGGTTGAGGTCGAGCACCCGCTGCCAGTCCGCGAGCTCCACGTCGAGCACCGGGCCGCGGACGATCGTGCCCGCATTGGCGACGAGGCCGTCGATCCGGTCGAGCCGCTCGACGGCCGTCCGGGCCGCCTCGGGGTCGGAGAGGTCGACGCCGCTCGAGCGCTCCGCCGTCTCGACGCGCCAGCCGTCCGCGCGCAGCCGCTCCGCAGCGGCGGCGCCGATCCCCCGGCTCGCGCCGGTGACAAGCGCGACTCTAGGCGTCGACGTGGAGGGAGCCGCCGAGGTCGCCGAGCACGAGATCGCGCTCCTTGTCAGGCACGTGGTCGAGCGGCGGCGGCGCGAGCGCCTCGATGAAGGTCACGCCGTGCTCGGAGAAGAGCTCGTGCTCGACGCCGCGGTTCACCACCGCCACGTCACCTTCGCCGAGCTCCTTCGTCTCGTCGCCGATCGTCATCACCATCGACCCGCCGGTGATCAGCATCACCTGCTCGGTCGCCGCGTGGCTGTGCCGGCGCACCGTCGTGCCGGGCTCGTACTCGACCCGGCACACGAGCACCTGGTCGCCGCCGATCGCGTGCATCGTCACGCCCGGATACAGCGAGAAGAGCTCGACGCCGTTCCAGGTGCGAAACGCGCTCAGGACGCCGCCTCGAACCGGAGCCCGACGCCGTCGCCGATCGTGTTGACCGAGAGCTCGTCGTCGAAGGCGATCAGCTTGCCCTCGCGGCGCGGCTCGGCCTTCGCCTCGAGCGCGCGCAGCACCCGCTCGGGCGTGATCGGCAGCTCGGTGACCCACACGCCGACCGCGTCGTAGACCGCGTGCGCGATCGCCGGCGGCTGCGGGTTGTTCGCCATCTCGCCGATCCCCTTCGCCCCGTACGGGCCGTCGGAGGACGGGTTCTCGATGATCAGCGTCTCGAGCTGCGGCAGATCCTCCATCCCCGGCGCGAGGTACGAGCCGAACTGGCCGCCGCGGTGCTCGACGCCCGGGTAGTACGGGTAGCAGTTCTCCAGCACGCCGAGCCCGAGGCCCTGGATCGCGCCGCCCTCGATCTGGCCCTCGACGAGGGTCGGATTGATTGCACGGCCGACGTCGTAGCAGGAGACGAGCCGCGTCACGGTCACCTCGCCCGTCTCGTCGTCGACCTCGACCTCGGCCGCGCAGGCCGCGTACGAGATCGCCGAGTGCGGCGGCAGGTCGACGCGGCCCGACTCGGGATCGACGATCGCCGCGTACTCCTTCAGCTGCGCGCCGGTGCCGGTGAGCAGCTCGCCGTAGGTCCACGTGGCCGCTGCGGCCACGTCCGGAACGGAGATCTTCTTCTGCGGCGAGCCCTTCGCGATCACCTCGCCGTCGACGATGTCCAGGTCGGCGGGGTCGATCTCTAGCTCCTTCGACGCGATCTCGAGGATCCGCTCGCGCACCTTCTCGGCCGCCTTCTTCACGGCCATGCCCGCGACGAACGTGGCCCGCGAGGCGAAGGTGCCGGTGCAGACCGGCGAGGAGTCGGTATTCGAGTTGTCGTAGGTGACCCACTCGTACGGGATCCCGAGCGTCTCGGCCACGATCTGCGACTGGATCGTCTTCGAGCCGTTGCCGATGTCCGAGGTGCCCGCGAAGACGTCGACGCGCCCGTCCGGCTTGATCTTGATCCACGCCTGCGACGGGTCGCCGTTCTGGTTCATGCCGGTCGGGTACTCGATCGCCGAGACCCCGCGGCCCTTGTGAACTGCCATCAGTGATCCTCCGGATCTTTGAGCTGGCCGACGAGGTGCTCGGGAAGCAGTGCGCCCTCACGTTGGGCGGGCGTCATCGCGCGGTACTCGCCGGGAAGCTCGTGGCCGAGCGACTCGGCGATCGCCTGGATCGTCGGGACGGTGGACGGATCCGTGTAGACGATGCCGTTCGGTGACGTGTCCCCGATCCGGTTCGCGTTCTTCAGCCGCAGCTCGAACGGGTCGATCCCGAGCAGCTGCGCGATCCGGGACAGGTGCGTCTCGGTCGCGAACGAGACCGAGGTGACGCCGAACCCGCGCATCGCGGTCGTCGGCACGCGGTTCGTGAACACGACGTAACCGTCGAAGTGGAGGTTCGGGATCGTGTACGCGCCCGTGTGGTGGAAGCTGTGCTTCGTGAGCCCGTAGGGCGAGAACCGCGCGTAGGCGCCCGAGTCGTGCAGCGTCAGCATCTTGCGGCCGAGGATCCAGCCGTCCTTCGTGACCGCGTCCGCGATCTCCATGTGCCACGGCGCGCGGGTCGACGAGCAGAGGAACTCCTCCTCGCGCGTCCAGCGCCAGCGCACCGGCTTCCCCGACTTGAGCGCGAGCAGCGAGCACATGGTCTCGGTGGCCGTGTCGACCTTGCCGCCGAAGCCGCCGCCGACCGTTCCGCCGACGAACTTGAACTTGTTCAGCGGCTGCTGGAGGTGCGCTGAGACGACGCCCATCGAGAAGTACAGCGCCTGGGTGCACGAGTAGATCGTGAGGCGTCCGCTCGGCTCCGGCACGACCTGGCAGACCTGCGTCTCGAGCGGAACGTGCTCGATCGCCGCGGGGCGATAGACGCCCTGGACGATGTGGTCGGCCGCGTCGAAGGCCGCGTCGATGTCGCCCTTGCGGATCTGGCGGCGGTCCATCTCGGCCTCGAAGTGCGGGTACCAGTTGCCCCAGTGGTGGATCTGCGGCGCGTCGGCGTCGAACGCCTTGCGGACGTCGAACAGCGCCGGGCGATCCTCGAGCTCGAGCACCATCGCCTCGACAGCGGCTGTGGCGAGCTCCTCGCTCTCGGCCGCGACCACGGCGATCGGCTGGCCGAGGTAGCGCACCTCGTCCTCGGCGAGCAGCGGCTCGTCGCCCGGGATCCCCAAGGCGGAGAGGTGGCCGTAGACGTTGAGGGGCACGTCCTTGTGGGTCACGACCGCGTGGACGCCCTTCATCGCCTCGGCCGCCGTCGTGTCGAGCTTCACGATCCTCGCGTTGTGCGACGGCGAGCGGAGCGCCTTGACCCAGAGCGAGCCCGGGATCCGTATGTCGTCCACGTAGACGGTCTTGCCGGTGACGTGGCCGATCCCGTCGTAGCGGGGAAGTCGTGCGCCGACGGCCTTCACTGGGTACCTCCCACGTTGGTGGTGTCGTGGCTCTCGGCCGTGATCGACATGTCGAACGAGTCGCCGCGGGCGACGGCGGCGATCGCGTCGACGATCTTCACGTAGCCGGTGCAGCGGCAGACATGGCCGCCGAGGGCATGCTGGATCGCTTCTCGGTCCTCCGTGCCGCCGTGGTCGAGGTAGGCCTGCGCGGCCATGATCATCCCGCAGGTGCAGAAGCCGCACTGCGCGGCGTAGTGATGCGTGAACGCCTGCTGCAGCGGCGCGAGGTCGGCGGCCGAGCCGAGGCCCTCGACGGTGGTGATCTCCGCGCCGTCGACCGCCACGACCGGCGTGAGGCACGAGCGGCGCGGCTCGCCGTCGACGAGGACGGTGCAGGCGCCGCAGCCACCCTGCTGGCAACCGGCCTTCGGGCTCTCGACCTCGAGCTCGTCGCGCAGCACGAAGAGGAGCGGCGTCAGCGGAGCGCTGCTGACCTCGCGCTCGATGCCGTTGACGGTCAGGTTCATGCGAGACCTCCGAGGGCGCGGCGGACGAGGACGGGAAGCGTGCGCTCGCGGTACCACGCCGAGGCGAGCGCGTCGTCCTGGAGCGTGACGTCGTTCAGCGCGGCCTGGCCGGCGGCCTCGGGATCTGCGGCGGCGGCTTCGGCCGACGGGAGGCGCCGGCCCCAGCCGCCGACGCCGGTCGCCGCGAGGCGGATCGAGCCGTCCGCGACTCTGACCGCCGAGACGGCAAGCGCGGTGTAGTCGTGGGTGTGCGGCCGGCCGAGCGCGACGAACGCCCCGGCGGCGGGCTCCTCGAACGAGACGTCGAGAACGAGCCGTGACGACCGCTTCGGCAGGAACTCCTCGAGCGGCTCGCTCGCGATCCCTCCGGCCCCGGCCGAGCGGACGGTCGCTCCGAGCGCGAGCAGCGCACCCTGCAGATCGCCGCGCGGCGCCTCTGGCCCTTCGCCGGCGCAGAGGTTCCCGGCGACGGTTCCCTGCGCGCGGATCTCGAGATCGGCGACGTTGGCCGCGCAAGGCCCGAGCGGCGCGGACTCGCCCTGCAGCTCGGCGACCGGAGTCGTCGCGCCGATCGTGACGGTCGAGCCGTCGCGCGTGATCCCCGCGAGCCCCGCGCCCTGGAGCAGCAGCGCCTTCGTCGGCTTCAGGCGGCCGTACGTGAGCTCCGGAAGGACGATCGTCCCGCCGCCGACCACCGTCACGCCCGAACCGTCGCCAAACAGCGACACGGCCTCGTCCGCGGAGGACGGAAGCAAAACCTCGGGAGCTGCACTCATTCGAACTCCTTCGCTCGGATGACGGTCGCGGAACGCCGAGTCTAGAGCCGTGGGAGCCGACGCGTCTATGCTGGAACCATGAGTTTCGAGTCGATCGACGCGCTCGAGGTCGCACTCGGCGAGCAGGGCTACCTGCCCGACCGCGGCCTCGCGACCGCGCTCTTCCTGTCGCTCACGCTCGACAAGCCGCTGCTGCTCGAGGGCGAGGCCGGAGTCGGCAAGACCGAGGCGGCCAAGGCCGTCGCGGCCGCGCTCGGCGCGCGCCTGATCCGGCTCCAGTGTTACGAGGGGCTCGACGTCGCGCACGCCGTCTACGAGTGGAACTACGCGCGCCAGCTGCTCCACATCCGCGCCGCGCAGGAGGGCACCGTCGTCGAGGCCGAGCTGTACGGCCCCGAGTACCTGATCCGCCGACCGCTGCTCGAGGCGGTCGAGTGCGAGGAGGACGTCGTGCTGCTGATCGACGAGATCGACCGCGCCGACGAGGAGTTCGAGGCCTTCCTGCTCGAGATCCTCAGCGACTTCCAGATCACGATTCCCGAGCTCGGCACGGTCACTGCGAAGCGCAAGCCGCACGCGATCCTCACCTCGAACCGGACGCGCGAGCTGCACGACGCGCTGAAGCGGCGCTGTCTCTTCCACTGGATCGGCCACCCGACGCTCGCGCGCGAGATCGAGATCGTCCAGCTCCGAGTGCCGGGCGTGCCCGAGCGGCTCGCCGCCGAGGCCGCCGCGTTCGTGCGCGGACTGCGCGGGCTCGACCTCGCCAAGCCGCCGGGAGTCGCCGAGACGATCGACTGGACGCGCGCACTCGCCGCACTCGGCCGCGACGAGCTCGACGCGGCGACGGTCGAGGCCACGCTCGGCTCGGTGCTGAAGTACCACGAGGACGTCGAGGCGGTGCGCGACGAGACGCTCCAGGGGCTGCTCGCGGAGGCCCGGAGTGCAGGGTGATGCGGTTCTCCGCCAGGTCGTCACGTTCGGGCGCGTGCTGCGCGAGGCCGGGCTCGAGGTCGGCCCCGGCCGCCTCGCCGACGCGCTGACCGGGCTCGACGCGGCGGGGCTCGAGCACCGCAACGACGTCTACTGGACGCTCCGCACGACGCTCGTCTCACGGGCCGACGACCTCGAGACGTTCGACCGCGCGTTCGCCGCATGGTTCCTCGGCGCGCCCGTCGAGCTCGTCGAGCGGCGCAAGCCCGACGGCCGGCAGCGCGCGCTCCGGGCCGCCGCCGGCGGGACACAGGCCGACGGCACGCAGCCGCCAGACGCGGGCGACGACGAGTCGGGCGGCTTCAGCTTCGAGGAGACGCTGCGCCACAAGGACTTCGCCGAGATGACCCCCGACGAGCTCGCGCGCGCCCGCAAGCTGATCGCGAAGATCGCGACGGAGCGGCCGATGCGGCGCTCGCGGCGGCTGCGCCCGAGCCCGCGGGGTGAGCGGCTCGACCTGCGGCGCATGGTGCGCGCCTCGCTCGCGACCGGCGGCGACCCGATCGAGCGGCCGTACCGCGCCCGCGTCGAGCGCCATCGCAAGCTCGTGCTGATCTGCGACGTCTCCGGCTCGATGGAGAAGTACTCGCGCGCGCTGCTGCTCTTCCTCCACGCCGCGCACGGCTCCGGCAGCGGCGTCGAGACCTTCGCCTTCGGCACGCGGCTGACGCGCCTGACCCCCGAGCTGGAGTCGCGCGACCCGGAAGCCGCGCTCGACGCGGCCTCGGCGCGGGTTGTCGACTGGTCGGGCGGAACGCGGATCGGCGCGTCGCTCAAGCACTTCAACGACCTGTGGGGCCGGCGCGCACTGACCCGCGGCGCGGTGGTGGTGATCCTCAGCGACGGCTGGGAGCGCGACGACGCGGCGCTCGTCGGCCACGAGATGGAGCGGCTCGCCCGCCAGGCGTTCGCCGTCGTCTGGGTCAATCCGCTCAAGGGCCACCCGGAGTTCCAGCCGCTTGCGGGCGGGATGCACGCGGCGCTGCCGTACATCGACCGCTTCCTGCCCGGCCACGACATCGCGAGCCTCGAGGCGCTCGCGGCCACGCTCAGCGGGATCGAGCGGAGGCACGCCGCATGATGCGGGACGTCGCCGCCGACCTCGCGCGCTGGCGCAGCGAGGGGAAGGAGGTCGCGATCGCGACGGTCGTGGCGACGCGCCTCTCCGCGCCGCGGCCGGTCGGCTCGAAGTTCATCGTCTCGGACGCGGGCGAGCTCGCCGGCTCGGTGTCCGGCGGCTGCGTCGAGAACGACGTCTACACGTGCGCGCGCGAGGTGCTCGACGGCGCACCGGCACGGCTGCTCACCTACGGCATCTCCGACGACGAGGCGCTCGAGGTCGGGCTGCCCTGCGGCGGCGAGATCGACGTCTACGTCGAGCGGTTCGACCAACCGATCGTCGCGGACGGCGAGCGCGCGGTCTGCTTCACGGTGCTCGAGGGCAAGCACGCCGGCTCGAGGCTTCTGGTCCGGCTCGATTCGGGCGAGACCGAGGGCGACGCGCCGCCCGAGCTGGCTGCGCTGGCGCCGGAGATCCAGCGAAACGGCGTCCTGAAGCTCGAGGGCGACAAGGTCTATGCCGAGGTGTACGGGCCGCCGCCACGCTTCGTCGTCTTCGGCGCGGTCGACACGGCGGAGGCTCTCTGCGCCGCCGCGAAGCTGCTCGGCTGGGACACGGTCGTCGTCGACGCGCGGGCTGCGTTCGCGACGCCCGAGCGCCTGCCGAGCGCGGGCCGCATCATGGTCGTCTGGCCCGAGGACGCGCTGCCGGAGCTCGCGCTCGACCGCGACACCGCCGTCGTCTGCCTGAATCACGACGCGCGCTTCGACATCCCAGCGCTCGAGGGCGCGCTCGCGAGCGACGCGTTCTACGTGGGCGCGCTCGGCTCGCGCAAGACGCAGGCGGGCCGCCGCGAGAAGCTGCTCGCCGCAGGCGTCTCGGAGGAGGCACTCGGGCGGATCCACGGCCCTGCCGGGCTTGACGTCGGCGCCGACACACCGGCCGAGACCGCCATGGCGATCCTCGGCGAGGCGCTCGCCGCGCGCGCCGGCCGCGCGGGCCGGTCGCTGCGCAACTCACCGACCCGAATCCACGTGGAGGGCTGACCGATGCAGCTGAACACCGAGCAGTGGGGCCCCGCCGACGGGCCGCTCGTCGTCTGCCTGCACGGCGTCACGAGCCGCGCGACGCGCTTCCGGCGGCTCGCCGAGGAGGCGTTGCCGGGCTTCCGCGTCGTCGGCGTCGACCTGCGCGGCCACGGCGAGTCGGGCTGGGCGCCGCCGTGGGACGCCGAGACGCACGTGGCCGACCTGCTCGAGACGATCTCGGAGCCCGCGACGTGGATCGGGCACAGCTTCGGCGGCCGTCTGATCCCGGAACTAGCCCTGCGCGCGCCCGAGCGCGTCGAGCGTGCGGTGCTGCTCGATCCCGCTTTGCACGTCGACCCGGCGACGGCGCTGATTCAGGCGGAGGGAGTGCGGCTCGAGACGACCTTCGGCTCGCTCGACGAGTACGTCGACTTCCGCTACGCCTCCGGCACGATCCTGCGCGCGCCCCGGGAGCTCGTCGTGGCGGAGAGCGCCGGCGACCTCGTTCCCGGCGAGGACACGCGACTCCGCGTCCACTACTGCAGAAGCGCGATCGTGACGGCGTGGAGCGTGATGGCGACGCCTGCGCCGCCGCTCCCCGAATGCCCGACGCTCGTCGTCCTCGGCGAAGGAACCTGGATCCCGTACCACGCCCCCGCGGCGCCGAACGTCGAGGTGGTGACGGTGCCGGGCGGGCACACCGTGCTCTGGGACGCCTACGAAGAGACAGCCGCCGAGATCGTGCGCTTCCTCGGCTAGCTAGCAGGCGCCGGTGCCGACGAGGCCGCCCGGGCCGACTTCGTGCTCGACCGTCGCGCCGGCCTGGACCTGGATGCAGTACGTGGCGGTGCCCGCGCGCACGACCGTGACGCCCTGGATCGCCGGCGCGCCGACGTAGGTCGCCGTGCCGGCGTGGTAGGCGTCCATCGACGCGTCGGCGCCGGTGAAGGTGGCTTTGTCGATGTCCTGCTGCATCGGCGAGCGCTGGCCCTTCGTGCCCGAGCCGAACGGCAACATGCCGCCCTTCACGGCCACGGCCATCCCGATCAGGAGGACCACGATTCCGAACATCCGCAGTACGGTCATCTCACTGCGGTTATCGGCAGGAACGCCGCGGAAACTTAGGTCAGGTGCTCGTAGGCCGGGACGGTGAGGAACTCGACGAACTCCTCGCCGAGCGCGACCTGGTCGAACAGCGCGCGCGCCTCGTCGTAGCCCGGGCCGAGCTTCTCGAGCTCCTCGGCCTCGATCCGCAGCACGTCCTCGCGGGACACGTCGCCGTGGTGCAGCCACTGCCAGATCTGCGAGCGCGAGATCTCCGAGGTCGCCGCGTCCTCCATCAGGTTGAAGATCGCGACCGCGCCCGAGCCGCGCAGCCACGCGGCGAGGTACTGGATCCCGACCGACACGTTGTTGCGGACGCCCGCCTCGGTGATCGCGCCCGGAGTCGCCGCGACGTCGAGCAGCGCCGCGGCGTCCGGCACGACGTCGTCGCGCAGCACCTCGAGCTGGTTCGGCCGCTCGCCGAGCACGCGGTCGAACGACTCCAGCGCGACCGGAACGAGATCCGGATGCGCGACCCAGGTGCCGTCGTAGCCCTGGCCCGCCTCGCGCTCCTTGTCCTCGCGTACCTTCGCGAGCGCGACCGCGTTGACCTCCGGATCGCGCCGCGACGGGATGAACGCGGCCATGCCACCGATCGCGTGCGCGCCGCGGCGGTGGCACGTGCGAACGAGCAGCTCGGCGTAGGCGCGCATGAACGGCACCGCCATCGTCACGTCGCCGCGGTCCGGGCAGCACGAACTCCGGCCGGTGGCCGAGCTTCTTGATCACGCTGAAGATGTAGTCCCAGCGGCCCGCGTTGAGCCCGGTCGCGTGCGGCCCGAGCGCGTGCAGGATCTCGTCCATCTCGAACGCGGCCAGAATCGTCTCGATCAGGACGGTCGCGCGAACCGTCCCGCGCGGGATCCCGAGCGCGTCCTGTGCGACGCTCGAACGACCCGGTTCCAGAGCGCCGCCTCGCGGTGCGACTCGAGCTTCGGCAGGTAGAAGTACGGGCCGCTTCCGGCCGTGGCCAGCGCGCTCGTGGTTGCGCAGCACGTACAGGCCGAAGTCGAACAGGCTCGCCGAGATCGGCGCCCCGTCGACCTCGAAGTGGCGCTCGACGAGGTGCCAGCCGCGCGGTCGCACGAGGAGCGTCGCAAGCTCGTCGTCGAGCTCGTACACCTTGCCCTCCGGCTCGTGAGCTGGATCGTCGCGGTCGATCGCGTCGCGAGAGGTTCGCGCTGGCCCGTCGATGACGTTCTCCCAGGTCGGCGAGTTCGCGTCCTCGAAGTCGGCCATGAAGACCTTCGCGCCGGAGTTGAGCGCGTTGATCACCATCTTGCGTCGACCGGGCCGGTGATCTCGACGCGGCGGTCGGCCAGGTCGGCGGGCGCCGGCGGCACGCGCCAGTCGCCGGTGCGGACCGCGGCGGTCTCGGGCAGGAAGTCGGGCAGCTCGCCGGCGCACAGGCTCGCGGCGCGCTCGTGGCGGCGCGCGAGCAGCTCCTCGCGCTCGGGCCCGAGCTCGCGCTGAAGCATCGTCAGGAACTCGCGCGCCTCGTTGGTCAGGACGTCGATCGGAGCTCCTCGGCGCTGAGCCCGCGGATCGACGCGTCCACGAGCTGGATCGGATGGTAGGCGGGCAACGGCCGCCCGGCCCGCCGCAGCGCCGTCGAAATCTGGATCAGGCAGCCGGGATTCGAGCTCGCGAGCGCCTCGGCGCCGGTCGCGAGCACCGCCTTCGCCTTGCGGTCGCCGAGCTCGCGGGCCGCGTCGGGCTGGACGAGGTTGTAGATCCCCGCGCTGCCGCAGCAGAGCTCCTGCTCCTCGGGCTCGAGGCGGACGAGACCCGGGATCGCGGCGAGCGCGTCGCGCGGCTCGGCTGTGATCCCCTGCGCGTGGCGGAGGTGACACGCGTCCTGGTAGGCGACGCGCAGCGGGAGCGGGCGACGCTCGGCCACGGGCTCGCCGATCAACTCCGAGACGTCGCGCACCCTGGCCGAGAACGAAGCGGCGCGCTCGGCCCAGGCAGGATCGTCGGCGAGCAGGCCGCCGTAGTCCTTGAGATTCGAGCCGCAGCCGGCGGCATTCGTGGCAACGAAGTCGTAGCCCTCGAGGTCCGCGATCGTGCGGCGCGCGGCGTCGAGCCCGTCGGCGAGCCGGCCGCCGTGCACCGCGAGCGCGCCGCAGCAGCCCTGTCCCTTCGGGCACGCGACCGAATAGCCGTCGGCGGCGAGCACGCGGGCCGTGGCCGTGTTGACATCGCCGAACGCGACGCTCTGGACACAGCCGGCGAGCAGCGCGACCGTCGCACCCGGCCCTGGAGTCAGCTCCGGCGGCCATTCGGCCGACCGGCGGCGCGGCGCGAGCTCGGCAAGCGCGCGCAGGCGCTTCGGCCCGACCTTGCGCCCGATCGGCGCGAAGACGAGCGCGACGGAGAGCCGCCGCCGGTGCGGGAAGACGGCGAAGACGGCTCCGCGCAGGAGCCGGTCGCCGAGCGGGCGCCGGTACTCCGTCTCGATCTCGGCGCGCGTCTCCTCGATCAGCCGTCCGTATTGGACACCCGAGGGGCACGACGAGACGCACGCGACGCAGCCGAGACACGCGTCGAAGTGCGAGACGACGGTGGCGTTCAGCGGCGTCGTCCCGGCGAGGAGCCCTTCCATCAGCTGGATCCGGCCCCGCGGCGAGTCCATCTCCTCGTGCCACAGCACGTAGGTCGGGCAGGTCGGCAGGCAGAAGCCGCAGTGGACGCAGTCGGCGAGCAACTCGGCCTTCACGCGAGCACCCCCTCCGGATCGAGCGCGGCGCGAACGCGCTCGGCGAGCGGCGGCCAGGTCGTGTCGACCTCGTGCACGACATACGCCGTGTCGCGGCGCGCGAGGAACGGCTCCTCCGGCCAGTCGACTCCGTCGAAGGGGACACGTCCGCCTGCGGCGGCCTGGAAGGCGCGGAGCTCGGCCCACGGGTCGCCCTCCTCGCCGCCGAAGAGCGAGCGCGCCGCGGCGAGCTGCGCCTCGACCCCGCCCGGCGAGCCCTCGAACAGGAGCGCGAGCTCACCCGGCACGTGCAGATCCGCGGCCGAAGGGACAAGCTGCGACGCCCGCAGCTCGGCCACGAGCCCGGCCCGCGCGGGCATGACGAGCGTGCGCTCCTCCGCCGGCAGCGGATGCAGGCGCAGGCTCACCCGCGCGATCAGGCCGAGGCGCCCGCGCGAGCCGCAGAAGAGCTTCGCGAGGTCATAGCCCGCAACGTTCTTGACGACCTTGCCGCCCGAGCTCGCGACGGTGCCGTCGGCCAGGACGACGGTCAGCCCGAGCACGAGGTCGCGCATCGTGCCGAAGCGGTGGCTGAGCGGGCCGGAGAGATCGGCCGCCACGCACGCGCCGATCGTAGGATCGCCCGGCGGATCGAGCGAGAGCCGCTGCCCGAACTCGCCCAGCCGCGCGTTCAGGGCCGAGAGCCGGATCCCCGCCTCGACGATGCAGGTCAGGTCGCCGGGCTCGTGCTCGACGACCGCGTCGAGCCGTGCCGCGGAGACGGTCGAGCCGATCTCGGCGCTCTCCGCATCGCGCAGGAACGCCGCGGCCTCGGCGAGCGTGCGTGGCTCAAAGGCGCTCAGCGAGACCTGCCTTCTCGAGCGGATGGGCGCGGTACGGACCGGGCACCTCGCCGCAGAGTCGCGGCGTCGGGAACGCCTTGCCCGGGTTTGCGAGCCCGGCCGGATCGAACGCGCGCCGCACGCGATGCATGGTCTCGAGGTCGGCCTCGCTGAACATCAGCGGCATCGAGCACGCCTTGTCGGAGCCGACGCCGTGCTCGCCGGTGAGCGAGCCGCCCGCGTCGAGACAGGCGACGAGGATCTCCGTCGCGAGCTCCTCCGCGCGTTTCGGCTCGCCCTCGACCGTGCCGTCGTAGAGGACGAGCGGATGGAGGTTGCCGTCGCCCGCGTGGAAGACGTTGCCGACGCGGAGCCCGTACTCCTTCGAGAGCGCGTCGATCCGCCGCAGCACCTCGGGCAGCTTCGTGCGTGGGACGACGCCGTCCTGGACGTAGTAGTCGGGGCTGATCCGGCCCATCGCGGCGAACGCGGACTTGCGCCCGCGCCACACGGCTGCGCGCTCGGCGTCGTCGGCGGCGATGTGCAGGCCGAAGGCGCCGTTCGCCAGGCAGACCTCCTCGACCGCGACCAGATCCTGCTCGACCTGCGCCTCGACCCCGTCGAGCTCGATGATCAGCACCGCCTCCGCGCCCACCGGATAGCCCGCCTCCACCGCCGCCTCGGCCGCCTCGATCGTCACCCGGTCCATCATCTCGATCGCCGAGGACATGATCCCGGCCGCGATCGTCCCGGAGACCGCGGCGCCCGCGGCATCCGTCGACGAGAAGGCGGCGAGCAGCGTCCGCACCGCCTCGGGCCGGCGCAGCGAGCCGCAGCGTGACCTCGGTCGCGATCCCGAGCGTCCCCTCCGAGCCGACGAAGAGGCCAAGCAGATCGGGCCCGGGATCGCCAAGCGCCAGCCGCACGATCTCGCCGTCGGCCAGCACGACCGTCGCGGCGAGGACGTGGTTGACGGTGAAGCCGTACTTGAGGCAGTGCGCGCCGCCGGAGTTCTCGGCGACGTTGCCGCCGATCGTGCAGACCTGCTGGCTCGAAGGGTCGGGCGCGTAGTAGAAGCCGTCGCCCGCGACCGCGCGCGTGACGTCGAGGTTCGCGACTCCCGGCTGCACGACGATCCGGCCGCGCTCGAGGTCGACGTCGAGCACGCGGCTCATCCGCGCGAGCGAGATCACGATCCCGTCGGCCACCGGCAGCGCGCCGCCGGAGAGCCCCGTGCCCGCGCCGCGCGCCACGAAGGGAATCGCCGCCTCGTTGCAGAGCCGCACCACCGCGGCAACCTGATCCGTCGCCTCGGGCAGCGCGACGAGCGACGGAAGGACACGGCGTCCGGTCAGCCCGTCGCAGTCGTAGACGCGCAGCTGCTCCGGCTCCTTGATCACGCCGCCGGGCGCGAGGACATCCTCGAAGCGGCGCACGAGTTCCGGTGCCAGTGCCACGGGACGACTCTAGAGATTAGGATCGCACTCATGGCAGAAATCGGAGTCGGGATGCTGGGCTATGCCTTCATGGGCAAGGCACATTCGCACGCGTTGAAGTCGATCGGCCACATCACCTGGCCCGCGCCGCTCGAGCCCGTCCTCGTCGGCATTGCCGGCCGCTCGGAGGCGAACGTGCGCGAGGCCGCCGAGCGCTACGGCTTCGAGTCGTGGACGACCGACTGGCACGAGCTGATCGGGAACGACCGCATCGGCCTGTTCGACAACTGCGGCCCGAACAAGCTCCACGCCGAGCCGACGATCGCCGCGGCCGAGGCCGGCAAGCACGTGATCTGCGAGAAGCCACTCGGCATGAACGCCGACGAGAGCTACGAGATCTGGCAGCGCGTCGAGGCGACCGGGGTCAAGCACGCGTGCGGCTTCAACTACCGCTTCGTCCCGGCCGTGCGGCTCGCACGGCAGATCCTCGAGTCGGGCGACCTCGGCGAGATCCGCCATTTCCGCGGCCGCTACCTCCAGGACTGGCTCTCCGATCCCGCGGCGCCGAAGACGTGGCGGCTCGACAGCGCCGAGGCCGGCACCGGCGCGATCGGCGACCTCGGCACCCACGTGATCGACCTCGCCCGCTACCTCGTCGGCGAGATCGAGACGATCTCGGCGCTGACGCGCACCTTCGTCGACGAGCGCAACGGCCAGCGGGTCGACGTCGACGACGCGTTCGAGTCGGTCGTCGCGTTCTCGGGCGGGGCCGTCGGCACGATCGAGGCGACCCGCTTCGCGCTGGGGCGCCGCAACGCGTTCCAGTGGGAGATCAACGGCTCGAAGGGCTCGCTCGCGTTCGACATGGAGCGCCTCAACGAGCTCCAGTACTCACGCGGCGGGCCGGGCTTCGAGCGGATCCTCGTGACCGAGCCGACCGATCCGTTCATCGACTTCTGGTGGCCGCCCGGTCACATCGTCGGCTGGGGCGACACGTTCACCCACGAGCTGCACCACCTGCTGAAGGCAATCGCCGACGACAGCTCGGTTGGCCCGTACTGCGCGACGCTCGAGGACGGCTACCGCGCCTCGGAGGTCGCCGACGCGATCCTGCGCTCGGCCGCGTCGGGCAGCCGCGAGACGATCAGCTACCGCTGAGGGTCAAGCGCAGGAGCGCGCCGCCGCCCTCCGGAGCCTCCGCCGAGACCGAGCCGCCGTGCTGCTCGGCGACCTGCTTGACGATCGCGAGCCCGAGGCCGGAGCCGGGCATCCCGCGCGCCGACGTGGCGCGGTAGAAGCGGTCGAAGACGAGCGGCAGGTCGGCCTCGTCGATGCCGCGGCCGTGGTCCCGGACGGTCACCTCGGCGCCGTGGACGGTGACCTCGATCGCGCCGCCGGGCGGGCTCCACTTGACCGCGTTGTCGAGGAGGTTCCCGACGGCCCGCTCGAGCGCGGTCGGCACGCCGAGGAGCGTCGACTCCTCGAGCTCCGAGCGGATCACGACCTGCGGGGCGCGGCGCTGGACGCGCTCGATCACGTCTCCGACGAGCAGGTCGAGGCGGATCTCCTCGGCTTCGGGCTGCTGCGCCGCCTCGCGCGCCAGCTCGACGAGGTCGTTGACGAGCGCGGACATCTCCTCGAGCTGCTCGGTGAGATCGCGCATCAGCTGCTCGCGCCGCTCGCCCGTCGGTCCGCCGCCGCGCGCGAGCACCTCGATGTTCGTGCGCAGGCTCGTGAGCGGCGTGCGGAGCTCGTGCGAGGCGTCGGCGACGAGCTGCCGCTGCGCGCCGACGGACACCTCGAGCGCCTCGAGCATCTCGTTGAAGCTCGCCGCGAGCCGGCTGAGCTCGTCGTGGCCCGCGACCTCCACCCGCAAACTCAGATCGTGCGTCCGCGTCACCTCGTCGGTCGCATTGCCGAGCCTGCGCACGGGCGCGAGCGCGGCGCGCGAGACGATCGCGCCGGCCGCGACGGCGATCGCGATCCCGCCGGCGGCGACTAGCGTCATCAGCAGCGCGAGCTTGTTGAGCGTGTGGTCGACCTCCTGCAGCGGCCGCAGCACCTGCACCGCGAGCCCCTGCCCGAGCGGAGCCGTGAGCACGCGCACATGGACGCCGTCGACCGTCGAGTCGGCCAGGTACGCATCCGCGGTGCCGCCCGCGACGAGCTTCGTCTCCCGGTCGATCGGGATCGGGATCGAGTACGGCGCGCGCAGGACCGTGCCGTCGGACTGGACGATCTGGACGAGCGTGTCGCCGCCGCCCTGACCGAGCGGCGCGAAGAACCGGCCGGGGCCGGGGCGCTGGAACGCGCGCTGCGCGGCGGCCGCGCGGTTGCGCAGCGTGTCGTCGACCTGGCCGCGGAGGTCGCCGCGCACGATCACGTACACGACCCCGCAGGCGATCGCGATGGCGGCGGCGACGGCGACCGCGACTGCGAGGGTCAGCCGCGCGCGGAGGCTCATTCCGGCTCTCGGAGCGCGTAGCCGACGCCGCGCACCGTCTGGATCAGACGTGGTTCGCCGCCCGCCTCGAGCTTCCGCCGCAGGTACCCGATGTAGACGTCGAGCGAGTTCGAGCCGAAGCCGAAGTCGTAGCCCCAGACGCGCTCGAAGATGAGCGAGCGCGTGAGCACCTGGCGCGGGTTGCGGAGGAACAGCTCGAGCAGGTCGAACTCGGTGCGGGTCAGCTCGAGCGCGCGATCGCCGCGGCTAGCCTCGCGGGTACTGCGGTCGAGCGCGAGGTCGCCGAACACCAGCGCGTCGGGCTCGCCGCCGACCGCGCGGCGCAGCAGCGCGCGCACCCGCGCCAGGAGCTCTTCGAGGGCGAACGGCTTGACGAGGTAGTCGTCGGCGCCCGCGTCGAGCCCGGCGACGCGGTCGCCGACCGCGTCGCGCGCGGTCAGCATCAGCACCGGCACGTCGTTGCCCGCGGCGCGCAGCCGGCGACAGGCCTCGAGCCCGTCGATCTCGGGCATCAGGACGTCGAGCACTACAGCGTCGGCGGCGCCGCGCTCGCGCAGGAACGCGAGCGCCTCCGCCCCGTCCGCCGCGACCGCGACGTCGTAGCCGGCGCCGGTGAGGGCGCCCTCGAGGGCCCGCCGGACCGCAGGCTCGTCGTCGACCACCAGGATCTTCACGGCGTAAGTGTGCGGTTTCGACGTGAACGCCGCTTAAGAGACCGTTCTTACCCGCCTCTTAGCCGCCGCTGCTCCACTGTGGGTATCCCCCGACGCACCCGAAGGAGCACCCAGATGAAGCTCAGCCGCACAGTCCTGATCACCGGAGCGGTCGTCCTCGCCGCCGTCGCCGGTGGCGGCGCCGCCCTCGCCGCCTCGCACGAGTGGGGCTCCTCCGACCAGCGCCAGGCCGTGATCAGCGACGCGGCGGGCCGTCTCGGCGTCACGCCGAGCGCTCTCCAGGGCGCCTTCAAGGGCGCGCTCAAGGATCAGGTCGAGGCCGCGGTCACCGCGGGCAAGCTCACGCGCGCCCAGGCCGACGCGATCGAGGCCAAGATCGCCGCCGGCCAGGGACTCGGCTTCGGCGGCCATCTCCGCGGCGGCCCGGGTGGCCCCGGCGGCGGGATGCGCGGCATTTTCGGCCCGAGCCTCACTGCAGCGTCGACGTACCTCGGCCTGACCGAGGCGCAGATCCGCACGCAGCTCCAGGCCGGCAAGACGCTCGCCGACATCGCGACCGCGCAGGGCAAGACCGCCGCGGGGCTCGTCGACGCGCTCGTCGCCGCCGAGACCGCGCAGCTCGACCAGGCAGTCAAGGCCGGTCACCTGACCGCAGCCCAGGAGCAGACGATCCTCGGTCAGCTCAAGCAGCGCGTGACCGACGCGGTCAACGGCAAGCTTCCCTTCGGGCCGCACGGCGGCCCCGGCCCGGGCATGGGCGGCCCGATGATGCACGGCAACTACTTCAGGCACAACGCGGCGAGGTCGACCCCGAAGACCGCGTTGTAGGTGAAGCAGCCGCTGTTCGCGGAGACGTAGATCCGGTTCGTCGAGTTGGCGCGCGCCGCCCAGGGGGCGGCGTCCGTCGTGATGTCGGCGTCGAGGCCCGAGTAGGTGCTGTAGCGGTGGTCGCCGAACAGGAGTGATGCGCTCGCCATCCGCTTGTTGAAGGCGGGGTCGTCGAAGTAGGCGACGTTGTTGTTGTTCGCCGCGTTGATGTTCGTCCCGTCGAGCAGCACGTTGATGAAGTCGGACGGATCGGCGTAGTCCGCGGCCCAGCCCTCGGTGGTGAAGTCGAAGGGTGCGCCCTTGATCCCCTCCTTCTGGATCTGCACCGCGCGCGAGAACTCCTGCACCGAGACGTCGAGCCCGATCGCCTTGAGGTTCGCCTGGTAGATCTGAGCCTGGAGCGGCGCCGGGTCGGTGGTCGACGTCCAGAGGACTGCCTTGCCGCCACGTGTGTGACCCTGTGCGAGCTGCTTCGCCCGCGCGACCGACTGCTTGGTCTGCTCGAGCGGATACGCCGTCACGCGCTTGAAGCCGGGCATCCCCGGCGGCAGGATCTGGTCGGTCAGGACGCCGGCGAAGTAGCCGCCCTGCTGGAGCAGCGCACCGCGCGAGATCGCCCAGTTCACGGCCTGCCGCAGCTTGATGTTGTCCTTGAAGAGCGGCCGCGCGGTGTTCATCGCGAGGTACTGGACGCTGAGCTGCGGCTCGACCCAGAAGCGCTCCTTGTTCACGCCGTACTTGTCCGAGAGGGACTTGTAGACCGTGGGCGGGATCCCGCTCGCCGCGTAGTCGGCGGTGCCGGAGGACACGTCCTGCTCGATCACGACGGGCGTGTTACCGATCTTGTAGTCGATCTCGTTCACGTTGTGCGGCCTCGGCCCTGTGTAGTAGCGGTTGCGCAGCAGCGTGATCGAGTTGTTCGGAATGCGGTCGGCGATGTAGTACGGGCCGCACGAGGCGGGCGCGTTGACGCCGTTCGGGTTCTGGTCGGCCGCGAGCGCGGGGTTGATCGCCTGGAAGAACGGCATCGCGAGCCGCGCGAGCAGGTCCGGCGCCGCCGCTGCGAGCGAGATCGTGAGCTTGTCGCCGTCGACCACGACGCCCGAGATCGACTTGGCCTTGCCCGCCATCACGTCGTCCGCGCCGACGATGTCCGACAGGAATCGCCTGCGCCGGCGACTGGAGCATCGGGCTCGCGTCACGGTTGAGCGCGTCCGCGAAGCTCTGCGCGGTGACGGGCTGACCCGTGTCGAAGGCGGTAGCCCTTGCGGACCGTGAAGGTGGTAGGTCTTGCCGCCGTCGGAGACCGTCGGGAAGGCCGCCGCGACCTCGGGCTGCAGCTGCGAGCTCTGCGCGCCGTTCCGGTCGGGGTAGTTGAGGAGCTTGCAGCCGACCGCGTACTGGATCTCCCAGCCGGTGGTGAGGTAGTCGAGGCCGGGATCGGTGTAGTCGACGTCGGTGTTGAGCTCGACGACGTAGGTGCCGCCGATCGTCGCGGGCGTCGTGGCCGTGCCGGTCGTGCCGCTCGCCGAGGTCTTGCCGCCGCAGCCGGCCACGACGAGAAGCGCCGCGCCGACGAGGGCTGCGAGCGACCACAGGCTCAACCTTCTAGTGGGGTCGCTCACGCGCGGAACGATACCGCCGCGCGCAGCGCGAGCACGAAGACAAGCGTGAAGGTGAGCGCCACGCCGAGAAACGCCGCTTCACGGCCGTCGAAGGCCCGGCCGAGGACGAGCGCGCGCAGCACGACGCCGATCGGGATGCCGACCGCCCACGTGAGCAGAAGCGCCCGCAACGACGGCCGCCGGTAGGTGCGAAAGACGAGCGCCGCCGCGAACCAGCCCGCGAGCAGGGGCAGCGCGTCGCGCGCCAGCCCTGCCGCCGATACGGCGCCGTCGTGGGACAGAAGGCCGACGACCGAGAACAGGATGAGCGCCGCGGCGTCGACGAGCGCAAGCACGCGCGCGGGCCGCGCCGGGGTCACCGTCACTCGCACACGGCTCACGCTATCCTGCCCGCGATGCGCGCCCGCACACTCATCCTCGGCGCAACCGCTCTGGCCGTGCTCGCGCTGGTCGCCAACGCCGCCGCGATGACCGGCACCTTCGTCGTCGCGCCGACGTCGCCTGTGATCGGGAAGAGCGCGCTGATCAAGGTGAAGGTCAACAAGAGCTCCGGCGAGACGCTGCCGGCGGTGCTCTACCTCAAGGTCACCTCGCCGCGCGGCGGCGGGCTCCAGGTGCCGCTGACGCGCGTCGGCAAGACGATGACCTGGAAGACCGTGTTCGCCTTCGCGGACAAGGGCACGTGGAAGCTCAGCGCGGTCGCGGGCAAAGGCGGCTCGACGAAGGCGGGCACCTCGCTCGGCTCGACGACCGTCGACGTCAAGAAGTAGCTGCGCCGGCGCTCAGAGGCAGTGTGATGCGGAAGGTCGTGCCCCGCGCCGGGCTGCGAGCTCGCCGACGCCGTGCCGCCGTGCGCCTCGGCGACGGCGGCGACGATCGAGAGGCCGAGCCCGACGCCGCCGCTCGCGCGCGAGCGCGAGGCGTCGGCGCGGTAGAAGCGCTCGAACACGCGCGCGACGTCCTCGTCGCTCAGCCCGGCCCGCGAGTCGGCGACCTCGATCACGGCGCGTCGCCGTTCGCGCTCGACGACGCGTGACGCTCGCACCGGCGCCCCGGCGGGCGTGTGCGCGCGGACGTTCGCGAGCAGGTTGTCGACGACCTGGCGCAGCCGGTCGTGGTCGCCGGCACGACCGCGGCTCGGCGTGGAGCGTCGATCGGGCGATCCGGCTCGACGGCGCGCGCCGGTCTCGACGGCGTCGCCGACGACGTCGCTCGAGCTCGACCTCCTTGCGCTCGAGCGGGCGGCCTTCGTCGAGCCGGGCGAGCAGGAGCAGGTCGTCGACGAGCAGGCTCATCCGCTCCGACTCGCGGCTCGATCCCGGTCATCGAGCGCGCGAGGTCGTCGGGCCGCTCGTCGGCGCCGCGCGTGAAGAGCTCGGCGTACGCGCGAACGGCGGTGAGCGGCGTCCGCAGCTCGTGCGAGGCGTCGGCGACGAAGCGGCGCAGCTTCCGCTCGGATGCCTCGCGCGCGCGGAACGCCGTCTCGATCTGGCTCGAGCATCGCGTTGAGCGCGAGCCCGAGCCGGCCGACCTCGGTGCGGTCGTCGGCGCGCTCGACCCGCTGCGAGAGGTCGCCGGCGGCGATCGCGCCCGCGGTCTGCTCGATCGCCTCGAGCGGCCGCAGCGCCGAGGCGCACGACCCAGAGCCCGAGCAGGACGATCGCCAGCGAGCACGGCGACCGTCACGAGCGAGCTCGATCCAGAGCAGCCGGTGCAGCGTGCTGTCGACACTCGCGAGCGAGGTCGGCGATGATCAGGAGGTAGTTGCTCGCCTGCGGCTCGATCGAGGCACGCACGCGGTACCGGCCGCCGCCGCTCTGCGCGCCGACCGTGAAGTAGTGCACGCGGTCGCCGCCGTTCGCGCCGGCGTTCGGCAGCGTGATCGTCGCGGGCAGCCTCGGCGGCGGCGGTCGTCTTCGTGCTCCGAAGTACGGCGGGATCGAGCCGACCGCCGACGATCGAGCCGTCGAGCTTCCTGACCTGCACGTAGGCGCCGGGCGCGGCCGCGGTCGAGCGTGTCGATCCCGCCGTCCCGGCCCGCCGCCGGGCCGCCTGCTGGACGAGCGCGTGCTCGACCGCGACGTGCGCAGCGTCGAGCGTCACGTCGGTGCGGTCGATCAGGAACGAGCTGCAGCGACGTGTAGGTCGCGACGTCGGCGGCGACCAGCCCGACCGCGGCCAGCACGATCACGCCGAGCACGAGCCGCGCCCGCAGCGAGAGTCGCCCGAGCATCTAGCCTCGTTCCGGCTTCGAGCATGTAGCCGGCCTGCCGCACGGTGCTGGATCAGCGGCGGCCCGGCCGCGTCGAGCTTCCGGCGCAGGTAGCTCACGTACGTCTCGACGACGTTCGAGTTGCCGCCGAAGTCGTAGCGCCACACGTTCTGGAGGATCTGCCCCTTCGAGAGCACGCGGCGCGGGTTGAGCATGAAGTAGCGCAGGAGGAGAACTCGGTCGCGGTCAGCTCGATCGGCGTCGTCGCCGCGCATGCACCTCGTGGCGGCCCTCGTCGAGCGACGAGGTCCTCGAACGCGCAGCACGTCGCCGGGAAGGTCGCCGGCGGTGCGGCGGAGGATCGCCTGCGATCGCGCGCGACGATCTCGGCGAGGCTGAACGGCTTCGTCACGTAGTCGTCGCCGCCGGCGCGCAGCGCCTCGACCTTGTTCTCGGTCGAGTCCTTCGCGGTGAGGAAGAGGATCGCGCGTCTTGAAGCCGCGCTCGCGCAGCCGGCGGCCGACCTCGATCCCGTCGATGTCGGGCAGCATCCAGTCGAGCACGACGAGGTCGGGCTCGCAGCGCGCGACGGCGGCGAGCGCGTCGCGGCCGGTGATCGGCCTCCTCGACCTCGTAGCCCTCGTAGCGCAGCGCGGTCGCGACGGCGTCGACGATCGACGGCTCGTCGTCGACGACGAGGATGCGGTGGCCGTGCGGGTTTGTGCTCATGGATGAACGGTGCCACAGATTCCTGTGAGCCGACTGAGAATCAGGCGGCGAGCTCGTCGCGCTCTCGGCGCTCGATGCTGACGGGCTCCGGAAGTGACGGCGAGGCGAGGCGGAACGGGATGCGGAGGACGTAGGCGAGCACTCCGAAGAGAGCGATCACGAGAGCGGCATTGAGCATGACGACGGTGGTAAGTGACATGGTTCTCCTTGGTCGTTGGTTGGTACGACCCATGAGACCATCGCGTCCTTTGGCGGCCATTGGAGCTCGCTGAGAGTCCGATAAGAACAGCCGGTCCCGATTGACGGTCCTTGCCGGGTCCCAGTAAGGTGCCCCTTACTTCAGGATCGTCAGCTGACATTTACAGAAGGATGCGCGCGGTGAGAAGACGGCTCGGCTGGATCGGTGTGGGACTCGCGGTGGTCGGCCTGCTCGTGTGGAAGGCCGTCACCGCTCCCGGCGGCGTGACCGACCCGACCCAGGCGGGCGCGCACCTGAGCCACGGCTCCGTCGTGATCAACAGCGGCCTGCTCGTTTTCCGCGAAGGCCTCGAGGCGATCCTGGTTCTGGCCGCGGTGACCGCGAGCTTCATGGGCTCGAACCAGTCGCTGCGCAAGCCGGTCGGCGGCGGCGCGGCGATCGCGATCGCGGCGACCGTCGGCACCTGGTTCCTTGCGATCTGGGCGATCGGCGCGCTCGGCGGCCCGGGCCTCGACGTCCAGGCCGGCACCGGCCTGCTCGCGGTCGTCGTCCTGCTCGTGGTGATGAACTGGTTCTTCCACCGGCTCTACTGGACGGGCTGGATCTCCCACCACAACCGGCGCCGCCGCCGGCTTGTCGCCGAGGGCGGGAACGCGCTGACGATCGGCCTCGTCGTGCTCGGCTTCACGGCGGTCTACCGCGAGGGGTTCGAGATCGTGATCTTCCTGCAGAACCTGCGGCTCACCGACGGCTCGAGCGCGGTGCTCGAGGGCACCGGCGTCGGCCTCGCGCTGACGGCGCTCGTCGGGGTCACCACCTTCTTCCTCCACCACAAGCTGCCCTACAAGAAGATGCTCGTCCTGACGGGGATCATGCTCGGCTTCGTGCTGATCGTGATGGTCGGCGAGAGCGCCCAGGAGCTGCAGCTAGCCGGCTGGATCCCGACGACCGGCATCGGCGTGAACTTCCCCGGCTTCCTCGGCCTCTGGTTCGCGGTCTTCCCGACGGTCGAGGGCCTGGCGGCGCAGGGCCTCGCCGTGGTCGCGGTCGTCGGCTCGTACTTCGCCGCGGAGCACCTCCGCGTTCGCAAGCCGCGCGAGCGCGGCGAGGAGGTCGGCTTCAGGCCAGACGCGCCACCGGTCACCGCCGGCTAGCTAGAGATCAAGGGCGGCGACTGTGGGCGTTGCGATCAGCGAGCCGTGTGACCGCTATGCCGTGACCGGCCGGCTACTTGACGAGCGTGAGCATCTTGAACATCGGCAGGTACATGCGTGATGATGATCACGCCGACCATCAGACCCACGCCGATCATCATCAGCGGCTCGATGATCGAGGTCAGCGACTGGATCGACGCGTCGACCTCGTCCTCGTAGAAGTCGGCGATCTTCGCCGAGCATCTTCTCGAGCTCACCGGTCTCCTCGCCGATCTTCACCATCTGCGAGACCATCGGCGGGAAGACGGCGTTCTCGATCAGCGGCTCGGCGATCGGCACGCCCTCGTGCACGCGGGCGCGCACCTCGGTCAGCGCGTCCTCGATCGACCCAGTTGCCGGCGGTCTGCGCGGTGATCTCGAGCGCCTTGATGATGTCGACGCCGGCCGCGACGAGCGTCGAGAGCGTGCGCGAGAAGCGCGCCATCGTCGACCTTGCAGGACGACGTCGCCGATCTTCATCGGCACGCTTCAGCTTGAAGCCGGTCCCAGACTTTGGCGGCCCTTCTCGGTGCTTGCTTCCAGCGCTTGAAGGCGAACGATCGAGCCGATCGATCAGCGGGATGATGACGTACCAGTCCGCCGCGCAGGATGTTCGGAGCCTTGACGACGTACTGCGTCAGCGTCGGCAGCTGGCCGCCGAGCTGGCGCGAAGATCTTCACGAAGATCGGGACGAGGAACATCAGCATCCCGATCAGGACGAGGGTCGCGAAGATCAGCACCATCGTCGGGTAGATCATCGCGCCCTTGACGCGGCGCTTGATCTGCGTCTCCTTCTCGATCTGGAACGCGACGCGGTCGAGCACCTGGTCGAGGATTCCGGCGGCCTCGCCGGCCTGCGACCATCGAGACGTAGAGGCGGCGTGAAGATCTTCGGGTGGCGGCCGATCGCCTGCGAGAGGAGCAGGCCGCCCTCGACGTCGGCGCGCAGCTCCTTGATCACGACGCCGAGGTACACGTCGTCGGTCTGCTCCTCGAGGATCACGAGCGCGCCGACGACGTTCAGGCCGGCCTCGATCATCGTCGCGAACTGGCGCGAGAAGATCTGGAGCGACTTCGGCTTGATCTTCTTGAAGACGGTGCGAGCGCTCTCCTCGCCGCTCGCCGGCAGCTCCGATCAGGTTGCGCGGCAAGCAGGCCGCGAATGCGCAGCTGCTCTCGCGCGGTCTTGAAGTCAGGGGCGTGGATCTCGCCCTGGCCTCGACGCCCGCAGCGTTGATCGCGTCGTAGGTGAATGCCGCCATCCTCAATGCGTATCGGCAGAGGGATACCGGCGCTTGAGTCCCAGGCGCATGCTGCCGATAGGCGGGATGTGATTGCCCGTCTGCGCGGCCAGAGCGGCTTTGGCCTGATCGAACTCCTGATGGCGATGGTGATGTTGAACATCGGCCTTCTGGCAGTTGTCGCTGCCTTCACATCGGGGATGTGGGGGCTCGCGCGCGCAGGGTCGATCTCCACCGCCGCGGCGCTCGGTGACGCGCAGATGGAGCTCTACCGCGGGCTGCCGAACGCTTGCATCTACATCACCTCGCCGCCGTCGAGCGGCACGTACGCCGGGGACAGCGCTTATTCGTCCACCCAGGTGACGAGCGCGACGGCGTGCACCGCGCTTTCGATCACGCCGCCGACGAAGGCGACCACGCCGAGCCAGACTGGCGTGATCGGGCCCGACCATCACAAGTACGAGGTCGACACCTACATCGTGTCGGTGACGCCCCAGAGCACCGCGCGGACGCTCCCGCAGGTGACGGTCGTCGTCCGCGACGGCCTCACGCCGAGCAAGGTGCTCGCGCGCCAGAGCTCGACGTTCGACGCTTCGTCCGGCTAGGAGCCGGGCGCGTCGACAAGCACGCCACGGGTGTCGAGAGCCGCCATGCCCCGGCGCCTCATGTCCCGGTGCCTGGCACCGGAAGTGACTAAGACATGTCCGGGCGGTCAGACCCCGGACATGGCCAAAGCGAAGAGGTTCGGTCCGCGGCGGCCGTGTCCCGGACTCGCCACCGGGACATGGCCTGAAGCGGGCGTCGCGTCGAGACCGAGAGCCGCGCCGCGCGGCACCCGACGGGTCGTCTTCAGACCAGGCGACGCGAGCCATGTCCGGGGGTCAGGCACCGGGACCTGGCCGTTCTGGCTCCGCGGCGCGGCGTAGACGCGCGGTGCGACTGGCCGTCCGGGCCATGGCCTGGGGTCAGGCACCTGGACCTGTCCGGCCGGGCGCGTTAGCCCGTCGAGACGAGCTTGAGCGTGTACTTCGTCCCGTCGGCGGTGTTCATCAGCGTCACCGTCTTGCCGACCGGGACTGTCACCGTGTTCTCGCCGTTCGTCAGCGATCCGCCGGCGATGCCGATCTTGGCCGTGGCCGCGGTCACGGAGACGAGCACGAAGAACGGCTGCGCGGGCGGCTGCGGGAAGGTCTTGCCCACGGCCACGGCCTCCGGCGTCCCGTTCACCGAGATCACGGCGCTCGTCGGCGGCGCTTTCGGCGGCATCGGCGTCGTCGTGCCCGGAGTCGTCGGGGGCGTCGGCGGCGCCGGCGTCGTCGGAGTCGTCGGAGTGGTGCCGGTCGACCCCGAGCCGTCAGCCGGCTGGCCGGCGGGATTCACCTGCTGCCGGAAGGGATCCTTGCTGACGAAGATGGCGAACGAGACGAGCTTCGCGGTCGACGGAGCCGCAGGCCCGTCCAGGGAGACGAGACTCCCGGGCGGAGCGGCCGCGACCGGCGCGCTCGGCGTGCCGCTCCCCGCGAGGGTCGGCGGCGCGAGCGTGCCCGCTGCGACAGTCGATGTCGGCAAGGTCGATGTCGGCGCCGTATCGGTGCGCGGCGGGTTCAGCTGCTTCAGCGTGCTCGGAAGCTCGACGGCGAGGATCCCGATGAGCAGGACCGCGCCGACGCCGGCGATGATCTTCTGCCGCTTCGCCTTCGCCTTGGGATCGACCTTCTTCGGCATTACTGGGTACCTCCTGCGGCGGATGCGTCGGTCGGAGCCGGAGTGGTCGTCGCGCCCGTCGTCCCGGTCGGCACGGAGCCCGCCGAGCTGGCCGGTGCGCCGGTGCCGTAGACGAAGGCGTCGACGACGAGCGTCGCGGTGACCTGCGGGAAGCCCGCGGCGCCCTCGGCGAAGTTCAGCGTGTCGACCGCAAAGAGGCGTCCGTTCGCGTCGAGCTCGCCGTTCTGGACTCCGACGAGGTCGCGCAGCCGGAGCAGGAAGTCGACGAGGCCGTAGTAGTTGCCCGTGAACTGGAGCGTGATCGGCACGGCCTGGTAGCCGGCGAGGATCGTCGAGTCCGCGGGCTTGATCGAGTCGAAGCTGATCCCGGCCTGCGACGCCACGAGGTTGAGCTGGAGCAGGATCCCAGCCATGTCCGTGTCGTCCGGCATCGCCGTCGTCAGCCGGAACAGGGTCGCGACCTTGATCGGCTGCACCTCACGCGACTGATGCGAGAGCGCGCGCGCCTGCTCGATCTGAACGTTCGTCGAGTCGATCTGCTTGCTCAGGCTGCTCGCCTTGCCCTTCTCCGAGGAGACGAGCACGAAGTAGCCGATCAGCAGCACGAGGAGCACGCCGCCGATTACGAGCGGGAGGTGGAGCCGCGGGGAGATCTTCTGCGTCTTATTCACGACGCGGCTCCCCCGGGCGGCCGGATGTTGGCGACGATCGTGAACTGGACGATGGTCTGGGAGCCGACCTTGGTCGACGAGCTCGTGGAGAGCTGCACGTCGGACAGGTCGGGCACGACCATCAGGCGGGTCAGGACACGGGCCACGCCGTCCTGTGAGTAGGTGTAGCCGTTGAGCGTGAAGCCGGTCGGCGGCCCTGCCACGGGCGCCGGAGCGGCCGTGGAGCCCGGCGATGCGGGCGAGACGGCAGCAATGCTCTGCAGCCAGACGTCCGACGGGAGGACAAGCGTGACCTCGCGCAGCACGCGATCCCACGCGACCCGGCGGGACATGGCCGTCGAGATCGCCGCGACGCGCGCCTTCTGCTCCGCGGCGAGCCCGGTCTGCGCCGAGCTCTGCTGGACGGGCGGCGGCACGACGGCGAGCTCGGCGCGCAGCGTGTCGAGCTGCTGCTGGCGATCATGCACCGTGCCGCTCGCGGACATGTACATCATCGCGATCAGCACCGTCGAGAGGACGGCGCCGGCGACGCCGACGACGACAGGGATGTTGGTCTTGGTACGACGATTCGGATCGTCCCTGGGCAGGAGGTTGACGGCTTGCATGCCCTAGTCCTCGATCCCCAGGCCGATTGCGATCGCGAACGAGCCGAGCTGCTCCGGCTCCTGCACGCGCTTGCCGACCTTGACGCGAACCAGCGGATCGCCGAGCTTCACGCGCACGCCGATCAGGCGCTGGAGCTCGGCGGCGAAGCCCGGCAGGTGCGCCGTGCCGCCGGTGAGGATGATCTCCCCGATGCCCAGCGAGCCGGGCTGGTTCTGGTAGAACTGGAGCGAGGACGACGAGCTCGCGTGCAAAGTTGTTGATCTGGGCCTTGACGGCCTCGCGCGCGGCGACGGCGACCTCTTCCGTCATCGCTTCTGCGACGGCCCCGGGCTCGAGCGAGAGGTTGCGCTTGATCGGCTCGGTCTCCGACGGTGTCAGGTCGAGCGCCCGCGCGATCGCGACGCTGAGCGTCGAGCCGCCCCAGTCGAGGACGCGCGTGAACTCGCAGACGCGACCGTCCGAGACGGCGAAAGTGGAGCGATCGTGCCCGACGGCGACGGCGACGAGCGCGGCCGGCGCGGGGCCTGCCTCCTCGCGCGGCGCTGCGAGCGAGCGCAGGAGCGCGAAGGCCTCGAGGTCGATGCCGGCGAGCGGAGACCCGCGTCACGGCAGGCCGAGACGTAGCGGTCGACGAGCTCGCGATAGGCGACGACGAGCAGGATCTTCCGCACCGTCTCGCCCTCGGCGTGTCGTCGACTCGGCGAGGACGTGGTAGTCGAGCACGGCCTCCTCGATCGGGATCGGCAGCGCCTCCTGGGCGCGGAAGCGGATCGCGTTCGCGAGCTGCTTCGGATCGTCGATCCCGGTGATCTCGAAGGTGCGGACGCCGATGCGGTTGTTGGCGATCCCGAGGCGAATGCCCTTCTTCGGCAGCTTGTTGGCGTGGAAGAACTCCTTCAGCGCGACGGCGAGCGCCTCGGGGTCGCGCAGCTCGCCGCCGACGACGATGCCGGCGTCGATCTCCTCGCGCGCGACCTGAATCACCTCGGAGACGCCGTTGTTCGAGACGCGGGCCGCGGCGATCTGCGACGCGCCGATCTTCAGGCCGACGAGCTCCTTGTGCTTCGCCGCGCTCGAGCCCGCGCGCTGGGGCCGCTGGGGCAGAACGAGCGTCGGCATCGTGAAGCCGCGGCGTTTCTTCAGCGGCTTCTTGGTGCCGGCCTCGACGGGCGCGTCGGCACCCGGCTGCGGCTGCTGCTTCTTCTTCTTGGAGCCGCCGAGCTCGAGCTTCCAGAACGGCGTCTTGGCCTTGACGACGTCGGGCTCCGCGGCGACTGCGGCAGCGGCGGTGACAACGGCGGCGCCGGCAGCCTTCTTCTTCTTCTTCGAGCCGCCGAGCTCCATCTTCCAGAACGGCACCGACTCGCCCTTGACCTTCGGCTCCTTGGCCTGCTTCGGCTGCTTGGGCTCCTTGGGCTCCTTCGCCTTCTTGGAGCCGCCGATCTCCTTCTTCCAGAACGGGACCTTCGGCTCGGCAGGGACGGGCGGAAGCTCGGCCGCGGGCACGGGAGGATGGACGACCTGCGCGGCGGTCTCGACGACGGCTGCGGCGACGATCGGGGCGGGCAGCGGAACGACGGGCGCGACGACCGGCTCCTGCGCGACCGGGACCACGGGCGCGACGACCGGCTCGACGGGAGCGGGCGGCGGCAGCTCGGCGGCCGGCGGCAGCACGGGCTCGGGAGCCGGGGGCGGCTGCGGCGCGGCGACGGCGGGGGCTTCGTCTTCGGCGGCGCTCGCGTGGAGCACGGCGTCGACCCACGACACGGGATGCAGCTGCTCGCGCTCCTCGACCGGTTCGTCGGCCACGGGCGCGGGAGGCATCTCGGCGGCAGGCGGCAGCACGGGCTCCGGCTCCGGCTCGGGGGCAAGCGGCAGCGGCTCGGGCTCCGGTTCCGGCTCGGGCGCCGCGGCGGCGGGCTCGGGCTCGGGCTCCGGGCTGGGCAAGGGAACGGGCACCGGCTCGACGGCCGGCGGCAGCGCGACGGGGGCGGCGGCCTCGACGGGCGCCTGCTCCTGATCCTGGGCGGCGAGACTCGCGAGCGCCGTCGTGAGCAGGCGCTCCATCTCGTCCTCGCTCGGCTCCGGAGGAAGGGCGTCGGCCTCGTCGGCGAGCTCGTCGGTCTTGGCCTTGCGCCCGAGCGACACCTCCTTCTTCCAGAACGGCTTCTTCGCGTCGGCAGGCTCGGCCGGCGCCTCAGGCTCGACCTGGGCCTCCGGCTCGGCCTCCGCCTTGGGCTTGCGCCCGAGCGAGAGCTCCTTCTTCCAGAACGGCGCCTTCTCCGACCCGGGCTCGGGCTCGGTCGTCTCGGCCTGCGTGGGCTCCGGCTCGACGTCGGCCTCGGGCTTGGCCTTGCGGCCCAACGAGATGTCTTTCTTCCAGTCGACCATTTAGCTTCCCGCGACCCGCAGTGAGCCCATCGGAGGAGGCGGCGGCGGGGCCATCGTCTCCTCGACGTCGTCGGGGATCTTGTAACCGGCACGCTCGAGCAGGCTGAACAGCTGATCGGGGCGGCTCGAGCGCGTGCGCGCGACCTCGAACGTGACGATGTCGCGCAGGATCGAGCTCGGCGAGCGACTGCTCCATCGTCTGCATCCCCCTCGCGGTGCCGGTCTGCATGATCGAGTAGATCTGCTCGACCTTGCCCTGGCGGATCAGGTTGCGGACGGCGTCGTCGGGAAGCAGGATCTCGAGCGCGGGCACGCGGCCGGCCGTCGGCGGTCGGCAGCAGCGCCTGCGTGACGACGCCCTGCAGCGGTCCTGGCGATCTGGACGCGGACCTGCTCCTGCTGCTCGGGCGGGAAGACGTCGATGATGCGGTCGATCGTGCACGGAGGCGCACTGCGTGTGCAGCGTGCCGAAGACGAGGTGGCCGGTCTCGGCGGCGGTCATCGCGGTCCCGATCGTCTCGAGGTCGCGCATCTCGCCGACGAGGATCACGTCGGGGTCCTGGCGCAGCGCCGCGCGCAGAGGCCTTCGCCGAAGCTGACGGCGTCGACGCCGATCTCGCGCTGGTTGACGATGCAGCTCTTGTGACGGTGCACGAACTCGATCGGGTCCTCGATCGTGAGGATGTGGTCGTGGCGCGTGCGGTTGATCTCGTCGATCATCGACGCGAGCGTCGTCGACTTGCCCGAGCCGGTCGGGCCGGTGACGAGCACGAGACCGCGCGGCTTCTCGGTGAGCGAGTGCAGCGCTCGACGACAGGCCGAGCTCCTCGAGCGTCTTGATCTCGCTCGGGGATCACGCGGAACGCGGCGCCGAGCGTCTCGCGCTGGAAGAAGACGTTGACGCGGAAGCGCGCGACGCCGGGAACGGAATGCGCGAAGTCGATCTGGCGGTTGATCTCCAGGTTCTTCTGCTGCTCGCTCGAGAGGATGCGGTAGAGCAGCTGCTCGTGTTCTCGGCGCACGAGGGGCTCGACGCCTTCGAAGCGCTACGAGTGTCGCCGCGGAGGCGGACGACCGGCGGTGCGCCGACCGTGACGTGCAGGTCGGAGGCGCCGCGCTGCGACCATCTGCTGAGCAGGTGGTCGATGGAATAGGTGACGTTCTGGCATGTCCCTCGACCGAGCTATCGGCAGCGGGGCACGGTTCCTTTACGGGTGCCGTTTCGGCTCTCTCGAATGCCCTCGTTAGAGGCGCGAGCCGATTGGGACGGAACCCGATGTATGTCGTGCCACGAGTACCACGCGGGCAGGCCAATCCCGCAACCGTTCGGAAGGAGCTCCTCCAATGATCGAACACGCTGCAACGCCGCCTTCGCGGCGACGAGAGTGGTTTCACCCTCATCGAGCTGCTCGTCGTCATCATCATCCTCGGGATCCTGCTCGCGATCGCGATCCCGTCCTACCTCAGCTTCCGGACTCGGGCGAACAGTCGCCGCCGCACAGGCGAACGTCCTGCGGCGGTGCCCGGCATCGAGGCGTTCAACGCCGACCACGCCACGGGCTACATCGGCGCACGCTCACGAAGCTCCAGCAGAGCTACGACGCCGGCATCAAGAACATCCGATCGCGCCGCGCGCCGATCACGAACTACTGCATCAGAACACGAGCCCGGGAACCGTCACCTACCACAAGGGTGGCCCGTCCGGCGACATCGTCTCCGGGGTCGGTTAGCGCCTCGTATCCCTCGATCGAGTCTTGGGTCAGACCAGGTCTCGCCCGATACCCGGAACTGCCACCCGTTCCACCACCCTAGAAGGAGCACAAGAACATGATCGCAACGCTCAGCGTCGCCTCGCACGTGACGAAGGCGGCTTCACGCTGATCGAGCTGCTCGTCGTGATCATCATCCTCGGCATCCTGCTCGCGATTGCAGTGCCGTCGTACCTCAGCTTCCGCACCGGGCGAACGTCTCGGCTGCGAAGGCGAACGTGCGCGCGGCCGTGCCGGGAATCGAGGCGTTCAACGCCGATCATCGACTGGCTAAGCGGTGTCACGCTCACCAAGCTTCAGCAGAGCTATGACGCTGGCATCAAGAACATCAAGATCGTGCGCTCGACCAGCACGAGCTACTGCATCCAGAACGACCAGCCCGGGCACCGTCACGTACCACAAGGGCGGCCCGTCGGGCGACATCGTTTCGGGCGTCTGCTAGTCCGGACAGTCGGCCTTCACGGCATGGAAAAGGGCGCGGGAGACCGCGCCCTTTTTCGTTCCCTCAAACGGGGGCATGGAGATACGGGGCGCCGGCCGATATCAACGGAGTCCTCCCCTCCAGGGGGCCGTCCCACGAAGGAGTCTGACTGTATGACCGCCAAACTGCGCCAGCGCCTGGCCCGGGACGAGCAGGGCTTCACGCTGATCGAGCTGCTCGTCGTCATCATCATCCTCGGCATCCTGCTTGCGATCGCAGTGCCGTCGTACCTCAGCTTCCGCACCCGGGCCAACGTCTCGGCTGCGAAGGCCAACGTCCGCGCGTCGATCCCGGGCATGGAGGCGTTCAACGCCGACCACTCGACCGGCTATACCGGCGTCACGCTCACCAAGCTCCAGCAGAGCTACGACGCAGGCATCAAGAACATCAAGATCGTCCGCGCCACCAGCACGAGCTACTGCGTCCAGAACACGAGCCCGGGCACGTCGACCTACCACAAGGGCGGCCCGAACGGCGACATCGTCTCCGGGGTCTGCTAGCCCGGAATTCCGCCAGTTTTCGGCTCGAGCAGGGGCACGGGAGACCGTGCCCCTTCTCTTTGCCCGGTTTCTCCAGTTTTTTGAAGATCACTCATTCGAGGCTCCCCCGCTGCTGCCTGTGGCCCGATATCAGCCTTGCCACGTTCCACCGTTCTACAACCTAGAAGGAGCCACCCGCATGATCGCCACATTTCGGCGTCGCCTCGCACGTGAGGAGAGCGGTTTCACCCTGATCGAGCTTCTCGTCGTGATCATCATTCTCGGCATCCTGCTGGCCATCGCGGTGCCGTCGTACCTGAGCTTCCGCACCCGGGCGAACGTCTCGGCTGCGAAGGCCAACGTCCGCGCAGCCGTTCCCGGCATGGAGGCGTTCAACGCCGACCACTCGACCGGCTACTCCGGCGTGACCCTCACGAAGCTCCAGCAGAGCTACGACGCGGGGATCAAGAACATCTCGATCGTCCGCGCGACCATCACGAGCTACTGCATCCAGAACACGAGCCCCGGCACCGTCACCTACCACAAGGGCGGCCCGTCCGGCGACATCGTGGCTGGAGTCTGCTAGCCGTGACTTCACCCATCAAAAGGAGCACCATGCTGGCCAGTCTGCGGCACCGTCTGGCGGGTGACGAGAGCGGCTTCACGCTCATCGAGCTGCTCGTCGTGATCATCATCCTCGGCATCCTGCTTGCGATCGCAGTGCCGTCGTACCTCAGCTTCCGCACCCGAGCGAACGTCTCGGCTGCGAAGGCCAACGTCCGCGCGTCGATCCCTGGCATGGAGGCGTTCAACGCCGACCATTCCACGGGCTACACGGGCGTGACGCTCACCAAGCTCCAGCAGAGCTATGACGCGGGCATCAAGAACATCAAGATCGTCCGCGCCACCAGCACGAGCTACTGCGTCCAGAACACGAGCCCGGGCACCGTCACCTACCACAAGGGCGGCCCGTCCGGCGACATCGTCTCCGGCGTCTGCTGATCTCAGTCTGACCGGGTTTGCGAGGGGCGCGGGAAACCGCGCCCCTCGTGCATCAAGGCCCGCTCCGGAAATGCCGATACGAACCGTATGACCGTCTCCTCCCCCATCAAGATCGTCGCGCTCCTCGGCCTGCTCGCCGCGATCGGGCTCTTCATGTACATGGAAGTGCTCCCGCACGGCGGCTCGTCGTCCAGCGCGGCCCCCGCGGCGATCAAGCCGCTCCACCCGGTGAAGGTGCACATCACCACCCTGCGCCCGACGACGAAGCCGGCCAAGAAGACCACCGTGACCAAGGTCAAGACGCCGCACAAGACCGTCGTGCACGTCAAGACGACGCCGAAGGCCAAGCCGAAGGTCGTCGCGGCGGCTCCCGTCGCGGTCGCGGCCACGGCTGCCCCGGCCACTGCTGCGCCGGCGGCGGCCTCGAACGGGCTTCCGGCCCGGATCAACGAGGCGCTTCACGAGTATCCCGTCGTCGTGGTCTCGCTCTACAACCCGGAGGCTTCGGTCGACGCCACGTCGCTCGGAGAGGCCGCAGCGGGCGCCAAGCTCGCCAAGGTCGGCTTCCTCGCGATCAACGTGCTCGACCAGGCCCAGGCCTCGCCGTTCACGAACGCGTTCGGCGTGCTCCAGGATCCGACCCTGCTGATCTACGCCCGGCCCGGCACGCTGACCTTCAAGGTCGACGGCTTCGCCGACCGCCAGGTCATCGAGCAGGCCGCGCTGAGCGCCAAGCGCACCACATGAGCCAGCCTGCACCCGCCGCCGCCCGCGAGCTCTTCGTGCGCCACGCGCGCAAGGAGGGCCGCTCGGTGGCGGTGATGCGGGCGGTCGACTACGGCGACTCGTGCGTGGTCGAGGCCGAGGTGTACCCGATGGGCGCGTCCGAGCCGGTCAAGCCGGGCCCGTACACGTTCGCCGACGCCCGCCAGGCCACCCAGTTCGTCACGGAAGCCGTCGAGGCGCTGATGTACCTCGGCTGCGACATCCAAGCTCAGTAGCTCTTGTGCTCATGAGCATTAGGTCGCGCTAGACCGAGACGCGCGCGAGCTCTTCGATCGACGTGAGGCCGGCGGCGACCTTGCGCAGCCCGTCGTCCCACAGCGTCCGCATGCCCTCCGCCATCGCCGCCCGCTCGATCTCCTCGCGGGACGCCTTCTGCACGGCGAGCGTCTCGAGCTGCTCGCTCATCGATCATCAGCTGGAAGATGCCGATCCGGCCGTGGTAGCCCGTCTGGTTGCAGCGCGGGCAGCCGCGCTTGCGGTAGAGCGACCATCCCGTCGGTCATCGCCGCGACGTCGGGCGAGACCTTCGCGCTTGATCAGCTCGTCGACCGACGGCGTGGTACATCTCGCAGCAGTGCGTGCAGAGCTTTCGCGCGAGCCGCTGAGCGAGCACGCCGGTGACGGCGGAGCCGACGAGGAACGGCTCGACGCCCATCTCGTTCAGACGCGTCAGCGCACCCGGGGCGTCGTTGGTGTGCAGCGTCGAGAGCACGAGGTGACCGGTGAGGGCGGCCTCGATCGCCATCTTCGCGGTCTCGCCGTCGCGGATTTCTCCGACCATCACCACGTCGGGGTCGGAACGCAGGATCGAGCGGAGGGCGCCGCCGAAGGTCAGGCCGGCGCGCACGTTGATCTGCACCTGGTTGACGCCGGGCATCCGGTACTCGACCGGGTCCTCGACGGTGATGATGTTGATCTCCGGCCGGTTGACCTCGGTGAGGCCCGCGTAGAGCGTCGTCGACTTACCGGAACCGGTCGGCCCGGTCACGAGCAGCGCGCCGGTCGGACGCAGGAAGATGTCCAGCAGCTGTCGCGCATCTCGTCGGAGAGCCCGAGCTCGGTCAGCGTCGGCACCTTCTTCGACTTGTCGAGGAGACGCATGACGATCGACTCGCCTTCGACCGTCGGCAGCACCGCGACACGGATGTCCATCATGCGGCCGGCGGCGGCCGCGTTCAGCGAGATGCGGCCGTCCTGCGGCTTGCGGCGCTCGGCGATGTCGAGCTTCGCGAGCACCTTGAGGCGGGTCGTGACGCCGGCCGCCAGCCGCTTCGGGATGCGCTGCACCTCGTGGAGCACGCCGTCGATGCGGCAGCCGGACGACGAGCGAGTCCTCCTGCGGCTCCCAGTGGATGTCGGACGCGCCGTCTTCGGCGGCCTGGAAGATGACGGAGTTGACGAGGCGGACGAGCGGCGCGTCGGAGATGCCGTCGTCGACCTCGAGGTCGTCGGTCCTCGTCCTCTGCGCCTCGTCCTCGCAGCTCCTCGTCGACGGCCGCGCGGGCGCCGAACGCCTCGGACGTGCGGACGAGGCGGCGGATCTCGGCCTCGACGTCGTCGCGCGTCGCGACGGCGAGCTCGACGTGAGCCGAGTCGCCAGCCGCAGCTCGTCGATCGCGTGGACGTTGCCCGGGTCGGCGATCGCGACCTGCAGCGTGTCGCTCCTCGATCGCGTACGGGATCGCGCCGACGCGCTCGAGGACGTGCAGCGGGATCAGCTTCGCGGCCTCGGGGTCGACGCCTGATCGTGAGCATGTCGACGAGCGGCAGCTGGTAGCGGGCCGCGAGGGTGCGGGCGATGCCTTCGGCGGACGCGACGCCCTCGTCGATGAGCGCCTGGGCGAGCGAGCCCTGGGCCTGCGCGCTCGCGCACCGAGGCGAGCTTGTCCTCCGGGATCAGGCCGGTGGCGGCGAGGAGATCGGCCAGCGAGCTCGGCAGTCTCGTTGATCGCCCGGCGCGCTACCGGGCGCGAGAGCCCGCCTCGGCGGCCGACGTCTTCGTTGCCGACGGTCCGGAGACGGTCCGGAGGTGAATCGTCGGTCATATCCCTCGTTCGAGGTATCGGCAGAAAGCGCGTTGGACCGCTGTGAGGCTGTGCGCAGAGGTGATTCGACCCCGCTCCCTCACCTTCGGGAGGGAGGCTCATCCCTCGAGCGAGGGACTGCTCAGAGCTCAGGAGCCGAGCAGCGAGAGGTAGCGCGTGCAGCAGCAGCCGCCGGCGAACAGCGCGAGGATCGCCGCCGAGCGCCAGGAACGGGCGCGAACGGGATCGCCATCTTCCGCGCCGCCGAGCCGTGGCGGGCAAAGAGCACGATGCAGGGCACGAGCGCGGCGATCATCCCGACGAACAGCGCCACCGGCACGTTGCGGCCGACGACGACGCCGAGGAGCAGCGCGAGCTTGACGTCCCCCATCCCCATCCCGCGCGGATACGCGAGCGCGGCGAGGAAGCAGGAAGAGCGGACGCGCCGAGCGCCGGCGATGCCACTCGACGGACGGGTGGATCGACCGTGCTGCGCGACGAGCACGACCGCGGCCGCGGGCAGCACGATCCGGTTCGGGACGATCCGGCGCTCGAGGTCGATCGACGAGAGCACGACGAGCACGACGCAGAAGAACGCGGCGACGAAGCGTCGCAGCTCAGCCCGAACCGCCAGAAGCAGCCGGCCACGAGCAGCGCGGTCGACGAGCTCGACGAGCGGGTAGCGCCACGAGATCGAGGCGCCGCAGTAGCGGCAGCGGCCGCGCAGGAGCAGCCCACGAGAGCAGCGGGATGTTGTCGCACGGCGGGATCGGGGTGCCGCAGCCCATGCAGGCCGACGGCGGGATAGACGATCGAGCGCCGCAGCGGCACGCGCGCCGCGACGACGTTCAGGAAGCAGCCGACCGCGAGGCCGGGCGCGAAGAAGATGGCGGCGAGTCCCATGTCCGGCTCAGCAGGGAGACGTCACGTACGAGCCGGCGCCGACCCGGGTGCTGTTTCGCAGGACGATCCCGTCGCACAGCGTGTACGTGTCGGTGGTGGCGCCGAGGTGCTTCGCCGAGGAGGTGTTGACGGGCAGCTTCACGTACACGAGCGCGAGGCTGCCGGTGAACGGCGACTGGTACGTGAAGACGTTCCCCGTGGTCAGCTTGTCCATCTGGCGGATCGCCGGGCTCGCCGAGCTGCACGTGGATGCCGGCGCGCGGTAGAGGCCGATGTCGCCGCTCACGGTCGCGGTGCACCACGTCAGGTTGCTCGCCGTAGCGTTGATGCAGGGATCGGTGAAGGTCACCGACGTCGCGCTCTGCGCCGTGACGGCGCTCGCGCAGTGGATGTCCTTGCGGATCTTGTCGAGCCCGAGGCGCGCGTTGACCTGGGCCTGGAAGCGGTTGTTCATGTCGAACTCGGCATTCGAGCCCTGGACGAAGACGGTGGTGATGCCGGTCATCACGATCGACATGATCAGCATCACCGTGATCATCTCGACCATCGTGTAGCCGCGATTTTCGCGGAGGCGGTTCAGGATCCTCACGAAGACCTCTTCAGGACTTCGGCGAGCGTCTTGCGCGCCGTGGCCTCGCTCGCCTTGCCGATGCCCCACTGGGCCTCGGCCCGCTTGTCGACGATGATCAGCGTGCGCAGCGCCTGGGCGCCGTGCCACCAGCCGAACCCGGCGCCCGGTGACGATCCACGCGTGCTGGTAGAGCCAGTAGCGGACGTTCGCGTTGGTCGGCTTGCTGTGGGTCGCCAGCCAGATCGAGAGCTGCATCGCGCGGTCGGTGAGCGGCATCTCCTTCAGCGGCTCCTTCGGCGCGCCCTTGACGATGAAAGCGGGCGGGCGGGTGCCGGCCTTCAGCGTCGTCTTGACGTTCGGCTTCGCGACGGGCTTCGCCACCGGCTTCTTGACGATCTTCGGCGCGGCCTGCGGCGTGCGGGTCGGAGTGGTCAGCGGCGTGCCCGTGAGCGGCGTCAGCCCCGCGGTGACCGGAGCGAGCCTGATCGCCGTCGCCGTGTAGGGCGAGTCGTTTTCCGGCTTGCCCTGCTGCTTGTAGCGCGCGTTGCGCGAAAGCGTGAGGGTCAGCACCGGCGCGCCCGTGTCGACGACCTGCGTGCCGGCGGTCGGGCGCTGGGAGGCAACGGTGTCGACCGCATAGCCGCCGACGGAGCCGGCGACGTGCCAGGCGAAGCCGGCGTCCTGGATCATTCCCTTGGCGAACACGAACGCCTGCCCGCGCACGTCGGGGACGGTCAGAATCTGGGGCTGGACGGCCGTCGTCGTCGCACTGGCGGCCGGCGGGGACGTGGCCGCCGTCTGCTGCGCGGCGTACGTCAGGCCCGCGAAAACGAGCACCGCGAGGACGGTGATCAAAATGACACGCAGGAGCCGCACACCCATAGTTCCTCTTTCGGCAAAAAGCGCCGAGGGGTTAACCCCCTTGGACGGAAAAGCCGATCGTCGGCGCCGGAGCCTGGCTCGGCAGCACCGCGAAAACGGGGCCTGACCGGACCGGTTCGGCGGCCGCAACCGTGCGCCCGGCCGGTCCTGCGTCCTGCCAGGTGTATGCGACACCGGCGAACGACTGGAACCACGCCTGATCCTGCGGATAGGACGCGGGCTTCAGCCCGAGGTGGAGATGCGGGCCCGTGGCGTGCCCCGTGTGGCCGACGAGACCGACCGAGGCGCCCGCGTCGAAGACTGCGCCGACCTGCACCGTGGGATCACGATAGGAGAGGTGGCAGTAGACCCAGGTCTGCCCGTCGCCGGTCTGATACTCGAAGCCCGTTCCGCAGAGGTTGTCGTCGACGACCTCGGTCACGACGCCGTGCGCGAGCGCGAAGACGGGCGCGCCCTCGGGGGCGGCGATGTCCGCGGCGGGATAGTCATGGTGGAAGTGCGAGACGGAGATCTCGGATGGCCCGCCGCCGACCGGGAACACCTAGCCGCCGTCGTACTGCGGCGCGCCGAGCAGCGAGCCCGCGCCCGCCGAGAACGACACGGCCTGCGAGTCGGTGCGCGCCTGGTCGAGCGCCTTGCGCGCGTCGTCCACGCGCGCGCTCGCCTGCTGAACGACCGCGGTGGCGTTGTCGCGACGCACACCGGCGAGGACGGCGAGCCGCTGCAGCGCGAGCTGGTTGGAGAGGAGCGTGGCCGCCGAAACAGCCGCGACCCTGCGCTGGTAGGCCTCGTCCAGCGTGCGCTCGACGCCCTGCGCGGCCGCGAGCTGCGAGCCCGCGTCGGCGAGCGCCTGCTGCGCGCTCGCGAGCGACTCCGACATCTGGTCGAGCTGGTACGTCTCCCCCGCGCCGGCCGACCCGAACAGCTTCGCCATCGACATCACCTCGTTCGACGTACCAGTCGGCGTGGTTGTACGAGAACACGGCGCGGCGGATGTCGGTCTGCCCGCCCGCCGCCGCGAGGTAGCGCGCGGCGGAGGTGATCGCATCCTCGGCGTTCCACGGGTCGGCGATCCCGTCGCCGTTGCCGTCGGTGCCCCAGCGCACCCAGGTCGAGGGCATGAACTGCATCCAGCCGATCGCCCCGGCCGAGCTCGGCCCCATGTTGCGGCCGAAGTTCGACTCGACCTTGTTGATCGCGGCGAGCACCTGCCACGGGATCCCGTACTCGCTCCCGGCCTGCTGCCAGAGCTGCTGCAGCGCCTCCGGCGAGACGGTCTCGGGAACGGCGGGCGGCGTCAGGAGATCGGCGGGGACGATGAACGACGCGTCGTTCGGCAGCGCGGCGCTCGCCGGCGAATCGCTCGGGAGGATGGCGAACGTGTCTGCTCGCGCCGAGCCCGCGACGAGCGCGAGCGCGACGACGAGCGCGGCGAGGAGCGGCTTCATCCTTCCGCGGGGGCGGCGAGGCGCAGCTCGGGCATGCCTTCGCGGTCGGCTTCGTCCTGGAGGCGCGCCCGCTCGTGCTCCTCGGTCGCGTTGTCGTGCGCCTGGCGCTTGATCGCCTGCTCGAGCGCGACGAGGAAGTCATGGCGGTTCGTGGCGGCGTTCGCGGCGATCTCCTTGTCGACCATCCCCGCGAGGACGTGGTCGATCAGGGCCTGCGTGAACGTCTGCATCTGGAAGAACGAGCCCTCGTCGATCGCCTCGAGGATCTCGTCCGGCTTGTTCTCGCGGATCAGGTCGGCGATGCGGGAGTTCATGATCATCACCTCGACCGCGGCGACGCGGCCGCCGGTCAGCCTCGGCAGCAGGCGCTGGCTCACGACCCCGCGCAGCACCCCGGCCATGATCGACCGGATCTGCGCCTGCTTGGTCGCCGGGAAGAACTCGATCATGCGCGCGATCGTCTCGGCGGAGTCGACGGTGTGCATCGTCGAGAGCACGAGGTGGCCCGACTCGGCCGCCTGGAGCGCGGTCTGCGCGGTCTCGGAGTCGCGCAGCTCGCCGATCAGGATCACGTCCGGGTCCTGGCGCAGGGCGCGGCGAAGCGCCTGCTCGAAGCCCTCGGTGTCGATCCCGATCTCGCGCTGGTTGACGATGCAGGAGTGGTCGCCGTGGAGGATCTCGATCGGATCCTCGACGGTGACGATGTGCTGCTGGCGCGTGCGGTTGATGTGGTCGACGAGGGCGGCGAGCGTCGTCGTCTTGCCCGAGCCGGTGGCGCCGGTGACGAGGATCAGGCCGCGGTGCTCCTCGCCGAGCCGCCGCACGCCGGCCGGCAGGTTGAGGTCCTCGAACGACGGCACGATCCTCGGGATCGCGCGGAACGCGAACGAGATCGACCCGCGCTGGCGGAACGCGTTGACGCGGAACCGCGGCAGGTCGCCGTCCTGGTAGGCGACGTCGAGGTCGCCGGAGTCGTAGAAGGCCTCGAGGCGCTTGGGCGCGCCGGCGCCGACCATGTGGAGCGCGCTCTCGAGATCGGCCTCGGTCAGGACGGGCCAGTTCTCCATCGGCCCGAGCTCGCCGTCGCGTCGGAGGATCGGCGGCTGGCCGATCTTGAGATGGATGTCGCTCGCACCGAGTTCGACCGCGAGCCGCAGGCAGGAGTTGAGGTCCATGGGGCCAGCCCAGGCATCGGCACCCGCGGCGGAGTTCTTTAGTGCGTCGCGGCCTGGGCGAGCCGCTTCAGCACCCGGAGCGGCACGCGTGCCGGGCCGGTCGCCTGGCCCGGGGAGGCGAGGTCGCCGCGCATCAGGCGGACGACGACGTCCCAGAGGTACGGCGCCCGCGCGGCGGTGAAGGTGGCTCGCGGAAAGCGGTCGAGCGCGCGCTTGGCGCCCCACGAGGCGCGCACGAGCGGCGCGAGCCGGGTCTCCAGCCGCTCGGCGTACGGCTCGAAGCCGTCCGCCTCGCCGGCGAGGATCGCGAGCGCCTGCTCGGAGGCGAGCCGGGACGAGAGGAACGCCTCGTACATCCCGTCGCCGGAGAGCGGGTCGACGAGCCCGGCGGCATCGCCGACGAGTGCGACGCGCCCCTGCGCGAGCGCGGAGCCGGGACGGCGCAGCGGCAGCCGATGGCCGCGCAGGCCGACGAGCGCGCCGGCGTCCATCCCGTGCGCTGCGCAGAGCACGGCGAGGTGCTCGCGGAGGCGCGGCCCTTCGGAGGCCCAGCCGCCGACGCCGACGTTGACGTGGTCGCCCTTCGGGAAGACCCAGCCGTAGCCGCCGGGGACGGTGCCGAACTCGAGCACGAGCCGGCCCGTATAGCGCTCACGGGAGACCGGCGGGCCGTATGGGAGGCTTCCCTCGAGCGCGACGGGACGGTCGCATTCGACCGGGAGCTCGAGCGACCGCGCGACGATCCCGTTCGCTCCGTCGGCCGCGATCAGCACGGTCGCGTCGAGCCAGTCGCCGTCGGCCTCGACCGAGGTCCCTCGCGCGCGCGTAACTCTGAGCCCGTCGCGAAACTCCGCACCCGCCTCGACGGCGCGCTCCGCGAGGTACAGGTCGAGGCGCCGCCGCTGGGTCATCAGCGCGAGCGGCGCGTCGGCGGTCCGCTCGAAGCCGCGCCGGTGCCCGATCCGCAGCTCGAAGCTCGTGACGACGTCCTCGACGACCGGGTCGATCCCGAACGGAAGCTCCCGCAGGGCGCGGATCGTGACACCGCCGCCGCACGGCTTGTCGCGCGGGAACCGCTCACGGTCGAGTAGGAGCACCGAGGCGCCGGCGGTGGCCAGACGGAACGCGGCGGTCGAGCCCGCAGGGCCGGCGCCGACGACGATCGCGTCGTAGCGACGTGGCATTCCGCCAATCCTATGGCCGATTGATTGACAAAGCCCGCGCAACGGCAAAACCACTCGACTGGTTTCGGAATAGTTCATGGGGGAGAGAGGATTCGAACCTCTGAAGGCTGAGCCGACGGGTTTACAGCCCGTTCCCTTTGGCCGCTCGGGCACTCCCCCTGGAGCGGAAGGATTCTAGCCGTCGCGCGGGTACACTCCCGAAACCAGCCCTCTTAGCTCAGCTGGTAGAGCACCTCCATGGTAAGGAGGGGGTCAACGGTTCGAGTCCGTTAGAGGGCTTCAATCCCCGCCTCGAACTGAGGCGATCAGGACTGGTGTTCCCCTTTCCGGTCAGTGGCATAGTCATGGTGACGGAGCGGCTACGATCGTGGCGGCTTGACGGACGTGAGGATCAAGACGGTTCGCGAGCGGACGACCGTTCCGAGCCAGCTCTTCGGGGTCGTCGCGGTCGTCGTGCCGCCGCTCGGGCTCATCGCCGCGGTGTGGCTGCTCTGGGACCGCGGCGTCCACCCCGTCGACCTCGTGCTCCTCGCGATCTTCTACGTCGCGTGCGGGCTCGGGATCACGGTCGGCTTCCACCGGCTCTTCACGCACAAGAGCTTCGAGACGAGCGCACCGCTCCGCGCGACCTGGGCGATCCTCGGCTGCATGGCGATGCAGGGGCCGCTCACGCAGTGGGTCACCGACCATCGCAAGCACCACGCGCTCTCCGACAAGCCGGGTGACCCGCACTCCCCGCATGCGGGGCACGGAGACTCGCTGGCCGAGCACATCCTGGGGCTCTGGCACTCGCACGTCGGCTGGCTCTTCTCGACGAAGGGGCTCGAGCGCGGGGTCGAGTACGGCCGTGACCTGTACGACGACCGGCTCGTGCGCGGGATCGACCGCCTGTATCTGCTCTGGGTGGTGCTCACGCTCGGGCTGCCGTTCCTCGCCGGCTACCTCGTCGGCGGCACCTGGGAGCGCGGGCTCGAGGCGCTGCTCTGGGCCGGTCTCGTGCGGATCTTCCTCTTCCAGCATGTGACGTTCTCGATCAACTCGATCTGCCACTTCTTCGGCGACCAGCCGTTTCGCACGCGCGACGAGAGCCGCAACGTGTGGCTCCTCGCGATCCCGTCGTTCGGCGAGTCGTGGCACAACGGGCACCACGCGTTCCCGGCCTCGGCGACACACGGCCTCGAGCCGGGGCAGGTCGACATCTCGGCGCTCGTGATCCGCGGCATGGCGAAGCTCCATCTCGCCTCCGAGGTGAAGCGCCCGGACTCGCAGCAGATCGAGCGCCGCCGGGCCTGAGCCGCGTTATGGTTGGCCATGGGCCGGGTCGAAGGGAAGATCGTCGTCGTGACCGGCGCCGCCGGCGGCCAGGGCGAGGCTGAAGCTCGGCTACTCGCGCGCGAGGGAGCGACTGTGATCGCCACCGACGTGCAGCAGTCGCCGGATGTCCGCCGGCTCGACGTTTCGCGCGCGGAGGATTGGGCCGAGCTGGCCGCGTGGCTCGGTCAGGAGTACGGGCGCGTCGACGGGCTCGTCAACAACGCCGGGATCGCGGAACGCGCCCGGCTCCAGGCGATCGGGCGTGACGAGTGGGAGCGCGTGCTGGCGGTGAACCTGACCGGGACGCTGCTCGGGATCCAGGCCGTCTCGCCGCTGATGACCGCGGGCGGCTCGATCGTGAACATCAGCTCGGTCGCAGGAATCACGGGCTACCACGCGGTGGCCTACACGGTCAGCAAGTGGGGCGTGCGCGGCCTGTCGCGCGTTGCGAGCCTGGAGCTCGGGCCGCTCGGGATCCGGGTCAACACGATCCTGCCGGGCTTCATCGAGACGCCGATGACCGCCGCCGCGCCGCCCGCGTTCCGCACGGCGAACGTCGCCCAGACGCCGCTCGGCACCACGGGCACCGTTGATGACGTGGCGCCGCTCGTCGTCTACCTCATCTCCGACGAGTCGTCCTTCGTCAGCGGCGCCGAGATCGTCGTCGACGGAGGCCAGACCGCGCACGGCGGCGCGATGGCGCTGCTGCCATGAGCACCGTCGAGACGGTCCGCGGGCCCGTCGAGGTCGATCGGCTCGGGCCGACGCTGATGCACGAGCACGTCTTCGTGCTCGACCCGGAGGCGCTCGAGAACTACGGCCACCTCTGGGGCGCGAGCCTATCTGGGACGAGGAGGTGCGGGTCGCCGACGCGATCGCGAAGCTCCGGCGGCTGCGCGACGGCGGGATCGAGACGATCGTCGACCCGACGGTCTACGGCCTGGGCCGGTACATCCCGCGGATCCAGCGGATCAACGCCGAGGTCGACCTCAACATCGTCGTCGCGACCGGCGTCTACGCCTTCCTCGAGCTGCGCGGCTTCCTCGGCTACCGCGGCGACGAGTGGCTCATCGAGCTGTTCGTCCGCGAGCTCCGCGAGGGCATCGACGACACGGGCGTCAAGCGCCGCGTTCCTGAAGTGCGCGGTCGAGGAGCACGGGCTCGTCGGCGACATCCCGCGCATCCTCGCGGCGATCGCGGCGGCGGCCGTCGAGACCGGCGCGCCGGTGATGGTGCACACGAACGCGCCCGCCCGCACCGGGCTGCATCGCGCTCGAGACGCTGACCGACGCGGGCGTCGATCCGAGGCGCATCGTGATCGCGCACGCGGGCGACAGCAACGACCTCGACTACCTGCGCGCGATCGCCGACACCGGCGCGAGCCTCGGCTGCGACCGCTTCAACATCGCGCACTTCAACCCGGACGAGAACCGCGTCGAGACGCTCGTCGCGCTCGTCGCGGAGGGCTACACGGGCAGCGTCCACCTCGGCCACGACGGCGCGTGCTTCTACGACTTCATGGTCGGGAACCCGTTCTTCGCCGACGAGAAGCCCGACTACCTCCACATCACGAACATGATCGTGCCCGCGCTGCTCGAGGCCGGCGTGACGCAGGCGCAGGTCGACGAGATGCTCGTCGGCGAATCCGCGGCGGTTCTTCGCCCACTAGGGATTACGGCCTTTAAATAACCGCCAGGGTTTTTTGGCGGCGCGGCTGCAGGCGAGCCGGGAGACGAAGGTGCACTGGTCAGACAACGCTCGCCTCCAGTCTGGAGCTCATGGGGAACGATCGGAGGCCGATTATGTCGCGGCGGCGTCCGGCGATTCAAGCCTCATGAGACAACGACGGGCAGCGGCGCCGGCAGCTGGCTCAAGTAATCGAGGCTCTCGTCGTCCACGCCGTGGGTGCCGACCGGCGCGACGAGCAGCAGTTCCTCCGCGCCCGCCTCGGCGAGCACCTCGCCCGCGGGGCCGACCGAGCGGCTGCGGCCGACGAACTCGAGCCTCCCGATCGTGCCGACCGCATTCGCGTAGAGGTGCGGCAGCCGGTTCTCGAGCGCCCGCGCCCGCGTGGCGAGCTCGTGGTCGGGCGCGAACGGCTCCATGTTCGCCGAGGCCGTGACGAGCAGCTCGGCTCCCGCGAGCGCGAGCGCGCGCACGGGCTCGGGGAACTCGACGTCGAAGCAGATCAGCGGCGCGACCGCGAGGCCGGCGAGGCGGACGAGCCGGAGCTCCGTCCCCGGCCGGAAGACCTTGCGCTCGCCCGCGAAGAGCTGTGTCTTGCGATAAACCCCCGCCCGGGACCCGTCGCGATCGATGCAGGCGACCGAGTTGGAATAGGAGCCGTCGTCGTTCCGCTCGGCGAAGCCGATCACGACCGCGGTGCCGGCCAGCGCGGCGGCCTCCGCGACCGCGCGGAGCTCGTCGCAGTCGACGGGCCGCGCCGTCTCGTCGATCGCGCGCAGGTCGTACGCGCTGAGATAGAGCTCGGGAAAGACCGCGATGTCGGCCTCGGGATGGGCAGCGAGTGCCTCGGCCGCACGCTCGGCGTTCGCCGGCGGATCCCCGCGGACCGACTCGAGCTGGGCGAGCAGTGCGCGCATACGGGAACAATACGACCGACCGTGCGCCCGATCCTCGTCGTCAACCACCTGCGCGGGCCGGACACCGGGCTCGTCGACGCCGCCCTGCGCGACGCGGGGCTGCCCGTCGTCGCGGTGAACATCTTCGAGCGCCCCAGCCTGCCCGGGCTCGACGAGATCTCGGGAATCGTCAGCCTCGGCGGGATGATGGGCGTTCCCGACCGCGCCGAGTATCCGTTCCTGACCGCGGAGCTCGAGCTGCTCGCCGTTGCGCTCGACGCCGAGACGCCGATCCTCGGGCTCTGCCTCGGCGCGCAGCTCCTGGCGAAGGCGGCGGGCGGCGAGGTGCGGCGGCTCGACCGCCGCTACGTCGACTGGCCGGAGCTCACGGCGCTGCCGCCGGCGCGAGAGGACCCGCTGTTTCACCGGCTGCCGGAGCGCACCGTCGTGCTCGAATGGCACGTCGATGCGATCGAGCCGCCGCCCGGCGCGACCGTGCTCGCGGAGACCGCAGGCCCGGGCTGCTCGGTGTTCCGCGCGGGGCCGGCCGCCTGGGGCAGCCAGATCCACCTGGAGCTCACTCCGGCGATGCTGTCGGGCTGGCTCAGCGATCCGGCCGAGCTCGACGGGCTCGCGGCGCTCGGGGTGGACGTCCCCGCCTTCGTGCGGGATGCGCCGTCGCGCCTCACGCGGCAGGGAGCCGCAACGGTCGGCGTGATCGACGAGTTCGCCCGGCTCGTGCGCGAGCGGGAAGAGGCTCTCATCGAGGCCTCATCACGGCCTGTTTAGCTCCGGCTGCGTGCGCGCCGCGATCACGCCAGTCCTCGCCTCCGTCGCGCTGCTCTCGGGCTGCGCCGGTGCCCACCCGGCGGCATCGGTCTCGACGCGGAGCGTCCAGCACCTGAGGGCGGCAGTCGCCGCACCGACGACCCCCGCGCAGCGGCTCCTCGGCCTGCCGCCGGTGAAGCCCGGGCCCGTGCCGGGCTACGTGCTGATCGCCGACCGCAACAACAACCGGATCCTGATCGTCTCGCCCGCCAAGCGCGTCGTCTGGAGCTTCCCGCGCGCCGGCGACGTCAGGCCCGGCCAGTCGTTCCACGATCCTGACGACGCGTTCTTCACGCCCGGCTACACCGGGATCTCGATCAACGAGGAGTACAACGAGACGATGAGCCTCGTCGACCTGCGCCGCCACCGGATCGTGTGGTCGTACGGCCATCCGGGCGTGTCCGGCTCGGCGTCCGGCTACCTGTCCAGCCCTGACGACGCGTACCTCCTGAGGAGCGGCGTCTTCATGGTCGCGGACATCCGCAACTGCCGCGTGCTCTTCGTGAATCGCGCACACCGCATCGTGCGGGAGATCGGCCACGCGGGCTCGTGCGGACACAATCCTCCGCAGGGGCTTTCCTCGCCGAACGGCGCGACGCCGCTCGCCGACGGCGGCGTGCTCGTGACGGAGATCGGCGGCTGGGTCGACCGGATCGACGCGGCGGGCAGACTCGTCTACACGCTGCGCACGCCGACGACGTACCCGTCCGACGCGCAGCTCCTGCCGAACGGAGACATCCTCGTCGCAGGCTTCAACACGCCGGGCCGCGTCGACGAGCTGACCCCGAGCGGGCGTGTGGTCTGGACGTACGGGCCGAGCTCCGGGCCGGGCGCGCTCGACCGGCCCTCGCTCGCCGTGCGGTGGCCGAACGGGATGATCGCCGTCACCGACGACTGGCACCACCGCATCGTCGTGATCGACCCGCGGACGAAGCGGATCGTCTGGTCGTACGGGCATCTGGGATCGCCCGGCACCGCGCCGGGGTATCTGGACAAGCCGGACGGGCTCGACCTCCTGCCCGCGGTCGCGACTGTGCGCCGGGCGGCGGCGGTCGTGCCGCTCGCGAGTCGTGTCGGGTCGCTGCCGGAAGCGCTCTCCCGCGCGAGCGCGGTCACGTTGCCGGGCGGGCGCCTGCTGGTCGCGGGCGGCCTGACCGCCGCGGGCTCCACCGACCGGATCCTGGTCGGGCCGCCGCAGGCGCTGCGCGCTGTCGGCCGCCTGCCGGTCGCGGCCCACGACGCGGCGGCTGCGCTCGTCGGCCGCACCGTCTACGTCTTCGGCGGCGGACAGACCGTCTCGACGAACGCCGTCACCCGCGTCAACGCGGCGACCGGCGCAGCCTCGCCCGCCGGCCACCTCGACGAGCCGCTGTCCGACCTCGGCGCGGCCGTCGTCGGCGGCAGCGCGTACCTCGTCGGCGGCTACACGGGCACGCAGTACGCCCGCTCCGTCCTCCACTACTGGGGTGCGGGCAGAACGACGACCGCCGCGCGGCTGCCGGCCGGCCTGCGCTACGCCGGCGTCGCCGCACTCGGCAACCGGATCTACGTCGCGGGCGGCCTCACGACCACTGGTGAGACCGACGCGATCTACGTCGTCGACCCGACCGCCGGCACCGTCCACCGGATCGGCTCGCTACCCGCGGCGAACGCCTACGGCGCGCTCGTCGCGTTCGGCAACGCGCTCTACCTCGTCGGCGGCAAGACCCCGGCCGGCACGGCGGTCGCCTCCGTCCTCCGGATCGACCCGCGCACCGGCTCGGCGACGCTTGCGGCCCGCCTCCCGGTCGGGCTCGCCGAGCCCGCGGCGGCGGCGCTGCCCCACTCGATCGCCGTCATCGGCGGCGAGGGGAGCAGCGCCGTGTACGAGCTCACGCCGCGGTAGCGGTCGCGCCTAGCTCGAGACCGCCAGCACGTGGGCGGCCCCGATCATGAGCCGTGCAGCCGCGATCTCGAGCACTTCCTGCACGACGGACGGACGGACGCCGCCGAACGCGGCGTCATCGAGCTGCGACGAGATCCGCCCTGCGAGGGCGTCACGCTGGCTCGTGAGCGACTGGAGCGCCGCCTCGATTCGCGTGTACTTCGCGTCGCTCGCCGCCGAGCCGCTGTCCAGCGCGTTCGTCGACGCCGTGAGCGTGTCCTGCCCGAACTGCCCGAAGGGCGCGTTCAGCTGCTCGTAGACGTCGGCGAGCTGCTGGGTCACCGGTGAGCGGAGACCAAGCGGCGTGGCGCTCGGGTCGAGAGCCTCGGTGAGCACCCGGCCGTCGTGCTGGTAGTCGTCCTTCAGCCCGACGAGCGCGAGGATCGTCGGCCGGAGGTTCGTGTGGTCGGTCCAGGTCTGCGAGTCGACGCCGTTGCGCGCGACTCCAGGGCCGACGATCCCCGCCCACGTATTGCCGATCTCGGTCTGGTCATCGCCGTGATTCCACGCGAAGCCGGGCACCGCGCAGAGGTGCACGCCCGCGCACTGGTTCACGCTCGAGCCAGGCGCCCGATACGAGGGATCGGATGTGGTGAAGAAGTAGTCGTCGTTTCCGAACAGGGTGAACGTCGGCGTCCGCGCCGGATCGGTGTTCACCATGTGCAGCGCCTGCTCCTCGACCGGGTCGGCCAGGTTGTCGACCATCGATACGGTTCTGCCGTTGCCGACGTACGGGTCGGGCGCGGTCAGCCCCGCCACGTCACGCTCGAGCTTGCGGACGGTCGGGTCGGTCCGGCCCGGGTTGCCGTTGAGGTAGAAGGTCGGCGCGTCGTCGTTGTGGATGCTGAACAGCGGCTCTCCCGTCGGCAGCAGTGCGTTGACGTTCGCGTTGACCTCGCCGATCTGGTTCGCCGGACACGCAGTGAGCACGGAGCACGCGGTGTGGTTCCCGCTCGCGTCCTGCGCATACTGCAGCGTCCCGTCGGGCTGCGGCACGCCGATGCCGCCGGCGAAGTGGTCGCCCTCGTCGACGGTGACGACGAAGAGCGTGTTGCTCCTGTCGATCCCGTGCGCTGCGAGGTTCTGGAAGAAGTCGGCGAACGCGGTGTCGTACGACTTCAGCTGGGCGTCGTGCGCCGCCTCGCCCGGGCCCGTCGCCGTGCTCACGTAGGAGTCGGTGACCGGGTTCGGGGAATGGGCGTCGTGGACGTCGGAGATGTAGCCGTAGGTGACCGGCACACCGTTCTCCTGCATCTGCTCGACGTAGCCGAGCGTGTTGTTCGCGAGCATCCCGTCGAAGCCCGGGAAGCCGCAGTGGCCCTGCGGATCGCTGATCGGCTGGCCGGCCGTGTCGTTCACGCACGGGCCGCCGCTGATCGCCGGGTCGACGTACTTCGCGCCGAACAGCGCGTTGAACCCCGAGTAGCCGCCGGGCTCGTCGGACAGCGGGTCGGGCTTCGCGTTGACGTTGCCGGCACAGCGGCTCGTCGAGGCCTGCGAGCAGTGGACCGCGATCCCGACGAAGTCGGTCTGCGCGACCTGCGGCGTGGCCGCGGCCTCGTTCCATTCCGGCGAGCCGGTGCCGAACACGCGCGTCATGTCGCCGGTCGCGTTCGTCGAGGTGTTCTCGAGCTCGATGTTGGCGGTGCCGACGCCGCCGACGTCACAGCCGGCGCGGGTGTACGGCACCCACGGCGCGGGCGTCGTCTTCTGCCCGTCGGTGATCATGTTCGGCAGCGGGTCGAAGGTCGCGTCGACCTGGTCGCCCCAGTACTTGAACGCCGACGAGAAGCCGATCGTCCCGTCCGGCTTGTAGAAGCCGTAGGAGTTCGTGACCGTCTGGCCGTTCCGGTCCGGGTAGAGGCCGGTGAGGCTCGAGAGGATCCCACCGGCGGTGTGCGAGATCAGGATCGTGTGGTCGTTCGTGAAGAGCGTGCCGTTGTCCTGGAGGAAGTTCAGGAGATGCGGCATCTGCTCGAGATCGGAGGCGACGTTCGATGCGTCGCGGCGGTAGTGGACGTTGTCGAACTGCAGGTAGATGACGTGCTTGACCTTAGGGTTGCCGAGCTGGCATCCGGCTGCGGTCTTCGCCGGCGGCGCGGCTCCCGTGCGCGCGGCCGCGACCCCCGCCGCGACCAGTACTGCGAGTGCCGTCGCCAGTGCGGCGAGCGCGAGCGACTTCCCGTTGAACCTCATCTGTGACTCCCCTCTCTTCGACTCGAGGACTCCGCGGAAGGGCGGCCTCACGAGTCTCGTCCCCGTTCGGAGGGCGATGGGAATCATCGTGGTGAAACACCGGTGACGAGCCGATGTCGCGCGTTAGTGTGGGTCGCGATGCGCGGCGTCGTCGTCACCGAGTTCGGCGGGCCGGAGGTGCTCGAGCTGCAGGACGTGCCCGAGCCTGCGCCCGGGCCAGGGCCGTTGCTCGTCGACGTCGAGGCGATCGGCGTCAACTACCGCGAACATCTACGAGCGCGACGGGAGCTACGGCGGCACGGCGCCGCTGATCGCCGGAGCCGAGGGCTGCGGGACGGTCGTCGGGACCGGCGAGCGGGTCGCCTGGCTGCGGCCCCGGGCTCGTACGCCGAGCGGGTCGTCGTCGACGAGGCGAAGGCGGTGCCCGTGCCGGAAGGCGTCTCGCCCGAGATCGGGGCGGCTGCGCTCCTCCAGGGCATGACCGCGCACTACCTCGCCTGCTCCACCTACACCGTCGGGCCGGGCGACACCGCCGTCGTCCACGCCGCGGCGGGCGGCGTCGGCCTGCTGCTCACGCAGATCGTCAAGCTCCACGGCGGCACGGTGATCGGCACGACCTCGTCGGAGGAGAAGGCCGAGCTCGCACGCACCGCGGGCGCCGACCACGTGATCGGCTACGAGGGCTTCGCCGACCAGGTTCGCGAGCTGACCGGCGGCGAGGGCGCCTCGGTCGTCTACGACGGCATCGGCCGCGCGACGTTCGCCGAGAGCCTGAGGGCGCTGCGGCCACGCGGCCTGGTCGCCGTGTACGGCGCCGCGAGCGGCCCGCCGGAGGCGCTCGAGCTCGGGCAGCTCGCCGCCAACGGCTCGCTCTTCGTGACGCGGCCGACGCTTCCGAGTTACACGCGCACGCGCGAGGAGCTGCTCGAGCGCGCGGGCGACGTCTTCGCCTGGCACGCCGCCGGCAAGCTCGACTTCCGGATCGGCGGCCGCTATCCGCTCGAGCAGGCGCGGCAGGCGCAGGAGGATCTCGCGAGCCGGAAGACCACCGGCAAGCTCGTCATCCTCCCCGGCCTCTAGCTCTTACAGAGCCGTTACCGAGCGCTTGCGACGGGCTGACCGCGGGCGAACACGCGCGTGGGACAACGGGTCGGTCACCACACCGACCAGGGGGTCTCACCATGAAGGCAACGCTGATCGTCATCGCCGTCGCCGCCGCGCTCGTCGCCGCCGCGGTCGCGTCGGCGTCGCAGCTCGACGTGATCCGCGGCACGAACGGCCCGGACACGATCAGGGGCACCGCGGGCGCCGACGTGATCTACGCGCGGGCGGGCAACGACGTCGTCCACGGCGGGCCGGGCAACGACATCATCTACGGCGGGCCCGGAAACGACGTGCTGTGGGCAGGCGCCGGCGCAGACGTCCAGTACGGAGGGCAGGGAAACGACGTCCTCCATGCGCTCGCGAACGACAACCAGCGCGACGTGCTCGACTGCGGGCCCGGCTGGGACGTCGCGTACGTGATCGAGCACGACCCGGTCACGTTGCACGGCTGCGAGCAGGTGATCCGGCTCAGCTCGGATCAGGCCGCCGCGCTCGCCGCTGCGAACGGCGACAACTAGAGGTCGAGTGCCGCTATCCGGTCGGCCTGATCAGCCGGCCGGCTGCGGCGACCTGGCCGAGACCGACGTCCGCGAGCTTGGTCGGCGGAATTCCGCTCAGTGCCACGAGGCGCATCCAGCGGCCCGAGGGGCTCTTCACACAGCGCCAGGCCTGCTGCTGATAGCGGTCGACCGACGGATCGGTCGTCTGCGACCAGTACACCTTGTTGCCGTCGAGCTGGAACGTCTTCTGCTTGCCGGCGGCGCAGTTCGAGGTGAGGCGCGGCGTGACGACGAACTCGACGTCCCAGTGCGAGCGGTTCGTGAACCAGACGCGCAGCTCGCCGGGCACGTACTGCCAGTGCGTGTAGTGCCAGCCGGTCATCATCCGCGCCGGCGTGTAGCTCTCGATGCCCGCCTTCTTCGCGATCTGCTGCTCGACCGCGACCGGGACGGGCTGCTTCGTCATTCCCCACGCGGCGGCGGTGCCGGCGGCGAGGAAGAGCAGCGAAGCGACTGCGAGCAGCTTCATGCCTTGACCGTAGCCACGCCGCGTAAAGCCGCGATTGCCCGCGCATGAAGTTTCGTTAAGCGTCCAACGCGTCGCAGAACGAAGCGCTATGCCGCCGTGCCACGCTGGTCGGCGAGCCGTCATTCTGCGGCGCGTTGGGTAAGAATCAGCCGGTGATCGGCGCCGACAGGGGAGTGCAGGCAACGGTGGGGCGCGTGCGCAGCGGCCTGCGGATCTACTCGTCGCCGGCCGGCCAGCCGCGGTTCCGGCGCGCGACCGACGTCCTGATGCTCGTGCCGGCGCTGCTCGGGCTCGTGTTCCTGATCGTCGTCTACCCGCCGTCCGCCTTCGAACGGTCGCTCGAGACGTTCCTCGCCAGCTTCCCGGACTGGCTGGCGCCGGTCTGGGGGTTCCTCTACGACCTGCTCGGGCTCTGGGCGCTCGTGCTCGTCGCCGCCGCTGCGATCTCGCGCCGGCGCTCGCTGGCGCTGGAGGCGAGTGGGCGCGCTCGTGCTCGCGGCGGTGCTCGCGCTCGTCGCGACGCGGCTCGCCGTCGGCTCGTGGCCGGCCCTCGGCGCCGTGATCCCCGGCCACGCCGACTCGCCGACGTTCCCCGCGGTGCCGCTCGCCGAGGCCGTCGCCGTCGTGCTCACCGCGGGCCCCACCTCGTCCGCCCGCTGCGAGCGAGCCGGGCACTGGCTGGTCGTGCTCGGCTTCGCCGGCGCCTCCGTCGGCGCAGCGGCGACGCCGGGCGGAACCCTCGCGGGCTCCTGGTCGCAGTCGTCGCCGCGGCGGGAGTGCGGCTCGCCTTCGGCACCTCGGCCGGCCGGCCCGGACTCGACCGCGGTTGCCGCTGCGCTGCGCGAGCTCGGCGTCGCGGCCGACCGTCTCGTCGTCGCGGACCGCCAGGTCGCTGGCGTCTTCTCGGTCGAAGGGCCGCGATCCGGAGGGCAGGACGCTGCTCGTCAAGGTCTACGGCCGCGACGCGTACGACACGCAGCTCGTCGCGAAGGTCTGGCGCACGCTCTGGTACCAGGACGACGGTGCCGCCGTTGCGGCTGGGCCGCGCCCAGGCGGCCGAGCACGAGGCCTTCGTGACCCTGCTCGCGCGCAACGGCGGCGTGCCGACACGCGAGGTCGTCACGGCCGGTGAGACCGGCGCCCGGGACGCACTCCTCGTCCTCCGCGGGGCAACGCGCAGCCCTTCGAGGAGCTCCGCCGAGCGACGACGCTCTCCGACGCAGCTGGCAGACACTCGAGCTGCTCGGCCGCGCCAATATCGCGCACCAGCGAGATCGATCGGCTCCAAGCGTCGCGCGTCGCCGGACGACGAGGTCGTGCTGCGTCGACTTCGCCGGCGCGACCGTCGCGCCGAGCAACGGATCAGCTGCAGACCGACCGCGTCGCAACTGCTCGTCACCACCGCCACCGTCGCGGGCACCGAGCGCGCCGTCCGGCGCCGCAGTCGATTCGCTCGGCACCGACGGCGTCGCCGCGCTACTCCCCTACCTCCAGTCGGCCGCGCTGCGGACGCCGCTCCGGCAAGGCGATGAAGACGGCCGGAATCGACATGGACGAGCTGCGTGCCGAGGTCGCGAAGGCGGTCGACGCGGAGCTCCCCGAGCTGGTCAAGCTGCGCCGGCTCACGTGGTGGACGGTGATCCAGGTCGCGCTGCTCGTCCTCGCCGCGGCGGCGGTGTTCCGCGCCGCGAGCAACGTCGACTGGAGCGCCCTGCGCGAGGATCTCGCCGATGCGGCGTGGGGCTGGATCGCGCTCGGCTTCATCTTCGCCCAGCTGCCGCGCCTCACCCAGGCCGTCTCGACGCTCGGCTCGATCGCGGCGACGCTCCCGTTCGGCCCCGTCTACATGAAGGAGCTCACGACCTCGTACCTCAACCTCGCGATGCCGTCGAGCGGTGGGCCGGATGACCGTCAGCATCCGCTTCTTCCAGTGCCAGGGCCTGCCGGGCGCAGCGGCGGTGACCGCGGGCGCAATCGACTCGTTCGTCGGCACGATCGTCCAGGTCGTGCTGCTCGTCCTGCTCCTGCTCTTCTCCGAGGCGAGCCTGAACGTGGATTTGACCGCGCCCGAGGCGAGCACGTTGCGCCTGCTCTGGATCCTGATCGGCCTCGCCGTCATCGCGATCCTCACCTGCGTGCTCGTCGGCCGGATCCGGCGCGCGATCGTCGCGCGTGTGCGCACGTGGTGGCCGCAGGTGCGCACCGCGCTGGTCGGACTGCGCGCCGCGAACAAGCTCGCGCTGCTGTTCGGGGGCAGCATCGCGACGGAGATCCTCTTCGCCGCCGCGCTCGGCCTGTTCGCCCGCGGGCTCGGCTACGACATCTCGCTCGTCGACCTGCTCGTGATCAACATGAGCGTCTCGCTGCTCGCGAGCTTCATCCCCGTGCCGGGCGGAATCGGGGTGGTCGAGTTCGGGCTCACGCTCGGCCTCGCCTCGGCCGGGATGCCGCAGGAGGCGGCGCTCGCCGCGGTGCTTCTTTATCGGATCTCGACCTTCTACCTGCCGCCCGCGTGGGGCTTCTTCGCAATGCGCTGGCTGCAGCGGAACCGGTACCTCTGATGGGCCGGATCGCCGAGCTCCAGGCCCGCGCGAAGGCGTATCAGCAGCGCGCCGAGCAGCTGCGCCGCGAGCACGGCTCCGTCGACGTCGTGTACGTGATCGCCGATCGCGACAGCGAGATCGGCGGCGGGCTGATGGCCGGCGCGCTCGCCTACCGGCTCTTCATCTGGCTGTTGCCGTTCGCACTCGTCGTGGTCGGCGGGATCGGGATCGCCGCGGCGGCGGACGAGTCGTCGACGAGCACGACGCACACGCTCGGGCTCGCGCGGCATCGTCTCGACCTCGGTTGCGCAGGCCACCGCGAGCGGCTCCTCGCGTTGGTACGCGCTCGCGATCGGCATCCCACTCCTCCTCTACGCAACGCGGAGCCTGCTCAAGGCGCTGATCGTCGTGCACCGCCTCGTCTGGGGCGACCTGCGGCGGACGGTGCCCAAGCCGACGGTCGTCGCCACCCTCTGGCTGCTCGTGTTCCTCGTGGCCTACTTCGCGATCCAGCAGCTCGCCCGCTGGGTCGGCATCTGGACCGGGAGCTACCTCCTCCGCCTCCTCGCCGCCCTCGCCCTGCTGACGCTGTGGTGGCTCCTGGTCTCGCGCCGGCTGCCGCATCGCGGGGCCCGGGCCTTCGCCCTCCTTCCCGGCGCACTCGCTGATGGCGGTGGGCCTGGACCTGATCTCGAACGTCGGCGTCTACTACATCACGCGGCGCCTCGAATCGAGCCAGAGCACCTACGGCGCGCTCGGCGTCGCGGCGACGCTGCTCTTCGGCCTCTATCTGATCAGCCGGCTGATCGTCGGCTCCGCCGTCCTCAACGCCACGATGTGGGAGCGGCGGGTAGAACATGACCGGAAGGGTTGATACGGTCGGTCGCAGTGAGCGCTGGCGCCGCAGCCGCTGATCCGCAGAAGACGTTCCTCGAGCGGATGCTCGACGGGATCGAGCGGGCGGGAAACAAGATGCCGGACCCGGCGATCCTGTTCCTCGTGCTCTGCGGCGCGGTGATCGTGATCTCGCAGATCCTGTTCTGGTTCAACGTCCAGGCGACCTACCAGATCGTCAAGCCGCCGCCGGTTCCGACCGAGGAGACCTACTACGGCGGCTCGACCGAGCCGACCGACGTCGGGCCGACGATCCCCGAGCCGCCCAAGGCGTACGAGGTCAAGACCGAGACCGCGAAGGTCAAGGGCCTGCTCACCGGAGAGGGCGTCCGCTTCCTCTTCACCTCGTTCGTCTCGAACTTCAGGAACTTCTCTGCCGTCACGATCATGCTCGTGGTGATGATCGGCGTCGGGCTGGCGGAGGCGGCCGGGCTGATAGCCAGCCTGATACGCAAGCTCGTCGGCGTGTCCTCACGAGGGACGCTGACGTTCATCATCGTGCTCCTCGGCATCCTCTCGAGCGTCGCCTCGGACGCCGGCTACCTGGTGCTGATTCCGTTAGGAGCCGCAGCCTTCAAGAGCGTCGGCCGCAATCCCTTAGCCGGGATCGCGGCAGCCTTCGCGGGCGTCGCGGCGGGCTTCGGAGTCAACGTGCTGATCACCCCGCTCGACGGCGTGCTGACCGAGATCACGAACGACGCGGCCGGGATCTCCGGCGGAGCGCACCATATCGACCTCGCGGCGAACCTCTACTTCGGGATCGGCTCGACGATCTTCGTCGCGTTCCTGCTGACGTTCATCAGCGCGCGCCTCGTCGAGAACCGGCTCGGGCCCTGGGATCCGAAGGACGCCGGCGACGGCTGGGCGATGGACGAGGAAGAGCAGGAGATCTCGCCGGAGGCCGACAAGAGGGGCCTGCGCTGGGCCGGGATCGCCGCCCTCGGCGTGGCGATCGTGATCGCGCTGCTCACGTTCCTCCCGAATGCCCCGCTGCGCGATCCGGTGACCGGGAAGATCATCGGCGACTCGCCGTTCATGGACAGCCTGATCGTCATCATCACGCTGTTCTTCTACGCGGCCGGCTACGCCTACGGGCGCGGCGCGGGGACGATCAAGGGCAGCGCCGACGTGCTCGCGACGATCACGAAGTCGTGGGCCGGCCTCGCGAGCCTGCTCTTCCTGTTCCTGCTGATCGCGCAGTTCATCGCGTACTTCAACTTCACGAACATCGCCCAGGTCGTCGCCGTGAAGCTCGGCGACTGGCTCGAGCGGGCGAACATCGGCGCGCGTCTGGCTGCTCGATCGGCCTGATCATCATCACGATCATCGTCGACCTGATCATCCCCGCGGCGATCGCGAAGTGGGCATTGCTCGCGCCGATCTTCATCCCGCTCTTCATCCGCCTCGGCGTCGCGCCGCAGACGGTGCTCGCGGCCTACCGCGTCGGCGACTCGCCGGCCAACGTGATCACGCCGCTGATGGCGTACTTCCCGCTGATCGTCGTCTTCACGCAGCGCTACAAGAAGGACGCCGGCATCGGCACCGTCGTCTCGCTGATGCTGCCCTACGTCTTCATCCTGACGATCGCGTGGACGCTGTTCTTCGTCGCCTGGTACCTGCTCGGGATCCCGCTCGGCCCGGGATCACCCGTCAAGCTGTAGCGAACAGGCGGAAGAACTCGGCCTCGGCGACGATCGCCTTCTCGAGCTCGTCGATCAGACGCGCTCGTCGGGGCCGTGGATGTTGCTGTAGCCGTCGGTCGCGCCGAAGAGCATGATCTCGGCCGTGGGCACCGCCTGCTGGAGCGCGGCGACGAGCGGGATCGAGCCGCCGGTCGCGGCGTTCGCCGTCGGCACGCCCCACGCCGTCTCCATCGCGGCGTTCATCGCGGTGTAGGCGGGGCCCGAGGTTCCGGTCGCGAAGCCGCTGCCGGTCGCACCCGCCTCGACCTCGAGCTCGATTCCGAACGGGCGCAGGTTCTTCAGGAAGTCGATCACGGCGGCCTGGGCCTCGGCAGGATCCTGCTCGGGATGGACGCGGACGTTGAGCGAGGCGCGCGCGGTCGGCGAGACGGCGTTCAGCGCGTTCTCGACCGTCGGCACGTCGATCCCCGTGACGGTGATCGCCGGGCCGGACCAGAGCCGTGAGCCGAGATCGCCCGTGCCGAAGAGCGGCAGTCCGGGCTCGACCTCGGCCAGCGCGCGGAACTCCTCCTCGTTGTAGCCGGCGCCCGCCCAGGGCTCGCGCTTGAGGCCGGGCACCGCCACGTCGCCGTTCTCGTCGTGGAGGCTCGCGAGCGCGTGCAGGACCGTGATCAACGCGTCGGGCGCAGCGCCGCCGTACTGGCCGCTGTGCTTGGCGCTCGCGAGCGTGGTCACGCCGAGCGTCACCTGCGCCATCCCGCGCAGCGCGACCGTGAGCGCCGGGACGCCCGGGCGGACGCTGCCCATGTCGGCGATCAGCATCGCGTCGGAGGCGAAAACCTCGGGGTGCAGCTGCGGATACGTGCCGAAGGCGCCGCCGCCGACCTCTTCCTGGCCCTCGATCACGAGCGTGATCCCGACCGGAGGCTTCCCGCCCCAGGCGCGCAGCGCGCCGACGTGCACCATCACGTTCGCCTTGGAGTCGGACGCGCCGCGCCCGAAGATCGCGCCGTCGCGCTCGGTCGGCTCCCAGGGCGGCGAGCTCCAGAGCGACTCGTCGCCGGCGGGGACGACGTCGTAGTGCGAGTAGAGGAGAACGGTGGGAGCGCCCGGAGGCGCGGGAATCGTGCCGGTCAGGACCGGCGCGGTGTCCGGCAGGTTGAGAGTGATCAGCTCCTCGACGCCTGCGCCGCGGAGCAGCTCGACCACGAGATCGTGCGCCTCCTGGAGCGGCTCGGGCGGGAAATCGGGAAACGCAATCGACGGGATGCGCACGAGCCGGCCGAGGTCGGACACGACCTCCGGCATCAGCGCACTGACTGTCTCCTGGATGGTTTCGCTCATCGGACTACCTTACTGTCCCTTTCGCCGTGAGTGATACCACCATTACGTTCCTGATCCTGGCGGCCGTGGTCGCCGTGTTCGTGTGGGACTACTTCCCGGTCGCGATCGTGGCGATCGGCGTCTCGCTCTCGCTGTGGGCGACCGGCGTGCTCGACCTGCACCAGGCGCTGGCGGGATTCGGCGATCCGGCGGTGATCTTCATCGGCGCGCTGTTCGTCGTCAGCGAGGGGCTCGACGCGACCGGCGTCACCTCGTGGGCCGGGCAGGAGCTGGTCAACCGCGCCGGCACGAGCCGGACACGGCTGATCGTGCTGACGATGCTGCTCGTCGCCGGTCTGACCGCGCTGATCAGCGTCAACGGCGCCGTCGCCGCGCTGCTGCCGGTCGTCGTCGTGATGGCGGTGCGCCTCGGCCGCTCGCCGTCGCAGCTCCTGCTGCCGCTCGCATTCGCGGCACACGCCGGCTCGCTGCTCGTGCTGACGGGCACACCGGTGAACGTGATCGTCTCGGAAGCAGCCGACGAGGCAGGCGTCGGCGAGCTTCGGCTACTTCGAGTTCGCGCTCGTCGGAATCCCGCTCCTGATCGGCACGATCGCGATCGTCGTGCTCTTCGGCGAGCGTCTGCTGCCGAGCCGCAGCGCCAGGGTGCTGCCGCCCGACTTCAGCGACCACGCGCGCACGCTCGTCGAGCAGTACGAGCTCGAGCACAGCGCCGACTCGCTCCTGAACCGCAAGGTCGGCGTGGCCGAGGTCGTGATCCCGCCGCGCTCGACCGCGATCGGCGAGACCGTGTTCCCGGGCATGGTCACCGACAGCGGCGACCTCGTCGTCCTCGCCGTGCAGCGAAACGGCGTCGACCTCGGCCCCGACGAGTCCGTGCTCGAGGTCGGCGACACGCTGCTGCTCCAGGGGAAGTGGGCCGCGCTCGACGAGAACCTCGATGATCCGGCCGTGCTCGTGGTCGATGCGCCGGACGTCGTGCGGCGACAGGCGGTGCCGCTCGGGCCTGGGGCGAAGCGCGCGCTCGCCGTGCTCGGGGGGATGGTGATCCTCCTGGCCACCGGCGCGGTGCCGCCGGCGATCGCGGGACTGCTCGCGGCCGCCGCGATCGTGGTGCTGCGCGTGCTCGACGTCGAGCAGTGCTACCGCGCGATCTCGTGGACGACCGTGATCCTCGTGGCCGGGATGATCCCGCTCTCGACCGCCATGGAGGTGACGGGCGCCGCCGGAAAGCTCGCCGACGGGCTCGTGCGGATCGTGGGCGGCCACGGCGGCTACGCGCTGCTGCTCGGCCTGTTCGTGCTCACCGCGGTGCTCGGCCAGCTGATCAGCAACATGGCGACGGCGCTGATCGTGATTCCCGTGGCCGTCTCGGCCGCGTCCGACATGAACGTCTCCGCGAAGCCCGTGCTGATGGCGGTGACCGTCGCCGCGGCCGCCTCGTTCCTGACCCCGGTCGCGACGCCCGCGAACCTGATGGTGATGGGGCCGGGCGGCTACCGGTTCGGCGACTACTGGAAGCTCGGGCTGCCGCTGCTCGTCCTGTTCGGCGTCGTCGCGGTCGGCCTCGTCCCCGTGTTCTGGTCGTTCTGAGGTGACCGGCGAGTTCGTCTCGACCGGGCATCTGCCCGACCCGGACCGGGTCGCGGAGCTCGTGACCGACGCCTACGAGCGCTACCGCGGCGACACCGGCGGCGAGAACTCGGACGTGTACCCCGCGCTCGCGGCGGCGCCGAGCGACTGCTTCGGGATCTGCGTGGCCGGGACCTCCGGCGAGGTCTTCGCGGTCGGCGACGCGGCGGTCGCGTTCACGATCATGAGCGTGTCGAAGCCGTTCGTCTTCGCGCTCGTCTGCCAGACCCTCGGCCCCGCGCAGGCGCGCGAGAAGCTCGGCGTCAACGGCACCGGCCTGCCGTTCAACTCGCTCGAGGCGGTCGAGCGCAGCGGCGACGGCCGCACGAACCCGATGGTCAACCCGGGCGCGATCGCCACGACGAGCCTGCTCGGCACGCGCTGGGATGCGATCCACGACGGCCTCTCGCAGTTCGCCGGGCGCGAGCTGTCGTTGAATGACGAGGTGTACCGCTCGGCGTCCGAGACGAACGAGCGCAACCAGCAGCTCGCGCGGCCTGCTCGAGCGCTTCGACCGGATCTACAGCGATCCCGGCGGAGGCCGATCGACCTCTACACCAGGCAGTGCTCCCTGGACGTGACCGCGACCGACCTCGCCGTGATGGGCGCCACGCTGGCCGACGGCGGCGTGAACCCGCTGACGAAGGAGCGCGTCGTCGACGAGGACGTCTGCCGCTACACGCTCGCCGTGATGACGACGGCCGGGCTCTACGAGACGTCCGGCGACTGGCTCTACGACGTCGGCCTGCCCGGCAAGAGCGGGATCGGCGGCGGGATCGTGACCGTCTCGCCCGGCAAGGGCGGGCTCGGGACGTTCGCGCCGCGCCTCGACGCGGCCGGCAACAGCGTCAAGGGCCAGCTCGCGGCACGGTTTCTCTCCGGGCAGCTCGGGCTCGACCTCTTCGCGTCGCGGCCGGCGCTGTGAGAGCGCTCCTCCTCGCCGTCGCAGTCGCCCTCGTGGTGGCGCCCGCCGCCGGCGCGACGCTGAAGGACGAGCAGGCGCTGGCGGCGCGCTACGCGCCCGAGGTGAAGCTCGTCGCGCAGGCCCAGGAGTGCGGCTCGGGCGAGTCGTACGGGCCGATCGACGTCGACACGCTCTTCGGCCAGCAGACCGTCGCGCTGCGCGGGCCGTGGGGCCCCGGCGACCTCGTGAAGATCGCGCCCGTGGCGAACGACCTCACGGCGGTGCGCTACGAGTACCACCTCGACTTCCCCGGCAGCGCACTCGACCCGGGCTGCGGCTACGAGAAGTGGTCGCGGCTGATCACCGAGGGGACGAAGCCGACGGTCTATGCCCACGTCGCGACCGATCCCGCCTACCCGGGCAAGCTCGCGCTCCAGTACTGGCTCTACTACGTGTTCAACGACTGGAACAACACCCACGAGGGCGACTGGGAGATGATCCAGCTCGACTTCGACGCGGCCACCGCGGCGGAGGCGCTCACGAAGACGCCGACGCAGGTCGGCTACAGCCAGCACGAGGGCGCCGAACGAGCAACCTGGGGCGACGGGAAGCTCCAGCTCGTCGACGGGACACATCCGGTCGTGCATCCGGCCGCCGGCTCACACGCGAACTTCTACGGCGAGGCGCTGTACCTCGGCAGCTCGGCCTCCGAGGGCGTCGGCTGCGACGACACGCGCGGGCCGACGCTCGACCTCCGCCCCGCCGTGCAGACGATCCCGAGCGATCCGGCGGCTGCGCTGAAGGCGTTTCCGTGGATCGGCTTCGCGGGACGCTGGGGCGAGCTGCAGCGCGCCTTCTTCAACGGCCCGACCGGCCCGAACCTGAAGACGCAGTGGACCGAGCCGATCACGTGGTCGGCGACCGACTGGCGCGCGAGCAGCATCGCGGTGCCCGGCGGCGGCGCGGTCGGCACCGGCGCGACCGACTTCTTCTGCAGCGCCGTCGCCACCGGCTCGAACCTCCTGCGGCGGAGCATCGACAACCCGCTGCCCGCGCTGCTGACGCTGGCGGCGCTCGCGGTGCTGGTCATCTTCATCCTCACGCGCACGACCTGGCGTCCGGCGACGCCGTTCCGGCTCGCGCGCCGCCGCGCCTGGGGCCAGGTCCTCTCGGCCGCGCTCGTCATGTACGGCCGGCGGCTGTGGCTGTTCCTCGGGATCGGGATCCTGGTGCTGCCGGTCTCGGTGATCGTGACGCTGCTCCAGGCCGGGCTGATCCACGCCTCGCACGTCTTCGGCGTCGAGACGCAGGGCGAGAGCCGCGGCTTCCTCGTCTGGGCCGTGCTCGTGATCGGCACCGCCCTGACCCTGGTCGGGCTCGGCTTCGTGATGGCGGCAACCGCGCGGGCGCTGGCCGAGCTCGATGCGGGCAGGACGATCTCGCCGCTGCGCGCCTACCGGATGGCGATCGACTCGATCCGGCCGCTGCTCGGCGCGCTCCTGATCGCGGCGTTCGTGATCTCGATCTGCGTGACGACGATCTTCCTGATCCCGGTCGCGATCTGGCTCGCGGTGCGCTGGGCGCTGCTCGTGCCCGCGATCGAGCTCGAGCACCGCCGCGCGTTCGCGGCGTTGCGCCGGAGCGGCAAGCTCGTGAGCCACGGCTGGCTGAAGGTCGCGTCGCTGATCGTGGTCGGGGCCGCGCTGGCGCTCGCGGCAGGCCCGTTCCTCGGCGCGCTGCTGATCCTGGTGTCGAACGTGCCGCTCGTCTGGATCAACGTGATCTCCGGCCTCGTCTACGCCGTCGCGATGCCGCTCGTCGCGCTCGCCTCGGTCTATGTCTATTTCGACATGCGCGTCCGGGAAGAGGTCGCCGTCGAGCACGGGTCGGAGCAGCTCCCCGCGGAGATCGAGTTTTCGGGCTGACCTGGTTGTAAGGCGCGCCTTATTTTCGATCGTGTAAGGTGCGCCTGACATGCTTCCCACGTTCGTGATCGGGCTGCGCGAGGGCCTCGAGGCCTCGCTGATCGTCGGCATCGTCGCCGCGTTCCTCCGCCAGCAGGGCAGGCGCGACGCCCTGCGCTGGGTCTGGGCGGGCGTGGTCGTCGCCGTTGCGATCTGCGCGGCCGTGGGCGTTGGTCTCCGCGTGATCAGCCAGGAGCTGCCCCAGGCCCAGCAGGAAGGGCTCGAGACGGTCGTCGGCGCGGTCGCGGTGGTCGCCGTCACGTTCATGGTGGTCTGGATGCGGCGCCACGCGCGCGGGCTCAAGGCGATGCTCGAGCGCGACGCCGCCTCCGCGCTCGCGGAGGGCTCGGCGCTCGCACTCGTCGCGATGGCGTTCTTCGCCGTGATCCGCGAGGGATTCGAGACCGCCGTCTTCCTCCTCGCCGCCTTCGATGCCTCGACGAGCCCGCTCGCCGCGGGCGCCGGCGCCGTGCTCGGCGTCCTCGTCGCCGTCGCCGTGGGCTACGGGATCTATCGAGGCGGCGTGCGGATCGACCTGGCCCGGTTCTTCCGCGTCACGGGGGTCGTGCTCGTCCTCGTCGCCGCGGGTCTCGTCGCGACCGCGCTGCACACCGCGCACGAGGCCGGCTGGCTCGTCGGGCTGCAGACGCAGGCGGCCGACCTGCGCTGGCTGATCGCGCCCGGCAGCGTGCGCTCGGCGCTGCTGACCGGGATGCTCGGCCTCCAGCCGCAGCCGGCGATCGGCGAGGCTGTCGGCTACTTCCTCTACGCGATCCCGATGCTCGTGTACGTGCTCTGGCCGGCCTCGTTCCGCCCCACGCTCTCGCGCCGCGAGGCGACCGCGCCCGCCCGGCAACACGGCTGATCCGCCGAGACGCTCTTCGCTTAGACTCTCGCGCACGGGCGGCGGCGTGGTTGTCCGGATTCGAGCGACGGGGCTCGACGACCTACGATCATGCCCACGTCCGCCAACACCTCAGTCCTCGCGCTCGAGACCGGCTACGACCCCGGTGCGTTCTTCGACGAGATGTTCGAAGCGCCCGGCAAGCCGCGTCCGCACTACCGCGTGCTCGCGGAGCAGCTCGCCGCGCTGAGCGTCGAGGAGTTCGAGGAGCGGCGGCGCGCGGTCGATGTCTCGTTCCTCAACGCAGGGATCGGCTTCACGGTCTACGGCCAGGAGGAAGGGCTCGAGCGGATCTTCCCGTTCGACCTGATCCCGCGCGTGATCCCCGGCGACGAGTGGGCGCACATCGAGCGCGGCCTCGTCCAGCGCGTGCGCGCGCTCAACCTCTTCCTCGAGGACGTCTACCACGACCAGAAGATCCTGCGCGACGGCCGCATCCCGGCCGAGCTCGTGTTCGGCGCGCGCCACTTCCGCCGCGAGATGATCGGCGTCGACCCGCCCGGCGGCGTCTACGCGCACGTGGCCGGAGTCGACATCGTCCGCGACGACAGCGGCGAGTACCTGGTTCTGGAGGACAACCTCCGCTCGCCCTCGGGCGCCAGCTACATGCTCGAGAACCGCTCGGCGATGAAGCGCGAGTTCGCGCAGCTCTTCGAGCGCTACGGCGTGCTCGCGATCGACCAGTACCCGCAGGAGCTGCTCGCCGCGCTGCGCGCCGTCGGCCCGCCCGCCGCGGCGATGCCCACCGTCGTGCTGCTCACCCCGGGCGTCCACAACTCGGCCTACTTCGAGCACTCGTTCCTCGCGCGCCACATGGGGATCGAGCTCGTCGAGGGCGGTGACCTGCTCTGCCACGACGACGTCGTCTACATGCGCACGACGCAGGGGCTGCAGCGGGTCGACGTCATCTACCGGCGCGTCGACGACGAGTTCCTCGATCCACTGCTGTTCCTGCAGGACTCGATGCTCGGCGCGCCAGGCCTGCTCAACGCGTATCGCGCCGGCAACGTGACGATCGCGAACGCGCCGGGCACGGGAGTCGCCGACGACAAGGCGGTGTACCGGTACGTGCCGGAGATGATCCGCTACTACCTCGGCGAGGAGCCGGTGCTCGGCAACGTCCCGACCTACCTCGGCGTGGACGAGGCCGATCGCCGCTACATGGTCGAGCACCTCGACGAGCTCGTGGTGAAGACGGTGGACGGGAGCGGCGGCTACGGGATGCTGATCGGCCCGGTCGCGAGCGCGAAGGAGCGCGAGACGTTCCGCCGGGCGATCGAGGCGGAGCCGCGCGAGTTCATCGCCCAGCCGACGCTCGCGCTGAGCCGGATGCCGATCTACGACGAGTCGTTCCGCCCCGCGCACGTCGACCTGCGGCCGTTCGTCCTCTCGAGCCGGATCACGAGCGTCGTGCCCGGCGGGCTGACGCGCGCGGCGCTGCGCGAGGGCTCGCTCGTCGTCAACTCCTCGCAGGGCGGCGGCAGCAAGGACACCTGGGTGCTGCGCTCCTGATGCTGAGCCGCGTCGCAGAGTCGCTGTACTGGACGGGCCGCTACATCGAGCGGGCCGAGGACACGAGCCGCCTGTTGCACGTCAACTTCCACGGCCTGCTCGACGCGGAGCTGGCCGACCGCGGGCGCGCGTGGCGCGAGCTGATCCGCGTCTTCGGGCTCGACGAGCTGTTCCAGGAGCACTTCACCGAGTACACCGCCGCCGCGGTGACCGAGTTCATGCTCTGGCATCCGGGCAACCCCGACGCCGTCACCGCGTGCGTCTCGCGCGCCCGCGAGAACGCCCGCGGCGCGCGCGAGCAGATCTCGAGCGAGATGTGGGAGCACCTGAACCGGCTCCACCTCCTCGTCTCGCGCCTCCGGCCCGAGGCGGTGCTCGCCTCGCCGCACGACTTCTTCGTGCGCGTCCGCGAGGGCTCGCACTCTTTCCAGGGGTCACGAAGGCGACGCTCTCGCGCGGCGAGGCCTACGAGTTCCTCGAGCTCGGCGCGCACCTCGAGCGGGCCGACTCGACCTCGCGCCTGCTCGCGGCCGAGGTGCCCGCCCTGATCGAGGCGGGACCGGACTCGGTCACGCACGCGCGGCTCTCGAGCCTGCTCAAGTCGTGCGGCGCGTTCGAGGCGTTCCGCAAGCAGGAGAGCGACGAGCTGCGCGCGGCTCAGGTCGTGGCGTTCCTGCTGCTCGGCCGGCGCTTCCCGCGCGCGGTGTGCTTCTGCAGCGAGCTGTCGATGAACGCGATCCGCGCGATCTCGGGCGACGCGCTGCGACCCGAGCGGGCGATCGGCCGCGTCTTCTCCGAGCTCTCGCCTTCACCGAGCTGCACGCGCTCGACGAGTCGACGCAGGTGCTCCTGCGACGCGTGATGCGCGGGATCGCCGACGCGGCCGACGAGATCGCGGCCGGCTACTTCACGACGCGCGTCATCCCGCCCGGCCCCTACGCCCAGCAGCAGGCAGCAGCAGTGATCCTCCGCGTCGAGCACACGACGGAGTTCCGCTACGACGTGCCGATCGCCGAGGCCTACACGGAGCTGCGCCTGCGTCCGCTCGAAGGCGGCGGCCAGCACTGCTCCTCGTTCCGGATCACGACCGAGCCGCACGCGCTGCGCGTGCGCGAGTACCGCGACCACTACGGCAACGACGTCCACCACTTCGACGTGCTCGAGTCGCACGAGCGGCTCGCGGTGACCGCGGTGAGCGAGGTGTGGACGCCGCAGGCGCTCGTGAACGACCGCGACGTGCCGACGCCGCTCGAGCGCTACGACTACCTCCATCCCACCGAGTACACGCCGTTCTCGGACAGCGTCCGCGGAGTTCGCCGAAGGGCACTCGGGGCCGCAGCGAGCTGATGCACGCGATCAACGCGGAGCTCGTCTACGAGACGGGCGCCACCGACGTGCAGACGCGCGCCGACGAGGTGCTCACGCTGGGCCGCGGCGTCTGCCAGGACTTCGCGCACGTGCTGCTCGCCGCGTGCCGCTCCACGGGCATCTGCGGCGCGCTACGTCAGCGGCTACCTCTACGACCAGACGCTCGTCGGCGACAACGCGGCCTCGCACGCGTGGGTCGACGTGTGGGACGAGGAACGGGGCTGGCTCGCGCTCGACCCGACCCACGACCGCGAGCAGACCGAGGCGTACGTCCGCGTCGCCGTCGGCCGCGACTACGACGACGTGCCGCCGACACGCGGCGTCTACACCGGCCAGGCCAACGAGACGCTCAGCGTTCGGGTCGGGCTACAGGCGCTCTAGCACGACGACCGGGATCTCCCGGTCGGTCTTCTGCGCGTAGTCGTCGTAGGCCGGCCACTGCAGCGCAGCGAGCTGCCAGAGCCGCTCGCGCTCCTCGCCGGTCGCAGTGCGGGCCTGCGCGGGGAAGACCTCGTCCATCACCTGGAGCTCGACGTTCGGCTCCTTGGCCAGGTTCCGGTACCAGCCGGGATGCTCGGGGGCGCCGCCCTTCGAGGCGACGATCACGTATGCGTCGCCCGCGTTCTCGTAGATCAGCGGCGCGGTGCGCGGCTCGCCGGAGGTGCGGCCCGTCGTCGTGAGCAGCAGGACCTTCGCGCCGTTGCGCCAGATATGGCCGACCTCGCCGCCGGTCTCGCGGTAGCGCGCGACGTGCGCGTCGCCGAAGAGGTTCTCTGCCTCGCTCATACCCCGTAGATTACTCGCGGCGATGAGCTTTCCCGACAATTTCATCTGGGGAACGGCGACCGCGGCGCACCAGGTCGAGGGCGGCAACGTCTGGAACGACGGCTGGGTGCTCGAGCACGTGCCGGGCTCGCCCTACGCCGAGCCCTCGGGCGACGCGTGCGACCACTACCACCGCTACCCCGAGGACATCGCACTGATCGCCGGTCTCGGCCTCCAGTCCTACCGCTTCTCGCTCGAGTGGTCGCGGATCGAGCCGGAGGACGGCGAGTTCTCGCTCGCCCAGCTCGACCACTACCGCCGGATGCTCGAGACGTGCAACGCCAACGGGCTGACGCCGATGCTCACCTTCCACCACTTCACGACGCCGCGCTGGGTCGCCGCCGACGGCGGCTGGGAGGGCGACCGGACAGCCGAGCGCTTCGCCCGCTACTGCGAGCGGACGATGCGCCATCTCGGCGACCTCGTCCCGCTCGCGTGCACGCTCAACGAGACGGGCATCGGCGCGCTGCTGCACGAGGTGTTCGGGATTCCCCATCCGCGCACCGGCGAGGGCTGGGCCGCGGCGGCCGCCGCGCTCGGGACGACGCCCGACCGGCTTGCGCCGTTCATCAACTCGGGGAGCCCGAAGGCGGCCGAGGTGATGCGCGACGCGCACCGGCTCGCGGTCGACGCGATCAAGGGCGTCCGCAGCGAGACGGAGGTCGGCCTCACCGTCGCGATGAGCGAGTGGGAGGCGGCGCCCGGAGGCGAGGAGACGCTCGCGCGTCTGCGCGGGCTCTGCGAGGACCCGTTCCTCGAGGGCGTCGCGGGTGACTTCATCGGCGTGCAGAACTACTCGCGCATCCTGGTCGGGCCCGACGGCCCCGTCGACGAGGGCGACATCGAGCGGACGCAGATGGGCTACGCCTACCGGCCGGAGGCGCTGGAGCACGCGATCCGCCGCGGCGTCGAGCTGACTGGCCTGCCGGTCTATGTCACGGAGAACGGGATCGGCACGTCCGACGACGCGCGGCGGATCGACTTCGTCGAGCGCGCGCTCCAGGGGGTCGAGGCGTGCCTCACGGACGGTCTCGACGTGCGCGGCTACTACTACTGGTCGATGTTCGACAACTACGAATGGACCTTCGGCTATCGCGTCACGTTCGGCCTCGTCGCCGTCGACCGCGAGACGCAGGTGCGCACGCCGAAGCCGAGCGCGCGCCGGTTCGGCGAGATCGCGCGGGCGAACGGCCTCGCATGACGATCTGGGCCGATGCGCGCGAGACGCTGCATCCGGCCCATGACGCTCGCGACGGGCAGCTGCCGCCGCTTTTGCTCGCGCTCACCGTCGTCACCGGGCTCGTCGACGCCGCGAGCTTCCTGAACCTCGGGCACGTGTTCGTCGCGAACATGACCGGCAACGTCGTGTTCCTCGGCTTCGCGATCGCGGGGGCGAAGGGGCTCTCGATCTGGGCCTCGCTGTTCGCGATCGGCTCGTTCCTGATCGGCGGCGTGGCCGGAGGACGGCTCGCCGGCCGCTACGGAGACCAGCGGCTCGCGCTGCTCCAGGCCGCGCTGGGGCTCCAGCTCGTGGCCGTCACCGGCGCGGTCGTCGTCGCGGTCGTCGGCGGCGACCCGGACCCGCGGGCGACGCGCTTCGTCCTGATCGCGCTGCTCGCGATCGCGATGGGGATCCAGAACGCGACGGTGCGGCGGCTCGCCGTGCCGGAGCTGACGACGACGGTGCTGACGATGACCCTGACCGGGATCGGCGCCGACTCGAAGCTCGCCGGCGGGCCCGGGGCGAAGATCGGCCGCCGCGGGCTCGCCGTCGCCGCGATGTTCCTCGGCGCCCTGATCGGCGCGCTCCTCGCGCTCCACGTCGACACCGCCGCACCGCTCGCCGCCGCCGCCGGCGTCATCGCCGTCACGGCGGTCGCGGTGCACAGGCTCGCGCGTTGAGCGGCTGGGACAACTTCTTCCTGGCCCAGGCCGGGGCGTCGGCCGCGCTGGCGGGGCTCGTGTTCGTCGGGATCTCGATCAACCTGGCCAAGATCCTGTCCTTTCCGGGGCTGCCGAACCTCGGCCTCGCGGCGCTGACCGCGCTCACGACCGTGCTGATCGCGTCGTCGTTCGTGCTCGTGCCCGGCCAGCGCATGGCGTTCCTGGGGCTCGAGCTGCTGGTCGTGGGCCTCGCCGCCTTCGGAATCACGGCCTATGCCTGCGGCAACTCGATCAGGGACTCGGAGCGCAGGTACCGACGCCGCCTCTGGTTCAACCTCGTGTTCGGCCTGCTCGCGATGCTCCTGCTCGTGGCCGGCGCGATCGTGGTGCTGGTCCACGGCGAGGGCGGGCTGTACGTCCTCGTCCCCGCGATGCTGCTCTGTTACCTGGTCGCGATCGCCGAGTCCTGGGTGCTCCTGGTCGAGATCAACAGATAGGCTGAAAGACATGGCCACTCCCGTCGTCTTCGTGCACGGTCTGTGGCTTCACGCCACCTCGTGGAATGCGTGGGTCGATCTCTTCCGCGAGAACGGCTACGAGCCGTCGGCGCCCGGCTGGCCCGGCGACTCCGACACCGTCGAGGCGACGCGCGCGAACCCCGGGCCGATCGCCGGGCACGGGATCGACGACGTGGTCAAGCACTACGCCGACCACATCGCCGGGCTCGAGTCGAAGCCGATCGTGATCGGCCACTCCTTCGGCGGCCTGATCGCCCAGCGGCTGCTCGGGCAGGAGATCGCCGCCGCCGCAGTGGCGATCGACCCCGCGCCGATCAAGGGCGTGATCTTCCTGCCGCCGTCGGCCCTGCGCGTCGCTTCGATCGCGCTGAAGAACCCGTCGAACAAGAACAAGACGGTCGCGCTGACCCAGAAGCAGTTCCGCTACGGCTTCGGCAACGCGATCTCCGAATCGGAGTCGAACGCGCTGTTCGAGCAGTGGACGATCCCGTCGCCCGGCAAGCCGCTGTTCGAGGCCGCCGCCGCAGGCTTCTCGCCGCACTCGCCGGCGAAGGTCGACACCGCCAACGCGACGCGCGGCCCACTGCTGATCACCGCGGGCGGGAAGGATCACACCGTCCCCGCGTCGATCAGCCGCACGACGCGCAAGCTGTACTACAAGTCTCCCGCGGTGACCGACCTGCGCGAGTTCGCCGACAGGGGCCACTCACTGGCGCTCGACTCGGGCTGGCGCGACGTCGCCGACGTCGTCCTCGCCTGGCTCCGCGAAAAGTCGCTCTAGTCCGCCAATGCCTCGAGGAAGTCGGCCGACGGCGCGAAGAAGAGCGTTCCGGTGACCGGATGCGTGAAGTCGAGCAGCCGGTCGTACGTGCCCGGCGGTGAACCGACGAACATGTGGTCGATCATCAGGATCAGCACCCGCGGTGAGCGCGCGTAGCCGATGAAGTAGGTGCCCGACTCGCCGCTCGCCAGCCCGAACGGCATGTTGTGGCGGACGATGTCGATCTCCTCGCCGTTCTCCTCGATCACGGTGAGCGCGTTGTGCGCATACGGGGGCTTCGTCTCGTCGTCGAGCTCGATGTCGGAGAGCTTGGTGCGGCCGATGATCAGCTCCTGCTCCTCGGTCTTGAGCGCATCCCACTTCGGCAGGTCGTGGATGTACTTCTGGACGAGCACGTAGCTCCCGCCGGCCGCGTCGGGGTCGTCGTCGCCGACGATCGTGGCGCCGACCGCCTCGTCGCCGACCGGGTTCTCGGTGCCGTCGACGAAGCCGGTCAGGTCGCGGTCGTCGAAGTAGCGGAAGCCGTGCGTCTCGTCGACCGGCGTCACCGCGCCGGCGAGCCTCGTCATGATCAGCGTCGCGAGCTCGAAGCAGAGATCCATCCGCTCGGCCTTGATGTGGAACAGGATGTCGCCGGGCGTCGAGACAGCGTGGCGCGCGCCCGCGACGACCTCGCGGAACTCGTGCAAGTCGACCGGGCGCGGGGGACCGAACAGCCGGTCCCACGCGGCCGAGCCGAAGGCGGCGACGCAGCTCAGGTGCCCGGCGAAGTCGCGCTGGCCGACCGCGCGGACGAGCCCGGCGAGGTCGCCGCAGAGCGCTTTGACCTTCGCCTCGCCGCCCGCGTTGACGGTGACGACGAGGAAGATCGCGTCGCGGGTGGCCGCTGCGTTGATCGGCTGCGAGCTCATCTCAGACTCGAAACTATCTCAGCTCGCGTCCCGATCACGATCTGCGGCTTCGCCGAGGGACGGAGCCAGCGCAGCACCGTGTCGAGGTGCGCCGGGGCGATCGCGATGCAGCCGTGGGTCGCGCTGCCCCAGTCGTCGTGCAGGAAGATCGCCGAGCCCCGGCCGGGAACGGCGGGGTCGGTGTTGTAGCGGATCGGGACGAAGTGCTGGTAGGCGATGGTCGCGGTCCAGAGCCCGCCGCCGGTCTGCCGGAACGGCGGAGTGGCGCCGCAGCGGATGTGCTGGAACGTGTTGTAGCCCGGCGAGGCCGGATCCTCGTTCCAGTAGTCGCCGCAGACGAGCCGGTGGTAGCGATAGTGGACGCCCGGATCCGGAGCGATCCCGTAGATCACCGGCCCGAGCCCGTAGGTTCCGGTCGGCGTGGTGCCGTCGCCCTCGACGTGATGGTCGGAGAGGCCGCCTCGCCCGATGCGAGCGCTCCACGGCCCGCCGGCCGCGACCCAGCAGCTCCCGGCGCGGCGCCAGAGCCGCACCGAAGCGTGCGTGACCGCGTAGCGCGGGGCTTCGACCGTGATCAGCTGGGAGCCCGGGCCCGTGGCGGGACGGCACGCCGCGGCGGGCACGGCTCGGGTCCCGAACGAGGTCGCCGCCGCGAGTGCGGCGGCGACCATGAGTACGAGTAGCGCTCTCAACCAGGCCGATGTTACGCCGTGACGGCCTCGGCCTTCCGCCCCTGTCCCTCCGGAACCAGAGTGGACGAGAGCACGACCTTGAGGGCGTTGGTCTCGGCGGCGTTGCCGAACACCTTGTACGCCTCCTCGGTGTCACCGAGCTCGAAGTGGTGCGTCGCGAAGACCGTCGGATCGAGCCGGCCCGAGCGAACCAGCTCGAGCAGCCTCGGCGTCGTGTTTGCATCCACGAGACCCGTGGTGATCTTGACGCCCTTGATCCAGAGCTTCTCGAGATGCAGCGTTGCCGGCTTGCCGTGCACGCCGACGTTCGCCACCGTGCCACCGGGGCGGACGAGCTCTGTACAGAGCTCGAACGTCTCCGGCACGCCGACTGCCTCGATCGCCACGTTGGCGCCGAGCCCGTCGGTGAGCTCCATCACTCGAGCGACTGCATCCTCCGTGGAGGGATCGATCGAGACGTCCGCACCGAAGGCCTCGGCCTTGGCACGACGCGGCGCCGCGAGATCGATCGAGATGATCCGCCCGGGCGTGTAGAGCTTCGCCGTCATGATCGCGGCCAACCCGATCGGGCCTGCACCAACGATCGCAACCGTGTCGCCGGGGACGATTCCGCCGTTGAGCACGCCGACCTCGTAGGAGGTCGGGAGGATGTCGGCGAGGAACAGCACCTGCTCGTCGGTCAGCTCGTCCGAGATCTTGTAGACGGACGTATCGGCGAACGGGACGCGGGCCAACTCGGCCTGCAGGCCGTTGGTCGTATGTCCGAGGATCCAGCCGCCGCCGCCGACGCAGAGGCCGTAGCGGGCCTCCTTGCAGAACTGGCAGCGCCCACACGAGGTGATGCACGAGACGAGCACGCGGTCGCCCTTGGCAACCGTGGTGACGGCCGATCCGGTCTCGACGACGATCCCGACGGCCTCGTGGCCGAGGATCCTGCCCGGTGTCACGGCCGGGACGTCGCCCTTGAGAATGTGAAGGTCAGTCCCGCAGATCGTCGACGAGGTGATGTGGACGATCGCGTCGGTCGGTGCCTCGATCGTAGGATCCGACACCGTCTCCCAGGCCAACTGGCCCGGGCCTTGGTACACGAGTGCCTTCATGGCTCCCCCTTCGGTTGGTCTACCCGAGTCTCGCGACACGGGGCAGACCAGCCATCGGGGCGGGCGCTGAGTGCGGTGTGGGAAAGCCGCAGTGCCGGAGCTAGGCGGCCTTCGGCTCGATGTTCTGGTTGACGCGGAACAGGTTGCCCGGGTCGTAGGCGCCTTCGTCTGCGCGAGCCGGTCGTAGTTCGCGCCGTAGGTGGCGCTGAACGCGCGCGTGGCCCTCGTCCATCATGAAGTTGACGTAGGCGCCGCCCGCCGAGTACGGATGGGTCGCGTCCCAGTAGTCCACCGTCCAGTCGCGGATCAGGCGGCGTTGGCCGGGTCCGGGTCGACGCCGATGATCACCTCGGCGAAGTCCGCGTCGCGGTAGGCGAACGGCGTGTCCGCATTGCGCCGACGTCGTGGACCGCCCCGTCGATCGGGTACATGTGCATCGACGAGTGGAGCGTCGGCAGCTTCTCGGCAAACGCGACGTGCTGCGCGATCGCGGCGTCGGGGAGCTCCTTGACGAAGTCCGCGCGCCAGTACCACTGGAGGCCCGGGCTGTAGAGCCCGTCGAACAGGCTCTGCAGAGCGGGGAACGGCGCAGGTCCGACGCCGTGCAGGAGCGGCGTCCCGACCTCGTGCACCGGCGCCAGCGCCTCGGCCGCTCCGTCCTCGTCGCCGTTGTAGCACCAGATCACGCCGCAGACCTTGCGGAAGTGGAGCTCCGCGGGCAGGAAGTCGGCCGGGGGAACGGTCATCGTCGCGAAGAAGCCGCTCAGCTCGCGCGGCGCGTCGGCGATGAACTCGCGGTACCAGCGCATCACGTCGGCGGTCTGCTCGAGCGGCCAGAACGTCGGCCCGGCGATGCACGGTCGAGACCGGGTGCGCGCGGAACGTGAACGACGTGACGACGCCGAAGTTGCCGCCGCCGCCGCGAAGCGCCCAGAAGAGCTCGGTGTTCTCGTCGGCGCTCGCGCGCGCCTGCGTGCCGTCGGCCAGGACCACGTCGGCCGCGAGCAGGTTGTCGATCGTCAGCCCGTGCTTGCGGCTCAGGTGGCCGATCCCGCCGCCGAGCGTGAGCCCGCCGACGCCGGTCGTGGAGATGATCCCGCACGGCATCGCGAGGCCGTGCTCGTGGGTGGCGCGCGTCGACCTGGCCCCAGGTGCAGCCGCCGCCGACGCGCACGGTGCGGCTCGCCGGGATCGACCTCGACCGAGTTGAGCCGCGACGAGGTCGAGCACGACGCCGTCGTCGACGACGCCGAGGCCGCCGCCGTTGTGGCCGCCGCCGCGCACGGCGAGCAGCAGGTCGTGGTCGCGCGCGAAGGCGATCGTCGCGGCGACGTCCGCCGGCGTCGCGCAGCGCGCGATCAGCGCCGGGCGCCGGTCGATCATCGCGTTGTAGACCGTGCGCGCCTCGTCGTAGCCCGCATCGTCCGGGCCCGACCAGCGTGCCCGTCGAAGCGCGCCCCCAGCTCCTGCCGTGCCGCGTCGGCGACGGTGTCGTGCATGCTCATCGTGATACCTCCTGGTCGCGTTCGGTGCCAGCCGCAGGGTACGAGCCGCAGGCGCCGCCGCCTGTCATGACCTGGACTGACCGACTTCTCGCGCCACGCTGCCTGCGAGTGCGGCGATAATCAGATCTGACTAGTGCCGGTCGCGCCGTCCAGCTCCCGGCCAGCTCGGCTCCTGCCGTCTCGCCGTTCGTCGGGCGCTCGCGCGAGCTCGCGACGCTGCGCGGCGCTCGTCCCGCACGCCGCGGCGAGGGCCGGCGCATCGCGCTCGTCGGCGGCGAGGCCGGGTCGGGCAAGAGCCGCCTGGTGCGCGAGTTCGCGCGCGAGGCCGCCGCCGAGGGCGTGCTCGTGCTCTACGGCGCCTGCGACGCGGTCGTGCGCACGCCCGTACCGGCCCGTTCGTCGAGGCGCTCGACCAGCTCGTGCGCGACACCGACGCCGGACGCTGCTGCGCGCAGATCTCGGCAGTGCGGGCGGCGAGCTGGCGCGGCTGCTGCCCGACCTCTCCGCGCGGATCGGCGAGCTGCCTGCGCGCCGGTCGCCGCCGATCCGGACACCGAGCGCCATCGCCTGCACACGGCGGTCGACCGACCTGCTCGCGGCCGCCGGCGCGCCGCCGGCCGCTGCTGCTCGTGCTCGAGGACGGCCACTGGGCCGACACGCCGACGCTGCTGCTGCTCCGCCACCTCGCGCGCTCGGCGCCCGACGCGCGCATGCTCGTGCTCGCGACCTTCCGCGACACCGAGGCGGACGTGCCCGCCGAGCTGGCCGACACGCTCGTCGACCTGCGCCGCTCCGACGAGGTCGTCCGGCTGCGGCTCGGCGGGCTCAGCGACGACGACGTCACCGAGTTCGTCCGTCGCGCCGCCGGCGCGCGAGCGTCGATCCCTCGCTGGCCGAGCTGGCCCGCGCGATCTGCGCGCTCACCGAGGGCAACGCGTTCCTGCTCTGCGAGCTGTGGCGGACGCTGGTCGAGACCGACGCGATCGCCGATGACCGACGGCGGCGCTGCGGCTGACGCGGCCGCTGGAGGAGATCGCGACGCCCGACAGCGTGCGCGAGGTCGTCACCCAGCGCCTCTCGCGACTCGACGCCGCGACGCCGCGATCTGCTCGAGCTCGCGGCGGTCGCCGGCACCGAGTTCGAGCTCGACCTGCTCCGCCGCGCGGCGCCGCAGGAGCTCGACGCGGCTCGACGCGCTCGAGCCTGCGGTGCGCAGCGGGATGATCGAGGAGGTGGCGGCGCCGGCGGCTCGCGTACCGCTTCACGCACGAGCTCGTGCGTCGCGCCCTGTACGACCGGCTGAGCGGGCTCCGCCGCGCCGAGCTCCACCTTCGGGTCGGCGAGGCGCTCGAGGCTCTGGCCCCCTCGCCCGACGCGCGCGCCGCTCGCCGACCTCGCACACCACTTCGCCGCGGCCGCGCCGATCGGCGGGCCGGCGCGCGCCGTCGACTACGACCTGCTCGCCGCGCGCGCCGCCGCGGCGGCGCTCGCCTACGACGAGGCCGCCGCGCACCTGCGAATCGCGCTACAGATCGGGATCAGCGAACCGCGGCGGCGCGCCGAGACGCTGCTCGAGCTCGGCACGTGGCTGTTTCGCGCCGGCACGTCGCTCGACTCGCTCCAGTCGTTCCGCGAGGCGGCCGCGATCGCGCGCGAGCTCGGCGACGGCGAGCTGCTGACGCAGGCGGCGATCGGCTTCGAGGACGCGTGCTGGCGCCCCGCGATGCACGAGCAGGGTGCGCGGGAGCTGCTCGAGGAGGCGTCGCGCGCGCTCTCCGCCGACGACTCCGAGCTGCGCGTCGCGCTGCTCTCCGGCCTCGCCCGCACGCTCGAGTTCGAGGGCGAGTCCGCCCAGAGCAGGGTCGTCCGCGAGGAGGCGATCGCGATGGCGCGGCGCATCGGCGACCGCCGCGGCCTCGCGACCGTGCTGATGGGCGCGTACTGGGCCCGCAGCACGCTGACCTTCCCGGAGATCCTCGTGATGCTGGACGAGGCCTGCGAGCTCGCCGAGCAGATCGGCGACATCGACATCCAGGCCGAGGCGATGGAGTGGCGCGTCGCCGCACTGCTGGCGCTCGGCGAGATCGAGGCGGCGCGGCACGGCGTCGCGGCCGTGCTCGCGCTGGCCCAGCAGACGCGCCAGCCGTTCATCCTCCACGTCGCCGAGCACTACGACTCGTCGCTCGCGCTCTTCCAGGGGCGGATCGGCGATGCGGAGCGGGCCGCGGAGCGCTCGCGCGACTGGGGCCTGCTGCTCACCGGCCGCGACGCCTCGGGGGTCTACGGCATCCAGATGTTCGGGATCCGCCGCGAGCAGGGCCGGCTCGCCGAGCTCGCTCCGGTGATCCGCGTCCTCGCCTCCGACGAGCGCGGCAGCGCGTGGCGGCCGGGCCTGACGGCGCTGCTCGCCGAGCTCGGCATGCACGACGACGTGACGCGGGAGCTCGGCGCCGTGCTCGAGCGCGGCCTCGACGCGTTCCGCGCGGGGCTCTGGGTCGCCTCACTCACCTACCTCGCGGACGCGGCGACCGCCGTCGGCGACGCGGGATGCGGCCGCGCTGCTCTACCCCGAGCTCGCGCCGCTCACAGGGCTGAACGTGATGATCGGCCACGGCGTCGCGTGCTACGGGTCGGCCGACCGCTACCTCGGGATGCTGGCCGCCACGCTCGGCGACCCGGAGCGTTCAACGCGCCACTTCGAGGCGGCGCTCGACCTGAACCTGCGCATGGGCGCCATGACCTGGCTCGCGCACACCGCGTTCGAGTACGGGCGCATGCTGCTCCACGATGGCGAAGGCGAGCGGGCCGCCGCGCTGCTCGCCGAGGCCGGCGCGCTGGCCGACCGCCACGGCCTGACCGCGCTCGAGGGGCGGATCCGCGCGCTCGGCCCGACCGCGGCCGCCGCGAATCCCTCCGGGCTCTCCGACCGGGAGCTCGAGATTCTCCGGCTCGTCGCGCGCGGCCTCTCGAACCGCGAGATCGGCGCCGAGCTCTTCATCAGCGAGCACACCGCCGCGAACCACATCCGCAGCATCCTGCGCAAGACCGGCAGCGCCAACCGCACCGAGGCGACCGCATACGCGTTCCAGCACGGTCTAGAACAACGCTGAGCGCAGCGGTACGATCAGCCGATGCCGACCTATGTGATCGAACGAAGCTTCGCCGAGCAGCTCGACCTCACCGGCGACGACGTCAAGCTGATCGAGGAGGCGAACGCCGAGGAGGGCGTACGCTGGCTCTTCTCGTTCCTCAGCGCCGACCGCCGCCGCTCCTACTGCCTGTACGAGGCGCCCTCGGCCGAGGCGATCATGGCCGCGGCCCGCCGCGCGGGCATCCCTGCGGATGCGGTCACCGAAGTGAGCCGCATCAGCGCGGAGATGTACGCCTAGTACCTAGCTCACGACTGCGCTTTGACGTGCGCGGTCCCCTCGGTGTACTTGTACGGGTTCTCGATCTCGGCCGTGGGCTCGAGCACCGGGTGCATGCCCTCCTCCCAGGCCTGCTCGCCGAGCTGCGAGCGCACGTACTCGACCGACTTCGCCACGGCATCCCGCGCCGGCGCGATGTCGAGGTCGATGCGGGTGCCGTCGTACTTGACCACGCGGCCGTCGACGACGACGGTGTGCACATCGGCGGTGCCGGCCTGGTACACGACGTGCGCGTACGGGTGCAGGATCGGCGTCATGGCCGGCGACTGATCGTTCTTGATCAGCAGCAGATCGGCCTTCTTGCCCGGGGTGATCGACCCGAGCGAGGCCTCGAGGCCGAGCGTCTTCGCGCCGCCCATGGTCGCCATCCAGACGACGTCCTCGGCACGTAGCCGATTTGCCGTGATCGTCTCGTTCTTCGCGTGCGCCTCGAGGTGGTCACGGGAGCGGTCGGCGCTCAGCGTGGCGCGCATCGCGGAGAAGAAGTCCGCGCTCCACCAGACGCTCGTGTCCATCGACAGCGAGGCGGTGATGCCGTACTTGCGCAACTCCCAGGTCGACGGATACCCCTGGCCCGCGCTCTGCTCGCTCTCGCACGCGACGGAGATCGTCCCGCCCGTCGCGGCGATCTTCTGGTAGCTCTCGGGCTTGAGCGTCGCAGCGTGCACGTAGGTGATCTCGGGCGTCATGAAGCCGGCGTCGTACATCTGGTCGATGCCGATGTCGGTCGTCGCGCCCCACACCCCGGCGTGGGTCGTGACGCGGAGCCCCATGTCGCGAGCCTTCTCGAACGCCGCCTTCTCGGGGAAGTCCTCGGCGCCGGTCACGTCGAAGGCGATCTGCAGGCCGAGCATGTCGGTCGGATTCGAGAAGTGCTCGGCGACGAAGGCATCGAACTCGGGTGTGTTCATCCAGTCCCAGGCGCCACCGAGGTAGTTGCCGTAGCCGAGCACGAAGCGGCCCGGGATCTCGCTGAAGGCCTGCAGCGCCGCCTCGGCGTAGTCCGGCGTCCGCAGCGCGTGCGACCAGTCGAGCGTCGTCGTGACTCCGGTGTCGACCGACTCGAGCGCACTGAGCAGGTTGCCCGCGTAGATGTCCTCGGGGCGGAAGACCTGCCCGTGCTGCAGGTAGTAGAAGACGAAGTACTGGCTGAGCGCCCAGTCGCCGCCGTAGCCGCGCAGTGCCGTCTGCCACATGTGGCGGTGGGTGTCGATCATGCCGGGCATCAGGATGCCGCCGCTCGCGTCGATCTCGACGGTGCCCTCCGGCACGGGAAGCGCCTCGCCGACGGCGGTGATCGTATCGCCAGTGATCAGGACGTCGCCTTCGAGGATCACGCCGGGTGTGTCGACGGTGATCACGATGCCGTTGCGGAACACGATCGGCCTACCCGGAGCGAAGTCCTCGGCGTGCGGACTGGTGTCGGTCATCTCGAATCCTCCTATCGTGTTGCGGCGCCATGGCCGGCAGCACACCCTTGTTCACGCTGCCACATGTACAGCAAGCATAAACCGGCAAGGCACCGACGAGTCAATGCCGTCGATGCCAATGCGAGTCTCCAAACCGGCGGACGCCCGAACCGTGTCCGAGCCCCCGTTCAGCCGGGATGTACGAACAGGCGTGTTTCGCGGGCTTCGTTCGGCCACCATTGACACTCCCTGTTGCAACTGATCAGAATGGGCGCCTGGTCGCGGCAAGCCTCTCACCGTCGTTACGCCACAGACAGGACGGGCCATGAGCAACCCCGGGCGCGCGCTCGTCGCCAACACCCTGGTTGGGGCCCGGTTCCTGCCGGTGTGGCTCGCGACCATCGCCCTTCTGGCCGTCGCCGCGATCGTCGCGCCCGAGGCACTCCAGCACACGTCGTGGGCCTTCGTGCTCCCCTACATGACGGTTCTCGCCGTGGCCGCACTCGGTCAGATGCTCGTGGTCATGCAGGCCGGGATCGACCTGTCGGCACCGGGCGTGATCTCCCTCGGCGGCAACCTGCTCGTCGGCGTCGGCGTCGGTTCTCATCATGGGCTCCTGGCGGGAATCCTCGCCTGCGTCGGTCTCGGAGCACTCGTCGGGCTCGTCAACGGCGTGCTCGTCGGAGTCGTGAGGCTGAACCCGCTGATCGTCACGCTGGCCGTCGGGCAGATCGTGCTCGCCTGGAGCTCGAGGTACGCGCGCGACCACACGATCTCGCTGCAGGTCCCGGGATCGCTCTCGCGGTGGGCAGCGCAGCAGCCTCTTGGCATCAGCGTCGTCTTCTGGGCGGGCGCCGCGATCACGCTCGCCGTCGCGCTCGCCCTTCGCTACACGACCCCGGGGCGGCGCTT
>CAVTXU010000002.1:0-60014 GCA_963738775.1 uncultured Actinomycetes bacterium
GCGACGTCACGCGGCTCGAAATGAGGACGGGGAGCTCGTACCCGGGGAATCTCGCGCTCGGCGCCGTCGACGACGTCGAGCTGACCGAGCGCGTCGCGGCGGCGATCGGCGCCGAGCTCGCCGCCTGCGGCGTGAACCTCGACCTCGCGCCGGACGCGGACGTGAACTCCGACGAGCTGAACCCCATCATCGGCGTGCGCTCCTTCGGCTCGGATCCTGCGTTGGTGGCGCGTCATACCGCCGCGTGGGTGACCGGGCTGCAGAGCCTCGGCGTCGCCGCGTGCGCAAAGCACTTCCCCGGGCACGGCGCGACGCGCGCCGACTCGCACCTCGAGCTGCCGACGATCGACGTCGACCGCGAGACGCTCCTCGCGCGCGAGCTCGTGCCGTTCCGCGCAGCGATCGCCGCGGGTGTGCAGTCGCTGATGACCGCGCACATCCGCGTGCCGGCGATCGACGAGCTGCCCGCGACGCTGAGCCGCGCACACCTGACCGGGCTGCTGCGCGAGGAGCTCGGCTACGACGGGATGGTGATGACCGACGCGCTCGAGATGGGGGCCGTCAGCAAGACCGTCGGCGTCGAGGAGGGCGCGGTGCTGGCGATCGCCGCCGGAGCGGACGCGCTCTGTCTCGGGCATGACCTGTTCGAGGACGACGTGCGCGCGATCCGCAAGGCGCTGGTCGGCGCGGTCGCCGCGGGGCGACTCTCGGAGGAGCGGCTCGCCGAGGCCGCGGCACGCGTCGAGCGCGTCGGCCGCTGGACGGCGACCGGGGTCGGCCTCGAGGCGGCGCGCCGCGCACTCCGCGTCGAGGGCGATGTCGTCTTGACCAGGCCGGCGCTCGTCGTCGAGCTGATCCCGGAGGTCACGATCGCCGCAGGCCCGGCGGGCCACACCTTCGGCGAGATCCTCACAGCGCGGCGACCCGGCACCGAGCACATCGTGATCCATAGTCACGAGGAAGTGGCGCGCGGGAACCGGCAGCTGGTCGTGGTCATCCGCGATGCGCACCGCCACGAGTGGGAGCGCGAGGTCGCACAGGGTCTCGCGGAGGGTGCCGTCGTCGTCGACGCCGGCGTGCCGGTGTGGCGGCCGAACGGCGCCGCTGGCACGATCGTCACCTACGGCGCGGGCCGGGTGAACATGCTCGCCGCGGCCGAGCGGCTCAGTCCGTAGCCCGCGCCAGCGCGACGAAGCCCACGCCGTGGCGGCCGCCGGTGAACGGCCGCTGGAGCACGCCGCCGACGACGCCGGCGCCTGCGGTCAGCCGGCCCGTCGCCCGTGAGGGCTGGAGGAGCCGGCCGCTCGCCGCCGTCCGCTCTTCCATCGACGCGTCGCCATGCTGCCGCTTCGCGACCGCATCGCGCGCCGCCTCGAGCACGTTGCCGAGCGGGAAGCCGTAGGTCCGGATCGCGACCGGCTCGAACCCTGCGGCGCGAAACGTCGCGGCCAGCCCGTCTCGCTCGTAGCGGCGGAAGTGGCCTGCCTTGACGTCCCACGGCCCGAACCGCTCCGGGAACGCGGGCACGCTGAGCAGCACCGCGCCGCCCGGAACGAGCCGCTCGCGCCAGAGCCGGAGCGCGGCGACGTCGTCCTCGAGGTGCTCGAGCACCTCCGTCGCGACGACGAGGTCGAACCGCTCCTCCACCGCGTCGAGGTCGCCGTGCACGAGCGTCCCGCGCACGATGCGCGACCGCGCGACGGCGAGCGCCTGCTCATCGAGCTCGAGCCCCACGTATCGGTACCGCTCGGCGAGCCGGTAGCCCAAGGCGCCCTGACCCACGCCGATCTCCAGCACCGACTCGCCGTCGGGCAGCAGGGGCGCGATCAGCGCCCAGCGCATCCAGCCGTTTGTCGTGAGAGGCGGGCGCCCGCTCAAACGTCGGTCGCGTACCCGTCGTGGACGAGCTCGAAGCTCGCGTCGAGCGCCTGCTCGACGGGCCGGTGCGTGAGCAGCAGCCGCGCCGCGCCCGACGCCTCGAACGCCGCCAGCGCCTCGGCCTCGCTCAGATGCCCGCGGAGATCATCCGGATCCGGGTTCGAGACGCCGATCGTCGCCTCGCAGAGGAACAGGTCGGCGTCGCGCGCGACCTCGGCGAGCGCAGCGTCAGGCGCAGAGTCCCCGGAGTAGGCCAACGAGCGTCCCTCGGCCTCGACCCGGAACGCGTATGCCTCCATCCGGTAGTGCTTGACGCGGCGAGCCGTGACCTCGAACCCGCCCGCCGTGAACGCCACGCCCGGCTCGTACACGCGCAGGTCGAACGTCTCGGCGAACATCTCCGGAAAGCCGAGCCGCGCGCCGATCTCCGCCACGAGCTGCTCACCGCCCGGATGCAGCCAGAGCTCGGGCTTCGGCAACTCGCGCCCGAGGCCGTACATCCGGCCCCACACCCACGGCACGATGTCGCCCCAGTGGTCGAGATGGAAGTGCGTGATCGCGATCGCGTCGACCCGCGGCCAGCCGCCGTCCTCGAGGCGCAGGCGCGCCAGCACGCCCGGGCCGCAGTCGAGCAGGAGCCGACCCGGCCCTTCGACGAGGTAGCCGGACTGGGCCCCGCCGGGGTTCGGCCAGGCGGGCGAGCAGCCGACCACGTTGAGCCTCACGGCTGGAATCTGTCATATTCGTGGGCATGGCAGGCGCACCCGTCGAGACTCTCGCCCGCGTCCCGCTGTTCGCCGATCTCGACCCGAAGGAGCTCGAGTCGATCGCGGCGTCGATGAAACAGCGCACGTTCAAGCCCGGCGACGCGGTGACCGAGGAGGGCGGCGGCGCGACGTTCGGCGCGTTCTTCGTGATCGAGGACGGCGACGCGCTCGTCACCGTCGGCGGCGAAGAGCGGCGCCAGCTGCATGCGGGCGACCACTTCGGCGAGGTCGCGCTGCTCGCCGAGAGCGACCGCACAGCGACCGTGATCGCTCTGACCGAGCTCCACTGCTGGGCGCTCAGCGCCTGGAACTTCCGCCCGATCGTGGACGAGAATCCCGAGCTCGGCCGGAAGCTCCAGCAGACGCTGGCCCGCATGATCAGCTAGCTTCCCGGCATGAGTGCGACGCTGCTCGACGTCGAGGCGATCCGCCGCCGCTTCACCTCGCTCCAGTCCGGCTTCGCGTTCTTCGACGCGCCGGGCGGCACCCAGGTTCCCGACGAGGTCGGCGAGGCGATGGCCCGCACGCTGCGCGAGGCGAGCGCCAACATCGGCGCGCCCTACGAGACCGGCCAGCGCGTCGAGGCCGTCCTCGCGGAGGCGAAGCAGAAGGGCGCCGCGTTCCTCGGAGCCACGCCCGCCGAGACCGTGTTCGGGATGAACATGACCACGCTGAACTTCCACCTCAGCCGCACCGCGTCGCGCGACTGGCGCGAGGGCGACGAGGTGATCGTCACGCGCCTCGACCACGACGGCTGTGCCGCGCCGTGGGTCGAGCTCGCCGCGGACAAGGGACTGAAGGTGCACCTCGTCGACGTGCACGAGGACCTGACGCTCGACTTCGACGACCTCGAGCGGAAGCTCTCCGACCGCACGCGCGTCGTCGCCTGCTCTGTCGCCTGCAACGCGGTCGGCACGCTCGTCGACATCGAGCGACTCTGTTCTCTCGCGCGCGAGGCCGGCGCGCTGTCCTGGCTCGACGCCGTCCACTACGCGGCGCACGAGACGGTCGACGTCATGCAGCTCGGCTGCGACGTCCTGATCTGCTCGCCGTACAAGTTCTGCGGGCCGCACCTCGGGCTCGGCTACGTCCGCGGCGAGCTCGCCGAGACCTGGCGCCCGTACAAGGCGCGCCCCGCTCCGACCGAGCCGCTCGCGCGCCGCTTCGAGACGGGCACGCTGCCCTACGAGCTGCTCGGCGGCTTCAACGCGACGATCGACTACCTCGCCGACATCGGCGGCATGGAGGCGATCCGCGAGTACGAGCGCGGCCTCGGCCAGCGCTTCATGGACGCCCTGCCCGACTCGGTCACCATGTACGGGCTGCCGACGATGGAGGGGCGCGTGCCGACGTTCCTCGTCAACGTCGACGGCGTCTCGGCCTACGACGTGGCCGGCGCCCTGGCCGAGAAGCGGATGGGCTTGTGGGCCCACGACGGCTGGTACTGCGTCGGGCTCGCCGAGCGGCTGCCCGCCGAGGGCTCGGTGCGGATCGGCTTCATCCACTACAACACCACCGACGAGGTCGACCGCCTGGCCGCCGAGCTGGGGGCTCTCGCGTCCTAGCCGCGGCTCTCGCGACGGCAGCGCTGATCTGCCTCGACCCGGGGCACGGGACGGTGCCCGCCGTGGGTGCACAGACCGAGCCGATCGGCCCCGGCTCGAAGGTGATGAAGATCAAGGACGGCGGCGGCGCGCCCGGCGAGGCCGACGTCGCGCTGCGGATCGCGTTTCGCACGCGCGCGCTCCTGCTTGCGCGCGGGTATCGCGTGGCGATGACGCGCACCGCGCCCGGCTACACGGGCGGCAACGTCGCCCGAGCGCAGTTCTGCAACGCGCGCCACGCGGCGCTGATGGTGCGGATCCACGCCGACGGCTCCGCTGACACGGCGATCCACGGCGTCTCGACCCTCTTCCCCGCGCTGCATCGCGGCTGGACCGACGACATCTTCGCGCGCAGCCTGCGCGCGGCGAGGCTCGTGCAGCGCGCAGTCGTGCGGGCGACGGGCGCGACGGATCTCGGCACGATCCAGCGCTCCGACCTGACCGGCTTCAACTGGGCGAACGTCCCGGTCGTGCTCGTCGAGACGGGCTTCCTCTCGAACCCGGCGGAGCGGGCCAAGCTCGAATCGGCCGGCTACGAGGACCAGGTCGCGCGCGGCCTCGTCGCGGGAATCGCCGCGTTCAGTCCCCGCTAGGGTCGCGCATCTGCTCGGCCGCGCGACGGCCGCGCTCGTGCACGCTGGCGCGGCGCTCGTCCGGCTCGCTCAGCGCCGCCGGCTCGGGCTCGGGCTCCGGCTCCTCCTCGACGCGTGACTCGAGCTTCGCGCGCAACTCCTCGGCACGCGGATCGAACTCCGGCTCGGGCACAGCGACAGGCTCGGGCGCCGCGACCACGGCGGCGGGAGGCGTCTGCGTCCGCTTCCAGCTCAGGAAGCGCAGGAACGCAAAGCCGGCGAGAACCCAGAGCACGAGGCGACGCACGAGCCGATGCTACACTGCCCCCTCTTCCTGCCTCGCCTCGCGCCGTCCGTTCCCGAGCGGCGCCAGCCGGTGAGGCCGATTCAGACCGTGGGAAGGAGGTGCTCGGGAGCGTGATTGCGTATGAAATCTTGCTGATGCTCGACCCCGAGCTCCCTGAGGAGAAGCAGACGGAGATCGTCGGGCACATCCAGGAGCTCGTGGAGAAGGACGGCGGCAGCTGGGGCGGCACAGAGCCCTGGGGGCGCCGCAAGCTCGCGTACGAGATCGACCACAAGGGCGAAGGCACGTACTTCCTGCTGACCTTCGACTCCAAGCCGGAGACGCTCGACGAGCTGGGCCGGATCCTCAAGATCGACGACAACGTGATGCGTCACCTCGCAGTGCGCCGGATCGAGGGGTCGCACCGTGGTGCGCCGCCGCCGGTCGATACCGTCGTGCAGCCCGAGTACGCTGGGTCGAACACACGTTCGCTAGACGAGGAGGAGTAAGACCGTGGCCAGCAACATCAACCGCGTCGTGCTCGTGGGGAACCTGACCCGTGACCCCGAGCTGCGGCACACACCCAGCGGCACCGCCGTCTGCAAGCTCCGCATCGCGGTCAACACACGCCAGAAGGACGGCGCGACCGGTGAGTGGGGCGACAAGCCCAACTACTTCGACGTCACCGTCTGGGGCAGCCAGGGCGAGAACTGCGCGCAGTACCTCGCCAAGGGCCGTCCGGTCGGGATCGACGGCCGCCTCGACTGGCGCGAGTGGGAGCAGGACGGCATGAAGCGCCAGGCGGTCGAGATCATCGCCGACAACGTCCAGTTCATCGGCAGCCGCGAGGGCGGCGGCGAGGGCGGCGGCGGCAACCGAATTCGTGCCCGCGGCAGCGGCAGCGGCGGAGAACAACGCCGACTTCGCGCCCCAGGCAGCCGACGACGACATTCCGTTCTAAGGAGACTCTGATGGCTCAGGCTAAGGAGCAGAGGCAGCGCAAGCGTCCCGGGGCGTCGACGGCGCCCGGCGCCGCAAGATCTGTCACTTCTGCAAGGACAAGGTCGACGAGGTCGACTACAAGAACATCGAACCAGCTTCGGCGGTACATCTCGGAGAAGGGCAAGATCCGCTCGCGCCGCATCACGCGGCGCGTGCCGGCGCCACCAGCGCCAGGTCGCCGTCGCGGTCAAGCGCGCCCGCGAGATGGCGCTTCTGCCGTACGTGTCGGGGCTAGAGCGATGGCAAGTCAGGGCGATCCTTCTGCAGGACGTCGACCATCTCGGCGCTGCGCGGCGACGTCGTCTCGGTCGCGCGCGGCTACCTGCGGAACTACCTCGTGCCGCGGCGGCTGGCCGAGGAGGCGACCGAGGCCGCGTCGCGCGAGATCAAGAAGCGCGAGGCGCAGCGGGCCCAGCAGGAGGCGCGCACGTTCGAGCAGGCGCAGGAGATCGCCGAGACGCTCGACAAGACGATGCTCACGCTTCGGGTGCAAGGCGGGCCGACCGGCGCCCTGTACGGCTCGGTCACGCCCACCGACATCGCCGACGAGATCTGGCGCACGCGCAAGATCCGCGTCGACCGCCGCAAGATCGGGCTCGACGAGCCGATCAAGCGCATCGGCCGCTTCGAGGTTCCGATCGACGTGTTCACCGACGTGCGCGTCGACGTGAAGACGCTGGTCGTGCCCGAGGGTGGCGAACTACCGCCCGAGGAGGAGCTCGTCGTCGAGGAGGTCGTGGTCGAGGAGCCGGAGGCCGAAGTCGTCGAGGAGCTAGCCGAGGCGGAGGAGAGCCCCGCCGCGGAGGCCGAGGGCGACGAGGTAGCCGAGGACGAGCACGACGGCGACTGACGCGCCGCCCGCGAGGTCCGCGTAGTACGAGAGGTAGAGCCCGAGCAGGCCGGCGAGCACCGCACAGCCGGCCGCGAGGGCCATCATCGGCACGATCCGCTTGGTCAGGAGGCGAGCCGTCGCGGCCGGGCCGACGATCACCGCGACGACGAGCAGGTTGCCGAGCGCCTGGACGCCGATGATCACCGCGGCCGCGATCAGCCCGAGCAGGACGAGGTCGGCGACGAGCGGCCTTGCGCCGAACACGCGCGCGGTGCCGCGGTCGAAGCCGACGACGAGCAGTTGCCGGTGCAGCACGGCGAGCGTCCCGAGCACGACGGAGCCGAGCACCGCCGCGACCACGAGATCCTGCCGGCTGACGGCGAGCAGGTCGCCGAAGAGCAGCTCGTTGAGCCCCGGCGGCGACGCGGGCCGCAGCGCGAGCACGACGCCGAGCCCGAAGAGCGTCGTGATCACGACCGCGACCGATGTGTCGCGCCCGATCTGCGGCGTCCGCCCGCGATCGCCACGGCCGCTGCAGCGACGAGCACGCCGACCGCGCCGCCGAGCACGAGCGGCACCCCGATCAGCGCGGCCACGACGAGCCCCGGGAAGAGCGCGTGGGCGAGCGACTCCGCGCTGTAGGAGAGCTCGTAGAAGACGACCCAGCAGCCGAGCACGCCGCCGACGATCCCGACGAGCGCGAGCTCGAGGAAGGCCCGCTGCATGAAGCCGAGCCGCCACGGCTCGACGAGGGCGTGCATCAGTGGCCCTCGTCGTGGTGGTGATGGTGCGCGGGCAGGATCCCGGCGCTGCCGCCGGGAATCGCGACGATCGAGCCGCCGTAGGTCTCCTCGAGCACGCGCCGGTCGAGCGTCGTCGCGGGCGAGCCGAACGCGATCTGGCGCCGGTTCAGGCAGAGCACGCGGTCCCACGCGCGCGCCTGGTCGACGTCGTGCGAGGCGATCAGGAGCCCGCGCCCCTCGGCCGCGAGATCCGTGAGCAGCTGCTCGAGCAGCTCCGCGCTCGGCTGGTCGACGCCGGTGAACGGCTCGTCGAGCAGCAGCACCGGCTCGTCCTGGACGAGCGCGCGCGCGACGAGCACGCGCTGGCGCTGTCCGCCCGAGAGCTCGCCGAACTGCGCGTCCGCGCGATCGCCGAGCCCCACGCGCGCGAGCGCCCTGAGCGCCGCCGCGCGGCCCGGCCGACCCGGCCGCTGCCACCACGGCAGCCGCGAGAGCGTCCCCATCAGCGCGACGTCGAGCGCGGTCACCGGGTAGTCGAGCCGCGAGCGCTCGGTCTGCGGCACGTAGCCGAAGCCGCCCGCGGCGACGAACTCGCCCGCCAGCGGCTGGAGCTCGCCGAGCAGCACCCGGAAGAGCGTCGACTTGCCGCCGCCGTTCGGCCCGAGCACGCCGATCCGCTGACCCGGCTCGAGCGCGAAGGAGACGCCCTCGAGCACGGGCGCACCGCCGTAGCCCGCGGCGAGGCCGTCCACGGTGAGAAGCGGCTCGCTCACGGGAACCTGCACCCGAGTCGGCCGCCGGTGAACCCGCGCACCATCGCGTTCGCGTTCGCCTGCATCCATCTGGAGGTAGGTGCGTCGGCCGGGCGGGCCGAGCGTGTCGCCGTAGAGCGTGTAGCGCGCGCTCGCGCCCGGTCTCGCGCGCGATCGGCTGCGCGAGCTTCGGGTTGATCGAGCTCTCGGGGAAGATCGCCTTCACGTGCTCGCGCCGGATCAGCGCGATCAGCTTTGCCACCTCGCCGGCGGAGGGCTGCGCCTGCGTCGTCTGCGACGGGATCACGGCGCCGACGACCGTGATGCCGTAGCGCTCGGCGAAGTAGCCGAACGCGTCGTGGTCGGTGACGAGCTTGCGCTGCGCGACGGGCACCTGCGCGAAGCACGCCGCGACAGTCCGCGTCGAGCGCCCGCAGCTCTGCGACATAGGCCGCGGCGTTGCGGCGGTAGGCCGTTGCGTGCGCCGGATCGGCGGCGACGAGCGCGTCGCGGATCTCGCCGACCGCCGCCTCGGCGTTGCGCGGGTCGTGCCACCAGTGCGGGTCGAAGCGCGACGCCTCGGGGCCTGAGGTCTCGCCCGGCCGCTTGACCGGGACACCCGCGCCGAGATCGACGACGACCGGCTTGCCGCCGGCCTGCGAGATCACCTTGCCCATCCACTCGTCGAGGCCGTCGCCGTTCTCGAGCACGAGCTTCGCGCCTGCGGTTGCCTCGACGTCGCTCGGCCGCGGCTCGTACTCGTGCGGGTCGGTGTTCGGCTGGAGGATCTGGTGCACGTTCGCGTCAGCGCCACCGACGATCGCGCGCCCAGTCGCCGATCTGCGTCGTCGTCGCGACGACGGGAAGCCCGACTCGCCGTACTGCGAGCTCGAGCCGCAGCCTGCAAGCAGCACGAGCGCAGCTGCCGCCACCGGGACGAGGCGGCGCGCGGGCGCCGACACGAGCCGCGACCGCCGCGAAAGCGCGAACACGCCGCCCGTGAGCACCGCGATCGCGGCGCCCGGCGGCACGTTCAGCTCGACCGAGAGCCACAGCCCGGCGACGCCCTCGGCCGCGGCGAGCGCGACCGAGCCGAGCTGCCAGCGGCAGCACGCGGCGGTCAACAGCCGCACGGTCGCCGCCGGGACGACGAAGAGCGCGGTCGCGAGCAGCGCGCCGATCGCAGGGAGCGCGACGACCACGGCGACCGCGATCAGGACGAGCAGCACCGCGTCCGGCAGCGGCGAGCGGATCCCGAGCGCCCGCGCGCTGCCCGGGTCGAAGCCGATCGCGAGCCAGCGCCGCCCGACCAGCGCGCTCGCAACGACCACCGCCACGCTGGCGACGCCGGCGAGCACGAGGTCGCGCGGCCCGATCAACAGGCAGGCTCCCGAAGAGCAGCGAGTCGACGCTCGCGCCGGAGTGGAAGACGTCGCTCGCGAGGATCACCCCGAGCGCGAGCGCGCCCACGAGGACGAGCGCGGTGAGGCTGTCGTAGCCGCTCCGCGGCTCCGCGCCAGCCGCTCGACGCCGAAGGCGAAGGCGAGCGCCGCCGCGAACGCGCCGAGCGGCGCCGAGAAGCCGAGCCCGTCGGCGAGCACGAGCCCGGGAAACGCCGCGGTTCCCACCGCGTGCGAGAAGAACGCGAGCCCACGCAGCACGATCCAGGTCCCGAGCAGGCCTGCGGCGACCGACAGGAGGAGCACCTCGAGCAGGCCGCGCTGGACGAAGACGTACTGGAAGGGCGTGAGCATCGCCCTCTCACGCTAACGATACTCATTCCCAAAATCAACTAGAAGCGCTATCATCCGCGCCGATGACCGACTGGACCGACGAGACGCTCACCGCGCTCCGCGGCAGCGGCTACCGAAACGGCGTCGCCCGCCGCGCCGTGGTCGAGCTGCTCGGGCGGCAGGACTGCTGCCTGACGGCGCAAGACATCTTCGACCGGCTCCGCGCCGAGGGCCAGCAGGTCGGGATCGCGAGCATCTACCGCGTGCTCGACCTGCTCACCGACAAGGGCCTGCTCCAGCGGATCGACGTCGGCGCCGGCACGGCGCGCTTCGAGCCGATGCACGCGAGCGGCGAGCACCATCATCACCTCGTCTGCGACGACTGCGGCCGGGTCGAGGCGTTCGCCGACGACGAGCTCGAGCGGGCGCTGCACCGCGTCGAGGGCCGCACCGGCTACTCGATCGCCGGCCACGACGTCGTCCTGCGCGGCGCCTGCCGCACCTGCCAGGCCGCGTAGCCGTCCACAGTGCCGTCCACAGCGTTGTGGACTACTCGCCGAAGTTCCCGCTCAGAGCGGAACTTTCGTATGAACAACTAGCCAACAGCTGGGGAAGAACGTGTCCGGCCCTGGGGATAGAATCAGAACGTATGTTCTCTTACCCCTGCAAACCGGCCACGTCCGGGCCTGCTTGACGCCTGTTGGAGACTAGTCCGCAGATGGCGCAGGTAGCCCCGCTCCCGCTGGCCGCCACGGTACCGCCCCAAAACCTCGAGGCGGAGGAATCCGTCCTCGGGGCGATGCTCCTCTCCCCCGGCGCGATCGGGGCGGTCAGCGAGATTCTCGATGCTTCCGACTTCTACCGGGAGAGCCACTCGATCGTCTTCCGCGCTGCGCTGGCCCTGTACGCGAAGGGCGAGCCCGTCGACGCGATCACGCTGCCCGACGAGCTCGAGGAGCGCGGCGAGCTCGAGAAAGCCGGCGGCCGCGTCCGCATCCACGAGCTCGCGGCGCTCGTCCCCGCGACCGCGAACGCGTCGCACTACGCGAAGATCGTGCGCGAGATGTCGACGCTGCGCGGGCTGATCCGCACCGGCGGCGAGATCGCGCAGCTCGGCTGGGAGCGGCCGGGCGCGACGGAGGACCTCGTCGACCGGGCCGAGCAGATCGTCTTCGACCTCTCGCAGGCGCGCGTGCAGGGCGAATTCTCCCACATCGAGTCGCTGCTCAAGGAGAGCTTCGAGCACATCACCGCCCTGTACGAGTCCGGCGCCGAGATCACCGGCGTGCCGTCCGGCTTCCGCGAGATCGACAAGCTCACCTCTGGCTTCCAGCCAGGCAACCTGATCATCATCGCCGCCCGCCCGAGCATGGGGAAGTCGGCGCTCGCGCTGTGCATGGCCGCGAATCTCGCCGTCCGCCACAACCAGCCGGTCGCGCTGTTCACCCTGGAGATGTCGAAGTCCGAGGTGACGCAGCGCCTGATGTGCTCCGAGGCGAAGGTCGAGTCGCAGCGGCTGCGGAACGGCAAGCTCGCCCAGGACGACTGGCCCAGGCTCACCGCGGCCTGCGACAAGCTCGCGAAGGCGCCGATCTACGTCGACGACACGGCCTCGATCACGATGATGGAGATCCGCTCGAAGGCCCGCAGGCTCAAGTCCCGCGAGCCGAACCTCGGCCTGATCGTCGTCGACTACCTCCAGCTGATGACCGGCGGCGGCACCGCCGAGAACCGCGTGCAGGAGGTGTCGCTGATCTCGCGCTCGCTGAAGATCCTCGCGCGCGACCTCGACGTGCCGATCCTCGCGCTCTCGCAGCTCTCCCGCGCGGTCGAGCAGCGCCACGACAAGCGGCCGATCCTCTCCGACCTGCGCGAGTCCGGCTCGATCGAGCAGGACGCCGACCTCGTCGGCTTCATCTACCGCGACGAGTACTACAACGCCGAGGAGACCGACCAGCAGGGCCTCGCCGAGGTGATCTTCGCCAAGCACAGAAACGGACCGACCGACACGGTTCGGCTCTCGTTCCTCAAGCGCTACGCCAAATTCGCGGACCTCGCGTCCGGGTGATAGGAGGGGAGACGGAGAACAGACAGACGATCTGGGTGCTGTCGCCGGCGACGGAGTTCGAGGCGGAGTGCGAGGAATGCCGCGCCCATCTGGGCCGCGGCGCCTCGGCCGACTCGACTGCGGTGTCGGGCAGGTTGCGGGCGGAAGCGGACGTCGGTTTCGCCACGTGCAGGCGCGGCCACCGGCTGGTGCTGAAGCGCATCGGCCGGCCCCGGCTCGCGGCGGCCAGCTAGCTCCCTGCAGCGCCGACGCCCGCGGCTTCAGGCACACTGCGGTCGTGCCTGCGACCGTGATCGTCGGCGCGCAGTGGGGCGACGAGGGGAAGGGCAAGATCGTCGACCTGCTCGCGGCCGGCTCTGACCTCGTGTGCCGCTATCAGGGCGGGCCGAACGCAGGGCACACGATCGTCGTCGGCGAGGAGACCTACAAGATCCGCGCGATCCCGTCGGGGATCATCACGGGCAAGCAGTGCGCGATCGGCGCCGGCTGCGTCGTCGACCCGCAGGTCCTGATCGAGGAGCTCGACGATCTCGAGGCGCGCGGCCACGAGACGGCCGGCCTCCTGTTCCTGTCCGGGAACGCGCACCTGATCATGCCGTGGCACGTCGCGCTCGACGGCGCGCGGGAGCGGCGGCTCGGCAACCTCGAGATCGGCACCACGCGCCGCGGGATCGGGCCGGCCTACGCCGACAAGGCGACCCGGATCGGGATCCGCGTGCAGGACCTGCTCGACCCGAAGATCCTGCTCCAGAAGATCGAGGTCGCACTCGCCGAGAAGAATGTGTGGCTCGAGAAGGTCTACGGGATCGAGCCGGTCGCGCTCGAGACCGTCGACGAGAGCTACGAGACCTACGCCCAGCGGCTGCGCCCGTACGTCGCGGACACGTCGCTGCTCGTCGACCGCGCGCTGCGCGACGGCAAGGCGGTGCTGTTCGAGGGCGCGCAGGGAACGTTGCTCGACCTCGACCACGGCACGTATCCGTTCGTCACGTCGTCGAGCACGATCGCGGGGAACGCCGCCGTCTCGCTCGGGATCGGGCCGACGCGGATCGACGAGGTCGTCGGCGTCGCGAAGGCGTATGTGACGCGCGTGGGCGCCGGGCCGTTCCCGACCGAGATCCAGGGGCCTGACCAGGCACGGATGCGCGAGCTCGGCCACGAGTTCGGCACGGTGACCGGGCGCGAGCGCCGCTGCGGCTGGCTCGATCTGGTCGCGCTCCGCTACGCCGTGCGGGTGAACGGCATCACGTCGCTCGCGCTGACGAAGCTCGACGTGCTCTCGGCCTTCGCGGAGATCCCGGTCTGCACGCACTACCGGCTCGGCGACGGGGCCGAGACGCAGGACTTTCCCGCGCATCAGAGCGACTTCCATCACGCGCAGCCGGTGTACGAGACGCTGCCCGGCTGGGAGGAGTCGCTCGACGACGGGCTGCCGGCGGCCGCGCGGGCGTACGTCGAGTTCGTCGAGCGCGAGCTCGAGGTCGAGGTCTCGCTCGTCGGCACCGGCGCCGACCGCGAGGCGTTCGTCGCGATGCGCTAGGCGCGGCCGACCGCGTACCAGGCGCGCGCCGGCGACCTGAACGGGCCCTGCGGATCGCCGAGACTGCGGCGGCACTCCTCGCGCAGCGCCGCGCGCTGTTCCTCGTCGAGCGAGGCGTAGTACGAGCCCGCTGGGCCGATCCCGAACGTGAACGGCTCCCACCAGTCGTCGAAGCCCGCGTAGTCCGAGCCGACGTCGAGGGCGCCCTGCTCGATCTCGCGCAGGCCGGCCTCGCCGAAGATGCGGCCGAGGTCACCGGCTGAGCCGCCGATCTGGGTCCGCTCACCACGCGCGGCCGGGTCGACCGCCGCGGCTGACCCCCAGAACACGCGCAGCATCTCCATGCCCTCGTTGTAGTCCCACACGCAGGCCCCGACGACGGACGCGACCCGCGCCATCTCCCGCACCCCGCGCACCGGGTCCTGCATGAACGGAACGACGAGCGAGGCGAGCGCGACGTCGAACAGTCGGTCGGCGAAGGGAAGCTGTTCCGCCATTCCCAGTCGGACGTCGACATCGGGATGGCGCTCGCGGCAGGCGACGACGAACGATGCCGACGGGTCGATCGCCACGACGCTCTCGGCGCCGAGCCGCTCGACGAGCTCGTGCGTCAGCCCGCCCGGGCCGCAGCCCACGTCGAGCGCGTGCTGGCCCGGACGCACACCCGCCGCGTCGGCCAGCGCAGGTGCGAGCTCCCGCGTGTACCGACCCATGAAGCGGTCGTAGTGCTCACCGGAGGCCTCGAAGCTCATCGACCGTATTCACGCCTACGAGCTCGGTGGGGTCAAGCTCGACGGCGCGGGCGTCGAGCTGCGCCAGCCCTTCGCGCAGGCTCAGCTCGTCGGCGAGCACTCGTTCCCAGATCGGCAGCGTGCTGCGGCGGACGGCGAACGGGAGCGGCGCGCCGCTTTTCGCGACCGCGGCGTCCGCGCACGCCTCGCCGAGCGCGCGCACCGTCTCGGGCGTGACGAGCGGATAGTCGACCGGGAGCACGACGCAGACGTCCTCGACCGCGACTCGAAGCGCCGCGACGATCCCGGCCGCGGGATGCCGCAACTCCGTGCCGTCGTCGAGCAGCGGGAAGCCGAGCTCGAGCCCGTCCGCGAGCTTGCCGACGGCGATTCGCTCGTCGCATGCCTCGCCGAGCGTCCGCCAGGCGCGGGCGGCGAGCGTCTCGCCGTGCCACTCCGCGAGCGCCTTCGGCGAGCCGAAGCGCCTGCTCGCGCCGCCGACGAGCAGGATGCCGGTCAGGCCTGGATGCGCCACGGCTCGCTGTAGACCGTGAGCCGTCCGTCGCGGACGAAGCCGCAGAGCGTGACGCCGCGGTCGTCCGCGAGCTCGACGGCGAGGCTCGACGGCGCGCCGACCCCGGCGAGGATCGGGCAGCCCGCGACCGACGCCTTCTGGACGAGCTCGAACGAGAGTCGGCCGCTGACGCAGAGCACGGCGCGCGTGAGCGGGAGAAGACCGGCGCCGTGCGCCCAGCCGACGACCTTGTCGAGCGCGTTGTGGCGGCCGACGTCCTCGCGGACGCAGAGCAGCTCGCCCGCCTCGTCGAAGAGGCCCGTCGCGTGGAGCCCGCCGGTGACCGCGAACGCGAGCTGGGCCTCGCGCAGGCTGTCCGGCAGGCCCGCAACGAGCGCGGCCGGAACCGTGAGGTCGCTGTCGACCCGCGCCGCGGCGACCGCGACCGCCTCCAGCGCGCCCTTGCCGCAGACCCCGCACGACGACGAGGTGTAGAAGTTCCGCTGCACGCGGGCCGGGTCGAACGCGCCCGCCTCGACCTCGACGGTGTTCGCGGCGAGGTCGGCCGGCAGCGCCGCGCTCACGGCCGGGATTCCCTCGGTGAGGCAGAAGCCGAGCGCGAGCTCCTCGTCGTGCCCGGGCGTCCGCATCGTCACCGCGACGGGCAGCCCGCCGATCCGGATCTCCAGCGGCTCCTCGGCCGCGACGCGATCCTGCTCGACCGCTCCGCCGGGCAACCGCACCACTTCGACCGCGACCGTCGCGTAGGGAGGCGGCTCCTCGCCAGACATGGCCAGAGCCTACGTTAGACTCGCCGCGTGAAAGTGCTCCTCGTCGGGTCGGGTGGCAGGGAGCACGCGCTCGCGTGGCGACTGGCCCGCAGCGAGGGGCTCGACGAGCTGCACGCCGCACCCGGCAACCCGGGAATCGCGCAACTCGGCGCCTGTCATCCCGTACGCGCTGAGGACGGCGAAGCGCTCCTCGCGCTCGCCGGCTCGCTCGGGATCGACCTCGTCGTCGTCGGGCCGGAGGCGCCGCTGGTCGCCGGGGTCGCCGACGTGCTGCGCCACGCGGGGATCGCCGTGTTCGGCCCGAGCGCGGCCGCCGCGCAGATCGAGGGCTCGAAGGCGTTCGCCAAGGAAGTGATGAGCGCCGCGGGAGTGCCGATTCCCGAGGCCGTCTCGGTCGCGCGGCCGCCGTGCGTCGTAAAGGCCGACGGGCTCGCCGCGGGCAAGGGCGTCTTCATCTGCCGCACCCAGGACGAGCTCGACGCGGGGCTGCGCGCAGCGTCCGCGCTCGGCGGCCCGATCGTGATCGAGGAGCTGCTCGAGGGCGACGAGGTCTCGGTCTTCGCGCTCTGCGACGGGCACACCGCGCTCGCGCTGCCGGCAGTGCAGGACTTCAAGCGCGCTTTCGACGGCGACGAGGGGCCGAACACCGGCGGGATGGGCACCTTCTCGCCCGTCCCCGGGTGGGGCCCGGTGGAGATCGATGCGGCGCTCGACCTGGCCCACCGCCCCGTCCTCGCCGAGCTCGCCGCCCGCGGCACGCCGTTCGTCGGCGTCCTCTTCGCGGGGTTGATGCTCACCGCCGACGGGCCGCGGGTGCTCGAGTTCAACTGCCGTTTCGGCGATCCCGAGACGCAGTCGCTGCTGCCGCTCGTCGAGGGCGACTTCCTCGGCGCGCTATGGGCCGCGGCGCGCGGCGAGCTCGCCGGCTTCGAGCTGCCCGCGCCGGAGCGCGCCGCGGTGACCGTGGTGCTCGCCGCCGGCCACTACCCCGAGGCCAACGACACGGGCAGCCCGATCGACGGGATCGCCGAGGCTGAGGCGGCCGGCGCGCTCGTCTTCCAGGCCGGCACAGCGCTCCGCGACGGGCGCGTGGTGACGAACGGCGGCCGGATCCTCGGGGTGACGGGAGTCGCGCCGTCGCTCGCCGAAGCACGTGACCGCGCCTACGCGGGCGCGGATCTGATTTCGTACAGCGGGATGAGGTATCGCAGCGACATCGCGCAGGAGGCGGCACGTGCCTGACCCCGTGGTCGGGATCCTCGTCGGTTCGGAGTCCGACCGCGAGCGGATGAAGCCCGCGATGGACGAGCTCGAGGCGCGCGGGATCGAATACGAGTTCGAGGTGCGCTCGGCGCATCGCAACCCAGACGCAGTCGCGGAGTACTGCAAGAGCGCCCGCAGCCGCGGCCTGCGGGTGCTGATCGCGGGCGCGGGGCTCGCCGCCGCCTTGCCCGGAGTGGCCGCGGCGCACACCGACCTGCCCGTGATCGGCGTGCCGCTGCGCTCGTCGATGAGCGTGCTCGACGGGCTCGACGCACTGCTCTCGATCGTGCAGATGCCGCCCGGAGTTCCGGTCGCCTGCGTCGGCGTCGACAACGCGAAGAACGCTGCCGCGCTCGCCGCACGCATCCTCGGCGCGTGACCCTCCTGCGCGCCGTCTAGAATCACCTCAGTGATTGCGCGCTACTCCCGTCCGGAAATGGCCAGCATCTGGTCGGACGAGGGCAAGCTGGCGCGCTGGCTCGAGGTCGAGCTCGCAGCGACCGATGCCTGGGCCGAGTTCGGCGCCGTCCCGGTCGACGCCGCGCGCCGAATCAGGGCGAACGCAGTGCCGCCGAGCCCGGAGCGCGTCGCCGAGCTCGAGGCGACGCTCCACCACGACACCGCGGCTTTCGTCGACGCGGTCGCCGAGAAGCTCGGGCCCGAGGGCCGCTGGTTCCACTACGGGCTCACCTCGTCGGACATCGTCGACACGGCGCTGGCGCTCCAGATCCGGTCGTCCGGCAGGCTGATCCTCGACGGGATCGGCCGAGCGCTGGCCGCGGTGGTCGTGCGCGCCGAGGAGCACCGGCGCACGCTCACGATCGGCCGGACGCACGGCGTCCACGCCGAGCCGACGACGTTCGGGCTCAAGCTCGTCGGCTGGGCGTTCGAGCTCGAGCGCGACCGTGTGCGCGTCGCGCAGGCGCTCGAGGGGATGCGGGTCGGCAAGCTCTCGGGCGCGGTCGGCACCTACGCGGCGACCGATCCCGAGGTCGAGCGGTTCGCCTGCGAGCGGCTCGGGCTCGAGCCGGCGCCGTCCTCGACGCAGATCCTCCAGCGCGACCGCCACGCCGAGCTGCTCTCCGCGCTTGCGATCACGGCGTCGTCGCTCGACAAGTTCGCACTCGAGATCCGGCATCTCGCGCGCACCGAGGTGGCCGAGGTGCAGGAGCCGTTCGGCCGTGGCCAGAAGGGCTCCTCGGCGATGCCGCACAAGCGCAATCCCGTCGTCGCCGAGCGGATCTGCGGCCTCTCGCGCGTCGTCCGCGCCGCCTCGCTGGTCGGGCTCGAGAACATCGCCCTCTGGCACGAGCGCGACATCTCGCACTCGTCGGCCGAGCGGGTCGTCGTACCCGACGCGTTCTTCGCGCTCGACTACATGCTCGACCGCTTCGCCTGGCTCGTCGAGGGCCTCGTCGTGCGGCCCGAGCGGATGAAGCGGAACCTCGAGGCGAGCTTCTACCTCTTCTTCAGCCAGAGCGTCCTGCTCGCGCTCGTCTCGGCCGGACTGAGCCGCGACGACGCCTACCGGCTCGTGCAGCGCAACGCGATGCGCGCATGGGACGAGGAGACCGACTTCCGCACGCTCGTGCGCGGGGACGAGGAGATCGCCGCGGCGCTCCCTCCCACCGCGCTCGAGGAAGCGTTCGACATGACGTCATACACGCGGCACGTGGACGCGGTCTTCGACCGACTCGGCGCGCTCGCCAACCCGAAGGAGGAGCCGATCCATGTCTGAGGTACACGTCGGAAGCGGCAAGGTCCGCGAGCTCTATGCACTCGACGACGAGCGGCTGCTCCTCGTTGCCAGCGACCGCATCTCGACGTTCGACGTCGTGCTGCCGACCGAGATCCCCGACAAGGGCCGCGTCCTGACCGGCCTGTCCGGGTTCTGGTTCGCGCGCACGCGGGAGATCAGCCCGAACCACCTGCTCGCGCTGCGGCCCGACGGGCGCTCCACCGAGTGCCTGCGGCTCGAGATGCTGCCGATCGAGTGCGTCGTGCGCGGCTATCTGTCCGGCTCCGGCTGGAAGGACTACCAGGCGACCGGGACCGTCTGCGGCCATCTCCTGCCCGAAGGGCTGCGTGGAGTCGTCGCGGCTGCCCGAGCCGATCTTCACGCCGGCGACCAAGGCGACGAGCGGGCACGACGAGAACATCACGCGCGAGCAGGCGGCCGAGCTCGTCGGGGCCGAGCTGTTCACCGAGGTCGAGCGGGTCTCGCTCGAGATCTACTCCTTCGCAGCGGCCTACGCGCTAGAGCGCGGGATCATCATCGCCGACACGAAGTTCGAGTTCGGCCTCGATCCCGACCGGACGCTCACGCTCGGCGACGAGGCGCTGACGCCCGACTCGTCCCGCTTCTGGCCCGCCGACGAGTACGAGCCCGGCGGGACGCAGCCGTCGTTCGACAAGCAGTTCGTGCGGGACTACTGCGAGACGCTCGGCTGGGACAAGACCGATCCAGGCCCGGAGATTCCCGCCGACATCGTCGCCGGCACGCGCGCCCGCTACATCGAGGCGTTCGAGCAGGTGACCGGAATCTCGTTCGACTCCTACGTCGCCGACCCGGACGTGGTGCTCGGGTGAGGGCCACCGTCCTCGTCAGGCCGAAGGAGGGGATCCTCGACCCGCAGGGGCAGGCGGTCGAGGAGGCACTGCGCCACCTCGGCTTCCACATCGGCCACGCGCGTGTCGGTCGCCTCGTCGAGCTCGAGGTGGCCGCGGCCGATCCGGCCGATGCGCGGGCCGAGGTCGAGCGGATGTGCGCGCAGCTGCTCGCGAACCCACTGATCGAGAGCTTCGAGATCGAGCTGGAGGACGCGTGAGCGACACGCCTCGGATCGCCGTCGTGGTGTTCCCGGGGTCGAACGACGACCGTGACGCCGCGTGGGCGCTGGGCGCGCTCGGCGCTGATCCGGTCATGGTCTGGCACGCGGAGCCGGAGCTTCCGGACGTGGCAGGCGTCGTCCTCCCGGGCGGGTTCTCGTACGGCGACTACCTGCGGTGCGGCGCGATCGCGCGCTTCAGCCCCGCCCTCGACGCGGTCTCGCGCTTTGCCGCCGCGGGCGGCCCGGTACTCGGGATCTGCAACGGCTTCCAGATCCTGTGCGAGGCCGGCCTCCTGCCGGGCGTGCTGCGCCCGAACGTCTCGCTCTCGTTCATCTGCCGCGACGTGCCGCTCACCGTCGAGAACGCCGACACGATCTTCACCGCCCGCTGCGAGCCGGAGCAGCACCTCTCGATCCCCGTCAAGAACGGCGAGGGCTGCTGGTTTGCCGATCCCGCGCTGTACGCAGAGCTCGAGGCGCGCGGCCAGATCGTGCTCCGCTACGCCGAGCCGGTGAACGGCTCGATCGGCGATGTCGCCGGCGTCGTCAACGAGGCCGGCAACGTGATGGGCCTCATGCCCCACCCCGAGCACGCGGTCGATCCGCTGCTCGGCTCGGCCGACGGCGCGCTGATTCTCGCAGCGCTGGTCGATGCGGCTCGCGACCGCGCTACCGCCAGCGTCTAGGCATCACCGCCGAGGCCGAGCGCCGCAGCAAGCGCCTCGTGCCCTTCGAGCGCAGCGCGCAGCCGCTCGAGGTCGCGGGATCGCATCGTCACCGGGCCGCGCCGGGCCACGCCGCCGGTCGAGTAGGCGAACCGGACGAGCTGCTCGCCGTTGCCTGCTTCGAGGAGCTGCACGAGCGAGGCGAAACGGCGCTCGCCGGCGCGCTGCGGGAGGGTCAGCTCGTCGACGAGCGCCGCGCTACCCCAGGGGGTGCTGACGGTGCGGGGTTCCGTCTTCTTCGCCATTGCAACGACCGTAGCGCCGCAACTGTCACGCGTGGGTGACGCCTCTGTGCCGGAAGCGTGTCAGCGGTCGCGGCGAAAGCCGACCGCGGAGAGCCCCGGCTCGAGCGGGCTCGACGGCAGCCCGGGCGCGGGCTCCGGCTCGTTGAAGCCCGCCGGCGCGACGTCGTTCGGCCCGTCGGGATGGAAGAGCGACGCGAGCGCCTGGATCTGTCCCCGCCCCGGCCCGAGCTCGAACTGGCCGCCGCCGTACGCGGCGATCCCGTGCGCCTCGAGGTAGTCGTACGCGTCGAGCAGCGCTTCGAGGCTGCCGAAGCGCGACGGCTTGATGTTCAGGACGCGCGGCGGGAACGGCAGCTCCTCGATCTCCGAGACCGAGTGGATGATCGCGTCCCAGGTGATCCGGTCGCGATAGGCCGCGAGCGCCGCGTCGGTCTCGGGCGTGAGCGCCGGATCCTCGAGCAGCGCGTCGGGGAGCCCCTCGGCCACGCGCGCGTACAGCGCCGCGTCGGGCGGGGTGTCGACGGGCGTGCCGCGGTAGGCGCCCTTGAAATCGACCGTCTCGACGACGCCAAGCGCGGCGAGCTCCGCGACGAACTCGTCACTCCAGCCGGACGTCGCGTCGAGCTTGAACCGAACCCACGGGCCCATCGCGATCCGCCGGCGCACCGGGTCGGCGGTCGGCTCCGGATCGAGACGCAGCGAAAGCACGAACCGCACGGGCCGCGCCTCGCGCCCGAGCGCCTCCGCCGCGCCGAGCACCAGCCTGCCGGAGCGCCAGGTCGAGCGCCGCGCTCTCGACGCCCCAACGCCGGTAGTTGCGGAAGACCTCGTTCGACGGCGCGACCGGAAACAGGTCGAGCGCGCCGACATGCGCCGAGAACGAGTCGAACGTCCATTCGCCGGCGAGCGGATACCCGCGGCCGTCGGCCTGGAAGCGGTCGTGGTCGGCCGCCTCGTAGGTGACGTCCTCGCCGATCCCTTCCTCTCCGCCGCCGCGCAGCCGCACGACCGTGGACACACGCGTGAAGCCGCTCGACACGGCCTGCTCGAGCCGTTCGAGCTCGTAGCTCTCGACCACGAGCGGCAGGCCGGAGACGCGAGCGTAGGTGCTCAGCCGGCCGCTTTCTTCGCAGCCTTGTCCGCTGCCTTCTGCGCTGCCTTGGCTTCCTTCTTGGCCTTGCGCGCCTCGTTCTGCTCGGCCGCGCGCTGCTTCGCCTCGCCGTAGGAGCCCTCGACGAGCTTCCGTCCGCCCGCCCAGCCGAACGCCCAGACCATCAGGAGGATCGCGAGGACGATGTTCCACGCCGTGGTGACGAGCTGCTGTGCGACCGAGTAGGCCGTCGCGTTCGCCGCCGAGGTGATCCCGTTCAGCGAGGCGACGTTGAAGGCCTGCGTCACGCCTGCGCCGCCCGGGGTCACCGAGGTCACGTTGGCGATCGAGTTGCCGCCGCAGATCCGCATCAGCGTGTGGAACGAGATCGGGATGTTGTAGGCGTGCAGGAAGATGCACATCACGCCGAGCATCGCGAACCAGCTTCCGAACGACGGAAGAAAGACCCGAACGAAGTACGCGCGCGGGTGCCCCAGGATCGCACCGCCGCTCTTCGCCTGATCCCACCACTTCACGACGCGCGGCCAGAGCCGGCGGATCATCAGGTAGAGCAGGATGCCGCCGCCGACGACGACGATCGCTGTCGTCCACGGATGCGCCTTCACGAAGCCGAACTGGATGCTGAACGAGCCGCCGACGCTGAGGAAGAGGTAGAGGTAGGTGAAGGCGCCGATCAGCGTGTAGAAGATCTTCTGCACCGCGTAGCCGCCGAGGATGCCGGCGAAGGTCGCGCCCGCGATCGTCGCGACGAGCATGATCAGGTACATCAGCGTGCCGAGGTTCGCGGGCAGGAAGCTGTTGGCCGCGACGGACGCGGCGTACAGCGCGAAGATGTCGAGCCAACGGATGCGGACATCCGGGAAGCCGTAGCGCAGGATCCAGTACCAGCCGAGCGCCGTCAGCCCGGTCTGGATCGTCTTCAGCACGATCGCCCCGATCAGCGCCGCCGTCGAGATGCTCGTCATCGTGTCCCAGACCTGCTTGCACCAGCCCCAGATGTCCCACCCGAGCAAGTGGGCGAACGCCGCGATCACGACGACGACGATCGCGCCGATCACGATGCGCCGGATGTGCACGTGCTTCTTCGTCGGCGCTGGGACTGCAGGTACTGCGGTCACGGCCGCGAGTATATGCGCCTACCGGCTACGGGCAGGCGCGGCGAACGCCGCGACGACGCCGAGCCCGAGGAAGATCGAGCCGGAGACGTAGCGCTGCACGCGCGCGAACGCACGGCTGTACCGGAGCCGTTCGCCGAAGGTCCCCGCGAACAGCGCCCAGAGACCGTCGCTGATGAGGGCGAGGCCGATGAACACGAGCCCGAGGATCAGCACCTGGACGAAGACGGGGCCGCGCGCGGGATCGACGAACTGCGGCAGCAACGCGAAGAAGAACAGCGCGGTCTTCGGATTCAGCACGTTGACGACGATGCCCTGGGTGTAGAGGCGCCGCAGCTCCGTCCGCTCGCGCGGGTCGGTCAGGTCTGGCTCGTCGCGGCCGAGCAGCCGCCGGATGCCGAGGTAGATCAGGTACGCGGCGCCGACGAACTTGACCGCGTCGAACGCGGCCGCCGAGGAGACGAGCAGCGCCGAGAGTCCGAGCGCCGCGGCCGTCACGTGCACGAGCGCGCCGGTCTGGATCCCCAGCATCGAGACGAGGCCGGCGCGGCGGCCGTCGCGGATGCTCTGCGTCACGATGTAGAGCACCGACGGCCCGGGCACGGCGAGCAGCGCGAGCGCCGCGAGCGCGAAGACGCCGAGTGTGGCCCAGCCGGGCATGGCGAGAGGCTACCCGGAGAACGAGATGCGGCGGGTCGCCCAGCGCAACGGCCGGGGCGCCCACCAGTTCGCGCGGCCGAGCAACATCATCAGCGAGGGGACGAGCAGCGCACGCACGAGCGTCGCGTCGAGCAGCACGGCGAGCCCGGTGCCGAGCCCGACCTCCTTGATCGTGACGATCCGCGACGCGGCGAATGCGCCGATCGCGACGATGAAGAGACAGGCCGCCGCTGTCACGATCCGACCGGTCCGCTCGAGCCCGAAGGCAACCGCGGCCTTCGTGTCGGCGCCGCCGTCGCGGGCCTCCTTGATCCGGGTCAGAAGGAAGACGCCGTAGTCGGTGGAGAGCCCGAACGCGACCGCCGCGATCAGGATCGGCTGCGTGGTGTCGATGCCGCCCTGGCCGGAATAGCCGAGCAGGCCCTGGAGCCGGCCGTCCTGGAAGATCCAGACGAGCACGCCGAAGACCGCTCCGATCGTCAGCAGGTTGAGCGCGATCGCCTTGATCGGCAGCAGGATCGAGCCGGTCATGAAGAAGAGGACGAAGAGCGTCGCGCCGACGAGGATCGCGAGCGCGTACGGCAGATGCGAGACAAGGCTCGCCTTCTGGTCGACGAGCGAGGCGGAGTCGCCGCCGACGAGCACCGGGTACACCGACGGCACCGCGCGCAGCCGCTCGACCAGCCGCTGGCCCGCGTCCGAGTTTCGGCCCGCGCTCGAGCCGATGTCGATCAGCCACGTGTCGCGGCCGACGAGCTTGGGCGCGGCCACCGCCGGGGAGCCGGGCAGCGCGGCGAGCCTGTCCGCGTAGCGCCCGAGCTCGGGTCGCGCGGTCACGGGCGCGCGCACGACCGCGTAGGCGGCCGGGTTCAGGTCGGTGGCGAACTCGGTCTGGACGATCTTGTCGACCTGGCGTCCGCTCGAGGCCTTCGGCAGCACCGACGGGTCGAAGCCGGTGAAGCGGACGCCGGTGAACGGCAGGCCGAGCACGAGCAGCAAGCCCGCGGTCGCCACCGCGATCAGGACCGGCCGCTTCATCACGATGTGCGAGAGCCGGAACCAGTAGCCCGACGAGGCCGGCCGGGCCGCCTTGGCCGACGCGCGCTGGAAGCGGCGCGGCGAGAGGCTGTCGACCCGCCGCCCGAGGAGCGCGAGCACGGCGGGCAGGAACACGAGCGCGACGCCGGCGCCGATCAGCGCGACGAGCATCCCGCCGAGCCCCATCGAGCGCAGGAAGCTCTGCGGGAAGACGAGCAGCGAGGCGAGCGCCGCGGCGACGGTCAGAGAGCTGAAGAGGACGGTTCGCCCCGCGGTTCGCATCGTCCCGCGCAGCGCGGCCGCGCCGGGCCCGTGGACGGCGAGCTCCTCCCGGTAGCGCGAGACGATGAACAGGCTCCAGTCGATCGCGAGCCCGAGCCCGAGGCCCGTGATCAGGTTCAGCGCGTAGATCGACAGCGACGTCATCTCGCTGGCGACGCGCAGGCCGAGCAGCGCGCCCGCGACGGTGATCAGGCCGACGAGCGGCGGCAGGAGCGCGGCAACGAGACCGCGGAAGATCAGGAACGAGAGTAGGAAGAGGAGCGGCAGCGCGATCAGCTCGGCGCGCTTCATGTCGGTCGCGACGATGTCGTTCACCTGCTCCGACACGACCGGGTCGCCGCCGAGCACGACCTGCTTGTCGTGGGCGAACGCGGTCCTGGCCCTCGTCGCGAGCCGGTCGCCGGCCGACGGCACGATCACGAGCGCGGAGCGGCCGTCGCGCGAGACGAGCTTCGCGGGGAGCCCGCCGACCGGAGCCTGCACCTGTCTGGCGCCGAGACTCTTCAGCCGCGTGACGACGCTCGCGACCTCGGCTGCGCCCGCGCGCGAGCGCGCATCGGCGTTAAGCCGGACGATTGCGAGGAGGTTCGAGCCCGACTTTCCGCTCGCCTGCGCGAGCTCCCGGTCGGCTCTGGCGCTCGGTGCCGCCGGGTCGTCGATGCCGCCGCTCGAAAGCCGGTTGACGACGGAACCGCCGAAGAAGATTCCTAGCAGTGTGAAGGCGACTGCGCCGGCCACGAGCCAGCGCGGGCGGCGCGCCGCAAGACCCCCGAGCCGCGACAGCACGCCACCGAGGGTAGCTGCGTCCTCGCCGACCTGCGGCCGACAACCGTCTCCCCCTGTCTGCACTCGCGCCACCAACCTTCTCTTCGGCGGGCGGGCCGCAAGACTTGAAGCACAACCGGGGGTTAGTCTCTCCGCCCATGGCTTCCGTCCTCGCCCTGATCGCCGCGCTCCTCTTCGCCGTCGCCGCCACGCTCCAGCAGAAGGGGGCGCTGAACCTGGGCGAAGTCTCACTCGCTCACCCGAAGTCGCTGCTCCGGCTCGTGACCCAGCTCTGGTGGCTGTTCGGGACGCTGGCGCTCTTTGCGGGCTGGGCGTTCCAGGCAGGCGCCCTCGACCGCGGCCGCGTCGCGATCATCCAGCCGCTGCTCGTGACCACCGTGATCTTCGCGCTCCCGCTCGGCTACTTCCTCACGAAACAGCACGTCGGACTGCGCGAGATCCTCGGCGCGATCGTGATCGTGATCGGGCTCGCGCTGTTCGCGGTGTTCGGCGATCCCGCCGGCGGACGCGACAACGCGCCCAACCGCGAATGGGCGATCGCGATCGCTGTGGTCGCGATCGGCTCCGGTGCGATCCTCGTGTTCGGGAGCCGCGGCGGGCTCGCCATGAAGGCCGCGGTGTACGGCACCGTGTCGGGCGCGATGTTCGGGCTCTCCGCGACGCTGACGAAGCCCGTGCTCGACGCGCTCCACGACAGCTTCCATGCGGTGCTCCACGACTGGCAGCTCTACGCGCTGGCTATCGCCGGCGGGCTCGGCTTCGTGCTCCAGCAGGTCTCGCTCGGGACGGGAAGGCTCGCGCCGTCGGTGGCGACGGTATCGGTGGCGAACCCGGTCGTCAGCGTCCTGCTCGCGGTCATCCTGCTCCAGGAGCGCCTCGCCCAGCCGACCTGGCACATCGTCGTCGCCGTCGTGGGCCTCGGGCTCGCGCTCGCGGGCGCGGTCGTGATCTCGCTGGCACGCGAGACGCAGAAGGTGGCGCCATCAACGAGCTAGCCGAGGCGCGCGAGGTGCTCGCGCAGGGGAACGCGGGCCGCGCGCTCGGTCATGCGTGGGACGCTGCGGCGCGCGCGGCGACCAACGACGACCAGGAAACGCTCCAGGCGGTCGAGGCGCTCGCCGGGGAGATCGACGATGACGACGCGCGCCGACTCGTCGCGTACTGCGCCGCGTGCATCGCCGACCTCCGCGCAGGCATCCAGTACGAGTCGCCGATGCGCAAGCTGTTCAAGCGGCAGTAGCGCCCTCCCTCTGCGAAACTGCGCCGATGCCGATCGATCCCGACCCGCCCTTCCTCTACCCGGACTACGTCGGGACGCGGCTGCGGTCGCCGAAGGAGCCGCTCGTGGTGATCCCGGAGACGCTGAGCGAGCTCACCGGCCCGGTGTACGGCGAGAGCGCGGTCGACCCGCTCGACAGCGACCTCACCCGCCAGTACGACGGCGAGCCGCAGGGCCAGCGGATCATCGTCTCGGGCCGCGTCCTCGGCAGCGACGGGCGCCCGCTGCGGAGCCAGCTGATCGAGATCTGGCAGGCGAACGCCGCCGGCCGCTACCGCCACGACGTCGACACCCACGACGCGCCGCTCGACCCGAACTTCGGCGGCGCGGGCCGCGCGCTCACCGACGACAACGGCGAGTACCGCTTCATCACGATCGAGCCGGGCGCCTACCCGTGGAAGAACCACTACAACGGCTGGCGACCCCGGCACATCCACCTCTCGCTGTTCGGCCGCGACTTCGCCGAGCGGGTCGTGACGCAGATGTACTTCCCCGGCGACCCGCTGATGGAGATCGATCCGATCTTCCAGTCGATCCCCGAAGGGCCCGCACGTCAGAGCGTGATCAGCTCGTTCGACCTCGAGAACACGGTTCCGGACTGGGGGCTCGCCTACCGATTCGACATCGTCGTCGGCGGGCGCTTCGCCACCGCGCTCGACGACGACTAGACCGGATCGGGGAAGCGGGCCTGGAGGCCCCAGCCGCCGAACTCTTCGGAGACGGCGAAGACGAGCTCGTTGCGGCCCTCCTCGAGCGGAAGCCAGAGCGAGTCGAACCAGCCGATGCTGCCCAGGAACCGGTAGTCGCGCGAGCGGTAGCTGTCGTCGGCGCTGAAGAGCAGGCTTCCGTTCAGGTACACGCGGACGCGGTCGCTGAAGCCGAAGTCGAGCCGCTTCGACTGCTCCTTGGCCGAGTCGACGAAGGCGCGCGCGTACACCGTGTCGCCGTCCTCGAGTCCCTTGACCTTCGCAAGGTTCGTGAGGCCGGAGGACTCGGCGTCGAGGCGCGTCCACGACCCGCCGGTGAGCACGTCGGAAACGTCCCATGACGTGATCACGCCCGGAGCAGCTGCGGCTGACGGAGGCGCCGGTTCGGGCGGGAGCTCCTCCCACGAGAAGCCCGAGAAGTGCGCGCCGACGAACCCTCCGCCCATCACGCCGATCCCGCCGGCAACGAGGTCGCGCTTCAGGTCGACGGCGAACGGCGGCTCCGCCCCGACAGCGATCTCGACCCGCGCGCCCGCGAACGCGAGCCGGATGTGCAGCCACTCGTCGCACGGAAGGCGAAGCGGCATCTGAAACGGCTCACCGTGGTAGAGCTGCCACGCCATCACGCCGTTGTAGACCGGCGTGTACTGGGTCGCGTCGGGGTTCCCCGACTGGTGCGGCCGCACGAAGAAGCACTCGTGGTCGCGGTGGCCGCGCGCCCGGAACAGGCCGCCGTGGAAGTCGCGCTCGTCCGGAAACGCCACGTCGAACTCGAACACGCCGTGCTCGAGTCGCACGTCGTGCGCGATCGCCGTGCCGCCGCGGAGGTAGAGGCTCTCTCGGCCGAGGTGCTCCTCGACGCGGTGCTCCTCCGCGTCGAACTCCCAGCGGAGCTCAGTGGTGGAAGGCACTGGCCGTCGTGCGGTCGTGCACCGGCGCCGCCTGGGCCTCGAGCCGCGGCAGCTGCCGCTTCAGGTCGGCGATCAGCAGGTCGGCCAGGTCGTGGCTGAAGCCGAGCCTGACGACGACGCGCAGCGCGGCGAGATCCTCGCGGTTCGCGGGGAAGGTGTAGGCCGGCAGCTGCCAGCCGCGCTCGCGCATCGCGTTCGAGACGTCGAACACCGTGAAGTTGTGGATCTCGTCCTTGAGCTTGAACGCGAACACCGGCAGCTCGTCGCCCTTCGTGATCAGCTCGAACGGCCCGAGCTCGCCGATCTGCGCGGACAGCCGCGTCGCGACCTCGCGCGCGTAGCCGCTGCACCTTCCGGTAGCCCTCGAAGCCGAGCCGGAGGAAGTTGTAGTACTGCGCGACGACCTGGGCGCCCGGCCGCGAGAAGTTGAGCGCGAAGGTCGGCATGTTGTCGCCGAGGTAGTTGACCCAGAAGATCAGGTCCGCGGGCAGCGCGTCCGAGTCGCGCCAGACGATCCAGCCGACGCCCGGATAGACCAGCCCGTACTTGTGGCCCGACGCGTTGATCGAGGCGACGCGCGGCAGGGCGAAGTCCCAGACGAGGTCGGGATCGATGAACGGCGCGACGAACGCGCCCGACGCGCCGTCGACGTGCACCGGGACGTCGAGCCCGCTACTGGCCTGGAGCTCGTCGAGCGCCTCGCAGATCTCCTTGACCGGCTCGTAGGAGCCGTCGAAGGTCGAGCCGAGGATCGCGACGACGCCGATCGTGTTCTCGTCGCAGAGCTTCACCGCCTCCTCCGCGGTCAGGTGGAAGCGGTCGCCTTCCATCGGTACGAGGCGCATCTCGACGTCCCAGTAGTTGGCGAACTTCTCCCAGCAGACCTGGACGTTGATCCCCATCACGAGGTTTGGCTTGGCTCGCTTGCCCGCGGCTTGCGCGCTTCTGCCAGCGGCGCTTCAGCGCCAGCCCGCCGAGCATCGCCGCCTCGCTCGAGCCGGTCGTCGAGCAGCCGGTCGCGTCGCCGGCGTCGGGCGCGTGCCAGAGCCGGCTGAGGATGTTGACGCAGCGCATCTCGAGCTCCGCGGTCTGCGGGTACTCGTCCTTGTCGATCATGTTCTTGTCGAGGCACTCGGCCATCAGCTGCTTCGCCTGCGGCTCCATCCAGGTGCTGACGAAGGTCGCCAGGTTGAGCCGCGCGTTGCCGTCGAGCATCAGCTCGTCGTGGATGATCTGGTAGGCCGTGTCGGGCGCGAGCTCGCCCGCCGGGAGCTCGTGGCGCGGGATCGACTCGCCCTCGCGCGTGAAGACCGGCGAGATCGTCGCCGCCGGCGCGCCCGGGTGCTTGAGTCCCACGCTACGCGCCCGAGCGGTCGATCAGCTCGATGCGATAGTCGTCGGGGTCGCGCACGAAGCAGATCAGGCTGCCGCCCTCGCTGACGCGGTAGGGCTCGCGCTCCGCCTCGATCCCCTGCTCGGCGAGCCCGGCGAGCGCAGCGGCGAGGTCGTCGACCGCGACCGCGATGTGGCCGTACCCGGTGCCGAGGTCGTACGTCCGTCCGTCGTGGTTGTACGTGAGCTCGAGCACGTTCTCCTGGTCGCCGATCGAGAAGAAGTAGTTCGTGGCCTCGCGCTCGCCGTTGCGGACGATGTCCATCTCACGCGAGAAGCTGAATCCGAGCGCCTCGTAGAAGGCGCGGCTCTTCTCCGGATCCGTGACCCGGCACATGGTGTGGAGGAAGGTCGGCATGCCGGGATCATACGCCGCGTTCGCGCCGCAGCTGCCTGCGGTGGGCGAGCGCGGGCGAGAGCGCTGCGGCCAGCACCAGGATCGTGGCCGCGATCGTGACCCAGAAGAAGAGCGCCATCACGATCCCGAGCCCGCCGTAGTACTTGCCGTACCACTCGAGCCAGTTGACGAGCAGGTAGTGCGAGGCCAAGCGCATCCCGAGCAGGCCGAGCAGCGTGAAGACGGCGCCCGGAACGACGTCGCGGCGCGGCACCCGCTTGTGCAGCAGCAGGCGGGGTGCCCAGACAAAGAAGACGAAGACGGCTGCCAGCCACAGCGGTGCGATCGCCCAGCCGATCCATGACGCCCTCCCCTGGAGCAGCTTGCCTTCGAGCCCGTACAGGGCGAGCGCCACCAGGAGCGCGAGCAGCACCTCGAAGTAGCGCGTCTGGTCCCTGATCTTCGCCTTGCCGAGATCGATGTCCCACGCGCGGGCGTGCGCGACCTGGAGCACGCGGCCGATGCCGAGCCCGAAGAGGGCGACGCTGCCGAGCGCGATCAGCGAGGCCCCGAGCTTGTGGCCTCCGGCACCCTGGAGCACGCTGCGGAAAAGCGTCTCGGTCGCGCCGTGGAGGCCCAGCCGCTTGATCACGTGATCGGAAAGGGAGTTCGGATCGGTGTCGAGGTAGCTGTCGATCACGAGTGCTGCGGGGAGGACAGTGAGGAAGATGTACGAGGTCAGCAGGACCGCGTAGATCTGGCCGCTCGACGAGATGTAGCGGCGGAACCAGCCGATCGTCGCGCCCGAGGTCGAGGCGGGGTCCGCGTTGTCGACCCAGGCCTTGCCGCGCTCCGCGTGACCCTTGGCCCGCTCGATCCGGCCCGGCTTGGTGTCGGTCATCAGCCCGCCGCCGGACTGGGTATCGGCGCGCTGGGCGCCCGCGCTGCGGCGCGGGCCCGGGCGAGATCGCCCGTGATGTGGACGGCGGCGGAGGTGAGCGGCGCCGCGAGGACGAGGCCGATCATGCCGAACAGGCAGCCGGCGCCGATCGTCACGATCAGGACGACGAGCGGATTCAGGTTCAGCGTCGCGCCGAAGGCGATCGGCTGGACGATGTTCTGGAGAGTGCCGTTCGCCAGGATCACGATCACGAGCATTATTAGCGCAGTCTGGGTGCCCTGAGAGCCGAGCGCGAGGATCACGGCGAAGGCGCCGGCGACGAACGCGCCGATGAACGGCACGTACGCCGTCACGAACGTGACGACGGCGATCGTCCCCGCGAGCGGCACGCCGAGCAGCCACGCGCCGATGCCGACGACGACCGCGTTGAAGGCCGCGACGATCGTCACGCCGAGGAAGTAGCGGCGCAGCGAGTGGATCACGCCGCCGGTGATCGTCTGCGCGACCGGCAGCGGCACGCCGAGCCTGCGATCGATCACGCCTCGCATGCCCGGCCCGTCCTTGAGCAGGAAGAAGAGGCTGAAGACGGTGAACGAGAGGAAGAACGCGAGCGAGGTGATTCCCTGGATCCCGGTCACGATGCCGTGGACGAGCGTCGACAGCGAGGCGGGCGCGGCCGTCTTCACGCTGTCGGTCGCGCTGGAGGCGCCGGAGTCGCTGAGGCCTGCGTCCTTGAGCCAGCCCTGGATCCTGTTGGCGCCCTTCGCCGCCGCCGATGCGATCTCGTCGCCCTGCGAGGAAAGGCCGCCGATCACGATCCCGACGATGAAGAGCGCGATCGCGATCAGGACGAGCAGGACGATCAGCGCCCCCGCCCAGCGCGGCAGGCCGCGGCGCTTGAGCCAGGTCACGGCCGGCGCGGCCACGACTGCCAGCACCATGCCCGCAACGACGGGGTCGACGATCGTCGCGGTCACCGAGGCGAGCGCGACGAGGCCCACGAGCAGCACCGCAGCGCCCACGAGCAGCCACGACGCAATCCCGAGATCGCGCAGCCAGCGCGGCGCGGAGAAGACCGCGGAGAGCTCGCTCAGCTGACCCTCGTCGAGCTGCACGACGCGAGGCTCCTCCGGGGGGCGAGGAGCCTGGTGCCAGAATCTCGGGAACTTCACTCCGCGGGATGGTACGACCGGCCGCAGACAGCAGCCCGGCGCAAAAGGGTCGTCAGGTCGCTTCGGCGGCCGCCGGCGCGCCCGGCACCGCGGGGAGGAACGGTTTGAGCCTCGCCGCCACGACGTAGGCGACGACGGTCGCGACGATCACGAGCGGCATCAGTGCGAGGCCCGCGGTCTGGAGAAAGAGCGCCGTGATCAGGACGGCGACCAATGGCAGCCCGAGCATGGAGACGGTCATCGCGCCGATCCCCATCGCGGCGCCGTCGATCATCGGCAGGCCCGCCAGGTGGGAGAGGGCCATGCCGCCGGCCGCGCCGATGAACATGCCGGGAAAAATCGGCCCGCCGCGAAAGCTGCTCAGCGAGAGGCCGTAGGCAAGGCCCTTGCACGCGATGAGCAGAACGAGCGCGCCCCCCGTCCAGCTCGCCGCACCGTCGATCAGCGACGGCAGCTGAGCCTGGCCCGAGAACAGCACCTCCGTGTAGCTCTTGCCCGACCCCTCGGCGAAGGCCATCGCGAGCAGGGCGACACCGACGCCGACGACGGGCATCAACAGCACCATGCGACGCTCGACGATCGGCTGGAGCGAGAGCGCGAGCCACTTGATCCCCGTGCCGAGCAGAGGCGCCAGGAGGCCGATGGCGATCGCCCAGAGGAACTCGGCGGCCGTCGGGCTGCCGACGTGCGGGATGTCAGGAACTGCGAGCGAGAAAGTTCCGTACCCGGTCCAGCTGCCGAGCCCGACGAAGATGAGCGATCCGACGCCCGCGGCGAGCAGGCCCGGGACGAGCACGACGCTCATCATCGGCCCGCCGAGCCCTGATGCCTCCATCAGCAGGAAGGCGCCGGCGAGCGGCGAGCCGAGGAGCGTGCTGATGGCCGCGAAGCTGCCCGCGGCTCCGATCACCGCGACCGCCATGGCCGGCGCGTCCTTCTTGACGAGGTGGATGGCCAGGGCTCCCATCCCAGCGCCGATCGCGATCAGCGGCGCCTCGGGGCCGAGCACGACGCCGAGGCTCAGCGTCGCGAAGGAAGCGATGATGATCCCCGGCAGGTCGATCGGCCGAACTCCTCCGCCCGTCTTGAACCCTTCGGCCGGCTTGTGCCCCGCGGTACCGGGCAGGTGCCGAATCGTCAGAGCGACCAGCAGGCCGCTGAGCGCGAGGAGCGGAATCGGCCACCAGATCGGCTCGGCGTGGAGCCCGAGCTCGGCCGGAAGCGTCGTGAAGACATAGTGCTGCGCCTCCGAGACCGCCTTGAGGAAGAAGTAGGCGACGAGCGCGACCGGGATGCCGATGAGGGCGCCGAAGACGAGCAGGACGATGTAGTTACGGCTCTGCAGAAGCTCCGCCGGATCGGGCGGAGACGCCGGCGAAGGCGGCGATGCGGATGGGCTGTTCATGACGCTCTCACCTCAGCCCCGGAGCCTAACCGGATTGCCCATGCGGGCCGGGCTTTCGCCCGTGTGGGATGATGCGACAGAGCCGCCACCGCGCAATACTTCAGGCGACTGGCTAGTGACCACGATCCAAGGAGATGTAGATGATCGGTATGCGAAGGCGCCCGCTCATGCGCGCCGCTGTCGTCGGCGGCGTGGCCTACCACGTAGGCAAGAACGTTCAGGGCGGCCGCGATCAGGACGCACAGCAGCAGGCTCAGATCGACGACCTTCAGGCGCAGCAGCAGTCCGCCCAGGCTCCGCCGCAGCAGTACGCGCCTCCGCCCCCGCAGGCCGGCGGCGCAATGTCCGACGACGCGATCGACCAGCTCACGAAGCTCGCGGCGCTGCACGAGCAGGGCATCCTGACCGACGCCGAGTTCGAGGTGCAGAAGCAGAAGCTTCTGCAGGGGATGTAATGCCGATGGGACCCGTACAGATGCTCGTCCTCGGCTTCGAGGGCAACAACTTCACCGGCGAGATCCTCCCCGAGCTCGAGCGGCTCAAGGAGAGCGACACGATCCGGCTGATCGACCTCCTCTTCGTGATGAAGGACGACGACGGCGAGATCGCGATCCTCCAGGCGAGCCAGCTCGACCAGGAAGAGGCGATGGAGTTCGGCGCGCTCGTCGGTGCGCTGATCGGCCTCGGGGCCGACGGCGAGGAAGGCGCGGAGGCCGGTGCGATCGCCGGGGCCGAGGCGCTCGAGGACGGTCATGTCTTCGACGAGAGCCAGGCCTGGTACGTCGCCGACACGATCCCGAACGGCACGTCCGCCGCGATCGCACTGCTCGAGCACCGCTGGGCAATCCCGCTCCGCGACTCGATCGTGCGCGCCGGAGGCGTCGCGCTCGCGGACAACTGGATCCACGCGACCGACCTCGTCGCGATCGGCCTGCTGGCCGAGTCCGAGATCGAGGCGCACGGGCACGGATAGCCCGCGCGCGTGAGGGAGGCCCGCCCGGCTACGCGTAGGTCGGGCGGGCGGCGCGGATGAGCGTGCGCGCGTAGCGCCGCTCGTCGGCGGCCTGGCAGAGCGAGAGCGCGTTCGTCCCCTCCTGCGGGGCGACGGCCCAGCCGAAGGTGACGTCGAGGCCGGACTGGTCGAGCACGGACTCGAGCGTCGCGGCCAGCTTCCCCGCCTCCTCGCCCGACGAGAGCGAGGTCAGCACGCCGAACTCGTCCTGGCCGACGCGGACGAGGGAGTCGCGCGGGTCGAGACACGTCGTGAGCAGGCGCGAGACGCGGAGCAGCGCGTCCGCCTCCCCGCTTGCCGCTTCGAGGTCGACGAGCGGCCCGATCACGCCGAGCAGGAGCGAGAACGGACCCGGCTCCGCGAGCCGCCTGCTCATCTCGGACTCGAAGGCGCGACCACGCGGTAGCCCGGTCAGATCGTCCCGGTCGGCCAGGGCGCGCAGGCGTCCGACGAGGTCGCGGTGCTCCTTGGCGAAGTAGCCGATCAGCGCGCCGACGGCGACGAACGAGGTGAAGCGGACGAGGGTCGAGAGCGTGAAGATGCTCGACTGCGCCACGTGCGGGCTCAGGATCACCGCGATCACGTACAGCGCCGTCGCGAGCACGCCGCCGAGCGCTCCGATCCAGGCATCCGTGGCCAGCGCGAGCAGCACGACCGGGAGGAAGAGGAAGCGGCCGATCCCGAGTCCGGGCCGGTCGAAGAGGGCGACCGCGACGAACAGCAGCGCAAAGCTCACGCCGGCGGCGCTGAGCAGAAGCCATCGTTTTGGATCCGCAGTTCTCACGTGCAGTCTTTCAATCGGCTGTTTTACGTTGATTCTTGAGCGGCGAGGGTGACGACCTCGTCCATCCGCTCGAGGCCCTCGGGGCGGTGCGTGATCAGCAGCACGGTGCGATCGGCCGTCGCGTCGAGGACGTCGTCCATCAGCTCGCGTGCCGTAGGCGGGTCGAGATGCGCGGTCGGCTCGTCGAGCAGGAGCACCGGCGCGTCGGCGAGCAGCGCCCGCGCGAGCACGAGCCGCTGGCGCTGGCCGCCCGAAAGTCGGGCTCCGTCCTCGCCGACGAGGGTGCCGAGCCCGTCCGGCAGCGAGGCGACCCAGTCGGACAGATGCGCGCGCGCGAGCACCGCCTCGAGCTCGGCGTCGGTCGCCGCCGGCCGCGCGAGCCTGAGGTTCTCGCGGATCGTCGAGTCGAACACGTGCGCCTCCTGGCCGGCGAGCGCGAAGATGCGCCGCACGTCCTCCTGGCGGTACTCGCGCGCGTCGCGCCCGGCGATCGTGACGCGGCCCTGCTCGGGGTCGAGGAAGCGCAGCAGCAGGTTCGTGACCGTGGACTTGCCGGCGCCGCTCGGCCCGACGAGCGCGACCCGCGCGCCCGGGTCGATGCGCAGGCTGAACTCCAGGAGCGCGGGGCGGTCGCCCTCCGCGTAGCGCGCCGTGACCCCTTCGAGCGCGAACGCGGCCGAGACAGGCGCAGGCAGTGGCGCGGCCGGGTCGCGCACGGCCGGCTCGCGGTCGATCAGCTCGAGCACGCGACGGCCTGCGGCGAGCGTCGCGGCGAGCTCCCGCGCGGTGCCGGGCAGGGGCAGCACCGACTCGAACGACGAGAGCGCGAGCAGCGCAACCGTCGCGATGAGCACGCGGTCGAGCGTCCCGCCTGCGTGGGCGGAGACGGCCGCGGCGAGCACGCCGACGACGGTGAGCCCGGTCACGAGCACGCCGAGGCCGTCGGCGAGCCCGGCGACGAGGGCGTCACGGCTGGTGAGGCGCGCGAGCTCCGCGTCGGCCTCGCGAATCGAGGCGAGCTTGTCGTCCTCGCGCCCGTAGACGACGAGCTCGGAGGCGCCGTGCAGGAGCTCGACGAGCTCGGCGGTCAGCTCGCCGCGTGCCGCGGCCTGGCGCCGGCCCGCCGAGCTGCCGAGCCGGGCCGCCAGCGCCGGCAGCGCAAAGCCCGCGACGAGGAGGCCCGCAGCGAGGATCAGTCCCGCCAGCGGCAGGACGAGCGCGGCGGCGATCACGCAGCCCGCCGCGACGACGATCGCGACGAGCGGCGGCCCGATCCCGCGCAGGTACAGGCCCTGGAGCGCGTCGACGTCGCCGACCATCCGGCTGACGAGGTCGCCGCGGCGGAAGTCCGCGAGCTCCGCGGGCGCGAGCGGCTCGATGCGCGCGTAGAAGCGGGCCCGGATCCGCCCGAGCGCGCGCAGCGCGAGGTCGTGCGAGGCGAGCCGGTCGAGGTAGCGCGCTATCGGCCGCGAGATTCCGAAGAAGCGGACGAGTACGATCGTCACCGTCAGCGCGAGGACGGGCGGGTGCTCGGCCGCGCGCGAGATCAGGTAGCCGGACGTCGTGAGCAGCGCGACGCCGAACGCGATCGCCAGCGAGCCGAGCGCGACCGAGAGCGCGATCCGCTTCCGCGGCATCCCGGCGAGGTCGAGCAGGCGGCGCAGCGTGCTCATGCGGGCGCGACCTCCGCGATCCGGCCGCGCTCGAGGCGCACGATGCGGTCGGCACGTGCAGCGAGCTCCGGGCTGTGCGCGATCAGGAGCACGGTGCGCCCGGCGCGCAGCCGCTCGACCGCCTCGCCGACGAGCTCGGCATTGACCGGGTCGAGGTTCGCGGTCGGCTCGTCGAGGATCACGAGCGGCGCGTCGCGCAGGAACGCACGCGCGAGCGCGACGCGCTGGCGCTCGCCGGCCGAGAGCCCGCGCCCACCCTCGCCGACCACCTCGTCGTAGCCGCCCGGGAGCCGGCCGATGAACGCGGCGGCTCCGGCCTGCTCGGCGGCGGTCCGAACGCGCTCCTCCGATGCGGCGGGCTCGCCGAGGCGGATGTTGTCGGCCACGGTGCCGCGGAAGAGGGTCGGATCCTGCGGGACCCACGCGACCTGGGCGCGCCAGGCGGCCGCGTCGCAGCCGGCCAGGTCGACGCCGCCGACGGTGACGCGCCCGCCGGTCGGCTCGCAGAGCCGAAGCAGGAGCGAAGCCGCGGTGCTCTTGCCGCCGCCGCTCTCGCCCACGAGCGCGACCGTCTCGCCGGGCTCGAGCTCGAGGTCGACCGAGTCGAGCACCGGAACCTCGCGCGACGGATAGGCAAACGAGACGTCCTCGAGCCGGATCGCGGCGGCGCGCGGGCTGGGCGCGACGCCCGCGCCGGCCGTCACCGCGGGCGGCTGCTCGATCAGCCCGAGCAGGCGCTCGGAGACGGCGAGCCCGTCGGCGCTCGCGTGGTACTGCGCGGCGAGGTTCCGCAGCGGCAGGTAGAGCTCCGGTGCGAGCACGAGCACGGTGAGCGCGGTCTGGAAGCCGACGTCGCCGTCGACGAGCCGCACCCCGACGGTGACCGCGACCAGCGCAACGCCGATCGTCGCGGCGAGCTCGAGCACTGCGCCGGAGAGGAACGCGATCCGCAGCGTCCCCATCGCGGCGCGGCGGTACTCGTCGCTGACCTCCTCGATCCGCTCGGTCTGCGCCTCGCCGCGATTGAAGGCGCGCAGCGTCGGCAGGCCGCGCACGACGTCCGAGAAGTGGCTCGCGAGCAGCGCCAGCGCCTGCCAGCGCTCGCGCGTGTGCTTGGCCGTGGCGCGGCCGATCAGCCACATGAAGACCGGCACGAGCGGAAGCGTGAGCAGCATGATCCCGGCCGAGATCGGGTCGATCACCGCCACGAGAACGAGCACGGCGAGCGGGACGACGGCGGCGAGGAACACCTGCGGCAGGTAGCGGGCGAACGCCGTCTCGAGCGCGTCGACGCCGTTCACCGCAGTGGTCGCCACCTCCGCACTCTCGGCCCCGTCGAGCGCCGCGGGATGGTCACGGAGCCGCGCCTCGACGAGGTCGAGCCGAAGCTGCGAGAGGACGCCCGTCGCCGCGCGCCGCCCCATCGCCTCGAAGCCCCACGCGGTGCATGCGCGCGCCACGACCACGACGACGAGCAGCTCGAGCGGCAGCGAGACGGCCGAGAGCGAGGCGCCGTCGAACGCACGCGCCGCGACGTCCGCGAGCAGCACGGCCTGCGCGAGCACGAGCAGTGCCGTCGCCAGGCCGAGCGCGGTATCGACCCCGAGGAGCAGCCGCGCCGGCCGCGCGCGACGGAGCAGGCGCGGGTCGAGGAGACGCACGCCCTGAGCCTACAGCGCTATTTCAGGTTCCCGACGATCCCCAGACGGAAGCCGAGCCATGGATAAAAACGCGAGATCTGCGGGTCGCCGGGGTTGTAGCCGAAGGCCGAGATCTCGACCTGGTAGGCCGGCGCGTTGGCGACGCCGCCGTGGTAGTAGCGCCAGTCCCGCAGGAAGTTGACGCCCGGCGGCTGCGGCGCGAGCGTGTCGAGCACCTCGACGACGTTGCCGCCCTGGTCGTAGGTGCCCCACGGCGAGAACGTCTTCGTCTGGCCGACCGTGCTCACGTTCGCCATGTACGTCTTCTGGAAGTCGGCCGGCAGATCGGGCGGGAAGACCTTGCCGCACGACGGCCCGGCCTGGGACGGGCACCACGTCGGCGCCGTTCCGGGCGGCGCGCCCGGCGTGTCGACGCTGCTCTGCGGATCGTTCGGGTTGTAGGTCGAGAGCGGCTGGTCGCTCGCGTTCTCGACGTCACCCGTGGCCGGGTTCAGCACCGAGACGTTCGGCTGGTTGAACGGACCTGTCGGATAGGCCCAGTACGAGTCGGTGCCGCCGCCCTTCGGGTCGTAGTAGGCGGCCTTGACCCACTCGTTGTTGCTCGGCAAGACGAACCCCGACGACTTGCTGCGCGTCGGCGACTCCTTCTTCATGTCGTACATCCCCGACTCGGTCTTCGGCGAGAGCCGCACCGTGTAGGTCTCGTACGTGAATCCGTCCGAGGTCGACTCCGTCTGGGAGAGGATCTTCCCGTTGCTCAGCGAGTTCGCGAAGCGGGCGCCGCGACGGAAGTTCCCGAAGTTGAACGGCTTCTGGGCCCACTCGGGATAGGCGACCGAGTAGTGCTTGCCCGCAGCCGCCGAGGAGGAGTAGGCGACCGAGCCGTACTGCGGCCACACCGTCGGGCTCATGTTGTCGTCGTAGAGCGCGTGGATGTTCTTCCCGTCCGGATCGGCCGTGTTCAGGAACGTCACGTACTGGCTGACCGTCGTCTCGAGCTCCGCGATCCCGTACTTGTACGAGACCCCGCCCACGGTGAGGCAGGGCGGCGGCGCGGCCGGCGCATCGGCACAGGTCTTGTAGATGCCCGTGCCCTTGGGCGGGTCGACGAACTGGCCCTTCGGGCCGCCGAAGGTCTGGATCACGCCCACCGAGTGGTTCCCCGGGTCGCCGACGACGGCCATCTTGACCGTCACCACGCCCAGCTTCGCGCTCGAGCTCGAGCCGCAGGCCGTCGCTCCAACGACGACCGCGACGAGCAGGACGACGAGCGCGAGCCGCTCAGCCCGCATTGATCGAGTCCGCCAGCTTGTTGGCAAACGTCATGGCCTGATCGCCGAAGTCCGGCTTGAGATTGGTCGGCGGGATCTTGATCCCGAGCGATCGCTCGCGCATCTCGCCCTTGCCGAAGTAGCTGAGCAGCGCGAGCAGCGAGCGGATCTGGCCGCCCTCGTAGGTGAACCTCGTCCAGTCGACGAACGTCGCGCCCTGCGCGGCCGCGAGCTTCTTGACCTCTTTCAGGTTGATGCTCCAGTAGCGGCGGCAGACGACGTAGGTGGCAAACGGCTTGCCCGCCAAGACGGCCTTCGCCTCGGGCGACTTGAGGTACGAGCGCAGCGGCATGTTCGTGGTGAAGAACCACGTCGGCGAGCCGAGCACGACGAGGTCGTAGTCGCCCGACTTGGCCTCCTCCGGGATCCCGATCTGGCCCGTCTTGCGGACCGTCTGCGGCCAGAGCAGCGGCAGGATGCTGAACACCGCGTGCTTGAACGGGAACGTCTTGAAGTTCTTCGAGTACTTCGGATCGGTGAACGCGATCGAGGCCTGCGTGACGTCGCAGCCGCGCCCGCGCAGCGTCTCCGCCATCGCGTCGCTCACCCGCTTGGCCTGCTCGGTGTGCGTGTAGTAGACGAAAAGGACTTTGGGCATATCTCTCCTAGTGAGTGGGCCCGCCGACGCGGGCTCGGAAGACGTGGTACGTCCAGCCCTGGTAGAGCAGGACGAGTGGGATAAAGACGAGCGCGACGACGGTCATCACCGCGAGGGTGTAGTGCTGCGAGGCGGAGTTGCTGACCGTGAGGCTGTTGCCGAAGTCGGTGCTCGAGACCATCACGCGCGGGAAGAGGCCCGTGAAGATCGTGACGACGACCGTGATCGCGGCGAGCCCGGTCATCGTGAAGGCCCAGATCTGGCGCCGCAGCGCGACGAGGACGACCGCGAGGACGAGCGCCACGATCCCGATCGCCGCAGGCAGCGCGACCGGGAACACGTTCTTGTCGTTGCGGTGGACCGCGACCGCGACCGTCGCGATGAGGAACGCGGCGCCGAGCACCGCGGCGGCCAGCGAGAGCCGCTTCGCAGCACGCCCGGCGCGCGCGAGCAGGTCGCCCTGCGTGCGCAGCGTGAGGAAGGTCGCGCCGTGGAAGACGAAGATCGCGACAACCGCGAAGCCGCCCAGCAGCGTGTACCAGTTGAACAGGTCCCAGAACGTCCCGGTGAAGTCGTTGCTCGAGTTGATCGGCGTGCCGTAGAGCAGGTTCGCGAAGCCGACGCCCCAGATCAGCGAGGCGCCGAAGCTCCCGACCGCGTTCGCCCACAGCCACACCCTCCGCCAGCGCGGGCTCTCGCTCTTCGTGCGCCACTCGAACGAGATCACGCGGATGATCAGGAAGAAGAGCACGGCCAGAAGCGCGAGGTAGAGGCCGGAGAACATCGTCGCGTACCAGGCCGGGAACGCGGCGAAGGTGGCGCCGCCCGCCGTCACGAGCCACACCTCGTTGCCGTCCCACACCGGGCCGATCGACGCGAACATCGCGCTGCGCTCCTCGTCGTCGCGCGGCAGGAACGGCAGGAGCATCCCGACGCCGAAGTCGAAGCCCTCGAGCAGGAAGTAGCCCGACCAGAGCACGACGATCAGCACGAACCAGAGGTTCTGGAGATCCATCAGTAGCCGATCGCCGGCGTCGCGGAGACGCCGCCGTGCTCCTCACCGGAGTCGGAGGGATCATGGCCGGCGTAGCGGCGCATCAGCCACACGTCGAGCACGAGCAGGGCGATGTAGAGCGAGATGAAGACGGCGAGGCTGATCCCGAGCCACGTCGAGCTCACCGCGGGCGAGTTCGCACTCGACGTCTTCAGCAGCCCCTGCACGATCCACGGCTGCCGCCCGATCTCGGTCAGCATCCAGCCGAACGTGCATGCGATGAACGGGAAGAAGGTCGTCGCGACACCGACCCAGAGGAACCACTTCAGCCGCTCGAGCCGCCGCTTCCAGATCAGGAATGCGCCGATCAGCGCGACGAGCGCGACGAACGAGCCGGCGTACGCCATCCCGCGCATGCTCCAGTAGATCGTCTCGATCGGCGGCAGGTAGTTGCCCTTCCCGTACCGCGCCACGTACTGGTTGTTCAGCTCCGTCAGCCCGGTCACCTTGCCGTTGAACGAGCCGGTGGACAGGTACGAGAGCAGGCCGGGAATCTCGATCGAGAAGCTCGGCGTCTGGTCCTGCTTGGTGAAGCCGCCGATCTGGAACAGCGAGAACGAGCAGCGTGTGCAGTTGTCCCACTGCGCCTCGGCCGCGGAGATCTTCATCGGCTGGAGCGAGGTGACGAGGATCCCGAAGTGACTGCCGAACCAGAGGTTCAGGCACGAGGCCGGCACGAGCACGATCAGCGCGACCTTCGCGGCCGGCCGGAAGATCTCGACGTTCCGGCCACGCGCGAAGTGCCAGCAACAGACGCCGAAGACGACCGCCGCGCCGCAGGTCAGCCCCGCGAGGATCGTGTGGATGAACGCGTAGTAGGCCCAGTGGCTGCCGAGGAGCGCCCAGATGCTCGTCAGCACCGCCTGCCCGTTCAGCGATCTTGTAGCCGACCGGATCCTGCATGAACGAGTTCGCGACGAGGATGAAGTAGGCCGAGAGCCACGTGCCGACGACGGCGGTCCACAGCGTCGCGAGGTGGACGCGCGGCGAGAGCCGGTTCCAGCCGAAGATCCAGAGGCCGAGGAAGGTCGACTCGAGGAAGAACGCAGCGAGCCCCTCGATCGCGAGCGGCGCGCCGAACACGTTGCCGACGAACTTCGAGTAGACCGACCAGTTCATCCCGAACTGGAACTCCTGGACGAGGCCGGTCGCGACGCCGATCGCGAAGTTGATCAGGAACAGCGTCCCGAAGAAGTGCGTCAGCTTGAGCCAACGCTCGTCCTTCGTGCGATGCCACTGCGTCTGGAAGATCGCGACGATCGGGCCGAGGCCGAGCGTCAGCGGGACGAAGAGGAAGTGATAGATCGAGGTCGTCGCGAACTGCGCGCGAGCCAGGTCGACCGTGGTGGCGCTTGCGACGATCACCGCGCGTACCCTTTCACATTCCTTCCCTTCGGAATCCGTAGTACCGACGAACTCGTCTAGGGTTTGGCGAATGGCCAAGGCCGGGACAGACGCGACCGCGACGTTCTTCGACAAGCTCGCGACGCGCGGTCACGAGCCGCTGCTGCAGAGCGCGTCGGGCTCGCTGCGGATCGAGCTGAAGAACGGCGGCCGCACCCAGTTCTGGTACGTGACGGTGGCAAAGGGCGACATCGCCGTGTCGAACGCGGACACGGAGGCCGACGCCGTGATCCGCACCACGAAAGCCCTGTTCGACGACATGGCGACCGGGCGGGTCAACGCGATGGCGGCAACGCTGCGCGGTGTGCTCCACGCCGAAGGCAACCTCGGCCTCGTGATGTCGTTCCAGCGGCTCTTCCCGGCCCCGCCGAAGTCCGTCTACGCGAGGAAGATCCGATGACCGAGCTCGTCCAGATCCTCGAGGGCAACACCTTCGTCGTCAGCGACCGAAACGGCGATATCGACGCCTCGCCGGTCGACGCGACCGGGCTCTTCTCGTTCGATACGCGCTTCCTCTCGAAGTGGGTGCTGACGATCGACGGCGAGCGGCTGAACGCGCTGTCGACCGACGACCTCCAGTACTTCGAGACGCGCTTCTTCCTCGTCCCGGGCACGGGCACCGTCTACATCGACGCGAAGCTCTCGGTGATCCGCCAGCGCATGGTCGCCGACGGCTTCCACGAGGACATCACGATCCTCAATCACGACGACAAGCCGGTCGCGCTCGAGGTGCGGCTCGACGCGGCCAGCGACTTCGCCGATCTGTTCGAGGTCAAGGACGCGCTCAAGAAGAAGGGCGCCTACCACAGCAAGATCGTGCGAGGCGCGCTGATCCTCGGCTACACGCGCGAGTCGTTCGCGCGCGAGACCCTGATCTCCACCACCGAGCCGGCGAAGATCGATGCGGGCGGCCTGACGTTCAGGATCAAGATCCCCGCGCACGGCCAGTGGCAGACCTCGCTCGACGTCAAGACCGAGTACTCGGCCTGGGGCGGCGGCCCGATGCGAACGGCGAGCAGCGCCCGCCCGAACATGGCGCGCGGGCTCGACAAGTGGCTCCAGGCGGCACCGCAGGTCCAGTGCGACTCGGACTCGCTGCGCCACACGTATCACCGCAGCCTCGTCGACCTCGCGGCGCTCCGCTTCTCGACGCGGACGATGCCCGGGCGCTCGCTGCCGGCGGCCGGCCTGCCGTGGTTCATGACCATGTTCGGCCGAGACAGCATCTTCACGAGCCTCCAGGCGCTGCCGTTCACGCCGGAGCTCGCCGCGACCACCCTCCGCGCGCTCGGCGAGCGCCAGGGCACGCGAGTCGACGACTTCCGCGACGAGGATCCAGGCCGGATCCTCCACGAGATGCGCTACGGCGAGATGACGGCGTTCGAGGAGCGGCCGCACTCGCCGTACTTCGGCTGCGCCGACGCGACGCCGCTCTATGTCGTGCTGCTCGACGAGTACGAGCGCTGGACCGGCGACACGAAGCTCGTGCGCGACCTCGAGTACGAGGCGCGCGCTGCGCTGAACTGGATCGACGAGTACGCCGAATCTCCAGGGCAACGGCTACATCTCGTACCGGCGCCGCAACGAGAAGACCGGGCTCGAGAACCAGTGCTGGAAGGACTCGTGGGACTCGATCTCCTACCGCGACGGCACGCTGCCCGGGTTCCCGCGCGCGACCTGCGAGCTCCAGGGCTACGCCTACGACGCGAAGATGCGAGGCGCCCGTCTTTCGCGGCTCGTCTGGAAGGACCCCGCGTTCGCCGATCGCCTCGAGCAGGAGGCGGCCGACCTGAAGCGCCGCTTCAACCGCGACTTCTGGGTCGAGGACGACGGGTACTTCGCGATCGCGCTCGACGTCGACGGGCGCCAGGTCGACGCGCTCACCTCGAACAACGGCCACCTGCTCTGGAGCGGGATCGTCGACAAGTCGAAGGCGAAGTCGGTCGCGGGGCACCTGATGGGGAAGCGCCTGTTCTCCGGCTGGGGCGTGCGGACGATGGCCGAGGGCGAGGGGCGCTACAACCCGATCGGCTACCACGTCGGCACGGTCTGGCCGTTCGACAACTCGTTCATCGCGTGGGGCCTGCGCCGCTACGGCTTCAAGGAAGAGGCCGCGCAGATCGCATCGGGGATCTTCGACGCGGCGGAGTTCTTCGACGGCCGGCTGCCCGAGGCATTCGGCGGCTACCCGCGCGCGATGACGCGCTATCCCGTCCAGTACCCGACCGCGTGCAGCCCGCAGGCCTGGTCGACCGGCACACCGCTGCTGCTGCTGCGGACGATGCTCGGGCTCGAGCCGCTGGGCGAGCACCTGATCGTCGACCCCGCGTTGGCTCGCGGGATCGGACACCTCGAGCTGCTCGACATTCCGGGCCGCTGGGGGCGCATCGACGCCTTCGGCCGCGGGCGCATCGACCTGCCCAAGAAGTAATTCGCGCTAGAGCTGGTCCGTGGCGATCAGCGGCTTCCAGTCCTGACCGAGCGGCCTGAGGAGGTGGCAGGCGACGATCATCCGCCCCTGCTCCTCGTTGGCGATGTGCCAGGGGTTGTCGATCTGGCCGACCTGGCGCCACGAGCCGCCGCACGCCGCGTTGAGGAAGCCCTGGTCCTTGCCGACGACGAGCGCGAAGCGCTGGTCGAGACGCTTCGGGCGCCAGTACTGCCACGAGAGGTGGCCGCTGAGCACGAGCGGCAAGCCGCGCGCCGGCCCGTAGAGCTGGAGCGCCGAGGCCTCGCCGTAGTTCCCGGCCAGCACGACGCCGTCGCTCCGGTCGGCCGCCGGCAGCGCGCGCCACGCCCGCGCCGTCTCGTCGGCGAGCTCGGGCCAGCCGAGCTCGTCCTTGTAGAACGAGTTCTTCCAGACGCCCGAGCTCACCATCGAGCCGGTCGAGCGGACGGGCCAGACGAGCGGCCCGACGACGACGAGCACGGCGGCCTGCACCACGACGAGCCCGGCCACGACGAGGTAGCGAGCCCGGTGGCCCGCTTGCAGCCAGCCGCCGAGCGCCACCATCCCCGCCGAGAACGCGATCGTGGCGGACGGCAGCGGGTAGTAGCCCCGCCCTCGCTCGAGGAAGAAGAGCACCGCCACCGCGACGGGCACGATCGCGAGCGGGCGCAGGCGTCGCCGGCGCCAGAGCAGGACGATCCCGATCGCCGCGACCACGGCTCCAGCCACGCCGAGGTAGAGCGGGACTTGGATCAGGTAGGCGACCCGCGAGACGTCCGAGGAGGTCTTCGCGTTCTGACTCGACGCGAAGTGGACGCTCGGCCAGCCGTGCTGCGCCTGCCAGACGAGGTTCGGCAGGAGGACGAGGACCGCGACCCCGAGCGCGAGCCAGGGCCCGCGCGTCAGGAGCAGCCGCCTCGACGGCGTCGCGAGCAGGCCGATCGTGAACGAAACGAGGAGCACGACGATCGTGTACTTCGCCTCGAGGCCGATCCCGGCGACCAGGCCGAGCACGGGCCAGAGCCGCGGCTCCGGGCGGCCGAGCAGCCGCAGCGCGACGTAGAGGAATGCAGTCCACGCAAGCAGGTCGAACCAGGTCGGGTGGAAGATGCTCGCCGAGCCGAGCGCTAGAGGCACGAGCGCCCACCCGAGCGAGGCGGCGAGCTGTGAGCGCCAGCCGCCGCCCAGCTCGCGCGCCATCAGCGCGATGAGGAAGATCACCGCGATCCCCACCGCGAGGCAGGTCAGCCGCAGCGCCACGAGCGAGTTGCCCGCGACGGCGTGGACGAGCCAGCCGATCCACGCGGTCAGCGGCGGAAAGTCGACATACCCGAGCGCGGGATGCTTCGCCGCGGAGAGGAAGTAGAGCTCGTCGCGATCCCAGCCGTAGCGGCCGATGAACGGCAGCTCGAGCGCCGCCGCGAGCGTCCCGCCCGCGAGCCCGCAGAGGAGGGTCGTCCTGAGCCGCGTCATGGCTCCAGATCTTCCTCCACCAGCCCGAAGAACATCGCGTCGACCCATTCGCCGTGGCGCCAGTACGCCTTCCGCTTCACGCCCTCGCGCGTGAAGCCGACGCGCTCGACCACGGCCAGGGCGCGCTCGTTGAACGCGTAGATCTCGAGCTCGAGCCGGTGGAAGCCCAGATCGCAGAGCAGGTGGCGGATGAAGAGGCGCGTCGCGTCGTCGGCCACCCGACGGCCGCGGAAGTCGGGGTGCGTCGCGAGCCCGGCGAGCCGCGCGATCCTGCTTCTCGCGTTGACCCGCTCGAAGGCGATCGCCCCCGCCAGTTTCCCGTCCACCTCGATCACGAAGCGCCCGAACGCCTCGGGCTCGGCGTCGGAGCGTTCGATCTCTGCGAGCAGCGCGTCTCGCTCGGTGGCGCGCCTGGCCGAGAGGAACGGCGCGACCTCGTCGTGGGTGACGAGCAAGATCAGAAACTCGACGTCGCCGGCCTGCGCGCGGCGAACGGTCACCTCGGCCACGTGAGCCTCCCGGAGCCGATCGCGACGCCTCCGAGGATCAGCACGAGCCCGACGAGCGTCGCGGCGGTGACCGGCTCGTCGAGCAGCACCGCGCCGTAGGCGAGCGCGGTCACCGGCAGCAGGTAGGCGACGAGGCTCGAGCGGGCGGAGCCGTAGAGGCGGAGCATCCGATAAAAAACGATCTGCGCGACCGCCGTGCCGAGGATCCCGAGCGCCGCGATCGACGCGATCGCCTTCCAGCTCGGCGTCGCAGACGGGAGACGGACGAGCGCGAACGGCGCAAGCAGCACGAGCGCGGCCAGCATCGAGGCCGCGGCCAGCACCGGCCCGGTCGCGTGGGTGCCGACGCGCCTGCCCGCGTAGAGGTTCGCCGCGGCGTACGAGACCGACGAGAGCAGGACGGCCACCGTCCCTGCGAACGCCCACCAGCCGCCCGTCGGGTTGAAGCCCGCGAGCACCGCGACGCCGACGATCCCGACCCCGATCCCCACCGCCTGCAGCCGCGAGATCCGCTCCTCGGGGCGGAAGTGCAGCGCGAGCAGGACGACGAAGATCGGCACCGTCGCGTTTGCGATCGCGGCGATTCCCGAATCGACGTGCTGCTCACCCCACGCGATCAGCGTGAACGGCAGCGCCGCGTTCGCGAACCCGAGCACGACGCCGACGCGACCGACCCGCCGCAGCTCCGAGAGCGCCTTGCGGCCGCCGACCTGCGCAGCGAGGTAGCCGATCAGGAGCGGCACCGCGAACAGCAGGCGCAGCTCGACCATGGCCGCCGGCGGCACGTCTCGAACCGCCACCTTGATGAAGAGGTAGGAGCTACCCCAGATCGCGGCGAGAAGCAGGAGCAGGGGGACGTAGCCGCGCACGCAAGGAGGCTACCGGCGAGACGGCGCCCGTCCCGAGCGCGACGCCGGCGAGGATCAGCGCGAGGCCGACGACCGAGGAGATGCTCACCGGCTCGCTCAGGAAGACGGCGCCGTAGAAGACCGCCATCGCCGGCACTAGGTAGGTGACGAGGATCGCCCGCGATGCACCCGCCCCTGCCATGATCCCGAAGTACAGGATGTAGGCGATCGAGCTGCAGACGACGCCGAGCACGAGCACCGCGATGATGATCTCGGGCGAGGGCGCCGACGACGGCGCCTGCGAGAGCCCAGCCGGAGCCATCAACACCGTCGCCGTGAAGAGCGTCCCGAGCGCGATCACCATCGGCGGCACGCCCTTCAGCCTTCGGCCGGCGTAGAGGATCGAGCCCGCGTAGCAGAGCGCCGTCGCGACCACGGCGAGCGCGGCGAGGACATCGCCGCCCTTCTGGATCCCGACGAGCAGCCCGACTCCCGCGAAGCCGACGAGCAGCCCGACGAGCCGCCACCCGGTCACGCGCTCGGACGGCACGAACCGCAGCGCGAGCAGCGCCACGAAGATGGGCGCCGCCGCCTGGATGATCGCCGCGAGGCCCGAGTCGATCCGCGTCTCGCTCCACGTGAGGAGCCAGAACGGCACCGCCGCGTTGAGCGCGCCGACGAGGAAGAGCGGGAACCAGTGGCGGCGCACCTCGGCGAGCAGGCCGCGCGGACCGACCACGATCAGCACCACGGGGATCAGCGTCAGCGCGCCGATGCCGACGCGGCCGAGCACGAGCGTCGCCGGCGCGAGCTGCCGGTCGCCGATCTTGATCCACATGAACGACGAGCCCCAGATCGCGGAGAGCGCCAGCAGCATCAGGATGTACTTGGGTCTCATAGTGGGTGCAACGACGGAGCCGCCCGTCCACCTTCCCGGGTACACTCTTTGCTCTGACGCGGGTTGCGGAACAGCCTCTTCATCGTGCTCTCGGCCTTACCAACGGCGAGTACGACCGTATCTGTGAGCTGCTCACCCGGGAACCGAATCACTTCGAGCTCGCGGTCTTCTCGCTGCTCTGGTCGGAGCACTGCGGGTACAAGCACTCGGCGCGGCTGCTGAAGCGGCTTCCGTCCACGGGAGAACGAGTGTTGCAGGGCCCCGGCGAGAATGCGGGCGTGCTCGACCTCGGCGACGGCGAGGCGGTCGCGTTCAAGGTCGAGAGCCACAACCATCCCTCGGCGGTCGAGCCGTTCCAGGGCGCCGCGACCGGGGTCGGCGGGATCCTGCGCGACATCGTCGCGATGGGCGCGCGGCCGGTCGCGCTGCTCGACGGCCTGCGCTTCGGCGCCCCCGACAACCATTTCGATCGCGCCGTCGCCGGGATCGGGGCCTACGGCAACTCGACCGGGATCCCGACCGTCGGCGGCGAGGCCGTCTTCGACCCGTCCTATGCGGACAACTGCCTCGTCAACGCGATGTGCGTCGGGCTGCTGCCCGTCGACCGGGTCACGACGGCGAAGGCGACCGGCGTCGGGCACCTCGTCGTCCTCTACGGCGCGACGACGGGCCGCGACGGAATCGGCGGCGCGAGCGTGCTCGCGAGCCAGGAGCTCGGGCAGGACGATGCAGACAAGCGGCCGACGGTGCAGGTCGGCGACCCGTTCACGGGCAAGAAGCTGATCGAGGTCTCGGTCGAGCTGACCGAGCGCGGGCTCGTCGAGTCGCTGCAGGACTGCGGCGCGGCGGGCCTCGCCTCGTCGCTCGCCGAGATGGCCTCCGAGTGCGGGCTCGACATCCACCTCGACCGCGTGCCGCTGCGCGAGGAGGGCATGGAGCCGTGGGAGATCATGATCTCCGAGAGCCAGGAGCGGATGGTCGCGGTCGTGCGGCCGCAGATGCTCGAGGCGCTGACCGAGGTGTGCGAGCGGTGGGAGCTGCACTGCACGACGATCGGCGAGGTGACCGACTCCGGCATGCTGCGCGCCTTCCACGGCGACGAGGTCGTCGGCTCGATTCCCGCGCGGCTCCTCACAGACGAGTGCCCGCGCTACGACATCCGCCGCGAGCCGCGGCCGGCCCAGAGCACGACGCCGCCGTGGGGGCCGGAGACGTCGCAGGCGCTGCTCGAGCTGCTCGCCTCGCCGAACATCAGGAGCCGCGCCTGGATCTACGAGCGCTACGACCACCTCGTCGGCTCGCGCACCGTGCGCCGGCCCGGGCTCGACGCGGCGGTGCTGCGGCTGCGCCCGTCGCTGCGCGGGCTTGCCGTGTCGCTCGACGGCCAGGGCCGGCTCGCCTCGCTCGACCCGCGCACCGGCGGCGCGCTCTCCGTGCTCGAGGCCGCGCGCAACGTCGCCTGCGCCGGCGGCGAGCCGCTCGGGCTGACCGACTGCCTCAACTTCGGCAATCCCGAGAAGCCCGAGATCGCGTGGGAGCTCGCCGAGGCGATCGAGGGGATCGCCGCCGCGGCCGAGGCGCTCGGCGTCCCCGTCGTCTCGGGCAACGTCTCGCTCTACAACGACAGCGACGGGCGCTCGATCCACCCCACGCCGGTCGTCGGTTGCGTCGGGCTCGTGCCGGACGTGCGCGGCGTCCCGGGCGCGTGGCAGCAGGGCGACGTCGTCCTGCTCGCGGGCGAGCCCGAGCTCTCGTTCGCCGGCTCCGAGTACCAGGCCCGCTACGGCGAGCTCGGCGGTGTCGTCGCGGAGCTCGACCTCGCCGCCGAGGCCGCGCTGATCCGGTTCCTGTGGAAGGCCGCGCCGCTGCTGACGCTCACGCACGACGCCTCCGACGGCGGCCTCGCGGTGTGCCTTGCCGAGGCCGCGTTGCACTCCGGCATCGGCGCCGAGCTCGAGCTGGACGACGACCCGCTCGCGCTGTTCGGCGAGGGCGGCGGCTGCGCCGTGATCGCCTGTCCGGCCGGCGACGTCGAGCGGCTCGGCGCGAAGGGCCTGCGCCGGATCGGCATCGTCGGCGGCGACCGGCTGCTCGGGATCCCGCTCCCGACGCTGAAGGAGGCCTGGGGCTAGCGATGTGCGGGCTCTTCGGCATCCACGCGAACGACCGGGACGTGGCCCGGCTCACCTACTTCGGCCTCTTCGCGCTCCAACACCGAGGCCAGGAGTCGGCGGGGATCGCGGTCTCCGATCAGGGCCGGCTCACCGCGCTGCGCGATCTCGGGCTCGTCAGCCAGGTCTTCGACGAGAAGAAGCTGCGCGGCCTGCGCGGCCAGACCGCGATCGGCCACAACCGCTACTCCACCACCGGTTCCGGGCACTGGTCGAACGCGCAGCCGCTCGTCCATCACGGCAAGGCGAGGACGGTCGCGCTCGGCCACAACGGCAACCTCACGAACACGGCGCAGCTGCGCGAGGAGCTTGCGGAGCGCGGCGTGAAGCTCGGCTCGACCTCCGACACCGAGGTGATCGCGGCGCTGATCTCCTCCGACGAGGCACCGCTCGAGGAGGCCGTCGCGAACACGATGCGCAAGCTCCAGGGCGCGTTCTCGGTCGTCGCGCTCTCGGAGGGCACGCTGCTCGCCTTCCGCGACTCGTTCGGCTTCCGCCCGCTCTGCCTCGGCCGGATCCACGAGGACTGGGTCGTCGCATCCGAGACGTGCGCGCTCGATCTCGTCGCCGCGGAGTTCGTCCGCGAGATCGCGCCCGGCGAGCTCGTAGCGATCGACGACGACGGCTGCCGCGCGACGCAGGCGATGCCAATCACCGGCGCGGGTGCGCTCTGCATCTTCGAGTTCTTCTACCTTGCGCGGCCCGACTCGCAGCTCGACGGCGTCGAGGTGCACGGCGCGCGCGTGCGGATGGGCGAGCGGCTCGCGCGGGAGGCGCCCGTCGAGGCCGACCTCGTGCTGCCGATCCCCGACTCCGGTACCCCGGCGGCGGTCGGCTTCTCGCGCGCGACCGGGATCCCGTTCAGCGAGGGCCTGATCAAGAACCGGTACGTCGGGCGCACGTTCATCCAGCCCGACCAGGAGATGCGCCAGCAGGGGATCCGGATGAAGTTCCATCCGGTCGCCGAGGTCGCGGGGAAGCGCGTCGTGATCGTCGACGACTCGATCGTGCGCGGCAACACGACGCGCGCGATCGTGCTGATGCTGTTCGACGCGGGCGCGACGGAGGTGCACGTGCGGATCTCGTCGCCGCCGGTCGTCGGCCAGTGCTTCTACGGCATCGACCTGGCCGATCCGGACGAGCTGATCGCGAACGTGCGCTCGATCGAAGAGGTGCGCGAGCACATCGGCGCGACCTCGCTGGCATACCTTTCCCTGGAGGGGCTCGAGGAGTCGACGCAACTGCCGCCGACAAACCTCTGCCGCGCGTGCCTGACACGCGACTACCCGACCGCGATCCCCGCGGACGCGACGAAGCTCCGCTTCGAGCCAGTGCGCGCGTAGCCAAGTCCCCTCTAGACATGTCCTGGTGCCTGACCCCGGGTCCTGTCCGCGTGGTCCAGGTCCGGGGCGTACACTCGGCGCCCCGTGCAGCTCTTCCACTACCACCTCGTCACGCGCAAGGCGCGCGAGGTCGAGGCTCGCTACGTCGCCAAGCTCGGCTTCGAGCTGATCGCGCGGCACGGGCGGATCGGCGACGAGCCCGCGTCGTTCGAGCCCGGGGTCTCGTGGGAGGAGCTCGACTCGCGTGGCTTCCGGCTGCGGCTGTCCGAGCTGGAGCGCGGCGCGGTCAACATCGTCGTCCAGCCGGGCCAGTGGACGCTCCCGCGCGTCGACCACATTGGAATCGCACTCGACGAGGACGAGTTCGCCGAGGCGCTCGACCGCGCGGCGCGGCGCGGGCTGCGCGTGCAGGAGCGCTCGGGCCGGCGCACGTTCGTCGCCACGGGCGCCGGCTACCGGCTCGAGCTCCACCCGCCGCGCGACTGGATCGACGAGCTGCTCGAGCAGTACGAGGAGCTGCGCCTGGCCGAGCTGCACCTGCTCGCCGACGAGCCCGACAGCAAGGCCCGCGCGCTCGCGCAGCTCCTCGATCTCGACGCGCGCCGCGACAGCGTCGAGCTCGGCGAGACAATCGTCCGCTTCCTGCCCGGCGGCCCCGCCGGTCGCCCGGAGCTGCACGCCGAGCTCTTCCTGTGACCCGTCGGTTTAGACTCGGCGGGTGAGCACCTACGACTCCGCGGGGGTTTCGCTCGAGAAGGCGGTGGCCCTCGTCGACCGGCTTCGGGCGGCGGTCGAGTCGACGCGCACTCCGGGCACCGTCGGCGCCCTCGGCGGCTTCGCGGGCCTCTACGCCCTCGACGAGCAGCGCCTGCTCGCAGCCTCCACCGACGGCGTCGGCTCCAAGCTCGTGCTCGCACGGCGCGCGGGCAAGCTGCGCTGGACGGGCGCCGACCTCGCCGCGCACTGCATCAACGACGTGCTCACGACCGGCGCCGAGCCGCTCTTCTTCATGGACTACGTGGCCGCGAACTCGGTCGATCTCGACCAGCTCACCGAGCTCGTCGAGGGCGCGGCGGACGTGTGCCGCGCCGCCGGCTGCGCGATCCTCGGCGGCGAGACGGCCGAGCTGCCCGGGATCTACCGCGAGGAGGAGCTCGACTTTGCGGGCACCTGCGTCGGCATCGTCGACCGCGAGCGGCTGATCGACGGCTCGCGCTGCGAGGCCGGCGACGTAGTCCTCGGCTTCGCCTCTGCCGGGATCCACGCAAACGGCTTCACGCTCGTGCGCGCGCTCGTCGGCGACGGCCCGTTCGACGCCGACCTGCTGCTGCCGCCGACGCGCCTGTACCTCGACGAGGTGCGCGCACTCCGCGCGCGTGCCGACGTGCGAGCGCTGGCCCACGTGACCGGTGGCGGGATCGCAGGCAACCTCGCTCGCGTCCTACCCGTCGGCCTCGGCGCCCGCATCGACCCGCACGCCTGGGAGCGCCCGCCCGTGTTCGACTGGCTCGCCGAGCAGGGAGTCGAGGAGGACGAGCTGCTGCGAGTGTTCAACTGCGGGATCGGCTTCTGCGCGGTCGTGCCGGCCGCCGACGCCGGCGACGGGCTCGTGATCGGCACGCTTGAGCCGGGCGAGGGAGTGCACTTCGGATGATCGGCGTCCTCGTCTCCGGCTCCGGCACGAACCTGCAGGCGCTGCTCGACGCGGGGCTGCCCGTCGTCGCGGTCGCCTCGAACAAGCCTGGCATCCGCGCCCTCGAGCGCGCCGAGGCGGCGGGAGTCGTGACGGCCGTCTTCGAGCTCGACGACTTCGCCGACCGGGCCGCGCGCGACACCGCAATGGCCGACTGGCTCGACAGCCGCGGCGTCGAACTAGTCGTCTGCGCCGGCTACATGCACCTGCTGACCGCGCCGTTCCTCGCCCGCTACGCCGGCCGCATCGTCAACACGCACTCCGCTCGGCTCCCCGACTTCCCAGGCAACCACCCGATCGAGGACACGCTCGCCGCGGGAGTCGACGAGACTGCCGCGACGGTGCACTACGTCGACGACGGCGTCGACAGCGGCCCGGTGATCGCGGCCGAGAGCGTCCCGGTCTATGCCGACGACACGGTCGAGACGCTGCGCGCGCGCGTGCAGGAGGTCGAGCACCGGCTGCTGCCGCGCGTCGTCGGAGAGCTGGTCGCCTCGTGATCCGCCGCGCGCTGATCTCGGTCTACGACAAGACCGGCCTCGAACCGTTCGCGCGCGGCCTCGACGAGCTCGGCGTCGAGCTGATCGCGAGCGGCGGCACGGCGTCGTTCCTCGAGGAGCTGGGCCTCAGCGTGAGCCTCGTCGAGTCGCTCACGCAGTCGCCGGAGATGCTCGGAGGCCGCGTGAAGACGCTCCATCCGCGCATCCACGCGGGCATCCTCGCGCGCCGCGACAACGAGGAGGACCTGGCCACACTGGCCGAGCACGGGATCGAGCCGTTCGACCTCGTCTGCGTCAACCTCTATCCGTTCTCCGACGTGGCCGCGAGCTTCGGCACGACCGAGGAGGAGGCCGTCGAGATGATCGACGTCGGCGGGCCGTCGATGCTGCGAGGTGCCGCTAAGAACTTCGCCCACGTCGCGCCGATCTCGCGCACCGAGCAATACGGCTTCGTGCTCGACGAGCTGCAGGAGAACGGCGAGCTCTCGTTCGACACGCGCCGCCAGCTCGCGGCCGAGGCGTTCGCCACCACCGCGGCCTACGAGGCGGCCATCGCCGGCTGGTTCAACGGCCGCGAAGGCTTCCCCGAGCTTCTGACGCTGTCGTTCGAGAAGGTCACCGACCTCGCGTACGGCGAGAACCCGCACCAGGCCGCCGCGTACTACCGAGAGGCCGGCGCACGACGCCATCTGCTCTCGAACATGACCCAGCTCCACGGGCGGCCGCTCTCGCTGATCAACACCTACGACCTCGACCGCGCCGAGCTGCTCCTGCGCGAGTTCGAGCTGCCCGCCTGCGTGATCGTCAAGCACGCGAACCCGTGCGGCGTCGCGGTGGCGGGGAGCGCGGAAGAGGCGTACCTGAAGGCGCTCGCCTCGGATCCGGTCTCCGCATTCGGGATGGTCTGCGCGCTGAACAGGCCGGTGAGCGCCGCGCTCGGCCAGGCGCTGTCCGAGCGCTTCATCGACGTCCTCTACGCACCCGGCTACGACGACGAGGCGCTCGAGGTGCTGAAGCAGAAGCCGGACACGCGGATCCTGATCGACCACGAGCGCCGCCGCTACGACTCCGGCGAGAAGGACTACAAGCGCGTCGTCGGCGGGCTCCTCGTCCAGGATCGCGACTGGGATCTCGAGGATCGCGAGCTGATGGAGATCGCCTGCGGCACGATCGATGAGGCGGTCTGGGGCGACCTGCTGTTCGCGTGGCGGGTCTGCAAGCACGTGACCTCCAACTCGATCGTGATCGCAAAGGATCTCGCCACGATCGGGATCGGCGCCGGCCAGATGAGCCGCGTCGACGCGGTGCGGATCGCGCTCGAGAAGGCCACGGAGCTCGGGCACGACTTGCAAGGCGCCGTGCTCGCCTCCGACGCGTTCTTCCCGTTCCCCGACGGCCCGCAGCTCGCGCTCGACGCGGGCGTTACGGCGATCATCCAGCCGGGCGGCTCGAAGCGCGACGCAGAGGTGGCCGCCGCGGTCGAGGCCGCGGGCGCCGCGATGGTCATGACCGGCCGTCGCCACTTCCGCCACTAGTAGTCTTGCGCGCGATGCCGCGCGAGTACCCGACCGTCCTCGACCTCGTCGGCGATACGCCAATCGTGCGCCTGCTGAAGCTCGGGCGGCCCGGCGGGCCCGAGCTCCTCGCGAAGCTCGAGTACCTGAACCCAGGCGGCTCGGTGAAGGACCGCATCGGCATGGCGCTGATCGAGGCGGCCGAGCGCGACGGGAAGCTGAAGCCCGGCGGCACGATCGTCGAGCCGACCTCCGGCAACACGGGCGTCGGCCTCGCGATCGCGGCGGCGATCAAGGGCTACCGCTGCATCTTCGTGATGCCCGACAAGATGAGCCAGGAGAAGATCTCGATGCTGCGCGCGTACGGCGCCGAGGTCGTGATCACGCCGACCGCGGTCGACCACGACTCGCCGGAGAGCTACTACTCGGTCTCGGACCGCCTCGCCGAGGAGATCCCCGGCGGCTTCAAGCCCGATCAGTACTCGAACCAGGCCAACCCGACGGCGCACTATGAGCAGACCGCGCCCGAGCTCTGGGGACAGACCGACGGCGGGCAGATCGACGCGATCGTGATCTCCGTCGGCACCGGCGGCACGATCACCGGCATCGGGCGCTACTTCAAGGAGCGCCGCCCCGACGTGCTGATCGTCGGCGCGGATCCGGAGGGCTCGGTCTTCACGGCCGACCACGAGCATCCGACGCATCCGTACCTCGTCGAGGGCGTCGGCAAGGACACGTGGCCCCAGACGCTCGACCCGTCCGTCGTGGACGAGTGGATCCGGGTGAGCGACCGCGACTCGTTCCTCACGGCGCGGCGGCTCGCGCGCGAGGAGGGGATCCTGGCCGGCGGCTCCGCGGGGACGACGGTCTGGGCCGCGCTCCAGCTCGCCGAGCGCTTCGCGGCCGAGGCGAAGATCCTCTCGCTGATCCCCGACTCGGGTCGTTCGTACATGTCCAAGTTCTACGACGACAACTGGATGCTCGAGTACGGCTTCGTCGAGCGCCGAGCGCCTGTGCCGCCGGTCGGTGACGTCCTGCAGGATGCGCGCGAGGGCGGCGTGCCGAGCCTCGTCGCCGTCGGCTCGCACCACAAGGTGAGCCACGCGATCGAGCTGATGCAGCGCTACGGGATCTCGCAGCTCGTCGTCGCGCGCAACGACCCGCCCGAGGCGCTCTCCGACATCGTCGGCTCGCTCAACGAGCGCGGGCTGCTCGACCGCGTGTTCCGCAACGGCGACGCTCTGAACGAGGACGTCGCCGCCGCGATGCAGCCGCCGCTCGCCGCCGTCGAGGCGTCGGAGTCGATCGACCGCGTGTTCGCGGAGCTGACGAGCGGCGCACCGGCGGTCGTCGTCGCGCTCGCGGGGAAGCCGATCGGCGTCGTGACGCGCTCCGACCTGCTCGAGTTCGTCGCACACAACCGTTGATCTCCGTCGAGCAGCTGCGCCGGTACGTCGTCGCCCACCAGCGCTTCGCGACGCGGCAACGCAAAGGGACGGCGCGCGAGGTGCTCGACGCGATCAGGCAGCTCTCGTGCGTCCAGCTCGACTCGATCTCGACGGTCGAGCGCAGCCACCGGATCGTGCTCAGCTCGCGGGTCGGGAACTATCCGCGCGGCACGGTCTCGCGCCTGCTGCGCGAGGGGAAGATCTTCGAATACTGGGCCCACGAGGCCTGCCTGATCCCGGTCGAGGACTGGCCGCTGTTCCGCGCGCGGATGGTCGAGCGCCACATCCACCACTGGTTCGGCCCGATCATCGACGGCGACCCGAAGCTGGCCGACCAGGTGATGGGCGAGATCCGCGAGCGCGGCCCGCTCGCCTCGCGCCACTTCGAGGGGCAGGGCGGCGGCGGGATGTGGAACTGGAAGCCGGCAAAGCGGATGCTCGAGGCGCTCTGGACCGCGGGCCGGCTCGTGATCGCCGGCCGCGAAGGGTTCCAGCGGCTGTACGACCTGCCGGAGCGCGTGCTCCCGCAGGAGCTGCTCGACCAGCCGGCGCCGAGCGAGGCCGAGTGGCTGCGTGGGCTGAGCCTCCGCGCCGTCCGCGCCCGCGGCGCGCTCACCGAGTTCGGGATCAAGGAGCACTACCGGCTCCGCGGCGGCGTCGCGCGGCTGCGGCCGCACATCGACGAGCTCGTCGCCGAGGGCGAGCTGCGGCGGCTCCCGGTCACGGACGGCGGCGCGCCCGTCCTCGTCCCGGCAGACGCCGAGCTCGACGCCGCGCCGAGCGGAGCCGTTCTCCTCTCGCCGTTCGACAACCTGCTCTGGGATCGCGACTTCGCGCGCCGCGTGCTCGGCTTCGACCATCTGATCGAGGTCTACAAGCCGCAGCCCGAGCGCGTGTACGGCTACTACGTGCTGCCGTTCCTGCGCGGCGACCGGATCGTCGGTCGCGCCGATCTCAAGTCCGACCGCAAGGCGGGGACGCTGCGCGTGCAGGCATTCCATCGCGAGCCAGGCGTCCGCGCCTCGGGCGCGCTCGACGACGCCCTCGGCAAGGCCCTCGAGCGCCTTGCCCAGCCGCTCGGACTCGATACCATCGTCCGCTAGTGGACTTCGAAACGCGCGCCATCCACGCAGGCCAGGAGCCCGACCCGGCGACCGGCGCGATCATCACGCCGATCTACCAGACCTCGACGTACGTGCAGGAGGCGGTCGGCCAGCACAAGGGCTACGACTACGCCCGCGTGCGCAACCCGACACGCGACGCGCTCGAGACCTGCCTCGCGTCACTCGAGGGCGCCTCTCACGGGCTCGCGTACGCCTCGGGAATCGGCGCGACGACGACGATCATGCACCTCGTCGACCCGGGCCAGCGCATCCTCGCCGTCAACGACGTCTACGGCGGCGTGTACCGGATGCTCTCGCAGGTCTACGAGCCGAAGGGCTACATCGCCGACTGGGCGCCGGCCGACTCGATTGCCGACGCGATCGACGGGAACACGCGGCTCGTGTGGATCGAGACGCCGACGAACCCGACGCTGAACATCGTCGACATCCGGGCGGTGTGCGAGGCGGCCCACAGGGTCGGGGCGATCGTCGCCGTCGACAACACCTTCGCGACGCCGTTCCTCCAGCGCCCGCTCGAGCTCGGCGCCGACCTCGTCGTCCACTCGACGACGAAG
>CAVTXU010000003.1:0-34936 GCA_963738775.1 uncultured Actinomycetes bacterium
ACCGGATGGACCCGGTCGTGCTCGACGTCGCGGACGTCGTTGAGGAGGTAGGCCGCCGACGAGGCGGCACAGTAGACGACGAACGCGCCCGTCGCGGCGAGCAGCTTGTCGCCGTGGCGGAGGTCGCCCGCGAAGATGATCGCGGCGTACACCAGGAGGTTCTTCGTCCACTGGCGCGGCCGCAGCGCGACGAGCCAGGCCGTGGGTCGCTTTACGGCGGTCGTGGCCACGGCGCGATGCTAGACGGAGGGCAGCACGAGCGTGAAGCGGCTGCCGAGCCCGTCGCAGGTTCTGCAGATCGATGTGGCCGCCGAGCGCATTTGCGAGCTCGGAGGCGACGGCGAGGCCGAGACCGGTGCCCTGGACGTCCTGCGAGACGAACGGGCGGAAGATCAGCTCGCGGCTCTCGACCGGCACGCCGGGCCCGTTGTCGCTCGACGTCGACGACGCCGTCCGCTCGGCGCGACCACGACCTCGACCTCTCCGCCGGGGGGCGTCCAGCGGAGCGCGTTGTCGATCAGGTTGCCCACGATCTGCAGGAGACGGTCGCCGTCGCCGAGCACGAAGCGCGGCCGCACGGCTCGGAGTGGAGCTCGACGCGCCGCGTGCGCGCGGCGGCGCCGCGGGCATGGGCGGCGTGCGAGCAGAGCGCGTCGAGGTCGACGTGCTCGCGTTCAGCGAGAAGCGGCGCGCCTCGAGCTTGGCGAGGTCGAGCAGGTCGCCGATCAGCCGCTGCAGCCGGTCGGCCTCGACGAGCACGACTCGAGCGACGCCTGCTGCTCGTCTCGGGTCGTCGAGCAGGCCGTCGGCGATCAGGCTGCACGTGGCCCTGGATCGCGCGTCAGCGGCGTGCGCAGCTCGTGCGAGATGCGCATCAGGAAGTTGCGCTCGTGCTCGTCGGTCTGCGCGAGGCTGCGCGCCATGCGCTCGAAGCGCGCGCGAGCAGGCCGAGCTCGTCGCGGCCCTTGCTGCGGAGGTGGACGTCGTACAGCCCGAGGGCGATCCGCTCGCTCGCCTCGGAGAGCTCGCGCACCGGCCGCGCGATCGCGCCGGACGACGAGCAGCGCGACGATCAGGATCACGACGAGCGACGACCAGCAGCAGCGGCGGAGCGCGCGAGCGGACAGCGCCGAGGTCGAGAGCCGGCTCGTTCGCACGACGAGCGCGGCGACCAGGACGGGCTGGTCAGCCCCGTGGCGTTCTTGCCGACTTGTCGGCGCCGAAGAAGCGGCGCGGCGACGGCCAGGTAGGCGCGAGCTGTCCGAGATCGAGCGTTGAACGGATGCGTCGCCCTGCTTGCGAGGCGGTCTCCAGTCGATCCTCGGCGTAGCTCGCCGGCAGCTCGTCGAGGTCGGTCGGGAGGTTCGTGCCGAGTCGAGGTGCAGGTGTCGCACCTACAGGATGCGACAGCGTCCGCCGGCGAGCTCGCGCAGGAGCGTCATGAAGTCGCGCCGGCGCCGAAGGTGCCGAGGTCGTTCTGCTGGCGCTTGCAGAGGTCAGCGCGGCGACCGGCGGTCTCCTTGAGCGTTCGTGCTCTGGTGCACGCTGGTGGCGTGCGAGTCTGCCGCACGGCGAGACGGCGACGCGCGAGCACGGCCACCAGCACGCTGCCGACGAAGAGGAGGAGGAGCCGAGCTCTAAGTGACCGGGGCGGCACTGTCGGCGACCTTGTAGCCGACGCCCCAGACGGTCACGACGGGGCACCCCTCGCCGATCTTCCGTCGCAGCTGTCGCACGTGCACGTCGACCGTGCGCGTGTCGCCCGCGAACGTGTAGCCCCAGACGCGCTCGAGCAGCTGGTCGCGCGTCAGCACGATGCCGCGGTGGTCGAGCAGCTCCCAGAAGAGGTCGAACTCCTTCGGCGCGAGCGCCACCTCGGTCCCGTCGACGAGCACCTCGCGCCGATCGGCGTCGATCGAGATCGCGCCGTGCTCCTTGCGTCCGCGCGTGCGTCGGCGGCGGCGCCGATGCGCGGCGCAGGATCGAGCGGATGCGCGCGACGAGCTCGCGCGGGTTGAACGGCTTCGTCAGGTAGTCGTCGGCGCCGACCTCGAGGCCGACGATCTTGTCGACGTCGTCGTCGCGCGCCGTCAGCATCAGGATCGGCACCTGCGAGTCGTTGCGCAGCTTGCGGCAGACGTCGAGCCCGTCCATGTCGGGCAGGTTGAGGTCGAGCAGGATCAGCGCCGGGGGCTGGCGCGTGGCGAGGTCGAGTCCCTCCTGGCCGGTCGCGGCGCGATCGACCGTGTAGCCGGCCTTCTGCAGGTACAGCGTGACGAAGCTCGCGATGTTCGCCTCGTCCTCGACGATGAGCACGGTCTGCGTTTTCCCGGAGGCCACAGGCTCAGGATGCCAGAGCGCCCGGTCAGGCGCCGAGCTGGAACCGAAGCTGAAGTCCGGCATCGAGCGGTAGATGTCCCCGTCGAACTGGTACGTCCCGTCGGTGGAGCCACCCTGGCCGTCGAGCACGATCTGGCCGCGGCCGATCCCCGAGAGGTCGATTCCCTTGCCCTGGATGATCACACGCCAGAAGCCGCCGACCATCCGGAAGCGCATCGCGGTGCCGCGGTAGAAGGTCTTCGTGTCGGTGAGGTTGAGGCTGACCTCGGAGTTCGTGATCGTCGGCGCGGCGCCGTCGGTGGGATCCGGGTCGTTGACCCCGGGATCCGTGCAGCTGTCGCAGTAGCCGATGAACGAGCCGCGCGCGACGATCGCCACCTTGCCGTCGGCGCCCTTGACCGAGACGGTGCCGTCGGCAGGCGCTCCGGGCGCCGCAAGCGCAGCTACGACGGGGACGAGAGCGGCAGCAAGCAGGATGGGGACTAGAAGCCTGCGCATCGCGACTTCAGTATCGGCACAGCCGGTGTGTGCCGCCTAATCGGGGTGTAAGGAAACTGTTAGGGACGGTAAGGTCGCTCGCATGCACGAGGTAACCGCCTACGGCGAGATCGTGCTCGTCGTGGGGATCGGGAGCTCTCCCTGGCCCTAACCGCAAGCAAGTTGACCGAACGGTTCCCGATCCCGGCGCCCGCGCTGTTCCTGTTCGGGGCGGCGATCGCGTCGGTCTTCCCTCGCCGGCAACCGCGGTGTCGATCCGACGGTCGAGCGGATCGGGGTGGTCGCGCTGATCGTGATCCTGTTCGACGGCGGGATGCACATCGGCTGGCGGCGCTTCCGCGCGCCGGCGGTGCCGATCGTCGTCGCTCGGCGTCGCTCGGCACGTTCGTGACCGCCGGCGCTGATCGCGGTGCTCGCGCACGTGCGTGCTTCGGCTTCGGCTGGACGACCGCCGGCCTGCTCGGCGCCGGCGCTCGCGCCGACCGACCCGGCGGTGATGTTCTCGGTGCTCGGCCGGCGCGAGGTCGGCGGCCGCACCGGCACGATCCTCGAGGGCGAGTCCGGCGCCAACGACCCGGTCGGGATCGCGCTGATGCTCGGGCTGCTCGCAGCCGACGCCGACCACGCACCGGCTCGTTCGCCGACGGTCGGCGCGCGAGTTCGTGCGTCCAGATGGCGATCGGCGTCGCGGTCGGGTCGCCGGCGGCCGCGTCGCTGCATCCGCTGCTGCGCCGGGTGCCGCTCGCCGAACGAGGCGCTCTACCCGCTGCGGACGCTCGCCGCGGCCGGCGTCGTCTACGGCGCCGCCGGCGGTCGCGCACGGCTCGGGATTCCTCGCCGTCTTCGTCGCCGGGCTGCGTGATCGGCGACGAGCGAGTGCCCGTACAAGCGGCGAGATCGAGCGCTTCCACACCGTCGCTGCCGAGCCTCGCGGAGATCGTCGTCTTCGTCGCGCTCGGCCTGACCGATCGACCTCGGCTCCGTGCCTCGGCGCAGACGTCTGGCTCGACGGGCTCGTGCTCGCGGTGCTGCTCGCGTTCGTCGCCCGGCCGCTCGTCGTCGGTCTGCTGCTGCTGCCGGTCGCAGCTGCGCCGCGGCGAGCGGCTCTTCGTCATCTGGGGCGGGCTGAAGGGCGCGGTGCCGATCCTGCTGGGGACGCTGATCGTGCTCTCGCGCACGTCGACGCAGGCGGCGCGGCTCTACGGGATCGTCTTCGTCGTCGTCGCGTTCTCGGTGCGTCGTCCAGGGCGGCTCGGTCCGTGGGCGGCGCGCGGCTCGGCGTACCGATGCGCACCGTCGAGCCGGAGCCGTGGAACATCTCGATCGGGCTGCGCACCGAGCCGCGACGACCTGCAGCGCTTCGTGGTCGCGCGCGGCTCGCGGGCAGAGGGCGAGGCGATCCGCGAGCTGCCGATCGGCGATCGCGCCTGGGTGAGCCTCGTGATCCGCGAGGGCGCGGCGCTCAGGCCGCGCGGCTCGCTCGTGCTGGAGGCGGGCGACGAGCTGCTCGTGCTCGGCGACGCCGGACGACGACGGGAGCTGCGCCGGCTGTTCGAGGGCGCAGGAAACCGCGGCGCGGCGGCGAGCGGCAGCCGATGGACACAGCCGCGCGCCTCGCCGTCCATAATCGACGGCCTCGACGTGCTGCCTCGCCCGGTCGGGGGCTCCGCCGGCCGAGGCGCAACGGCGGCGCGAATCCGCCGCGCTCGCGACGCTCCAGGCCGTGAGCCTGGACATGCTCACCGCGAGCCGGCAGATCGGCGCGAGCCAAGCGCTCATGAGCACAAGGTTCCGGTGCTCGAGCCCGTTCGCTCTCGCGGCGTAGTACTCGAAGAACCCGCGCCGGTCTTGCGGCCCAGGAGCCCCGCGTCGACCATCGCGACGAGGCGCGGCGGCGGCGCCATGCGCGGCTCGCGGAGCTTCTCGAACAGCGCCTCGGCCGCGTGCACGTGCACGTCGGCGCCGATCAGGTCGAGCAGCGCGAACGGGCCCATCGGCCAGCCGGCGCCGTAGCGCATCGCCCGTGTCGATGTCCTCGGGCGTCGACGCCGCGTCTCGTCGAGCACGCGGACGCAGTCGTTCAGCAGCGGGATGAGGATGCGGTTGACGACGAAGCCCGGCGTGTCGTTGCAGCGGACGGCCTGCTTGCCGAAGCGCTCGCATCAGGGCGAAGCGCCGCCTCGAAGCCGTCGCTGATCGTGCGCGGCGTGCGCACGACCTCGACGAGCGGCATGAGCGGCGCCGGGTTGAAGAAGTGCAGGCCGACGACGCGCTCGGGCCGGCCGTCGCCGCGGCGATCTCGCGTGACCGAGAGCGCCGAGGTGTTCGTCGCGAGGATCGCGTGTGCGCCGGCACGACGCTCGAGCTCGGCGAAGCAGCGCCTGCTTCGGCTCGAGCTCCTCGACGATCGCCTCGATCACGAGGTCGAACTCGGCGAACTCCTCGAGCATCGGTCGTCGCGGTCAGCCGCCCGCGCGCCGCGTCGCGCGCCTCCTGCGTCGAGCGGCCCTTCTCGACGCGCGTCAGGAAGTGCCCGATGCGGCCGCGCGCGCGGTCGCCGAACGCTCTGCGTCGACGTCGCGCCCGACCACCTCGAGCCCGCCCTCGAGCAGACCTGTGCGATGCCCGCGCCCATCGTGCCGAGGCCGATGACGGCGACCCTCGTGATCTCCACCTGAACGACCTTCCTTCCGTTGGCCCGCTACGGGAGGCGCTCGACGATGCCGCGATCGCCATGCCCCAAGCCCGATGCACATCGTGGCGAGACCGTACCGGCCGTCGCGCCGGTCCAGCTCGCGAGCAGCGTCGCGGGATGCGCGCGCCGGTCGCGCCGAGCGGATGCCCGAGCGAGATGCCGAGCCGTTCGGGTTGACGTCGTCCAGGCGATCCTCGAGCCCCAGGTCGTGGACGGTCTGCAGGACGACCGAGGCAAAGGCCTCGTTGATCTCGATGACGTCGATCTGGTCGAGCGTCAGCCCGGCCTCGCGAGCGCCTTTCGCACCGCGAGCGGGTTGCCGTGGAGCATGAGCACCGGATCGACGCCCGACACCGCGAACGACACGAAGCGGGCGCGCGGCCGCAGCCCGAGCCGGAGCGGCGCACCCGGCCGAGGTGATCAGCACCGCCGAGGCGCCGTCGCAGATCTGGCTGGAGTTGCCGGCGGTGACGACGCCGTCCGGCTTGAAGGCCGGCGAGAGCGCGGCGAGGCGCTCGGCCGAGGTGTCCCGCCGGGGCGTCTCGTCGACGGCGAGCGGCGCCGTCGCCTGCGCAGCTCGACCGGGACGATCTCGCTGCGAAGCGCCCGCCGTCGATCGCCGCGACTGCCCGCTGGTGGGAGTGGAGCGAGTAGGCGTCGAGCTGCTCGCGCGAGAGCTCCCAGCGCTCTGCGATCAGCTCGGCCGAGAGGCCCTGCGGCACGGTCGTGGCGCTGCATGAGCTGCGCGCTGAGCAGGCCCCGCCGCCGTCCGAGCCCATCACCACGCGCGACATGCTCTCGACGCCGGCCGCGACGACGACGTCCATCGTGCCGGCGATGACGGCTGCGCGCCCTGATCGCCGCCTGCATGGACGAGCCGCACATGCGGTTGACCGAGGTGCCGACGGCGTCGACCGGCAGGCCGGCGATCATCGCCGCGATGCGACCGACGTTGTAGCCCTGCTCGCCGATCTGCGTCACGCAGCCCATCACGACGTCCTCGATCGCGCCCGGGTCGACGCCCGTGCCTCGCCAGGGCCGCGCAGCACCTGGGCGGCCAGGTCGTCGGGCCGGGTGCCGGCGAGCCTGCCGTTGCGCTGGCCGATCGGCGAGCGGACGGCGTCGACGATGAAAGCGTCGGCCATGGCTCTAGACTATCGGGGCGATGGCGGTGATGGCGACTGGAAAGCAAGCTGCTGGTCGCCGGCGAGTGGGTCGAGACCGGCGAGTGGCTCGGGGTCAGCTCGCCGTACTCCGGCGACGTGGTGGCCCGCGTCGCGTAGGCCGGCGCCGAGCACGTCGGCAGGCGGTCGATGCCACGGAGGCCGTGCCGCGTCGCCGCTGCCGGCACACATGCGCGCGGAGATCCTCGTCCGCGTCGCCGACGCGCTGGGGCGCCGTGCCGAGGAGGCGGCGCAGATCATCTGCGCCGAGGCCGGCAAGCCGCTCAAGGCGGCGCGGGTCGAAGCCGCGCGGGCGATGTCGACGTTCACGATGGCTGCGGTCGAGGCGCGCAAGCTGACCGGCGAGATGGTGCCGATGGACGCGTCGCAGGCCGGCGAGGGCAAGCTCGCGTTCACGCTGCGCGTGCCGATCGGGATCGTCGGCGCGATCTCGCCGTTCAACTTCCCGCTCAATCTCGTCGCGCACAAGCTCGCGCCGGCGCTCGCCGCCGGCTGTGCGGTCGTGCTGAAGCCGGCCACCGCGACCCCGCTCTCCGCCCTGCTCCTCGCCGAGCTGAGACCGAGGCCGGCCTGCCGCCGGGCTGGCTCAACGTGCTCGTCGGCCCCTCGGCGGAGATCGGCGACGTGCTCGTCGAGGACGAGCGCGTGAAGCTGATCACGTTCACCGGCTCCGGGCCGGTCGGCTGGGGGCTCCGCGAGCGGGCGCCGCGCAAGCGCGTCAACCTCGAGCTCGGCAACGCGACGCCCGTGATCGTCGACGCCGACGCCGACCTCGACGTCGCCGCCGCGAAGCTCGCAGGCAACGCGTTCTCCTTCGCCGGCCAGAGCTGCATCTCCGTCCAGCGGATCTATGTCGAGCGCGCTGTGCTGGAGCCGTTCCTCGAGCGGTTCCTGCCGAAGGTCGAGGCGCTCGTCGTCGGCGACCCGGCCGATGAGGCGACCGACGTCGGGCCGCTGATCGACGCGGGCAACCGCGACCGCGTGCTGGAGTGGATCGAGGAGGCTCGCGCCGGGGGCGCCGAGATCCTCGCGGGCGGTGAGGTCGAGAACGGCCTCGTCCGGCCGACGGTGATCGGGAACGCGGCGCCCGAGCTGAGGGTGTCGTGCGACGAGATCTTCGGGCCTGTCTGCACCGTCAACGCCGTCGACTCGCTCGACGAGGCCTTCGCGCTCGCCAACGGCACGCGGTTCGGCCTCCAGGCCGGGATCTTCACCGCGAGCATCGAGAGCGCGCTCCGGGCGGCGCAGGCGCTCGAGTTCGGCGGCGTCACGATCAACGAGGCGCCCACCTTCCGGGCCGACCAGATGCCCTACGGCGGCGTCAAGGACTCCGGCAACACGCGCGAGGGGCCGGCGTGGGCCGTCCGCGAGATGACCGAGGAGCGACTTGTCGTCCTCGAGCTTCCCGACCGTCTGATCCCACCGGTAGAGTCGCAGAGCCTGTGGTGCGCGCTCGCCTGTTCGGACGAAACGAGGAGACCGCCGCCCCGGCTTCGCCGGGCCCGAGCAGGCTCCGGCGCGAGCGACGCAATCTGCTGCGGCTCCGTGAAGAGCTGCTGCGCGACCTCGGCGGCCTGATGCTCGAGATGGTGCGCCGCGACCAGTTCCGCCAGGACCTCCTGCTGGAGCGCTGCGCCGAGCTGACGGAGATCGACGCGCGCCTGGCGGAGCTCGACGGGCTCCTCGCGGTCTCGTTCTCGGCGCGGCGCGCGCCGGTCGAACGGTGCGCGTGCGGCGCTCCGATCCTTGCCGGCGCGAGCTTCTGTGCCCGCTGCGGCCTCCCTGTCACGCACGAGGACGCATGAGCGCCTGCCCGCGCTGCTCGACGGCCTACGAGACCGGCCAGGAGTACTGCCTCGAGTGCGGGCTCCGCCTCGACGAGGTGCCGACCGAGCCGACGAAGCCGAACCGCACCTGGATCTGGGCGGCGCTCGCCGGGCTCCTCGTCGCCGCCGCCGGCGCGGCGGTCGCAATCGCGATCTCGCACCACCACTCCTCGGCCGTGGCCGCGACGACCGCGCAGCCCGTCGTCACGGCTGCGCCGCCGCCGGCCACCGACCCGGGCGCGCAGCCGCCGAAGCCGTCGACGACCGTCGCGGTGACGACCGTCGCCTCGGTCCCGACCGCTCCGGTCGACACGGCGACGTCCACCACCGAGTCCAAGCCGGGGCTGATCGTCTGGCCCGGCAAGACCGCCTACACCGTCGTGCTGGAGTCGGTCCCTGCCCCCGGCGGCCACGCTGCTGCGCTCGCCGCGGCCCACAAGGCGCTGGCGAAGGGCCTGCCGCAGGTCGGCGTGCTCGACTCGGGCGACTTCTCCAGCCTCAACCCCGGCTACTACGTCGTCTTCAGCGGCGTCTACAAGACGCTGCTGCTCGCGGAGACCGGAGCCCGAAACGCACGCTTTGCAGGGTTCGGCTCGGCGTATCCGCGCCAAATCGGCCACTGAGACGCGTTGCCTGAAAAGGCAATTCCGAGCCAGACTTTGTAACAGCGGCGCAACTGCGTTAGAGTGACCCCCAGCGGGCCGCTCAGGGAAGGTTAACCCCGCCGTAACAAAGGTTCCTTGCCCGTTAACAGCCGACCCGCATACTGAGGGACATGGAAGAGCAGAGCACCTACCTCCAGAGCTGTATGTATCAGTATTCGCGAGCGATCTACCGCTCGATTAAGGACCTGATCGACCCCTATGCACCTGCAGAGGTGCGGCTCGAGTCGCGCCGCCAGGTGCTCGCCGCGTGCGAGCACACGATGGAGCGTCTCGCCCTGGATCCCCTCTACTTCGCCAAGCCGGACCGGGTCCTGTTCCAGGACATCCGCCGCTACTTCCCGATCACGCATCAGGCGCAGGTCGCCTGGGCCGTGCAGGAGGGCGTCTCGGCCGCCGTCTCGTTCATCGAGGCGCAGATCGAGGCAGGCGCGCTCGACGGCGGCGTCGCCCGCTGCCGCGCGACCACCCGCAAGGGCAAGGCCTGCCAGCGCACACCGCTGCCGGACCGCGACTACTGCCCGTCGCACCAGCACCTCGAGTCGACCCGCGTCGCAGCGTAAATCCCGCCGCGCCCCGGGACGCCGACTCCGATAGTCTCGGGGCGGATGTCGCACGACACGGACAAGCTGATCCGTCAGCTTTCGCTGGTCGCGTTCCTGATGGCGGAACGCAGACCGCTGACCGCCCGGGATGTGAAGTCGAACGTCGAGGGCTACTCGGAGATGTCCGACGAGGCGTTCGCGCGCCGGTTCTACTCCGACCGCGCCGAGCTCGTGGCGCTCGGCGTCCCGCTCCAGTCGCAGCGTGACGAGTTCACGGGCGAGGAGCTCTACACCCTCCGGTCGGAGCAGTACTTCCTGCCCTCGCTCGTACTCTCCGACGAGGAGCTCGCCGCGCTGTTCACGGCGCTCTCGCTGCTCGACGGCAACTTTGCCTACGCCGAGCCGCTGCGGCTCGGGCTCCAGAATCTCGCGCTCGGCCGCCCCGGCTTCCCCGAGGCGCCCAGCCCGACCGCCGCGAGCGTGCTCGTGCGCGACCCCGACTACTCGCAGGAGATGCCCGGCCGGCTCGGCAAGCTCGAGAGCGCGATCTCCAAGCAGCGGACGATCAAGTTCGCGTACCGCTCGATGTCGACCGGGAACGAGGCCGAGCGGACGCTGAACCCGTACGCGCTACTGCGCGACGGCACCGGCTGGTACGTCGTCGGCCACGATCTCGACCGCAAGGACATGCGCACCTTCCGCGTCTCGCGCATCCGCAGCGACATCCGCTTCGCGACGCGCCGCGAGCGCGACTACCGGATTCCGGCCGATTTCAACATCGAGGACTTCCGCGGACGCGCCGTGTGGCAGCTCGGCGACATCCGCGGCGAGGCGGCGCTCGAGGTGAAGGGCGACACCGCGTGGTGGGTCTCCCGCACGTTCGGCGACAGCGGCCGGCTCGAGGACGGCGATCTTCCATACCGAGTACTCGTCGGTCGGCCAGCTCGCCTCGTGGATCCTGCGCCAGGACGGGCGCGCGGTGCCGCTCGAGCCCGACGCGCTGCGCCGCTCGGTCGCCGAGGCGCTCGTGCGCGTGCGCGAGACACATCAGGGCGAGCCGGACGAGCTCTCGCCGGCCTCCTCGCGCCGCGAGCACGAGCCGGCCGCCGAGCGCCAGGCCGGGCCCGTCGCCCCGGAGCGGTTCGGCGTCCTCCAGGCGCTGCTCGCGCACCTGCTCGCCGCCTGCGGCGACGGCCGGGACGCGACGATCGACGCGCACAAGCTCGCGGAAGACTTCAACATCCCGTTCGAGGCGCTCGAGGAGCACCTCTCGCTGCTGAACCTCGTCAACTTCGGCGGTGGCTGCTACGCGGTCTACGCCGAGCTCGACGGCGACCTGGTGCACGTCGACAAGGAACTGTACGGCGACACCTTCCGCCATCCGCCGCGGCTGACGCCGCTCGAGGCGCGGGCGATCCGGCTCGCGCTGGAGTTCGTCGGCCCGATGATCGCGGCGCGGGCGCACACGCCGCTCGACCGGGTGCGCGCGAAGCTCGAGGAGACCTTCGGCCAGTTCCCGCTCCTCCAGACGGCCGAGCCGTCGGGCGACGAGACCGAGGAGGACATCGTCTCGGTGCTCTCGCGCGCCTCCAACGAGCACCGGATCGTCGAGTTCGAGTACCTGAAGGAGGGCGAGGCGGCGCCGTCGCCGCGGCGCGTCGAGCCGTACTCGCTCGAGCGCGACCTCCCGTTCTGGCGCGTCCACACGTGGGACATCGCCGGGGACGGGCCGCGCACGTTCCGGCTCGACCGGATCCGCGGCGCGCGCCTGCTCGACGAGACGTTCACGCCGCGCGCCGACTACGACCCGCAGGCGTTCCGCGACGCCGGCACAGCCCTCGTCCGCTACACCGGCGGCGAGCCCGCGCGGCGCGCCGTCGAGCGCTGGGGCGCCACGCTGTTGCGTGACGGCAGCGCGGTCGCCGAGCTGAAGTTCGGCAGCAAGGAGTGGATCGTCGGCGAGGTGCTCGCCTGGCGCGGCGACGCCGTCGTGATCGAGCCCGCCGAGCTGCGGCGCGAGCTGCGCGACCGCGCGAAGACGCTCGCGCAGGAGCTCGGCGTGTCACGGCTCCGCGTCAAGAGCTAGGTTGCCGAGCGCGACCAGCGCGTTGCGCTGCAGGTAGCTGCCGTCCTGGCGCGGCACGTAGAGCCGCGGATAGCGGGCGCGTAGCTCGGCCGCGTCGGCCTCGAGCCACTCGACGAGCGAGACGTGCGGCTCGGCGTCCGCGGGCAGCGGCTCCTCCGCGCGCCGCTTCTCGACGCCGCGGTTCCACGGGCACGCGTCCTGGCAGATGTCACAGCCGTACACCATCGCTCCGAGCTCGACCCGGAACTCATCGGGGATCGGCCTCGCCGACTGCGTCACGTACGAGAGGCACATGTTCGCGTCGAGCGCGCCCGGCTCGTCGAGCGCGCCCGTCGGGCAGGCCTCGATGCAGAGCGTGCACGAGCCGCAGTCGAGGGCGAGCGGCGGTGACGGCTCGAGCTCGACGTCCGTGACGAGCGTCCCGAGCACGACCCATGAGCCGTGGCGGCGCGTGATCAGCATCGTGTTCTTGCCGTAGAAGCCGACGCCCGCGCGCGCGGCGGCCTCGCGGTCGACGTGGTCGTTCTCGTCGACGAGCACGCGGTAGGCGCCGCCGAGCCGCTCGCCGAGCTCCGCTAGCCGAGTCCGGAGCACGACATAGGCGTCGCTCCAGGTGTAGCGCGCGAGCCGCCCCTGATCCGGCTCGAGCGGCGGTTCCGGCGCCCAGTAGCAGAGCGCGGCCGAGACGACGGTACGCGCGCCCGGCAGCAGCGACTGTGGATGGCACGAGACCTCGGGCTTGGCCATCGTGAAGCGCATGTCGGCGAACAGGCCACGCGCGCGCCGCTCGCGGATGTGCCGCTCGGTCTCGGTGTACGGCTCGGCCGGAGCGGCGCCGATCGCGTCGAGGCCGAGCTCCTCCCCCAGCCTGGCCAGCTCGGCAGCGGTCATGCAAGGATTGTGCCCGTGAAAGCGGTGCGGATCCACGAGGAGGGCGGCCCCGAGGTGCTGCGCTACGAGGACGTGCCCGATCCGGTCGCCGGCGAGGGCGAGGTGCTGATCGAGCTCCGCGCCGCCTCGCTCAACCACCTCGACCTCTGGATCCGCAAGGGACTCCCCTCGGTGCCGAAGCCGCGCATCCTCGGCGCCGACGGTGCGGGGATCCGCCTCGACACGGGCGCGCGCGTCGTGATCAACCCGGGCGTCGAGCACGGCGAGCGGATCAGCGTGATCGGCGAGCACTCCGACGGCACCCACGCGGAGCTCGTCGCCGTGCCCGAGTCGAACGTCTACGCGCTGCCCGACGAGATCTCGTTCGAGACCGCCGCCGCGTTCCCGCTCGTGTTCGAGACGGCCTACCGGATGCTCGCCACGCGCGCGGGGCTCGAGGAGGGCGAGTGGGTGCTGCTCTGGGGGATCGGCAGCGGCGTCTCGACAGCCGGGCTCGCGATCGCGCAGGCGCTCGGCGCGCGCACAGTCGTCACCTCGAGCAGCGACGAGAAACTCGCCCGCGCGGTGGAGCTCGGCGCCGATGCGACGATCAACCACGCGACCGAGGACGTCGTCGCGCGCGTGAAGGAGCTGACCGGCGGCGGCGCGCACATCGTGGTCGACCACGTCGGCGCCGACACGTGGTCGCGCTCGCTCAACGCGGCGCGCGTCGGCGGCCGGATCGCCGTGTGCGGCGCGACGAGCGGGCCGAATCCGCCGGCCGAGCTGCACCGGATCTGGTGGAAGCAGCTCACGGTGCTCGGCTCGTCGATGGGCACGAAGGCCGACTTCGAGGGTGCCTACGAGCTCGTCAAGAGCGGGCGTGCGCTTCCCGTGATCGACTCGGTCTTCCCGCTCCGAGACGCGCAGGCCGCGCACGAGCGGCTCGAGTCGGGCGCGCAGCTCGGCAAGGTGCTGCTGAGGATCCCGGAGTGAGCCTTCCGCCGTACGAGCTCGGTCATCCGCGCACCGAGCTGCGCCGCCAGCTCGTCGCCGCGGTGCTCCGAGGCGAGAAGACGGCGACGGCGGGGCTCGCGGAGGACGGCGAGCTGGCGGAGCCCGGCGACCGCTTCGCCCTTCTCGACTTCGACGACGAGCCGGTCGCGATCGTCGAGACCACGGAGGTGCGGATCGTCCGCGCGGGTGACATCGACCTCGCTTTCGCGGTCGACGAGGGCGAGGGCTTCGAGACGGTCGCCGACTGGCGTGCCGCGCACGAGCGGTTCTGGTCGGATCGCGAGATCACCGACGACACGCTGATCGTCGCCGAGCGCTTTCGCGTGATCGAAAAGCTGTAGGGAAGATCCTGCGCCGCCGGACCGTCCTGAGGGGGCAATCAACCTCAGGGAGGGTTCGACATGAAGGCAAGCATCATCAAGGTCGCGGGGCTCGTCGTTGTGGTCGCCGCGCTGTCGGCTCCGGTCGCCTCGGCGATGCGGCTCGCCGCAGACGGTGTCGTGGCTCAGAGCGCCGCAGTCGCCCCGAACGACCGGGCGGGCGCGCAGGGGATCGGCCAGACGTCCGACTCGATCGGGATGGGCGGCCAGTACGGCGCGAACCTGATCAAGGACGCCCAGGGCTCGAAGAAGCGGGATCTCCAGAACGCGAAGAGCTTCACGCTCCCGCTCGCTCCCGACGACCGCGCGGGCACCAGCACCGCCGCCGCGACCGCGGTCGTGATTCCGTACCTCAGCCAGGGCGCCGGCGTCAACGCCGCGCAGTTCAACGGCTCGCGGCTCCGCCCCGACGATCGCGCCGGTGCGCGGCCGAGCGTGCCGACTTCCGTCTCGACCCCGGTCGCTCCGACCGGCGACGGCTTCAGCTGGGGCACCGCGGGAATCGGCGCCGCCGGCTTCGCAGCGCTCGCGCTGCTGATCGGTCTCCTCGTGGTTCTTGGGCGCCGCAGCCGCCACGAGGGCGTCGCGGTCTCCTAGGGAAACAGGAGACGCGGCACGGAGCGGGCCGGTGACGGCCCGCTCCGGCGTGTCGCGGCGTATCGTTGCAGGATGCACGAAGCCCTCGTCGACCCGGACTGGATCGCTGCGCAGCTGGACGATCCGGCCGTGCGGCTGGTCGAGATCGACGTCAGTCCGGCCGCCTACGCCGCGGGCCACGTCCCCGGCGCGGTGCTCTGGAACGCCTACGGCGACCTCCGCGGGCCCGGCTACGTCCCGATTCCCGACCGGGAGCTCGCGAGCCTGCTCTCGCGCTCGGGCCTGACCCCCGATCAGACCGTCGTCTTCTACGGCTACGGCGCACACCTCGGGCACTGGCTGCTGCGGGCCTACGGTCACGGGCGCGTGAAGCTGATGGACGGGCCGCGCGAGCGCTGGGCCGAGGCCGGGCATGCCTGGAGCACGGAGATCCCGGCGCCGGAGCCGACCGAATACATGCTCGGCGACCCGAACCCGCAGCTCCTCGTCCCGCGCGAAGCGGTGCGCCCGAGCGACGACGAGGTCGTCCTCGACCTCCGCTCCGAGGCGGAATACGTAGGCGACTACTTCTGGCCGTCGGGGGCGACCGAAGGCGCCGGCCGCTCTGGCCATGTCCCGGGAGCGGTGCACATCCCGATCGAGCAGCTCCGCACCGACGACGGCGGCTTCCGCGACCCGGACGAGCTGCGCCGCGTCCTGATCGAGCACGGCGTCACGCCCGACCGCCGCGTCGTCACCTACTGCACGATCGGCAACCGCGCGAGCATGGCGTGGTTCGCGCTGAGCGAGCTGCTCGGCTACCCCGACGCAGGCGTGTACTACGGTTCCTGGGCGGAATGGGGCACGCTCCCGGACACTCCGGTCGACATCGCGCCGTAACGGCGCTGCTCCTCCTGGCCGTCGGCCTCGCCGCGGCGGGCTACCTCGGCTCCTACCGCGGCTCGAGGACGATCGACGAGACGGGGCTCACGAGCTACGGCTCGGCGTTCGTGCCGCCGCCGTCGGTGACGGTGCCCTACCGGCCCGGCTGGGTCGTGCCGGCCGCGGTGCTCGTCGGCACGCTGGGCATCGCCGGCGCCGCAGCTCTGATCAGACGCTCGTCGTAGAGATACTCAAACGAGTGATGCCGGCGCGCCTGAGTCAACCTACGTTTCACCTGACAGTTCGACAACTGCGGAATGAGGAGATCACGTGAGCAGCATCGCGGCAATCGACAACACATTCGGGGGGCCTGTGCCATGCGGATCGAGCTGACCGAGCCGCGCGTCTACCCGGAGCTTCGGGACTACTTCCTTCGCCTCGGCGCAGACGTTGAGGAGACCGATGCGGAGACGCTCGACGTCCATTTCGCCGACGGACTCCTCGACGAGGACGAATCTCCCGAGATGTACTTTCAGACCTGGGCGCGAAACAACCAGGGCGAAGCACGTATCGCCGGCGCGACGATTGGACTGACCGTTGTCTCAAGCGTCGTCGAAAGCTCGACACTCCAGCCGGATCCTAGGACGGCGAAGCCGCTACTCCGGCTCGGCGAGCTGCTCCTGAGCAAGGGGCTCATCGACAATGACCAGCTCTCACGGGGCCTGTTGGAGAGCCGCCAGACCGGGGAAACTCTCGGCCGCGTGCTCGTCAGACATGGCTCGGTGTTCGAGTCCGAACTCGCACGCGTCTTGGCCGAGCAGTGGTCGATCCCGTACGTCAACCTTGCGCTCATCGGTGTGGACCGCTCCGCGCTCTTTCTGCTGCCCCGCGAGATCGGCATACGGTATGCGGCAGTTCCGGTCCGGTGGGTGGGCGCCGAACTCCGGGTCGCATTCGCCGATCCGTCCGACACGGAAGCGGTAGCAGCCGTGCAGCAGCGACTGTCCGCGCCGATCCAACCGGCAATCGCAGAGCTGTCGGACATCGACGCGGTCTGGCGGACGATGGCGGCCTGACGCCTGCGCGCCACGTTACGTCACCCGCCTGGGCCTGTAGCTTGGGCGCTCCCGAGCCGACATAGAAGGCGATGTCTGCGGATCCGGCTGATCGCCGCCAGCTCGGCAAGTTGCTGGTGGACAAGGGCGTCCTCACCGAGGAGCAGCTCCAGCTCGCGCTGGCCGAGCAACAAGCGAGCGGCTCTCCGCTCGGAGAGGTCATCGTGCGACTCGGCTTCTCGAGCGGACCGACGATCGGAAACGCGTTGGCCGAGCAGCACGGCGGCCCTCTGCGAACGGAGTACGGACTTGCGCTTGGGCCGACAACGACGCGTCTTCTCGCCCAACCGGCTGCGCCAGCACCTCTTGCCCACGACGTTCGGGGGCTCGTACGAGCTCCCGAACCATCGCCGAAGGAAGCGTCGCGCGAGCAAGATGCCGCGATCGCTCGCCTGACCGCGGAGCTCGATGCCCGCACGGAGGAGCTCGAGCGAGTGCGTAGCGAGCTTGCCGCCGCGGAACAGGAGAGCTCCGAGCTTGCGAGCGCCCGAGCCCGCCTTGCGATGCTTCAGGTCGAACTGGCCGAGGCGCGCGAGGAGCAGGCGCTGACGGCACGATCACTCGAGCAACTCGAGCAGGACGCCGGCGCGCACGCGGACGCCGAGCGAGAGCGCGCTCTTCACGCCGCACGTATCGTCGAGCTGCAGCAGGAGCTCGACGAGACCCGCTCCGAGCGGGACGAACAGGCGGCCAACGCGCGAGCCCACCGCGAGCTCGAGCTGGAGCTCCGGCGGCAGAAGGCGACCGGCAAAGCGATCGCGGACGACCTCCGCCGCGCCCTCGCCGAGCGGGCCGAGCTCAGTAACCGATCGGACAAGCTCAAACAGGAGCTCGAGCAGGCGCTGGCTCGCGATAGGGCCGCCGCCGAACGCCTCGGCGCAGTCGACGAGCTCCAGCGCAACCTGGCGCAGCGAGAAGCCGACGTCGAACATGCACAAAAGGCGATGGAAGACGCCCGAAGCGGAGACTCGAGCGACGCGAGCCGTGCCCGCGACCTCGAGCTGGCGCTACAACGGCAGAAAGTCGAAGCCGACGAGATCAGCACCGCCCTGAAGCGAGCGCTCGACCAGCAGGCAGAGCTTGCTCGCCGCGCCGAGAAGCTCAAGCAGGAACTCGAGTACGCACTCACCCGAGAGTGCGACGCAGCTGAGCGGTTGACGAGGATCGACGAGCTGGAAAGCACCGTGCAACGACAGGAGACCGAGCTCGCGCAGGTGCGAGGGGCTTTGGCACTGCAGCGTGACCACTCGGCGATCCTCGAGACGCAGCTCAAACCGTTCGACGGCAGAACGGGAGACGAAAGCCTCACCGCAAAAGCGGTCGACACCGCCATGCAGCGCGCCCTCGTTGTAACAGCCACCGCCCGCGCCCAGCGGGGCTACGGACCCGCGATTCGTACCGCGGTGGACGCCGATGTGACTCCCGTCCCAGCCGAGGCGGAACGTTCCAGGTCGGCCGACAACAACACGGACGAAAGCCACGCGCGCAACCGCGAGGCCGTGGTCGGGGATACAGGGTCGACTCCGAAACAAGGCCGAACGATCATGCTCTGGCAAGTGGTGGCGCTTCTCGGGCTTGCTTCGGCGTCGCTCTATCTCCTCGTCTCGGGCGACGTAGTGCCGGCAGTGGGGTGCATGGCCCTCCTACTGGCCCTCGTCGTCATGGGCATCTGGCAGACAAGCCCGGCGCGAGCGCGCGCAGCGTCGCCCGCGCCGAGCCCCAATCCGCCGCTCTAAATCAGTCGAATCGCGACTACGCGTTGTTCTGACTCATGCAGGCCGTTCCACCGTGACAACCGCCAGATGACTGCGTTCGTGATCGAAGTTGACCGAAACCACCCTGCACGAGCGACCCTGCCAAACGAACAACTTGCCCGCGTGTAGAACGACGGCCTCTCGGGTTCGCGTAGAGGCCATGAAGCCGAGTGGCGCCAGGCCGCCCAACTCCCGCCCATCGTCGGGGTTACCCTAAGCCTGCCGTCCCGCGCAGTCCGTTTTGGTCTGCGCGTGGGCCGCCCCGGATTATTAGTCGTTCTCCCTTGTAACTACGCGGGCCGGAGACGCACACAAGTCTCCGCTGCGGTCGCGGCCTGGCGGGGATGTTTCGAACTCTCCCCGCTCGCGTGTTCTCCGGGCCGCGCTTCCCCACTAGGACCCGATGCCAAAGCCGAAGTCGACGGAATAGCCAATTAACGGCTGCCGGGTCGGCTTGCACTGATCGCCATGTGAGATTAACGATTAGTACGCCGGGGCGAAGAGGGTGCACGCCCCGGCCGCTTTTCCAGTCGAGCCCCGATCGGTCCGGTCTCGAAATCGAAATCGGCGCGCCAATGCTCGGCCGTTTTGACCGCCGTGCCTACTCAAATAGCTTTTACCTTGGCTCTGACCTGTGCAGGATACGGCAGTTTGGCAGGTCCCGATTTAACCGAGGCGGGCGTGTTCTGGAGGGGATGCCAGCCTCGGTGGGGCCTGCAATTCGTTGGTTGGAAGTGCCGCGGTCCCCCACGGCCCGATCCAGGGACACATAGGACGCGCTCTCGCTCGTCGGGCTTGTAGCCGCCGACCTGGGTGCGATACTCGGTCGGTGGCAGAGCGCCCGTGGTTCATCGTCCTCTCAGCCGTATTCTTGGTTGTCTCTTTGCTGGAGTTCGCCAGGGTGGACCTGACCACGGGTGCGGTCTTGCTCTTGGCAGCTGCGTCTCTCGCTCTGTACGGGGGCGCCGAAGCCCGTCTTGTCGACCTCCTTAGAAGGCTGCGAACCGAAGCGGTAGGGGTCTGCCCGTATTGTGCTAAGCGAAAGCTCGCCGCCCCGAATGCACGAGGTGTCCGCTTCTGCTGGGGTTGCAAGCGCGAGGTCGGAGGGCACGAGCAGGCTGGAAGTAGCGGGTCATCGGGTTGAGCAGCGGACGCCTCAACTTCGGCCCTTAGGACCGGAATGACCTGTCCGTTCGGGTGTTTAAGGCGAGCCTCGGGGCTCGCACTATCGTCTTAGTGCCTGAATCGGACAGCGGCCACTCTCCCGAACTCGACGAGGTGCGGCGAATGCTTTTCCCGTCACTTAGCCCGGACGAGGGGTGGGCTCGCATCGACCGTGCGATCCGGATCGCCGCCAATGACGAACAATGGGCGGCGATTGAGGAGACGGCAACGCAGGGAAACCTTGGCCGCGACCTACTCAGCCAGCTTCGTCAGCGCCGCGACATGGATCGGGACTATTCGCAGCTAGCGGATCTAGAGGGCGCAGACCCGTATGCGTATGGTGCTGGGTACAGCGCGGCGACCGAGGCACCGTGGGACTCCGTCGAAGCCGCCTTCCGCGCTAGCTCGATGCGCAGCGTCTTCCACGCTTCGTTCGTGCGGGGCTGGGATGCCGGTAAAGCCAACGTCCGTCCGCCGGAGAACCCGGCTGCCTGACCGCTCGTCCGGCTTGCCGCAAACCCTATCCGAAGCCGAGGATGAACTTGGCATCGTCGGACATGCGATCAGGCGTCCAGGGCGGTTCCCACGTCAGCTCGATCTCGACGTCGTCGACGCCGTCCATGTGCTCGACGACGGTGCGGATGTCGGCCTGGATCATCGGCCCGACGGGACAGCCCATCGACGTGAGGCTGTGCACCACCTTGACCCTGGAGCCCTCGACCTCGGCGTCGTAGACGAGCCCGAGATCGACGATGTCCATGCCGAGCTCGGGGTCCTCGACGACCTTGAGCGCCTCGAATACCTCTTCACGGGTCGGCATGAGCACAAGTGTAGCCGTGCGACAATCGCCCGATGGAGACGGCGACCTTCGCTCCGGGCAGCGGCTGGGGCGCCGAGCCGGCGTTCTGCGCTCTCGACGGCGTCGGCGAGACGCGCCTCGGCGTGACCGAGGAGCCGGACTACGAGGCGATCGAGGTCGACTACGACCCGTGGCGCATCTCCTACGACGAGCTGCTCGACGTGTTCTGGGCCGAGCACGCCTCCGAGCGCCCGTCTGCGATCTTCCCGCGCACCGTCGAGCAGCACGTCGCCGCCGAGGCGTCGCTTCGACAGACCGGGCTCGCCGCCGAGCTCGTCACGGCCGGGGGAAGATTTCGGCGCTCTGCTCCGTCTTGATGGCAATCGAGAGGGGAGCGCCATGAGCAGCCCGTTTTACTTCGAACAGAGCATGCGCCACTACCAGGACGAGCTGAGGCGGACCGAGCGTCGCGCACAGCACCTCGCGGAGCTCAAGCTGATCCAGCAGAGCACCGCCGCCAGGGTCGAGCGCGTCGCCGGCCCGCTGGCCCGGATCCCTCGCCTGCGCGGCTTCCGCGAGGCGACGACCTAGGAGGAGCGGAGCGCGGCCGCGGCTTCCGCAGCGAAGCCGCGCGCCCGCGCGACGCGCTCGTCACCCTCGATCGCGGTGAGGTTGACCGCGACGAGGTCGGCCGCGACCTGGGCGGCCGCCGAGGCGAGCGCTGCGGCGCCGAGCGCGTCGGCCCGGAGGCTCGGGTCGCCCTCCTCCGCGACGAGCGCGCCGAGCATGGCCGTGTCACATGCGGTGCCCGCGAGGAGCAGCGGCGACTCGGCGGCGTGGACGAGCGCCGTGCCCAGGCGCGCGTCGCGTCGCCGGTCGTCGAGCCCGGGCTGGTCGCGGACGGCTAGGACCGCGGCGTACGCGCGGGCGTCCGCATCCGCGAGCTCGACCGCGCGCAGGCAGAGCGTGCGGGCCTGCGCCGCCGCCCCCGCCGAGTCCTCCCACTCCGGTGAGAGCCGCGCAGCCTTGGCGACGACCGCGGCCGCGAACGCGACCGTGAGCCCCGCCGCGGCTCCGGCGCCGGGCGCCGGCGAGTCGCTCCCCAGGGCGGCGAGCACCTCGCGCAGGCTCAGGTCGGTGAGCTTCACGCGTCGCGCTCGAGTCGCGCCCGCAGAGCTGCGACAACCGCCGGATCACGGTCGTAGCCCTCCGCCTCGAGCGCGGCGTCGAGATCCGCGACGAGCCGGGCGCGGAACTCCGCGTCGGCCTCCGCCCGCTCGAGCAGCTCGCCGAGGCCCTGCTTCATCTGCGGCAGCTCCTGCGCCGCACGCACCCACGCGGGTGGGGCGGGAGGCAAAAGGTGCAGCAGGTCGGCCAGCTTCTGCTCGTCGTAGGTGGTCATCGCACCTCCCTTGACGCGGTAGAGGGGACTTTTCTTCCCTCGAGCAACTCGCGCATCTTCGCGAGGCAGCGTGAGATGCGGCTCGCGATCGTCCCGGCCGGAAGCCCGAGCCGGTCGCCGATCGTGCGGTAGCTCTCGTCGCAGGCGAAGAAGCCGTCGAGGATCTCGCGGCAGTGCTCCGGCAGCTCCTCGAGCGCGGCACGGACGTCCATCGCCTCGTCGAGCTGCGCGACGAGCTCCTCCCCGTCGTCCGAGCCGAGCTCGAGGTCGGTCGGCTCCTCGCGCCCGCTCGCGCGGATGCGGTCGACGCAGCAGCGCCGCGTCGTCTGCGCTAGCCACGGCCTGATGGCCGAGTCGTCGCGCAGCCGGCCGAGGTGCTCGTACGTCCGCGCGAAGACCTCCTGGAAGACGTCCTCCGCGTCCGCCTCCGACAGCCGGAAGCCGCGCGAGGCGATCGCGTAGACGTAGCGGGAGAAGCGCTCGACGAGCTCGCTCCAGGCCGCCTGCTCGCCGGCGCGACATCGAGCGACGAGGGCGGCGTCGCTCTCCGGCGATTCGCGCATGTGCGAAGTAGAGCGCACTTCGCTGCCAAAGGGAAGATCGCGGCCGCGGTCGCCGTCCGGAGGGCATGCGCTTTCGACGGAGACAACGCGCCCTGCTGCGGCGCATCGGGTACGCCCTCGGCGTATCCTCGCACCGGCTCGCGGTCTAGACGGGCTGAAGCGGCCGGTGCTCCGGCGGGAGCTCCACGCGGATCGGGTCCCCGGGCCGAACCTCGCCGCCCGCGGTGACGACGCCCATCACGCCCGCCTTGCGGATCAGCTCGCCGTGCTCGTCTCGTTCCAGCGTCGCCGCCATCAACCCCGGCTGGATCCCGTCGAGCTGCGTGCAGGGATTGCGCAGCCCGGTCACCTCGACGACGGCCGTGCCGCCCAGGTGCAGCAGGGCGCCCGTGGGCAGCCGAAGCAGGTCGACCCCGCGCGTCGTGACGTTCTCGCCCATGCGCCCGGGCAAGACCTCGAAGCCGGCCTCGCGCAGCTCGTCGTGCAGCTCGGCGTGGAGCAGGTGCACCTGGCGGAGATTGGGCGCGGTCGGGTCGCGCCGCACGCGTGAGCGGTGCTGCACGGTCTCGCCGAGATGCGCGTCGCCCTCGACGCCGAGCCCCGCGAGCAGCACGATCCCGCCCTCGTTCGGCTTGGTCATCGTGTGCGTCGCGCTGCGACTCGTCGCGACGACGACGCCGCTCATGTCCCGATCAGGCGAACTTCCTCACGCCGCTCACGCGCGAAGAAGTGGATCCCGTCGACGAAGCGCACCCAGTTGCAGCGGGTGCACATCACGAGCGAGTGGGTGCGCGCGCTGTCGGCCAGGAAGCGGACACCGCGCAGCAGGTCGCCGTTCGAGACGCCCGTCGCGACCATGATCACCTCGCCCGGGACGAGGTCGTCGATCCCGAAGATCTGCTCGATGTCCTCGATTCCCGCAGCCGTCGCCTCGTCGATCTCGCTGCGGGTCGTCGGGCCAGAGCTGGGCCTGCAGCTCGCCGCCGAGGCAGCGGAGCGCCGCCGCCGCGAGCACGGCCTGGCGGGTGCCGCCGATCCCGATCGCGAGGTGGTCGTTGGTGCCGCGGATCGCCGCCGAGATCGCCGAGGTGACGTCGCCATCCTGGATCAGCTTGATCCGTGCGCCCGCCTCGCGGATCTCCTCGATCAGATCGTGATGGCGCGGCCGGTCGAGCACGATCGTCGTCACGTCGTTGACCCGGCGGCCGAACGACGTCGGCGATAGCCTCGATGTTCTCGGCGATCGGCTTGCCGAGCGAGATCGACCCGAGCGCGCGCGGGCCGACGGCCATCTTGCGCATGTACATCTCGGGCAGCTCGCGCATATGTCCTGGCTCGCCGACCGCGAGCATCGACATCGCTCCGCTCGAGCCGCGCGCAACGACGCCGCGGCCCTCGAGCGGATCGAGCGCGAGGTCGACCTGCCGGCCGCCGGAGCCGACGTGCTCGCCGACCTGCAGCAGCTCGGCCTCCTCGCTCGCACCGATCACGATCCGGCCGTCGATCGGGAGCATGTCGAGCGCGCCCTTCATCCCGGCGCATGCGGCCTCCTCGGCAGCGGCCTGGTCGGCACGCCCGAGCCAGCGCGCAGCGGCGAGCGACGCGCGCTCGGTGGCGCGCGCGTACGACTCGCAGATGCAAGGCTCGAGCTCGGTCACACCGTCGTCTCGAGACTCGCGACGCGATCGAAGACGAGCTCGAGCACAGCGGAGCTCGTCTGCTCGATGCCAGCGCTCTCGAGCACCGGCACGCCGTGCCGCTCGGCCCGCTCGACGACGTAGCGCTGGATCCGGCGGATCTCGGACAGGTGGTCGAGGTACTTCGTCATCGGGCGCACGCCGTCGGTGGCGGTCTCGCGGATGAAGAAGTTCGAGGCGTGCTTCTGCTTGTCGTCGATGGCCAGCACACACTGCACGACCAGCGCGTCCTCGGGCGGCACCTCGAGCATCCCCGGGACGAGGTGAACGCCCTCGAGCACCATCGACCAGCCTTCGTGCAGCGCGCGATCGATTGCGGCCCTGACCCCGACGAGCACGTTGCGGGTCTGGTCGAGGAAGCCGTCCAGCACGAGGTCCGGCCCCTCGTGCCCGGCCGCGGCGAGCCCCTGGCCAGCGTCGAAGCTCGAGTAGTGGATCGACGGCATGAACTCGTGCGAGAAGAAGGCGCGCATCGTCTGGCGGATGAAGTCGGTCGAGGTGACGCGTGCGATCCCGAGCCGGTACGCGGCGTCGGTGGCGACGGTCGACTTGCCGGTGCCGGTCGTGCCGCCGACGAGCAGGATGATCGGCAGGTCGAGCTCCTGGAGCTCGCGATAGCGGCGCAGGCGGACGATCGCGCGCCGCGCCCTCCGACTCGCCGAGGAGGTCAACGGCCAGCTCGTGCAGGCGGCCGAGCTCGAGCGCCTGGCCGCGGATGGACTGCGAGGTCGCGCTCGGCGCGGCGGGCCAGCTCGTAGGCGCTCTCGGCCGGGACGCCGACGGCGATCAGCGCGCGCGCCATCAGGCCCTTCGAGTACGGCGGGCTCCCCTCGCCGCCGAACGGCAGCGGCTCGCGATGGCGAGGCTGGCTCACGCGCGCACCTCCGCCCGGACGAGTGCGAGCAGCGCCGCGATCGAGCTCGGGCGAGACCACCTCGTTGTCGACGAGCACGAGCGGGATCCCGCGGGCGAGCGCTTCCTCGGCGACGACGTCGATCGCCGCCGCCTTGAGCTCGACGAGCCAGACGTCGGCATCGGCTCTCTCGAGGTCGCGGCGGAGCTCGTCTCGCCGGGCGAGGTTGCCCGAGACCGTGACCGCGGCTGCGCCGTGCGCGTCGCGCAGATGCGCGGCGAGCGTCGCATGGGCCTCGACGGGCGCGGTCGTGAACAGTGCGACACGTTGTCCGTCGATCGGCTCGAGCGGCCTGGGCCGCAGCACGACCTGCACGATCGGGATGTCCGGCCGCAGCGCGCGGATCGCGCTCGTGTCGACGACGCCCTCGGCCATCGTCAGGACGAGCAGGTCGGAGGTGAGCAGTCGGAAGGCATTCAGGTAGCCCGTCACGTCCGACCCGGCGGGCGCGACGAGTACGCGCCGGCTCGTCTGGATCGGCGGCAGCGCCGAGCCGCTCCCCTCGAAGATGACGAGATCGGGCGAGCGCGAGAGCGCCTCGTCGGCGCCCGCATGGACGTTCGAGAACGCGGTCGCGCCCGCCAGCCCGCCACCAGCGCGACGACATCCGATCGTCACGACGCCGGCGAGCGCCGCGTCCTCGAGGTAGTCGGAGGCCGCGTGCCGGCCCCCTCGCGACAGCGCGAGCAGCTCCTCGGTCGAGGGCGGGAACTCGGCGACTTCCGGCTCGGCCGGTCCGCCGCGGCCCATCGCGACGACGATCACCTCGCAGCCGCGTGCGAGCAGCCGCGCCGCGTGACCGGCGACCGCAGTTTTCCCGACGCGCTTGCCCGTCCCCACGATCCCGAGGGACGGCAGCGGGAACGGCGCGAGCGGCGGCGGGTCGAAGCGGAAGTCAGCGCCGACGTACGGCAGCCCCGCGGCGAGCACGCGGCTCGCGACGAGGAACCGCTCGCGCGGCCCGAGCACCGGCTCGTCGGAGAGATCGAACACGAGCTCCGCATCAGAGGCCGCGAGCGCCTCGTCGAGCTCGCGATAGAGCGGCACGCCGTAGTCCGCAGCACCGCCGCGCAGCTTCTCCTCGCCGCCGGCGAGCCAGGCGCCGACCACGTCGAAGGGCAGCTCGGCGAGCGCGTCGCGGACGACGGCCGGATAGTGCTCGCCGTCGATCACCACGACCGCGCGGGTCATGTCCGCGTCGTCACCTCCCCGTCGATCCGCTCCGTGTACTTCTCGTACGCGCGCGTCTCGGTGGAGAACTGGATGATCCGCTCCTGCCCGTGGAACGGGTAGCGGCGGAAGACGTCGACATGGCTGCCGTCGACCTCGATTACGTTGTAACAGGGCTTCACGTTGCCGCGCAGGCGCTGCGAGGAGACGGTGCCCGCGTTGACGACGAAGAGATTCTCCAGCCGCCACGCGTACGGGACGTGCTTGTGGCCCGACAGGACGAGGTCGACGCCCGCGCGCTGGAGGCACTCGATCGTGTCGCCCGCGTCGTAGATCACGTTCCGCTCGCGCCCGGTTCCGGGCACCGGCAAGAGGTGGTGGTGGCAGACGAAGACGCGCAGGTCGGCCGGCCCGGAGAACTGGTCCTCGATCCACGGGTAGCGGCCGCGTCCGATCTGGCCGTGGTCGAGATCGGGCTCGGTGGAGTCGACGGCGACGACCGAGACGCCGCCCTTGTGCAGCACCGAGTTGCGCGCGCCGAACAGCTCCTCGAAGTGGACGTAGCCGACGTTGCGCGAGTCGTGGTTGCCGGGAATCACGACGACCGAGTCGCAGTTGAGGCCGTCGAGGTAGCGCTTCGCGAGCTGGTACTCGTCGCGGAAGCCGAACGTGGTGAGGTCGCCGGAGCAGATCACGATGTCCGGATCGAGCTCGTTGACCTCCATGATCGCCCGCTCGAGCAGGTTCGGCAGGAAGTGCTGGTCTCCGCAATGCAGGTCGGAGAGCTGCACGATCGTGAATGGGCGCCCGTTGCCGTCGGCCACGGCCCTGAGTGTACGCCAGATCCGGCTTTCGCCCGGCGTCCGAGGCCCTTGCTACCCTGCTCTCAGGTGGGGCGGGAAACCCCGACATTCCAGGCATTTTGTGGCGCGGAACCTCCGCGCTTCCAAAACGACGCCGAGCTCGAGTGCGCCAAGGTGCTCGACTACTACGGCGTCCCCTGGGAGTACGAGCCGCGCACCTTCGTGCTGGAGGAGGACGAGGACGGCCGCGTGATCGAGGCCTTCACGCCCGACTTCTACCTGCCTGAGCAGGAGCTTTTCGTCGAGATCACGGTGATGAAGCAGTCGCTCGTCACCCGCAAGAACCGCAAGTTACGAAAGCTGCGTGAGCGCTATCCGGACATCAAGATCAAGCTCTTCTACAAGCGCGACATCGAGCGCCTGGCCCAGAGATTTCGTCTAGACCTCGCCTCCTGAGCTCCGACCCTCGGGTCGGGGAGATCTACCTCACCGCAGAGGAGCTTCGCCAACGCGTCGTCGAGCTCGGCGCCTCGATCGCGGACGACTACGAGGGTCGCGAGCCGGTGCTGGTCGCGTCCCTGAAGGCGAGCGTCGTCTTCGCGAGCGACCTGGCCCGCGCGCTGCCGCTCGTGCACTCGCTCGACTTCGTCGAGCTCGCCGGCTATGGCGCGCAGCAGGGAACCGGCGGCCAGAAAGGGATCCGGCTGCTCAAGGATCTCGACCTGCGACATCGCCGGGCGCGACGTGCTGATCGTCGAGGACGTCGTCGACACCGGGCTGACGATGCACTACCTCTGCAAGCAGTTCCGCCTGCGTGATCCCGCCTCGCTGGCGATCGTGACCCTGCTCGACCGGCCGTACCGCCGGCTCGTCGACGACCTGCCGGTGCGCTACGTCGGCTTCACCGTCCCCGACGAGCTGTTCGTCGGCTATGGCTTCGACCTCGACGAGCGCTTCCGTAGCCTGCCCGACCTGCACGTCCTGAAACACGCGGGCGAGCAGTAACTTTTAGGCTAGACTAACTTTCATGATGGCCACGCGCCCCGGGACGGTGGCGCGGCCGGGTGGAGCCGGCGAGCGCGTCCTCCAGGGACACAATCGCTTCCGGCTGCTGCCGTTTCTCGGCCCCGCATTCATCGCGTGCGTGGCCTACATCGATCCGGGCAACTTCGCCACGAACATCGCGGCAGGCTCGAAGTTCGGCTACACGCTGCTGTGGGTGATCGTCGCCTCGAACCTGATGGCGATGCTGATCCAGACGCTGTCGGCGAAGCTCGGCATCGCGACCGGACGGAACCTGCCCGAGGTGTGCCGCGACCGCTTCTCGCATCGCACCACCATGGGGCTCTGGGTCCAGGCCGAGATCATCGCGATGGCGACCGACCTCGCGGAGTTCCTCGGCGCCGCGCTCGGGTTCAACCTGCTGCTCGGGATCGGGCTGTTCCCGGCCGCGATCCTCACCGCCTTCGCGGCGTTCGGGATCCTCTGGCTCCAGCGCTTCGGCTTCCGGCCGCTCGAGGCGACGATCGCGGTGATCATCGGGATCATCGGCGGCTGCTACGTCGTCGAGCTGTTCATGGCGAAGCCGCCGCTCGGGCCCGTGCTGCACGGCGCGCTCGTGCCGCAGTTCTCGGGCGAGGAGTCGCTGCTGCTTGCAGTCGGGATCCTCGGCGCGACCGTGATGCCGCACGTGATCTACCTCCACTCCGCCCTCGTGACCGACCGGATCCGGCCGGAGAGCGACGAGCAGGCGAAGCGGCTCTACCGCTTCACGCGCATCGACGTGGTGATCGCGATGTCGATCGCGGGCCTGATCAACATGGCGATGCTGATCATGGCCGCGACGACGTTCCACGACAACGGGCTCACGAACATCGCCTCGATCGAGACGGCCTATCAGACGCTGACGCCGATCCTCGGCGCCGCCGCAAGCACGATCTTCGCGCTCGCGCTGCTCTTCTCCGGTCTCTCGAGCTCGGCCGTCGGCACGCTCTCGGGCCAGATCATCATGCAGGGATTCACCGGCTGGAAGGTTCCGATCTGGGTACGCCGCCTCGTGACGATGGCGCCCGCGTTCATCGTGATCGGGCTCGGGCTGAACCCGACGCGGACGCTCGTGCTGAGCCAGGTCGTCCTCTCGTTCGGGATCCCCTTCGCGCTGATCCCGCTCGTCGTGTTCACGAGCCGCCGCGACATCATGGGCGTGCTGCGCAACCATCGCGGGACGACGGTCGCCGCGGTCGGCGTCGCGACGGTCATCGTCTCGCTGAACGTCTTCCTGATCGTGCAGACGCTCGGGCTGGTCTAGGGGAGATAACCCATCGGGTCGACCGGGACGCCGTTGACGCGCACCTCGAAGTGGAGGTGCGGGCCGGTCGAGAAGCCCGTCGAGCCGATCAGGCCGATCTCCTGGCCCTGCGCGACGTGCTCGCCGACCGTGACCTCGAGCTTCGACTGGTGGCCGTAGGCCGTCGCGATCCCGCCGCCGTGGTCGATCACCGTCAGGTTGCCGTAGCCCTCCATCCAGCCCGCGTACACGACGTTGCCCGCGGCGGCGGCGTGGATCGGCACGCCCATGTTCGCGCCGATGTCGATCCCCGGATGGAGCTTGCCCCAGCGCATCCCGAACGGGCTCGTGATCGGCCCCGCGACCGGCCAGATCAGGCCTGCGGCGGACGGTGAGTCGACCGTCCCGCCGGGGTCGGCGCCCTTGATCCGGGCCTCGATCGCGGCGCTCGAGGCCTGCAGCGAGTTGGCCTCGGCGATGAACTTGTCCTCGAGGCTCTTGACCTGCGCGAGCGCCTGCTGGTTCGTCGCACGCGCACCCTGGAGCCGCTGCTGTTTGCCGAGCAGCCGAGCCTCGACACCCCGCTCGGTGTACGCCTTGAACGCGACGGTCTGATACTCGGCGCTGACGCGGTTCCGCAGGACGGCCGTGCGCGCCCGTGCCGCGCGGGCCCGGTCGCGGGCCTGCGCGACGGCCTTCGCGATCGCCTTGTCCTGCGCACCGATCTGCCCGAGGTAGTCGAGCTGCTGGATCACGTCGGTGAAGTTCTTCGAGGAGAGGACGACGTCGACCACGGTCGGGTCGTCGGACTCGTAGATCGCGACGACGCGCTTGTTGAGCCGGCCCAGCGCCGCCGCGTACTGATGGTGCAGCAGGACGACGCGCCGGTTCTCGAGGTTGAACAGCGCGGTGAGCTCGCCGAGCCGGGCCTTGTGCAGCGCGAGGTCGTGCTCGAGCGTCGCGAGGTGAGCCGAGACGTCGCGGACACTGCCCTCGAGCGCGCCGATCTGCGCGGAGACGCCGGCGATCTGGGCGTTCAGCTTCGTCTCCTGCGCGCGCGCCGCGGCGAGCTTCGCCTGGGTCGCGGTGAGGGCCGCGTCGATCTGCGCCTTCTTGCCGTGGATGTCCTCCGCCGCGGCCGGAGCGGCGACACAGAGGATCGCGAGCAGGGTGAGGAGCAGCCTACGGCCCATCGGGGGCGTGTTCGCCGCCCGGGCCCGTGTCCCTCCCCGCATCGAGCGCCTTCAGGGCCTCCGCGGCGCTCCGCCTCAGCGGCCCGACGAGTGCGCGATAGTCGTCGTCCGAGACCTTGCCTGTGCGATGGTCGAACTCGAGCTCCCGCAGCGACTGGAGCGCACGGTCGCGCTCCTCGGCCAGCGCGAGCCGACGCAGCTCGTCCTCGCTCGGCGTCTCGAGCGCGTCGTCGGCCGCGGCGGGCTCGCGCAGGAACGGCCGCGCAACGAACAGCACGAGACCGACGGCCAACACCGCCGCAAGCACGAGCCCGAGGTTCACGCGCGGACGGCGGCGCCGGCGGTGCCGTACCGCTCGGCGAGCCGGCGCTCCTCACGCGCGTCGGGCCAGAGCGCGATCACGGAGCCGAGCACGAACACGAAGCCGGCGAGCCAGATCAGGTTCACCGCCGGCTTCACGAGCACCTTGAAGTAGACCGAGCCGTCGGCGTCGATCTGGTCGGCGATCACGTACAGATCCTCGCCCGTCGCATAGTTGGTGTGGATCGCGACCTCGTTCGAGGTCTGCTGCTCGACCGGATAGAAGTTCTTGCCCGGGTCGAGCGTGCCGAGCGAGCTCTTGCCGCGCGAGACCGCGAGCAGCGCACGCGACTCGGTCGAGTTCGGCCCCTGCTTCGTGTGGAACGAGCGGTACGCGAGCGTGTAGCCGGCCACGGTCATCGACTGGCCTTGCCTGAGCTTCTGCTCGCGGACGGTCTGCCAGATGCTCGAGCTGGCGATCCCGAGCGCGAGCAGGACGATCGCGGCGTGAACGACGTAGCCGCCGTAGCGGCGCCGGTTTCGCGCCACGAGCCCGCCGAAGGCGACGACCCACGAGCCGCCGGTGAGCGCGTGGCGCGCCCGCGTCCCGCGCACGAACTCGACGCCGATCGAGGCGACCACGAACGCGGCGAAGGTGTAGGTGATCAGCCCGATTGTCGAGGAGCCGCCGCCGAACGCGATCACGACGAGCCCCGCGGCGACCGCGAAGCCGAGCGGCCAGAGGAACGTCCGCTCGAGCGAGCGCAGCGAGGCGCGGCGCCACGGCACGAGCGGCCCGATCCCCATCAGCAAGCAGGAGCGGGAGCCCGAACGAGCGCAGGAAGAAGTTGTAGTACGGCTTGCTGACCGTGATCGCCGTCCCGCGCAGCGCCTCGGTGAGGATCGGGAAGGTGACACCCCAGAGGATCGTCAGCGTCAGCGCGACGAGCAGCAGGTTGTTGTAGAGGAAGGTCGCCTCCCGCGAGACGAGCGACTCCAGCTTCGTCTTCGAGCGCAGCAGCGGCAGCCGCCAGAACACGAGCGTCAGCGAGAACGCGACGACGATCCCGATGAAACCGAGGAACCACGGCCCGATCGAGCTCTCCGTGAACGAGTGGATCGAGTTGATCACGCCCGAGCGCGTCAGGAACGTGCCGAACAGCGAGAGGCTGAACGCGAGGATCACGAGCAGCATGTTCCAGACGCGCAGCATCCCGCGCTTCTCCTGGATCATCACCGAGTGCAGGAACGCCGTCGCTGCGAGCCACGGCATCAGCGCCGCGTTCTCGACGGGATCCCACGCGTAGTAGCCGCCCCAACCCACCTCGACGTAGGCCCAGTGCGCAGCCGAGCAGCTGGCCGATCCCGAGGAACATCCACGCCGCGAGCGTCCAGCGGCGCGTGGCGACGATCCAGCGCTCGTCGGTGCGGCCGGACGAGCAGCGCGCCCATCCCGAACGCCCACGGGATCGTCAGGCCGACGTAGCCGAGGTAGAGCAGCGGCGGGTGGGCCAGCATGTACGGGTTCTGGAGGCTCGGGTTGAGGCCGAGCCCATCGGCCGGCGCCGTCTGCGTGTCGAACGGGCTCGCGACGAAGACGAGCATGAACGAGAAGAAGATCGCGGTGCCGCCGAGCACCGGCGTGACCCAGGCGAGGAGCTCGCGCGACGCGCGACGGTCGAACAGCACCGCCGCCGCCGAGAAGCCGGTAAGGATCAGCAGCCAGAGGAGGAGCGAGCCCTCCTGCCCGCCCCAGAACGCGGAGAGCCGGTAGGCCGAGCGGCAGGTGGATCGACGAGTGGTCGGCGACGTACGTGAACGAGAAGTCGCGCCGCGCGAAGGCGGCCCAGAGCACGAGCGCAGCGACGGCTGTCGAGATGAACGCGCCGAGCAGCGCGTTCTGCGCCGAGCGCGCGAGGCGTCGGCGCTTGGCCCAGGCGGCGTAGGCGCCCGCGGCGAGCGCGTAGACGACGAGCCCGAACGTGAGGACGAGGGCCGCGCGCCCGAGCTCAGCCAACTAGCTCTTCTTCGGCGTGTACTTCGACGGGCACTTCGTCACGAGCGACCCCGGCACCGAGACGAACGTCCCGTTCCGGAGCTGTCCGTCGACGACGATGTGCGCGCCCGGCTTGAAGAGGTCGGGCACCGAGCCCGTGTACAGCACCGCGGTCGTCGCGCCGGCCTTGCCGCTGATGTCCTTGACGCGGAAGTGCATCCCACCCTGGTGCGAGTCACCGGTGACCGGCCCGACGACCGCTCCGGCCAGCGAGACGCGTCCGGAATGACCTGCGAGCGTGCTGGGACTGAGCGCCGGCGTCCCGCCTCCCGCGATCGACGTGTAGAGCAGGAACACGGCCAGCACGGCCGCGACCGACAGTGCGATCACGAGGCGCGCGGGATTCCGCTTGCGGGCCACGCCGGGATTCTACTAGGCATGGGGAGCCCATGGCTCCGAGGCGGATCACCCTCTTCGGGGATTCCAAAGGCGTCGGCGCTGTCGACTATGTATGTGTCAGTTGTGTCAATTGTCGGCGCGCCGGCGAGCCGGGGGAGTGCTCGATGAGGCTGGTTCGCGCTTTGCTCGTTTCGTTCTCCGTCGCGCTCGCGCTCACGCCGAGCGCGCTCGCCGGCTCTGCGGTCAGCCCCGCGGCCGGCGCCACCGTCGCCGCGACGAGGCCGACGTTCGTGGTCAATCTGAGCGCAGGCGACGCGTATCCGCAGGTTCAGGTCGCGACCTCGTCCCGTACGAGCGGAATCGGCCTCACCGACGGGCGCGTCGGGCTGTGCATCCCGGACGCGCCCGCGGGCGGAAGCGGACGGACGAGCTGCAGCCTGTACACGGATCTCCCTGACGGGACGTACTACTGGGCGCTCCTCTACCAGCGAACCGGCAAATGCCAGACCGTCGCGGGCAAGAAGATCTGCCTACCGGAGCTCCACGTCACGACGCCGATCCGCTTCACCGTCTCGACCGGCGCGCCGCCCGCTCCGCCTCCTGCGCCGGCCCCGACGCCGACGCCCACCCCGACTCCGACTCCGACGCCGCCCGGGCCGATCCCGCCGCCGGTCGGCACCTCGCCCACCGGCTCGCTCGCAAGGCCGGTCACGGGTGGGCCGTACGCGTACGCGTCGATGGAGGCCCCGCCGTACGTGACCGCAGCCGCAGTCGTCCACTACGTCACCACCGGCCTCGACGCGCCGCCGCTCAACGACGACAACGGCGACGGCATCCCCGACTACGTCGAGGAGATCGGCGCCGCCGCCGACTCGGCCTTCGCCTACTACGCGGCGCGCGGCTTCCGCGCCCCTCTCGCCGACAGCGGAGGCCCGAACCCACTGCCGGACATCTACATCAAGCACTTCCACAACCCCGACCTCTTCGGGCTCACGTTCGCCGCCGCGGGCGCCCAGGGTGGAAGCTTCGTGATCGTCTCGTCACACCTCGACCAGAGTCCCGATCTGGCGCGCGGCAGCCTCGCAGGCACGGTCGCGCACGAGCTGTTCCACGTCGTCCAGAATGCATACACCCCGGGCGGCCAGATGCCGGACTGGGTCGCCGAGGGAAGCGCCGAGGCGATGTCTCTCCTCGTCGAGCCGAAGATCGACGACCTCGTCAGCATGGACTACATGGACGAGTGGCTCGCTCAGCCCTGGCGACCGCTGTTCGACGAGCGGTTCTACTGCGACCACTGTTACGGCGGCGCCCTGTGGTGGGCCACCCTCGTCCAGCTCAGGCCAACCCTCCTGCCCCAGTACTTCGCCGCTCTCGCACGACAGGCCAAGACCAAGCAGAAGACCGGCTTCGGCCTCGACCCGCTCGACAAGCTGCTGCGCAAGGACGGCTACGGGTCGCTGGACACGGTGTTCTTCCAGTTCGGCGTCGGCCTCTACCGCTCCGGCATCCGGTTGGACCCGACGTACTCGCTCACAGCGCGCCGAGCCGTCACGATCCACGTCGACCGGATCGACCCACTCTCGATGCACTTCATCCAGATCGCCGTGCCGCCGTCCTGCCGTAGCCTCCGGCTCGGAGTCGAGGGCTCCTCCAGGCTGTTTCACGCAGCGGTGATCGTCGGCGGGCCTAAGGGACGCGTGGTGACGCACGATCCGATCCGGTTCGAGACGGCCGCCGAACGGAAGCACGTCCTCCTGATCGTCACGAGCGGCGGGGTCGCGGCGCAGCGCTACGCGATCCAGCTCCTGGCTCAGTGAAGC
>CAVTXU010000004.1:0-27163 GCA_963738775.1 uncultured Actinomycetes bacterium
GCCGGCCTCCTTCGCCGCGGTCGTGCCGGTGTTCATCGCCACGCCGACGTCGGCCTGCGCGAGCGCGGGTGCGTCGTTCGTGCCGTCGCCGGTCATCGCGACCATCCGGCCCTTCGCCTGCTCCTCCTTGATCAGCGCCATCTTCGCTTCCGGCGTCGCCTCCGCGAGGAAGTCGTCGACGCCGGCCTCCTGCGCGATCACGGCAGCCGTGACGCGGTTGTCGCCGGTGATCATCACCGTGCGGATGCCCATCCTGCGGAGCTCGTCGAAGCGCTCGTTCATGCCGCCCTTGACGATGTCCTTGAGGTATACGACGCCGAGCGCCCAGTTGTCTCTCGCGACCACGAGCGGCGTGCCGCCCTGCTCGGCCACGCTCTGGACGATCTGGTCGAGCTCGGCCGGAGCGCGGCCGCCGTGCTCCTCGATGAAGGTCTTGACGGCGTCGGCAGCGCCCTTGCGGATCTCGGTGCCGTTCATGTCGATCCCGCTCATCCGCGTCTGGGCGGTGAACGGGATGAAGCTGTGCTCGCCGAGCTCGCGCTCGCGGACGTCGAAGCGCTCCTTCGCGAGCACGACGATCGAGCGGCCCTCCGGCGTCTCGTCGGCCAGCGAGGCGAGCTGGGCGACCTCGGCGAGCTCGCGCTCGTCGACGCCCGGGACGGGGATGAACTCTGCGGCCTGGCGGTTCCCGAGCGTGATCGTGCCGGTCTTGTCGAGCAGCAGCACGTCGACGTCGCCCGACGCCTCGACGGCGCGGCCCGACATCGCGAGCACGTTGCGCTGCACGAGCCTGTCCATTCCCGCGATCCCGATCGCGGAAAGCAGCGCGCCGATCGTGGTCGGGATCAGCGCCACGAGCAGCGCGATCAGCACGGTCTGCGAGACCGGGGTGCCCGCGTAGGTCGCAAACGGCTTGAGCGTAACGACCGCAGCGACGAAGGTAATCGTCAATCCCGAGAGCAGGATGTTCAGTGCGATCTCGTTCGGGGTCTTGCGCCGCTCTGCGCCCTCGACGAGCGCGATCATGCGGTCGAGGAACGAGTGGCCGGGCTCCTGCGTGACCTGGATCACGAGCTGGTCCGACAGCAGCTTCGTGCCGCCGGTGACGGCCGAGCGGTCGCCGCCGGACTCGCGGATGACGGGCGCGGACTCGCCGGTGATCGCCGACTCGTCGACCGAGCCGACGCCCTCGATCACGTCGCCGTCGGCGGGAATCACCTCGCCGGCCTCGACGATCACGACGTCGCCGCGCTGCAGCTCTGCGGCGGGAAGCTCGCGCCCGTCCCGGAGCCGCGCGAGCGTGGTGGTGCGCGTCGCGCGCAGCGTCGCAGCCTGCGCCTTGCCGCGCCCCTCCGCGATCGCCTCGGCGAAGTTCGCGAACAGCACCGTCAGCCAGAGCCAGAAGGCGATCACGCCGACAAACCAGAGCTGGTCGTAGTGGCCGCGGACGATCTCGAGGATGAAGATCCCGGTCGTGATCACGCTGCCGAGCTCGACGATGAACATCACCGGGTTCTTGAGCTGGAGGCGCGGGTCGAGCTTGGGGAACGAGTCCCTGATCGCGGCGAGAGTCAGCTCGCGGGAAAAGATGCTTGAAGCGGAGCGAGCCATTACCGACCGGTCTCCTTGTCGAGTGCGAGATTGAGTTTCAGGACGTTGACGCCCGGCTCGCCCAGGAAGCCGAGGCTGCGGCCGTCGGTGCACTTCGAGATCAGCGACTGCACGGTCGTGAGCGGCAGGTGGCGAACCACGGCGATGCGGTGCGACTGCAGCGCGGCGTAGGCCGGCGAGATGTCGGGGTCGATCCCCGAGCCGGAGGTCGTCACGGCGTCAACCGGAATGTCGTGGACGGTCAGGCCCGGGTTGTACGGGCCCTCGAGCTCGAGGATCGCCTTCGCCGCGTCGTTCACGTTCGTTGCGAGCTGCGGGTTCGTCGGGCCGAGGTTCGCGAAGGTGGTGGCGCCCGCGTTGTAGGCGGGTGAGGTGGCCGATGGGCGCTCGTGGAAGTACTTCGTCGCCGTGAAGCCCTGCGCCGCGAGGCTCGAGCCGACCACGGTGCCGTTCTGCTCGATCAGGCTTCCGCCGGCCTTGCCAGGGAACGCGACGGCGGCGAACCCGGTCATCGCGGCGGGGAACGCGAAGCCGAACACGAGCGTGATCACGACGACGGCGAGCACGGAGCTGACGAGGGTGCGCATCAGTGCGACAGCCCTTCCACGATCGGGCCGAGGGTCAGAGCGGGGAAGATCATCAGGCCGGCGGTGAGCACGATCACGCCCACGAGCAGCACCACGAAGATGGGGCCGTCGGTGCGGAACGTCCCCGCCGAGACGGGCGCCGTCTTCTTGCCGGCGAGCGAGCCGGCGAGCGCGAGCGCCGCGATCAGCGGCACCCAGCGGCCGAGGTAGATCGCGACCGCGCCGAGCTCGGCGGAGAAGTTCGTCGCGCCGTAGCCGGCGAAGGCGCTGCCGTTGTTGTTCGACTGCGAGGCGAAGGCGTACAGCGCCTCGGTGAAGCCGTGCGCGCCGGGGTTGAAGATCGACGCGAGGCCGACCTTCGTCACCACCGAGATGCCTGTCAGGACGAGCAGCATCGTCGGCACGAACAGCGCGCCGACGGCGGCGAACTTGATCTCGCGCGCCTCGATCTTCTTGCCGAGGTACTCCGGCGTCCGGCCGATCATCAGGCCGGCCACGAAGACGGCGATGATCACGTAGAAGAACATCCCGTAGAGCCCGGAGCCGACGCCGCCGAAGATCACCTCGCCGACGAAGATGTTCACGAGCGGGACGGCGCCGCCGGCGGGCGTGTACGCGTCGAGGCCGCTGTTGACCGAGCCGTTCGAGGCGTCGCTCGTCGGGACGGTCCAGAGCGCCGAGTCGGCAATCCCGAAGCGGATCTCCTTGTCCGACATGTTGCCGCCGCTCTGGCCGTTGCCCTGCGTGATGTTCACGCCCGAGCTGCGCAGAACCGCGGAGCCGTGCTGCTCGGCCGGGAGCGCGATCGCCACGCCGACGGCGAACATCGCGAACATCGCCGCGAACAGCACCCAGCCCTGGCGGATCGCGCCGACCATCTTCCCGAACATGAAGACCTGCGCCGCCGGGATCAGGAGGATCGACAGCACCTCGAGGAAGTTCGTCAGCCCGTTCGGGTTCTCGAACGGCACCGCGGAGTTCGAGTTGTAGAACCCGCCGCCGTTCGTGCCGAGCTGCTTGATCGCGATCTGCGAGGCGGCCGGGCCGCGCGCGATCGTCTGGTGCGCGCCCTGGAGCGTGGTCGCGGTCGCGTGCCCGTCGAAGGTCTGGACCACGCCCTGTGAGATCAGGATGACCGCCAGCACGAGGGCGAGCGGGAAGAGGACGTAGACGAGGCTGCGGTAGAGGTCGCGCCAGAAGTTGCCGAGGTCGGAGGTCGAGCGCCGCGCGAGCCCGCGCACGACGGCGGCGAGCACCGCCATGCCGACTGCTGCGGACACCCAGTTCTGGACGGCGAGCCCCGCCATCTGGGACAGGTACGACATCGTGTACTCGCCGCCGTAGTACTGCCAGTTCGTGTTGGTGACGAAGCTCGCCGTGGTGTTGAGCGAGATGTGCGACGAGACGCCGGGGAGGTGGTCCGGGTTCAGCGGCAGATGGCCCTGGAGCCGCAGCAGGATGAAGAGCGGCACGGAGAAGACCGCGCTGAAGATCAGCACCGTCTTTGCGTAGCCCTTCCAGTCCTGCTCGCGCGAGCCGTCGACGCGGAGCAGCCGGAGGAAGAAGTCCTCGACCGCGCGCAGCCGGCGGCCGCCGAACGACAGGTCGTTGTAGACCCGCGCCATGTAGAGGCCGAGCGGGTAGGCCAGCACGAGCAGCACGACGGCGTAGACGAGGATCTGCGCGATGCCCTGGCCGCTCATCTAGAACCGCTCCCCGCGGAACAGCGCGTAGGTCAGATAGATGAAGACGGCGATCGCGACGACGAGGCCGAAGATGTCCCCGGCCGACATCAGACGCGCTCCAGCGCCCAGAGCAGCAGGAACGCGAACGCGAAACAGGCGACTCCGATTGCGATTGCGGCCACGTCGTACATCGAGACTCAACGTACGGCCGCGCGGCTCAACGGCGGCTCACGGTTTGCGCCGCCGCCCTTAAAGTCGTCTCAAGACTCGCTTTCCGTGGGATCGACGAGGCGATACCCGGCGCCGGGCTCGGTGAGGAGGTAGCGCGGGCTCGACGGGTCGGGCTCGAGCTTGCGGCGGAGATGTGAGATGTAGACGTGCAGGTAGTGGGCCTCGACCTGGTAGGCCGGGCCCCACACCTCGCGCAGCAGCATCTTGTGGGTCAGCAGCTTGCCCTGGTTCTGGGCGAGCACGCGCAGGAGGTCGAACTCGTGCGGGCTCAGCTTCACGCGCTGTCCGTCGACGGTGACGATCCGCTCCGCGACGTCGATCCGGAGCGCGCCGAGCTCGATCACCGGCTCCGCCGAGGGCGCGATGCGGCGCAGGGCGGCGCGGAGGCGGGCCAGCAGCTCGTCGACGCCGAAGGGCTTGGTCACGTAGTCGTCGGCGCCCGCGTCGAGCGCCGCGACCTTCTCGCGCTCCTCGCCGACGGCGGACAGGACGATCACGGGGGCGTCTGTCCAGGTGCGCAGCTCGCGGCAGACGTCGGTGCCGCGGCCGTCGGGGAGCACGAGGTCGAGGATCACCGCCTCGGGCGGATGGGCCGCCGCCGCGGCGAGCGCCCCCTCGGCGGTGTCCGCCGTCTCGACGGTGTAGCCCGCCCCCCGCAGCGTCGTCCCGAGCGCGCGCAGGATCTGCGGCTCGTCGTCGACGACGAGGATCCGCTGCCCGCTCACGCCGGCAGCTCGGCGGGGAGCTCGACCGCAGGCAGCGCGAGCGCGAACGAAGCGCCCTGGCCCGGTCTCGACTCGGCCCAGACGCGGCCGCCGTTCGCCTCGGCGAACCCGCGCGCGATCGCGAGCCCCAGCCCGGCGCCGCCGCCCGCGCCGCCGCTGCCGCGGTGGAACGCGTCGAAGACACGCTCGAGCTCGTCCTCGCCGAGGCCGGGGCCCTGGTCGACGACGCGGACGATCGCCTCGCTCCGCGTGGCCGTGATGCGGACGTGCACCTTCGCGCCGGGCGGCGAGAACTTGAGCGCGTTCTCGATCAGGTTCGCGAGCACCCGCTGGATCTGAGCCGCGTCGACGTCCACGAGCGGCGACTCACCGCCGGCCACCTCGACCCGCGCGCCCGCGCCGAGCGAGTCGACGGCCTGGCGGACGAGGTCGTCGAGCGTCCACACCTCGCGCTCGGGCGCCGCCGCTCCGGCCTCGAGCCGCGAGAGATCGAGGAGATCGGCGACGAGCCGGTTGAGGCGCCCCGACTCGAGCTCGATCGTCTCGAGCAGGTCGGCGCGATCGGTCTCGGTCAGGCTCAGCGTCCGGTTTCGCAGCGCGCCGACGGCCGTCGCGATTCCGGTCAGCGGCGAGCGGAGGTCGTGCGAGACGCTGCGGAGCAGCGCGGTCTTGACGAGGTCGCTGCGTCTGAGCGTCTCGGCCTCGAGCGCGTCGCGCTCGAGCTTGTCGTGCGCGACGGCGACCGCAAGCAGCGCCGCGAGCGCGGGCAGGAAGCGGGCGCGGGCGGCGACGTTCGGCTCGGATCCCTCCGGCGTATAGATCGTCCCGACCGGACGGTGCGCGGCCTCGAGTGGATGGGGCGCCTGCCCGGTCGGCGGCCGGTGCGCGGCGCCGAGCTCGATCTCGGCCCGGTCGACGCCGAGGACATCGGCGGCCCGCTGCGCGATCTCGTCGAGCTCGGCCTCCAGCGCGCGTCCGCCGAGCAGGTCCGTCGCCAGCTCGGCGAGCAGCGCCGACTCGCGCTCGCGCTGCTCCGCGGCCGCCGCGCGGCGCCGCGCCCGGGCCGCGAGATCGCTGACGACGATCGCCGTGCACAGGTAGACGGCGAGCGCGAACCAGTTTTCGCTGTCCGCGAGCGTGAACGTGTGGATCGGCGGCAGGAAGAACCAGTTGAACGCGAGCATGCTCGCGACGGAGACCGGGACGGCGAACCAGAGCCCCCAGAGCACCGCGATCGGCAGCACGGCGAAGACGTAGAGGACGCCGAGGCTCAGCACCGGGACGTAGTCCTGGACGAGCGCGATCACGCCGGTGACCACTGCGACCGCCGCCAGGCTGGCCCCCGTAGCGACTGCGAGCTGCTGCCAGCGCGCCTGCATGTCGACGAACGCTATTCCGTGCGAGTGCTTTGAGCGAGCGGTCGCTCAGTCGCCGGCGGCCGGCAGCGTGAAGGAGACGCGGGCGCCGCCGGTCTCGCGCTGCTCGGCCCAGATCCGGCCGCCCTGGCCCTCGACGAGGCCGCGGGCGATCGCGAGCCCGAGGCCCGCGCCCTCGTTGGCGCCGGTGCGGGACGCGTCGCCGCGCCAGAAGCGGTCGAACATCCGCCGCGCCGCCTCGGCCGTCAGACCTTCGCCGGTGTCCTCGACGGTCACCTGCACGTGATCGTCGGCCGGCGCGAGGATCACCGCGACCGTGCCGTCGGACGGCGTGTGATGGAGCGCGTTGGTGAGCAGGTTCAGGAGCACGCGCTCGACCTCCTCCGGCGCGCAACGCGCCGCGGGCGTCTCGGCGAGCCGCTGCTCGAGCCGGACGTTGCGTGCCCGTGCCTCGGCCTCGAGCCCACGGACGCACGACTCGACGAGCGGCGCCAGCGAGATCGCGCGCAGCTCGTGCGCGAGCGCGCCCGCGTCGATCCGGGCGAGCTCGAACAGATCCTCGACGAGCGCCGAAAGACGGCGCGCCTGATCCTGCAGCGGCGAGAGGTACTCCTCGGGCGTGGCGAGCCCGTCCTCGATCGCCTCGAGCATCGCCGCGATCGACGCGATCGGCGTGCGGAGGTCGTGGCTCGCCGCGGCGACGAGCTCACGCCGCGCGTCGAACAGGCTCTCGATGTTGGCCGCCATCTCGTTGAACGAGCGCCCGAGCTCGGCCAGCTCGCGCGGCCCGCTGTCGGGCGCCCGCGCGGTGAGGTCGCCCGCGGCGAGCGCGCCTGAGGCGAAGCGGAGCCGGTCGATCCGTCGCGCAATCGAGGTGCCGAGGACGAGCGCGGCCGCGACCGCGACCAGCGCAGACGTAGCCGCCACGGCGAGAATCTTCACGTCGTCGCCCATGTGGAACATGACCCAACCCGACAGGAGCACTGCGGCGAGCGGCAACGCAACCGCGAGCAATGCGAGCCCCGCGAGCTGGAGCCGAACGGTGGGCAGCAGGCGCAGGAGGAAGGTCGCCGCGAGCCCGACGGCGAGCGTCGCGACGGCGACCGCGACCGCGAGCGCGATCACGCGACGAACCGGTAGCCGACACCCCACACGGTCTGGAGGTGGGCCGGGTTGGCGGGGTCGGCCTCGATCTTGGAGCGCAGCCGGCGGATGTGGACGGTGACGGTTCCCGTGTCGAGGGCGGACGAGTAGCCCCACACGCTTGTCATCAGCTGGTCGCGCGAGAAGACGTGGCCGGGGTTCGAGGCGAGGAAGAACAGCAGGTCGAACTCGCGCGCCGTGAGGTGTAGGCGCTCGCCGGCGGACACCACCTCGCGCATGCCCGCGTCGAGCTCGATGTCGTCGAACACGAGTCGCTCGACTGACTCCGGCGCCTGGCGCGCGCGCCGCAGCACCGTGCGAACCCGAGCTGCGAGCTCGCGCGGCGAGAACGGCTTGGTCACGTAGTCGTCGGCGCCCAGCTCGAGCCCGACGATCCGGTCGGCCTCTTCGCCGCGCGCGGTGAGCATGATCACGGGGAGGTCGCCACGGCCGCGGATCCAGCGGCACAGCGCGAGCCCGTCCGTGCCGGGCAGCATCACGTCGAGCACCACGAGGTTCGGCGTGCCGCCTTCGATCAACGTTCGCGCCGCCTCGCCGTCGCCCGCCTCGAGCGTGTCGTACCCCTCGCGCTTGAGGTAGCGGGCGACCACGTCGCGGACGATCGGCTCGTCGTCGACGATCAGGACTGTCGTCATCGCGCTCATTCTTCCGGAGGCTCGGCCTCGACCCATTTGCGGTGATGGCGCCAGGCCCAGTCGAAGCGCACGGAGCCCTCCGTGATCCCGCGCAGCGAATGGCGCGTCGCCGGGTAGATCAGCGCGAGGTAGAGGTGGCCGACGAGCAGGATCAGCGAGATGTACATCAGGCCGTCGTGGAGCAGGATCGTGCTCGGCCACTGGTAGGCGTGGTTGCGCTCCCCGAGCCAGAGGAAGAAACCGGAGACGGCGAACAGCACGGCGAACGACGCGGTCAGCGCCGCGTTCAGCTTCTGACCGGCGTTGAAGCGGCCCTGCGGGCGCGGCACCCGCCGGAGCCAGAGGCGGTCGTCGTCGTCGAAGAGGTCGAGCTCGCGCGCGGTGCGGCGCAGCCCCTTGCGGTCGCCGAATGCGACGACGAGCGCCAGTGCGACGGCCCACGCGATCGCGGTGTAGATGTGGATCGCCTTGACCTCGGGCCGCCGGCTGACGACCTCGCTCAGGGACGGCAGGTAGAGGATGAGCCCGGTCCCGAGCAGGACGAAGAACGCGGAGGCATGGATCCAGTGGATCGCGCGCTCGGTGACCGAGAAGCGGCGGACGTAGCCGCTGCGCTCAGTAGCCATTCGAGTGTCCCACCCACGCGTCGACGTCGTAGCCGCGATCCTCCCAGTACCCGGTCTCGGCCTGGTCGGTGAGGGTGATTCGCTCGACCCACTTCACGTTCTTGTAGCCGTACATGTCCGGGATCACGACGCGCACCGGCGCGCCGTGCGGGCGCGAGAGCGGCTTGTCGTCCATCTCGTAGGCGAGCATCGCGTCGTGGAGCTCGGCCTGCTTCAACGTGAGCGAGTCGGTGTACGGCTTCTCGGCGGAGGTGAATGTGAGCGCCGTCGCAGCGGCGGTCGGGGCGGCGGCGGCGAGGAGGTCACTGAAGCGGACGCCGCCCCAGCGCACGTTCTTCACCGTCCAGCCGGTGACGCAGTGGAAGGTCGAAACCTGGTCGGCGCGCGGCAGGGCGAGCAGCTGCTCGTAGCTCAGCGACACGGGCTTCTCGACAAGCCCGTCGATCGTGAGCCGCCAGGTCGCCGGATCGAACTTCGGCATCGAGCCGGACACCGTGTAGATCCGCCAGCCCGGGAAGAGACCGGGGGCGATGTCCTCGAGCGGCTGGGTCGCCCCGGAGAATGCGTGCCACACCGGCCGGCCCCAGACGAGCGACGAGAGGCCCACGGCCGTCACCGCGAGGAAGGTGCGACGGCCGTAGGCGCGCTCGCTGCCGTTGTCCATGCGATCCACGGTAGTTACATCGACCGTGGCTCGGGATTACGAAACTCTGAACTCAGGCGCGCTAGGCCTTGACCACGTACCAGCCGCCGACGCCGTTGCAGAGGATCTTGGTCTTCGTGTCGCCGTGGAAGGTGTACAGCGGCCGCCCGTCCCAGGTCACCTGCGTCTTGCCGTCGGGACGCACGATCGTGCCGAACGTGCCCATCACCCCGGCGATGTGCTTGTCGATCATCGTGTGGGCGGCGACGGTGAGCGGCGGCCAGGTCGTCGCGCACGCGCCGGTGCAGTGCACTTTCTTGTCCTTCTCGGTGTTCCAGGTGTAGAGCGCGAGGTGGTCGTCCGTGGCGAGGATCGCCCCGAACTTCGGCGCGTTGATCTTGACGACCGGGCCCATGTGAGCGGACGCGGCGAATGCCTGCGTGCCGATCACGGCGGCGGCGGCCAGCACGAGTGCGAGGACGGTGAAGCGTCTCATCGGATCTCCTTCGGTCGGGTCGAGTCCGTTGTAGACGCGGCCCGACAGCGCCGCCAGGCCTTGCGCCGTCCTTTAAGGAAACGTTCAGCAGCGCGCGTAACACTGCTTAACAATCGCCCAACCGTCGGTTAAGACCACGCGTTTATAACGAGGCACGATGCATCGGAGCACCCTCTCCCCCTCCGGCGCCGTCGGGCTGGTCGTCGCCGCCGTCATCGGCGGTGCGGTCGCGCTCGGCGGCGCTGCGCTCCTCGGAGGCGTCGGAGGCGGCACGACCACCGTGCGTGAGATCGCCGCGGGGACCGGCTCGACGGAGCCCACCGCGTTCGCGCAGGGCCAGCGGCTGACGATCGCCGAGGTCTACAGCCGCAGCGCCCCCGGCGTCGTCCAGGTCACGTCGACCTCGGTCACGACCGCTCCGACCACGACCTTCTTCGGCAACCCGTTCAGCTCGCCGCAGACCCAGACGCCAGCAGGCGCTCGGCTCCGGCTTCGTGATCGACAAGGCCGGCCACATCGTCACGAACTACCACGTCGTCGAGGGCGCGAACGACCGTCGAGGTCAGCTTCTCCGACAACGAGTCCCTGAAGGCCAGGATCGTCGGCGCGACCCATCGACCGACATCGCCGTGCTCCAGGTCGACGCCCGCTCGCGCGCGCTCACGCCGCTCGCCGCTCGGCGAACTCGGACCACGATCCAGGTCGGCGACGAGGTGGTCGCGATCGGCAACCCGTTCGGGCTCGACCGCTCGATCACCGTCGGGCATCGTCAGCGCGCTCCAGCGGCGGATCACGGCGCCGAACGACTACGACGATCGACCACGTGATCCAGACCGACGCCGCGCTGAACCACGGCAACTCGGGCGGCCCGCTGCTGAACGCGCAGGGCCAGGTGATCGGCGTCAACGCGCAGATCCAGACCGGCGACTCGACTCGACGGCAACGTCGGCGTCGGCTTCGCGATCCCGATCAACACCGTCAAGACCGTGGTCGCCGAGATCATCCACAGCGGGCACGTCGAGCACGCCTACATCGGAATCAGCGCGAAGCCGATCGAGGCGAGCGTCGTCGCCCAGCTCTTCCATCTTCCGACCTCGCACGGCCTGCTCGTGCAGCGGCGTCGAGGCGGGCACCGGCGCCGCGCAAGGCCGGGCTGAAGGGCAGCACCTCGCAGGTGACCGTCCAGGGCGACACGTGGCCGCTCGGCGGCGACATCATCATCGCCGCGGACGGCGTCCCGGTCTCCACGATCGCGGCGCTGCGCGACGCGGTGGCGGCAAAAGTCCCTGGTGACACCATGAAGTTGAAGATTCTTCGTGGTACGAAGAAAATGTCCCTCGTAATCAAGCTTGGGCGGCAGCCTGTCTCTCCCCAGAGCTGACCGCCCACAGATGGCCCCTATCCCCTAAGAGGGGCCTGCTTCCGCCAGAAGGCCTAGTCGCCAGCGTGGCCGGTGGAAGCGTCACAGAGCCGGAGCCCCGACCGCCTGCCCGGGGCTCCGGCTCACTTCTCTCGTCAGGCAGCTTGCGGTGCGGCGAGGCGGGCGAAGGTGCGCTTCGCGTGCCAGATGCCCCAGAGCACCAGCGCGATCAGGGCGGGTATCCCGGTCGCTGCGGAGACGACGACGAAGCCGCCCACGCCCGCCGCGAGCAGCAGCGCGAGACGCACTCCCGCGCGCGCGAGGCAGTAGACGCCCCAGACGACCGACTGCATGCCGAACTCGCGCCGGTACGGCGCGGTCGCGCGGAAAGCGGGCGGGAACGGATACCAGGCATTCGCGAACACGCCGATCAGCGGCCGTCCGACGGCGACCGAGCCGAGGTAGGCGAGCCCCCACAGCGCGCTGAGGACGACCGGCTGTGCGAGGTAGACGGTCGCGCTGTGCGCCGCGAGCCCGACTGCGGCCTGGATCAGCAGGAACGCGAGCGTCGCCACCTGCGACGCCGGCGCTGTGGCCGAGCCGGAGCTGCCAGGCGACGATCATCACGCACACCGCGGTCGAGGCGACGATCGCAGGAGCGAGGCTCGTCGCCCTCAGCGTCGCGTAGAAGACCAGCAACGGCACGAATCCCTCGACCAGGAACACCGGCATGCCGCGCTGGAGGAGTGAGCTCCAGCTCGGCTCGGGCAGGTCGATCATGCCGTCTGGCGGCGCAAGCGGCTCTCCTGCCGGTCGCACCAGTCGATTCCCCACCGGCAGTAGTCGAGCCCCCAGCGGTAGACGACGTCGACGAAGGTCGGGTCCTTCCCCGTCCCGTCGTCGAGCCCCTGAAGATAGTCGAGCATCTGGCGGTAGCCCTCGCGCCGTCCCTCCAGGAGCCCGAGCGCATCCTCGCGGGGCAGCGTGTCCGCGAAGAAGAGCCGGAGGAGCGACTCGTCGCGCAGCTCGATCCGCGTCTCGTGTCCGTGCTGCCACGCCAGCAGGCCCTTGCGGCCGGCGGGAGTGATCCGGTAGACGGTCCGGCGGCGGCCGCCGTTTCGGGCGTCCTCGGCGGTGATCCAGCCAGCCTCTTCGAGGCGGCGCAGCTCAGGGTAGATCTGGCCGTAGCTCGCCGCCCAGAAATGGCGGATCGATCTGTCGACGATGCGCTTGACGTCGTACCCGCTCCGTGGCTCGAGCGCGATCAGCCCGAGGACGGCCCATGTGACTGCTGTCGGCTTCATAGCGCGTTAAGATATATCGCAGCGATATATTTGTCAAGATGCTCCAGGCGGTAGGCGTGCCAGCCGGGGTTACTCTCCGGGTGTGGATCTGATCGACATCAGCGTCCCGCTCCGGACGGGGATGGTGGTCTGGGAGGGCGACCCGCCGTTTCGGATCGACCAGGTCGTCTCGATGGCCGACGGCGAAGAGGTCAACATCATGCGGCTCGACGTGAGCATCCACACGGGCACGCACATCGACGCGCCGCTCCATTTCGTCGACGGCGGCGCGACGAACGAGTCGATCCCGCTCGACGTGCTCGTCGGGCCGTGCCACGTCGTCGACGCGACCGGCGTCGAGGGCCAGCTCACCGCGGCCGCGCTCGCGAGCCTCGAGCTGCCGACCGACGCGACCCGGCTCCTGTTCAAGACCCACGACGGCGCGATCTGGGACCGCGACGACTTCTCGTGGGACTTCTCGATGTTCACCGCCGACGGCGCCGAGGCGCTGCTCGCGCTCGGGACGCGCCTCGCCGGGATCGACTACCTCTCGATCGGCGACTCCGACGCGCATCGCGTGCTCCTCGGCGCCGGGCTCGTCCCGCTCGAAGGGCTCGACCTGCGCGCGGTCGAGCCGGGCCCCTACACCCTCTTCTGTCTGCCGCTCAGGCTCGTCGGCACCGAGGGCGCGCCCGCCCGCGCGCTCCTCGTCAGGGACTAGCGCGTGGAGGAGCAGCGCATCCAGCCCGGCCGGCTCCTCCTCGAGGACGTCGATCTCGTCGAGGACGAGGAGCTGTGGATCGACGAGGGCGGGGACGACCACGACGGCTGGTCGTGCGTTCGCACCGACCCGTTCCCGTGCCCGGCCGCGGGCTGCACCTTCGTCGCCGACTTCATGACCGCGGCGCACCTGATCCTCGTCTGGCAGGAGCGCGACGACCCGAACCTGCTGCGCCACGCGCAGCGCGCGAAGGAGGTCGGCCGCAACCCGCGGATCGTCGCGTACGAGACCTCGTACGGGCCGAGCGCGTCCTACTACGCGTGGGAGGCAGCGGGCCGTCCCGTCCACGGCGTCCGCGCCGGGTAGCATCGGAGCGAGGTGGCGATCCAGACCGACACGTTGCAGGTGAGCGGGATCCGCTGCGAGCGCTGCGTGATGCGTCTCGGGCACGTGCTCGAGGGCCACGAGGGCCTCGAGGTGGCCAATGCGAACCTCGTCGGACAGGTCGTGCTCGAGTGGGACGACGAGCGGACGAGCCGCGATGCGATCCTCGCCGAAATGGCCCGCGGCGGCTTCCGGGAGCTCCCTCAGGGGGAATAGCGAAGCCTTGCAGGGCGTTTCCGCGCTTATGGGAACGGCACTGCTAGTCTCGCCCGAGATGAGCGAGACAGGCTCGGATACCGCCGCGCGGAGGGTCGCATCGGAGGCCCGCGACCGGGTGCGCTTCGAGGAGGACGCGCTCGAGCTCTCCGATCAGGTGTTCCGGGTCGCGCGCCACATGGTCGGCTCGCGCGAGGAGGCCGAGGATCTCGTGCAGGAGACCTACGCCCGCGCGTTCCGCAGCTGGCGCACCTTCCAGGCCGGCACGAACCTGCGCGCGTGGCTGCTCCGGATCCTCACGAACCTCAATATCGACCGTGGCCGCAAGCAGCAGCGGACGCCCGAGACGCAGCCGCTCGAGGAAGGCGACTACTTCCTCTACAACCGGCTCGAGGAGGCCGTCGGCGACGGCGGCGGCGAGCCGGAGGAGCGCGTGATCGAGCGCCTTTCGCAGGACGACATCGTCAGCGCGCTCGCCGCAGTGCCCCACGACTTCCGCGACGTGATCGTGCTCGTCGACCTCGGCGACTTCAGCTATCAGGACGCGGCGCAGATTCTCGACATCCCAATCGGTACAGTTATGTCACGCCTGCATCGAGGGCGACGTGTACTCAAGAGCGAGTTGGCCGAGACGGCAATGGAGGCCGACTGATGTGTGACTGCGACGGTTGCGAACAGATGATGCAGCCTTACCTCGACAAGGCGCTCACGGACGACGAGCGCGTCGAGGCTGAGGCACATCTGGACGACTGCTCCTACTGCAGGAAGCGCTACCACTTCGAGGAGAATCTCCGCATCTACGTGCGGAAGGCGGCGACGGACGAGCCGATGCCGCCGGAGCTCAAAGAGCGCCTCGCGGCGCTGCGCACCCCGCTCTAGCCCAGGCGCGGCGGGCCGGCGATCACGACGAGCCGGCTCGGATTCGCTCCGCCCGGCAGCGGCTTCAGCGGCACACCGAGCTGGCGCGCGAGCCGTAGCCCGATCGCCTCGCCGCCGGGCTCGAAGTACACCGCGGTCTGCGGATAGTCAAAGCGGTTCGCGCGGGCAACGCGCTCGATGTGGTACCCGAGCGCGCCGATCCGGCTCGCGACCTGGCGCGTGAAGTTGATGTCACCGCCGCCGTTCAGGACGTCCACGGCGATCTTCCACGGCGGTGCGAGCTGGCTTCCGGCAGCGGCGGTCGGAGCGGCCGCGTGGCCGCGCGGCCAGACGACGGCGGAGACGAGCGCGCCGAGGGTCGCGGCGACGGCGATCAGCACCACGATCCGGCCCTTGCGGGCGACCTCGACGGGGCGCGGCGGCACGGGCAGCCCGGCCACGATCCGCGCCTCGCGGTGGTCGAGCCCGAGCCCGGTCGCGTAGAGCAGCGTTGCGACGATCGCGGCGTCGGTCGACGGGAAGCGGTAGACCCGGCCGGCCTCGAGCCACTCGATCTCGTCGGGCGAGAGCCCTGCGCGGCGGGCGGCCTCCTCGACGGTGAGCCCCTTGTGCAGGCGCGCCGCCGCGAGAGGCGACGTGCCTCCTGCTGGATCAAGCGGTTGGACGAGCTCCATGTGCCTCATTCCTGTTCTCCGTCGTCGGGCTGCAGCCTTCCTGGGAGGTCATCGGCAAAATCGACGTCGCCTGGAGAGCCGAGGTCGTCGCAGGGCACCAGGATGGGGTCGAGCGCGCGGGCGCCGTCGGCGGGGATCCGGTCCCAGACGCTACGGCCGAGCACCACGGGGTGCCCCCGGACGCCGCCGTAGGACGCGGCAAGGATGTCGCCGCGTCCCTCTTCCCACGCTGCGATCAGGCGGTCGAGCGCCTCGGGCGCGAGGTCGGGCCCGTCGGCGAGGACGACTGCGGCCGCCTCGGTCTCGGGGCCGAGCGCGGCGAGCCCGCAGCGAAGCGAGGCGCCGGGGCCCTGCTCCCAGTCAGCGCAGCGGACGGTGCGCGCATCGGTCTCGACGTCGTGCGCGCCGAGCACCACCACGAGCTCGTGGGGCGAGGCGGCGGCGCGCACGCGCCCGAGCACCTCGCCGAGCAGGAGCTGCTGCTTCGGCGACCCGAATCGCGTCGAGGCTCCCGCGGCGAGCACGACGACCCCGATCACGTGGCTAGGTGCAGCCGTTGAACTCGCGCCAGAGCGAGGTGACGTTCTCGACGTACGCCATCGTGACGCTGCTCGGCGCGCCGCCCGCGCGCTCGACGGCGGTGGGGCCGGCATTGTAGGCGGCTAGGGCCAGATCGGACGAGCGGAAGTGGTCGAGCATCTTCCGCAGGAACCGGGCGCCGGCGAGGACGTTCGAGTCGGGCTCGTCGGAGGCGAGCTGGAGTGCGCGTGCGGTCGAGGGCATTACCTGCATCAGCCCGGTCGCGCCGGACGCGGAGTGGGCGCTCGGCTCGAACCGCGACTCGACCTGGGCCACGGCGACGAGCATCGCGAGCGGGAGGCCGACGTCCCGCGAGGCCCGCTCGAAGGCCGGTCTCCAGGTCGTCGGGATCGGACACGCGGAGGCGTGCCCGACGTGGCGCGTGGCTACGACTTGCGTCACCGGTGGGAGTGCCGGGATCCGCGCCTCGGCGGTGGCCTCCTTTGGCGAGCGAGCGTCGCTGACCCCCGCCGCGGCGAGGCCGGAGACTGTTGCGATTACGAGCAGGGCAAGAAGTCGTCTCCGCATGGGGGATCGTGATGCTAACGCCGATCGGCGGTGAGGGCTACCTGCGTGAACGGCCGCGGCGCTCAGTGGCCAGTGGTGACGGCGAGGATGTCGGCGAGGTGGATCAGACGGAATGTGGCACGGACGACGTCGCGTCGATCGGTGTCGTCCTCGAGCTCGGCGAGTGCGCGCCAGAGGTCGCGGGCCGGCAGCAGCAGCTCGCGGATCTGTTCGAGCTCTGTTTCGTGGTTGCCGCTCTGCTCGTCGCAGGCATTCAGCGCGAGCCCGAGCGTGCCGATCGTGTCCGCCTGGCGCGTCCAGAGCAGCGGCGTCGCCATGGAGAGGTACTGGTGGATGCGCGCGAAGACGATCGGCTGTTCGAACGTGTCCGAACCGGTCGGCGTCGACGGAGGCAGCTGCGGCTCGCCGTTGGCGATCCGATTGGCGGTGCCGCCGAGCAACGCTCGCATCTGGTCGTCGTCGAAGCCGGCGAGGCGTGCGGTGCGGAGATCGATCAGCAGCGAGGTCGGCTGTTGGCCGTAGGGGTAGTCGGAGGCATAGACGACCTGTTCGGGCGAGAACTGCCGGAAGAAGTCGAGCAGGTCGATCGGGCTCCACACGGAGGTGTCGAAGAACACGCCCTCGCGACCCGCGAAAACGCGCGCCAGCGCGGCGAGGTCGGCGATTCCCGCATGCGCGATGATCAGCTGCGCGGGGTAGCGGTCGAGGAGCCCGGCGAGGCCGTCCGCGATCGGCGGCAGGCCGCGGCCGCCGTGGATCAGGATCGGCACCTTGCGATCCGCGGCGAGCTCGAAGACGGGCGCGAGGCGCTCGTCGTTGAGCGCGAAGCGCTGGGCACGCGGGTGGAGCTTGATTCCCTTCGCGCCGCGATCGAGGCAGCGGACGGCCTCCTCGATCGGATCCTCGTTGAGGTCGAGGCGGACGAACGGGATCATCTTGCCGCCCGAGCGTTCACCGGCCGCGAGCGTCCGGTCGTTCGGTACGCGGAAACCGGGATGCCGGTCGGGCTCGTCCAGGCAGAACACAAAGCAGCGCGAAACGCCGTAGTCGTCGAGTCGGCCGTCGAGCTCCTCATAGAGCCCGACCATGCCGTCGATGTCGTGGCCAAGATGGACGTGCGCGTCGAAGATCTCGGCGCCCTCGGGAACCATCGCGCGCAGCTCGCCGTCCCAGAAAGCCATCAGCTCAGCCGAACGTGTGAGGGCGTCCTCCACGGTCTCAGTCTACGGACGCGGCGGCGGCCCGGAAGCCCGGGCCGCCGCCGCGAAACGTCAGGTTCAGCCGGGCACCGTCCTGATCCGGAAAGACGGCGTGCCGAAGTACGTGAAGATGAAGAACAGCGTGTACAGCGCGACCACGGCGAGCAAGACAATCACGAGTCGCTTGCAGGTCATCCCCAGGCCCAGTCGTAGCTGCCGTCTCCGTAGACGTTGACCTTGATCCACGGCGCCTTAGCGCCCTGGAACCAGGCGAGCGAGTATTTGAACTGCGCCTGCGCGAAGGACGAGACGGAGGAGCCGCCCGCTGGAGGGAAGTCAGTCGCGATCCAGCGGTCGAACGACCACGCCGGTCCGCAGCAGACGATCCCTTTGTCGCGCGAGATCGTTCTCACGATCCCGAATCCCCAGCACCAGTGGACGTCGAGCTCCATCGCCCATTGCTGGATCCCGACGAGAGCTCTCTGCCGCCGAACGGCTTGAACCGTGTGGCACCCGGCAATGTCGGCTTCTGCAGGGGCGTAGTCATCGGTGACGGTCACGTCGGCAGTCACGTCCACGAGGAAGTCCGCAGGGGGAGGTGGCGGCGGGGGAGGCGGAGGTGGTGGTGGAGGCGGAGGGGGCGGCGGCGGAGGAGGAGGCGGGAGGTGGAGGTGGAGGCGGCGGTGGTGGCGCCGGCGCGGTCTTGATGCAGTGGCCGTAGTCGTCGACGAAGCACGACGGCGAGACGTGGATCGGCGGCTGGGCGGCCTTCGGTGCGGCCGCGAGCGCTCTCGGCACCACGAGGAGCGCCAGCAGCGCCGCCATTAAGAGAGTCTTTCGCATCTCGATTCCTCTCTGTTGTCTGAATGGACAACAGAAAGTGTCGCACAGCGGCCGCGGCTGTCAATTCGCTCATCAGGACAGGTTCCGACCCGTCGGCGAGCCTGTCAATTGGCCCTTCCGGACGTGTCCGAAACGGGCTAGGCTACGCTGGCTAGCAGCCGTTCGACGAACACGCGCTCGGGCACCGCACCTGCGTAGCGCTGCTGGCCGTCGATGACGATCGCCGGCACCGCGTACACGCCGTGGTCCTCCGCGAGCTGCGGAAACGCGGTCGACTCGATCGCCGCGGCGCGCACGCGCGGGCTCGCGAGCGCGGCGCGGTACGCGAGGAGCACCGCGGGTGGGCAGTGCGGACAGGTCGGCGTGACGAACACCTCGAGCTCGACGTCCTGCTCGAGCGCGCCCAGCAGCGCGAGCGTCTCCGCCGACAGGCTCGACTCGATCCGCCCGGCCTCGATCACCGCACCCACGATCGAGGCGACCTCGAACCCCCACGGCAGCCCGTAGTAGCGGATCCGCGCGTCCTCGCCCCCGGCGAGCACGCAGATCGCGGGAAACCGCTCGACGCCCAGCTCGGGCTCGTCTGTCGCCCGCAACGTCACGCGCTCGCCGAGGCCGGCAACGCCCTCCAGCACCTTCTCGGCCTCGCCGCCGAAGTCGATGTCGCCCGCGCCCGCGCGAGGCGTCGGCTCCGGCCCGTGCACGAGCACCAGCTCGACGTCGCGCTCGAGCCGGGCGAAGAGCTCCCGGACCGCCTGCTCCTCGTCGGCGCGAAACAGCGGCATGGCCCCACTGTACGGATTCGGATTACGATGCCGTCGCCGTGGGTGACGTCCTGATCTACGACACGACCGAGCGCTCGCCGGAGCTGCGCCACGAGCTGCCGATCCTGATCGGCGACCCGTTTCTCTACATCGAGCGCGAGGGCGTCCGCCACGTCGTGATCGGCTCGCTCGAGATCCCGCGCGTCGAGGAGCTCGACGGCCTCGAGATCCATCCGCCCGAGGAGTTCGGCAGCGACGAGCTGATCGCCTCGGGGCTCACGCGCGACGAGGCGCTGCTCGAGGTCGCCGCGCGCGCATGCACGACGCTCGGCGTCTCGCACGCATCCGTCCCCGTCACGTTTCCCCTGATCGTCGCCGATCGGCTCCGCGCCGAGGGCGTCGAGCTCGAGCCGCGGCGAGACCTGTTCGACCTCCGCCGCCGCAGCAAGACACCGGCTGAGCTGGCGGGGATCCGTCGCGCGCAGGCTGCGGCCGAGGCAGCGATGTCCGCCGCTGCCGAGCTCCTCTGGGCGGGCGGCCCTGTCACGTCCGAGGAGGTCAAGGCCGTGATCGACGCGGCGTTCATGGCCAACGGCTGCAGCGGCGACGAGTACATCGTCTCGCACGGCGCGCAGTCGGCGGTCGGCCATCACATGGGCGCCGGCGCGATTCTCCCGAACGAGCCGATCGTGATCGACATCTGGCCGCGCGACCGCGAGTCGGCGTGCTTCGCGGACATGACCCGCACGTTCGTGATCGGCGAGCCGACCGACGAGCTCGTCGAGTGGCAACGGCTCGTGAAGGAGGCGCTCGACCGCTCGCTCGACCTGATCCGGCCCGGGGTGACGGGCCGCGCCGTCTTCGACGCGGCCTGCGACGTGTTCGAGGCCGCCGGGTTCGCCACGCAGCGCACGAAGGAGCCGGGCTCAGTACTCGACCACGGCTTCTTCCACGGGCTCGGGCACGGCGTCGGGCTCGACGTGCACGAGGCGCCGGGCCTTGGCTTCGCGGGCAAGGACACGCTCCAGGCCGGCGACGTGATCACGGTCGAGCCGGGCCTCTACCGCCCCGGCACCGGTGGCTGCCGCCTCGAGGATCTCGTCCTCGTCACCGACGACGGGTACGAGAATCTCACCCGCTTCCCGTACGAGCTCCGGCCATGACCTCGATCTCGAATCTCTTCCACGAGGATCGCAGCTACCCGCCGTCGCCGGAGTTCGCGGCGCAGGCGAACGCGCAGCCGGAGATCTACGAGCGCGACTTCGACGAGCTCTGGACGACCGAGGCGGAGCGCGTGACGTGGTTCGAGCCGTTCGCGAAGCTCTACGAGTGGGAGCCGCCGTACGCGAAGTGGTACCTCGGCGGCACGCTCAACGTCTGCTTCAACTGCGTCGACCGCCATGTCGAGGCGGGACGCGGCGAGAAGGTCGCCTACCACTGGGAGGGCGAGCCCGCGGACGACCGCCGCACGATCACCTACGCCGACCTGCAGCGGGACGTCGTGCGCTTCGCGAACGGTCTCAAGGCGCTCGGCGTCACGAAGGGCACGCCGGTGGCGATCTACATGGGGATGGTTCCCGAGCTGCCCGTGGCGATGCTCGCCTGCACCAGGCTCGGCGCCCCGCACACCGTCGTGTTCGGCGGCTTCTCGGCCGACTCGCTCTCCGACCGGATGGTCGACATGGGCTGCGAGGTACTGATCACGCAGGACGAGGCCAGGCGGCGCGGCTCGCTCGTGCCGCTGAAGCAGATCGCCGACGATGCGGTCGCCGCGGCGCCGAAGGTACACACGGTCGTCGTGCTCGAGCACACCGGCAACGAGGTGGCGATGACCGAGCCGCGCGACCGCACCTGGGCCCAGGTCACCGCCGGCCAGAGCGACGACGCGGCGTCCTGTCCGTGCGAGCCGATGGACGCGGAGGATCTGCTCTTCCTGATGTACACGAGCGGAACGACCGCGAAGCCGAAGGGGATCACACATACGACCGGCGGCTACCTCGTCGGCGTCGCGACGACGCACTACTACATCTTCGACCTCAAGCCCGAGACCGACGTCTACTGGTGCGCGGCCGACATCGGCTGGATCACCGGGCACAGCTACATCGTCTACGGGCCGCTCTGCAACGGGACGACGAGCGTGATCTACGAGGGGACACCGGACTTTCCGGACAAGGAGCGCTGGTGGGAGATCGTCGAGCGCTACGGCGTCACGATTCTCTACACGGCGCCGACCGCGATCCGCTCGCATATGAAGTGGGGGCCGGAGCACGCGGCGAAGCACGACCTCTCGTCGCTGCGGCTGCTCGGCACCGTCGGCGAGCCGATCAATCCGGAAGCGTGGATGTGGTATCGCGAGCACATCGGCGGCGAGCGCTGTCCGATCGTCGACACCTGGTGGCAGACGGAGACGGGATGGCGCTGATGACGCCGCTGCCCGGCGTGACGACGATGAAGCCGGGCTCGGCGACCAAGCCGTTCCCGGGCGTATCGGCCGCGATCGTGGACGAGGCCGGGAGGAGGTCGGCCCGGGCGGCGGCGGCTACATCGTGCTGACGCGGCCGTGGCCGTCGATGCTGCGCGGCATCTTCGGCGACGACGAGCGCTATCGCGAGACGTACTGGTCGCGGTTCGAGAACATCTACTTCGCGGGCGACGGCGCGCGGATCGATCAGGACGGCGACTACTGGCTGCTGGGCCGCGTCGACGACGTGATGAACATCACCGGCCATCGCATCTCGACGATCGAGGTCGAGTCGGCGCTGGTGGATCATCCCTCCGTCGCCGAGGCCGCGGTGTGGGGCGCGCGGACGCGACCACCGGCCAGGCGATCGTCGCCTTCGTCACGCTCAAGGGCGGCCAGGAGCCGTCGGTCGAGATGCTGGAGGAGCTGAGGAACCACGTTGGCAAAAAGATCGGCACGATCGCGAAGTCCGCCAACATCGTCTTCACGCCCGAGCTGCCGAAGACGCGCAGCGGCAAGATCATGCGCCGGCTGCTGCGCGACGTCGCCGAGAACCGGCCGCTCGGCGACATGACTACTCTGGCCGATCCCACTGTCGTCACGGAGCTGAAGGAACGCGCGGACTCGGAGCAGTCGGAGGAGTAGCCGCCGTCGCGCTCGCCCTCGCGGGAAGCGCACACGCGGGCGTCCGCGTGACCGTGACTCCGGCGGCGGCGCTCGTCGACGCGCCGGTCGACGTCCGGGTCACGGGGCTCGCGCCGCGGGCCGTCCTGACGCTTCAGGCGACGACGAAGGACTATCTCGGAAAGCTCTGGCGCAGCCGCCTCGCCGTGAAGGCCGACGGGCACGGCGTCTTCGACACGCGCGGCAACATGCGGCTGTTCTGGTCGATGCAGTGCGTGAACGGCGCGATCACTTGCGGCTTCGGAGCGCCGCTCGGGCCGACGGACGTCGACATAGACGCGATCCGCGCCGGCCGCCTCGCGGGGAGGGCCGTGCTCTCCCGCCACGGCGTCGACGTCGACGTCGTCAGAACCGACATGACCCTCGCAGCCCAGGGTTTCGTCGGGGAGTACTTCGCACCACCGGTGGGAGCCGCCCCGGGCCCGGCCGTGCTTCAGATCGGCGGCTCCGAAGGCGGCTATCACTCCTACCCGGCCGCGCTCCTGGCCTCGCACGGGTATCCGACGCTCTCGCTCGCGTACTTCGGGGAGCCGGGCCTGCCTTCGACACTGAAGGACATTCCACTCGAGTACTTCGCGACCGCACTGCGTTGGCTCGCTGCGGAGCCGGGCGTCGACCCGAAGCGGGTCGTCGTGTTCGGCACCTCGCGCGGCGGTGAGGGCTCGCTGCTGATCGGCTCGACCTATCCCGACCTCGTGCGCGGCGTGATCGCCAACGTGCCCAGCGACGAGGTGAACCCCGGTCTTCCCGATGCGTCGGTGCCTGCGTGGACCCTCGGCGGCAAGCCGGTTCCCGATGGCAGATCGCGGTCGAGGACATTGCCGGTCCCGTGCTCGCGCTCGGCGGGGGCGACGACGAGATCTGGGACTCCGGCAACGCGGTGACGCGGATCGTCGCGCGCGGGCGCGCGCACGGACGGAGCGACATCGCCGGCGTCGTGTACCCGCTGGCGGGGCACGGCTTCCTGTCCGTGCCGAACACGCCGCCGTACGGCGTGGTGCAGCTCGCCTCCGGGATCAACACCGAGCTCGGCGGGACGCCTGCCGCCAACGCGGCCGCCAACATCGCGGGTTGGGCGCGCGTCCTCCGCTTTCTGGCAGCTCTCTAGGGCAGGAGCTTCTCGAACCGCTCGGCGTCGTCGAACGGGCCGATCAGCGCGAGGTTGATGCCCTTGCCCTCGATCAGGTCGCGGGCGACGCGCTGCACGTCCTCGCCGGTGACCTTGTCGATCCCGTCGAGCACCTCCTGTGGATCGACCGCGCCGCCCTCGAGCACCTCGCGGCGCAACCCGTACATGATCAGGCCCTGCGGGCTCTCGAGCGAGAGCACGAAGCGGCCCTTGGCGAAGCTGCGCGCCTTCTCGAGCTCGTCGGTGGGGACGGGCTCGGCGGCGATCCGCTCGAGCTCGCCGGCGATCGTCGAGACCGCGTCCTCGATCCGGTTCACGTCGACGCCGGCCTGCGAGTAGAGCGAGCCCGCGTCGGTGTAGCTGTGGTTGACGCCGAAGACGTAGTAGGCGAGGCCGCGGCGCTCGCGCACCTCGGTGAAGAGGCGCGAGGACATGCCTCCGCCGAGCACGTTCGCCACCATCTGGAGCGCGAAGCGGTCGGGATGCTCGAGCGGGTAGCTCCTGACCCCGACGCAGACGTGCGCCTGCTCAGACTCCTTCGTGAAGACCTTCACCTGCGAGCCGTTTGCGGGCGGGATCACGACCGGGTCGGCCTGGCCGGTCTCGCCGGGCTCGAGGTCGCCGAGCTGGCGCTCGACCTCGCCGAGCAGGTCGCCGTCGATCCGGCCGCCGATGCCGACGACCATCCGCGAGGGCTTGTACCAGCGGTCGAGGTACGTGAAGAACGTGTCCCTCTTCGCGCCGCGGACGGTCTCCTTGCGGCCGATGATGTCCCAGCCGAGCGGCTGGTCTCCGTAGAGGAGCTCCTCGTAGACGCCGCCGATGAAGTCGCGCGGCGTGTCGAAGTACATGTTCATCTCCTCGACGATCACGCCCTTCTCGCGCTCGATCTCCTCGGGCTCGAACTTCGAGTTGCGCAGCATGTCGACCAGGACGTCGAGCGCGACGGAGCCGTGCTCGGCCGCGCACTTGACGTAGTAGCCGGTGTACTCCTTGCCGGTGAACGCGTTGAACTCGCCGCCGATCGCGTCGATCTCGCCGGCGATGTCGCGGGCGGTCGGCCGGCGCTCGGTGCCCTTGAAGAACATGTGCTCGGCGAAGTGCGCGATCCCGTTGATGTCGGCGGTCTCGTAGCGCGAGCCTGCGGCGAGCATCACGGAGACGGTCACCGACTGGGCCTGCGGCATCGACGCGGTGACGACGCGGAGGCCGTTGCCGAGGGTCTGTCGCTCGAAGACGCTCATGAGGCGTCATGCTACCCACGCGATGTCAGGTGACCTCACGCGTGCCGCGATTGCCGCCCAGCCGGACTGGCTGCGCGCTGTTCCGACGGATCGCCGCTTCCCCGACGGAGTGCGCCGCCTCTTCACCGGCTGCGGCACCTCCTTCCATGCGGCGCAGACCGGCGGAGAGGCGGCGCAGGCGCTCGAGCTCGTGCTCGCGCCGGGGCGCGACGCGGAGCTGCTCGTCGTGGTGAGCCACGAGGGCGAGACGGCCTTGACGGTCGAGGCGGCCGAGGCCTGGCGCGGGCCGCGCTGGCTGATCACGGGCGCGGCGGAGAGCCCGCTCGCCGCGCTCTGCGACGAGGTGATCGTCTGCACGCCGGAGATCGAGCAGAGCTGGTGCCACACGGCGAGCTACACCTGCGCGGTCGCGGCTATCGACGCGCTAGGCGGGAACGAGATCGGCTGGCTCGCCGATGCGGCGGCCGCCGCGGAGGGCTTCCCGGCCTCGTCGCACGAGCGGTTCCTCGTCGCGGGCGCGGGGCGCGACTGGCCGACGGCGCAGGAGGCGGTGCTGAAGCTGCGCGAGGGCTCGTACGTCGCCGCTGAGGCCTACGAGACCGAGCAGCTACTCCACGGCTTCCTGGCCGCGGTGGACGAGTCCGTGCGGGCGTTCGTGCTCGAGGGCGAAGGGCGCGCGGCGGAGCGGGCCGAGGCGGCTGCGGACGCGCTGCGCGAGCTCGGCTGCGACGTCACGCTCGTCCCAACGCGCCATCCGGCGGTGGACATCGTCCCGTTCCAGAAGCTGACCGTCGCGCTCGCCGAGCTTCGTGGCGTCGAGCCGGACCGGATCCGGCGAGACGACGAGCGCTGGGCCCGAGCCGCCGCGGCCGCGAAGGCCGACAACGCGGCCTAGGGCCGGTCCTCGAGCCGGTAGACGAAGCGCAGCGCCTGCCAGCTCTCGTCGATCGCCGCGCTCTTGTTGTCGACGAGCCCCGCTTCGAGCCCGATCGCCTGGACCGTCTCGAAGTCGAGGTCGGTCTCGAGCTTCGACGCCTTCTTCGGCCAGGCGATCCAGAGCTCGTCGTGCGGAGCGAGCGTCGCCTTCAGCGCGATGAAGCGCTCCTCGAGCTGGGCACGGCTCGTCGTGAAGAAGACCAGCACCTCGGTGCCGGGCTTCGCGCCGAGCTTGGCCGCGAGCGGCGTGCCGGAGTAGTCCTTATCGGGCATGCCAGGCTGCGAGCAGCTCAGCCTCGCGCTCGGGTGCGAGCCCGGCCTGGCCCGTCCACTCCGGCACGTCACGCACCGTTTCTGCGAGCGGCCGGAAGGTCAGGCCCGCGGCTAGCGCCCGCGAGACGTCGATGAGCTGGAAGTCGCGCCACGCCTCGTCGCTCGCCGGGATCCAGAGCGGGAGGTCCATCCACTCGCCCACCTCGTGCTCGGCGAGGAAGGCCTCGTCGACCCAGGTCACCCGCTCGGCCTCGCACGCCTCGAGCAGCGCGCCGAAGGTCACTTCACCGGGACGGCCCGTCGCGTTGAAGACGCCGGTCTCGTGCACCTCTGCCATCTGCAGGATCCACCCCGCGAGGTCGCGGACGTCGATGAACTGAACCGGCTGCTCAGGTGGCGACGGCGCGAGGATCTCGCCGTCGCGCCGCGCGCGCTGCGGCCAGTACGTGAAGCGGTCGGTCGGGTCGTCGGGCCCACGATCAGCCCCGGCCGCACGAGCAGCGCGCGCCCCGGGAAGGCACGCTCGACCTCCGCTTCGCAGAGCGCCTTCAGCGCGCCGTAGGCCGTGCTGCGGTAGTCCTCGGTCGGCTCCGCGAGCTCTGCCACCGGCGAGCGCTCGTCGCGCGGCGCCGCGAAGTCGGCGTACACCGAGATCGACGAGATGAAGACGTAGCGCGCGACCGTGTGCGAGAGAAGGCCGGCGGAGGCGCCCACGACACGCGGGACGTAGCCCGAGGTGTCGACCGCGACGTCCCACTCGCGCCGCTCGAGTGCGGCGAGGTCGCCGTCGCGGTCGCCCCGGAGGTGCTCGGCGTCGGGGAAAAGCGCGGGATTCGTCTCCCCGCGCGTGAACAGCGTCACGTCGTGGCCCGCGCCGAGCGCGGCCGCTGCGATGTGCTTGCCGAGGAACTTCGTGCCGCCGAGGAGCAGGAGCTTCACGAGCGGCGAGCTCCGCCAGGAGCCGGTCGACCTCCTCGGAGGTGTTGTAGTGGACGAACCCCGCGCGCACCGCGCCGTCGGCGAGCCCGAGCCGCTCCATGATCTCGACCGCGTAGTAGTTGCCGTGCCACAGCGCGAAGCCGCGCTCGCCGAGGACTTGCGAGACTTCCGCCGGGCTGCGACCGGCGACGTTGAACGCGAACGTCGGCACCCGGCCGTCCGCAGTCGGCGGGCCGTACAGCGTCACGTTCTCGGGCAGCCCGACGAGGAACCGCTCGGTCAGGGCGC
>CAVTXU010000005.1:0-27069 GCA_963738775.1 uncultured Actinomycetes bacterium
CGGCGGTGTCGACGAGCTTCTGGAGGACGGCGTCGAGCGTGAGCTCCGAGGCGAGCGCGATCCCTGCCTCGACCAGTGCGCGCGTGCGGCTGTCGGCGGGCTCGACCACGGTCGGCTACCGGAAGAGATCCCTCTCGGCGGGCATCACGAGCTCCTGCGCCGTTCCCTCGCCGCCGAGCGCGAGCCCGCGCACGACCGCGGCCGGGACTCCGTCGGTCTTTCCCATCACGAGCTCGGCGGCGCCCGCGATCTCGTCGGCGACCGCGATCGTGGTCGACTGGAGCTCGTAGCCCGCGCGGTCGAGCTGCGCCGGTGAGGTCGAGCAGCGGCGTGAGCCCGGCGACGCCGATCGCGACGTCGGTGGTGCCCATCCGCCACGCGCGCCCGAACGAGTCGGAGACGATCACGCCGACAGCCGCGCCGGTGAGCTCGCGCAGGCGCTCGCGCAGGCGTGCCGCGGAGGCACGCGTCGGGGTCGAGCGGAAGCAGGACGAGCATCCCGGCCTCGGGCGCATTAGACGCGTCCACTCCGGCCGAGCCGCAGACGAAGCCGTGGCGGGTCTCTGCAATCACGAAGCCCGAGCGGACGCGGACGACGCGCGCCGACTCGCGCAGGATCGCCTCGACGTGACGCGCGTCGCGCTCCTCGCCCTCGGCGATCTCGAGCGCCTGCGCCGACGGCTCGACCTCGTCGAGCACGACCACGCGGCCCTCGGATTTCGACACGGCCTTCTGCGCGACGACGAGGACGTCGCCGTCCTCGAGCTCGACGGCGCCGGCGACGAGTGCGGCGAGGTCGTCGCCCTCCCGAATCTCGGGCAGCCCGAGTACGGGGAGCACCCGGACTTCGCCGCTCACTTCAGGCCGCTCAGGCGGAGCCCGACGTGGGCCTTGTAGCGCTTGTTCAGGTTGACGATCACCGCGGTCATCCCCTCGAGCGCCCGGGCGCTCGCGAGCGGGCCCGCGTCGACGGCGCGGCCGCGGACGAGGCGGCCGGCGAGCTCGAGCGCGAGCTCCTTCGCATCCGCGTCGTCGCCGCAGACGAGCGCGTCCTCCTCGGGCGCCTCCTCGGCGCCGAGGTTCGTGGCCGCGAGCGAGTGGAGCCCGGCGACGACCGGGCCGTGCACGACGTCCTGGATCCGCTCGGCGAGCGAGCGCGCCTCGGTGGTCGGCCGCACGCCCGCGGGCGAGAAGTTGAGCTCGGCGGCGACGGAGAAAAGCGGCGTCAGGCCGATCGCGTCGGCGTGCTCGCGCGCGGTCTCGAGCGCGGCGTCGGCCTTCACGGCGAGGAAGACGAGATCCGCGCTGATCGCTGCCTCGGCGTTCGTCATCCCCTCGCAGGCGAGCTCGGCCGCGGCCGTGCGGGCGCGCTCGGCGTCACGCGACCCGATCACGACCTCCACACCCGCCTCGATCAGCCGACGGGAGAGCGCGACGCCGAAGCTGCCCGTTCCGCCGAGCACCGCGACCCTCATCGCAGCGCCGCCTCGGCGAGACGCCTGCGGGCCGGTGCGTCGGTCATCAACGTCTTCGTGACCACCGTCTCGATGTCGAGCTCCGCGGGCGCGTCGGCCTCGTCGATCACGAGCACGTCGATCAGGCCCTCGTAGAAGGAAGCGACGTGGGCGGGCGTCGTCCCGCCGGCGAGCCGCGCGAGCATCCGGTCGGCGGGGCCTTTCACGGCAGCGCCGCCGATCAGCGGGCTGACCGCGACGCAGGAGACGGTGCGCCGCTCGAGCGCGGCACGGATCTCGGCCACCGCGAGGATCGGCGCGATCGAGACGTACGGGTTGGACGGTGCGAGCAGGATCAGGTCGGCCCCGTCGATCGCCTCGACGACGCCGGGCGCGGGGCGGGCCCCGTCGGCGCCCTCGAAGCGCAGGCCGTCCACCTCGTCGCGGTGGCCGCGCGCGACGAACCACTCCTGAAATGCAAAGGAGCCGGCAGGCGTCTCGAGCCAGGTGCGGAGGCGGTCGTCGGTCGCCGGCAGCAGCCGCACGTCGACTCCGGCCGCGGCCGCGACGCACGCCGTCACCGCCGACAGCGGATCGCCGGCGGCGAGCGCCTGTGTCCGCACGAGATGCAGTCCGAGGTCGCGGTCGCCGAGCATGAACCAGCCCTCGCCGCCGAAGCGGCGCGCCTCCTCGAGCGCGCTCCAGGTCTCCTCGGCACGGCCCCAGCCCCGCTCCTCGTCGTTCAGGCCGGCGAGCGCGTAGAGGATCGAGTCGAGATCGGGCGAGACGTGTAGGCCGAGCACCTCGAGGTCGTCGCCGACGTTCCCGATCACCGTCACGTCGTCCGGATCAGCGTCTCGGCGAGCGCACGCACGAAGCGCGCGCCGCCGACGCCGCCGGAGAGGACGGCGACCTTCACCGAGCCGACACCGCCAGGGCGGCGCGGGTGCGCGCGCCCGCGCGGTCGCCCGCGCGCTCGAGGTCGGCGAGCGTGTCGACGTCGGCGACGAGGCCGGGCAGGAGTGCACCGGCCGCGCTGCGGCCGAGCTTCTCGGCGTGGGCCGCGAACCGTGCTGCGCTGCCGGCGCCGTAGAGCGGCGCGAAGAGCTCGGGCGAGGCGAGCGCGAGCGCGTTCGTCGTCCCGTCCGCGGCGGGCGCGTATGCGAGCCCGCGCGGCGGCACGACCGCGAGCAGAGCGAGGAGATCCGCGGCCGGACGAGCGGCAGGTCGGCATTCACGACCAACACCGGCCACTCCGCGACGAGCGCGAGCGCGGCTGCGACGGCCGCACCCTGACCGCCGCCGGGATCGGCGACGACGGACGCGCCGAGCTCCGCGGCGAGCTCCGCGGCGGGCCCGTCGTTCGAGACGATCGCCGTCGCGCCGACGGGCACGCAGGCCTCGAGCACGTCGCCGAGCATCGCGAGCGCGAGCTCCGCGCGGGCGGGCTCGGGCAGCGGCGCGAGGCGGTGCTTTCCGCCCGCGCCACGGAACGGCACGACGATCGAGACCATCGTCGAGAGACTAACCACCTGGGATACTCCTGCCGTGATCGACGTCGAGCGAGCCCGCCGCGAGACGCCGGGGTGCGAGGAGCGGATCCACCTCAACAACGCCGGCGCCGCGCTCGCAGCCCACGCGCGTGCTCGATGCGGTGCTGGGTCACCTCGAGCTGGAGACGAGGCTCGGCGGCTACGAGGCGGAAGACGCTGCGGCCGATGCGCTCGCGCGGGTCTACGACTCGGCGGCGGCGCTGATCGGCGCGCGGCGCGACGAGATCGCGGTCGTCGAGAACGCGACGCGCGCCTGGGACATGGCCTTCTACTCGCATCCAGTTCCGGCCCGGCGACCGGATCCTGACCTCGGAGGCCGAGTACGCGAGCAACTACATCGCCTACCTCCAGGTCGCGCGGCGGGCGGGCGTCGTGGTGGAGCCGATCGCGAGCGACGAACGGGCGCGCTGTCGGTCGATGCGCTGCGCGAGGCGATCGACGAGCGCGTCCGGCTGATCTCCGTCACGCATGTCCCCACGAACGGCGGTCTCGTCAACCCGGCCGCGGAGGTCGGCGCCGTCGCGAGCGAGGCCGGCTGCCTGTACCTGCTCGACGCCTGCCAGTCGGTCGGCCAGATCCCCGTGGACGTCGATGCGATCGGGTGCGACTTCCTCTCTGCCACATCGCGCAAGTTCCTGCGCGGGCCGCGCGGATGCGGCTTCCTCTACGTCCGCGCCGGCCGGCTGGAGCAGCTCGAGCCGCCGTTCTCGACCTGCACGCGGCGGAGTGGACGGCGCCCGGCGACTACGAGATCCGCGCCCGACGCGCGGCGCTTCGAGAACTGGGAGTCGAACGTCGCCGCGAAGCTCGGCCTCGGCGCGGCGATCGACTATGCGCTGGAGTGGGAATCGACGAGATCAACGCGCGGGTCTTCGCGCTGGCCGACGGGCTACGCGACCGCCTGGCCGCGATCCCGCGCGTGACCGTGCGCGACCTCGGCCGCGTCCGCTGCGCGATCGTCTCGTTCAGCGTGGAGGGCGTCGAGCCGCCCGTTGCGCAGGCCGCGCTGCGCGCGCAGGGGATCAACGTCTCGGTCGCGGTGCGCACGCACACGCTCCTCGATATGAGCGCGCGCGGGCTCGAGCGGATGCTCCGCGCGTCCGTGCACTACTACAACACCGAGGACGAGCTCGACCGCGCCTGCGCAGCCGTCGCGGGGCTCTAGAGCTCGCCGCGCCCCTCGTCGACCCAGGTCTGCAGCTCGTAGAAGTGCGTGTCCTTGAGCGCCTCGACGAGACGCGGGTCGGTGTGTGGGCCGTAGAAGACGTTGTGGTCGAGGTCGGCGCAGAGCTCGACGGTCTCGAGGTCGAGTCCCGGCAGCTTCATCAGCACCTCGGCTGGAAGGTACGCCTCGGTCGCCGAGTAGTGCTTGAACTGGAGGTTCGGGGCCAGCTCCATCAGATCCGGCCAGTCCGGACAGGTGCGTATTGCCGTCATCAGTTTCCGATCGTAGTCTCCACGCCCGCAGTGTCTTCCGTCCAACGTCCGTCGAGGCGGACGAGCCCTCGGGCCTCTCCAGCAGGGTAGACCACGAAGACCAGGGCGTCGTCGAGCTGGTGGTACAGGTGCTCGCCGGACTCGTCCGAGAGGCCGAGGCGAAGGTGGAAGCGCCCGTCGGTGAACGGGAGCTCGTCGACGTCGAAGCGCACCGCGCAGCCGCCGTCCCAGCCGAGCGCAGAGGTGTCCTGAACGCCGCCCGCGAGTAGCAGGCCCGCCTCGTCGCGCACCTCGTAGGAGAGCCGCGGCGCTGCGAGCGTCGGCTCGGCCTCGATCCGGATCCGCAGCGCGAGTGGCTCGCCGGCGAGGAACTGCTCGCGCGGAGCGCCGTCGGGGCCTGCGAGCGAGACCGAGACGATGCGCGCCTCGCGGCTCCCCCACTCACGCAGTCCGGCGCCGCGCTCGGCGGGGTCGCGCTCGTCGGCGAGGAGCCGGTGGTAGGCCACGATCGCCTCGTGCGTCGTCCCGTCGAACTCGACGCGGCCGCCCTTGAGGAGGACGGCGCGGTCGCAGAGCCGCTCGACCGACGAGGCGTCGTGCGAGACGAAGACGATCGTGCCGCCGCGCTGCTTGAACTCGAAGATCTTGCCGAAGCACTTCCGCTGAAACTCCTCGTCGCCGACGGCGAAGACCTCGTCGAGCAGAAGCACGTCTGCCTCGATGTGCGCGGCGACCGCGAAGCCGAGCCGCATCGCCATCCCCGAGGAGTACGTGCGGACGGGGAGGTCGATGAACCGCTCGAGGCCGGCGAAGGCGACGATCTCGTCCATCAGCTCGCGGATCCGGGCGCGCTTGAGGCCGTGGATCGAGCCGTTGAGATAGACGTTCTCGCGGCCGGTGAAGTCGGGCTGGAAGCCGGCGCCGAGCTCGAGCAGCGAGCCGACGCGGCCGCCGACTTCGACGCGGCCGCCGGTGGGCTTGATGATCCCGGCGAGCAGGCGCAGCAGCGTCGTCTTGCCCGAGCCGTTGCGACCGACGAGCCCGACGGCGCTGCCCGGCTCGGCCGAGAACGACACGTCCTCGAGCGCCCAGACGTCGCGGGCCTCGTCGCGCCCGCCCGAGACAACGAGCTCCTTCAGCGTCCGCTGGGCGCGCTGGTGGACGCGGAAGCGCCTCGACACGCCCTCGACCTCGATCGCGCCGGGTCTCATGCGGCCGAAGGTACCGCAAGCGTCCGCCGGACGATCCCGGCGAGCGTTCGGACGAAGGCGGGATCGGCGTTCGGCATCTCGATCCTCGTGAGCGTCAGCCCGAGCTCCGCGGCGCGCTCGACGGCCTCGGTGTCGAGATCCCATCTGATCTCGAGGTGGTCCGCGACGAAGCCGACGGGGCACAGGAGAACGTCGCGGACGCCCTGGCTGTAGAGGTCGGTGAGGTGGTCGAGGATGTCCGGCCCGAGCCAGGGCTCGCCGGTCGCCGACTCGCTCTGGAACGAGAAGCTCCAGTGCTCGACGCCCGCTGCTGCCGCGACGAGCTCGGATGTCCGAAGCAGCTCGTCGGCGTACGGGTCGCCCTCCGCGACGATGCGCGCGGGCAGGCTGTGCGCGGTGAAGACGACGTGCCTGTCCCTGTGACCCTGTGTTAACATGGTAACACGGTACGATAGGAGCGCGATGAAGCCGTCCTCCTCGCCCCAGCTCCGGACGAAGCGGAGCTCAGCGCGCTCGCCCAGCGCCTCGACAAGTTGCTCGCGGTAGCGCTCGATCGACATCGACGAGTAGTGCGGCGCGAGCACGAGGCCGACCACCGTCGTCGCGCCCGCCTCGAGCGCCCGCTCCGCCGCCTCCGCGATCCGCGGCTGCCAGTGGCGCATCCCGGTGAAGACCGGCAGCCCGAGTTCCCGCTCGAGCGCCGCACGCGTCTCCTCGGTGATCGCGTTCAGCGGCGAGCCCTCGTCGATCCCGAGCGCGCGGTACCGCGCGACGAGGTCGTCCATCAGCTCCGGCCGGATCGGGCGCCCACCGCGGATGTCCGCGTAGTAGGCGGGGACGTCCTCGAGCCGCTCGGGCGACCCGTAGGCCATCAGGACGACGGCTTGCTCGCTCACGCGGTCAACGCTAGCCCACGTGCCTCGTCTGCGAGCCGGTCGAGCAGCGCGAGCGCAGCGGTCGTCGCCGCAGCGCCGCCCTCGAGCGGCCCGCGCGCCGCGACGCGGGGCCGGACCCAGACGTACTTCAGCGCCGCGCCGAGGCAGAACCCGAGCCGCGCGTCGCGCTCCTCGCCTGGCCAGCCGGCGTCGCGCAACCCAGCCAGGTACTCCGCCCAGACGAGGTCGTGCAGCTCGCCGATCCGCTCCGGCGCGACGAAGCCGTCGAAGACCGAGTCGGGGACGAGATTGCCCGCGTCCTCGCCCACGGCGCCGAGGCCGACGAACGCCCAGTCGATCGCGACCGTCGCGCCGTCGTCGTCGAAGAGGTTGCGCGGCCAGAAGTCGAGGTGGCACAGCGTCCTCGGCACCCGGTCGAGCGCGGCGAAGAGCGGCTCTCGCTCGGCCCAAAGCAACTCGTGGGAGCTGATGTCCGCCCGCCGCTCGACATACGCGCGGAGCCAGTCGCGCGAGAGCCACTGCTCGTCGGGGAGCGCGCGAAACGAGCCCTGCCAGCGCCCGAGCTCGCGGGCCGCCGGGCCGTAGCGCTCGACCGGCCACGCGGTCGCCGGAATCCCGTGCAGGTCCTCGAGCACGAGCGCGACGGAGCCGTCGTCTCGCTCAACGACGGCCTCACACCGCGCAGCCCGGAGCGGGCCTTCGGGAAGAAGCGCAGACTCGTAGGCGTCGGCCTCCCGGCGCCACCACATCGGCTCCTCAAGCCGAAGCTCGGCGGGCCAGTACGGATGGGCGGGCCGGTCGGGGCGCAGCAGCTTCACGATCTTGCCGTCCGCGCGCCAGATTCCGCCCGTCGCCGACGCGACGAGGCGCTCCGTCACGAGCTCCCAGCTCGTCGCGCCGGGGAGGACGTCATGCGGCGGCTCGCTCAGCGCTCGTGCACCAGCTCGACGAGGCGCTTCAGCACCGCCGGCTCGGTCTCCGGCAGCACGCCGTGACCGAGGTTGAAGATGTGGCCCGGACGGCCGCCGGCGCGCGCCAACACGTCCAAGGCTGCGGCCTCGACGCGCTCCCACGGCCCCAGCAGCACGGCCGGATCGAGGTTCCCCTGCACGCCGCGGTCGTCGCCCACGTCGCTCCAGCCGCGGTCGAGCGGGATGCGCCAGTCGAGCCCGATCACGTCCCCGCCCGCGGCGGCCATCGCCGGCAGCAGCGTCGCCGTGCCGGTGCCGAAGTGGATCGTCGGGCAGGCCACGGCGGCGAGAATCCGAGCCGAGTAGGGCGCGACAAACTCCTCGTAGTCGGCCGGCGACAGCGCCCCGACCCACGAGTCGAACAACTGGATCACGTCGGCGCCCGCCGCCACCTTCGCCGCGACGTAGCCCGCGAAGCAGTCCGCAAGCCGGCCCATCAACGCGTGCCACACCTCGGGCTCGCCGTACATCAGCGCCTTCACCACGGTGAAGTCGCGGCTCGGTTTCCCCTCGACGAGGTAGCCGGCGACGGTGAACGGGCCGCCGCAGAAGCCGATCACCGCGCGCTCGGGCTCGAGCTCGGCGCCGCACGATCCGCACCGCCTCGAGCACCGGTGCGAACGCGTCCGCATCGGGCACTCGCAGGCGCTCGACCGCGGCGGCGCTGCGGATCGGCTCGCGCACGACCGGCCCGACTCCTTCGACGAGCTCGACGTCGACGCCCATCCCGAGCACCGGGGTCATGATGTCGGCGAACATCACCGCCGCGTCGACGCCGTGCCGGCGGACGGGCTGGAGCGTCACCTCGGCGCAGAGCTCAGGCGTCCCCGCGACCTCGAAGAACGAATGCTTCGCGCGAAGCTCGCGATACTCCGGAAGCGAGCGGCCCGCCTGGCGCATGAACCACACCGGCGTACGCTCGACGGGCTCGCGCCGGGCGGCGCGAACGAGAAGCGGCTCGGGCACGGCTTTACACTAGCCGGGCGCGATGGAGCATTTCGTCCCCAGCGGCCCGCTCGCCGTGCGTTGGCTCGGCTACTCGGTCGACGAGGTCCAGGCGGGCGCGCTCGCGACCGCGCGGGTCGAGGTCGAGAACGCTGGGCTCGCCGCCTGGCGCGAGCGGGTGAGCGCCTCGTACCACTGGCTCGACGAGCGCGGGAATCCGATTCTCTGGGACGGCCTCCGAACTCCGATCGAGCTCGCGCCCGGCGGTCGAACCGCGCTCGAGCTCCGGTTGCGCGGGCCGATCCCGCCCGGCCCATACCGTCTCGCCTTCGACCTCGTCGACGAAGGCCGGCTCTGGTTCGCCGAGGTCGGAAACCACGCCCCCGAGCTCGAGATCGACGTGCTGCCGCGCAGCGCGACCGGCGCCGTGGACTGGCTTCCCGCCGACGCCGAACCCGCCGCCGACCGGGCCGAACGCGTCCGCGCCGCCCACGAGGAGGGCTACGCGGCCGTCGGCGGCTCGCTCGCGGTCGGGCGCACACCTGCCGAGCTCCGGCCCTACGCGCCCGGCGGCGGCCGCAACCCGGCCTTCTCCCATCCTCTCGTCTGTCCCTCGCTCCTCCCCGGGCTCGAGCCGAACACCGAGGTGGCGGGTCTGCCCGCGTGGCAGCCCGAGGGCGACGAGCCGTGGCTCTACGACGGGCGCATCACAGCTCGACTGCGAGCCGGTCGTCGAGGCGGCTGAAAACCCAGGCGCCGAGACCGAGCGAGACCGCCGCCGCGACGACGAGATAGAGCGCGTCGCTCCACGCGGGCATCGTCCCGTAGAAGAGCGGCGCCCGGATCGCGAGGATCGGCGGCGCCATGAAGTTGGCCCAGTGGAGCAGGTCGACGAGGCGCGGATGCGTCTGCGCCGCGCCGAGCGTGCCGTACGTGTAGAGGATCGGCGTGAGGAAGAACCAGGGCAGGAGCAGCGCCGCGATCAGGTGCTCGACGTCGCGGAAGAGCACGTCCAGCGAGGCCACGACGAGCGCGAGCCCGGCGATGAGGCAGACGAGCAGCGCGACGAGCGGGATCGCCAGCCACTCGGTCCAGCGCACCCGCGGCAGGAAGATGAAGTTCACGACGAGCAGCACGACGAGCATCACGCCGAGCGAGACGAGGTTCGTCGCCACGATCGACAGCGGCACGAGCTGGCGCGGGAAGCGCGTCTTACGGATCAGGCTCGCGTTGTCGAGCAGCGAGCGCGACGCGTTCTGGATCGAGCTCGAGAAGAAGATCCACGGCGCGAGCCCGGAGAGCAGGAACAGCGCGTAGTGGTCGATCTTCACCGCCTTCCAGAGCACCGAGAAGACGAGCAGGTAGATCGCCATCAGGAGCACCGGGTTCGCGAGCGTCCAGGCGACGCCGAGGAACGATCCCTTGTACTTCGCCTGCAGATCGCGGCGGAAGAGGTTCGAGAACAGCTCTCTGTAGCGGACGAGGTCGGTGTAGACCGTCATGCGCGCCCAAGTGTACGGAGACGCCCTGCTCACAAGGACTTAACAGGGCCTCGGTACCTTTTTCGGGCGTGAGTGCGCTCGCGGCTATCGCAGCTCTTCCGGTGGCCTACGCGGTCGTGTGGGCGACGCTCCGCACACGTTTCGCACGGCGCGTGGTCGCCGCCCCGACCGGAGAGCGCTGGTCGACCGAGACGACGCCCTCGCTGGGCGGTGTCGGCATCGTCGCGGGAATCTTCGCGGGGGTCGGCCTCTGCCTCGCGGTCGGCGTGATCCCCGTGACCTGGGAGCTCTTCGGGATCCTCGCCGGCATGCTCATCCTCTTCACCGCGGGACTGATCGACGACCTGCGCACGCTCAGCCCGCCGGTCAAGATCGGCGCGCAGCTCGCCGCGGCGGCGGTCGTGCTCGCGACCGGGCTCAAGGTGCAGCTCGTGTCGAACCCAGTGCTCGGAGTCGCGATCGCGCTCGTCTGGCTCGTCGGGATGACGAACGCGTTCAACCTGCTCGACAACATGGACGGGCTCGCGGCGACCCTGGCCGCGATCGGCGCCTTCGCCTTCGCGATCGACGCCGTCACGCAGCACCCGAACGACCTCGTGCTCGTCCTCTCGCTCGCGCTCGGCTGCGCGTGCCTCGGCTTCCTCCCATTCAACTTGCGGGTACACGGGCCTGCGCTGATCTTCATGGGCGACTCGGGCAGCCAGGTGCTCGGCTTCGCGCTCGCGGCGATCGGGCTCGCGGGGAGCTGGAAGATCGCGAGCGCCACTGTCACGTCGCTGTTCCTGCCGATCCTGATCCTGGCCGTGCCGATCCTGGACACGACGCTCGTGACGGTGATCCGGCTTCTGGAGGGGCGCCCGGTCACCCAGGGCGGCCGCGACCACGCCTCGCACCGGCTCGTCTACTCCGGGCTCTCCGAGAAGCGCGCGGTCGTCTTCCTCGCCGTGATCTCGATCGTCCTCGCGGCGACGAGCCTCGTCTACCAGGTCGCCGACGATCCGCGGATCACGCTCGTCGGCGTGCTGATCACCTTCGCGCTGCTCGTGCAGTTCGCCGGCTTCCTCTCGGACGTCGAGCGGGGGCCGCGTGACGCGCTGGAGGGCGGGCCGACGATCCTGCGCGGCTTCGTCGTCCACCGGCGGCGGCTCGTCGAGGTGCTCGTCGACTTCGCGCTGATCACCTCCGCATTCACCGTCGCCTACCTCCTGCTCGTCGAGGGCAGCGGCTCGACCTACCAGCGGCACATGTACCTCGTGATCCTGCCCGTGCTCCTCAGCGCCCGGTACGTCTGCTTCATCCTGTTCGGGCTGTATCGCGGGGTCTCGCGCTACGCAGGCGCGCGGGACGCATTCTCGGTCGCCGCCGCGGTCGCCGTGTCCGAGGTCGCCGCGTTCGTGATCATCGCGCTGACCCAGCCCTGGGGTGACTTCCCGCGCACGATCTTCGTGCTCGACGCGCTGATCTGCACCGTGCTGATCGGGCTCTCGCGGTTCTGGGAGCGCGCCGTCGTCCGCGGCCTGCACTCGCTGCGCGACCGCGGCGCCCAGCGCAAGACCCTGATCGTCGGCGCGGGCATGGCCGGACGCAGCCTGCTCCGCGAGCTGCGCGAGACTCCGGGTGTGCGCGTGGTCGGCTTCGTCGATGACGATCCTCGGCTGCGGCGGCGCCGGATCCAGGGAGCGCCCGTGCTCGGCGGAGCGGACGAGATCGAGAGCGTGCTCGAGCGCGCGACCCCCGACTCGGTTCTGGTGACGATCCCGAACGCGCCGCGCGAGCGCCTCGACGGCATCGTCGCAGCGTGTGAGACGGCACACGTACCATGCCGCTTCGTGCGCCGAGAGACCGACCTCGATCCCCGCGTCGTGCTCGGCGCCGTCGCGAAATGACCGACACGACCGCTGCAATGCCGGCCGCCAAGGCGTGGCCCGACCGCGTCCTCGCCGCGCTGCCGCTGGCGATCGTCTTCATCTGGCTCTTCTTCCTCTACACGTGGGAGTCCTGGGGCCACGTCACGCCCTGGCTCTTCACCGACGAGCTCCAGAACGCGCAGCTCTCCCGCGCGATCGCCGCTACCGGCCACGCCGCCCGCCGCGGTGAGCCCTACGGCTTCCAGTCGCTCTACAACTACGTGATCGCGCCCGCGTGGTGGATCCACAACACGCACACGGCCTACTCGGTGGTGAAGACGATTGGCGCGCTCGTGATGACCGCCACGGTCTTCCCCGCCTACTTCCTCGCGCGAATGGTCGTCGCGCCGCGCTACGCGCTCTTCGCCGCGGCCGCGAGCGCCGCGATCCCGGCTCTCGTCTACAGCTCGCTGCTCGTCGAGGAGCCCGCCGCCTATCCCTGGGCGACGCTCTGCTTCTTCCTGATGGCGAAGGCGCTGCTGTCGCGGAGCCGCTGGTGGGTCGGGGCCGCAGTCGTCGCCACGCTGATCGCGCCGCTCGTCCGCGGCGAGCTCGCGATCCTGCCGCTCACCTTCTTCCTCGCCTGGGTCTTCCTGTGGTGGACGGGCGAGCGCGCACGCGTGTGGCGCTCGGGCTGGACGCGCTGGGACTGGGTCGGCGCGGTCGTCCTGTGCGTGGGGATCCTGATCGTCTTCAACGCGACGGTCTCGGCCCAGTCGCACGAGTGGCTGATCGCGACCGGCTACTACCGGATGCGGATGATCCGCTACGGGCTGTGGGCGGCCGGCGCGCTGACGATCGGGATCGGGGTGCTACCGATGGTGGCCGGGCTGGCCGCGCTCGTGCGCCGCCGCGGCGAGCCACGCCCGCAGGCGGAGCGCGTGTTCGCGGCCGTGTTCGCGTCGGGCCTGATCGGGATCGGCTGGTACACGGCGGTCAAGTCGGCGTACATCTCGACGGTGTTCTCGACTCTCGTCGAGGAGCGCAACCTGATCTACATCGCGCCGCTCCTCTTCGCCGCGATGGCGATCTGGCTCGAGCGCCCGCGCGTTCGGCCGTGGGCGCTCGCCGCCTCCGCAGCGTTCGTGCTCTACCTGATCTTCGAGACGCCCTACAAGATGCAGTTCCACTTCTACTCGGACGCGCCAGGCCTCGCGATCCTCCAGGCCGCGAACCGGCACCTCGGCTGGACGCCCCACACCGCGCGCCTCGTGCTGCTGACGATGCTCGGGATCTCGATCGTGCTGATGCTGCTGCCGAAGCTCGGGCTGCGGCGGAAGGAGCTCACCGCAGTCGTCGCGATCGCCGCGATCGGCGTGCTCGGCTGGACACTCACCGCGCAGATCTCGGCGGCCACTGCGTCGAACAGCTTCTCGAACGACTTCACCCAGAACATCTCGCCGCCGCTCGACTGGCTCGACAAGGCGACGGGCGGCAAGCCGACGCTGTACCTCGGGCAGAGCATCATCGACCCGAACGGGCTCTGGATCATGGAGTTCTGGAACCGCTCGCTGAAGCACGTCTGGAGCCTCGACGGCACCGCGCCGGGGCCGGGGCCGACGCTCACGCCCGATCTCGCGGGCACCGACGGCCGCCTCTTCCCGAACCCGACCGACGTCCAGTACGTGGTCACCGATCCGGGCGTCGACGTCGTCGGCAAGGTCGTCGCGACGCACAACCACAAGAACGCGGCCTCGACGATCCCGTGGCGGCTCGTGAAGATCTCGGAGCCGCTGCGGCTCGCGCACGCGCAGACCGGAATCGAGCCCGACGGCTGGGTCGTCAGCCCCGACGGGATCCAGCCGGCGAAGGCGGCGTACTCCCAGTTCGTGGTGAAGCGCCCCGGCTTCGCGAAGGTGATCATCTCGCGCCGCGGCTGGGGCGGCACCGACGTTCCCGGCCACGTGACGATCAGGCTCGGCGACCTGATCAAGGGCAAGGACAAGCAGCCGGGCATGGGCAAGGTGCTGGCGACGCGGCAGTTCTGGATCCACAGCCGCGAGCAGCGCACCTTCCTGATCCCGGCGCCGAAAGGACCGTTCCGCGTCGAGGTCAGCGTGACCCCGACCTTCGTCCAGTCACAGCTCGATCCGCGCATCGGCGACGTGCGGCATCTGGGCGCGCAGGTCGGCTTCAGCTTCGTACCGAAGCCGCTTCGCCGGTAGGGTGGCCGGTGGCCGACTGTCAGATGCGGGCGGATGACGTCTAACGCTCTGGAAGGCAACTTTATGAATGGGGTCCCGAAGACGCGCACCGCACGAGGAGCAGCGCTCATAGCGCTGGCCGCAGTGTGCCTCGGCATCGGCTCGGCGGCCCACGCGGCGTTCCCTGCTGCGAACGGGCTGATCGTGTTCTCGAACGCGGGCACGATCTCGACCGTCAGCCCCGCCGGAATCTTGACCCCAGTCGCAACCGGTAACAATCCAGCAGTCGCCCCGAACGGCCAGACAATCGCATACGACCGCCTCGGGCAGATCTACACGAATTCGATCGCGGGCGGCTCCGAATTCCTCGTTACGGGCGCCTCCGGCTCGGAGCCCGCCTGGTCGCCCGATGGCGCGACGCTCTACTACACGAGTGGGCCGTCGCCGCCCGATGCGACGAGCGAGATCATGAAGATCGCGGCCGGCGGCGGATCGCCGATAGCGCTGACGAGCAACCTGGTGACGGATCAAGACCCTGCCGTCTCGCCCGACGGCACGAAGGTCGCTTACTCGAGTAACTCCACAGGCAATTTCGAGATCTGGGTGATGAACGCGGACGGCACGTCGCCGGGACAGGTCTCGGGTGGCGGCGGGACTACGGTCAACACCCACCCGACCTGGGCGCCGGACGGCTCTGTGATCGCCTTCGTCAGCAACCGGAGCGGAACCAACATCTACTCCACGACCCCGATTACGCCACCTGGCGGCGACTTGCCGTTGACGACTGGTGGAGTCGCCATGGCAACCCCCGCGTTCTCACCCGACGGGACATTGATCGCACTCTCGGCCGGTGGAGTGATCGCCACGATCCCCGCGGCCGGTGGCGCGCCGACACCCGTCACTGGATCGCCCGCCGGCACCTCGCCGGATTTCCAGAGCGTCGCGCCGATCAACACCGTCGAGCCGGCGATCACTCCCGGCGGCGTACCGCTCGTGGGCTCGACGCTCAACGCGTCGCAGGGGACGTGGTCGACCAACCCAACCACTACTTACGCGTACCTGTGGCTGCGTTGCGACGGGATCGGGCAGAACTGCGTGCCGATCAGCGGCGCGAACTCCAACACGTACGTCGTCCAGTCGATCGACGTGAGCCCCACGGTGACCATCAAGGTGCAGGTCATGGCGACGAATGCGGTCGGCTCGACGATCGCCTACTCGTCCCCGGCCGGCCACCTTCCCGACTGGCCCGTCAACCTCACCACGCCGCTCCTGAGCGGGGTGACGCCGCGGGCATTCCCGTTCGGCACCGTGATCACCGGCACGACGGGACAGTGGTCCGGTGTGGCCCCGATCACCTACTCATTCCAGTGGCAGTGGTGCGACTACCAGAAGCCCGTTCCGCAGTGCGAGGACATCCCCGGCGCGACGAGCAGCGCCTATGCGCCGAGCGGCGACTACATCAACCACTCGCTCCGGCTCAAGATCATGGCGAAGAACTCGGCCGGCTCGGATATCGCCTACACGGGGCTCTCGCCCTGGGTCACCGGCGACCTGCCGGTGAACACCGTCTCGCCGAAGATCGTCGCCGGGTCGATCGAGGTCGGCTCGACGCTGACCACCGACACGGGCACATTCAGCGGCTCGACCCCGCTCCACTTCACCTATCAGTGGATGAAGTGCCAGCCGAAGGGGACGCCGTGCGTGCCGATCCCGGGCGCGACGACGTCGTCCTACGTCCTCCTGCCGTCGGACCAGGGCGCGACGATCCGCTCGCAGGTGACCGCGGCGAACGGCGGCGGCTCGAACATCGGCGTCTCGAACCACACGCTGCCGATCCTGCCGAAGACGCGTTTCGGGCCGTCGAACACCGACCCGCCCGAGCTCGCGGGCAAGCCGGTCGTCGGCTCGACGCTCGTCGCCGACTCGGGCGACTGGAGCGGCGAGGCGCCGATTCGGTACACGTACACGTGGCTGCACTGCGACGCGACCGGCCAGGACTGCACCGCGATCCCGAACGTCTCCGGCACGACGTACAAGCTCAAGATCGCCGACACCGGGTTCACGATCAAGATCCTCGTGACGGGCCGCAACGCGCTCGGCGCGGCAACGGTGAACTCCGATCCGAGCGACGTGATCACCCAGCTCGCGCCCGCGCCGAAGGGCCGCAAGATCACCGGCACGAAGAAGAACGACTACCTCGCGGGCGGCGCCGGCAACGACACGATCAAGGGGCTCGGCGGCAACGACACGATCAAGGGCGGCGGCGGTGACGACTACCTCTACGGCGACGCCGGCAACGACGTGATCGACGGCGGGCCGGGCGCGGATCACATCTACGGCGGGCCGGGCAGCGACACGATCTTCGCGGCCGACGGGCAGCGCGACTGGGTCGACTGCGGCGCGGGCAACGACAAGGCGATCGTGGACACGATCGACGTCGTGAAGAACTGCGAGATCGTCACGAACCCGCTCACCGGCAATGCGCAGCGCAGACCCACGTAAAGCGGAACCGGAGCGCGAGGCGGGCCGCCGGCCCGGTGCGCTCGGCCGCGCGCAGGGCTGAGACTGCGAGGCGCGGCAGCGCGACGGTCTGGGGGACGAAGAACGGCCGCAGCTCGAGGCGCGTGAACCCGGCGGCACGGAGGTCGGCGCTGACGTCGTCGAGCCGGTACTGGCGCGGATTGAGGTCGAAGACGAGCTTGCGCTCGGTGTAGGAGGCGATGTGGCGGAAGAAGGCAGCGCGGTCGCGGGCGTAGTAGATCGCGCGGAAGACGCAGGTCGCCGCGACCGGCTCGGGCGGGGCGAAGTCGTTGAGGTCGCCGAGCTCCGCGTCGACGCCGTGGCGGTGGGCGGCCGCGACCATCTCCGAGCTCGCGTCGACGCCGAGATACGTGAAGCCGGGGAGAAACGCGGCGAGCGCGCCGTCGCCGCAGGCGAGATCCAGGATCCGATCGCCGTGCTCGAGCGGCGGGCCGAGCGAGGCGACGAGCTCCGCGCGGTGGCTCAGGTATGCGGCCGCGTCGGCGTACTGCGCGCTCCAGTCCTCCGCGCCGGCGGCGTACTGCGCCTGGATCCGCTCCGGATCCTTCACCGCAACGTGAGCAGCCGCTCGGGATGCTTGCGGAGAAAGCGCAGCATCGCCCGCGCGTGCCAGATGGTGTGCCGCGAGAGAAACGTGTGGTCGATCACGGCGGCGTACGCGTGGACGACGACCGCATGGGGGACGTACCAGCGCTCCCAGCCCGCGCGGGCGGCGCGGTAGTTCAGGTCGATGTCCTCGCAGTACATGCGGTAGCCCGGGTCGAAGCCGTGCAGCTCGGCGAGCATCGTCCGGCGCAGGAGCAGGAACGCGCCGAGCATCGTGTCGGTCTGGACGGGCTCGGTCGGGCGCTCGTCGAGGAGATAGTGCTTGCGCTGGTACTCGAGCGGCGGGAAGGCGTGGCGCAGCGGCGTGCGGCGGACGAGCGTCGCGCCGACGGTGGGGAAGCTGCGGCGCGAGGCCTGCCACGAGCCGTCCGGATAGATCATCCGCGGGCCGGCGACGCCGCAGCGCGGATACGACTCCATGAACGCGAGCAGCGTGGCGACGGCGCCGGGCTCGGGCACCGCATCGGGATTCGCGATCACGACGTACTCGCCGGTCGTTGCGGTGAACCCCCTGTTCGCGTTCGCGGCGAACGAGAGCGGGCGGTCGTTCTCGATCACGCGCGTCCCTTCGGGCAGCGTGCCGATCGAGCCCGGGATGTTCGCGATCACGAGCAGCTCGTCCACCTGCGGCCGGAGTGCGGGAAGCGAGCGCTCGAGCTCGGCGGCGTGACCGTGGGAGACGACGACGGCGGAGATCACGCCACGAGCTCCCGGTAGATGTCGGCCGTGAGACGGGCCGTCTCCGCCCAGGTGAACCGCTTCGCGCGCTCGAGCCCGGCGGCCGACAGGCGCTCGGCGCCGGCGAGCGCAGTGCGCACGGCCTCGCCGAGGTCGCCGACGGTGAATACCGCAGCCTCGCCGGCCACCTCGAGCAGGGCGGCGTCGGGGCGCGCGACGACCGGTGTGCCGCACGCCATCGCCTCGACGACGGGCAGCCCGAAGCCCTCGTAACGTGACGGGAAGAGGACGCACGCAGCCTCCTGGTAGAGCCGCACGAGCTCCGGCTTGGGCACGTAGCCGCGCAGCTCGGCGCCCGCGTCGCGGAGCGCACGCTCGAGCGCCGCATCGCGCGAGGGCCCGGCGACGACCAGCCGGCGGCCCACCGCCTGCGCGGCCTGCGCCGCCGCGAGCGGATCCTTGCGCGGCTCGATCGCACCCACGAGCAGAAGGTAGTCGCCGCGCTGCCCGCCGGGCCGGAAGTCGGGATCGACGCCGAGCGGGGTGACGGTGATCTTCGCCGGTGCGATCCCGTAGAGCTCGACGAGGTCGTCGCGCGTCCGCTCCGAAATCGCGAGGATCCGCGCCGCGCGGCGCGCCGCGCGAGGGACCAGGGTGCGAAAGACGCGCCGCTCCCACGCGCCCATCACGGTGGGGTCGCGCTCGAAGGAGAGATCCTGGACCGTGAGCACGGCCGGGCACGGACAGTGCGGCGGGATCACGTGGAGGAAGTGCGCGAGCTCGGGGTCGACGCGGCGCAGGAGCTGAGGCAGGCGCCAGGCCATGCGCAGTTCTTGGCTCTTTGCAGGGAGAACGAGCGGCTCGACTCCCGCCGGGACGAGCGACGCGTCACGCGTGACTGCGGTGAATCGAAGCTCCGGCGCCACGCCGGGAAGCGCGCGCAGCAGCTCGCGGACGTACGTCTCGTCGCCCGTGCGGCGGCGGCCGAGCACGTCGGCATCGACGACGATCATGCGGCCGCCTCGCGATACGCGTCGGCGGTCAGCGCGGCCGCGCGCTCCCAGGTGAACGCCCGCGCGCGCTCGATCCCGAGCTCGCGCAGCTCCTCGCGGCGCGCCGCGGCCCGCTCGAGCCCGGCGGCGATCGCCTCTGGATCGAGCGGATCGACGAGCACCGCCGCGCCGCCGGCGGTCTCCGCGGTTCCCGGCCTGTCGCTCGTCACGACGGCCGTGCCGCAGGCCATTGCCTCGAGCACCGGGATTCCGAAGCCCTCGTACAGCGACGGATAGGCGAGACAGCGCGCGCCGCGGTACAGGCGCGCGAGCTCCTCGTCGCTGACCTCGCCGAGCAGCGTGACGCCCTCGAGCCGGATGTCGCCCCAGCCCCGGGCGCCGGCGACGCGCAGCTCGACCCCGAGGCGGCGCGCGGCCTCGGCGAGGCGCGGCAGGTTCTTGCGCGGCTCGAGCGTGCCGACGGCGAGCACGTAGTCGCCGGTCGCAGCGTCACCGTCCGGCCGAAACACGGGCTCGATGCCGTTCGGGACGACACGGACGCGCTCCTCCGCGAGGCCGAGCAGCTCGACCGCCTCGCGCTTCGTGAACTCGGAGACCGTGAGCACGAGCCGCGCCGCGCGGGCCGCGCGCGGGACCGCGCGGCGGCTATAGGTGCGCGTCCAGCGGCCGAACGCCTCGGGGAAGCGGAAGACGGCGAGGTCGTGCAGCGTGATCACGACGGGCACCGACGCCCGAACGGGCGCGCGATAGGTCGGGCAGTGCAGGACGTCGAGGCCCCGGGCGCGGCGCGCGAGCAGCCACGGATACCACGCAAGGTCGAGCTCGAGCGTCCCGATCTTTCCGGCGCGGCCGAAGCCGAGCTCGACGCGCTCGATCTCCGCCATCCGCTGGGCGCGGAGACCCTCGATCACGCGCGCGGTGCCGGCGCGGGTCTGACGCAGCGGCGAGACGTCGACGCCGACGCGGATCACGCCGCCGCCTCGTACGCGTCGAGCATCGCCCGGCCGCACGCGAGCCAGGTGAACTGCCGCGCGTGGTCGAGTCCCGCCGCGACGAGCCGCTCGCGCTCGGCGAGCGCCTGCTCGATTCCCGCTGCGATCGCCTGCGGGCTGTCCGGATCGACCCGAATCGCCGCGTCTCCGCAGGCCTCGTCCATCGACGGATGCGACGAGACGACGCACGGGACGCCGCTTGCCATCGCCTCGACGATCGGCATCCCGAAGCCCTCGAACCGCGACGGATAGACGAAGACGGAGGCGCCGCGGTACCAGGCGGGCAGCTCGGCGTGGGCGAGGTAGTCGAGCCGCTCGACCCCCGGGACGTCGAGCGACGGCTGCTTGCCCCAGCCCTTGCCGCCGGCGACCGCGAGCGCGAGATCCGCGTCGAGCAGCCGGTAGCCATCGACCAGCGTGGACAGGTTCTTGCGCGGCTCCAGCGTCGCCACGGTGAGCGCGTAGGGCCGCTCGAGCGACGCGCGGAAGCCCTGCGGCGAGAAGCCGTCGACGCCCGGAGCCGCAACGTGGAGGCGCTCCGGCGTCACGCCGAGCGTCGCGGCGACGTCGGCCGCGGTGAACGCGGAGTTCGTGAAGATCGCGTCGCAGGTCTCGACCATGTGCCGGTACTTGGCGCCGTGCATCGACTCGGTGCGCCTCTGCACCCACTCGGGGAAGTGCAGCGGCACGAGGTCGTGCACCATCGTCGAGCGCAGGCCGGAGCGCTGCGGCGGATACATCCAGTCGGTGAAATGGAGCACGTCGAACGGCCCGAGGAAGCGCTCCGCCGGCGGCCACTGCGCGCGGCTCCAGGCCGTCCGCCAGCCGTGCGCGAACGGCAGGAAGCCGATCTTCAGCTCGACCTCGATCCCTGCGAGAGCCTCCGGAATCGCCTCCTTCCCGCGCGAGCTCGTCGGCGCGAAGGCGACGATCTCGTGGCGACCGCCCGCCGCCTCGACGAGCCCTGCGAGCGACCCGCGGATGTAGTTGCCAACCCCGCTCAGCGGATGCGACAACGGCGAGACGTCGAACGCGATTCTCACGGCACGTAGCGGAAGCCGAGGAAGTGGATCCCGAGCGGGCGCGGGTCGCCGTGGCCGGGCACGCGCGTCGGGCGGACGGTGAAGACCGCGCGGCAGTTTTGCAGCGGCACGACGAGCGTCGTCTGCTTGCCCGGCGTGACGAGGTCCGTGTGCCCGTTCGCCGTCACGCGCTGCGGCGCCGTGAAGAGGGTCGGGTCGCCGAGCACCGTCGTCGCCACCGAGCCGCCGTTGCAGACATGCCGCGTGTAGACGACGCGTGGCCCCGACCACGTGTCGTTCGGATAGAGCCCGGTCACCGTCGTCATCGACCGCAGCGGCCCGTTCAGCCGGTACAGCGAGGTGCCGAGCAGCGTGTCCGAGGCGATCACCTTTCCGTTCAGCTCGAGCGAGGAGTCGACGAGCGCATAGCGGTGGCGGATGAGCTTGCCGTCGGCGCGGATCAGACCGGTCTTCGGGTCGATCGTCACTGCCGTCGAGGGCAGGCCGCCGGGGATCGGCGCGCCCGTGTCGAGGATCGGCCCGACGCTGCGGTTGAAGAACTCGTTCTCCCAGATCACGTGGACGTCGGGATTGCCCGTCCAGATCGCGGCAACGTCGGCGTTGCGGCCGACCGCATGGTCGATCCAGTCCGGCCGCACGCTGCGAATCCCCTGAAACAGCGCCCCGCGCGAGGCGAGCGTCGTCCGCGACTCGACCGGCCGCTGCTCCGCAGCGAAGTAGACGAAGACGAGGAGCGGCAGCACGAGCGCCCATCGCCGCGGGATGAACAGGAACAAAAGAGCGACTGCGAGGGCGCACAAAGTCGCGACGGGGCGCACCTGGTGCAGCGTGATCACGTGCTCCTGGAGCTTCCACCAGGGCAGCAGCACGAACGTGTCCGAGGTCGCCGTGAGCCCGATCAGCCGCACGAACGGGATCGCGAAGACGAGCGCGCCGGAACCGAGCGCGACGACTGCCGCCGCCGGGAGCTTGCGCGGCGCGCCGAGCCGGATCCAGAGCAGGAGCGCGATCAGGAAGAACGGCCCGACGTAGAAGAGGTTCCGCTCCTCGATCCGCTGCACCGTCGGGATCGACGCGAACGCCGAGACCTCGAGCCACAGCCAAAGGGCGAGCATCGAGGTCCCGGCCATGAACGCGCGCTGCGGGGCGTCGAGCCGGCGCCATTCGAGGCAGAGGACGAGGAACGCTGCGAACGGGACGACGCCGAGGTAGAGGTCGAGCCCGGCGAGGTGCCAGAGCGCCCACTTCGCGACCTCGCGCGCGCCGTAGTGCTCGGAGCTCGTCGTCTGGTACGCGCCGAGCACGGCGAACGGCGAGCGGCCGCGAACTGCCTCCCCGACCACCGCGACGAGCGCGAAGCCGGCCACCGTCCCGTACAGCACCTTGAATCGGCGGAGCCCGCGCCAGCCGAGCAGCAGCGGCGCCATCAGGATCGCCGGGAACAGCGCAACTGCCTGCGCCCGCGTTGCGAACGCCACGAGCGCGATTCCGAGCACGAGCAACTGGCGCTGCCAGGTCGGCTTCTCGAGCATCAGCACGAGCGCGAGCGCCGCCGTGAGGAAGATCGGATAGAACGCGTTCTCGGTCATCAGCGTGCCCGTGTAGACCATCGACGGCACCGCCACCGTGAGCAGCGCCGCCGCGAGCGAGAGCCACTGCGAGAGCACGCGCCGCGCGAGGAAGTACGCGGGCACCGCGGCCAGCGACATCACGACCGAGTTGATCGCCTTCGCCGCCGCGTAGGCGCTCGGGACGGAGCCGAAGATCCGCCATGCAGGCGCGATCACCAGCGGATAGACGAAACCGTACGAGCCCGACGGCTGGTCACGGATCAGGAAGTGCCCCGTCGCCGCGAAGCTCTTCGCAAGCTCCGAGTAGACGAGCTCGTCGACCATGATCCAGGGCGCGATCATCCAGCGCCCGAACCAGTAGCGGATCGCAGCCGAGACGACGACGATCGCAGTCAGATACGCCCACGCCGGGATCGCGCGGAGCGGCGCGACCCGGGCGCTACTCGCCAAGCCCGACCTCGCGCAGGCGGCTGCCGAGCTCCGGGACCTCCTCCGAGAGCCCGACCTCGGCGCCCGCGCGGGCAACCTCGCGCAGGACGGCGTCGCGGACGGCCTCGCCGCCGGCGGCCTGCTCGAGCGCAGCCGCGTAGAGGTCGGCGACGTGCTCGAGGCGGTTCTCCTCCGGGACGTGCGATGCGGGCGGCGGATCGAGCAGCGCGGCGACGAGCGCGTCGACCTCCCCGTCGCCGACCGGAATCTTGCGCGCGACGTCGTCGGGGAGCTCGGCGAACCAGCCGAGATCCGAGACGACGAGCGGCTTGCCGAGCGAGAGCGCGCGCATCGCCGTGCCCGAGGTCTCGCCCATCGTCGGCGCTCGCAGCGAGACGAGGACGTCGCAGCCGGCCATCAGCGCCCAGAGCCGCTGCTCGGGGACGTACTCCTCGCGCAGCACCGACGGATGGCCAAGCAGGCCCGCCTTCTCGAGCCGCCCGTCGAGGTCGAAGCGCGGCGAGACAGGACCGACGAGGACGAGCCGCGCGCCGTCGGGGAGGCTCGTGAACGCCTCGAGCAGCTGCGGGATCCGCTTCGACGCGTTGAGGTGGCCGAAGTAGCCGACGACGGGCGCGCCCTCGATCGCGGAGGGCACGACGGCAGGCGCGGGCCAGGCCGGGTGCGGGATCCGCCACAGCGGGCCCGAGTAGTCGAGCCGCCGCGCGCCGTCCTCGACGTAGCGCGAGTGGACGATCAGGCCTGTGGCGCGGTCGAGGATCTCGCCGGCGAGCGGGAAGTCCTCGGGCCGAGTCTCCCACGGCGGCGGCACGCGCCCTTCGAGCACGCCGTGCGCGAGCAGCCGCGCCGGGAGGCCGGCGTCGCGCTCCATCGCCGCGAGGTAACCCGGGCCGTCCTTGCGGCCGATCGTGAGCCCGGCGATCAGGTGGTGGAGCACGAGCTCGTGCAGGACGACGACGCCCGGCCGCTTGCGCAGCGCATCGACGATCCAGCCGTGCGCCTCGGGCGAGTTGCCGACGTGGTAGAGCGAGATGTCGGCGTCGCGCGGCGGCTTGGTGCGGCCGTGCTTGACCACCTCGACGTCGATCCGCTCGCGCAGCGCCGGGAGCAGCAGCGCGGAGTAGTCGGCAATCCCCGACGTCTCCGGCGGCATCGGTGAGTAGTACGCGACCTTCATGCGAGCAGGCGCTCGATGGCGTGATCCCAGGTGACCTGCTCGGCCACGGCCTTTCCGGCCAATCCCCACGTCCGCGCATCGTCCTCGTGCTCGGTGAGGAACCGGAACGCGGCGGCGAGCTCGGCCACATGCGGCTCGACCACGAGCCCGGTGCGGCGATCCGTGACGACGTCGAGCGGGCCGCCCGCGTCGCTCATCGTCACGACAGGCTTCTCGGACAGGAACGCCTCGTAGGGCACCATCCCGTAGTCCTCGTCGACCGGCGCGTAGTAGACCGCGCGGCAGGTCGCGTACAGCGCCGAGAGCTCGTCGGTGGAGACGCGCCCGGCGAAGCGGACCCGGCCGTTCAGGCCATGGCGCGCAGCGATCGCCTCGAGCCGCTCGCGATCCGGCCCGTCGCCGGCGATCACCGCCTCGAGCCCCGGCTCCGCAGCGAGCGCCTCGAGCAGCAGATCGATCCGCTTCGCGCGATCGAGCCGGTTGACCGAGAGGATGAAGTCGCCGTAGCCGTCGTTGCGGAACGAGAGCGCCTGCGGCGGCGGTAGCACGACCTCGGCCTCGAGCCCGAGCGTCCGTTCCAGCCGCTCCGAGACGTTGCGCGAGATCGAGCAGAGCTTCCGCGCCTCGCCGAGCGTGCGCCGGTCGAGCTCGTGCAGCTTGCGCCGCAGCGCACGGTCGGCCGCCGACTCGCCGAACTGGCCGAGCTCCGTGCGGTCGAGCTCATAGGCCTGGCGAAACTGATGCACGAGCCAGACGACCTTGTTTCGGTGGCGGACGACGTACGAGGGGAACTTCGTCGAGATGACCAGGTCGACCGGCCGTCCGTCCACCTCCTCGAGGTCGAGCAGCCGCCACATGAACGCATGGGTCAGCACCTTCTCGGCCGGGTACCACTTGAACGGAACGGTCACGAGGTCGGCGTCGTGCCCGCGCTCGCGCAGCTCCTCGGTGAGCCGCTCCGCAAGGATCTCGGCGCCGCCGCGCGCGAATGGCACCTGCGGCGAGCAGACCGCGATTCTCAAGACCTGTCCTTCCTTGTGCTCATGAGCATTAGGCTCGGGCGAGGATCGCGTAGTCGAGCGGCGCGAACACGATCTCGTTCAGGCGCGGGTCGACGCCTTCCGCCGGCTCCGGCGCGTTGAGGAAGCGCGTCTCGACCTCCGCGAAGCCCGCATTCTGGGCGAGCAGGGCGAGCGTCTCGGGCACGAGCGGTTGGGCGTGGGTCAGATCGGCGAAGTAGTTTCGCAGGGCGAGCGGCGAGAGCGGATTGATCGTCTCCGCAGCGAGCAGGCCGCCGGGCCGGAGCTTCGCGTGGGCCAGCTCGAGGAAGCGCAGCAGCGCCGGCGGCGGCAGGTGCTCGACGACCTGCGCGGCGAAGACGCCGCCGAGTGAGCCGTCCTCCAGCCGTTCGAGATACGCGACGAGATCTGCCTGCTCCACGGCGAGCCCCTCCCCGCGCGCGAAGGCGACCATGTCGCCGTCCGCGTCCACACCGCGCGCCTTGACGCCGGCTTCCCGCAGGAGCGCAAGGAACTCGCCCCGCCCGCAGCCGCAGTCGAGCACCGGCGCGAGCTCGAGGAAGTCCGCGACGTACGCGCGCTGGCGGCCGCGGATCTCCGAGGTCGAGCCGCGCATCCGGCTCTCGAACGCGAAGTAGTCGGGCAGAGCGGCGGCCGCCGGCTGGGCTGCGACGGTCGCCGGCGCGCCCGACGGACGGCGCTCGAGCCGCAGCAGCCGCTCCTCGAGCTCGGCCAGCAGCCGCTCGGCGCGCTCCCGGGCGGCCCGCTCGGAGTCGAGCGATTCGGAGAGGTCGTCGACGAGCTTGAGCGCCGCGTCGTTGAAGCCACGCTGCTCCGCAGCCAGCGGCTCGACGTACCAGCGCATCAGCGGCTGGAGCAGCCGCTTCACGGGATAGGCGACCGCGCCCTTCAGCCCCGGGCGCCGCTCGATCGGACGCTCCGCCGAGACCGGCCAGTAGCGCTCGGCCGCGGCCCGGGCGCGGGCGCGCACCGACGAACCGCTCGCGCCGCCCCGCTCCACCTCGTCCTTCAGGCGCTCGAACAGCTCGACGGCGTCGACGGAAACCCCTGCAGTTTCAGGGTTCTGCGTGTCCTGCTCGGGCACCGCTCAAGCCTACAGAGCGCCCATTACGGATCTGTGAGCAGAACTCCCTCGTCTCAGGCATTGAGCGGGCCCACCGCACCGGCGATAGGGAAGCCACAAGAGAAAACCCGTCGTCCGATGCATTTCGACCGCATCGACGCCACGGTCTGCGGCCTCACCAACGAGAGAAGGGGAGGCACACCGGATGACGAGTAAAGCACGGCAACCACTGCTCCTAGTAGGGGCAGCAGCGCTGGCCCTCACGGCCAGTGGCTACGCCGCCACAGGGGGCGTCAACGGATACCGCGACCACGGTCGCCCGTCCGTCAAGCCTCCGCCACATCACCCGCCACCGCCGCCGATTCGCTGCTACTGGCGCTGGGAACACCACCACTGGGTGTTCTACTGCGAACCGCGGCACTGGTAAGCGAGATGTCAGCCGCCGAAGTCATCCGCATCGCCGGGCGGGACGCACTCGTCTCGCCCGGCGCAGTCGAAAAGCTGACGGTCATCATCCCGGCCCTGAACGAGGCCGAGACGATCGGCGCGGTGATCGCCGCCGTGCCACGCACGATCCCCGGCGTCCGGACGGTCGAGGTGATCCTGGTCGACGACGGGTCGACCGACGGCACCCAGGCCGAGGCAATCGCGGCGGGGGTGGATGCGATCGCGCACCACCCCCGTCGCCGGGGCCTCGTCTCGGCCTTCAAGGACGGCGTCCGCCAGGCGCTCGAACGGGGAGCCTCGATCGTCGTCAACCTCGACGGCGACGGACAGCACGACCCGTCGATGATCCCGGAGCTGATCGCGCCGATCCTCGCGCACCAGGCCGATCTCGTGCTCGGTGTCCGCGAGTTCTCCGCCTCGGCGGAGAT
>CAVTXU010000006.1:0-60580 GCA_963738775.1 uncultured Actinomycetes bacterium
CTGGCCGTGTCGCTCGCTTTTGCCGGAGGCGCGGGAGCCCAGCGCCGCGGCGGCGGCGACGCGGGCTCGCCGCCGCCCGACCCGCTCGCGTGGCTGGCCTACGGCGGCGACACGCAGCTCACGGGCTTCTCCGGGACGAGCAGCGTCAGCCCGGCCGACGCGCGCACGTTCGCGCTCCAGTGGGCGGCGCAGCTCGACGGAGGAATCGTCGCCACGCCGGTCACCTACGGCGGGATCGTCTACGCCTCGACCGAGGGAGGCAGCGTCTACGCGCTCGACCTCGTCACCGGCGCGCTCCTCTGGAAGCGCACTTTCGGAACGCAGGCGGCGTACGGCGGCTGCGGCACCTACGGCGTGAGCGGCACCCCGGCGATCGACACGACGCGCGGGCTCCTCTACGTGATCAGCGCCGACGGGCTCCTCCAGGCGCTGCACCTCGGCGACGGAACCACCGCGGCCGGCTGGCCGCTCACCCTCTCGACCCGGCCCGACGTCGAGTACGACTGGGGCGGGCTCCAGATCGTCGGCGACCATCTCTACGTCCCGTTCGCTTCGTACTGCGACGACACGGACGCCGACAACAACGCCGCCGACGGGCGCGTGGTCTCGATCGACCTCGACGGGCCGTCGGTCGCGGCCACCTTCGACACGGTGCCGGGCCCGAACAACCTCGGCGGCGTGTGGGGCTACGGCGGCATCTCTGCCGAGCCCGACGGCAGCGCGCTCTACACCGCTATCGGCAACTCGTGGGTCACCGACCCCGTGACCGGGAAGCTCTACGACGACGCGGGCTTCGGCGACGCGGTCGTCCGGCTCACCGCCGGGCTCGTCCCCGTCTCGTCCGACAACCCGCCGTCGATCCCGACCGCGGGCGACTACGACTTCGGCGCGGCTCCGGTGCTGTTCCAGCCCGCCGGCTGTCCGCCGCTCGCCGCTGCGAACAACAAGGACGGCCTGCTCTACGTCTGGGACCGGACGAACCTCGCGGCCGGCGCGATCTTCAGCGACGGCGTCGGCACCGTCTCGGCGCCCTTCGTCGGCGCGCCGAGCTGGTCACCGCGGCTCGGCCTGCTCTACGACGCCTCGACCGCGATCTTCAAGGACGACAAGAACATCGGTGACGGCGTCACGGCCTATTCGATCGGCCCGAACTGCGCCTTCAAGAAGGCCTGGGCGACCATGACCGGAATCGGCACTCAGCCGCCGCCGCTCGTGCTCGGCGACGTCCTGTTCGCCGACGGCGGCTACAGCGGCGGCTACAAGGCGCTCGACGCGCAGACCGGCGACGTGCTGTTCTCGATCGACACGAAGGGCGCGACCTTCGCAGGCCCGTCCGCCGCGGGCAACGTCGTCCTCACCGGCGACTTCGACGGGGTGGTGCGCGCGTTCGGCCCGAGCTACCTCGGCACCGGCTCCACCACGACCTTAGACTACTCGGCGGTGCCTAGCTCGGAGTGACGCGGTACGCGTCGAACACGGCGTCGAGGCCGCGGAGCGCGATCAGCAGCGCGCGGAGGCTCTTCACGTCGCCGACCTCGACCGTGTACCAGTTCTTCGCCATCTGATCCTCGACGGTGCCGCCGTAGGCGACGATGTTCGTCCCGTGCTCGGAGAAGGTGCGCGCCACGTCCTCGAGCAGGCGCGGCCGATCCCATGAGTCGACGGCGACCTGGACGCGGAAGCTCGTCGAACCGCTGCCGTCCCACTCGACCGGCGTGAAGCGCTCGGGATTCCGCAGCAGCGCCTTCGCGTTCGGACAGTCGACGCGGTGGATCGTGATGCCCTTGCCCATCGAGATGTAGCCGAGGATCTTGTCGCCGGGCACCGGTGTGCAGCACTTCGCGACGCGCACGAGCACGTCCTCGACGCCCTTGACGGTGATCCCGAGGTTCTCGCTGCCGACCGTCGCCCTGGGCTTCTTGAGGACGACGGGATCGGTCTCGACGACGTCCTCGGTCTTCAGCCGCTGGAGCACCTTCTTGACGATCTGACCGGAGGAGAGCTTGCCGGAGCCGAGCGCAAGGTAGAAGTCCTCGGCCTTGCGGTAGCCGCTGTCGCGGATCACCTGCGCGAGCACCGCCGAGCCGGCAAGCTTCTTGTACGGCAGGTTCTGCGCCTTCAGCGCGTTCTCGAGCGTCTCGCGGCCCTTCTGCTCGGTGTCCTCGCGGCTCTCCCGCGAGTACCACTGACGGATCTTGTTGCGGGCGCGCGAGGAGGCCGCCAGGTTGACCCAGTCGCGTGACGGGCCGCGGCCCGACTTCGACGTGAGGATCTCGACCCGGTCGCCGCTCTTCAAGCGGTAGTGGAGCGGCACGATCCGGCCGTTGACCTTCGCGCCGACGGTGCGGTGGCCGACGTCGGTGTGGACGGCATAGGCGAAGTCGATCGGCGTCGCGCCCGCGGGCAGCGTCTTGACCGAGCCCTTCGGGGTGAACACGAAGACCTCGTCCTCGAACAGATCCGTCCTGAACGACTTCATGAACTCGCTCGCGTCCGGCTCGTCCGCGCCCGTGTCCATCAGCTGGCCGACCCAGGCGAGCCATTCCTCGTCGGCCTTCGCGGACTTCGCGCCGCCCTTGTAGCGCCAGTGCGCCGCGACGCCGAGCTCGGCCGTCTCGTGCATCTCGCGCGTGCGGACCTGGATCTCGAGCGGCCGGCCTTCCGGCCCGATGACCGTGGTGTGCAGCGAGCGGTAGCCGTTCAGCTTGGGCATCGCGACGAGGTCCTTGAAGCGGCCCGGCATCGGCTTCCAGAGCGAGTGGATCAGGCCCAGCGCGCCGTAGCAGTCACGCGTGCCCTCGTCGCCCGAGCGCTCCACGATCACGCGCATCGCGGTGAGGTCGTAGATCTCGTTGAACTCGCGGCCCTTCTTGGCCATCTTGTCGTAGATCGAATAGAAGTGCTTCGCGCGCCCGGAGATCTCGGCCGGGATGTCGACCTTGTCGAGCTCGTCGCGCAGCACCTCCGACGCGGCCTCGACGTGCTCCTCGCGGTCGGCGCGGCGCTCGCTGACCATCCGGCGGATCTCCTCGAACTTCCGCGGATGCAGCGTCTGGAAGGCGAGATCCTCGAGCTCCCACTTGACCTGGTGGATGCCGAGCCGGTGCGCGAGCGGCGCGTAGATCTCGAGCGTCTCCTTCGCCTTCTGCACCTGCTTCTGCTTGCCGAGGTACTCGATCGTGCGCATGTTGTGGAGGCGGTCGGCGAGCTTGATCAGGATCACGCGGACGTCCTCCGCCATCGCGACGATCATCTTGCGGTAGTTCTCGGCCTCGGCCTGCTCGCGGCTCTGGAACTGGATCCTCGTCAGCTTGGTGACGCCCTCGACGAGGTGGGCGATCTCCTCGCCGAACTCGGCGCGCACCTCCTCGATGTCGGCGTCGGTGTCCTCGACGACGTCGTGGAGGAGCGCTGCGGCGATCGTCTGCTCGTCGAGGTGCAGTCCCGCGCAGACCTTCGCGACACCCCACGGATGGTGGATGAAGTCCTCGCCGGAGCGCCGCTGCTGGCCCTCGTGCGCGTGCTCGGCGTAGGCGAAGGCCCGGGCGAGCAGATCGCGGTCGAGGTCGACGGTGTACGACGCAACGTCCGCGAGCAGCTCGTCGACCAGGTCCTGGTGCTTCCCGGATGTCTCGACGAGAGCCATAGTCTCAGTGTAGTGCCCCATTCGGGCATCGCGATCTCAAGAGGATTCGACGTCGAGCCGATGAATTTGTCTGTCCCATGCGCAGGTTCCGTCGCAGAAAACAGATCTCCGAGCTGGCCCGGCTCCTCGTGGCGCTGGAGGCCCTCTCCGCCGAGCGGCGCCCGGCTTCGCAGCGTCGCTCGCACGTGACGCGCCTCTCTCTTCGCTAAGCAGCGGCTGCGAGCGGCGGTTCGTCGAGTAGCGCGCGGAAGGTCGCCGACTCGAACAGGCTCCGCTTCGCGGCCGAGCCCGGTTCGAGCTCGAGCTCGGCGAAGATCGCCTCGGCCTCGGGCGTGCGTGCGAGCTCGCCCTTCCACTGCGCGGCGAGCCGGGTGCGCAGCGCCTCGACGCGCTCGTCCTCGTCGAACACGCGCTTGATCACGAGCTGCGGCGCGACGGTGCCGTTCCAGTGGTTCTCCTGGAGGCGGAAGGCGACGTCGTAGCGGCCGATCCGGCGTAGCCGGTCGAGCTGGCCGCCCTGGCCGAAGCCGATCGCCGAGCCGCCGTCGCGGCCGCCCTGCCGGACCCGGAAGCGCAGGTGCTTGCCGTCGCCGACGGTCGAGAGGTCGGTCAGCTCGCAGCCGGACGCGAGCAGCGTCACGGCCGGATTGCCGAGCCCGAACGGCGCCATCGACTCGAGCTCCGCTGCGAGCTCGAGCGTGAGCGCCGAGGCCGGGACGATCGCGTCGATCCGCGTCACCGGCGCGAGATCTTCCTCGCCGAGAGTCTGCTCGGCGTGCGCGGCGAACGCGGCGGCGAAGGCCTCGATGTTCTCGGGGAGGATCGAGAGCCCGGCCGCGGCGCGGTGGCCGCCGAAGCGCTCGAGATGCTCCGAGCACGCGGCGAGCGCTCCATGGAGATCGAACGAGGTCGTCGAGCGGCCTGAGCCCTTCCCGCCGGCGATCAGGACGACGGGACGGTTGTAGCGCTCGACGAGGCGCGAGGCGACGATCCCGATCACGCCCTCGTGCCAGTCGGCGGCCGCGACCACGTAGCCCTTGCGGCGCTTCCACGGCTCGGGCCAGGCCTCGATCTGGGCGATCGCGTCGCGGCGGATGCGCTCCTCGACGATCTGCCGGTCGCGGTTCAGCGTCTCGAGCTCGTTGGCGAGCTGCCGCGCCTGGTCGACGTCGTCGGTAAGCAGCAGCTCGAGCGCGGCGCGCGGATGGCCAAGCCGGCCGGCGGCGTTGATCCGCGGCGCAAGCCGGAAGCCGACTGCGCCCGCGTCGACCGCCGCCGCGTCGACGCCGGCCGTCTTCATCAAGGCCTGGAGCCCGCGCTTCTGCGTGCTCTGCAGCGCGCGGAGGCCGGCGATCGCGAGGCCGCGGTTCTCGTCCTCGAGCGGCACGACGTCGGCGATCGTCGCGAGCGCGACTAGGTCGAGGTGGCGGGCGAGGAACGGCGAGTCGACGCCGAGCAGCGCCTGCGCGAGCTTGTAGACGACGCCGGTGCCGCAGAGCTCGGGAAAGGGGTAGTCGGACGGGCGCGTCGCGACGATCGGGCAGTCGGGCAGCGTCTCGCCGGGCCGATGGTGGTCGGTGACGACGACCTCGAGGCCCTTCGCCTTCGCCGCAGCGACCTCCGCGACAGCCGTGATGCCGCAGTCGACAGTGACGACGAGCCCGCAGCCCTCGGCCGCGAGGCGGTCGAGTGTCGCGGCGGCGACGCCGTAGCCCTCGTCGAAGCGGCTCGGCAGGTGCCATTCGACGTCCGCGCCGAGCTCTTTCAGCGTCAGGACGGCGAGCGTCGTCGCGCAGATCCCGTCCACGTCGTAGTCGCCGTGGACGCAGATCCGCTTTCCGGCCGCGATCGCGGCGCGGATCGTCTCGCAGGCCGCCGCCATGTCGCCGAGCAGGAACGGGTCGTGGGCCACGAGAGCGCCGCCGAGGAACGTCCGCGCGGCCTCGGGATCGCCGAAGCCACGCCGCACGAGCACGCTCGCGGTGACCTCCGAGACGCCGAGCGACTCAGCGAGCGCGCGGGCCTCGCCGGGCGGGCAGGATGCAATCGTCCAGGTTCCAAGCACGAGATCAAGACTAGGACCGGAACCGGACGGCGCGGAATGTACCCTGGACGAGTGAGCTCGCAGACCCATTCGAAGTTCACGGTCGCGCTCGACAACGCCTGACGTGCTTCTGCGCGGCGCGATCACGTTCGTCGTCCATCTCGCGATCGGGGTGGTCGCAGCACTCGTCCTCGCCGCGATCTGGGCCGCGCTTCACGGAGGCGGGTTCATGCACAGCCTCGCGATCGGCTGCTACGTCGTCGGAGCCTTCTCGCTGCTGCTCGGGGCGCTCGGAGTCGGCGGGATGTCACCGTCGAGCGGCGTGATCGAGACGTCGGGAAGGCTTCCCGGCCTCAAGGCGTACTCCCGCGTCTCGCCCGGCGCGAACTCGGTCAGCATGACCGCGACGCTGATGCTCGTCGGCGTCGCCTTGATCGGCATCGGTGTCGCGTTGTAAGCCGCCTGACAGACTGCGCGGGTGGCGAATCCACTGCGGGCCCAGTTCCTGCTCGATCCCGAGGTCGTGTTCCTCAACCACGGGTCGTACGGCGCGTGCTCGCGCGCCGTGTTCTCGCGCTACCAGGCGTGGCAGCTCGAGCTCGAGCGCCAGCCCGTCGAGTTCCTGGGGCGCCGCGTCGAGGAGCTGCTGGCCGAGGCGCGCGCCGGGCTCGCTGCGTACGTCGGCGCGGGCCCGGACGACCTCGTGTTCGTCGAGAACACGACGGCCGGGATCAACGTCGCAGCCCGCGCGCTCGACCTTCAGCCCGGCGACGAGGTGCTCACGACGGATCTCGAGTACGGCGCGCTGAACTTCATGTGGGAGCGGCTGTGCGCGCAGGCGGGCGCACGGTACGTGTGCGCGCCGGTTGGGCTGCCGACCTCCGGCGCGGACGAGATCGCCGACGCCGTGTGGGCGCACGCGGGCCCGCGGACGCGCGCGGTGTTCGTCAGCCATCTGACCTCGGCGACCGCGCTGATCCTCCCGGCCGAGGAGCTCTGCCGCCGTGCGCGGGAGGCGGGGATCGTCTCGATCGTCGACGGGGCCCACGTGCCCGGCCAGCTGCCGCTCGACGTCGAGTCGTTCGGCGCGGACGTCTACGTGGGCAACTGCCACAAATGGCTCTGCGCGCCGAAGGGCTCCGCGTTCCTCTGGGTGCGGCCCGAGCTCCAGAGCTCGATCGAGGCCCTCTCGATCGGCTGGGGCTTCGGCGAGGACTCGAGCTTCCTCGCGCGCAACGAGCGCCAGGGCACGCGCGATCCCGCCGCGTATCTCGCCGTGCCCGACGCGATCGCCTGGCACGCCGAGCACGGCTGGGACGAACAGCGCGCGCGGTGCCACGGCCTCGCGCTGGCGGCGCGCGGGCGCCTTGCGGAGCTGACCGGGCTCGAGCCGCTCGCCCCGCCGGAGCTGCTCGGCCAGATGGTCGCCGCGCCGCTCCCCGCCGGGCTTGATGCCAACGCGCTCAAGGCGCGGCTCTACGACGAGTTCAGGATCGAGATCCCCGTGCTGAAGCGGGGTGACGAGCGCTTCCTGCGCGCCTCGTTCCAGGGCTACAACGACGAGAGCGATCTAGAGGCGCTCGTCGACGCGCTCGAGCTACTCCTTCGGTAGGTCGATCCCGAGGACGGTCAGGCCGATCAGGAGCGCGACGAGCCCGAGCGCGATGCCGACTGCGCGGCGCGGATGGTCGAGCTCGCGCACCTGCTGGGCGGCGACGCGCGTCCAGAAGATCCCGAGCCCGATCAGCGCGGCGGCGGCGAACACGAGCACCGGCGCCAGGGCCAGCGCGCGGTCGAGCGGGATCACGAGCGCCCAGGCCGCAAAGAAGACGAGGGCGACGGCGACGACCGTGGCGATGACGACCTTGCGCTTCACGAAGCGCACTCTAGCCGCGGGTATCCTGAGCCCGATGCCGGAGACGAACTACACGTCGGGCGAGGACTACGTGGTCGAGTTCCTCGGCTACCGGTTCGGCTTCAACCAGGCGGATTTCGAGCAGCGCGTCACGGCAGCCGCCGTCAAGCTCGGCTTCCTGGATGGGAACGAGCTCGACGACGACGAGACGGCCGACCTGGTCGAGCTTGCCGCTGACGGCCGCATCGTCGAACCGCGCAGCCCGCTCGGCCGCTATGTGGTTCGACACTGGGAGCGGCTTTCCCTCATCGGCAACGAGTCGCTCGTCTACTGGCTGCGCAAGCTCGTGTTCCGCGGCGCCTGGCTCGACCACCGCGTGAAGGAGAACCTGCTCGAGGTGGCCTGGGACGATCAGTCCGCCGACTTCGCCTACACCGACCCGCACGGGGGCCGCGCGCTGCTCGAGCTCGCGCCGGTGCCCTCGTGGAGCGAGCTCCAGTTCCGCCGGTGACGATGAGGCGCCTGTGGCCGCTCGTGCCGGTCTACGTCGCCCTGCTGCTCTGGGTCGATCGCGGCGTGACGCTCCACCAGCAGTACCTGCTCGGCGCGCTGACCTGGGTCGTGCTGATCGCGGCGGCGTGGACGTTGTCGCCCGCGCGTCGCGCGCAGGTCGCGGTGGTCGTCGTCGTCGCCACGGTCGGCGAGGTAACCGGTTCGCTGATCTGGGGCGTCTATCACTACCGCTTGAACAACCTCCCGCTCTTCGTGCCGCCCGCGCACGGGCTCGTGTACCTGACCGGGATCGCGCTCGCGGTCTCGCTGCGCCCGTACGCGCGCTGGCTCGTGCTCGCGGCCGCGGTCGCAGCGGCGGGCTGGGGAATCGCCGGGCTGACCGTGCTGCCGCGGCTCGACGTGGCCGGCGCGCTCGGTGTGCCGCTGCTCCTGCTCTTCCTCTGGCGCTCGCCGGCGCGCGCGACCTATGCGGGCGTCTTCTTCGCGGTCGCCGCGCTGGAGCTGTACGGCACCGCGATCGGCACCTGGCAGTGGGCACGAGTCGTGCCGGGGCTCGGAATCGCCCAGGGCAACCCGCCGAGCGGCGTCGCGAGCGGCTACGTCTGGTTCGACGTCACCGCGCTGCTACTCGCGCCCGTGCTGCTCAGGACGGTTCTGTCAGGTGCGGCCCGGATACGTGACGCGCGCGAACGGCCAGTCGCGCTCGAGCCAGGCGCGGAACGCCTCGAACAGCTCCGCGTCGAGCTCGGCGATCTCGCTCCGCACCCAGCACTTCGCTAGCGCGTCGAAGCCCGGCTCGTCGGTCGGATAGATGTAGGCGCAGCCGAGGACATGGCCGTCGTCGGCGGGGTCGACCACGGTGTAGGCGAACGAGCGGCGGTCCTGGAACTCCTTCTGGTGCCAGCCGAGGTCGATCAGGTTCTGCTCGAGCGTGAGACCCGGTGAGCGGTCGCGGATCGCCTCGAAGTCACTGACGACGTCGCGGACGGTGAGCATTCGCAGGCGGAAGAGCTCGGTCTCGAGCCCTTCGGGCACCTCGAAATCGTCGGGAACGAGCTTCAAAAGAGCTTGTCGCCGAGCTCGGCCGGTGCGGCGCCGATGTGGGCGCGGCCGAGCTTCGTCACGATCCGCCCGCGCGGGGTGCGCTGGATGAATCCGAGCTGGAGCAGGTACGGCTCGTACACGTCCTCGACGGTGTCGGTCTCCTCGCCGAGCGCGACGGCGAGCGTCGAGAGGCCGACCGGGCCGCCGTCGAAGCGCTCGACGATCGCGCGCAGGAGCTCGCGGTCGATGCGCTCGAGCCCGGCCTCGTCGACCTCGAGCAGCGTCAGCGCCTCACGGGAGATCGCCGTCGTGATCTGGCCCGCGTGGCGGACCTCGGCGACGTCGCGCACGCGGCGCAGGATCCGGTTCGCGATCCGCGGCGTGCCACGCGAGCGGCCGGCGATCTCGTCGGCGGCCTCGTCCTCGATCTCGACGCCGATGATCCGCGCCGAGCGGCGCACGATCGTCGCGAGCTCGGCCGGCTCGTAGTAGTCGAGCCGGAACGTCATCCCGAAGCGGTCGCGCAGCGGTGTCGTGAGCAGGCCGGTGCGCGTGGTGGCGCCGACCATCGTGAAGATCGGCAGGTCGAGCGTCAGCGTCCGCGCCGCGGGCCCCTGGCCGACGACGATGTCGAGCCGGAAGTCCTCGAGCGCCGGATAGAGAATCTCCTCGATCGCGCGATTGAGCCGGTGGATCTCGTCGATGAAGAGCACGTCGCGCTGCTCGAGGCCGGTGAGGATCGCGGCCATGTCGCCCTTGCGCTCGAGCGCAGGCCCGGCGACGGTGCGGATTCCCGCGCCGAGCTCCTCGCGGATGATGTAGGCGAGGCTCGTCTTGCCGAGCCCCGGCGGTCCGACGAGGAGCACGTGATCGAGCGCCTCGCCGCGCGCCTTCGCGGCCTGGAGCGCGATCGCGAGCTGCTCCTTGATCCGCTCCTGCCCGATGAAGTCGTCGAGGCTCTTCGGCCGCAGCGAGCGGTCGAGCTCGTCCTCGTCGCCGTGCGCGACGGGTGCCAAGAATTGCGTATTCACGCCGCCGGCCTCAGCGCAAGCCGGACGCGCTCCTCCGGCGGCAGGTCGGGGTCAACGGGCGCGAGCGCCTGCTCGGCCTCGACCACCGAGTAGCCGAGCTCGACGAGCGCCTCACGCGCGACGAGGTGCTGCGCGGGCGCGGAGCCGGGTGTGGCCGTCGTCGGCATCCCGGCGGCGAGCTTCTCCTTCAGCTCCATCACGACGCGCTGGGCGATCTTCTTGCCGATCCCGGGAATCGCCTCGAACCGTGCGGTGTCCTCCAGCGCGATCGCGCGGCGCAGCTCGTCCGGCGACGAGCCGGAGACGATCGAGAGCGCGACCTTCGGCCCGATCCCGGAGACCGAGAGCAGCTGCTCGAACAGCTCGCGCTCGGACGGCTCCGCGAAGCCGTACAGCTGGAGCGCGTCCTCGCGTACGTGGAGGTAGGTGTGAACGGTGAGCTCGCCGTCGCGCGCGCGGCCGAGCACGCTCTGCGTGGGCTGGACGAGGTAGCCGACGCCGCCGACGTCGAGCACGAGCCCGCCCGGGCCCTTCGAGACGACCTGGCCGCGGAGCTGGGCGATCACCGCGCCACCATCCGGAGCAGCGGCGGGGCGAGCGCGTGGCAGATGGCGACCGCGAGCGCATCGGCCGCGTGGTTCGGCTGCGGGATCTCGTCGAGCGAGAGGATGGCCTTGACCATCTTCTGCACCTGCTCCTTGTCAGCGCGGCCGTAGCCGCAGACCGCCTGTTTCACGCTCGCGGGCGCGTACTCGGTGCAGTCGACCTCAGCGTCTGCGCAGACGACGAGCACGGCCCCGCGCGCCTGCCCGACGGAGAGTGCGATGCGGGCGTCGGCGCCGACATACGACTCCTCGATTGCGACGGCGTCCGGCGCATGCTCCGCCAGAAGGCCTCGCACTCCGTCGGCGATCGTCTTGAGACGAGCCTCCGGGCGATCCTTTGCAGACGTGCGCCACCACCCGTGCACCACCGCCCTGAGGCGGCCGTCGCTTTCTTGGACGATGCCGTACCCGCACGCTGCCGTCCCTGGGTCGATGCCGAGTACCTTCACATGGAGAGGTTAGGCACCGCTCCGGACAACCCTCTTCAGTGTGGTAACCCGTGGGTTAGAGGCTTGCACTGCAAGGTTCGGCCTGGTACCATGCAGTACATGGCACTCGGTTCCCAGCGACAAACGGCGCTGCTCCGCGGTGTGCTCGATCTCTGCCTGCTGGCGGTGATGGACGAGGGGCCGGCATACGGCTACGAGATGACCAAACGGCTTCGCGGCCGCGGTCTTGCGATCGTCGGCGAGGGCTCGATCTATCCGCTGCTCGGACGTCTGGAGCGTGACGGTCTGGTGGAGACGTACCGGGCCGCGAGTAACGGCGGGCCGCCGCGGAAGTATTACCGCCCCTCGAGCGCCGGGCAGCTGGCACTCGCGCTGGGCGTGGCGGAATGGCGAGCTGCCCGCGATGCCGTCGATGCGGTGCTCGCTCCCGTCAAGATCGAGGTGACTTCATGAGTGATTTCGTCGAGCAGTGCCGCCGGGAGTGGAAGCGCCTCGGTGTCCCCGATCCGCTCGCCGAGGAGATGGCGGCCGACCTCGCCTCCGACCTCAGCGATGCAGGGGCCGAAGGCGTCTCGGCCGAGGAGTTCCTCGGAAGCACGTTCTTTGATCCGCGTTCGTTCGCTGCCTCCTGGGCAGCCGAACGAGGAGTCATCCCCGAACCACCCGGCCGAGGCAACGCCCGCCGCAGACCGCTCGTCCTCGCGGCGTTCACCGCCCTTGCAGCGATCGCACTGATCGGTGCGGCGCTGCTCCTCCTAAGCGGGAGCCCCAAGGTGACACTCAGGACGTCCGGACCACCACCTCACATTGCCTCACCATCAGCCGGCTTCCTCGTACCCCCCGGCCCCGGCGGGCAAGTCCTCAACGGGAAAAACCTATCCGCCCCGGTCGAATGGATCCTGCTCTTGTTCGCGATCGCCGCGCTCGGCTTCGCAGCGTGGCTGTGGTCGAGATGGGGCCGCTCGCGTCCACCCAGCGCCCCCGCCTAGTAGTCGTGTGTTCTAGCCGGCGACCGCCTCCAGCACGCGCTCCGGGATGTCGAAGTTCGCGTAGACCTCCTGCACGTCGTCGTTCTCCTCGAGCGCGTCCATCAGGCGCAGCACCTGCTTCGCTGTCGATTCGTCGGCTACTTCGACGGTGGTAGACGGGATCATTGTCAGCTCGGCCGAGTCGACCGTGAAGCCGGCCGCCTCGACCGCGGCGCGGACCGCCGCGAGCTCCTCCGGCGCGCAGGTGATCTGGAAGCTCGAGCCGTCGGGCTCGATGTCCTCCGCCCCTCCCTCGGCTGCCGCGAGCATCAACTCGTCCTCGTCGGCCCCGGTCGCGTCCACGAGGAGCACACCGCGCCGCTCGAACTGCCACGCGACGGCGCCCGAGGTGCCGAGGTTGCCGCCGGTCTTCGCGAAGATGTGCCGGACGTCGGCCGCGGTGCGGTTGCGATTGTCGGTCAGCGCCTCGACCAGGACGGCCACGCCCTCCGGGCCGTAGCCCTCGTAGACCACCGTCTCGAACGCCGCCGCGTCGGCATCGGCGCCCGAGCCTTTCGCGATCGCGCGGTCGATGTTTTCCTTCGGCATCGAGTAGGACTTCGCCTTCTCGACCGCGTTTGCGAGCGCGAGGTTGCCCGACGGGTCGGGCCCGCCGTCCTTCGCGGCCACGATGATCGCGCGCGAGAGCTTCGAGAAGAGCTTGCCGCGCTTCGCGTCCGCCGCGCCCTTCTTGTGCTTGATCGAGGACCACTTGCTATGCCCGGACATGCGCCTCCTCTTCGACGAGCTTCAGGAACATCTCGTGCACACGGGTGTCGCCGGTCAGCTCCGGATGGAACGAGGCGACGAGAATCCTGCCTTCGCGCGCCAGCACCGGGCGCCCGTCGAGCTCGGCCAGCACCTCGACGTCGGCGCCCGCATCCTCGAGCCAGGGCGCGCGGATGAAGACGCCGCGCAGCGGCTCGGGGTCGCCCTCGAGCTCGAGATCGGCCTCGAAGCTCGCGACCTGGCGGCCGTAGGCGTTGCGCTGGACGACGATGTCCATCAGGCCGAGATGCTCGCGGTCGAGCACGATCATCCCCGCGCAGGTGCCGAAGATCGGGCGCTCGAACCGCCGCAGCGCCTCGTCGATCCCGTAGAGGCCCATCAGCCGTGTGATCGTGGTCGACTCGCCGCCCGGGATCACGAGCCCGTCGAGCGCGTCGAGCTGCTCGGGCTTGCGCACCTCGACCACCTCCACGCCGAGGCCGCGCAGCACCCGCGCGTGGTCGCGGAAGTTGCCCTGGAGTGCGAGGACGCCGATCGTCATGGGGCAGATTGTACGGAGCCGTGCGACCTGCCATGCTGGCGCGGCCGGCTGGCGCGGCCTCGCGGGGTGAGACGCCGCAACTTCGGAGGTTCCCCGTGAGACGTCCGGTTGTCGCAGCCGTACTGCTCCTGCTCGCGTTCGCGCTCGCGCTTTCGTTCGGAACGGCGCGCACCCAGGCGGGGCGCCCAGCCCCACATGATCCCCGGTCACTGGCAGGGATTCGACGTCAGTTCGGTCACCGGCGCCAGCGACACGTTCACGATGGACATCGGCACGTTCACCGACGGCGTGGCTCCGGCGACGCTCACCGCGTCGTTCGGGACGATCGCGCTGCAGGTCACGATCTCGCCCGACGGCCGCCGCTTCCTGGCAGCCACCGCCGTGAAGACGTCGACGAACCGCGGGGGAATCGACCTGTCGGGGAGCGGCAAGCTCACCGACCTCGCCGACGGCACCGTGCTCGGCGCCGGCAACTACCGCCTGAGGACGTCGACCGGAGTCGACAAGGGCCAGCTCACGTTCCTGCGCTCGTTCGATTCGACGGCTCCCGCGCAGGTCGGCCGCAGCGCCGACGGCGGCTTCCTGCGAGACGACGGCGAGGCGGGCAATCTCTCGCTCGCGGTCTCGAGTCAGGTCGATTCGAGCTTCCAGGGCAGTGTCCAGCTCGGCGACGCGCAGTTCCCGATGGTCGGGACGGTCGGCAATCCGGACTTCAACAACTTCGCGCCGGTCGACACGCTCGAGGTCTCGCCGCTCGGGACGCTGCTGATGCGGGCCTCGATCCACGGCGGCGGCCAGCCGCACATGTTCGGGACGATCTCCGCGTCGTACGCCGACGGCAGCTCCAGCAGCTTCAGCTTCGGGCTGCTCGTTCCCGCCGTGTAGGAACGCGCTTGCGCGCCTCGGGCTACGGCTCGAGGCGCGCGCGGCGCGCAGCCGCGAGCCCGAGCGCGACGAAGAAGAAGCCGACGATCGCGAACACGAGCGCCGGCACCCAGTCGCCCGACGGCACTGTGAGCCCGATGTGCACGCCGCCCTTCGTCCACTTCGAGGCGAAGTGCTCGGCCGCCGCGAGGAACCCGAGCGCGCCGAACACGGCCCAGACCGAGCGGTTGGTCGCGGAGCCGAGCGCGATGTAGACCACGCTGAAGATCGCGACGAGCACCCAGTGCCAGTCGCCGCTGTGCCACCAGTAGAGCAGCGCGCTCCCGATCAGGACCGCCGAAGCGAAGTGGAGCCAGAAGCCGTACGGACGCCGCTCGCTCGCGTCGGTACCCGCGCCGCAGGCGAGATAGAAAAGCCCCGTGAGCACGGCGACGATCGCCGACCAGGTGCCGCCGCCGGAGATCAGGTCGATCACGAAGAAGGCCCACGTCGCCGCCGCGATCAGCACGAGCAGCGGGAAGCGGTAGATCGGCAGCGAGCTCACCGCGGCGAAGAACACCAGCAGCACCAGCGTGAGCAGGCCGAGGTGGAAACCCGAGAACGGCGAGGAGCCGTTCAGCGTCGGCAGCCAGCCGAACCACTTCCAGATCGCGGCGACGAACGCGCCGAACGCGAGCACCGTGGCGAAGCCGAAGATCCCGGCGCTGATCCAGGCGCCGCGGATCCGGAACGACAGCGCGATCGCCTTCAGCACGACCAGTACGAGCAGCGTCCAGAGCACGTAGCCGAAGTCGCCGAAGTTGTTCGCGAGGTACGACAGCGCGGTGATCGCCGCGCCGAGCACCGTCAATCCGCCCAGGTAGATCAGGAAGGACGACGTCGTCCAGACAGGCTTTCGCACGCCCACTGCGGGGAAGGATCTACCCCGCGTCGGACGGAGTCGCTACCAGCCGCGCGACTCGAGCAGCTCCGACGGCTCGAGCGTGGCGGTGGAGATGCCGACCATCGGCTCTCCGAGGCCCGCCGAGACGCGTGCAAGCACCTCGGCGTCGTTGAAGTGCGTCGTCGCTTCGACGATCGCCTTCGCGCGCTTATCCGGATCGCCGGACTTGAAGATCCCCGAGCCGACGAAGACGCCGTCGGCGCCGAGCTGCATGCAGAGCGCGGCGTCGGCCGGGGTCGCGATCCCGCCCGCGGTGAACGTGACGACGGGGAGCCTGCCGTTCTCGGCGACCCATTTCACGAGCTCGACCGGCGCGCGCAGCTCCTTCGCCTCGGCGTAGAGCTCCTCGTCGCGCAGCGAGCCGAGCCGGCGGATCCCGCCGAAGACCGCGCGCATGTGCGTGACCGCGTTGACGATGTCGCCGGTGCCGGCCTCGCCCTTGGTCCGGATCATCGCCGAGCCCTCCGCGATGCGTCGGAGCGCCTCGCCGAGGTTCGTCGCGCCGCAGACGAACGGGATTGTGAACTGCCACTTGTCGACGTGATGGGCCGTGTCCGCAGGCGTCAGCACCTCGGACTCGTCGATGTAGTCGACCTCGAGCGCCTGCAGGATCTGCGCCTCGGCAAAGTGGCCGATGCGGCATTTGGCCATGACCGGGATCGACACGGCGGCCTGAATCTCGGAGATCATCGCGGGGTCGGACATGCGCGCGACGCCGCCGTCGCGGCGGATGTCGGCGGGCACGCGCTCGAGCGCCATGACCGCGCAGGCGCCCGCGTCCTCGGCGATCTTCGCCTGCTCCGCGTCGACCACGTCCATGATCACCCCGCCTTTGAGCATCTCGGCGAGGCCGCTCTTCACCCGCATCGTTCCGATCTCGGCCATGCAAACAGTGTAGAGATTCAGCCGTGCACGGTCGGCTGGATGAGCATGTGATCTCGAGCGAGGCGCTGCGCGGGAACCCGCTCGGCGATCCGCACGAGCGCCCGCTGTGGGTCTACGTGCCACCCGGGTACGACGAGTCGAGCCGCTATCCGTCGGTCTACGCGATCCAGGGGATGACCGGCCAGGTCGAGATGTGGCGGAACCGCATGTCGATGCGGAAGACGGTGATCGAGCTGTTCGACGAGCTGTTCGCTTCGGGCGAGGCGCCGCCCTGTCTCGTCGTCTTTCCGGACTGCTTCACGGCTCTCGGCGGCAGCCAGTTCCTCGACTCGCCGGCGACCGGCCGCTACCACACGTATCTCTGCGACGAGGTCGTGCCGTGGGTCGACGAGCGCTACGCGACGCTCGACGCGGCGGCGCATCGCGGGATCATGGGCAAGTCGAGCGGCGGCTACGGCTCGATGGTGACGCCGATGCTGCGGCCCGACCTCTTCGGCGGGCTCGCGACGCACGCAGGAGATGCGCTGTTCGAGCTCTGCTACCAGCACGAGTTCGCCCAGTGCGCGCGCTCGCTGCGCGAGGAGTACGACGGCTCGTTCGAGCGCTTCTGGGAAAACTTCCGTTCGCGGCCGGCACTCACCCGCCCGTCCGACATGTGGCTCGTCAACACCTACTGCATGGCCGCGTGCTACTCGGAGGGCGAGCTGCCGTTCGACCTCGAGACCGGAGCGGTGAGGCCGGACGTCTTCGCGCGCTGGCTCGAGTGGGATCCCGTGCTGATGGTGCCCCGGCACGCCGAGACGCTGCGCAGGCTGAGGGCGATCTACATCGATTCGGGTGGACAGGACGAGTACTACCTCGACCTGGGCGCGCTGGCGTTCCGCCGCGCGCTCGCCGAGATCGGCGTCACCGACGTCTTCTTCGAGCTCTTCCCCGCCGGCCATGGTGGGATCGAGTACCGCTATCCGCTCGCGCTGAAGTACCTCGCCGAGCGGCTCACGCCGCCCGCGCCTCGCTGAGCGGCAGCACCTTCAGCTCCGGCGGCGGGCGTCTGAGGAACGACGCGACGAGCAGCAGCTCGTCGGCGTGCTCCGGCGCGTAGGACGGCTCGAGGCCGTGACACGCGGCGAGACCCGCCTCGAGCTCGACCGCGGCGCCCCCGCCGGGCGGCAGCGTCCGCACCGCGGCGATCCGTCCGCCCGCGACGAAGACGGCGCGGCGAAAGCCCGGCTCGACCGCCGGCACGAGCAGGCAGAGCTCGGACGCGCGCAGGCGATCGAGACGCTGCAAGCGGCGGATCGTGTCCTCGAGCGCATCGATCCGGTCGCGCAGCCGCGCAGCGTCCTCGTACCGGAGCGAGTCGGAGTGTGAAGCGAGCTTGGTTCGCAGGCGCGGCAGCGCCGAGGCGGGGTCGTCGAGCTCCGCGGCGGTGAGCGCGCGCGCCGCGAGCGCGGCGCGGCTGCGGCTCGACAACGGCCCGTGCGGCCCGGGCGTCCCGCTGACGACGACGTCGTCCCTGCGCGCGCGCAAGTAGACGTAGCGGTCGGGCCGCGCGCCGCGCGCGTTCGCCGGCGGGCGCAGCTCGCGCAGGAGGCGCAGCTCCTCGAGCCCGGCCTCGAGCTCGGAGCCGAGCACGCGCCACTCGACCCGGTCGAGCGCGCCGAGCGCGGCCTCCACGGCGGGCCGCTGCCGCTCGGAGCGGAAGTACGAGCGCAGCCGCGCCCTCAGATCGCGCGCCCGGCCCACGTACAGGACCTGTCCCGCGCGGTCGAGGAAGAGGTAGACACCCGGCCGCTCCGGCGCGCCGAAGGCGAGCGAGCGCTTCGCGTGAACGCGGCGCGCGCGGGTCGCGCCGAGCTCCTGGAGATCGGCGACGGTCTCGGCGCCCCGCTCCTGCGCGAGCCCGATCAAGCAGAGCAGGATCTCCGCCGTCGCCTCGGCGTCGGGCAGCGCGCGATGCGACGGACGGACGCTCGTGCCGAAGAACCGCGCCAGCGACGCGAGCCCCGCGCGCGAGGTGCGACCGGCGAGCAGCCGCCGCGCGAGCCCCACCGTGTCGATCACCGGCGAGGCTATCCGCCGGCCGGTGAGCCGCTCGGTCTCGCGATCGAGGAACGAGAGGTCGAAGCGCGCGTTGTGCGCGACGAGCACCGAGTCGCCCGCGAACGCGAGGAAGCGCCGCACCGCAGACGGCACGGACGGCGCGGCCCGGAGTTCCTTGTCGTCGATCCCCGTCAGCGCGCCGATCGCCGGCGCGAGCCGCATCCCCGGATTCGCCAGTGTCTCGAACCGCGCCGTCAGCTCGAGCGCCTCGACACGGACGGCGCCGATCTCGCAGATGCGCGCGGTCGCCGGCGAGAGCCCAGTCGTCTCGAGGTCGACCACGCAGAACGACGCGAGGTCGAGCGGCATGCTCTCCGCCGCCGGCTCGGCGAGCGCGACGAGGTCACCGCGCCACGCGAGCCGCGCATCCGCGCTGACAGCCTCCTCGAGCAGCCCGCGCGCGACGCCGTCGGGCAGCCGCCGGAGCGCGAAGAGCCGACGCGCGGCCTCCTCCGCCGCAACCGGCCCGCGCCGCTCCTCGACCAGCTCGACCAGGCGGTCGGCCGCGTCCAGGCGAAGCTGCATGCCGAGACACTCTAGGCGAACGTATGTTCGATTACAAACCGCTACTTCACGAGCTGCGGCCGGGCAAAGACCTTCGCGCCCGGGATCACGCGCTCGGCGTCGACGCCGAGCCACTGCTCGAGCAGCGACGAGTAGACGCCGCGGAAATCGGAGGTCGCCGCCACGTTGCCGTCGGAGTCGAGACCCGCGCCGGCGAGCCCCGGGAACTCGCCCACCGTACCGCCGGCCGCCTGCGAGCCGATCACGAAGCCGACTCCCGCCGCGCCATGGTCGGTCCCGGCCGAGCCGTTTTCCTGCGCACGCCGCCCGAACTCCGACCAGACGTGGACGAGCACGTTGTCGGCGAGCCCGCGCGCCTCGAGGTCGCGCTGGAAGGCCAGCAGGCTCTGCGCGGTGAGGCCGAGCCCCGTGGCGAGATCGCCGGCCTGGTCGGCGTGCGTGTCGTAGGAGCCGGGCGCGCTCAGTGCGACGAGGCGCAGCGGCAGCCCGGCCGCGAGCAGCGCCGCGAGGCCGGCGAGCCGCTGCGGAAACGCGTCGTCGCTCTTGGGATAGACGACCGGGGCTCGTGATGCCCTTGTCGCCGGAGAACGGCAGGAGCTGGGTGCGCAGCCGCGCCGCCTCCTGCGTGATCGCGCTCGCGGTCGCGAAGCCTGGATCGGAGCGCGGAGCTGCGCCGAGGTGGGCCAGGGTCTCGAGCATCCGGTCCTCGACCTGGCCCCAGACGTTGCTCGTCCAGAAGTTGTAGGAGACGCCTTCGATCGCGGCGACCGGCACCTTCGCCGAGGCGAGCGACGGCGCGAGCTGGCCGTCGAGCGAGAGCCCCTGCAGCGGGTTGTCCATCGAGCCGACGATGTCGAGCGTGCGCCCGAGCCAGCCCGTGAGCAGGTGCTGGTCGGTCGCGCCGACCTCCCAGTAGTGGCGCGAGGTGAAGTGCGACTGGTCGGGATGCGTGTAGCCGACCGCCGGCAGCGAGACGACCTTCCCCTCGGTGTCGAGCTGCGCGAGCGGGGCGAGCGACGGATGCCAGCGCAAGCGGCTGTCCGCTGCGAAGGCGGGCCCGGCGCCGGTCGGCAGCGCCAACTTCGGGCGCAGCTTGCGGTAGAGCGGATCGCCGTCCGGATAGAGCAGCGAGAGCCCGTCGGCGCCGCCCTCCAGGAAGATCGACACCAACACCGTCTTCGCCGGGCCGGTGGCCGCGCTCGCGATCCCCTCCTCCAACTGGCGCAGGCCCAGCGACCCTGCGCCGTAGACCGCAAGCGCGAGCCCAGCGCTCTTCGCCACGAAGCTCCGCCTGCTGAGCCCCGTTCCGGCCGGCAGCGGCATCCCCGGCTCGATCGCCGGCAACCCGCGCCCTGCCTCGGCCGCCGCGCGCTTCAGGAGCTGCGTCCGCGAGAAGTCGAGACAGTGCTTGCAATCCGCGCTCACGAGACCTGCCCCGCGGGCGAGATCGCGATCAGCTGGCGCAACGCGTTCACGATCATCGACGGGTACTGCTTCTTCTTCCAGTCGTCCTTGCCGACGTCGCTGAGGGCGCGCTGCGCGAATCCGATCAGGATGTCCTTCGTCCGCTCGTCGATCGACGGCGAGCCGATGCTGACGAGCGCGCGGGAGAGCAGCACCTCCGCGTCGAGCGGCAGCGTCGCCCCGTTCCGGTGCTTGCCGTCGAGCTGCGACTTCTGCAGCGCGTAGCCGGCGACGTCCCAGCGGCCGCGGAAGGTCGCCGTGTCGAGCCAGCGCGTGTCGTCCCAGCCCGCGACGTTCGGCGGATAGAAGAGCCGCTGGCCCGCCTCGTCGTCGAGCCAGACCCACGCCGTGGTGTCGATCCCGCGCCCGACCGCGCGCAGGAGCCCGGCCGTGTAGACGACCGGCGGCTTGACCATCGCCGGCCCGAGGTACAGCGCCGGGTGGCGGAGGATCGCATCGAGCAGCGGGCGCACCTCGTAGTTGCTGCTCTTGTAGAGATGCACGAGCCCGGCCTGCGTGGTGCCGTCCGGCGGCACGGGCACGAAGTAGCTCCAGAGCTTCGCCACCGCGTAGGTGGCGTGGCTCGGATGCTCGAGGCAGAGGCGGCAGGAGTCGCGCCACGTGAAGCGCCCCTTCTTGCCGAAGATCGTCTTCACGCCGTCGTCGTGACGCGTCGAGAGGAAGCGGAAGTTCGTCTGGCCGATCCCGGGCTTCCAGTCGGCGTCCCAGCCCGTGAGCGCGCGCGCCTGCTCGCGGACGTCGCGCTCGGTGTAGCCGTGGTCGGCTCCGAGGGTGAAGAGCTCCATCAGCTCGCGCCCGTAGTTCTCGTTCGGCGCGTCCTTCGTGTTCTCGACGCCCGAGAGGAAGATCAGCATCGCCGGGTCGTGGGTCACGTCGAGCAGGAGGTCGTGGAACGACCCGAGCGCGCGGCGACGGAAGAGCTGGTTCTGCTTGAGCATCAGCCGCTGCGACCCGACCTGGCCGTTCGAGGTCGCGAACCAGTCGTGCCAGATGAGCGTCATCCGCTCGACGAGCGGCCGGCTCGTCCGCACCATCTTGTCGAGCCACCAGAGGTGGTCGTGTCCCCACGCGTCCTCGGGCGCGAGCTTGTGCCCCTTGTCGTCGTGCGGCGGTCGGCCGACGAGCTTCTCGGCGCCGGGATGCGTGAGCGAGTGGACGGCGCCGTCGAGTCCCTTCGCCGCGAGCGACTTCGCCTCACCCGGGCGAGGCCCGAAACCGGCGCGCCAAAGCAGCCGCTCGGCCTGGGCACGGCCGAAGGGACCGCGGTAGACCGGGAGGCTCACGACGGGCGGCGTCGCATCGGCATCTGCCCGGGAAGACGACCCGGAAGCGGGAATCTTGCGCGGGTTCCCCCGTCCGAGGGTGCGATATCGTCAGGCGACCGAATCGAAGGGAGCACGACATGGCTGAAGTAGCCCCGGAAACCCAGCAGGCACTCCACGGCCTCTCCACCGGAGACCTCGCGTTTCTGGACGCGGCCGTCGGCCTCCGTGAATCCCTGCGCGAGTCGACCGGCCTCGACGGGCGCACCTTCGGGCTCGTGAAGGTCGCGTCGCTGATCGCGCTCGACGCGCCGCCCACGTCGTACGTGTGGCAGGTCGCGAACGCGCTCGATGAGGGCGCGACGCCCGAGGACATCCTCGGCGTGCTGCGCGCCGTCGCCCCGCAGGTCGGCCTTCCGCGCGTCGTCGCCGCGGCACCTCACATCATGCTCGCGCTCGGACTCTCGCAGCCGGACGAGCCGGAGGCGTAACCCGAGCACGAAGGCGGGCCTGTAGCTCAGCGGTCAGAGCAGCGGACTCATAATCCGTCGGTCCCTGGTTCGAATCCAGGCGGGCCCATTCGTAAGACCTTGGAAACAGGGTCTTAGTAGTGCCCGAACGGAAATACGCGCCTGACACGATTTCTCCAAATCACCATCCACGTTTCCTTCCAGCGCTTACAGACCTGGCTTCGCGGCGGCCCGAGCAATTGAGCCTGCCCAAATCTGCTTCACGACGACGAACTCGGCGCCGCCGGCGCAGGGCAACTTCAGAAATGTCCCCAGTGAACAGCCACGATTACGAGAACTGCGCCGACCGCTAGTAGGGACCCACCGATGATGTGGGTCATCCTCATGCGGTCCGGAGAGGAAGAGCCGAGGGCCAAGACGGCTCCGCACCCGGCTATAAGCAAGAGGCCTAGCTCTGCGAGTCGGCCCCCCGCGTGATGGGTAAGCGCCAGCAAGTCTGTCCATCCCATTTGATGAGAACACTCTCGCACCGAACGCGATGATTCAAGGGCCGGCCTCACGGCGAACGGGCTCGCGGCGCCGCGGGCGCCTTCCGGCTCACCAGTCTGTCGAGTCGGCTGACAGGCCTACTGCGAGCTTCATCCCCGCAAGTAGGCGCATTTTGTTGCATACCCTAAGGGGGCTAGGTGCAGGTTGTTTCCGTTTTGATTCAGTTCTCCGTCCGGACTCATACCGTCGGTGACTGCCGAATCCGAGCGGACACATAGGAAGCTTGATCATGTCTTTCCGGAAGGGCCGCGCATGTTATATCAGGCTACCTGATATAACGAGCGGACTTACGAGCTAAGGAGGACCGACCCGTGGGATACGCCGAGCGCTGGACGACGGTCAACGTCGAGATCGACGACGGCATCGCCTGGGTCGCGTTGAACCGACCCGAGAAGCGAAATGCGATGAGCCCGACCCTCAACGCTGAGATGGTCGAGGTGCTCCTGGCGCTCGACGAAGACGAGAACTGCGGCGTTCTCGTGCTGACCGGCGAGGGTGACGCGTGGTCGGCCGGGATGGATCTGAAGGAGTACTTCCGCGAGGTCGACGGCTCGCCCGACCACGTCCAGCGGCGGGTGCGCCGCGACGCCGCCTACTGGCAGTGGCGCCTGCTGCGCACCTATGCCAAGCCGACGATCGCGATGGTCAACGGCTGGTGCTTCGGCGGCGCCTTCACCCCGCTCGTCGCCTGCGACCTCGCGATCGCAGCGGACGAGGCGACCTTCGGCCTGTCCGAGATCAACTGGGGCATCCCGCCGGGCAGCGTCGTCAGCAAGGCGCTCGCCGACACCGTCGGGTCGCGGACCGGCCTCCTCTACGTGATGACGGGGCGCACCTTCGACGGGCGACAGGCGGCCGCGATGGGGCTCGTCAACTCGAGCGTCCCGCTCGCTCAGCTCCGGGCCGAGGTCGAGGCGCTCGCGCGGGAGCTGCTCGCGAAGAACCCCGTCGTGCTGCGAGCCGCGAAGCTCGGCTTCAAGCACACGGGCGCGATGAGCTGGGACCAGGCCGAGGACTATCTCTACGCGAAGCTCGAGCAGTCGCAGTTCCTCGACACGGAGCAAGGCCGCGAGCAGGGCCTCGGGCAGTTCCTCGACGAGAAGCGGATCAAGCCGGGCCTGCAGACGTACGAGCGCCCCTGAGCTTGGAGCCGCGGCTCAGCTACACGATCGGCCGGCTCGACCGCGTGCTGCGCCGCCGCCTCGGCACGGCGGTCGAGCCGGCGGGCCTCACGCTGCCCGCGTACACCGCGCTCTCGGTGCTGCGCGCCCAGGACGGCCTCTCGAACGCACAGCTCGCCCGACGCTCGCTGATCACGCCCCAGTCGATGAGCGAGGTGCTGGGCCGGCTCGTCGAGCAGGGCTACGTGCGGCGACGGACGGATCCGGGTCAGGGCCGCGTGATCCGGATCGAGCTGACGGCACCCGGGCGCCGAGCCCTTGACCGCTGCGACCGGGCCGTCGACGAGGTCGAACGCGAGATGCTGGCCGGCCTCGACGACGGCGACGTCGCGAGCCTCCGCAGCTCGCTCAGCCGCCTGATTGACGCATTCGCGGCGTCTCAATAGAGTCGGTCCGTGGTGTCTCTGAGGACCCTCGACGAGGACCGCGCTGCGGCACTCGAGACGCTGTGTGAGCTGATCGTCCCCGGCTCCGCGCGCGTCGGCTCGGTCGTCTACGTCGACGCGCTGCTGGCGGGAATGCCGCCGCCCGTGCGGGAGCACGCGCTCGAGGCGATCGACGCGCTCGCGCCCGCCGCCGCGGCCGGTGCCGACGCGCTCGCAGAGCAGGCGCAGACGCCCGAGTTCGGCTTCATCCGCGCGCTCGCGTGCGAGGCGTACTACAGCGACTTCGTCGCGGCGGGGAAGGACGGGCCGGGCGCGTGGGCCGAGATCGACTTCAACTCGCCGCTCGCGACGCGCCTCGACAAGGACTGGTCATACCTGGGGATCGCATGAAGTCCGAGTTCGAGGTCGTCGTCGTGGGCTCGGGCGCGGGCGGCGGCGTGGTCGCAGGCGAGCTCGCGCAGGGCGGCCGCGACGTCCTCCTACTCGAGCTCGGGCCGCACCTGACGGCGGCCGATTTCACGCGCTGGGAGGCGAAGGCGACCCACGACATGTTCTGGCCGCTGCGGCTCGCGCCGCTGCCCGGCGGCGAGATGCTCGCGTTCCTCGCGGGCCGCTGCGTCGGGGGCACGACCACGATCAACACGAAGGTGGCGCTGCGCGCGCACGAGCGCGACATCGCGAAGTGGCAGCCGGCGAGCGGCCTCACGAACGAGCGCGGCGAGCCCTTCACGCCGGCGGACCTCGCACCGTGGTACGACCGCGTCGAGCAGGTACTCGGTGTCCGCGAGCGCACCGACTGGACGAAGAGCGTCCGCACCGTCGAGGCCGGCTTTCGCGCGCTCGGCGCCGAGCTCGAGCCGGTCACCGCGTACACCGACGCCAACTGCATGCGCTGTGGCTCGTGTCTCCAGGGCTGCTCCACCAACGCGGGCAAGTCGACGATGAACACGTACATCCACGACGCGTGGGTGCGCGGCCTGCTCGACTTGCGGGCGAACGCCGCTGTCGAGCGGGTGCTGATCGAGGACGGCGCCGCAACCGGAGTCGAGTACGTCGACGCCGCAGGCGAGCGGCACACCGTCCGCGCTGACGCGGTCGTTGTCGCCGCGGGGACGCTGAACACACCGCAGCTCCTCCTCCGCTCCGGGCTCGACGGCCCCGCGATCGGCCGCAACCTCGGCCTCCATCCCGTCCGGCTCGTCTACGGCCTCTTCGACGAGCCGCAGGACGCGCACATGGTCTACCCGATCACCGCCCACTGCATGACCCACCAGCACGACGAGGACGGCGGCTTCGTGATCGAGGCGACGACGATCCAGGATCCGATCTCGTTCGCGACCACGCTCGGCGACGAGAACGGCCCGTTCTGGGGGCCGCGCCTGACGGAGGCGCTGCGCGGGTTCCGGCGCTGGGTGGGCGTGCTCGCGATGGTCAACGACGACAACAACGCTGCCGTCGTCGTCGAGGCGAACGGCGCCGAGCGGTTCGACGTCGACTTCCAGCCGAACGAGCTCGAGCGGATCGACAACGCGCTCCGCTTCAGCCGGGAGGTGCTGGAGGCCGCGGGCGCGACGCAGATCGCCTGGAGCGGCCTCGCCTCGACCCACGTCCAGGGCACCTGCAGGATGGGCGACGATCCGGCGCGGTCGGTCGTCGACCGCAACTGCGAGTCGCACGACGTGAAGCGGCTCTTCGTCGGCGACGGCTCCCTCGTCCCGCGCACGCTGTCGGTGAACCCGTCGCTCACGATCATGGCGCTGGCGACGAGACTCGCGGACCACCTCGACCGCTCCCTGGCCGTCTCGGCATGATCCAGGGCGAGGCGATCTGGACCCCGCCTGCGGACTGGCGGGAGCGGTTCGCGATGGGCCGCTACGTCGAGTGGCTGCGCACCGAGCGCGGGCTCGACTGCGCGGGCTACGACGAGCTCCAGCGCTGGTCGGTCACGGATCTCGAGGGCTTCTGGGCCTCGATCTGGGACTTCTTCGAGGTGCGCGCGCACACGCCGTACGAGCGGGTGCTCGGCTCGCGCGAGATGCCCGGCGCGGAGTGGTTTCCCGGCGCGACGCTGAACTACGCCGAGCACATGGTCGGCCGTGACGAGGATCTCGCCCGTGCCGCGATCCTCGCCCACTCCCAGACCCGCGAGACGCGTGAGCTGACGTTCGGCGAGCTCCGCGAGCAGGTGGCACGGGCACGCGCGGGCCTGCAGCGGCTCGGAGTCGGACGCGGAGACCGTGTCGTCGGCTACCTCCCGAACATCCCGGAGACGGCAGTGGCGTTCATCGCGGCCGCGAGCCTCGGGGCGATCTGGGCGACGTGCCCGCCGGAGTTCGGCGTCAGGAGCGTCGTCGACCGGCTCGGCCAGCTCGAGCCGAAGGTGCTGCTCGCGGTGAGCGGCTACGTCTACGGGGAGAAGCTGATCGACCGCGGCGAGAACGTCGCCGCGATCCGCGAGCGGCTGCCGTCGCTCGAGACGGTCGTCGACGTCGCGTACGCGGGCGACCCGATCCCAGGCGCGATCTCGTGGGACGAGCTGCTGAGGGAATCGGGGCCGCTCGAGTTCGACCCGGTGCCGTTTGCCCACCCACTCTACGTCCTCTTCTCGTCCGGCACGACCGGCCTGCCGAAGGCGATCGTGCACGGCCACGGCGGCATCCTGCTCGAGCATCTGAAGAACCTCGGGCTCGCCTGGGATGTGCAGCCGGGCGACCGGCTCCAGTGGTTCACGACGACCGCCTGGATGATGTGGAACGCGCTCGTGTCGACGCTGCTGCTGCGCGCGTCGATCGTGATGCTCGACGGCAACCCCGGGTACCCCGATTTCGGCCACGCGTGGCAGCTGGCCGAGGAGACGCGGCCGACGCTGATGGGGATCAGCCCCGCGTTCGCGCTCGCCTGCCGCAAGCAGGGGATCGAGCCGGGCCGGCAGTACGACCTCTCCTCGCTCCGCTCGCTCACCGTCGCAGGCTCGCCTCTCCCAGTGGACGGCTTCGAATGGATCTACGAGCAGGTCGGCGAGAGCGTGCTGCTGATCAACGGCAGCGGCGGCACCGACGTCTGCTCCGGCATTGTCCAGGGCTGCCCGCTCATGCCCGTGTACGCGGGCGAGATCGCCGGCCGCTGCCTCGGCGTCGACACCGCCGCGTTCGACGAGCACGGCGAAGAGGTCGTCGGCGAGCTGGGTGAGCTCGTGATCCGCCAGCCGATGCCGTCGATGGCGGTCTCGTTCTGGAACGACCCCGGCGACGAGCGGTACCGAGCCGCCTACTTCGACCACTACCCCGGCATCTGGCGGCAGGGCGACTGGATCATGTTCAGCGAGCGCGGCAGCTGCATCATCACCGGCCGCTCCGACGCGACGCTCAACCGCGGCGGCGTGCGGCTCGGCACGAGCGAGTTCTACTCGGCGCTCGAGGAGCTCGACGAGGTCGTCGACGGCCTCGTCGTCCATCTCGAGGAGGCGGACGAGCTGATCCTCTTCGTCGTCCTCCGCGACGGCCTCGAGCTCGACGACACGATGCGCAAGCGGATCGCCACGGCGCTCCGCGACGCGCTCTCGCCGCGCCACGTGCCGGACACGATCGTCGCGCTGCCGATGATCCCGCAGACGCTCACCGGCAAGAAGCTCGAGCTACCGGTGAAGCGGATCCTCTCCGGCGTCCCCGCCGCGGAGGTGGCGAGCCCCGACGCGCTCGTGAATCCGGAGTCGCTGGAGCCCGTCGTCGCCTACGCGAGCACGCGCCGCTAGCCCTCGACCGCACGCCGTCGCCGGAGCCACTTGCTCGACTCGACGACGAGCGGCAGCAAGGCTGCGAGGCCGATGCAGGCGAGCCACTCCTTGCCGGTCAGCGAGGTGGTGAGGAGGCCCTTCTGGAGACCCGGCAGCTCGGTCGCCAGGGCGATCAGGGTCACGGGGACGAGCGAGATCGCCAGCGCCTTCAGCAGCGGCGCGGAGAATCCGCTCGCCGGGTCGCGCCGGTTGGCGAGGGCGTTGAACACCGTGCCGAGGCCCATCACCACGAACGTCATCGTCAGCGACGCGGTCGGCACGTCGGTGCTCGGGTCGTCCGGCCCCGACGACGAGCGGGATCAGCGCGCCGACGAACAGCGTCACGGCGTAGACCGCCCAGAGGGTGATCGCGCCGCGGTTTGTGATGGTGAGCTTCGGGTCCCGCGGCGGGCGGTGCATCACATCGGGCGCACCGGGGTCGACAGCGATCACCACGACCCCCGAGGACGTGACGAACACGAGCAGGTACAGCACCATCAGCGGGGTCATCGCGACGCCTTCGTTGATGTCGAACGCGGTCGCGACGACGAACAGCAGCACCAGCGAGAGCAGCTGGGTCATCTGGAAACGGACGTACGAGACGATCTTCTCGTAGACGCGGCGGCCGATCTCGACGGCGTGAACGAGCGTGCCGAAGTTGTCGTCGGTGAGGATCATCCGGCCGGCCTGCTTGGTCACCTCGCTACCGCTGCCCATTGCGACGCCGATGTCCGCCTGCTTGAGCGCCGCCGCGTCGTTCACGGCGTCGCCGGTCATCGCCACGATCAGCCCCTGCTCCTGCATCAGCCGGGCGAGCCGGAGCTTGTCTTGCGGGGTGACCCGGCCGAAGACGTGCAGCTCGGGCAGCCTGCGCGCGAGCTCCTCGTCGGTCAGCGCCTGGAGCTCGCTGCCGCTGATCGCGCCCGGACCGAGCCCGAGCGATTCGCCGATCGCCCTGGCCGTCACGGCGTGGTCGCCGGTGATCATCCGGACGTCGATCCCGGCGGCGAGCGCGGTCTGGACCGCAGCCTTCGCAGACGGCCGCAGCGGGTCGATGATCCCGACCAGGCCGACGAAGGCGAGGTCGTGGACGCACGACATCGGGTCGGCGGCCAGCGCGTCGAGCTCCGAGTCGTCGACCAGGCGGGCGGCGAAGGCGAGCACGCGCAGCCCCTTCTCGCCCATGCGCTCGTTCGCCTCGTCGATTCCCGCGCGCGCGTCCGCGAGCGGGACCTGCGAGCCGCTGAGCGGCCCGCCCGCGGCCGAGCAGCGCGCCAGGACGACGTCGGGGCCGCCCTTGACGAGCTCGATCACGCGCTCGACCCCGTCCACCGAGTAGCCGGTGGAAGGTGGCCATGAACTTGTAGTCGGAGTCGAACGGCACCTCGGCGATGCGCGGGTAGGCCCGCCGCGTCTCCTCGGCGTCGACGCCGAGCTTGGCCGCTAGCACCACGAGCGCCGCCTCGGTCGGGTCGCCGACCACGCTCCCGTCGTCGCCGACCGTCGCGTCGCTGTCGAGCACGAGGCCGAGCGCGAGCCGCGTCAAGTCCGGCACCGGCGCCGCCGGCGACCGCACGGATCGCCCCGGTCTTGCGGTAGCCCTCGCCCTCGACCGTGAACCACGTGCCGGCGGTGTACATGGTCGAGACCATCATCTCGTTGAGCGTCAGCGTGCCGGTCTTGTCGGTGTTGATCGCGCTGGTCGCGCCGAGGGTCTCGACGTCGGTCAGGTTCTTGACGACGGCCTTCGCGTCGGCGAGCTGCTTCGCGCCCATGGAGAGCAGGCCGGAGACGAACGCCGGCATGCCGGTCGGGATCGCCGAGATCGCCATCGCCGTGCCGAGGAGCAGCACCTGGTCGAACGCCTGGCCGCGCGCCACTCCGACGATCACGATGAAGGCGACGGCGCCCCACGCGATCAGCCCGAGCACCTTGGTCAGCGAGCCGAGCTCCTTCTGCAGCGGCGAGCGGGTGCGGACGACCGAGGTCAGCATCGTCGCGATCTGGCCCATCTGGGTGCTCATCCCGGTCGCCGTCACGACCATCGCGGCCGTGCCTCTGGTGACGGCCGTGTTCTGGAACAGCATGTTCGAGCGGTCGCCCAGCGCGACCTCCCCGTCGGCGAGCGCGCCCGCGTCCTTCGGGATCGGCGCGCTCTCACCGGTCAGCGCCGCCTCCTGCGTCTCGAGCGTCGCGGAGCGGACGATCCGCCCGTCGGCGGGCACGATGTCGCCGGCCTCCACCTGGACGACGTCGCCGGGGACGACGTCGACGGCCGGCACGAGAGCGAGCGTGCCGTCCCGGACGACCTTCGCCTGCGGCACCTGCAGGTTCGAGAGCGCGGTCACGCTCTCCCGCGCCTTCAGCTCCTGCCGCGCGCCGAGGAAGACGTTGAGCAGGATCAGCAGGGCCACGATCACTCCGGTCGAGACCTGCCCGATCGCGAAGCTGACCGCGGTGACGGCGATCAGCATGATGTTCATCGGGTCGCGCAGCTGCTGGAGCGCCACCGCAAGCGCCGACGGCGGCACCTCTCCCTTGATCTGGTTCGGGCCGTAGCTCGAGAGGCGGGCCGCTGCCTCGGCCGCGCTGAGCCCCGAGTCCTCGTCCGACCCGAGCGACGTCACGACGGCCGCGGCCTCGCGGGCGTACGGCGGTGCCGGATCCGTCTCGGTATGCATCGGGCATACGCTAACGGGAAGGCAATCGCGGAGCGCTGTCGAAGAACACGGGCATGGCCGAGCGCAACCCCAGCTGGCGGTCGCGGGGCTCGATCGCCGCGAGGCTCGCCGCCGCCGCCGCGCTCGGTGTGCTCGCCTCGCTCGCCCTCGCCTCGTGCGGCGGATCGACCACCGCGGCGGGGACGACCCGAACGGGGACTCTCGGGGCTGCGGCGACGGTCACGACCGCGACGCAGACCACCCCCACCGAGATGCAGACCGCTCCCACCACTCCCACCCGTACGACGAACACGCCGCCCGCGACCGTGACCGTCACGACGCCCGCCGAGACGGTGACCGAGACCACTCCGCCGACGACGCTGACGGTCATCGAGACGACTCCGCCGCCGCCGACGGTGACGGTCACGCAGACCCAGACCCAGCAGACCACGGTCACGGCGCCGCCCCCGGCGACGACGACCACGGCCGCGACGACCACCACCAGCGTGAGCCCCGGCGCCGCAGCCGCAGCCGGCGCTGCCGTCGCATCCAATAACGAGGCCTCGACGAGCAGCACGCAGTGGGGCTGGATCGCCTTCGGGATCCTCGCGGGCGCGGTCATCGTCGGCGCGGTCGTCTGGTGGCTGAGAAGACGGGCGGCGAAGAAGAAGGCCGCCGGCCCTTCCGCAGACTGACCGGCCAGTCTGTCTGAGAGGATCGTGCCGTGGAGCTGAGTCGGCTGGTCCCGATCGTCGAGTGGCTGCCGCGCTACGACCGGACGATGCTGCGCGGCGACGTGCTGGCCGCGATCGCCGTGACGGCGATGATCGTGCCGAAGGACCTCGGCTACGCGGGCATCGCCGGGGTGCCGGTACAGAACGGGCTCTACGCGGCCGCCGCGGGTGCGATCGTGTACGCGCTCTTCTGCACGTCGCGCCACATCTCGACCGGGCCGAGCTCGTCGCTCGCGGCCGTCGCCGGCGGTGCGGTGCTGTTCACCGGCGTCGGCGGGGCGCAGGCTGCCGAGCTCGTGGCCGCGATCACGCTTGTGACCGGCGCACTGTTTCTCCTGCTCGCAGTGTTCCGCATGGGCTGGATCGCGCGGTTTCTCTCCCGCGCGGTCGTGACGGGGTTTCTCGCGGGAGCCGCGGTCGACGTCGTGATCGGCGAGTTGCCGAAGCTGACCGGCACGTCGACCTCCGGCGACAACGCCTGGCACGAGCTCGCCTCGTGGATCCGGTCGCTCGGCGAGATCAGCTGGACGACGCTGCTCGTCGGGCTGCTGGCGCTAGGGCTGATCCTCGGCCTGCGCTTCTTCGCGCCGCATGTGCCGGGAGCGTTGGTGCTCGTCGTCGCGGGCCTCCTGGCCACGTGGCTGTTCGACCTCGGCGCGCACGGTGTCGCACTCGTCGGGCCGGTTCCACGCGGTCTTCCGGCGCCGGCGCTCCCGGGGATCGATGTCTTCCAGCAGCACTACACGACGATCCTGGCGGCCGCGACCGGATTGCTCCTGATCGGCTTCTCGCAGACCGCCGGTGATGCCCGCGCCTTTGCGATCCGTCACCGTTACCGCATCGACGTCAACCAGGAGTCGGTCGCGCAAGGGATGGCGAACGTCGCGGCAGGCGCCTTCCAGGGCATGCCGGTCTCGACGAGCCTGTCGGCCAGCTCGCTCAACGAGTCGGCCGGGGCGAGCAGCCCGATGGCATCGCTCGTCACCGGCGGCCTCGTGCTCCTTACGCTCGTCGCCCTCGCGCCACTCTTCTCGCAGCTTCCGAAGGCGGTGCTCGGGGCGATCATCATCGACGCGGTCGTGTTCGGGATGATCGACATCGCCGAGTTCCGGCGCCTATTCCGGGTGAAGCGGTTCGACTTCTGGATCGCGGCCGCGGCCTCGTTCGGCGTGCTCTCGGCCGGCGTGCTCGCCGGCGTCGTGATCGGCATCGGCCTCTCGCTCGTGTGGCTCGTCTACGTCGCCACGAAGCCCGGGATGCCGCTCCTCGGGCGCGAGCCGGGCACGCAGGTGTTCCGCGACCTGGCGGAGAACGCCGATGACGAGACGTTCCCGGGCATCGCCGTCGTGCGGCTCGACGGCGGGCTCTTCTTCGCGACCGCCGACGCGCTCGAGGAGCGGATCCGCGGGCTCGTGCTGAGCGGTGAGGAGCCGCTGCGCGCCGTCGTGCTCGACCTCGAGGGCGTCGACCTCGTCGACTCGCAGGGCGCCGCGAAGCTCGCCGAGATCCTCGAGTTCGCCGAGAGCCTGGAGATCCAGGTGCGGCTCGCCCGGGTCAAGCCGGTGGTCGCTGCGGTGCTCGAGAAGGACGGCGTCCTCTCCCGGCTCGGGCCGGGGCACATCCACGGCAACGTCCACCGCGCGGTCGAGGCGCAACTCGCCGAGCAGCTGTAGGCTCGGCAGCAGTTCGCACAAGGAGGAGTGATGTCTTCGAGTAGCCCGGCCGCCGCGATCTCGGGCGAGGAGCTCGGCCGCATGTTGGCGTTGATCAAGGGCTCCGATAGCGTCGAGCTGAAGGTCACCGTGCTCGAGCACGAGCAGCGCTCGGCCGCGATCTCGCTTGGGCTGGACCCACTCCAGGCGCAGATCCGCCAGATCTACTTCTTCGACACCCCCGACCTGGCGCTGAACGGAAGCGGCGTCGTCGCCCGCGCCCGCCGCGTCCAGGGCAAGGGGGACGACTCGGTCGTGAAGCTGCGGCCCGTCGTGCCCACGGACCTGGCGCCGGAGCTGCGCCGATCGGCGAGCTTCTTCGTCGAGGTCGACGCGATGCCGGGCGGCTACGTCTGCTCCGCGTCGATGCGCGGCACTCCGCGCAAGACCGACATCTGGTCGACCGTCAACGGTGGCCTGCCGCTGCGGAAGCTGTTCTCGCGCGAGCAGCGCGCGTTCTACGCCGACCACGCGCCCGAAGGCATCGGCCTCGACGACCTGACCGTGCTCGGCCCGATCTTCGTCCTCAAGCTCCGCCTGAACCCCGAGGAGCTCGGAGGGCGGCGGCTCGCGGCCGAGGTCTGGATCTATCCCGACGGCTCGCGCCTACTCGAGCTGTCGACGAAGTGCCTGCCGGCCGAGGGCTTCCAGGTCGCCGCGGAGCTGCGCGCGTACCTCGCCGGGCGCGAGATCGACGTCAGCGGCGAGCAGCAGACGAAGACGCGCAAGGCTCTCGAGTACTTTGCGGGAGTCGCCAGCGGCGGCAAGGCTTGATGCCGAAGCTCGTCCCGCGCTGGGAATGGCGGACGTTCGGCGAGAGCTTCGGCGCGGCGGAGTCGGCCTTTGCCGCCCTGGCCGTGGAGCAGACCCAGGAGAGCGACGAGGTGTACCTGCTGTCCGTCGAGAGCGACGCGTCGGTGAAGGTGCGGGACGGGTTGATGGACGTCAAGCGGTTGAAAGCGGTCGACGCCGACGGGCTCGAACAGTGGGTGCCGGTGCTGAAGGCCGCCTTCCCCGTGAGCGCGGAGCAGATCGGCGTCGTCTTCGACGCGCTCCACGTGGAGGATGTGCTGGCCGTCGAGGTGCACAAGCAACGCGCCCGCTACACCGTCGGCGGCTGCATGGCCGAGCTCAGCGAGGTGCGAACGGACAAGGGCTCGACCCGCACGATTGCGGTCGAGTCCGAGGATCCTGGTCTCGTGCTCGCGGCCGTCCACTCGCTCGGTCTCGGCTCCCGCACGAACGTCTGCATGGCGCGCGGCCTCAAGACGCTCGCCGGCTTCGGCACGAAGCGGTTCGCGGCGATCGACGTCGGCACGAACTCGGCCAAGCTCCACATCGGCGAGCGGCGCGCCGACGGCACGTGGACCATGGTCGCCGACCGCGCCGAGGTGACCCGGCTCGGCGAAGGCCTCGACGCGACGGGCAGCCTCCAGCCCGAGCCGATGAAGCGGACGCTGGAGGCGATCGCCGGGATGGCCGACGAGTCGAACCGGGCGGGAGCCGTCGCGATCGCAGCCGTCGGCACCGCCGGCCTGCGCTCCGCGGCGAACGGCGCGGAGCTCGTCGCCGCCGTCGAAGCCCTCTGCGGCGTCCGGATCGAGATCATCCCCGGCGAGGAGGAGGCGCGCCTCGCGTATCTCGCGGCCAGGTCGGGGCTCGATGTCGCGCGCGGGTCGCTCGTCGTGTTCGACACGGGCGGCGGCAGCTCCCAGTTCACCTTCGGACAGGCCGACGGGGTCGACGAGCAGTTCAGCGTCCCGGTCGGCGCCGCCCGCCTGACCGAGCGCTACGGGCTCGACCGGCCGGTCTCGCCGGAGGAGCTCGCCGCAGCCCTCGACGGGATCGCCGCCGAGCTCGACCGCCTCGACGGCCGTCCCGCGCCCGACGTGCTCGTCGGGATGGGCGGCGCCGTCACAAACCTCGCAGCGGTCAGCCACGGACTCGCCGAGTACGACCCCGAGGTCGTGCAGGGGACAGAGCTCGACCGCGAGGAGATCGACCGCCAGCTCGAGCTCTACCGCACCCGCACGGCGGACGAGCGCCGCGCAGTGGTCGGCCTGCAGCCCAACCGAGCCGAGGTCATCCTCGCGGGCGCGTGCGTCGTCCGTACGGTGCTGGACAAGCTCGGCCGCGACTCGCTCATCGTGAGCGACCGCGGCCTGCGCCACGGCCTGATCGCGGACCGGTTCCGCCTCGGCCCGCCCGTCGGCTAGCGGCCGCGGATCAGGTCTGCGGCCTTCTCCGCGATCATCACCGTCGCCGCGTGGGTATTCGCGCGGGTGACCGTGGGCATCACCGAGGCGTCGACCACGCGCAGCCCCTCGGTCCCATGGACACGGAGCTCCGCATCGACGACCGGGCCGATCGCGCACGTCGAGGTCGGGTGGTAGACGGGCTGCGCGACCCGCTCGACCCACGCGAGGATGTCCGCGTCCGAGTCGGAGTCGGGCACGCTGAACGGCGCGCGCTCGACCGCCTTCAGCGCGGGCTGTGAGGCGATTTCGAGCGCGATCCGGACGCCGGCGATCACGGCGCGCCGGTCCTCCGCCTCGGTGAGGAAGTTGGTGAGGACGAGCGGCTTCGAGTCGGCCATCGGCGTGCGCAGCTTCACCCAGCCGCGCGCCTCAGGCTTGATCAGCACCGGCCCGAAGGCGTAGCCGGGCTCGGTCGGCGCGTTCAGCCCCTCGTCGTAGAAGATCGACGGCGCGAAGTGGAACTCGACGTCCGGCGCGGCGAGATCGTCCCGCGAGCGGAAGAAGCCGCCGGCCTCCGGGATGTTCGAGCTGAGCGGGCCGCGGCCCTCCGTCTCGAGCAGCGCGAAGTTCTCCGGCGTGAGGATGTTGAACAGGGCCGGCTCGTCGGTCGTGTAGTTGAGGTTCGCCATGCAGTGGTCCTGGAGGTTCTGGCCCACCGGCAGGTTCTCGCGCACCGGGATCCCGAACAGCGCGAGATCCTCGGCCGGCCCGATCCCCGAAAGCATCAGCAGCACCGGCGACTGGTACGCGCCGGCGGAGAGGATCACCTCGCGCTCGGCGCGGACGATCTCGGCCTTGCCGTCGGCGACGATCTCGACGCCGACCGCGCGGTCGCCCTCGAAGACGATGCGCTGCGCGAGCACGCTGGTGCGAACCTCGAGGTTCGGCCGGTCTGCCACCGGGTGCAGGTACGCGTCGGCGGTCGACCAGCGCTTGCCGTTGCGCTGCGTGACCTGGAAGCGCGAGACGCCCTCGGGGCTTGCGACGTTGAGGTCGGGGATGTGCTCGTACCCGGCCTCGACGGCGGCCGCGAGCATCGCGTCGACCAGCGGCTGCATCGACCGGCTCTCCGACACCGCGAGCGGCCCGCCGACGCCGTGGAAGTCGTCCTCGCCGCGCTCGTTGTCCTCGGCGCGCTTGAAGTACGGCAGCACCTCGTCGTATGACCAGCCCGTCGCGCCGTCGGCGGCCCAGTCGTCGAAGTCGAGCCGGTTGCCGCGCAGGTAGATCATCGCGTTGATCGAGCCGCAGCCGCCGATCATCCGGCCGCGCGGCAGGTACAGCCGCCGTCCGCGGAGCCCCGGCTCCCGCTCGCCGAGCAGGTCCCAGTCGTGGGCCGACTTGAACAGCGCCGGGAACGCGAACGGGATGTGGATCTCGGGCGCGACGTCCGGCGGGCCGGCCTCGAGCATCAGGACACTCGCATCCGGGTCCTCGCTCAGCCGTCCGGCGAGCACGCACCCGGCCGAACCGCCGCCCACGATCACGTAGTCAGGCACGCGCCAACCCTAACGCGTTAGGTTGGGATCGTGAACGAGATCCTGGGGCTGTACTGGACGATCTCCGGGCCGGTCGAGGTGCACTACGGCCGGGAGTGGAGCCTGTTCGACCTCGCCGACCGCTGCGCGCAGGCCGAGCGCGTCGGGTTCAAGGGGATCGGGATCTGGCACGCCGACCTCGAGCACATCCTCGAGACGCGCACGCTGGCCGATGTGAAGTCGCTGCTCGATGCGCACGGCCTCGAGTACCTCGAGCTCGAGTTCGTCTGGGAGTGGTTCCTCGCGCCGGACGACGAGCGCCGCCGCGCGGCCGAGCCGACCAAGCGCCTCCTCTACGACGCGGCCGCCGCGCTCGGCGCCCACCACGTCAAGGTGGGGAACATCCCCGGCACGCCGTGCGAGCTGCCGCGGCTGACCGAGGCGTTCGCCGAGCTCTGCGCCGAGGCTGCCGAGCACCACGACGCGAAGATGGTCTACGAGTTCATGCCTCCCGACGTCAATGTCCAGGATCTCGACACGGCGCTCGCCCTCGTGGACGGCGCCGACGCGCGAAACGGCGGCCTCGCGATCGACACGTGGCACATGTCGAAGATGGGCATCCCGCCCGTCGAACTGCTGAGGATCCCCGCGCAGTACCTCTCCTGGGTCGAGCTGTCCGACGGCCAGTGGGAGGACATGGCCGATCCGATCGACGAGGTGATCAACCACCGCAAGCTGCCCGGCGAGGGCGAGTTCCCGATCCGCGCCTACGTCGAGGCGTGCCGGCAGGCCGGCTACACGGGGCCGTGGGGCGTCGAGGTGCTCTCGGAGGAGCTTCGGAACCGCCCGATCGAGGAGATCTTCGACCGCGCCTACGCGACGACGATCGCCCAGCTCACCTGACGCAGAGTTAGAGTTGGCCGGCCCGACCGGACAGCACGAGAAAGGAGCACCAGTGCCTGAGAACGGCCTCGACGCAGAGAAGCTCACCTGGATCCTCACGCAGATGCTCCGGATTCGCGAGTTCGAGGAGCGGGTGAAGGGGACGTTCGAGGAGCACCCCGGCGTGATCCGCGGCCACACGCATCTGGCCGACGGCGCCGAAGGCTCGATCGTCGGCTCGCTGGCTGCGATGCGGCCCGGCGACCAGGTGCTCGCGACCTACCGCTGCCACGGCTACCCACTCGTGCTCGGCACCGATCCCAACACGATGATGGCCGAGATCTACGGCCGCTCCGGCGGGCTCTGCGGCGGCTACGGCGGCTCGATGCACCTCACCGATGTCGCAAACGGCTTCCTCGGCACCTCCGGAATCGTCGGGCAGGGGATCCCGCACGCGACGGGCGCGGGCTACGCGGCCCAGATCCGCGGCGAGGGCCAGGTCGTCTTCTGTTACTTCGGCGACGGCGCCTCGAAGCAGGGCGCGTTCCACGAGTCGCTCAACATCGCCTCGCTGTGGAAGCTGCCGGTCGTCTACGTGATGGAGAACAACAACTACAACGTCGTCACGCGCAGCGACCAGGAGGACGCGAACGCCGCTGCGGGCGAGCCGCTCGCGGTCAAGGCGAAGGCGTACTCGATGCCCGGCGTGACCGTCGACGGCACCGATCCGGTCGCGGTGCACGAGCAGGCCGCCGCCGCGGTGGCGCGGGCGCGCGCCGGCGAGGGACCGACGCTGATCGAGTCGCTCGTCTACCGCCTGAGCGCACACGGCAACATCATCGCCCCACCCGGGGTCCCGCTCCACTTCCCCGAGCACGAGGCGATCACCGTCTTCGGCAACACCGCCGAGTACGAGGCCGCGCTGCGCGGCGACCCGGTGCCGCGGTTCCGCGCGAAGCTCGTCACCGACGGGACGCTGTCCGCGGAGGAGGCGGATGCGATCGCCGAGTCGGTCAAGCAGGAGATGGAGGAGGCGGTCGCGTTCGGGCTCGCCAGCCCGTTCCCGTCGCCGGAAGCGGCCGTCAACTACGTCTACGCCTAGGAGAGACAAGATGTCACACGAGCTCCCCTACATCGCCGCGATCGGCGAGGCCATCCACCTCGAGATGGAGCGCGACCCAAGCGTCCTCTACATCGGGCAGAACATCGCGACGACCGACGACGACCCGTTTCTGAAGGCGTTCGGCAGCGATCGCGTCCGCGTCACGCCGATCTCCGAGACAGCCGAGATCGGGATGGCGATCGGCGCCGCCATGGCGGGCTACCGGCCGGTGGTCGAGCTCTACATGGCCGAATTCATGCTGGTCGCGATGGACCAGGTCGTGAACGAGGCCAACCGGTTCCACTACATGACCGGGGGCCAGGTGAAGGTGCCGCTCGTGCTCAAGGCCGGCTACGGCTTCACCGCCGGCTGGTCGGGCCAGCACACGGGCTCGATCTACGGGATGTTCATGGGCGTGCCCGGGCTGAAGGTCGCGGTGCCCTCGACGGCGGCCGACGCGAAGGGCATGATGGCCGCTGCGATCCGCGACGACAACCCCGTCGTCTACTTCCACCACTACCTGCTGACTCTCGAGCACGGCGAGGTGCCGGACGGCGAGTACGTCGTCCCGCTCGGGCAGTCGGCGGTGCGGCGCGAGGGGAGCGACGTCACGATCGTCGCGATCGGCTGGCTCGTCGACAAGGCGCTCGCAGCCGCCGAGCAGCTCGCGGCCGCCAGCGTCAGCGCCGAGGTGATCGACCCGCGCACGCTCGCGCCGCTCGACACCGAGACGATCCTCAAGTCCGTCGAGAAGACGGGCCGGCTCGTCGTGGTCGACCAGTCGACCCGGCAAGGCTCGGCGGCGGCGGTGATCGCGGCGGAGGTCGCCTCAGAGGGCTTCTCGTCGCTCAAGGCGCCGATCAAGCTCGTGACGGCGCTCGACGCGACGATCCCGTACAGCCAGCCCATGGAGGACTACCTCCTGCCGGACGAGACGAAGATCGTCGAGGCCGTGCAGCAGGCGCTCGGCACCGCGGCAGTTGCCGGGTAGCGCGCGCCCGGAAAGGTCGCTAGGCTCGAAACAGTGAGCATCCTCGGAAATCGAGTCCTCCGAACCGAGGACGGGCGCTTCCTCCGCGGCGCGGGGCAGTACGTCGAGAACCTGCCGCTCGCGGGCGCGCTCACCGCGACCTTCGTCCGCTCCCCGTTCGCGCACGCGCGCATCGATGGCATCGACGCCTCGGCCGCGGAGGCGCTGCCGAGCGTCCAGGTGCTCACCGGCGCGGACCTCGACCTCGGGCTCTTCGGGCCGCCGCCCTTCCCCGGCCTCGACCCGGCGATGGGCCGCCCCGTGATGGCGACGGACACCGTCCGCTTCGTCGGGGAGATCGTTGCCGTGGTCGTGAGCGAAGGCCGCTCCGCCGGTGCGGACGCCGCCGAGCTCGTCGCAGTCGACTACGACCCGCTGCCCGTCGTGATCGGCGCGCACGAGTCGGCGAAGGACGAGGTGCTGCTCTTCCCGGACGTCGGCACGAACCTCGGCGCGGTCGGCGGTGCCCCGGAGCGCGACGAGACGCTGTTCGACGGCTGCGACGTCGTCGTCTCCGGCACGGTCACGAGCCAGCGGATGGCGGCCTGCCCGCTCGAGCCGCGCTCGGCCGCCGCGGAGGTGGGCGCCGACGGCCGCCTCACGGCCTGGCTCTCGACCCAGACGCCACACCAGGACCGCTTCGTGCTCGCCGGGATGCTCGGCGGCCTCGACCCCGCGACCGTTCGCGTGATCGCGCCGGACGTCGGCGGCGGCTTCGGCGCGAAGATGCTCAGCGTCGAGGAGATCCTCGTCGCCTGGCTCGCGCGCCGGCTCGGCCGGCCGATCCGCTGGACGGAGACGCGCTCGGAGAGCATGGTCGCGCTCAACCAGGGCCGCGACCAGGAGCTCACGTTCACCCTCGGCGCCGACCGCGACGGCAAGGTCGCCGCGCTCCGGCTCGAGATCCTGGCCGACATCGGCGCCTACCCGGGCCTCGGCGCCTTTCTCCCGAACCTCACCGGCCTGATGTCGAGCGGCGTCTACGCGATCCCGACGATCGAGAGCTCGAGCAAGGCGTACGTCACGAACACGACGCCGATCGCGGCGTTCCGCGGAGCGGGCCGGCCGGAGGCGACGCAGATGATCGAGCGGGCGATGGACACACTCGCCGTCGAGCTCGGGATCGACGTCACGGAGGTCCGGCGCCGGAACTTCATCCCGAAGGACGCGTTCCCCTACGTGACCGCCTCGCACGGCGCCTACGACTCGGGCGACTACGAGGGCGCGCTCGACCTCGCGCTGCGCTCGGCCGGCTACGACGAGTTGCGCGCGCAGCAGCGACAGCGCCGCGAGCAGGGCGGCCCGAAGCAGCTCGGGATCGGAGTCAGCACCTACGTCGAGATCACGAACGGCGTCGACGAGACGGAGTTCGGCGAGGTCGAGATCACCGCCGACGGCGGCGCGATCCTCCGCACCGGCTCGTTCTCGCACGGCCAGGGCCACGAGACCACGTTCGCAATGATCGCCTCCGAGCAGCTCGGGCTGCCGCTGGAGAAGATCACCGTCGTCAAGGGCGACACCGACACGGTCGCGAGCGGGACCGGCACCTACGGCTCCAAGTCGACCCAGATCGGCGGCTCCGCGGCGCGGCTCGCGTCCGCAGAGGTCGTCGTCCGCGCGAAGAAGCTCACCGCCGACTACCTCGAGGCGGCCGAGTCCGACATCGTGCTCGACCCGGGCCTGGGCCTCTTCCATCCCGCCGGATCGCCGACCCAGGGTCTCTCGTGGGCGGAGCTCGCGGCCCGCGCGGAGGCCGATGGTCAGCTCGTCGAGCTCAAGGTGGTGCAGGAGTACAAGAGCGCTCCGACCTTCCCGTTCGGCGCGCATGTCGCAGTCGTCGAGGTCGACATCGAGACCGCGCAGGTCGAGCTGCTGCGGCTCGTCGCCGTCGACGACGCGGGCACGCTGGTCAATCCGCTCATCGCGGAGGGTCAGGTGCACGGCGGCGTCGCGACCGGTGTCTCCCAGGCGCTCTACGAGAAGGTCAGCTACGACGAGGACGGGACGCCGCTCAGCAGCACGTTTGTCGGCTACGCCTTCCCCTCGGCGGCCGATCTTCCCTCGTGGGAGGTCGTCGAGATGGAGACGCCGACGCCGCTGAACCCTCTGGGCGCGAAGGGGATCGGCGAGTCCGGCACGATCGGCTCCACGCCGGCCGTCCAGAGCGCCGTGATCGACGCGCTCCGCCCGTACGGCGTGACCCATGTCGAGATGCCCGTCAACGGCGAGAACGTGTTCCGGGCGCTGAAGGAGGCGAAGGCATGACGAAGATCTCGGTCACCGTCAACGGGACGAGGCACGAGGCTGACGTCGAGCCGCGCGAGCTGCTCGTCTACTTCCTGCGCGAGGAGCTCGGTCTCAAAGGGACGAACGTCGGCTGCGACACCTCCTCGTGCGGCGCGTGCACCGTCCTGATCGACGGCGAGTCGATGAAGTCGTGCAACCAGCTCGCCGTGCAGGCCGACGGCGCGGAGATCACGACGATCGAGGGGCTTGCCTCCGGCGACGAGCTGCACCCGGTCCAGCAGGCATTCCACGAGAAGCACGCGTTGCAGTGCGGCTACTGCACGCCGGGCTTCGTGATGGCGTCCGTCTCGCTCCTCGCCGAGAACCCGGACCCCTCCGAGGAGGAGATCCGCGTCGCGCTCGAGGGCAACCTCTGCCGCTGCACCGGCTACCACAACATCGTCGAAGCGGTGCAGGCCGCCGCCCGGGCCGGCGCATGATCCCCGCCGCTTTCGAGTACGAGCGCGCCGGGTCGGTCGACCACGCGATCGAGCTGCTCGCCGGTGAGGACGCGAAGCTGCTCGCGGGAGGCCAGTCGCTGATTCCCGTGCTGCGGCTCCGCTTCGCGCGCCCAGCGGTGCTCGTCGACGTCGGCCGGCTCGACGACCTCCGCTACGTGCGGGAGGACGGCGACCGGATCGCGATCGGCGCGCTCACCCGTCATGCCCAGCTCGTGCACGACCCGCTGCTCGCCGAGCACTGCGCCGTGATCCCGCGGGCCGCAGCTCACATCGGCGATCCGCAGGTGCGCCATCGCGGCACGATCGGCGGCTCGGTCGCGCACGCGGACCCGGCCTCGGACCTCGGCACGATCCTCCTCACCCTCGACGCCGAGCTGGTAGCGAGAGGCCTGGGCGGAGAGCGGACGATCCCGGCCACGGAGTTCTTCACCGGCCCGTTCGAGACGGCGCTCGGGCCGCAGGAGATCCTGACCGAGATCCGCGTGCCGTCGGTCGAGGCGGGCACGTACCTGAAGCTGACTCGGCGCTCGGCCGACTGGGCGACGGTGGGCGTCGCGGCCGCCCGCGTCGACGGTCGCGTCCAGATCGGCCTGACGAGCATGGGGATGACGCCACTGCGGGCAAGCGGCGCCGAGGAGGCGCTGGCCGCGGGCTCCTCCGCCGCCGATGCCGCTGCGCGCGCGGGCGAGGGCACCGACCCGCCCGGCGACACGAGCGCGAGCAGCGAGTACCGCGCCCACCTCGCGCAGGTGCTCGTGCGGCGCGCCCTCGAACAGCTCTGAGCCCGTGGCCGAGCCGCTCCACGACGTCGCGCGGATCGGCCACGCCGAGCTCCTCACCCCGAAGCCGGAGGAGAGCCTGCGCTTCTTCGTCGACGTGCTCGGGATGGAGGAGGAGGCCCGCGAGGGCCAGTCGGTCTATCTGCGCGGCTGGGGCGACTACCTCCGCTACAGCCTGAAGCTGACCGAGGCGCCACACAACGGGCCCGGCCACGTCGCCCTCCGCGCCTGGAGCCCCGAAGCGCTCGAGCGGCGCGTCGCCGCGATCGAGACGACCGGGCTCGGCCAGGGCTGGATCGACGGCGACGTCGGCCACGGCCCGGCCTACCAGTTCACCGATCCGGACGGGCACCCGTTCGAGCTTTACTACGAGGCCGAGCGCTACTCGCCGCCCGAGCACCTCAGGCCGTCGTGGAAGAACCAGCCGCAGCGCTACGTCGGCCGCGGCGCCGCGGTCAAGCGGCTCGACCACGTCAACTACCTCGCCGCCGACGTGCGCGCGAGCCGCGTGTTCGCGCAGGACCTGCTCGGCTACCGTCTCTACGAGCGGATCGAGCTCGAAGACGGCACCGAGCTGGGCGCCTGGATGAGCCTCTCGATCGCCGCGCACGAGCTGATCTACGTGGCCGACCACGCCGGCCTCCGCGGCAGACTCCACCACATCTCGTTCTGGGTCGACACGCGAGAGGAGTGCCTCCGCGCCGCCGACCTCTTCGTCGACAACGATGTGCCAATCGAGGCGGCGCCGTCGAAGCACGGTGTCGCCGCAGGCTTCTTCCTCTACGGCTTCGAGCCCGGCGGCAACAGGATCGAGGTCACGACCGGCGGCTACTTCGTCTACGACCCGGACTTCGAGCCGGTCGTGTGGTCGCGGCAGGAGCGCGCCCGCGGCCAGTTCTGGGGCGTGCAGACGGTCGAGAGCTTCCACACCTACGGCACCCCGAGCGTCGAGGAGTGACGATGCCGCTCCGCGAGCGGTTCGCGCAGGAGGGCGCGTTCGTGGTCGCCGCGGAGCTCGTCACGAGCCGCGGGCTGATCACCGCCGACAGCGGCCGCCAACTGCTCGAGGTGGCGCGCGAGCTGAGCGACAACCCCCGCTTCGACGTCCTCTCGATCACCGACAACCCCGGCGGCAACGCCATGCTCGCGCCCGACACGCTCGGCACCGACCTCATCTCCCGCGGGCAGGAGGTGATCATCCACCTCTCCTGCAAGGACTGGAACCGCAATGCGCTCGAGAGCCGCGCCTGGAAGCTCGGCTCCGAGGGATTCCAGAACGTGCTCGCGCTCTCCGGCGACTACCCCGTCACAGGCCACAAGGGCCTGGCGGCGCCCGTGTTCGACATCGACTCGGTCGGGCTCGTGAGCATGCTCGCCGAGATGAACGAGGGGCTGCCGGACGAGAGGAAGCCGGGCCAGCAGCTCGACCGCACCGACTTCTTCCTCGGCTGCGTGGTGACGAACCACAAGCGCCACGAGCGCGAGGTGATGCCGCAGTACTTCAAGCTCAGGAAGAAGGCCGAGGCCGGCGCGCGGTTCGTGATCAACCAGATCGGCTGGGACACGCGCAAGGACGACGAGCTGTTGCGCTGGATCCGGCGCGAGGGCCTGCCGCTCCACACGGTGGCGAACGTCTACCTCCTCTCCCGCGGCGCGGCGCGGGCGTTCAACGCGGGGAAGATCCCGGGCGCGATCGTCACCGACGAGCTGCTCGCGCTCGCGGAGCGGCACGGCGCGAGCCCGGACAAGGGCCTCGCCTTCTTCGTCGACCTCGCCGCGAAGCACGTCGCGGTCGTGCGCGGCCTTGGTTTCGACGGCGTCTACCTCGGCGGCCACATGCCTGCCTCGGTGTTCGACGAGATCCTCGAGCGGTCGCAGTCGTACGCGAACGACTGGGTCGACGCCGCGCGTGAGATCCGGTTCCCGGCCCCGGACGAGTTCCACTTCTTCGAGGCCGACCCCGACACCGGGCTCTCGTCCAACGTGGTCAACGCTGCGTACCTCGAGTCGAAGGAGAAGCGGCGCACCGACCTGCCCGTCCCGCTGAAGTACCGCTTCAGCCGGCGCCTGCACACCACCGTCTTCGCCGAGGACGCGCCCCTCTTTCCCGCCGGCCGCGCGCTCTACCGGACGATCGAGAAGGCGCCCGCACCCGTGGGCAAGGTCGCGCACGCGCTCGAGCAGGCGGCGAAAGTGCCGCTCTTCCACTGCCGCGACTGCGGCGACTGCTCGCTGCCGGACATCGCCTACGTCTGCCCCGAGTCGCTCTGCGCGAAGAACCAGCGCAACGGCCCGTGCGGCGGCACGCGCGACGGGCTCTGCGAGGTCTACGACACCGAGTGCATCTGGTCACAGGCGTACGAGCGGCTCAAGGCCTACGGCGAGGAGGAATCGATGCTCGAGGGCCCCGTCGTCACGAAGGACAATGCGCTCGCGCGGACGAGCGCCTGGGCCAATGCTTTTCTAGGTCGCGATCATCACGGGATGAAGTAGGGTCCCGACCCACCCAGCCTGCCGAGGAGGTTGTGCAATGACGTACAAGAGCCTTGCAGAGAAGATCGAAGCCGTCGGGAGCCCCGTCGAGATGGCGCGGAACTCCCAGATCGGCCCGTACGTCTATCCGAAGGTCGCCCCGGAGTTCACGAACTGGCGCGACGAGCAGCACTCGTGGATCGAGACCTGTGCGCTCTTCGACCAGTCGCACCACATGACCGACCTCTACGTCGAGGGCCCGGACGTGATCCCGCTGCTCTCCTCGCTGGCGATCAACTCCCTCGATAACTTCGCCGTCGACAAGGCCAAGCAGTTCGTGGCCTGCAACGAGGACGGCTACGTGATCGGCGACGCCATCCTCTTCTACCTCTCGGAGAACAGGATCAACCTCGTCGGGCGCCCCTCCGCGCACAACTGGGTGCAGTACCACGCCGAGACCGGCGGCTTCGACGTCACCTGCGAGCGGGACGAGCGCACTGCCGTGAATCCGACCGGGCGCCGCAAGCTCTACCGCTACCAGGTGCAGGGCCCCAACGCGCTGCAGGCGCTGGAGAAGGCGAACGGCGGACCGCTCCCCGAGATCAAGTTCTTCAACATGGGCGAGCTCACGATCGGCGGGCACAAGGTGCGCGCGCTGCACCACGGCATGTCCGGCGTGCCCGGGATGGAGCTGTTCGGCCCGTGGGAGGAGGGCGACGAGGTCAAGGCAGCGATCGTCGAGGCGGGCGCGGAGTTCGGGCTCGCGCAGGTCGGCTCGCGGGTCTACGCGACCAACACGCTCGAGTCCGGCTGGATCCCCTGCCCGCTCCCCGCGGTCTTCACCGGCGACTCGATGCAGGCGTATCGCGAGTGGCTGCCGGGCGACGGCTACGAGGCCACGGGCTCGCTCGGCGGGAGCTACTACGCCGACGACATCTCGGACTACTACATGACCCCGCACGAGCTCGGGTACTGGCCCTTCGCCAAGTTCGACCACGACTTCGTCGGCCGCGAGGCGCTCGAGGCGGTGGCCGAGACGCCGAACCGCAAGAAGGTGACGCTGGCCTGGAACGGCGAGGACGTCGCCCGCGCGATGGGCACGCTGTTCGAGAAGGGCACGCCGGCCAAGTACATCGACCTGCCGCTCTCGAACTACTCGACCTGGCCGAACGACAGGCTCATGGACGGCGACACGATGGTCGGCCGCTCGACGTTCTCCGGCTACAGCTTCAACGAGCGCTCGATGCTCTCGCTCGGGACGGTCGACATGGACGTCAAGCTCGGCGCCGAGCTCGTGATGGTGTGGGGCGAGGAGGGCGGCGGCTCGTCGAAGCCGGTCGTCGAGCGCCACAGGCAGACCGAGATCCGGGTCGTCGTCAGCCCGTGCCCGTACTCCGAGACTCCGCGCACGTCGTACGCGGAAGGCTGGCGCACGAAGGCCGAACTGGTCTGAGCATCGACCCCGCTGCCGTCGTCGCGATCGACGTGCACGTCCATACGGAGCGCTCGCGCTCCGGGCACGACCCGCTGCCGCCGGAGCTGCGCGCGGCGGCGGAGCGCTACTTCCACAGCGGCCAGGAGCTGCCGACGGTCGACGACGTCGCCGCCTACTACCGCGAGCGGAAGCTGGCGGCGGTCGTCTTCACCGTCGACTGGGAGGCGCGCAGCGGCCGTCCGCCGATCCCGAATGAGGAGATCGCCGAGGCCGCACGCGAGAACGCGGACGTCCTGATCCCGTTCGCGAGCGTCGACCCGGCCCGGCCGGACGCGCTCGAGCGCGTGCGGCGGCTCATCGACGACCACGACGTCAAGGGCTTCAAGTTCCACCCGAACATCCAGGCGTTCTTCCCGAACGATCCGGCCGTGTATCCGCTGTACGAGGCGATCGCCGAGGCCGGGCTCCCCGCGCTGTTCCACAGCGGGCACAGCGGGATCGGCACCGGGCTGCCCGGCGGCGGCGGGCTGAAGCTGAAGTACTCGAACCCGATGTGCCTCGACGACGTCGCCGCCGACTTCCCCGAGCTGCAGATCGTGCTCGCGCATCCGTCGTTTCCGTGGCAGGACGAGGCGATCTCGATCTGCCTGCACAAGGCGAACGTGTGGATCGACCTCTCGGGCTGGTCGCCGAAGTACTTCCCGCCGCAGCTCATCCAGTACGCGAACACACAGCTGCGCGAGAAGGTGCTGTTCGGCTCCGACTTCCCGCTGATCACACCCGACCGTTGGCTCGCGGACTTCGAGCAGGCGCCGTTCAAGGACGAGGTGCGGCCGCTGATCCTGAAGGAGAACGCGGTGCGGCTGCTCGGCCTCGGCGGCTAGACCCGCACGACGGCCTTCATCACCTCGGCCGGATTCGCGATCGCATAGGCGATCGCCTCGGGCGCCTGCTCGAGCCCGAACTCGTGCGTGACGAGCCCCGCGGCGACGTCACGGCGCCGCCCGACGAGCTCGACCGCCGCGGCGAACTCGTCGGAGCCGCAGCAGCTCGTGCCGAGCAGGTCGATCTCCCTGAACGGAAGGTCGCCGACGCGGACCGGTGCGGGCTCGCTCGAGAGGCCGACGACGACCACGCGACCCGCCTGCGCGACCAGCTCCACCGCGGTCTGCACCAGCGCGGGGACGCCCGTCGCCTCGAACACGACCTCCGGCCCGTCCGGCCCCGGCCCACTCCTGCACTGCGGCGAGGTAACTCTCCCCCGGCGAGACCTGAAGGACGTCGGCGCCCATCGCACCCCCGCGCGCAAGGCGACTCGCGACGGTGTCGACGAGCAGCACCGAGGCGCCTCGGTCGGTCGCGACGAGCGCGAGCGCCTGCCCGATCGGGCCGGCTCCGAGGACGACCGCGTGCTCGCCCGCGGCGACCCGCCCGCGAACGGCCGCCCGCATCGCGATCGAGACGGGCTCGATCAGCGCCGCGAGCGCGGGATCCTGGTCGCCGACGGGAAACACCTGCGCGGCCGGGACGAGGAGCTGCTCCTGGAGCGCGCCGTCGGCGTGGACGCCGATCAGCGAGATGTTCGAGCACGCGTTGCCGCGTCCGATCCTGCACGCGTAGCAGTGCCCGCACGACGAGACCGGCCAGAGCGCGACTCGCATCCCGGACGCCAGCCCGGGCGGGCAGTCGGCGCCGACCTCGAGCACCGTCCCCGCCGCCTCGTGGCCCTGGATCCGCGGATAGAGCGTGGAGGCGTCCTCGATCGTGCCGATGTCGCCGAGGAAGTAGTGGAAGTCCGAGCCGCAGAGGCCCACCGCCTCGGGCGCCACGAGCACCTGCGCCGGGCCCGGGCCCGCCCGGCTCGCCGACGTCGCCGACCTCCATCAGGCCTCGTCCCCGCGTCACCGCTGCGCGAATGCTCGACACGACGCAGTCGACCCTAGCGCCGATCCACCACGCGCACGGCCTTGCCTTCGCTGCGAGGCACCTGCCCGGGCTCGAGCACGTCGGCGCGCACGCGGATGCCGAGCTGCTCGCGCAGCACGCGCTCGACGGCCGTGCGCATGCTCGCGGGATCCACCTCCGCGTCGACCGGCTCGCACTGCACGGTGAGCTCGTCCATCGCGCCGCTTCGCTCCACGACGAGCTGGTAGTGCGGGGCGGCCTCGGGCACCGACAGCAGCGCGTGCTCGACGTTCGACGGGTACACGTTCACGCCCCTGACGATGATCATGTCGTCGCGCCGGCCGCGCAATCCGCGGATCCTCGCCGTCGTCCGGCCGCACCGGCACGGGTCGAAGGTGAGCGAGGCGATGTCGCCGGTGCGGTAGCGGAGCATCGGCATCGCCTCCTTGAGCAGGGTCGTGAAGACGAGCTCGCCCTCGACGCCCTCGTCCACCGGCACGCCGGACTCCGGGTCGACGACCTCGACGAGGAAGTGGTCCTCGTGGACATGGAGGCCGTCGCGCACCTCGAGACACTCGGCCGCGACGCCCGGACCGCACATCTCGGAGAGCCCGTAGAAGTTGACCGCTTTCAGCCCGGGCAGCATCCGCTCGATCTCGCTGCGGAGGCCCTCGGTCCACGGCTCGCCGCCGAAGAGGCCGAGCTCGAGCTTCAGCGCTGCCGGGTCGATCCCCGCGTCATGCACGGCCTGCGCGATCACGAGCGCGTAGGACGGCGTCGAGACGAGCACCTGTCCGCCGAGGTCGTGCAGGAGCAGCGCCTGGCGCGCCGTCATGCCGCCGGAGACCGGCACGACCGGCGCGCCGATCCGCTCGGCGCCCTGATGGAAGCCGTGCCCGCCGGTGAACAGGCCGTAGGTGTTCGCGTTGTGCACCAGCATCCCGGGCCGGACGCCGGCCATGGTCATGCAGCGCGCCATCAGCTCGGTCCAGGCGTCGAGGTCCGCCGCTGTGTAGCCGACCACCGTCGGCTTGCCGTGCGTTCCGCTCGACGCGTGCACACGGACGAGCGACGCGACCGGGACGCGCAGCAGCCCGAACGGATACGCCTCCCGGAGCTGCGCCTTGCCGGTGAACGGCAGGTCGGCGAGCGCGTCGAGCTCGGCGCCGAATGTCGCCCGCAGCCGCTCGCGCTGGAGCTCTCGCAGCTCCGCGCGCGGCAGCTGCTCGGCCGGGCTCCAGATCACGGGCTCAGATGCGGCGTTCGTGCGCATTCCAGTGCTCTTCGAGGTTGCGCACGAGCGCCGGGCTCAGGTGGCAGACGGCCTGCTCGCGGCAGAACATCGCCATGTACTGCCGGAAGACGTCGAGCGGCTCGGCCCCGACCCGCAGCGCCCGCCGGTTGCCGGCCGCGTTCACGAGCCCGGAGCTCGTCAGCGCATCGACGCGCGCGGCGATCGCAGCGTCCATCTCCTCGGACGACTCGACGATCTCGTCGCAGAGCAGGTCTCCATGCGGCGTCCCCGCCTCGAACTCGAGCCCCGAGAGAATTGCCTGCCGCGCGAGGCGCTCCCCCACCGAACGCGGCAGTCGCAGGTTGGACACGCCCGGGATGATCCCCTCTTTGCGGGCCGGGAGGAAGAGCCGCGAGCCGCGCTCGGCGATCACGTGATCCATCGTGTGCAGGAGCTGGCACGCGCCGCCGATCGCGAACGTCTCGACCGCGGCTACCCAGAGCTTTTCCGTCGTCTGCTCCGGCTCGTTCGGCCTGAATTCGTCGGAGCTCAGCCCGCGGAAGAGCTTGTTCACGTAGCCGAGATCGCGCGTGACGAAGAAGAGGTAGTCGATGCGGCCGTGATACAGGTGCGTGAGGTTGAGGCCGGCGCCGAAGATACGCCTGCCCGCGTAGCGCGGGTGGCTGACGACGGCGCCGCGGATCACGCCTACCTCCACCTCGGGGTCGAGCAGCGCCAGGTCGACGGCGACCTCGGTGGCCGGCAGCGTGTCGCAGTCCTCGGCGTTGAGGTGCCGGTCGTTCCGGATCTCGAGGTACGCCGCCCGCCCGCGGCGCTCGAGGTAGGCCCCGCCGAGATCGGCGACGCCCGTCGCCCGGAAGTCGTCGAGCCGCTCGAGGGCCTCCTCCGTCGGCCGGAGCATCGACCAGACGAGGTGCGCGCCGCAGCGCGGCGAGGCGAGCATGAACGAGAGGAACACGCCCTGCGCGAGCTCGATGCCCTCCTTGTCGGCGAGCGCGTTCGTCCGCTCGACCGCCATCTGCTCGCGCGTCGGCACGAGCCCGGGGAAGCGCTCGGCGGCCGCGTACACGAGCTCCTCGGCGCGGAGAGGCCGCTGCAGGTCGTCGGTCAGCTCGGCGTAGACGTCGTCTGCGTGAGCGCGGAGGTACTCGAAATCAGCCATCGGCGAGGAGGAACTCCGCTGCGCGCTCGCCGATCATGATCGACGGCGCGTTCGTGTTCCCGGTCGTCACCAAGGGCATGACCGAGGCGTCGGCGACCCGCAGTCCCTCGATGCCGTGCACCCGCAGCCGCGGATCGACGACGGCGGCCGCATCGGTGCCCATCTTGCACGTGCCGACCTGATGGTGGTAGGTGATCGCTGTCTCGCGCACATAGTCGCGGGTGTCGGCGGACGGGCCGGGGTACCGCTCCACGGCGCCCCACTCGCGCAGCGCAGGCGCGGCGCCGATCCGCCGGCAGAGATCGACCGCTGCGACGAGGCTCTCGAGGTCGGCCTCGGCCGCGAGGATGTTCGGGTCGAGCGCGACCGGGTCCTCCGGCGCCGGACCGGTGAGGCGCAGCGAGCCGCGGCTGACCGGCCGCACCATCCCGCCGAGAAGGGTGAAGCCGTTGGCGGGCCCGTCCATCCACGGCTCGTACATCGGCACCATGAAGTGAATCGGCTGGATGTCGGGCACGCGCAGCCCCGGCCGCGAGCGCCAGAAGAGGTGCGTCTGACAGGCGGGCAGGCCTGGCGAAGGAGGCCCGACCTCGCGCTCCGCGCTGAAGATGACGGGCGAGAGCAGGTGGTCGTGGAGGTTCTCGCCGACGCCGGGCAGGTCTGCGACGACGTCGATCCCGACCGAGCGCAGGTGCTCCGCAGGACCCACCCCCGAGAGCAGGAGGAGCTGAGCCGACCCGATCGTCCCGCCGCACACGACGACCTGCTCGGCGTGGGCCTGCTCGACGCGGCCGTCCTGCGACCACTCGACGCCGACGCACCGTGTCCCGTCGAACAGCAGGCGCCGGGCCGTCGCGCCGGTGCGCACCTCGAGGTTCGCGTCGGCCTCGACGGGACGGATGTACGCCGCCGCGGTGCTGTGCCGGACGCCGTCCTCGATGCTGTACTGCGTGAACGACACGCCGTCCTGCGAAGCGCCGTTGTAGTCGGCGTTCAGCGGGATCCCGCACTCCTGAGCAGCCGCCGCGATCGCCGTGTGGATCGGATCCGGCTCGAACGAGGTCAGCAGGCTCACGATGCCCGGGCCGCCGGGTTCGCGCCGCTCGATGCGCTCGTAGACCGGTCGCACGTCGTCCCACGCCCAGCCGTAGGCGCCGAGATACGCCCACGTGTCGAAGTCCGCGGGCGCGCCGCGCACCCAGATCATCGCGTTGAGGCAGCTCGAGCCGCCGAGCACGCGGCCGCGGGGCCAGGCGAGCCGGCGGCCGTTCGCGTGCGCCTGCGGCACGGTCTCGTAGGCCCAGTCCACCTCGGAGAGCCAGAGCTCGTGAACCCGGCCGGGATCGTGGATCGCGGGATTCTCGTCACGGCCGCCGGCCTCGAGCAGGAGGACGCCGACGCCGCTGTCGACCAGGCGCCGCGCGACCACCGCTCCGGCGGACCCGGAGCCGACGACGACCACATCCTTGCGCCGGTCTGGCATTGGCGCACGCTACCACCGTCCCTCGCTCGTATCCCGATTACCGGACGTTGCTCGGGATCAAGGCAGCCCATCGCCCAAACGCTGGCAAGTAGCGGCGACTCTGGCTATCGTCGTTCGGAGGCATGTCCCTGCGGGCACTCCTGGTGGTTGCTCTTGCGTGCGGCGTCTTCGCGACTGTGGCGGCGGGAGACCGGAACGCTGCGCCGCCGCCTGGCGCAACCGCTCAGTGTCGCGACGGCACCTACAGCTCCTCCCAGCACCATTCGGGCACCTGCTCGCACCACGGCGGTGTTTCGCAGTGGCTGACGCCGACGCAGGCACCGGCGCCGGCCGCCGCCGCCGTGCCACCGACGTCGACCTGGAACGGGAAGGTCGGAGCGACCATCGCGATCGCCAAACGGACGAAATCGAGCGGCTGCTCGCTCGGTCCGAACCCCGACCGGCGGTGCTCGCCGGGCGCCTACTACTCGGCGCTCACGACAGCGGTGCTGTGCTCGTCGAGCTTCCACACGGGCGACGTCCGCAACGTGCCGGAGTCCGAGAAGCACGCCGTCGAGGTCGAGTACGGGCTGACACCCCGCGGATACGGGTCGACGCTGGAGATCGACCACATCGTGAGTCTCGAGCTCGGCGGCTCGAACGACATCGCGAATCTCTACCCCGAGAAGGCGTCGCCCAGCCCGGGGTACCACGTCAAGGACAGGCTCGAGAACAAGCTGCACGCGATGGTGTGCGCAGGCCAGATCAGCCTTCGCGCCGCCCAGGTCGGAATCGCGACGCACTGGCAGGCGCTCTACGCCAGCGTGTTCGGCGTCTCGCCCTGAGGGTCACGCGGCGAGCAGGCCGTCGATCTGGCCGAGGGCGAGCGTCATGCCCTCTTCCATCCCCATCTCGGTCAGCTTCTCCATCGCCTCGAGGCTCGGGAATGTCGTCTCGACGGTCATGGTCGTGGCGCCGTCGCCGGAGTCCGCCAGGGCGACCCGGATGACCATGACCGGCATATCGGAGTTCGGTTCGCCGGCCTCGTCGGAGAAGCCGTCCTCGAACTCGAGGCTGTGCGGCGGATCGACGGCGAGCACGCGCCACCAGCCTCCGTGCTGCTGGCCCTCGGGGCCGGTCATGTAGTAGTTGATCAAACCTCCGGGCGCGAGCTCGTGGTCGACGACGGTCGCCGGAAACGTCGGCGGGCCCCACCAGCGCTCGAGCTGCCGCGGATCGGCCCACACCTCCCAGACGCGCTCGACCGGGGCGTCGAACCTCGCCGTAATCGACATGGTCAGTGCCGCCGGATCCTTGTGGACGCTCGTCACGCTCATCGCTCTGCTCCTTCGTCGGGTTGGGCCAGGGCATCGCCGAGCCGTTCGATCCGCTCGCGCCACACGACCTCGAGGCGGTCGAGCAGCTGCTGCGCCCGCCGGATCGCATCGACGTTGCCGCGCACGAGCTGCTCCCGCCCGCGCCGCCGCTTGCTCACGAGCTCGGCCCGCTCCAGCACCGCGACGTGCTTCTGGATCGCGGCGAAGCTGACCGGATAGCGCCGCGCGAGGTCGGACACGCTCTGCTCGTCGTGCAGGACGATCCCGACGATGTCTCGGCGCGTGGCGTCAGCCAGGGCGTGGAAGAGCCGGTCGGTTCGCTCTCGCTCGGGTAAACCTACAACCATTCGGTTTCATATTACCACGAGGCTGGGAGCCCCCGCCGGCGCTCGGCGGAGGCTCCCGTCTTCCTCAGGCGCCTAGCGCGCGGGCGGCCAGTGACCGCCACCGCCGCCATGCGTCTTGCCGTGGTGGCCTCCGCCGGTGAACGGCGGCAGGTTCGGGCCGTGGTGTGGGCCCTTCGGCCGACCGGCGAGGGCGGGCACGAAGAACGCGCCGTCGATCGTGCCGAGACCGCTCGAGAGGTCGTAGCCCGGGCCGGCCGGGAAGCCGGTCACCGTGTACGTGTTCCCGTCGGTGTTCTCGAACGTGATCGAGTTGTCGCCCTGGGTCACGTCCACCAGGCCGTGCTGGTAGTCGAGCCGGTACAGCGCCGCGTTGAGGTCGTCGATGCGGCGGCCCCCGTACTGGTCGGCCAGCGCGACGATGCCTGCGAACTCCGGCGACGACTCGCTTGTGCCGCCGAAGATGTGCCAGGCGTTGGCGGGATTCAGGAACGTGTAGTACACGTCCACGCCGCCGTCGACGGCCGCGCTCATGCTGATGTCCGGCACGCCGCGACGGTGGTCGACGGTCTGGCCGAGCCCGTCCTGGAAGTCCGGCCGGCCGAACACCGTCGAGAGGCCGCCGCCGCCGGCGCCGTAGTCGTCGTTCCAGACGACGTCGGGTGCCAGCCGGTTGCCGTTCTCGTCGAGGTCGAGCTGCGTGCCGCCGATAGCGGTCACGAACGGATCGCTCGCCGGCCAGCTCGTGACCGGGAACGTATACAGATCCTCGAGGTTGAGCTGGTAGTCGGTCGCCCCCGCGTCGCCGCTCGAGCCGAGCACGGCGACGTGGTGGAGGTGCGCGTTGATGTTTGCGCTGCGCAGGAGCTGGATCGAGAGCGGGCTCGGGAACGTCTGCTCCGTGGCGCCGAAGCTCTGCGTGATGACGTCGCCGATGCCGTGGTTGATCGCCCAGTTCTCGGCCTTGACGATCTCGGGGAAGCCCGTGACTCCCTCGGTCTCGGAGACGGGTGTCTCGAGCACGACGATGTTCGCGCCGGGGGCCATCACGTGCGACCACTCGACGTCGAGCGTCGTCTCCTCCGCCCACCCGACCATGTCGTCGTTGGTCGCGTCGAACGGAGGCACGGCTCCGGCGGGCTGGTAGATCTTGAGGCTCGGCGGGTCCGGCAGCCCGAACGTCGCGTCGAACGTCTGAAGGTCGGACTGGATCGTCGGCGAGCCGAACGCGTCGACGATCACGATCGTCTCTCCCGCGCCGGTGATCCCGCTCGCGAAGAGCGGTGCGAGGTCGTAGGCCTTCTGGAGCTGCGCGGGCTGGTAGCAGTGGATGCCGAGATGCGCGAGGCAGTAGTTCGTGTCCGGCGGAAAGCCGAGTGACGTGTCGTTCGCGCCGGCGCGGAGAAACGACGCGCCTGACGCAGTGGCGGCGAGCACGAGCGCGGCGGCGACGAGTGCAACGCCGAGCACGGCCCGTTTGGTCCTGGAGGTCATGGCCTCTCCCCTCTGTCGGGTCCCTAGCGGCCAGGAGTCTGAACCCATCGGAACCCGAAATTCAAGCCGGGCGCCGCTAGGCCGTGTCCACCTCGTCGGTCTCCTCGCACTCCAGGCAGACCCAGTCGCCGCCGTGTGCCTCATGCGCGCTGAGGTCACCGGGCACCATCGTCACGCCGCACGCGGGGCAGATCGGCGGACGCTCGTCATCCATCTCGTCCCTAGTCGGCGGCGACGTCCGCCGTCGCACCGCGCGGCTCGGGCTGCTCGACGCTCGTCTCGACCTCGACCGTGCGCCGCTCGTCGGCCGCCCGGAGGATGCTGCGCGCCGCGTCGATCACGTGCAGGCCGAGCCGGCCGGACGCGCGATGCTGACGGCCGTCCTCGATCGCCTCGACCATGTCGTGCAGGCCGATGCCGCGCGTCTCCTGCGCGCCGCCCGAGACGTACGGGATCTCCTCCCAGTCGTTCTTGCTCGACCGGATCTTGAGCGAGCCGCCGAACGCGTTCGGGTCGGGCAGCCGCAGCACGGCGTCCATGCCGTGGATCTCGAGGTCGCAGACGTAGCGCTCGTGCGCCTCGAAGCTCGCGACGAGGTTCGCGGTGACGCCGCCCTCGAGCTCCATCGTCGCGGAGGCATGCGTCGGCGTCGTGACGGGGAACGTCGTGCCGGCGTTCGGCCCGACCATGATCTGCCGCTCCGGCTTGCGCACCGACGTGAACCCGGCGACTCGGCGAATCGGGCCGAGCAGCGCGACGAACGCGGTGAGGTAGTACGGGCCCATGTCGAGCAGCGGGCCTGCGCCGTCGGAGAAGAACTGCTGCGGGTTCGGATGCCATGCGTCGGGCCCGCCGACCAGCATCGCGGCGCTCACGGCGAGCGGCTCGCCGATCAGGCCCTCATCGATCGCAGCCCGCGCAGCCTGGTAGGCGCCGCCGAGGAAGATGTCCGGCGCGCAGCCGATCCGCAGGCCACGGCTCTCGGCCAGCGCGAGCAGCTCCCGCCCCTCGGGTACGTCGATCGCGAGCGGCTTCTCGGTGTAGACGTGCTTGCCGGCCTCGAGCGCCGCGCGCGTCACGGCGCCGTGCTCGCCGGACGGCGTCAGGTTGAGGACGACCTGGATCTGCGGATCGGCGAGCAGCTCGTCGATCGACGCAACCGTGAGGTTGTGAGCCTCGGCCAGCTTGACCGCGTTCTCGCGGATCACGTCGGCGCACGCGACGAGGTCGAACGAACCGAACGCAGGCGCGTTCTCCGCGTAGTTCCTGCTGATCACTCCACAGCCGACGATGCCGACGTTCATGCCGCCCCCTTCAGAATCGCGATGACGGCGTCCCGCGAGCGACCGGCGGCGGCGAATGCGTCGCCGTCCGTCTCGTCCTGCTCGACGATCAGCCATTCGACCCCGGAGCGCACGGCCGCGGGCACGACCCTCTCGTAGCCCACGACGCCGTCGCCAACCGGGCAGAACGCGGTCCGGTCGCGGCTCGCGAAGTCCTTCACATGCACGAACGGGACACGGCCGCCGCCGACCTGCGCGAGCAGCTCGACGGGATCCACGCCCGCAAACCAGGTCCAGCCGAGATCGACCTCGAGGAAGAGCTCCTCGGGGATCAGGTCGAGGAAGCGTGCACCCGACGCGAGCGGCTCGAGCTCGGCGTCGTGGTTGTGGTACCCGAGCTCGAGCCCGTGCTCGGCGGCGGCCGCGGCAGCGCGCCCGAGCCGCGCCGGCAGCTCCGGGTCGCCGAGCTTCGCCGGGTCGATCCATGCGACCGAGAGCCGCTTCCAGCCGAGCACGCGCGCCTCGGCGGCGAGCTCGGGCAGCGAGCTCTCGATCGCCTCGAGCAGCGCGTGGCGGCCGAACGCGACCAGGCCGAGCTCGTCGAACCAGCCGTGCACCTCCTCGGGTGAATGGCCGTGGAGGTCGAACAGCTCGACGCCCTCGAACCCGAGCGCGGCCACGGCGCGAACCGTGCCCTCGAAGTCGCGGGCGGCATCCTCGCGCACGGTGTAGAGCATCAGCCCGATGCGGGCCGAGCCGTTCGTTCCATCAGTCATGCGTTCCTTCCCGGAGCGGTGACATGGCAGCGAGCGCGCCGGCCGGAACCGGTCTCGACGAGCTCAGGCGGTGTGGTCGAGCAGACGTCGATCGCGAGCGGGCAGCGGCCGACGAAGCGGCAGCCGGCGTCCGGGTCGACCGCGATGTCCTGCGGCGTGCGCGCGGCGAGATCGGCCGCGCGCAGACCCGCGTTCGGATCGGGCGCCGCGGACAGGAGCAGGCGCGTGTACGGGTGGAGCGGATCCTGCAGCACCGTCTCGGTCGGCCCGTGCTCGACGATCTGGCCCGCGTACATCACGAGCAGGTCGTCGGCGACGTAGCGCGCGCTCGCGAGGTCGTGCGTGACGAAGAGAAACGCGAGGTCGTGCTCCTCCTTCAGCCGCAGCATCAGGTTCAGCACGCCGATCCGGATCGAGACGTCCAGCATCGAGGTCGGCTCGTCGGCCAGGATCACGCGCGGCTCGACCGCGAGCGCACGGGCGATCGCGACGCGCTGGCGCTGGCCGCCGGAGAGCTCGTGCGGGTACTTGGCCGCGATCACCTCGGGCGGGACGAGCCCGACGATGTCGAGCAGGTCGAGGATGCGGGCGCGCTCCTGGTCACGCGGCACGATCTTGTGAATCCGCAGTGGCCGCCCGATCAGGTGCGCCACGGTCTTGACCGGATTCAGCGAGTCGAACGGGTCCTGGAAGATCATCTGCACCTGCGAGCGGTAGCGGAGGTTCTGCTCGCGACTGACGTGACGCGGCTCCTCGCGGCCCTCGAACACGATCTGGCCCGCGGTCGGCTCGTAGAGGCGCGCGAGCAGGCGCGCGACGGTGGTCTTGCCGCTGCCGCTCTCGCCGACGAGCGCCGTGATCGTGCCCGGCCGCAGCGTGAAGCTGACGTCCTCGACGGCGTGCAGCTTCTGGCGCCGCTGCCAGAAATGCTCCGACCCGGGGATCTCGAAGTACTTCGAGAGGCCGATCACCTCGAGCGTCTGATCCTCGGCCGTGCTCACGCGCCTCCCTCCTCGACGAGGTGACACGCAACGGAATGGCCGGGCCCGACTTCACGGAGCACCGGCCTCTCCGTTGTCTGCCGCGCGTACAGGGCCGCTTTCTCGGGGACACAGAAGGAGCAGCGCGGGTGGAACCGGCAGCCGGCGGGGGGTTTCGCGAGATCGGGCGGCGAGCCGGGAATCCCGACCAGCCGCTCCATCGGCCCCGTGAGCGGGGGGAACGAGTGCATCAGCCCATTGGTGTACGGGTGCTGCGGGCTGTCGAACAGCGTGCGAGCGGGGGCAGTCTCGACGATCTCGCCCGCGTACATGATCGCGATCCGGTCCGCGAACTCGACGAGGAGCGAAAGGTCATGCGTGATGAAGAGGACGGCGAAGCCGAGCTCCTTCTGGAGCTGCTCGATCTCGATCAGGATCTCGCGCTGCACGACGACGTCGAGCGCGGTCGTCGGCTCGTCCATGATCACGAGCTCGGGGCTCAGCGCGAGCGCCATCGCGATCACCGTGCGCTGGCGCATCCCGCCGGAGAGTTGATGGGGATACGAGCGGACGCGGCGCCGGTCGATGCCGACCTTCTCGAGCAGGTCGCCGGCGCGCTCGAGCGCCTCCTTCTTATGGATCCGCTCGTGCGCGTGCATCATGTCGACGAACTGGTCGCCGACCCGCATCACCGGGTTGAGCGCGTTCATGGCGCTCTGGAAGACCATCGAGACGTTGCGCCAGCGGTAGCGGCGCTGCTCCTCGGTGCTGAGGGCGGCGATGTCCTCGCCTCGGAACAGGATCCGGCCGCCCGTCACCGCGGCAGGTGAGCGGAGGATGCCCATGATCGCGTTGCCGGTCGTGCTCTTGCCGCAGCCCGACTCGCCGGCGAGTCCGACGGTCTCGCCCGCCTTGATCGTGAGGTTGACGTGGTCGACCGCGCGCACCGGCTCGCCGGCCGTCCCGTACTCGACCACGAGCTCGTCGAGCTCGAGCAGCGTCTCGCCCGTGAAGACGGGGCTGTCGCGGTGGGCGGAACCCTCGAGCACGCCGCTCACGACGCGTCATCCTCGTACGCGCGCACCGCTGCGTTGCCGCCGATCAGCGCAGCGCCGAGCTTCCGGGTCAGGTGGCGCTTGTGCTTGGGCGTCCGCAGGCGCGGATTGCTCACCTCGTCGATCCCGGCTAGGATGAAGACGAGCGCGACGACGGTCAGCGCGAGCGCGAGGCCCGGGAACAGCGACGGCCACCACTCGCCCTGGAGGATCGTCGAGTTGACCTGCGCCCAGTACATCGTCACGCCCCAGCTCGTGTGGTTCACGTCGCCGAGGCCGAGGAACTCGAGCCCCGCCTCGGTGAGGA
>CAVTXU010000007.1:0-79238 GCA_963738775.1 uncultured Actinomycetes bacterium
GGACCTCGGTCGAGAAGTGGAAGCCGTCCATCCGGGCCAACTCTAGAATCGATCCGTGACCGATGTCGCGCGCCTTGCGGCGCTGATCCGCGAGCGGAGGCCGTGCGTCGTGCTGACGGGCGCGGGCGTGTCGACGGAGAGCGGGATCCCGGACTTCCGCTCGGCGACCGGGCTCTGGGCCGAGTTCGACCCCTACGACTACGGCTCGATCGAGTCGTTCCGCGAGAATCCGGCCCGGATCTGGGAGTTCTACGGGCCGCGGCTCGGGCGGCTCGCCGACGCGGAGCCGAACGCGGGGCACCTCGCGCTTGCCGAGCTCGAGCGGCTCGGCTTCGTCGAGGCGGTGGTGACGCAGAACATCGACTGCCTGCACGAGCGCGCCGGGAGCCGCAACGTCGTCGAGGTGCACGGCTCGATCCGCACCTCGTCGTGCCAGCGCTGCGGCGAGGTCTATCCACTCGCGCGCGTGCTGGAGTTGCTGCCCGTGCCGCGGTGCGAGGTCTGCGCGGCGGTGCTGAAGCCGGACGTCGTGATGTTCGGCGAGCTCCTGCCCGAGGCCGAGATCGCGCGCGCGTTCGCGCTCGCGCGCGGGACGCAACTCATGCTCGTCGTCGGCTCCTCGCTCGAGGTTCATCCCGTCGCGTCCCTGCCGCTCGAGAGCGCCGAGCTCGCGATCGTCAACCGCGGGCCGACCGGGCTCGACGGGCGCGCCGCCCTGAAGCTCGACGCGTCGGCCGGCGAGACGTTGGCCGCGCTGGTCCGGGCGCTCCGGTGAGGGAGTTCGACGTCGTCGTGGTCGGGAGCGGCTTCGGCGGCAGCGTCGCCGCGCTGCGGCTCGCCGAGAAGGGCTACTCGGTGTGCGTGCTCGAGGCCGGGCGGCGGTTCGGCCCGGACGACTTCCCGCGCACGAGCTGGGACCTCCGCCGCTACCTCTACGCGCCGCGGTTCGGCCTGCACGGGATCCAGCGGATGACGCTGCTCCGCGACGTGCTCGTCCTCTCCGGCGCCGGCGTCGGCGGCGGCTCGCTCGTCTACGCGAACACGCTCTACGAGCCGCTCGAGGACGCGTGGGGCGATCCGCAGTGGAAGGAAGAGCTCGCGCCGTACTACGCACTCGCGAGGAAGATGCTCGGCGCCGTGCGCGTGCCGTTCGAGACGCCTGCCGACCTCGTGATGCAGCGCGTCGCGGCGCGGATGGGCGTCGCCGAGAGCTATCACCAGCCGGAGGTCGCGGTCTTCTTCGGCGAGCCGGGCGAGGAGGTGGACGACCCGTACTTCGGCGGCGAGGGGCCGCGCCGCACCGGCTGCATCCGCTGCGGCGCATGCATGGTCGGCTGCCGCCACGGCGCGAAGAACACGCTCGACCGGAACTACCTCTATCTCGCCGAGCGGCTCGGCGCGCTCGTGCTGCCGGAGCGCGAGGCGACGCTGCTCGAGGCGCGGGCCGGCGGCTGGGAGGTGCGCGCGGAGCGGCCGGGGCGGCGGCGCGGCGAGGCGGAGCGCTACCTCGCGGGTCAGTTGTGCTCGCCGCGGGCGTGCTCGGGACGGTCGCGCTGCTCCTCCGCTCCGGGCTCGGCGGTCCGCTCGTGGGCGAGCGCGTGCGCACGAACTCCGAGGCGATCGTCGGCGCGACGGCGAGCTCGACGAAGGTCGACTACTCGACCGGGGTCGCGATCACCTCGTCGATCCATCCCGATGCGCAGACCCACATCGAGCCGGTGCGCTACCCCCGCGGCTCGAACTCGATGGGACTGCTCGGCACGCTGCTGGTCGACGGTGGGCCGGGCGCGCCGCGCCAGCTCCGCTTCCTCGGCCAGGTGCTGCGGCATCCGCTTGCGTTCGTGCACAGCCTCTCGGTGCGGCGCTGGTCGGAGCGGACCATCATCCTGCTCGTCATGCAGTCGCACGACAACGCGCTCCGCCTGCGCCTCCGGCGCGGACGGCTCACCAGCTCGCAGGGCGACGGGGAACCGAATCCGAGCTACATCCCGGCCGCGAACGAGGCCGCGCGCCTCACCGCGGAGGAGATCGGCGGTCGGCCCGGCAGCTCGCTCAACGAGGTGCTCCTCGACGTGCCGACGACGGCGCACATCCTCGGCGGCGCGTGCGTCGGCGACTCGCCGACGGACGGCGTCGTCGACCGCTATCACCGCGTCTTCTCGCATCCCGGCCTGCACGTTGTCGACGGCGCCGCGGTGAGCGCGAACCTCGGCGTGAACCCGTCGCTGACGATCGCCGCGCAGGCCGAGCGCGCCCTCGCCCACTGGCCGGGCAAGGGCGAGCCGGACGAGAGGCCGCCGCTGTGAAGCTCGCGCTCCTCGCCGCGCTACTCCTGGCGGCCGCCGTCGGTGCGGCGGCGGCGACCGGCCCGAATCCGATCACCCAGCCGCCGCTCGACGGCTGCGCGCGCGACCCCGCGGCACTTCTCGGCGGCTCGGCGCCCGCGTTCGTCTACGTGAATCGCGCGCCCCAGCCACAGTCGCTGAGCGGGGTCGTCGGCTCCGTCTCGCCGTCGGCGGACGTCGATCTCGGCGTCACGCCCGACTCCGCGTCCTCCTTCCTGCTCGCCGCGGGCGCCCGGAGCCTCCTCGCCGCGCGCGACGCGACCTCGTTCCCGGACTTCGCCTGGCCCGAGCCCGGCGACCGCGTCCAGCTCACGGGCTCGTGGGTCTGGAACTGCACGAAGTGGAAGCCGGCCGGCGAGCGGACCGAGCTCCATCCGTTCCGTTCGCTCTGGGTGCAGCGCGCGGTGGCGGCGGCGAGCCCGTGGGGCGAGTCGGAGGGCGACCTGTTCGTCTCGACCGACGCAACGCAGGCCGGTGTCGTGTCCGACTGTGCGCTCCAGCCGGTGTACGCCGACTGCCTGGCCACCCAGCCGCAGTGGCACGACGTCTCAGGCACCTACAGCTTCGTGCTTCCGGCGCCGCCGAAGCCGCCCGGAGCCGGGAAGCTCCGGGCGCGCGTCGTCGATCACGGCGGCCCCGCGCCGACGGTGGCGCTCCGCAACGGCGCCGCGGTCGTGACGCTCAGGCTCGCCTCCCCGCCGGGTGTGCCGCTCGTCGTCGCGAAGCAGGTGTTCCTCGGCTGGACGAAGGCGCCGGCGACCGAGTTGCCGCAGCACCTGCACATCGTGTTCCGCAGCCCGCTCGCGGCAGCGACCTGCGACGCCGCCGGAATCTGGGGCCCGTGCTCGGCGCAGCGCCCGCTCGACCTCTATCTCCCCCGCGGCACGGCGTGGCGCCTGGCGGTCTACTCGGCGGACGGGACGCTCGTCCACCGCTTCGCCTCGCCGGTCGCCTCGCTCGGCCTGCACCAGGACCGTTCGAAGGGCTTCGCGCTCGCCTACGTCGTCACGCGCGTCAACGACGCCCTGAAGCGTGCGGCCGCGCAGCCGCGCTAAGGTCCCAATTCGAACCGCGACCGAAGGAGCGTCATGGCCACCACCAAGAAGGACAAGGACCTGCTGGCGCGGCTCGCCGACGCGGGCGAGGACGCGATCGTGCAACTGACCAAGACCGCGGCGGGCAAGGCGCTCGTCGAAGCGGCGGCGCAGACCCGCAGCCGGGTCGACGAGCTGTCGAAGCGCGTCCGCGGCGTCGAGGCGCTCGAGAGGCGCGTCGCCGCGCTCGAGAAGCAGGTCGCCGCGCAGAAGAAGAAGCCCGCGGCTCGCAAGCCCGCAGCGCGCAAGCCTGCGGCGCGCAAGCCCGCGGCGCCGAAGAGCTAGGGCACCCGCAGCCGCAGCGCGCCGGGCACGAGCTCGAAGCGCGCCGGGGTCGTCCCGGGCTGCTCGCCGTCCAGCTCCACGGGGAGCGGCTCCGCCGCGTCCACGGTCACGACCGTGCCGCGCAGGAGCTCGGCCTTCGGATGGGGCAGGTGCTTGCCGCTGTAGGCCTTCGGCAGCGTCATCACGAGGTCACGCTTGGTCAGGTCGCCGAGCAGGAGCACGTCGAACAGGCCGTCGTCGGGCACCGCGTCGGGGCAGATCTTCATGCCGCCGCCGAAGTAGCGGCAGTTGGCGACGATCAGATCGTGCATCGTCGCCTCGCGCCGTTCGCCGTCGACCTCGACGGTGACGCGACCCGGCCGCCAGCCGGCGAACACGGCGAGCGTGGCCCACGCGTACGAGACCTTGCCGCCGAGCGCCTTCGACGACTCGTTCGTCCGCTTCGCGACCGCGCCGCTCATCCCGGCGCTCGCGACGTTCGCGAACCAGCTCACGCCCTCACCGCCGGCCCACGCGCGATAGGTGACCCGGCCGAGGTCGAGCGCGCGCGTCTTCCCGCCGAGCGCGACCGCCGCTGCCTCCGCGGGCTTGGCCGGGATCCCGAACTCGCGGACGAAGTCGACGCCGGTCCCGCGCGGCAGCACGGCCATGTCGACACCTTCGCGTCCGGCGATCCCCTGCACCGCCTCGTTGACCGTGCCGTCGCCGCCGACGACGACGAGCAGCGTCGCGCCGCCGTCCGCCGCGCGCCGCGCCAGCTCGGTCAAGTGCCCGCGACGCTCCGAGAAGAGCACGTCGCCGCTGAGCCCGGCCTGGGCCAGCTCGTGGGCCAGCTCCGGCCAGCGCCGACCCGTCGCCCCGTTGTCCGAGGCGGGATTGACGAGGAAGACGACGCGGTCGCTAATTGGCCGCGGCGGCGAGGGCGACGCGCGTCATGCGGTCGACTGCCGCGCGCAGTTCGTCGTCCGAGATCCGCTTGAACTCGCCGTCCACGACGATGTCGCTCACGGTCAGCAGGCAGCCGGCCTGGACGCCGCGGATCGCGCCGACGGTGAAGAGCGCCGCGGCCTCCATCTCGACGGCGAGCACCCCGCGCTTCGACCAGCGCTCGTACTGCCCCTCGTCCGGGTTGTAGAAGAGGTCGCTGGAGACGATCGGGCCGACGTGCATCGGCTGGCCCATCTCCTTCGCAGCGTGGACGGCGCCGTGGATCAGCTCCCAGCTCGCGGTCGGGCAGTGCGGCTCGTTCACGACGAGGTGCATCGCGGTCGAGTCGGCCGGGACCGCGGTGAGCGCGACGATCAGGTCGCCGAGCGAATGGTGGGGCTGGAGCCCGCCGCAGGTGCCGACGCGCAGCAGCTTCTTCACGCCGAGCTGCGTCAGCTCCTCGAACACGATCGTGGCGCCCGGGCAGCCCATGCCGGTGCCCTGCACGGAGATCCGGTTGCCCTCGAAGGTGCCCGTGTAACCGAGCAGGCCGCGCTCCTCGTTGACCAGCTTGACGTCCTCGAAATACGTGTCCGCGATGTACTTGGCCCGGAGCGGATCGCCGGGGAGAAGGACTGCATCGGCGTACTCGCCGGGCTCTGCGCGCAGGTGGATGGGCATGGCTCAACCCTAACCGTTAGCGTGACGCGGGTGCTCGCCGTGCCGCGGATCGAGCAGGTCCTCGCGTTCTGCGCGGAGGACCCGGTGGAGCGGGTCTTCCTCGAGGACGTGGCCCGGCGCGGGCTGGGCCGCTTCGTCGCGGTCGAGCGCGACGACGGGACGCTCGCCTCGCTCTGCCACACGGGCGCCAACGTCGTCCCCTCGGGCGAGGGCTGCGGCGCCTTCGGGCCTGCTGCGGCGCGCGCGCGGGCGCGGATGATCATCGGCGACGAGCGCGCCGTCGGCGAGCTCTGGGCGACCGCGCACGATCTCTTTCCGGCGCCGCGCGACGACCGTCCCGGCCAGCCCGTGTACGTCCTCCGCGAGCCGCCCGAGCCCGGTGACACGGGCCTGCGCGCCGCCGTGACCTCCGACCTCGCCAAGCTCGTCCCCGCCTGCGCGTCGGCGCACCTCGAGGAGCTCGGGATCGATCCGCTCGCGCGCGATCCGGAGGGCTTCCGCTGGCGGACGCGCGTGCAGATCGAGGAGGGCCGCTCCTGGCTCTGGGAAGAGGAGGGCCGGATCCTGTTCAAGGCCGAGGCCTCGGCGTGGACGCCCTCGGCGGTGCAGCTCCAGCAGGTGTGGGCCGACGTCGAGGCGCGCGGCCAGGGCTACGCGAGGCGCGGCCTGCGCGACCTCTGCCGCCTGCTGCTCAGCGAGACGCCGTCGGTGTGCCTCTTCGTCCGGCCGGAGAACGAGCCGGCGATCCGGCTCTACGACGCGATCGGGATGCGCCGCGACGGCGCGTTCCGCAGCCTCGTCTTCTGACACACGTTTTACGTCACGTTCTCAAGCGGTTTACCCGCCGAGCCGATGCGGTATTGCATGCGGGCGCTTGCGGCAGCCTTCTTCATCCTCCTCGCCACGGCCCACTCGGCTGCGGCGGGGACGGGTCTGCTCGTGGGCGTCGACGACGACAACGCGAAGTGGACGGCCTCCAACGGCGCGTATTTCTCGGTGTACCGCGACCTCGGGCTGAAGGCGCTGCGGATCACGGTGCCGTGGCACCCCGGCGCGTATGAGCCGAGCGCCTCCGATCTGAACGCGCTCGATCGCATCGTTCCGGCCGCGTTCGGGATCCGGATCGTCATCGCGGTCAGCGGCGGCCCGGCAGACACGCCGCTCGATACCGCCTCGCGCGCCCGGTTCTGCGGCTACACGGCCGATCTGCTGCGGCGCTACCCGACGATCGGCGACGTCGTGATCTGGACCGAGCCGAACTCGCGCACTTTCTGGAGCGGCGGGCCCTGGGACTACGAGGCGCTGCTCGCGCAGTGCTGGGACGAGCTGCACGCTTTCCGTCCCGGCGTGAACGTGATCGCGGCGAGCGCGCCGCATCAGAAGCCGGCGGCCTGGTACGCGGGTGTCGGCGCCGCGCTCCGCGCGAGCGGGAGGACGCAGCGGATCTTCGACACCGTGGGCCACAACGTCTACCCCGATCGCTCCGACGAGGCGCCGGACGTGGTGCACAAGGGCAACTCGCTCGACGAGGGCGACTACAACCGGCTGATGCAGGATCTCCGCACCGCGTTCGCCGGCACCTCGCAGCCGATTCCCGGTCAGCGCGGGGTCTCGATCTGGTACATGGAGGACGGGTTTCAGACGGCGGTCGACCCGAGCCGCGCAGGCCAGTACCACGGCACGGAGACCGACCACCACCTCTCGACCCAGCAGGGCGCGCAGCTCGCCGAGGCGGTCGAGCTCGCGTACTGCCAACCCGCGGTGGGCGCCTTCTTCAACTTCGAGCTCGCCGACGAGCGCGACCTCGGCGGCTGGCAGTCGGGCGTCCTCTGGGCCGACGGGACGCCGAAGCCGTCCTACGCCGACTTCAAGCAGGCGATCGCGGACGTGGCCCGCCACACGGTGTCCTGCCCGGGCACGTCCTTCCTCGTCAAGTAGCGTTTGCAGCGTGGCGGAGCGGCACATCCTGGCGGCGGGAGGCGCATGGCTCGATCCTGGTCGGCGCGCGCTCGACGAGCTGATCGCCGGCCTGACCGGCAAGGAGCGGCCGCGTGTCTGCTGCCTGCCGACTGCGACGGGCGACGCGACCGAGGCGAAGCTGAACTTCTACGCGGGCCTCGGCGGCCGCGCCGAGACGAGCCATCTCGACCTGTTCGACCGCCAGGTCGCCGACCTGCGCTCGTTCCTCCTTTCGCAGGACGCGATCTACGTGTCCGGTGGGAACACGGCCAACGCGCTCGCCGTCTGGCGCGTGCACGGCGTCGACGAGATCCTCCGGGAGGCCTGGGAGGCCGGGATCGTGCTCACGGGCGCGAGCGCGGGGATGATCTGCTGGTTCGAGTGCAGCGTCACCGACTCCTACGGCGGCCTCGCGCCGCTGCACGACGGGCTCGGCTTCCTCGCCGGCAGCGCGTGCCCGCACTACGACGGCGAGCCGGGGCGACGGCCGGCGTACACGGGGCTCGTCGCCGACGGCTTTCCGCCAGGACTCGCTGCGGAGGACGGAGTCGTTCTCTGGTTCAAGGGGACGGAGCTCGCCGAGGTCGTCTCGTGGCGGGCGGGCGCGCGCGCCTACCGCGTGGGGCCGGACGGCGAGACGCCGCTCGAGCCGCGTCTGCTCACGTGACCGAGCGGCTCATCCTCACGCGCCATGCCGAGAGCGAGTCGAACGCGCGCCGTGAGGTCAACGGCGACCTGAGCGTGCCGGTGCGCCTGACCGAGACCGGCCGCGCGCAGGCGCACGCGCTCGGCCGGGCGCTCGCGGGCGAGCCGATCGAGCTCTGCGTGACGAGCGAGTTCGCACGCACGGTCCAGACGGCCGACCTGGCGCTCGCGGGTCGCAGCATTCCGCGCTTCGTTCTCTCCGACCTGAACGAGATCGGCTTCGGCGCCTTCGAGGGCGCCTCGCTCGCCGAGTACCGCTCGTGGGCGCACGAGCACGGTTCGGCCGAGGTCGGGACGGGCGGCGCCGAGAGCCGGGCCGGCGCCGCGCGGCGCTATGCCCGCGCCTTCCGGGAGCTGCTCGCGCGCGACGAGGCGACGATCCTCGTCGTCACCCACGCGCTCGCGATCCGCTACCTGCTCTCGGGCCCGTCCGCGTTCGTCGAGTCGATTCCGCTGGCCGAGCCGCACGTCCTGGCGCGCGCGGAAGCCGAGCCGCTGCTCGAGCGGCTCGAGGCCTGGATCCAGGCGCCGTCCTGGTGATCCTCGAACGAGTGATCGAGGCCGGTCCCCCGCGCGGTCGATAGAGGGCGCGAGATGCGGTTGCGTGGCCTTCCTGCGGCGGGCTGCGTCCTCCTCTGCGGACTCGTTCTGCTGGGGTCGGCGTGTTCCGGCAAGACTCCCGAAGCACATACGTGCTCGGCGACCGACCGCCAGTTCATCGACACCGCCCAGATGTCGATCACGGGGCTCGGCCTGATGTCCGATCAGTTCCAGGACGGGGACAGCTCGCCGAAGGACGTCGCCTCGGCTGCGTCGCTCGCGGCGCGCAACGTCAAGGCGACGGAGCCGAGCGACTACTCGCTCAGGCAGATCCAGACGCTGATGGGCGGGATGTTCAGCGAGTACGCGCGGGCGATGACCGCCGAGTCGAAGCACAAGGACGCCGGCCCGCACATCCAGCGCTCCTACGGGCTCGCGAACTTCGCGCACAACGTGCTCGTGCAGGCCGAGCCGGGTCTCAAGGCCCGCGGCTGCGACGTGTCGCCGCTTCTCTAAGCTGCGAGACATGGAGGTTCGAGCCGGCGGAGGCGTGCTCGTCGAGGACGGCCGGGTGCTCGTCGTGCACCGGCCCCGTTACGACGACTGGAGCCTGCCGAAGGGCAAGGCCAAGCGGGACGAGAGCTTCCTCGCCTGCGCGCTGCGCGAGGTCGAGGAGGAGACGGGCTTCCGCTGCGAGCCGCTCCGCGAGCTCGGCGAGACGCGCTACGAGGTGCTCGAGGGCCCGAAGACGGTGCGCTACTGGCTGATGCAGCGCTTCGGCGGGACGTTCGAGCCGAACGACGAGGTCGACGAGATCCGCTGGCTGCCGCTCGACGAGGCGACGGCGCTCCTGACCCAGGAGCACGACCGGGAGCTGCTCGCGCTGCTGTCAGAATGAGCGTCGTGGAGACGCTCGCCCGGATCGAGGAGCACATCCGCCGCCACGAGCTGATCGAGCCCGGCGGCGAGGTGACCTGCCTCGTCTCGGGCGGCGCCGACTCGACCTGTCTCTGGCACGCGCTTGGCGCACTCGGTTTCAAGACTGCAGCGCTTCACGTCAACCACGGACTGCGCGGCGCCGAGTCCGACGAGGACGCGCGCCACTGCCGCGAGCTGATGGGTGCCGAGGTCGTCGAGGTCGCCGTGGGCCGAACCGAGGCCGAGCTGCGTGACCTCCGCTACGCCGTCGCCGCGGATCGCCTGCGCGCGACCGGCCACACCGCCTCCGACCAGGTCGAGACCGTGCTCTACCGGCTCGCGACGAGCGGTACGACGCGCGGGATCAAGGCCCGGCGCGAGGACGGCGTCGTGCGCCCGCTGCTGCCGCTCTGGCGCGAGGAGACCGAGGCTTACTGCCGCGCGGCCGGCCTGCCGTGGCGCACCGACTCGTCGAATGCGGACACCGTGCGCGGCCTCATCCGCGCCGACCTGCTGCCGCTGCTGCGGCGCCTCCATCCGGCTGCCGACGCGAACATCCTGCGCGCGGCCGACGACCGGCGCACGCTGCCGCCGGAGCTCGCGGAGCTGCTCGACGCGCCGGTCGGCTCGAAGCGCGTCGACCTCGGCGGCGGCGTGCAGGCGGTGCGCGAGTACGACCGCCTCTGGCTCGAGCGGAGCCCCGTTTCCCTCGACGGCGAGGTGGAGTGGGGAGAGTGGCTGATCGCCTCCGAGCTGCCCGGGCTTCGGGTACGGTCCTGGCGACCGGGCGACCGCCTTGCCGGACGCTCGAAGAAGATTCAGGATGTATTCGTCGACGCGAAGATTCCCCGTTCCGAGCGCGAGACCTGGCCGCTCGTCGTCCGCGGCGCAGACGTCGTCGCCGTGCCCGGGATCGTCGAGGCGCCCGGCGTGAGGGCCGTCCGTGTCTAGCGCCGAGCTGACCCACGGCGTCGGCGAGATCCTGATCGAGGAGGACGCGCTGCGGAAGCGGATCCAGGAGCTCGGCGAGGAGATCTCGGCCGACTACGCGGGCCGCGACCTGCTGCTGATCGGTGTGCTGAAGGGCGCCGTGTTCTTCATGGCGGATCTGATGCGCCAGCTCACCGTCGCCTGCGAGGTCGACTTCATGGCGATCTCGAGCTACGGCGCGTCGACCGACTCGTCCGGCGTCGTACGGATCCTCAAGGACCTCGACATCAACATCGAGGGGCGTGACGTGCTGGTCGTCGAGGACATCATCGACTCGGGCCTGACGCTCTCGTACCTGATCCGCAACCTCGAGGCCAGGGATCCGGCGAGCCTCGAGGTGTGCGCGCTGCTGACCAAGCCCGACCGCCGCGAGATCGACGTGCCGGTGCGCTATGTGGGCTTCGAGATCCCGAATCGCTTCGTGATCGGCTACGGCCTCGACTTCGCCGAGCGGTACCGGAATCTGCCCTACGTAGCGGTCTTGCACCCCGACCTGATCCCCGAGGGCGCCTGATCCGCCGGTTGGGGGGACGGCAGCCCAGGATTCGGCTGCTACCCTCCGAACCAGGAATCCCGTGAGCCGTTTCTTCCGCAGCGCGCTGTTCCCGCTGATCGTGATCGCAGCGATCGTGTGGCTTGCCACGCAGACGCTCGTCACGACGGGCAAGAAGGCCGAGAAGACCACCCTCTCGGCCGTGATCAACCAGGCCAAGAGCGACCCGGCCTCGATCAGCGAGGTCGTGTTCAATCCGGCCAAGCGCGAGATCACCGTGTACGGCGCGGGCACCGACGCGAAGAAGCAGGTCGTCCACTACCCGAGCGACCAGTCGCAGGTGCAGTTCCAGAACACGCTCCAGCTGAACCACATCGCGTTCGACTCGAAGGGCACCGGCTCGTCGCCCTGGTGGTCGATCCTCACCTCGCTGCTCCCGTTCGTGCTGATCCTCGGCTTCTGGTTCTTCCTGATGAACCAGGTGCAGGGCGGCGGCTCGAAGGTGATGAGCTTCGGCAAGAGCCGCGCGAAACGGATGGCGCCCGACTCGCCCAAGACGACCTTCAAGGACGTGGCCGGCGCGGACGAGGCGGTGGAGGAGCTCCAGGAGATCAAGGAGTTCCTCGAGAACCCGAAGAAGTTCCAGGCGCTCGGCGCGCGGATCCCGAAGGGCGTGCTGCTGTACGGGCCTCCCGGCACCGGCAAGACGCTCCTCGCGCGCGCCGTCGCCGGCGAGGCGGGCGTGCCGTTCTTCTCCATCTCCGGCTCGGACTTCGTCGAGATGTTCGTCGGCGTCGGCGCGAGCCGCGTCCGCGACCTCTTCGAGCAGGCCAAGCAGTCGAGCCCGTGCATCATCTTCATGGACGAGATCGACGCCGTCGGCCGCCATCGTGGCGCCGGCTTGGGCGGCGGTCACGACGAGCGCGAGCAGACGCTGAACCAGCTGCTCGTCGAGATGGACGGCTTCGAGATGAAGGACAACATCATCCTGATCGCCGCCACGAACCGTCCCGACATCCTCGATCCGGCCCTGCTCCGCCCGGGCCGCTTCGACCGCCAGATCGTCGTCGACCGGCCCGACCGCGTCGGCCGCCGCAAGATCCTCGAGGTGCACTCGCGCGGCAAGCCGCTCGCACCGGAGATCGATCTCGACTCGCTCGCCGCAGGCACGCCCGGCTTCACCGGCGCCGATCTCGCGAACCTCGTCAACGAGGCTGCGCTGCTCGCTGCGCGCTGGGGCAAGAAGGTGATCGAGCAGTCGGAGCTCGAGGAGGGGATCATGCGCGTGATCGCCGGCCCCGAGAAGAAGGCCCGCCTGCTCTCCGAGAAGGAGCGCAAGATCACGGCGTACCACGAGATGGGCCACGCGATCGTCGGCCACTTCCTCGAGGGCACGAACCCGATCCACAAGATCACGATCGTCAGCCGCGGCCAGGCGCTCGGGCTCACGGTCTCGCTCCCGCTCGAGGACCGCTACCTGACCACCAAGTCGGCGCTGATGGACGAGATGGCGATGACGCTCGGCGGCCGCGCGGCGGAGGAGATCGTCTTCCACGAGATCACGACCGGCGCTGCGAACGACCTCGAGAAGGTCACCGCGACCGCGAAGGCGATGATCATGCGCTACGGGATGAGCGAGAAGCTCGGCCCGCGCGTGCTCGGGCGCAACCACGACATGCCGTTCCTCGGCCGCGACATGGGCAACGACCCGGACTACTCCGACGAGATCGCACGCGAGATCGACGACGAGATCCGCCGCGTGATCGAGGAGTCACACGAGGCCGCGCACCGCGTGCTCCAGGAGCACATCGACGACCTCCATCGCATCTCGGCCGTGCTGATCGAGCACGAGACGATCGACGCGGATCAGTTCGAGCGGCTGCTCGCGGGCGAGTCCGAGACGGCCGTGTTCCCGGACGCGCCCGAGGAGACGCCGCCCACGGCGCCCGCCGAGGAGAAGAAGCGCGCGCCGGCGCCGAAGTCCCGTCCGTTCCCGCTCCCGGGCGCGACGATGCAGGGCCCGGATCCCGAGCCCTCCGCCTGACCGAGCGCCCGCCGATCGAGCTCCGGTTTCCCCGTCCCACGGTGATGGGGATCCTCAACGTCACCCCCGACTCGTTCTCGGACGGCGGCGTCCACTTCGACGATCCCGACGCCGCGGCGGCCTCGGCTCGGGCGATGATCGACGCCGGCGCCGGGATCATCGACGTCGGCGGCGAGTCGACGCGGCCCGGGGCGGACGGCGTCTCCCTCGACGAGGAGCTGCGGCGCGTGGTGCCCGTGCTGGAGCGGCTCGACGGTGTCCCGGTCTCGATCGACACCGCGAAGGCCGAGGTCGCGCGCCGCGCGCTCGCGCTGGGCGTGGAGATGGTCAACGACGTCAGCGCGCTCCGTGCCGACCCCGTGCTCGCCGGCGTGGTTGCCGACTCGGGCGCCTACCTCTGCCTGATGCACATGCTCGGCGAGCCGCGCACGATGCAGCGCAACCCGGTCTACGAGGACGTGGCCGGCGAGGTCACCTCGTTCCTCGAGGAGCGGCTCGCCGCCGCGGTCGCTGCGGGCGTCCCGGAAGAGAGGATCTGCCTCGACCCGGGCATCGGGTTCGGCAAGACGGTCGAGCACAACCTCGAGCTGCTGCGCCGGCTCGACGTCGTGGCGCGCCTCGGCCGGCCGATCCTCGTCGGGGTCTCGCGGAAGAGCTCGCTCGGCCGCCTGCTCGGCGATGCGCAGGCGACGCGCGGCACGGTCTCGGCGAGCGTCGGCGCCGCGGTCAGCGCGTTCGTCCACGGCGCGACGATCTTCCGGGTGCACGACGTCCGCGAGCATGTCGAGGCGCTCACGGTCGCAGCGGCGGTGGAGGGTTGATCACGGTCGAGGTGATCGGGCTCGAGCTGCACGGCTACCACGGCGTGAACGAGAACGAGCGCCGCGACGGCCAGCGGTTCCTGTTCGACGTCTGGCTCGACGTGCCGGATGTGGACAGCGACCGGATCGAGGATGCGGTCGACTACCGCGAGGTCGTCGCCTGCGTGCGCGAGGTCTCCGACGGCCGCAAGTTCCAGCTGCTCGAGGCGCTGTCGGCCGCGATCGCCGACGCGCTGCTGGCGCGCTTCCCGGCGGTCGAGCGGGTGAAGGCACGTGTCCGCAAGCCCGACGTCGTGCTCGAGGCGCCGGTCGAGCACGCGGCCGCTACGGCCGAGCGCGCGCGGTCTTGACGCTCAGCGCGTAGTTCACGAGCGGCTCGGAGCTGCGCGGCGGGAAGTAGACGTCGGCGTAGACGACGACCTGTCTCTTGCCCGCGTTCGTCCAGCGCACGACATCCGTCTGCGTGCCGAGCTTCGTGCTCACCGCGAGCCGGGGGCTGCCGGTCTCCGTGACGCTCTGCGTCCCCGGCGCCCAGAGCCTGAGGTTGAGGTTCGCGTCGGGCTTCAGCGTCACGGTCACCGAGTCGTGCGCCGGCACCGCGACGCGATAGACGTCCTCCGGGTCGTCGACGGCGGCCATCCGCGCCCGGAACGTCCCCTTCACGAGATGCTTCGCGGTGGGGAAGATGCCGTGCGCCGCGACCTGCTCGATCTCGTCGTTCGGCTCCAGCGGGTCGACCGGCGGCGGCGCCTGCGTCAGCGCGTTCGGGATGTCGAGCAGCCCGAAGCCCGTGTCCTTGTCCCAGCCGGGCGTCCAGATGTCCTGCGCCGAGAGGCGCATCAGGTCGAAGACCTGCGTCGTCTGGAGCGTCGGCCGCGCGGTCCAGACCCAGGCAGTCGCGCCGGTGACCTGCGGGGCGGCGAAGCTCGTGCCGCCGAGCGTCGCGTAGCCGCTCGGGTCGACGACGTACGGCACGGCGACCGGGATGTCGACGCCCGGCGCGGCGAGGTCGGTCGCGTCGGACGCGCTCGAGAACGGCGCCGGCTCGCCCGCCTCCGTCGTTGCGCCCACGGTGAGCACGTGCGGCTCGTCGGCCGGGTACGAGGGCGGGTTTCCGTCCTCGAACTCGTTGCCGGCCGCGGCGACGACGATCGTGCCGCGCCCGAATGCGAGGATGATCGCCTGCGCGAGCAGAGGGCTCTCCTGCGGGGCGCCGAGGCTCAGGTTGATCACACCGCGACCGGCCTCGGATGCGAGGAGGACGCCCTTGATCAGCGTCGCCTCGTCGATGTCCTCGGCCGGGCTCGCGTCGAACGCACGCAGGACGGCCTGCGGGTACACGCCGACGACGCCGACCCCGTTCGCCGGTGCGGCGACGACGGAGGCGACCGCGGTGCCGTGCTCGTCGTCCTGGCCGAGCAGCGTCTGCTCGTTCAGCGCAGTCGTGTTCGGCCGCGAGACGAACTCGGGATGCGTCAGGTCGACGCCGGCGTCGATCACCGTCACGGGCACGCCCGGCCCTGGCGGCGTGACGTTTTCGGCGCCGACGACCGGAAGCCACCACTGTTGGGCGACCAGCGGATCGGCGACCGCATCGCGCGGGCGCAGGAGGAGGTCAGGCTCGACGATGCGAACCGCGCCGCGCAGCCGCGGCACGAGGCCGGCCGCCGCGGCGCCCGGCACCTTCCAGATGCGCAGTTCCGAGGAGACGAGCGTGCCGCCGGCGGCCTGGAGCGCGAACGCGCCGCTCTCACCCCTCAGCTCGACGAGCACCGGGCCGCGGGCCGCGTGGGCCGAACCCGTCCACAGCGCGAGCAGGGCTCCGAGGACGACGAGCCGGCGCATCCGGGCAGGGTAGCCTCCGACGGTGGCGCGTGCCTACATCGGACTCGGCTCGAACCTCGGCGACCGGGAAGCTGCGCTGCGCGACGCGCTCGACCTGCTCGGCGGCGCCGTCGTCGCGGTGTCGTCCTTCCGTGAGACCGATCCGGTCGGCTACCTCGACCAGCCGCGCTTCCTCAACGCTGCCGCCGAGCTCGACACGGCGCTCGAGCCGCGCGCGCTACTCGAGTGCCTGCTCGCGATCGAGCTCGAGCTCGGCCGTACGCGCGAGGGCCCGCGCTTCGGCCCGCGCACGATCGATCTCGACCTCCTCCTCTACGACGATGAGGTGATCGACGAGCCCGGTCTCGTCGTCCCGCACCCGCGCCTGGCCGAGCGGCGCTTCGTGCTGGAGCCGCTCGCCGAGCTCGACCCGGACCTCGTCGCGCCGGGCCTGGGGAGGGTGACGGACCTGCTGGCACGGCTACTATGAGCCCATGTCGCACATCGACGAACTCGACGAGTTCGAGGCCGAGCTCGAGCTCCGGCTGAAGAAGGAGTACACCGCCGTCTTCGGCCTCTTCCGCTACTGCGTGCTGACGCAGGATGCGACGTACCTCTGCAACAAGCTCGACCTCAAGTACGTCCCGCAGCCGAGCTATCCGTTCTTCCAGCTCAAGATGGAGGACGTCTGGGTCTGGGACAAGAACAGGCCGACGCGGATGATCCCGCGCGCCGAGGTCTACAGCTCCAGCGACGTCACCGTCGAGGAGCTGCGCGGCGAGGGCGACGAGCCCAAGCTGACCGCCGAGGCGCTCGCCGAGCGGATCGGCGAGTCGCTCGGCACCGACGACGACGCGGTCTAGCTCGCCGATGCTCCTCGCCGTCGACGTGGGGAACACCCAGACGGTGTTCGGGCTCTACGACGGCGAGACGCTCGCCGAGCACTGGCGCGTCGCAACCGAGGCGAATCGCACCGGGGACGAGCTCGGGATCATGCTCGGCCGTCTGCTCGACGTGAAGACGGTGACCGGGGTCTGCATCTCGTCGACGGTGCCCGCGCTCGTCCGCGCCTACGAGGAGTGGGTGGAGCGCTGGACCGGCGCGCGCCTGCTCGTGCTCGGGCCGGGAACGAAGACCGGGTTGCCGATCCGCTACGACGACCCGCGCGAGGTCGGCCCCGACCGGATCGCGAACTCGGTCGCCGCGCTCGAGCGCTACGGCGCGCCGTGCATCGTGGTCGACTTCGGCACCTCGACGAACTTCGACGTCGTCTCGCCCGCGGGCGAGTACGTGGGCGGCGTGCTCGCGCCGGGGATCGAGATCTCGATGGACGCGCTGTTCGCCCGCGCGGCGCGGCTCGTGAAGGTCGACTTCGTCGAGCCCGCGACGGTGATCGGCAAGACGACCGCGGCCGCGCTCCAGTCAGGCCTCGTCTACGGCTTCGCCGGTCAGGTCGACAGTATCGTCGGCCGGATCCGCGGCGAGCTCGGCGCCGAGGCGCGCTGTATCGCGACGGGCGGCCTGGCCGAGCTGATCGCGCCGCACTCGCAGACGATCGAGAAGATAGACCCGTGGCTCACGCTCGAGGGCCTGCGCCTCGTCTGGTCCAGAAACCCCTAATGCTCATGAGCACAAGCTCGTTTTTGGTCGTAGTAGCGCGGGATCGGCCGATCGAGTGCAACGCTTTCGTCGCGCTTCGAAGAGCTAATGCTCATGAGCACAAGGGGCTTTTCTAGCCGCCGCCGTACAGCGAGATCGGCAGGTCGAGCAGGACGTCATCGCCCTGCGGCAGCGTCGCCTCCAGGGCTCCAAGCACCGCCGCCGCGCCCGGGGCGGCCGCGAGCAGGCGCCGCTCGACCTCCTCGGTCGAGTCGATCTGCGTCAGCTCGCTCTTGAACTGACGCGGGAAACGGCCGCGGCCGAGGTACCAGCCGTAGAACTTCTTCAGGAACCGCGACGCGCGCGCCTCGCCGAGCTCGCGCACCGTCTCGCGGATGAAGAGGATCAGCTCCGCGGCGACCTCCTCGCGGCTCGGCTCGCCGTCGTCCTCGCCGAGCAGCTCGCGCAGCGCCCACGGGTTGCCCTGCGCGGCGCGGCCGACCATCACCGCGGCGGCTCCGGTCGTGGCCAGCACGGCCTGGGCCCGCGCCCGTGAGGTGATGTCGCCCGAGGCGATCACCGGTACGTCGACGAGCGACACGAGCTCCGCGGTGAGCGAGTGGTCGGCGAAGCCGGTGTACATCTGCTTCGCCGAGCGCGGATGCAGCGTGAGGCTCGACGCGCCCGCCTCGACGAGCTGCGGCCCGACCTCGAGACACGAGCGCGAGCCGTTCTCGAGCCCGCGCCGCATCTTCACCGAGACCGGCACCGAGACCGCGCCCGCGACTGCCTCGACGATCGCGCAGGCCCGCGCCGGGTCGTCGAGCAGCGTCGCGCCGGCGCCCGTCTTCGTCACCTTGCGCACCGGGCAGCCGTAGTTGATGTCGACGATGTCCGCTCCTGCAGCCTCGACCATCCGCGCGGCCTCGGCCATCACGCGCGGCTCCGAGCCGAAGATCTGGATCGCCAGCGGATGCTCGTCGGAGGCGACGCGCAGGTACCCGAGCGTCCGCTCGTTACGGTGCTCGATCCCCGCGCAGCTCACCATCTCCGAGCAGACGAGCCCTGCGCCGAAGCGGCGGCCCTGCCGGCGGAAGGCCTGCACGCTGACGCCCGCCATCGGCGCAAGCACGAGCCGCGTCGGGATCTCGACCGGCCCGATCGCCCAGGACTCCCTGAGGTCGATCTCCATCGCGCGGATGGTACCCGCATCCGGCTTGACCTAGCAGCGGGCCGCAGGTACCGTACCCGCCCGCTCGGTGCCTCAAAAAACCGCCATGGAGGTCCGTTGAAGGAAGTGATCCTCACTCCGGAGGGGTACAAGAAACTCGCGAAGGAGATCGAGTTCCTCTCCACCGAAAAGCGCCGCGAGGTGGCCGAACGGATCAAGGTCGCCCGCGAGTTCGGCGACATCGCGGAGAACGCCGAATATGACGACGCGAAGAACGAGCAGGCCTACGTCGAGGCCCGCATCGCGATGCTCGAAGAGCGGCTCGTCAGCGCCCGCGTGATCCAGAAGAAGGACATCGCGAAGGACGTCGTCTCGATCGGCTCGACCGTCCGCCTCAAGGACGTCGACGCCAACGAGACGGTCGAGTACCACATCGTCGGCTCGGCCGAGGCGAATCCCGCCGAGCAGAAGCTGTCGAACGAGTCGCCCGTCGGCCGGGCGATCCTGGGCAAGAAGAAGGGCGAGACCGTCGAAGTGGCGGCCCCGCGCGGTGCCCTGAAGTTCAAGATCCTCGACATCAAAGCCGCGTAGGCGTCCTTCCGCCCGGCGAGTACGCCGCGGCCGGGAGGATGCTGACGCGTGCCTATGCGAACGATCCGCAGTTCGTGTTCGTCCTCCCGGACGAGCGCGAGCGGCTGCGGCGCAGCCCGTGGTTCTTCTCCGCGGTGCTGCGGTACACCGCCGGCGTCGGGACGCTGCTCGCCGTCGACGGCGGCGTCGCGATCCTGATCCCGCCCGGCGGCCACGTCGCGTCGCTGCCGCGGATGGTTCGCAGCGGGCTGATCGCGGCGCCGTTCCGGCTCGGGCCCGCCGCGCTCGGCCGGCTCACCGCGTTCGCCACCGCGTCGCGCGACCTGCGGACCGGCGTTGTGCCGGGGCCGTTCTGGTACGTCGGCGGGATCGGCGTCGACCCGGAGCGGCAGGGCCAGGGGATCGGCACGGTGCTGATGGAGGAGCTCGGCGCCCTCGCCGGTGACCCTCTCTGCCTCGAGACTGCGAACGAGCGCAACGTGGCCTGGTACGAGCGGCTCGGCTTCGCCGTCATCGCCGAGGGCCGCGTGCCCGATGGCCCCTTGATCTGGTCGATGCAGCGAGTACCCTCACGAGTCTGATGGCAGCAAAGCGCTTCCCCGACCGGGTCGAGATCGCGGCCGTCCGCGCCGAGGCCGAGCAGCTCGAACCCGGCGGCGAGGCGGCCTCGAAGCACCGCATCGCGGGCCGCGTGCTGGCACGCCGCGAGATGGGCAAGCTCGTCTTCCTCGACCTCGTCGATCGCAGCGGGCGGATCCAGCTCCTCTGCGCGGTCGAGCGCACCGGCGAGGTGAACGTCCACCTCGGCGACATCGTCGGCGCCACTGGTTCCCCGGCCCAGTCGCGGCGCGGCGAGCCGTCCATGGCCGTCGACGAGCTCGAGGTGCTCGCGAAGATCCGCGCGCCGCTGCCCGACACGTTCCACGGCCTCACCGACATCGAGCAGCGCTATCGCAGGCGCTACCTCGACCTGCTGATGAACGAGGACACGCGCCGGCTTTTCCTCACCCGCGCGAAGATCGTCACCGCGGTGCGGAGCGCGCTCGACGACGACGGCTTCGTCGAGGTCGAGACGCCGATCCTCCAGCCCCGTTACGGCGGCGCCTTCGCGATGCCGTTCGTGACCCACTCGAACGAGCTCGACCGGGACATGTACCTCCGGATCGCGTCCGAGCTGTACCTCAAGCGCCTGATCGTGGGCGGGCTCGAGCGCGTCTACGAGATCGGCAAGGACTTTCGCAACGAGAGCATTTCGTTCAAGCACAACCCCGAGTTCACGATGCTCGAGTGGTACGAGGCGTACGCCGACTACCGCGACACGATGGTGCGGATCGAGAACCTCGTCGAGCGCGTCGCCCGCGAGGTGACCGGCGGCACCACGGTCACGTTCCGCGGCCACGAGGTCGACGTGAAGGCGCCGTGGCAGCGCGTCAGCTTCGTCGAGGCGCTGAAAGAGCAGGGAGTGTGGTCGCGCGACGCAGACGAGCTGCGCGCGCTCTTGCAGGCAAGAGAGGTGGACACGTCGAAAGATCCAACCTGGGCGAAGCTCGTCGACCACGCCCTGACCCGTTTCGTGGAGCCGAACCTGATCCAGCCGACGATCGTGCACGACTATCCGGTCGAGCTGTCTCCGTTCGCCCGCGCCACGGATGCCGACCCGACGATCGTCGAGCGGTTCGAGTACTACATCGGCGGGATCGAGCTCGGCAACGCGTTCACCGAGATCAACGACTCCGAGGAGCAGGCGGAGCGCTTCGCTCAGCAGCAGGTCGATCGCGCCGCCGGTGACGCCGAGGCGGAGGAGGGCGATCCGGACTACGTCGAGGCGCTCTCCTACGGGATGCCGCCCACGGGCGGGCTCGGGCTCGGGATCGACCGCCTCGCCATGGTTCTGACGGGAGGCGACACGATCCGCGACGTGATCCTCTTTCCCGCGCTCCGCGACCGCGAATGAGCGCGCCGTGAAGAGGCGTGGCCTGTGGTTTGCACTCGCGGCGGTCCTCTTCGTCGCCCTCGTCACGGGCGGAGTCGCCGCGTGGGCGCTCTCCGCGCCGTCGCGCTTCGTCGCGCGGTCGCAGATCCTGCTGACGCCGATCGCGGCGGGCGACCACACCTTCGACGGCTTCAGCCTGCTCCGCGACTCGGCCGATCCGGGTCGCGCCGCCCGTACCGCGGCGATCCTGATCGCGACGCCGCAGGTCGCCGAGGGCGTCCGCGTCCAGCTCGGCCTCGACCAGAGCGCCGCCTCGCTGCTGCGCCAGGTGCGCGTGATCGCGAATCCCGGCCGGAACCTGGTGACCGTCGCCGCCTCGGCGTCGAGCGGGCAGCGCGCGGCCGACATAGCGAATGCGTTCGCGGCGCAGGCGATCGCGATCCGCACCGCGCATTTCCAGAGCGAGCTGCAGACGGCGATCGCACGGGCTCGCTCGCGTCTCGCGGCGATCCCGCCGGTGCAGCGCGTGCTGCCGGCCTCGCGAGCGCTCCAGGAGCGCCTCGGCACGCTGAACGGGCTCGTCGGCACCTCCGATCCAACGCTCGACGTCGGCAGCGCCGCGACCGCGCCGACCTCGCCCGAGCGGACGCGCTCGCTCGTCTGGATCCCGGTCGCCTTCGGCGGCGCGATGCTGCTGGCTCTGATCGTGCTCGCCTTCGCGCTGCTCGGCCGCCGCCGGACGAAGAGCCGCGCGGTCGAGGTCACGCAACTCACCCAGACGATCGACGGGCGGATGGACGAGCTGCTCGCCGAGCAGGAGCGCGTGCGCGTGGCCCGGGAGGAGCTCGGCGACGTCGAGGCGCGCGACCGCAAGGTCGCGTCGCGGGAGCGCGAGCTCGAACGCCGCGTGTCCGCGGTCACCAAGCGCGAGTCGTCGCTCGCAAAGCGCGCCGGCGAGCTGGGCGCGCGCGACCGGGAGCTCGAGCACACCGCGGGCGCGCTCGCAGCGACGGGGGCCGAGCTAGAGGCTCAGGCCGCGGAGCTCGAGGCGCGCGCTGCCGAGGTCGAAGCGCAGGCCGGCGAGCTCGACTCGCGCGAGGCCGAGCTCGAGCAGCGCGAGCGCGACTTCGCACAGCCGGCGCGCCAGCCGCTCGCGTCCGTCCCCGAGCCCGAGCCGGAGCTCGCGCCCGAGCCGGCGCCGATCCCGATCCCGATGCCCGCGCCGAGGCCCGGCCCGGGCCCCGCGCCCGCGCCGATGCCGCAGCCCGAGCTGCCGCCCGCGGCCGTCGCCGAAGTCGTCCATCTCCGGGCCGGCTCCGGCTTCAACCTGATCGAGCTCGAGCACCTCGTCTCGGCCCGCAGCGGCGAGTTCCCGGACCGCGCGGTCGAGTGGCCGTCGTACCTCTTCTTCCTCCGCGAGCACGCCGACGTCGACGGCTCCCTGCCGCCGTCGTTCGACTACCTCGTCGAGGACGTCTTCGCGGAACTGCTCTAGGACTCGACGAGCACGGGCTTCGAGCGCTCGTACGCGATCACGTCGGCGAGGATCCCGTCTAGGTCGATCGTCGGGCCCCAGCCGATCGCGCCGTTGATCTTCTCGAGGCCGGGCTTGCGATGGAGCATGTCCTCGATCCCCTGCCCGTAGGCCTCGTCGAACGGGATGTTCACGAGCGGCGAGCGAGAGCCGGTCGCCGCGAGCACGCGCTCCGCGAGCCCGAGGATCGAGATGCTCTCCTGCGAGCCCACGTTGTAGATCTCGCCCGAAAGCTGTGTCGCGCCCATCAGCCCGGCGAGCGCGCGAATCGTGTCCTGGACGTGGCAGAAACAGCGCGTCTGGTTGCCGTCGCCGAAGATCTCGAGCCGCCGGCCGCCGAGCGCGGCGCCGACGAAGCGCGGGATCACCATCCCGTAGCGGCCGCTCTGGCGCGGGCCGACGGTGTTGAAGAGCCGCGCGATCACGCAGTCGAGCCCGCGCTCCTGGTGGTAGGCGAGCGCGAGGAACTCGTCCATCGCCTTCGAGTCCGCATACGCCCAGCGGCGCTGCGTCGTCGGCCCGTAGATCCGGCGCGCGCCCTCCTCGAGCGGCGCCTCGTCCTGGTGGTCGCCGTAGACCTCTGAGGTCGAGGCGATCAGGACGCGCTTGCCGAAGCGGTTGCACTCGTCGAGCACGTTCTCCGTGCCCTGCACGTTGGTGACGAGCGTCCGCACCGGCTCCTCGACGATCAGCCGGACTCCGACCGCGGCGGCCAGGTGGTAGACGACGTCGCACTTGTGGACGAGCTCGTTGACGACGGATCGCGACAACACGGAGTCCACGGTGAGGTGGAAGTCCCTGTTCTCCATCAGGTGCTCGACGTTCCGGCGCGAGCCGGTCGAGAGGTCGTCGAGGACGAAGACCTCCTGCCCGTCGGCCAGCAGCACCTCGGCGAGGTGCGAGCCGATGAAGCCGGCCCCGCCCGTGATCAGCGCCTTCACGAGGACGGAGCCTACCGGCAAGCCGGTAAAGCTTCTGTGAAAGCTTGCGCGCTCTTAACGGAACCGCCCAGCGCGCTTAACCCAGCCTCCGGTCCCTGGGCTACTATGGGACTACCTCGACCCGGAAGCGGCTGGCGCTCACTGGGTCCAGGGAAAGGGGTGTAGGGCTTGTTCGAGCGATTCACGGAACGGGCGCGTCAGGTCGTCGTTCTCGCACAGGACGAGGCGAGGGCGCTCAAGCACAACTACATCGGCACTGAGCATCTGCTGCTCGGTCTGCTGCGCGAAGAGGAAGGTCTCGCCGCGCGCGTGCTCGAGTCGCTCGACATCACGGTCGAGGAGGTGCGCGCGCAGGTTGCCCGCATCGTCGGCCAGGGCGACGAGGTCACCACGGGCCAGATCCCGTTCACCCCGCGCGCCAAGAAGGTGCTGGAGCTCGCGCTGCGCGAGGCGCTGTCGCTCGGCCACAACTACATCGGCACCGAGCACATCCTGCTCGGGCTCGTGCGCGAGAACGAGGGGGTCGCCGCACGGATCCTGCTCGACTTCGACGCCGACGCCGAGAAGATTCGCAACGAGATCATCCGCATGCTTTCCGGCCCCGGTCGGCGCCAGCAGGGCCAGGGCGGCCCCGCCGGCGAGAAGGCGAAGAGCTCGAAGCTGCTCGACCAGTTCGGCCGCAACCTCACCAAGCTCGCCGCCGAGGGCAAGCTCGACCCCGTCGTCGGCCGCCAGACCGAGATCGAGCGCGTGATGCAGATCCTGTCGCGCCGCACGAAGAACAACCCGGTGCTGATCGGCGAGCCGGGCGTCGGCAAGACCGCTGTCGTCGAGGGTCTCGCCGCGCGCATCAGCAACAACCAGGTGCCAGAGCTGCTCAAGGGCAAGCAGATCTACACGCTCGACCTGGCTGCGCTCGTCGCCGGCTCGAAGTACCGCGGCGAGTTCGAGGAGCGCCTCAAGAAGGTGATGAAGGAGATCACCCAGCGCGGCGACATCATCCTCTTCATCGACGAGCTGCATAACCTCGTCGGCGCGGGCGCCGCTGAGGGCGCGATCGACGCAGCCTCGATCCTCAAGCCTGCGCTGGCCCGGGGCGAGCTGCAGACGATCGGCGCCACGACGCTCGACGAGTACCGCAAGTACCTGGAGCGCGACGCCGCACTCGAGCGCCGCTTCCAGCAGATCCGCGTCGAGGAGCCCTCGGTCGACGACACCGTGCAGATCCTGCGCGGCCTGCGCGACCGCTACGAGGCCCATCACCGCTGCAAGATCTCCGACGACGCGCTCTACGCGTCGGCGACGCTGGCCGACCGCTACATCCAGGACCGGCAGCTGCCCGACAAGGCGATCGACCTGATCGACGAGGCCGCCTCGCGGCTGCGCATCAAGTCGATGACCGCTCCGCCGCGCTACCGCGAGCTCGAGGACGAGATCGAGAAGGTGCGGAAGGACAAGGAAGCCGCGATCGAGGCCCAGGAGTTCGAGAAGGCCGCGTCGCTCCGCGACAAGGAGCGCAAGCTCACGCAGAAGAAGCGGGAGCTCGAGGAGAACTGGCAGCGCGCCGAGGGCGAGGAGGAGCAGCCCGAGGTCGGCGAGGAGGAGATCGCGGACATCGTCTCGATGTGGACCGGCATCCCCGTCTTCAAGCTCACCGAGGCCGAGTCCGAGAAGCTGATCCGCATGGAGGACGAGCTCCACAAGCGCGTGATCGGCCAGCACGAGGCGATCGTCGCCGTCTCCAAGGCGATCCGCCGCGCGCGCGCCGGGATCAAGGATCCGAAGCGCCCGACCGGCTCGTTCATCTTCCTCGGGCCCTCGGGCGTCGGCAAGACCGAGCTCGCCCGCACGCTCGCCGAGTTCCTGTTCGGCGACGAGGACGCGATGATCCAGGTCGACATGTCCGAGTACATGGAGAAGCACTCCGTGTCCCGGCTCGTCGGCTCGCCTCCGGGCTACATCGGCTACGACGAGGGCGGCCAGCTCACCGAGGCCGTGCGCCGCAAGCCGTACTCCGTGATCCTGCTCGACGAGGTCGAGAAGGCGCATCCCGACGTGTTCAACATCCTGCTCCAGATCCTGGAGGAGGGGAAGCTGACCGACAGCCAGGGCCGCCGCGTCGACTTCCGCAACACGATCGTGATCATGACGTCGAACATCGGCGCCGCGCAGATCTCGAAGAACCAGTCGCTCGGTTTCACGATGGGCGACGAGTCGGGCCTGTCCTACGACGACATGAAGAGCCGCGTGATGAGCGAGCTCAAGAAGGTCTTCCGCCCCGAGCTGCTGAACCGCATCGAGGAGATCATCGTCTTCCACAAGCTCGAGAAGGACGAGATCAAGGTCATCGTCGAGCTGATGCTGAAGCGGCTGCGCGAGCAGATGGCGCTGCACGAGGTGACGATCGAGCTCACCGACGAGGCACGCGACCTGCTCGTCGACAAGGGCTACGACCCGGCGATGGGCGCCCGGCCGCTGCGCCGCGCGATCCAGCAGCTGATCGAGGACCCGCTCGCCGACTTCGTCCTCGGGCGCACGCTCGAGGCGGGCTCGACAATCCTGATCGGGCGCACCGGCGATTCGGACGAGGTGGACATCACCGTCCTCCCGGCCGACATCAAGCCCGAGCAGGTCACGGTGCCGCCCGAAGAGCCGGCCGCCGAGCCGGACGAAGCGGCCGACGACCCCGCCGAGTAGCTGTTCTGAGGCCTGCCAGGAAACCCGGCCGGGCCGGATGACGTCCCAGACGCGGCGCCGGATCAGAACGTTCGGCCGCGCCGCGTAGCGTTGCTACGCACCACGACCGACCGTGGTTGCCCGGCTTGGTCTGGAATGCCCTCCGGCGGCGGCCGGGTTCCCCACCAGGCCTCTGGCTAGTCGAGCTGCCAGACGTCGCCGCGGATCAGCGGCGTTGCGTTGCCGTCCGCGTCGAGCCCGTCGACGTCGACCTCGGGCCCGCCGATCATGAAGTCGGTGTGGATCTTGGCGTGGTTGACGCGCGCGCGAGCCGCTCCTCGACGCTCCAGCTCTCGGCGCCTGCGACGTTCTGCACGACCGCGGCGCCGTAGGCGATGTGACACGTCGCGTTCTCGTCGAAGAGCGTGTCGAAGAAGACGAGCCCGGTCTGGCCGACGCGGCTCGAGCCGTCGACGAGCGCGACCTCGCCGAGGAACGGCGCCTGGTCGTCGACCTCGAGTTGGGCGCGGACGGCCTCGGCGCCGCTCGACGCGTTGACCTCGACGGCGCGGCCCGACTCGAACCGCACCTCGAGATCGCGCACGATCGTTCCCGCCAGTGCGAGCGGCTTGGTGGAGCGGGCGACGCCTTCGGTGCGCCGGTAGTCCGGCGTCGTATAGACCTCTTCGGTCGGCATGTTCGGGATGTGGCGGCGCCCCCATGACGTCTCGAAGGCGGCCGCCTTCCAGAGCGACTCGGGCAGGAGGCCGACGGTGAGATCCGTACCGGGGCCGGTGAAGTGGATCGCGTCGAAGCGGCGCCCGTTGAGCGCCGTCGCGCGGGCGACGAGCCGGTCCATGTGCTCGTGCCATGCGGCGACGGGGTCGGCCTCGTCGAGGCGGACTGCCTTGCCGAGCGCCTCCCAGAGCCGCTCGACGTCGGGCTCGCCGAAGACCGTGCGCGCCCAGCCCTCGTTCGGGTAGGCGATGATCGACCAGTTCACGAGCCGCTCGTTGAGGAGGCGGAGGTTCTCCTCCTGGCGCGCGGTCTGGCGCGCCTTGCCGACGCGGGCGCCGTCGAGGTCGCTGAGCAGCTCGGATCGGGATCGCCGGTGATCAGGATCATCGCGCCGTGCCCGTCGCCGAGCTGCCGCGTGCGCTCGAGCAGCCACGGCGGTGTCCAGGTGAGCGACCTCGTCATCGGCATGCAGGATCATCTCGCGGCGGACGTGCTGGTCCTCGTAGAAGACGTCGACGTACTCGGCGCCCGCCGCGTACGCCGCGCGCGCAATCGCGCGGGCGAGCGGCGCGTGCTCGACCGAGCACCAGACGTTGAGCGTCTGCCCGGGCGCGAGATTGGAGCCGACGCGGACGGCGAGCTCGGCGTAGCGCTCGAGTCGCTCGTCCGGAGTCATGTTTCGGACCCTATCCAGTTTCGTCACAAAGCTGTCGGGACCCGACCCTAGACTGGCTGGATGGCTAAAGCTGCGGTCACATACGCGTGCACGGAGTGCGGTTACACCGCGGGCCGCTGGTTCGGCAAGTGCCCGGGCTGCTCGGCGTTCGGGACCTTGCACGAGGAGCGCGCCGCTCCGGCCGAGAAACCGCGCCGCGGCTCTGACGCGCAGCCCCGGCCGCTGCTTCGGCTCGTCGACGTGGAGGTCGAGGAGGCGGCGCGGATCTCGACCGGGGTGCCCGAGCTCGACCGCGTGCTCGGCGGTGGGCTCGTCCCGGCCTCGCTCGTGCTGGTCGGCGGCGAGCCCGGGCGTCGGCAAGTCGACGCTGCTGCTGAGCGCGCTCGCGGCGATCTCGCAGGACCGGCGCGCGCTGCTCGTCACGGGCGAGGAGTCGACGGCGCAGGTCAAGCTCCGCGCGCAGCGGCTCGGCGGGGCCGAGCGGGTCGAGATCCTGGCCGAGACCGAGCTCGACGCGATCTGCGCGACGCTCGAGGCCGAGCTGCCCGACGTCTGCGTGATCGACTCGGTGCAGACGCTCTACGCGCGCGACGTCGGCTCGGCGCCGGGCTCGGTCGCGCAGGTGCGCGAGGCGGCGGGGCGGCTGCTGCGCGTCGCGAAGGAGTGCGGCGTCGCGACGATCCTCGTCGGCCACGTCACCAAGGACGGCTCGGTCGCGGGCCCGCGCGTGCTCGAGCACCTGGTCGACTGCGTGCTCCAGTTCGAGGGCGACCGCTACCACGAGCATCGCGTCCTGCGCGCGACGAAGAACCGCTTCGGCTCGACGAACGAGATCGGCGTCTTCGAGATGACCGGCGCCGGGCTCGTCGGCGTGCCCGACCCGTCGGAGCTCTTCGGACGCACGGTCGCGGGCGAGATCGGCGCGGCGGTCGCCTGCGCGCTCGAGGGCTCGCGGCCAATCCTGCTCGAGATCCAGGCGCTCGTGGCGCCGACCGATCTCGCGATGCCGCGCCGCGTCGGCACCGGAGTCGATCCGAAGCGGCTCGCGATGATCGTCGCGGTGCTGTCGCGCCACGCGGGTCTCGCGCTCGGCTCGGCCGACGTCTTCGTCAACGTCGCCGGCGGCGTCCGGATCGACGAGCCGGGCGCCGACCTCGCGATCGGCCTCGCGATCGCCTCGGCCTCGCGCGGGATGCCGGTGCGCGAGGCGACCGCAGTGTTCGGCGAGGTGGGGCTCACGGGTCGCCTCCGCGGCGCGTCGCAGTCCGACCGGCGCCTCGAGGAGTGCGCGAAACTCGGCCTCGAGGCCGTGATCGCTCCGGCCGGGACGGCTGCGCATGGCAAGATGCAGGTAGTTGCAGTCGACACGCTCCGGAAGGCGATCGCCGTTGGGCTCAGCGCACAAGGATCCGAAGCAGCCGGCCTCTAGCCCGTACAGGCTCGGTTTCATGCGGATGCCGTCGGGGCGGGATCCCCGGCGCGACGCGCATCTGCTCGAGTCGATCGCTCGCATCGCGCCCGGCACCGAGCTGCGCCAGGGGATCGACGACATCATCCGCTCGCACGAGGGCGCGCTGATCGTGGTCGGCGCCCCGGACGAGCTCGCCTTCATGTTCTCCGGCGGCATCAAGATCGGCTTGCCGTTCACGCCGCAGCTTCTGTTCGAGCTGGCGAAGATGGACGGGGCGATCATCGTCACCGAGGACATCGGGCGGCTCTCGCACGCGAACGTGCAGCTGATGCCCGATCCCACGATCCCGTCGAACGAGACCGGCACGCGCCACCGCACCGCCGAGCGCGTGGCCAAGCAGACGAAGACGCTCGTCGTCTCGATCTCGCAGCAGCGCGAGACGGTGACGATCTTCGCCGGCAACCAGCGCTATCAGCTCGACCCGATCGCCGACGTGCTCGCCAAGACGAATCAGGCCGTGGCGACGCTCGAGACGTATCGAACGCGGCTCGAGCAGGTGATGACGCGGCTGACGGCGCTCGAGTTCCAGAGTGCGGTCGTGCTCGACGACGTGCTCGTCGTCGTCCAGCGCGCCGAGATGACCGCGCGCGTCGCCGAGGAGGTCGAGCGCGACTGCGTCGAGCTCGGCTCGGAGGGCCGGCTGATCCGGATGCAGCTCTCGGAGCTGATCGGCGAAGTGCCGGCCGAAAAGGCCGCGGTCGTGCGTGACTACTGCGTCGAGGATCCGGATCGTGCGCTCGAGGTGCTGTCCCAGCTTCCGTACGCCGAGCTCGTCGACATGGAGGTGCTCCAGGAGGTGCTCGGCTACCCGCGGAGCGTCAACGCGCTCGACCACTCGGTCGCGCCGCTCGGCTACAGGATCCTCTCGCACATCCCGCGGCTGCCGGAAGCCGTCATCACGCGGGTCGTCACCGACATGGACGGTCTCGAGGCGATCGTGCGCGCGAGCCAGCGCGAACTGGAGGCGGTCGACGGCGTCGGCGCGGTGCGCGCACGCGAGATTCGCGACGGCCTGCGACGGCTCCAGGAGCACAACCTCGTCGACCGGTACCTCCAGCTGTAACCAGTCCGAGACTTGCCGCTGAGCAGGGCTTTTCCAAATCGCCCTAAAACAGTGCGTTTTCCAGCGATTTCCGCTACAATACCGGGGTTCCTGGCCGACGGGTTCCCCCCGTCGGCCTTTCTTGGCCATAGCAGCGGAGAAGGGGGAGGTCGGGCTTTGTTCGATGTCGGCGACAAGGTGGTGTATCCGCACCACGGGGCAGGAACCGTTGTGAAGAAGGAGATGCGCGACGTCCTTGGTGACAAGCGCGAGTACCTGACGATTCAGATCCTCCACAACGACATGACCGTGAACGTGCCGACGGAGAACGCTGAGCGTGTAGGCCTTCGCTGGGTGATCGACGAGGAGATGGTCGAGGTGGTCGTCAAGGCGCTTTCCGGCGGAAGCACGGAAATGCCGAAGAACTGGAACCGTCGCTTCAAGCACAATCGCGACAAGATGAAGACCGGCGACATCCTCGAGCTGGCCGAAGTGGTGCGGAACCTCTCGCTGCGCGACCACGAGAAGGGGCTCTCCACCGGCGAGAAGCAGATGTTCGTGAAGGCGAAGAAGATCCTCGCGAGCGAGCTGATGTACGCAAAGGGCATGGACGAGGAGCAGGCCGCCGAGTGGCTCGAGGAAGTGCTCGCCAAGGTCGGCCCGGCCAAGAAGAAGTCCTCGAAGGCCAAGGCGACGGCAGCAACAGCGTCGGTCTGACCACCTGGGCGATCGTTGCGGCCGCGGGAAGCGGCGATCGGCTCGGGGCGGAGCACCCCAAAGCATTCGTGCGCCTCGGCGAGCTACCCATGCTCGCCGAGAGCCTGCGGCGGCTCGACGACTCGGACTGGGTCGACGCGATCGTCGTCGCCGCGCCGCCCGGCTGGGAGGAGCCGGCGATCCTGCTCGCGGAGGAGCTCGGCTGCGGGAAGGTGAGCGCGTGCGTGACGGGCGGCGCGACGCGGGCCGAGTCGGTGCGGCTGGCACTGGCCGAGGTCGGCGACGATGCGGTGGTCGTGCTCGTCCACGACGCAGCGAGGCCGTTTCTTCCGGAAGAGGTGCTGGAGCGCGTGCTGACGGCGCTCGGCGAGGGCTGGGACGGGGCCGTTCCGGGCCTCGCGATTCCGGACACGGTGAAGCGCGTCGAAGGCGAGTTGGTCGTCGAGACTGTCGACCGCGGCGGGCTCGTCACGGTGCAGACGCCGCAGGCGTTCCTGGCGCCCGTGCTGCGCCGGGCGGTCGAGCTCGGCGAGGGCACCGACTGCGCTTCACTCGTCGAGCGGGCCGGCGGCCGGGTCACGTGGGTGGCAGGCGACCCGCGACTGCTCAAGGTGACGACACAGGCCGACCTCGAGCTCGTCGAGTCGTGGCTCTGAAGGCCGTGTTCTTCGACGTTGGCGAGACGCTCGTCGACGAGGAGCGCTACTGGCGGCAGATCGCGGAGTCCGTCGGAGTGCGGCCGCATGTCCTCTGGGCCGCTCTCGGCGTGACGATCGCGCGAGGCGAGGAGCATCGGCGCGTGTACGACCACCTCGGCGTCGAGCCGCCGCGCGTTACGCCCGCGTTCTACGAGCCGGGCGATCTGTACGCGGATGCGCTGGACTCGATCGCCGAGCTGCGGGCGCGCGGGCTCTTCGTCGGCGTTGCCGGGAACCAGTCGGCCGAGCTCGAGGACTGGCTCGTCAGCGAAGGCTGGGCGGTGGACTACGTCGCCTCGTCGGCGCGGCTCGGCGTCGCGAAGCCGGATCCGGCCTTCTTCAGGGCGATCGTCGAGGCGGCGGGCTGCGAGCCGGCCGAGGCGGCGTATGTCGGGGATCGCGTCGACAACGACGTGCTTCCGGCCAAGGCCGCTGGGATGATCGCCGTCCATGTCCGACGTGGCCCGTGGGGCTATCTCCAGGATGCAGCGGCGGCGGACGTCAGGGTTGACTCGCTCGCCGAGCTGCCCGAGGCTCTGGGGCTGTGAGCGAGCTTCGGGTCGGGATCGGGATCGACGCGCATGCGTTTGCGGCGGGTGCGCCGCTCGTGCTCGGCGGAGTGCGGATCGACCATCCACAAGGGCTCGCGGGCCATTCCGACGGCGACGTGCTGGCGCACGCGCTGACCGATGCGGTGCTCGGAGCCGCGGGGCTCGGAGACATCGGCTCGCTGTTCCCCTCTGGCGACCCTGCGCTCGCGGGCGCAGACTCGGTCGGCCTGCTCGCCCGCGCGTGGGCCGAGGTCGAAGAGGCGGGCTGGCGGCTCGTCAACGCGCAGGTGGTGCTGATCGGCCAGGAGCCCCGGCTGGCGCCCCATCGGGACGAGATGCGCGCGCGGCTCGCCGGCGCGCTCGGTGTCGGCCTCGAGCGGCTGTCCGTTCAGGCGACGACGACCGACGAGCTCGGCTTCACCGGCCGCGGCGAGGGCCTCGCCGCCCAGGCCGTCGCGCTGCTCGAACGCTGAGCGTCGAGCGCAAATAGGCACAGAACCGGCACAGACAGGCGCGCCGCGCCCGGGTATCGTCCCAAGTGGGATCGACTCCCCACCCTTTGGGTGGGGTGTACGCGCGGGTAACTCTGTGCTTCCGCGTCAGGAAGGCAGGGCGACGAGGCCGGCCTGGATCTGGACGAGGCCGTCGCGGGTGAGGGCGCCGACCGCCTTGCTGTCGAGCTCGGCGATCGGGCGCGGCGCCTCCGCGACGAGGCGCAGCACCGCCGCTCGGCGCTGTCGGAACGAGCCTTCGAACGGCGACTGTTTGCGCAGCGGCTCGTAGCGGCTGCCACGCGAGGGGCACTCCGCGGCGAGCGGACAGACCTCGCACCGCGGTACCCGCGCGAGGCAGACCGTGGCGCCCAGGTCCATCAACGCTGCCGCATGCTCGGGCCTGAACCGGTGACCCGTGCGCTCCTGCACGCGTGTCACGTTCACGTCGACAGGCAGCACGGCCTCGCCGTGGGCGAAGTTCCGCACCGCGTCGGCGGTGTAGCGGCCGACTCCGGGCAGCTCGGTGAGGTCGTCCGGCCAGCCACGCTCGGCGATCGCGCACGCCGCGCGGTGGAGCGCGAGCGCGCGCCGGTTGTAGCCGAGCCCCTGCCACTCGCGGATCGCGTCCGCCGGCGACGCGGCCGCGAGGGCTTCGGCGGTCGGCCACCGCTCGAGCCAGGCGGCCCAGCGCGGAATCACCCGCTCGACCTGCGTCTGCTGCAACATCAGCTCAGAGACGAGGATGGCGTACGGGTCGCGCGTGCGCCGCCACGGCAGGTCGCGCGCGTTTTCAAGGAACCAGGCCGAAAGCGCGGCGTCCATGGCCGCACTCTAGACCGGTCGCAGGTACCATCCGCCGCGAAGCTCGAGCGGCCCTGCTGTAGGAAGGATCCAGGTATGGAGATTCGTGTCCCGCAGAAGGTGTCGTTCGACAACGGCGGCGAGTTCATCCGCGAGACGCGCCGCGAGGTCGAGCTCTACCTTCAGTCACGGTGGACGCGCGTCCGCGGCTACCTCCAGCTCTACGCGAAGACCATCGTCGCGTTCGGCCTCACGATTGCCTCCTGGACGACCCTGATCTTCTTCAGCCCGGGTCTCTGGCTCGGCCTGATCTGCCTCGTCGGGCTCGCCGCGGGCACGACGCTCACCGCGTTCTGCGTGCAACACGACGCGAACCACGGCGCCTACTTCACGAAGCGCCGCTACAACCACCTGATGGGCTGGACGGCCGACACGCTGCTCGGCTTCTCGAGCTACGCGTGGCGCGTCAAGCACAACGTCGCCCATCACACCTACACGAACGTCAACGACTACGACGACGACGTCAGCCAGGTGCCCTTCGCGCGATTCATGCCGCAGCAGAAGGCCCGCCCCTGGTACCGGCTGCAGCACTACTACATCTGGCCGATGTACACGCTCATGGTGCTGCGCTGGCAGACGGCCGGCGACATCGCCGCGTTTGCACGCGGCAGCATCGGCCGCAGCCCGATCCGCGCGCCGAAGCGCTGGGATCTCGTCGGTCTCGTTGCAGGGAAGGCGATCTTCATCACCTGGGCGCTCGTGATCCCGATGCTCGTCTACCCGTGGTGGGCCGTGATCCTCGCCTACATCGGGTTCACGATGATCATGGGCCTGATCACCGCGACGACATTTCAGCTCGCGCACTGCGTCGAGGAGGCCGACTTTGCCTCCGTCGAGGAGCTGAGCGGCCCGAAGCGCGTGTGGGCGGTGCACGAGGTCGAGACGACGGTCGACTTCTGCCCGCGCAACCACGCCCTCTCGTGGGTGCTCGGCGGCCTCAACTTCCAGATCGAGCACCACCTCTTCCCGCGCGTGCCGCACACGCACTACGCGCGGATCGCCGAGATCGTGAAGCGGAACTCCGAGAAGCACGGGGTGCGCTACACGACTCAGCCCTCGCTGTGGTTCGCGCTGCGGTCGCATTTCCGGCATCTCCGCGCCATGGGGCGCATGGGGCTGCCGGTCGACATCGAAATGGGGTAGGCCCCTTCTCAGCGGATCCTTAGGTGGACCTGCTTCTCTATGGATTCCAGCCCAGGACGAGGAGGACGCAGACGTGACCAGCCAGACCGAAGGGTCTCCGGAGCCCACTCCGGAGGAGGCGAAGGAACGGCTCGAGCAGGCGCTGTTCGAGATCAGGCGCGTGATCGCCGGCCAGGACGCGATGCTCGAGCGGGTGCTCGTGTGCCTGCTGTCGCAGGGGCATCTGCTGATCGAGGGCGTGCCCGGGCTCGCGAAGACGCTGACCATCAAGACCACCGCCGGCGTGCTCGGCGGGTCGTTCGCACGCATCCAGTTCACCCCGGATCTCGTTCCGTCGGATCTCGTGGGGACGCGGATCTATCGCCCGGGCGAGGGCTCGTTCGACACGGAGCTCGGCCCGGTCTTCTGCAACTTCCTGCTCGCCGACGAGATCAACCGCGCACCGGCCAAGGTGCAGTCCGCGCTGCTCGAGGTGATGCAGGAGCGCCAGGTCACGATCGGCCACACGACCTTCCCGGTGCCCGCGCCGTTCCTCGTGATGGCGACCCAGAACCCGATCGAGTCCGAAGGCACCTATCCGCTGCCCGAGGCGCAGATCGACCGCTTCATGCTCAAGGTCCTGATCGGCTATCCGGAGCACGATGAGGAGCTGACCATCGTGCAGCGCCAGCTCGTCGCGGCGCCCGAGTTGCGCGAGGCTCTCACGCTGCCCGAGCTCGAGGCGCTCCAGCGCGCCGTCTTCGGCGTCTACGTCGATCCGTCGCTCGTCAGCTATGCGGTCGCGCTCGCGGCGGCGACGCGGGAGCCCGCCGCGCACGGTGTGCCCGAGGTGGCGGAGTACATCGCGTACGGCGCGAGCCCGCGCGGTCCGATCAGCCTCGTGATGGCGTCGCGCGCGCTGGCGCTCGTCCGCGGCCGCGACTACGTCCTCGCCGAGGATCTGCAGCAGCTCGCAAAGGACGCGATGCGGCATCGCCTCGTCCTCACCTACCAGGCGCTCGCCGAGGAGGTGAGCCCCGACAGCATCCTCGACTCGGTCCTCGCGGCCGTGCCCGTTCCGCAGGTCGACCTCGCGAGGACGAGCGCGGCGTGAGCTCGATGCGCTCTCTCACTCGGGCTCCGACGCCCGAGCAGCCCGGCCCCGGGCCGATGCCGGTCGCGCTCCTCCGCGCGCTCGACGTCCACATCGGCCGCAAGATGCAGAGCCTGCTCGCCGGCGACTACCGCTCGGCGCTCCAGGGCGACGGCACCGAGCTCGCGCAGATCCGGCCGTACACCGACGGCGACGACGTCCGGCGGATCGACTGGAACGTGACCGCGCGCACCGGCGAGCCGCACGTCCGGGTCAGCGTCGCCGAGCGTGTCCTTGCGACCTGGCTTGTGCTCGACACGTCGCCCTCGATGCGGTTCGGCACCGCCGACCGCCGCAAGGCGGACGTGGCGGAGGGAGTCGCGGTCGCGATCGGCCACGTCGCGACCCGCAGGGGCAACAGGCTTGGCGTCGTCTCGTTCGGCGACGCGAGCCCGCACACGCTGCCGCCGCGACAGGGACGCGTCGGGCTCGTCGGCCTGCTCGCGGCGCTCCGCGGTGAGGACGAGCCGGGTCAGGTCGGGGCGACCTCGCTCGGCGAGGCGCTGAGCCGGACCGGCGCCGTCGCGCGCCAGCGCTCGCTCGTCGTGGTCGTCTCAGACTTCCGCGGCCCGTTCGACTGGCGCCGGCCGATGCTCGAGCTGGCCGGCGGGCATGACGTCCTGGCCGTGGAGATCCGCGATCCGCGCGAACAGGAGCTCCCCGACGCGGGCGAGCTCTGGCTCGTCGATCCCGAGACGGGTCGCCAGCTTCGCGTCGACACGCGCGACGCGAAGCTCCGCGCGCGCTTCGCCAGCCGCCGCTGCCGAGGAGCGCAGCGGTCTCGCGCGCACGCTCGGCTCGCTCGGCGTCCGCCACGTCGTCCTCTCCACCTCCGGTGACTGGCTCCGCTCGCTCGCGATCTTCCTCAAGAGGACGCGCCGGTGAGCTTCACCTCACCGCTCTGGCTGCTCGCGCTGCTGATCGTGCCCGCGTTGATCGTCGGCTACATCGTCCGTGAGCGCCGGCGCCCGAAGAACGCTGCCCGCTTCGCGAGCGTCGCGCTGCTTCCGAATGTCGTCGACCACGCGCCCGGAGTCCGCCGTCACCTCCCTGTCGCGATTCTGCTCGTCGCGTTCTCGTTGCTCGTCGTCGGCGTCGCGCGACCACACGCGTCAGTCAGGGTGCCGCGCGAGGAGGCGACCGTGATCCTCGCGCTCGACGTCTCCAACTCGATGCGCGCGAACGACGTGCAGCCGTCCCGGCTCGCCGCGGCGCAGGCGGCCGCCGAGGCGTTCGTCGCCAAGGTGCCGAAGAAGTTCCAGGTCGGGATCGTCACCTTCGCGAGCCGAGCAACCGTCGCGCTGCCGCCCACGACCGATCGCTCGCTCGTCCACACCGCGCTGAGCAATCTGCATTCGAGCGGCGGCACGGCGCTCGGCGATGCGGTCGCGCTCTCGACCAGGCTCGTCGAACAGCAGCGCACGGTCGACGGACGGGTTCCGCCCGCTTCGGTGCTCCTGATCTCCGACGGGAAGCAGGACGGCGGCACCACGACAGCGGCGGCGGCGGGGCAGAAGGCTGCGGCGGCGCACATCCCGGTGAACACCGCGCTCATCGGCACGTCGACCGGCCAGATCCAGCAGAAGCTGACCGGCGGCTACACGGCGACGATCCAGGTGCCGGCGAATCCCACCGACCTCCAGGCGCTCGCCAAGACGACCGGCGCGCAGTTCTACACGGCCTCGAGCACCTCGCAGTTCCGCGACGTCTACAAGAAGCTCGGCTCGCGGCTCGGGCATCGCACCATCAACCGCGAGATGACCGACGTCGTCGGTGGCATCGCCGCGCTGTTGCTCCTCCTCGGCGGCGGGCTCTCGGCGTTCTGGTTCAAGCGGGTGATCCCGTGAAGCGCGTCGCGCTCGTCGTCGCACTGGCCGCCTCCGCGCTGGCCGTCGGCGTCGCGCCCGCCGCCGCCACAAACGAGTGCCGCGGCCTCCAGGTCTGCGTGCCGGTCGCCGGGCCGTGGGTCGCCGTGCCGACGGGCGCAAGCGTGCCGCGGCCGCAGGTGCAGTACCAGCTCTCCTGTCCGCCGAAGTACGTCGCGGGCGGGCTCGACGCGGAGCTCAGCGACCGCGCGATCGACATCGGCTTCCTCGGTGCGATCGGCGCGCCGGTGAACCCGGGCATCACGACCTCTCGCGACGTCGTCTTCGTCGCGTCGTACGTCGGCGCCTCGGCCAAAGCGCCCAGCTTCCGGCCGCACATCGGCTGCATGCCGGCTTCGGGCGGCGGCGGGCGGATCCCGGTCGTGGCCCGGGTCGTCGCGCCCGGCAAGCCGACGATCCGGCGCGTTCACAACGTGAGGCTCCGGTCCGGCGGCGTCCAGCGCGTGGCACAGAGCTGCGCCGCGGGCGAGCGGCTCGTCGGTGCCGCGCACGCGATCGGCTTCTACACGACGGCGCCGCCGAGCGCCTCGCTCGTCGCGAACGTGATCTCGGCGCAGGCCGTGCGCGGCGGGCGCGTCGTCGTCACCGTCCGTTCGGGCACGGCGCTCCTCGGGGTGCGCGCCGTCGTTCAGGTCGAAGCCCTCTGCGCAGGTGGCAAGTGAGCTTCGACAGCCCGTACCTGCTGCTCTCGCTGCTCGCGGTTCCGCTGGCGATCGGGATTTACCTTCTTGCCGAGCGCCGCCGGATGCGCTACGCGGTGCGGTTCACGAACATCGACGTGCTTGCCGGGATCGCGCCGCGCCGCGCGTGGCGCCGGTACGTGCCGCCGGTTCTCTTCCTCCTCGCACTCATCTCGCTCTGCCTCGCACTCGCGCGCCCGCACGTGAACACGTTGGTGCTGAAGGATCAGGCGACCGTCATTCTCGTGATCGACGTCTCGGGCTCGATGCAGTCGACCGACGTCAAGCCCACGCGGCTCCAGGCCGCGCAGTCGGCGGCGCGCGCGTTCATCGAGCACGCTCCGAAGGGCCTCAAGATCGGGCTGATCGCATTCGCCGGCGAGCCCGAGGTCGCGGCTCCGCCGACGACCGATCACAAGCTCGTGCTCCAGTCGCTCGAGACGCTCGACATGTTCCCCGGCTTCGGGGGCACGGCGATCGGCGACGCGCTCGCCGCCGCAGTGCAGCTCGGTCAGCAGGCGGTTCAGGCGCCGCCCAAGCCGCCGGCCGGGACGATCGCATACATCGTTCCCACCGCGAGCACCAGGAAGGGACCACCGGTCTCGATCCTCTTCCTCTCCGACGGCTCGCAGACGCGGGGCAACCTTCAGCCGCTCGACGGCGCTGCCAAAGCCAAGGCGGCGAACATTCCCGTCTACACCTTCGCGCTCGGGACGCCGAACGGGACGCTCACGCGGGGCTTTGGGCCGTTCGCCCGGACGATCCCGGTGCCGCCCGATCCTACGACGCTGAAGGCGATTGCGGATGCGACCGGCGGCTCGTTCCTGGCGGCCAAGAGCGCGTCGTCGCTCAAGGCTGCGTACACGAAGCTCGGAGGGACGGTCGACCGCACGTCGGGCCGCACCGAGATCACCTACAAGTTCCTCGGCGCCGCGGCGCTGCTCCTGCTCGCGGCGGGCCTGCTGTCGTCGCTCTGGTCGCCGCGCCTACCGTAGGCGAGCCGAACACTCCTTCACTGCCGCGGCGATCGCCGCCGCCCGCGCCCGGTAGCCCGCCGCGGTCGCATGCACGCCGTCACCGCGGAGCCACTCGGGGTGCTTGTGCGCGAGCGCTTGCCAGTCCACCACGATGAGATTGCGATGCGTAGCCGCGTCCGCGGCGAGGACCCGGTTGAAGCCGTCGTAGCTCGCGCCGAGCGTCGGCGGCCGGACGATGTTCGCCCAGACGACGCAGCGGCTCGGCCCGGCGATCGCGAGGATCTCGCGCGCGGAGGCGCGGAACGCTGCGACATCGCGTGCGTCATCGTTCGTGCCGAGGCTGAGGACGACGACCCGCTCCAGGTGCGGCGCCTCCGCGCGGAGCAGCACGATGCCCTCCTCGAGGGTCCGGCCGACCCGGTACGACTGGTGCAGCGACCAGTGCGGCAAGAGCGCGGGCAGGTACGGAGCGGTGCCCTCGGCGAGCGAGTCGCCGTCGACGTAGACGCTGTGCGTGCCGGTGCTGCCCGCGAAGACCGCGCCGAGCACCAGTGCGAGGACGATCCTCACCGAGTGGCCGCCGTGGCAGGAGTGTGCCGCCAGCTCGTCAGGTCGAACGCCTGCTCGAGCCTCGCCATCACCTGATGCGCGATCAGGTCGCCGCCCGCGCCTGCGTAGTGGATCCCGTCGAGCGCCCGCACGCGTACGAGCGTGCCGCTCGCATCCGGCAGGAAGTCTGCATAGCGACCGTGCGAGTCCTGCAACAACGTGAAGGTGTCGACGAAGGCGACCCGGCCCGGGCGCTTCTCGGCCTCCGAGCGGTAGATCGCGTTCAGCAGCTCGAAGCGGCGGCTCTCGGCGGCATCGCGCACGACCGGCGCGCCGATCCACACGAGGAAGCGCCCGTCCGCCGTGATCTCGTCCATCAGCCCGCCGACGCGGCGCCGGTACTCGGTGATCCACGAGTCCGTGCCGAAGGTGCCGATCGACACTCCCGGCGGGATCCCGGTCATGTAGGCGTGGTCGTCATTCGCGCCGAAGCTGACCACGACCGCGCGCGGCTCGAGCCGGACGAGCGCGTCGCGGATGTACGTGAACCAGTTGAAGACGTCAGGCCGCTCGAGCCCGGTCGCGAGCCGGCCGTCGACCCGTGCCACCGGCTGCACGGCTCCCGTCTCCACGGCCTGCCGGTACACCGACTCGCCCGGGACGACGACGAGCGAGTCGCCTGCTGCCCAGAGTCGCAGCGGCTGGGCCGGGCTGAACGCGTTGCGGGTCGGCGGCGTCGCCGACGCGCCCGTTCCCGCGGCGCTGAACACGACGCGGGTGTCGATGCTATCGTCGCCGCTCCGCCCGAGTGCGCTCTTCAGTCCCTGCCGCGGCCGGTCGATCAGGAGCGCGTGGCTGACCGAGGCGAGTGGCGTCGTGAGCCCGATTGCCACCTGCCGCTTCCAGCCCTGACCCTGGATGTGCGCCGTCTTGCGCAGCCCCTGCGCGTTGAGCAGCGCGCCGACGAGCAGCGCGACGACGACGATCACGACCGCGTAGCCCGCCGGCAGCAGGCGGCGGCCGTGCTCCTCGACGGGGGTTGTGCGGCGGGGTGTCGTCGGCTCGGTCACGGCTCAGAAGCGGAAGTAGATGAAGGGGGCGACGCCCTCGGGGCCCATCGCGCCGACAACCATCAGGCCGACGCCGAGCGCGACTCCCTGGAGCACCGGCGAGAGCCGCGAGAAGCTACCCATCGCGCGTTCGCCGAGCCGCGCGGGGATGTACTGGATCCCGATTCCGAATGCGATCGCGACCAGGACGCCGGTCGAGACGAGCGGCGAGGGCTGGCCCCACGCGGTGAAGAGGCGCCGCAGCACCGCGCCCGCGTCCGAGAACGACGAGGCGCGGAAGAAGACCCACGCGAGGCAGACGATGTTGAACGTGACGATCCGGCGCAGCCAGATCCGCGCCGTCGAGTCCACCGGCTCGGGCAGCCCGAGCGCGATGCGACGGTCGCGGCGCCAGTGCTCGACGACGAGCCCGGTGCCGTGGATCCCGCCCCACACGACGAACGTCCACGACGCGCCGTGCCAGAGCCCGCCGAGCAGCATCGTGAGCATCAGGTTCAGGTACGTGCGCGCCTTGCCCTTCCGGTTCCCGCCGAGCGGGATGTAGAGGTAGTCGCGCAGCCAACGCGACAGCGTCATGTGCCAGCGGCGCCAGAAGTCCTGAATCGACGTCGCCGCGTAGGGGCTCGCGAAGTTCTGCGGGAACCTGAAGCCGAGCAGCAGCGCGACGCCGATCGCGATGTCCGTGTAGCCCGCGAAGTCCGCGAAGATCTGGACCGCGTAGGCGTAGATCCCGACGAGCACCTCGAGCGACGAGTGGCGGTCGGGCGCCGCGAAGATCTCGTCGACGATTCGCGTCGAGAGATAGTTCGCGATCACGACCTTGAGGAAGAGCCCGCTGACGATCAGCGCGAAGGCGCGCGTGGTGTCGACGCGGCGCGGGTCGCGCGGCGTCGCCATCTGCGGCACGAGCTCGGACGGTCGCACGATCGGGCCGGCGACGAGGTGCGGGAAGAACGAGAGATACGCGGCGAAGGTCATGAAGCCGACCGGCTCGAAGTCGCCGCGGTAGATGTCGATCAGGTACGAGAGCGCCATGAACGTGAAGAACGAGATCCCCACGGGCAGCGCCACGCCGACGATGTGCGGCACCCACGCGACGCCGAGCCGCTCCATCGTCTGCGCCGCCGAGCTAACGAAGAAGTCGTAGTACTTGAAGTACGCGAGCGCGCCGAGGTTCCCGGCGATCGCCACGGTGAGGATGGCTTTGCGCGTCCGCTGGTCGGGCGCCTGGTGGATCAGCAGCGCGGCGATCTGGTTGCCGACGATCGAGGCCGCGAGCAGCGCGACGAAGCGCCAGTCCCACCACGCGTAGAACACGAAGCTGGCGGCGATCATGAAGACCCGCCACCGCCGCGGCGCGGGCATCAGCGCCCAGCTCAGCGGCAGGACGAGCGCGAAGAAGATCGCGAAGGTGGCTGTCGGGAAGAGCAGGCTGCGTCTCCTTCTAGACTCCGGGGCAATGGTACGCGTCCGTTTCGCACCGAGCCCCACGGGCACCCTTCACCTTGGCAACGCGCTGTCGGCCGTCGCGAACCGCACGTTCGCGGACGAGCGCGGCGGAACGCTGCTGCTGCGGATCGACGACACCGACCCGACGCGGTCGGTAGAGGGCGGGGAGGAGGCGATCCTGGCCGACCTCGCGTGGCTGGGGATCGGCTGGGACGACGGGCCGGTGCGGCAGAGCTCGCGCGCGGCGCGGCACCGTGAGGCGGCGGGGCAGGTCGCCGGCGCGAAGGAGGACGAAGAGGGCGCGCTCCGCTTCGGCCAGACGACGCTGCTCCGCGCCGACGGGTCGCCGACCTACCAGCTCGCGAGCGTCGTCGACGACCTCGACTTCGGGATCACGGAGGTGATCCGCGGCGCCGACCACCGCGACAACGCGCCGCTCCAGTCGGAGCTGTTCCGCGCGCTCGGCGCCGAGCCGCCGGAGTTCATCCATCACGGGTTGCTGCTCGGGCCCGACGGGCACAAGCTCTCGAAGCGGCACGGTGCGGTGACGGTCGGCGAGTTGCGGGACGAAGGGATCCCGGCCGAGGCCGTCCACGCTTATCTCGTCGAGCTCGGTTCGCCGCGCCACGACGTGCACCTCGACCGTGCACGGATCGGCCGGCTCGCGATCGAGGCGATCGCGGCGATGAACGACGAGGAGCTGGCCGCACAGGCGGGCGCTCCGGTCGAGCTCGCGCCTGCGCTGCGCGGAGCGCGCGATCTCGCGGAGGCGCGCGAGTGGGCGCAGACGATTCTCGCGCCCGGGCCGGCGCCGCTGCCCGAGGGCTCGGCGGTGACGCTCGAGCGCTTCCGCGAGCTGCGCGAAGCGGCGAACGGCTCGCTCGACGCCGAGCAGTCGCGCGCGCTCGTGCGCGAGCTGAAGGCGGTCGGCGGCAACCTGCGCGCGCTCCGCCTCGCCCTCACCGGGCGAGAGCGGGGCCCCGAGCTCGCGACCGTGATCGCCGCGCTGCCCCGCAACGAGGCTCTGCGGCGGGTCGATGCGGCTCTATAGCACCCTCCAGCGCGAGAAGGTCGACCTGCCCGAGTCGCCTCGCCCGGTCGGGATCTATACCTGCGGCCCGACCGTCTACCAGCGCATCCACATCGGCAACGCGCGCCCGTTCGTGATCTCGATGTGGCTGCGCCGCTGGCTCGCGCACCAGGGCTACGAGGTGACGCTCGTCGAGAACATCACCGACATCAACGACAAGATCTACCTCGCCGCGCCCGGTCACAGCGCGGAGCTCGCCGCGGACGCCGCGCAGTGGTACATCGAGGACACCGACCTGCTCGGGCTCGGCCGGCCCGATCACGAGCCGCGGGCGACGGAGAGCGTCGAGCAGATCAAGTCCCTGATCGGCGAGCTGATCGCGCGCGACCTCGCCTACGCGGCGGGCGGCGACGTGTACTTCCGGGTCGCGGGCTTCCCGGAGTACGGCTCGCTCTCGGGCCAGCGGCCCGATCGCATGCAGGAGCAGGACGGCGAGGCGAGCCCGCTCAAGGAGGATCCGCGCGACTTCGCGCTCTGGAAGGCGCACAAGGAGGGCGAGGACACGGTGTGGGACTCGCCGTGGGGGCCGGGCCGGCCGGGTTGGCACATCGAGTGCTCGGCGATGGCGGAGGAGTTCCTCGGGCCGAGGTTCGACATCCACATGGGTGGCCTCGACCTCGTGTTCCCGCATCACGAGAACGAGCTGGCCCAGTCGCGCGGCGCCGGGCGCGAGTTCGCGCATATCTGGATGCACAACGGGATGCTCGAGCTGACCGGCGAGAAGATGTCGAAGTCGCTCGGCAACATCGCGACGCTTCAGAGCGTCGTCGAGCGTTGGGGCCGCGAGACGGTGCTCCTGTATTTCATGACCGCGCACTGGCGCAAGCCGATCGACTTCTCCGACGAGACGATGGCGCAGGCGGCGGCGCAGGTCGAGACGTTTCGCAACGCGTTTCGCAGCGATGCGAGCGACGGTGGCGAATGGTCGGCCTTCGCGGCGGCGCTCGACGACGACTTCGATACGCCCGCGGCACTCGCCGTGCTGCACGAGTGGCGGCGCGGTGGAAACCTTGTGCTGCTTCGTGACGGCCTCGAGATCTTCGGGCTCGGCACGCTCGCCGACGACGAAGTCGCTCCTCCCGAGCTTGTCGAGCTGGCTCGACTGCGTCAGAAAGCGCGCACGGCAGGGGACTACGCCGAGTCCGATCGGCTTCGCGATGAGATCGCCGCGGCCGGCTGGGAAGTGCGCGACGAGGCCGGCGGGTTCAAGCTCGTGCCGAAGTGAGCCGCGATCTCGTCTACGGGCGCCGCGCCGTCCACGAGGCGTTGCGCGGGCCGCGCGAGGTGCTCGAGCTCTGGGCGACGGAACGGGCCGAGCGGAGCGAGCCCTGGCTCACCGAGACGCCGTTACGCCTTCAGGTGAAGCCTGATCGAGACCTGTCCGAAGCGGCCGAGACGCGTGATCACCAGGGCGTCGTCGCCTGGTGCTCGCCGTACAGGTACGCCGACGCCTACGAACTCGCGGCAGCCGAGAGGCCGCTCATTGCCTGCCTCGACCAGGTCTCCGACCCGCGGAACCTCGGCGCCGTCTGCCGTAGCGCCGAGGGCGCGGGCGCGACGGGGATCGTGCTGCCGGCGCACGGCTCGGCAACCGTGACCGCAGCGGTCTGCAAGGCCTCGGCCGGCGCCGTCGAGCATCTCCCGATCGCGGTCGTCACGAATCTCGCGCGCTGGCTCGGCGAGGTGAAGCGCGGCGACCTCTGGGTCTACGCCGCCTCGGGCGACGCCGAGACGACGATGTGGGACGCGGATCTGACCGGCGGATCGATCCTCGTCTTCGGCGCTGAGGGCAAGGGGATCCGCCCGCTCGTGCGCCGCACCTGCGACGCGGCGATCTCGATTCCACTCCATGGCAAGGTCGAGTCGCTCAACGTGAGCGTCGCCGCAGCCCTGCTCCTCTACGAGGCGCGCCGCCAGCGTGCCTGAGCCGACGCTGTACTTGTTCGACGGCTACAACCTGCTCCACGCGGGCGAGTTCACCGACCCGCGCGAGTTGCGCGACATCCTCGCGAGCTTCGTCGCCACCCAGGGCGCCCACGGCGTGCTGGTCTACGACGGCGTGGGGCGGGACGAGACGATCGGACCGCTCGAGGTGCGCTACGCCGATCACGCCGACCAGCTGCTCGAACGGCTCGCTGCGGAGAACCGCGCGACGCGTCACGTCTGTGTCGTCTCGACCGACTCGGCAGTGCGCGGCACGGCGGGTCGGCAGGTGCAGACGATGACCTCGCAGACCTTCCTGCACGACCTCGCGCCGACGGAGCTGGCCGGCGAACGCCCCACGCAGCTCCGCGACCGGCTCGACGCAGAGACGCTCGCGCGCCTCGAGCGCATGCGCCGCGGCGAGTAGCGAACACACGTTCGTATCAGGTTGGGTCCATTGCAAAGGACTTGTAAACGGTTGGACCGACTGCTATGTTCTGCCTCAACCTCAGGGTGAGGCTTTGGCGGACGACCGAGACGGCCGCTGTGAAAATCACCCGCAAACCCCCGGGAGATGCAGATGTCTGCACGCACGGCCACAGCAGCGCAGACCGCTCAAAAGGCTCAACGAGAGCTTGAGGATTTGCAGCTCGTGCTCCGTGCCCGCAACGGCGACGGTGCGGCACTCGACGCGTTGATGCGGCGCTACGCGGGGTTCGTTCGCCTCAAGGCGAGCAGCTATTTCCTCGCCGGCGGCGACTCCGACGACCTGATCCAGGAGGGGATGATCGGTCTCTACAAGGCGATGCGCGATTTCCGCACCGACAAGGAGACCTCATTCCGTAGCTTCGCGGAGCTGTGCGTCACGCGCCAGATCATCACGGCGATCAAGACAGCGACCCGCTACAAGCACTCCCCGCTCAACACCTACGTCTCGTTCAGCCACACTCCGGCGGGGCAGGAGTCCGAGAGCGAGTGCACGCTCGGCGACGCGCTCCCTGGCCCGGGCGTCGATGAGCCGTCGGTGTGCGTGATCTCGACCGAGGAGCTTCAGAGCCTTGTCTTCGCGCTCGGCAGCGGCCTCTCGCATCTCGAGTCGGACGCGCTCCGCCTGTACCTCGAAGGCTCGTCCTACGAGGACATGGCCGAGGAGCTCGGCTGCGACACGAAGACGATCGACAACGCCCTGCAGCGCGTGAAGCGGAAGGTGCTGATGCACCAGAAGTCCCGCGAAGTCCTGGCCTAGGACTACCCTCCGGTCTGACGCCGGAGTAGCTCAGCTGGTAGAGCAACCGCCTTGTAAGCGGTAGGTCGTGGGTTCGAGTCCCGCCTCCGGCTTTACCTCGCGCCGGTCACCGTCAGCATCACCGAGTAGAGCGACGTGGACGCCGTGACGAACAGACGGTTCCGCTTGGGCCCGCCGAAGACGATATTCGCCGTCGGCTCGGGGAGACGGAGCTTGCCGATCAGCGTTCCGTCGGGGTCGAAGCAGTGGACGCCGTCGCCCGCCGCCGCCCAGATCCGGCTTTCGGTGTCGAGCCGGATCCCGTCGAATACCCCTGCCGAGCACTCGGCGAAGACGCGGCCGTCGGTGAGACCGTCCGCCGTGACGGTGAACACCCGCATGCGCGCGAGCTCGGTGTCGGTCACGTAGAGCTCGGTCTCGTCCCGGGAGAAGGCGAGCCCGTTCGGCCGGGCGAAGTCGTCCGCGACGATCCTGCACTCGCCGCTGACCGGATCGACGCGGTACACGTTGCAGGCGCCGATCTCGCTCTCCGCCTGATGGCCCTCGTAGTCACTGTCGATGCCGTACGACGGGTCGGTGAACCAGATCGACCCGTCAGACCGCACCACGACGTCGTTCGGGCTGTTGAGCCGCTTGCCGTCGAAGCGGTCGGCGATCGTGGTGATCGAGCCGTCGTGCTCGGTGCGCGAGACGCGCCGTCCGCCGTGCTCGCACGAGACCAGCCGGCCCTGCGGGTCGAGCGTGCCTCCGTTCGTGTAGCCGCACGGGTGGCGGAAGACGCCGACAGCGCCGGTCGTCTCGTCCCAGCGCAGCATCCGGTCGTTCGGGATGTCGCTCCAGACGACGTACCGGCCGGCGGGCACGTAGACCGGGCCTTCCGCCCAGCGGCAGCCCGTGTACAACCTCTCGACCACGGGATCGCCGCGGCACACGCGGAAGCGATCGTCAAGGACCTCGAACTCCGACGGGATGCTCTCGGTCATTGCGCGCATGCTACGACCTGCCGCATAATCGCCGCAGTGTCTCTGCAGGAGGAAACCGCGGCTGCCCGCGTGCTCGCGGAGCGCGCTCGCTACGTGGCCCGCGGGGTCTCGACGCCTCGCCTCGTCGTCGCGCGCGCACACGGCGCGCGGATCGAGGACGTCGACGGGCGCAGCTTCATCGACTTCGCCGGCGGGATCGGCTGTCAGAACTTCGGCCACGGCAATCCGGAGGCGGTCGCCGCGATCCACGAGCAGGTCGACCTCTACCTGCACCAGTGCTTCATGGTCGGCACCTACGAGCCGTACATCGAGGTCTGCCGGCTGCTCGCCGAGCTGTCGCCCTGCGGCAAGGGTGAGCAGCGCTCGCTGCTCCTGAACTCCGGCGCCGAGGCGATCGAGAACGCTGTCAAGATCGCGCGCGTCGCGACCGGCCGGCCCGCGGTCATCACGTTCGACAACGGCTACCACGGCCGCACGCTGCTGACGATGACGATGACCTCGAAGGTCGTGCCGTACAAGAAGGGCTTCGGCCCGTTCGCGCCCGAGGTCTACCGCGCGCCCGGCCCGTACCCATACCGGGGCGTCAGCTCCGACGAGGCGATCCACGGGCTAGAGCAGGTCTTCAAGACCGGCGTCGACCCCGAGTCGGTCGCCTGCATCGTGCTCGAGCCGGTGCAGGGGGAGGGAGGCTTCATCCCGATGCCGCCCGACTACCCGGCGCGCCTTCAGGCGCTCTGCCGGGAGCACGGGATCCTCTACGTCGACGACGAGGTGCAGTCGGGCCTCGCGCGGACGGGGCCTGTGTGGGCGATCGAGCACTACGACGGCGTCGAGCCGGACCTGCTCGTCTCGGGCAAGTCGCTCGGCGGAGGGATGCCGCTCACGGCGGTGACCGGGCGCGCGGAGATCATGGACGCGGTCGATCCGGGCGGTCTCGGCGGAACCTTCGGCGGCAACCCGGTGGCCTGCGCGGCCGCGGTCGCCGTCCTCGAGGAGGTCTCCGCGCCCGAGTTCCGCGCGCACGCGGCCGAGCTCGGCGAGCGGATGCGCGCCCGGCTCGAGTCGCTCGCCGAGCGCACGCCGCAGATCGGCGAGGTGCGCGGCCTCGGCCCGATGATCGGCGTCGAGCTCGTCACGGATCGCGACTCGAAGACGCCGGCGCCCGATCTCGCGAAGGCGGTCGTCGACGCGGCGTTCGAGCGCGGCCTCCTGCTCCTCTCGTGCGGGACCTACGGCAACGTGCTGCGGACGCTCGTGCCGCTCGTCGTCACCGACGAGGAGCTCGAGCAAGGCCTTGGGATCCTGGAGGAGTCGCTTGCTCACGCAGGCGCCGGCGCTGCCTGAAACCGAGGTTGAGCTCGACGTCCGGGTCGTCGGCGTGCGCAAGACGTACGGCGAGGTCGTGGCCGTCGACCACCTCGACCTCGAGGTCGGCCGCGGCGAGTTCTTCACGATGCTCGGTCCGTCCGGCTCGGGCAAGACGACCACACTGCGCCTGATCGCCGGGTTCGAGCGGCCCGACACGGGCCGGATCGAGCTGCGAGGCGTCGACGTCGCGCAGAAGCCGCCGTACGAGCGCCCGGTCAACACCGTGTTCCAGGACTACGCGCTGTTCCCGCATATGACCGTGGGCGAGAACGTCGCCTACGGCCTCAGGGTCCACGGCGTCGGCCGGAAGGAGCGCCGCACCCGCGCAGTCGGGGCGCTCGAGATGGTGCGGCTCCACGAGTTCGAGAAGCGCAAGCCGGTGCAGCTCTCCGGCGGACAGCGCCAGCGGGTCGCCCTTGCGCGCGCGATCGTGAACGAGCCCGAGGTGCTGCTCCTCGACGAGCCGCTCGGCGCGCTCGACCTCAAGCTCCGCCAGGAGATGCAGATCGAGCTCAAGCGCATCCAGCAGGAGGTCGGGATCACGTTCATCTACGTGACGCACGACCAGGAGGAGGCGCTGACGATGAGCGACCGCGTAGCCGTCTTCAACAAGGGCAGGATCGAGCAGGTCGGCTCGCCTGCCGAGATCTACGAGCATCCGGCGACGGTGTTCGTGGCCGGGTTCGTCGGCGTCTCGAACCTACTCCAGCGCGACGGGAAGCAGTTCACGGTCCGCCCGGAGAAGATCCGGGTCACGACCGACTCGACCGGCGAGGCGGGCACGATCCGCGACGCCGTCTACATGGGGCCGGTGACCCGCTACATCGTCGAGCTCGACGCGGGCGGGGAGCTGTCGGTCCTGCACCAGAACCTGGAGACGTCCTCGCAGGACGTCGCCACAGCGCAAGGTCAGAGAGTCCGGCTCGCGTGGAGCCCGGATGCCATGTTCGAGATCAAGGAGGGACAGTGAAGGGACGCATCCGTAAGCGGCATGTCGTGTTCGCCGCACTCGTCGTCGCGCTCTCGGTTCCGGCGGCGGGCAGCTCCCGCGGGGACGGGCTGCCGACGAAGATCGGCGCAGGCGAAGGCAAGCTGACCATGATCGCGTGGCAGGGCTATACCCAGCCGCAGTGGGTCACGCCCTTCGAGAAGCAGACCGGCTGCAAGGTCCAGGCGAAGTACGCGGGCAGCTCCGACGAGATGGTGGCCCTGATGCGCTCCGGCGGCGGCGGCCAGTACGACATGGTCTCGGCGTCGGGCGACGCGAGCCTCCGCCTGATCTACGGCGGCGATGTGGCCCCGGTGAACGTGGGTCTCGTGCCGTCCTGGAAGCAGTTCTTCAAGGCCTTCCAGTCCCCGCCGAACAACACGGTCAAGGGCGTGCACTACGGCATCTCGCTCCAGTTCGGCCCGAACATCCTGATGTACAACCCGAAGCTCGTGAAGAAGCCGACGAGTTGGAGCGTGATCTACAACCCGGCGAACAAGGGCAAGATCACGATCCCGGACAATCCGATCCAGATCGCGGACGCGGCGCTGTACCTGGCCTCGGCCCAGCCGTCGCTCGGGATCAAGGATCCGTACGAGCTGAACTCGACCCAGTTCAACGCGGCCGTCAGCCTGCTCAAGAAGCAGAAGCCGCTCGTGAAGAAGTACTGGTCGACCGTGTCCGACCAGGTCGACCTGTTCAGCAACGGCGGCTCGACGCTCGGCGCGTCGTGGCCGGTGATGCTCAGCACGCTGAAGGCCGCGCACAAGCCGGTCGCCTCGGTGATCCCGAAGGAGGGCGCCACGGGCTGGCTCGACACCTGGATGGTGTCGAAGAAGGCCAAGGACCCGAACTGCGCGTACAAGTGGCTCGCGTACATCTCCACGCCCAAGGTGCAGGCGATGCAGGCGACCAACTACGGCGAGACGCCGGTCAACTCGCTGGCCTGCGGCTACATGAACAAGCTCGTCGCCGGCTCGTGCAAGCAGTACTTCGCGAACGCGCCGGAGTCGTACTACCGCTCGATCAAGTTCTGGAAGACACCGCTCGCCGCCTGCGGCAACGGCCAGAACAACTGCATGGACTACACGAAGTGGGTTCAGGCCTGGACGAACATCAAGGGCTAGTGCCCCATCCAGCAATACATGTCCGCTTCTGGCCCGCGATCACGCGGCGCGCTGCGGCGTCCTCGGGAGGGCCGATAGTCACAACTATCGGCCCTCCCTGCGTCCTTGCATCGCTTGGTGCTCGCGACCCAGAAACCGGACGGCATTACTGGAAGAGGCACGACCCGCTTGACGGTTGAAGCAGCACCTGCGAAGGGCTCCCCGCGGCGGGGGGCCCTTCGCGCGCTTTCACGCCTCTCGTGGCGGCGGCCGTGGCTGAAGGACCTCGGCGCGCTCGGGCTGCCGCTCGCCGCGTTCCTGTTCGTCTACGTCGCCGCGCTCGTCGCGCTGTTCGTCTCGGCGTTCTGGTCGGTCAACCCGTTCACGAGCGAGATCGTCCACAAGTTCACGCTCTCGAACTTCAGCCTGATCATCCACGACCCGACCTACCGGCGGATCGCGTTCCGGACGGTCGGGATCGCGACGGCCGTGACCGTGAGCTGCGCCGTGCTCGCGTTCCCGTACGCGTACTTCCTCGTGCGCGTGGCCGGACGGCGCCTGCGCGTGGCGATGCTCGTGCTGACCGTGCTGCCGCTCTGGGTCAGCTACCTCGTGCGCGTGTACTCGTGGCGGCTGATCCTGAACGAGGACGGCGCGCTGAACTGGTTCCTCCACCGGCTCGGCCTGCCCGACCAGAACATCGCCTTCACGAACTGGGCGATGTGGCTCGTCTACACCTACATCTGGCTGCCGTTCATGGTGCTGCCGGTGTTCGCCGCCCTGGAGCGGATCCCGGACTCGTACTACGAGGCCTCGGCGGATCTCGGTGCGCGCGGCGCGATGACGCTGCGGCGCGTGATCCTGCCACTTGCCGTGCCAGGGCTCGCCGCGGGCGCGATCTTCACCTTCTCGCTGACGCTCGGCGACTACATCGCGCCCTCGCTGATCGGCGGCCCGAACTCGCAGCTGATCGGCAACGTCGTCTTCGCGAACGTCGGCATCGCGAACAACATCCCGTTCGCGGCGGCCTTCGCGACGGTGCCGCTGATGATCATGGGCGTCTTCCTGCTCGTCGCCAAGCGCCTCGGAGCGTTCGAGAACCTGTGATCGAGACGCGCACCTCGAGGGTCGGGCTCTGGGTCTGGGCGATCGGCGTCTTCCTGTTCCTCTGGATTCCGATCGTGATCATGGGCATGTACGCGTTCAACTCGTCGAACGTGCAGAGCTGGCCGATCGCCGGGTTCTCGACGAAGTGGTTCTCGGTCGCCTGGCACGACCCCGACGTTCGCAGCGCGCTGAGCCTCTCGATCAAGTGCGGGCTGATCGCGACGTTCACCGCGCTCGTGCTCGGCTCGCTCGCCGCGTTCGGTCTTTCCCGCGCGAAGTTCTTCGGGCGGAACGCGGTCTCGTTCATCTTCGTGCTGCCGATCGCGCTGCCCGGGATCATCACCGGGATGGCGCTGAACTCGTTCTTCCTCTACTGGGGGATCGGGCTCTCGATCTGGACGATCGTGATCGGGCACGCGACCTTCTGCGTGATCATCGTCTTCAACAATCTGCTGGCGCGGCTGCGCCGGACGTCGGGGTCCTTCTTCGAGGCGTCGGCAGATCTCGGCGCGGACGGCTGGCAGACGTTCCGCTACGTGACCTTCCCCGTGGTGCGGACGGCGCTCGTCGCCGGCGGGCTGCTCGCGTTTGCGCTCTCGTTCGACGAGGTCGTCGTGACCTACTTCACCGCGGGCGCACAGAACACGCTGCCGCTCCTGATCTACGGCTACATCCGCGAGGGGCAGCGGCTCCCGGTGGTGAACGCGATCGCGCTCGCGGTGATCGTGGTCACGGTGATCCCCGTGTTCATCGCGCAGCGGCTGACGTCGGACGCGGGCGCGGGGCGGCGCTAGAGGAGCGGCTCGAGGTCGGCCCAGAGCTCGGCCGGATCCTCGAGGCCGACGCTGAGCCGCAGCAGGCCGGGCGGGACGCGGTCGCCCTCCCAGCGGGCGCGCGCCTCGATCAGCGTGTGCGTGCCGCCGAGGCTCGTCGCGTTCGTGATCAGGCGGACGCCGGTCTCGACGCGGAGCGCGGCGGCCGCGTCGGCGACGTCGAACGAGAGCAGGCCGCCGAAGCCCGCGTACCGGACGACGGACACCGCGGGATGCGCCTCGAGCCGTGGCACGAGCTCGCGCGCGCTCGCGGTCTGGCGCTCGACGCGCACGCGCAGCGTCTTCAGCCCGCGCAGGAGCAGGAATGCGTGGTCCGGCGCGGCGACGATCCCGGTCGTCGAGCGGAAGGTCTTGAGCTGCGAGGCCGTCTCCGGGTCGCGGCAGACGACGGCGCCGAGCAGCACGTCGTCGTGGCCGCCGAGGTATTTCGTCGCCGAGTGGAGGACGAAGTCGGCGCCGTGCTCGAGCGGCCGCAGGTGGATCGGCGTCGCCGCCGTCGAGTCGACGACGACCGGCGCCGGATGCGCGGCGGCCGCCTCGAAGTCGGGCATCGTCAGGTACGGGTTCGACGGCGCCTCGAGCCAAACGAGCTGCACGTCCCGCGGCGGCGGCCCGATCTGATCGAACTCGACGTACCGGAGCCCCCAGCGCTCGAGCGCGCCGAAGAGCACGCTCGTTCCGAAGTAACAACCTTCAGCCACCGCGATCGTGTCGCCCGTCCGCAGCTGCGAGAGGGCGAGCGCCGTCGTCGCGCCCGCGCCGGACGGGAACAGCAGCGCCGTTCCGCCCTCGAGCTCGCCGAGCGCGCGCTCGGCCTCGACGCCGGTCGGGTGGTCGTAGCGCTGGTAGAAGAACGCGCCGGGCTCGCCGTTCTCGAAGGGCCAGGTCGCGGAGCGATCGACGGACATGAAGACCATTTAACACGCCGCGCCGTCGCTTAACGAACGCGCCATGGCCGCTTAATCCCGCCCCGATACAAGTTCGGGCATGAACAAAACAGCCCGCATTCTCAGTTTGCTGGTCGTGGCCGCCATGGCACTCGCCGTGCTCGGAGCCGCGTACGCAGCCACGAAGCGCAAGTCGACGCCCAAGGTCCAGACGCAGCAGACCTCGAACGTCGCCGAGCAGCTTCAGCAGGAGTACGAGAACGTCGTCGACGCCGTCGAGCCGTCCGTCGTGCAGATCCAAACCTCCGAGGGCCTCGGCTCCGGCATCGTGTTCGACACCAAGGGCGACATCGTCACGAACAACCATGTCGTCGGCACCTCGAAGACCTTCAAGGTGACACTCGCGAGCGGCAAGCAGGTCAGCGGCACGCTGGTCGGCACGTTCGCCGCGGACGACCTCGCCGTCATCCACGTCGACGCCACCGGCCTCAAGGCCGCGAAGTTCGCCGACTCGTCCAACCTCCGCGTCGGCCAGATCGCGCTCGCGGTCGGCAACCCGCTCGGGTTCCGCTCGAGCGTCACCGACGGCATCGTCAGCGCCGTCGGCCGCACCGTCTCGGAGCCGGGCGGCGCCACGCTGCCGAACGTGATCCAGACCAGCGCGGCGATCAACCCCGGCAACTCGGGCGGAGCGCTCGTCGACCTCGACGGCGCCGTGATCGGGATCCCGACCCTCGGCGTCAGCGATCCGCAGATGGGCGGCGCGGCGACCGGGATCGGTTTCGCGATCCCGAGCTCGACCGTCAGCGACATCGCCTCGCAGCTCGTGACGAGCGGCAAGGTCACGAACTCGCATCGTGCATATCTCGGCGTCCGCGTCGGTGACACCACCGGCGGCAAGGGCGCACTCGTGGGCTCGGTCACCGCAGGTGGCCCCGCGGCGGCCGCCGGCATCGTCGCCGGCGAGTCGATCATCAGCGTCGACGGTCAGGCGACCGCGACGACCTCCGACCTCGGCGACGTGATCGCCGGTCTCAAGCCCGGACAGAAGGTGTCGGTCGCGCTCGTCCGCCAGGACGGCACGCACGTCACCGTCTCGGCCACTCTCGGCGAGTACCCCGGGTAGTACGCTCTGGCGGCTTATGGCCGCGCAGGGCGACAGCACGGAAGCCAAGCTGGCGCAGCTCTCGGAGCTGCGCCAGCAAGCGCTTCACGCCGGGAACGAGGACGCGGTCGCGAAGCAGCGCGCCGGCGGCAGGCTCCTCGCCCGCGAGCGGGCCGAGAAGCTGTGCGACCCGGGCTCGTTCGTCGAGCTCGACCGCTACGTCCGCCACCGCGAGTCGAATTTCGGCATGATGACGCGCCGTCCCTACGGGGACGCAGTCGTCACCGGCCACGGCACGGTGTTCGGGCGAAAGGTCTTCCTCTTCTCCCAGGACTTCACGGTCTTCGGCGGGAGCCTCTCGGAGGTCTTCGCGGAGAAGATCTGCAAGGTGATGGACATGGCCGTCCGCTACGGCTGCCCGCTGATCGGGATCAACGACTCGGGCGGCGCGCGGATCCAGGAAGGCGTCGTCTCGCTTGCCGGCTACGCGGAGATCTTCTGGCGCAACGTCCAGGCTTCCGGCGTGATCCCGCAGCTCTCGCTCGTCGTCGGGCCGACGGCGCGGCGGCGCGGTCTACTCGCCGGCGATGACCGACTTCGTGTTCATGGTCGAGGACTCGTCATACATGTTCATCACGGGTCCCGACGTGGTGAAGGCCGTCACCGGCGAGGAGGTCACGTTCGAGGAGCTCGGCGGTGCCGCGGCCCACGCTTCGAAGTCCGGCGTCGCGCACTTCGTCTCGCGCCGACGAGGAGACGTGCCTCGAGGACGCGCGCTACCTGCTCTCGTTCCTGCCGCAGAACAACGTCGACCCGCCGCTCTACGCGCCGCCTTCGGACCCGGCCGATCGCGAGGACGCCGAGCTGGACACCCTGATTCCCGACAGTCCCGCCGAGCCGTACGACATGCACGAGGTGATCCGCCGCGTGGTCGACGACGGCGACGTTCCTCGAGCTGCACGAGCGGTTCGCCGGGAACATCGTCTGCGGCTTCGCCCGGCTCGGCGGCCATCCGGTCGGCGTCGTCGGCAACCAGCCGAACGCGCTCGCCGGCGTGCTCGACATCGACTCCTCGACCAAGGCGGCGCGCTTCGTCCGCACCTGCGACGCGTTCAACATCCCGCTCGTGACCTTCGTCGACGTGCCCGGCTTCCTGCCCGGCACCGACGCAGGAGTGGGGCGGGATCATCCGCCACGGCGCGAAGCTGCTCTACGCCTACGCCGAGGCGACCGTGCCGAAGCTGACCGTGATCACGCGCAAGGCCTACGGCGGCGCGTACGACGTCATGAGCTCGAAGCACATCCGCGCCGACTTCAACTTCGCGTGGCCGACCGCGGAGATCGCGGTGATGGGCGCCGGAGGGCGCGGTGAACATCATCTTCCGCAAGGAGCTCGAGGCCGCGGCCGACCCCGAGGCGCGCCGCGCCGAGCTGATCGCGGAGTACACCGAGCAGTTCGCGAATCCGTACACCGCCGCGGAGCGCGGCTACGTCGACGACGTGATCGAGCCGCGCCGCACGCGGCCGGTGCTGATCGGTGCGCTCGAGACCGCACGCACGAAGCGCGAGGCGCGGCCCGCGCGCAAGCACGGCAACATCCCGCTGTGACCGTCCGCGCGGTTCGCGACGCCGACCTTCCGGCCATCGTTGCCGTGGTCGGCGAGCTCGATCCCCTGGCGGTGGAGACGCCGGCCTCGCTCGCGGTCGATCTCGCCACGTTTCCCGGCGAGCGGTTCGTGGCGGAGGTGGACGGCGAGATAGTCGGCTGGGCGCCGGCGTTTCAGCGGGCGGACGGCGCCGCCTCGTTCTGGATCGGCGTGCTGCCGGAGTTCCGAGGCCGCGGGCTCGGCGCCGCGCTGTTCTCCGCGCTCGCGCCCCAGTTCGAGGGCGTGCGCTCGCGCGGGTACGCGGACGGCCCCGAGGGCTGCCGCTTCGTCGAGGCGCGCGGCTATGAGCCCGCGGGCGAGCTCCGCCTCGCGATGCTCGAGCTCTCGGCGGCTCCCGCCGTCGCCGCGGTGCCCGGCTTCGATCCCGTTCCGCTCGCGTCGCTGCTCGACCGGCTGCCCGAGGTCCACCAGCTCTACGAGGCGACGCGCGCGGACGTCCCGGCCGAGCATCAGGTCTCACCCGTGCCGTTCGAGACGTTCGTGGCCGAGCTCGAAGGCGGTCTCCTCGATCACGAGGCCAGCGTCGTGATCCTCGAGAGCAACGAGCCCGTCGCACTCTCGTTCGTCCTCGTCGACCGCAACAGCGGCCGCGCAGACACCGATCTCACCGGCACGCTTGCGGCCTACCGCGGGCGCGGCCTGGCGCGATACGCGAAGACCGATTCGTTGCGCCGGCTCCACGAGCTCGGCGTCCATCGCGTCGCGACTGCGAACGACGACTCGAACGCGCCGATGCGCGGGCTCAACGAGAGCCTCGGCTTCAGGCTCGCGGCGACCTGGACGCGCTACGCGAAGGGCTAGGCCACGGAGACGGGCACTTCGAGCTCGACGCCGAGATCGGCCGCGAACGCCGCGACGACCTCCGGGTCGAACTGCGTGCCCGCGCAGCGCGTGAGCTCGGCGAGCGCCTCCTCGGCGGAGAGGCGCCGCTGGTACACGCGCTCGGACGTCATCGCGTCGTAAGCGTCGGCGACGAAGATGATCCGCGCGCCGAGCGGGATCGAGTCGCCGTGGAGGCCATCCGGATAGCCGGTGCCGTCCCAGCGCTCGTGATGGTGCAGCACCCACTCCGCGACCGGGTCGACGCCGAGGCTCTCGAGCATCCGGAAGCCGATCTGCGGGTGCCGCTCGAGCACCATCCGCTCGGGATCGGTGAGCGGGCCGGGCTTGCGGAGGATCTCCTCGGGGACGGCGAGCTTGCCGAGATCGTGCAGGCTCGCCGCCAGCCGCGTCAGCTCGACGAGCTCCGCGTCGGCGCCGAGCTGGAGCGCGATCCGTGCCGCGAGCTCACTGACCCGCTGCGAATGGCTGCCTGTATAGGCGTCGCGCGCGTCGACCGCCTTTGCGAGGCTCGCGGCCGCGCGATACCGGGCGGCACGATCCGGGCCCGCGGCGAGGCGCTTCAATTCCGCCAGCTCGACCACGTCCGGGCGGTAGAGGCGCACGCGGTTCTTGCCGCGCTCCTTCGCCCAGTACAGCGCCGAGTCGGCGAGCCGGATCAGCTCGTCGCGGCCGACGCCGTGCGCGGGATAGGTCGCGATGCCGGCGCTGACCGTGACCGAGCCGACGTGCTCGAGCTTCATCCCGGCGATCCGGTCGACGATCGAGTTCCCGGCCGCGAGCGCAGCCTCCTCGCCGTGGCCCGGCAGCAGCACCGCGAACTCGTCACCGCCGAGCCGGAACGCCTCGCCGCCCTGGCGCAGCCGGCTCGAGACCTGCGCGAGCACGCGGTCGCCGGACGGATGGCCGAAGCGGTCGTTGATCCGCTTGAAGTCGTCGATGTCCACGAGGCAGACCGTGACCGGGAGCTGCTGCTCCTCGGCCTCGACGAGCGCCTGCTGGAGGCGCTCGTGGAAGTGGCGGTGGTTGCCGAGCCCGGTCAGCGGATCGGTGAGCGCGAGACGCATCGCCTTCAGCGCGTGGAAGGTGGAGCGCTGGTAGAGCGCGATCGCGAGCAGCGGGCCCGCGAGCGCGATCGACAGCGCGGGTGAGCGGTCCCAGAGCACGACGAGGGTCAGCGAGCCGGACGCCATCAGCGCGAACGGCACGATCGTCCAGCGCATGTTCTTCCTGACCGTGGCGATGTACGACTCGCCGCCCGAGATGGCCAGGAAGCTGCTCACGAGCATCATGTTCACGAGGTAGAAGACGGAGGCGCAGACCGCGATCCGCAGCACGAGCGCCCAGGCACCGGTCGTGTCGCGCCACGGCTCGATCGCCGCGCCGGCCGCGGCGCCCGAGAGTGCGAAGGCCGCTGCGTTGGAGAAGATCCGGATCGGAGGCCGGTGCTCGATGATCTGCATCACGAGCGGCGCGGTGAAGACGATCAGCACTCCGGCCGCCCAGCCGAACAGGTCGATCGCGGCGACGCCGAACACGAACGTCAGCGAGACGCCGTTCGCCTCCGAGCCGTCGAGCGGCACCGGGAAACGCTCGGCGATCGTCGACGCGATCAGGAACGCGAAGATCCCGATCCACGTCGACGCGCTGTGAGGCGTGCGCGCCAGGGAGACCCCTGCGGCCAGGACCACAGCAAAGCCCCCTAAGCAGATGGGGGCGATAACTGCGAGGAGCCGCGGCGGGGTTCCCGCCTGAGCGCTCACTCGATCAGGCTTACCAGGTGAAGCCCGAGGCGTCGAAGCTGCCCAGGCTGAACACGCCAAAAGCCGCAAGCGACGCGATCAGAGCAAGGACAACGACGAGAGCAACGAGCTTGGGGTGCCACTGCAACATGCGATTCCTCCTTGGACGCCAGTCGTGACGATTCTCAACTGTCCGACCCCCTGCTCCAATCCCCCGATGGGGGGATTTGGCCTCAATTGGGGCTAATGGCCGAATCGAGGGGTCTGCGGCCCCAGGCGAAGTGCGTCTGGTACCAGTCCGTGAGCGGTGCGAGGGCCACTCCGGTGCTGCCGGACTGCACGAACCAGCCGTTTCCAAGGTAGATCCCGACGTGGTCGACCTGCGCCGGCTTCGATTTCGTCCCGTTGGCGCCGAAGAACACGAGATCGGCCGGCTGGAGGTCGGCGAGCGCGATCCGGTCGGCCGGCGTTCCCTCCGCAGCCATCTGCTCGGTGCTGCGGCCCAGGATCGTGTCGGGGAGGTCGGGGAGGTCGGGATAGGCCTGGAGCTTGAACACGCGCCAGACGAAGCCCGAGCAGTCGAAGCCGGCCGTCTCGCTCGTGCCGCCCCACACGTACGGGAAGCCGACGAACGAGAGCGCCGTGTGCAGGATCTCGCGCTGGGCCGCCGTGAACGCGGGGAGCGTGAAGGTCGCGACGGCCGTGCGCGCGTAGGTCTGCTGCGCTCCCGTCCAGGCGAGCATCCGCGCGGCCGAGTAGGCGGCCTCGGCGCGGGTGGCCGGGCTGTTCGGCAGCGGCTCGAGATAGTCCAGCGCCGCGGGATGGTTCGTGCGCAGGCCGAGGAGCCGCGCGACCGCCTCGGTGCCGAGCCGGCTGGGAGGCGCGAGACCTGCTGCGCGCGTGGCGCTCTGGAAGCGCGAGGCGACGTCGGTGAGGCCCGCTGCCTTGACGAGGCGCGCGTCGAGCGTCGTGATCGTCACGGGCGAGGTGCTCTGGGTCGCGAGCACGGGCTGGCCGGTGAGCCCGCCGACGAGCGTGTCGAGATCCTGGGCGGTGAGTGGGTCGTCGGGCCGGAACGAGGCGACGTCGGGCGCCATCAGCCCGTGCTTCACCACCGTGGCGATCTGCGGCTGCGCCCACGACTTCGGCACCGGCGCCGCGTGGAGCGCGGCGGGGGCGGCGAGGGCGCACAAGGACAGGATGAGTGCTCGGCGGCGCATCTCGGACCCCATCGGCTAGGCCCCGACGGGTCTTTAATCTTGTCGCATGGACGTAAAGATCACGCCGGAGCCCTCGCCCGAGGAGCGACGCGCGATCGAGCTCGCCCTCGCGGCGCCCGAAGAGAGCGCGTGGCCGGCGTCGCTAGACGGCGGTGCGGCCGCGCAGGAGCCCGGGCGCGAGCCGGGCGTAGTCGAGCCCTGAGACCCAGGTCAGCACCAGGGCGACGAGCAGCGCCCACCACGCGGCGTTCACGCTCCACGCGCCGGCCACTGCGAAGCCGCCGATCCCAGCCGCGAGGGCCTGCGCCCACGTCTTCAGCTTGCCGAGATCGCGCACCTCGATCGTGACGCCGCGCTCCATCGCGGCTAGCCGCAGGCCCGAGACGAAGAACTCGCGCGCGATGATCAACGCCACCATCCAGCCCGGGAATGCGCCCTCGCCGACGAGCACGACGAGCACGGACATCACGAGGATCTTGTCGGCGATCGGATCGAGCAGCGAGCCGAGAGCCGAGCTCTGGCCGCTGCGCCGCGCGATCCGTCCGTCGAACCAGTCGGTCGCCATCGCGACGCCGAACACGGCCGTCGCCCAGTAGTCGTGGTTCGGGAAGTTCCAGACGTAGAGGACGATCACGACCGGCACCGCGAGGATGCGAGCGATTGTCAGCTGATCCGCGAGGCCCACGGCGATAGAGAATATGCGCCAATGGCCCTCTTCTCGAAAGTGCTGGTCGCGAACAGGGGCGAGATCGCGATCCGCGTCTTCCGGACGCTGCACGAGCTCGGGATCGGCTCGGTCGCCGTGTACTCCGAGGCCGACCGCTCGGCGCGGCATGCGGGCTACGCGGATGAGGCCTACGCAGTGGGCGGGTACCTCGACGCGGAGGAGCTCGTGGCGGTCGCGGTTCGCGCGGGCGCCGAAGCAGTGCATCCGGGCTACGGCTTCCTCGCCGAGAACGCGGGCTTCGCGCGCGCCTGCGAGGCGGCGGGTCTCACCTGGGTCGGCCCGCCGGCGGATGCGATCGAGCTGATGGGCTCCAAGACGGCTGCGCGCGAGGCGATGCGGTCGGCGGGCGTGCCGATCATCCCGGGGACGATCGAGCCGGTGCGCTCTGCGGCGGAGGTCGTGCAGCTGGGCGAGGAGCTCGGCTATCCGCTGCTCGTCAAGGCGGTCGCCGGCGGCGGCGGGAAGGGGATGAAGCTCGTCGGCTCGGCGGCGGCTGCGGAGAGCGCGTTCGAGTCGGCCTCGCGCGAGGGGAACGCGGCGTTTGCCAGCCCGGAGGTCTACGTCGAGCGCTACCTCGAGGATCCGCGTCACATCGAGGTGCAGGTTCTGGCCGATTGCCACGGCGCGGTGCTCCAGCTCGGCGAGCGCGACTGCACGATTCAGCGGCGGCACCAGAAGCTCGTCGAGGAGACGCCGTCGCCGGCGGTGGACGACGAGTTGCGCGCGCGGATCGGGCAGATCGCGGTCGACGCGGCGCGCGCGGCGGGCTATCGCTCGGCCGGGACGATCGAGGGGCTGCTCACCGCGGCGGGCGACTACTACTTCCTCGAGATGAACACCCGGATCCAGGTCGAGCACACGGTCACCGAGGCGGTCACGGGGATCGATCTCGTGCGCGAGCAGCTCTGGATCGCCGCGGGCGAGCCGCTGTCGGTGAAGCAGGACGAGGTGCGCTTCAGCGGCCACGCGATCGAGTGCCGGATCAACGCGGAGGACGTCTCGGCGGGCTTCCTGCCCTCGCCGGGGACGATCACGGTGTACCGCGAGCCGTCGGGGCCGGGCGTCCGCGTCGACTCGGGCGTCGCGGCCGGCTCCGAGATCTCGCCGCTCTACGACCCGATGATCGCGAAGCTGATCGTCCACGACGTCGACCGGGAGCACGCTCGGCGGCGGATGCTGCGCGCGCTCGACGAGTTCGAGCTCGGCGGGGTGAAGTCGCTGCTCGGCTTCCACCGCGCGCTGCTGCGGCATCCGTCGTTCGTCGCGGGCGAGACCTGCCACGGGCTCGTCGAGTCGGGCGAGCTGGCCGCGGCGGCGGCAGAGCTCGAGCGCGAGCCGGCGGATGAGCGCGCCGTCGCAAACGGCCGAGTCCGCGCAACGCAGGTCGAGGTCGACGGTCGCCGCTTCGAGGTGAAGGTGCTCGAGCCCGAGCCGCCGTGGGCCGAGCTCGCGCGCCGCCGCGCGCAGCGGGGCCGGGGTGCGCGCGCGGGACACGACGAGGAGATCGTGACCCCGATGCAGGGCACGGTGATCGCGGTGAAGGTCGCCGCGGGCGACGAGGTGCGAGCGGGCCAGGTGCTGTGCGTGATCGAGGCGATGAAGATGGAGAACGAAATCGTCGCCCATCGCGACGGCGTCGTCTCGCAACTCGCCGTCGCCGCGGGCCAGGCCGTCCGCAGCGGCGATCTCATCTGTGTAGTCGGTTAGAGCCAGGCTGAGCCGCCCGATCGAGGGACATTGTCCCGTCCGTCCCTTCAGGACGAGCCCGAACCAGAACGCCGCTGACCCCGAAACGTGGTACCCAACCCACACCCCGCCGGGTCAGGACATGTCCCGGTGCCTGACCCCCGGTCATGTGACGTCGGGGACCTGGCTATCTGTTCGATCGGGACGCGGCTAGAGGGTGCGCTGGTAGGCCCGGAACGTTCGCGTTGCGAACGCGGCCATCACCAACGTCAGCGCCGCCAGCGCCGCTGCACGCGTCCCGACGACAGTCCAGTCCGTCCCCGGCAGCACGACCTCGCGCGCCATCACGACGCCCCAGTTGACCGGGTTGAACTTCGCCACGGTCTGCATCCACGACGGCATCTGGCTCGTCGCGAGCAGCGTCGAAGAGAGGAACAGGAGCGGCAGCCCGATGAAGTTCGCGACCGCGATCATCGTCGCCTCCTTGCGGGTCAGCAGCGCGATCCCCTGCGACATCCCCGCAAACGCGCTGTTCACGAGCATCCCTGCGAGGATCACGATCAGCACCCCGAGGAAGCCCTGGCTGATCGTGGCGCCGAGCACGAACGCGACCCCCACGATGATCACGGCCTGGATTGCCGCTGTGATCGCCGAGCGCACGATCTGCGAGACGACGATCGACGAGCGGCGCACCGGCGTCGCCAGGAAGCGCTCGACCACGTCGCGATGGAGGTCCTGGATCATCGCCATCCCGCTCCACGTCGCCCCGAAGAACGCGTTCATCACCACGATCGCCGGAGCGAGGAACGTGATGTACGAGCTCGTGCCGAACCCGCCGAGGTGCGTCACGTTCCTGAACAGCTGCCCGTAGAGGATCAGCCACACGAGCGGCTGGATCAGGATCATCGCGATCCAGATCGGCTCGCGCATCAGGTTCCGAGCCTGCCGGCCGACCATGAACCACGTGTCGCGCACCGCGTTCATGCCGCGCGGTCGTCCTCGGTGAAGTCGAAGCCCGTGTAGTGCAGGTAGACGTCGTCGAGCGAGGGCCGGTGCGACGAGACCGACTCGACCGCGATCCCGTTCGACTCGAGCACGGAGAGGATCGACGGGATCGCACGGGCGCCGCTGTCGACCCGCATCCGCAGCAGCTCGCCGTCGACGGTCGTCTCGTGGACGTCCTCGAGCACCCCGAGCACCGCCTCGGCGCGCTCGCGGTGGCCGTCGGCGAGCCGCACCGACACAGCCTCGCCGCGCAGCCCGGCCTTGAGCTCGTCGGGCGTACCCTCGACGACGACCTTGCCGCGGCTCACGATCGCGATCCGGTCGGCGAGCTCGTCGGCCTCCTCGAGGTAGTGCGTGGTGAGCAGGATCGTCAGGGACTCGCTGGTCGCAAGCCTCGAGAGCTCGTCCCACATCATCGCCCGGGCCTCCGGGTCGAGCCCGGTCGTCGGCTCGTCCAAAAACAGGACGCTCGGCCGGTGAACGAGCCCGAGCGCGATGTCGAGGCGTCGCTTCATCCCGCCGGAGTACCCGCGCGCGAGCCGGTCGGCCGCGTCGCTCAGCCCGACGAGCGTGAGCAGCTCCTCGACGCGCGCCTTGAGGTCGGCGCCGCGCAGCCGCTGGATCCGGCCCTGGAGCATCAGGTTCTCGCGCCCGGTCGCGTCGGGGTCGAGCCCGGAGTTCTGCGGCACGTAGCCGATCGAGCGGCGCACGCCGTTCCCGTCGCGGACGGCGTCCTTGCCGGCGACCGTGGCCGTGCCCGAGTCCGGCTTCGTGAGCGTCGTGCAGACGCGCACGGACGTCGACTTCCCGGCGCCGTTCGGCCCGAGCAGCCCGAACACCTCGCCCTCGCGCACCGCGAAGCTCACGCCGTCGAGAGCCTGAACGTCCCCGTAGCGCTTGCGCAGGTCGCTGACGACGATCGCGTCCACGCGGCCGAGTCTAGTTAGAGTCCGGGGCCGATGGATCTGTACGAGTATCAGGGCAAGGAGCTCTTCAAGCGCTTCGGGATTCCGGTCTCGGAGGGGCGGCTCGCGGTGACTCCCGACGAGGCGCGGCTCGCGGCCGAAGGGCTCGGCGGACAGGTCGTCGTCAAGGCGCAGGTGCTCACCGGCGGGCGTGGCAAGGCGGGCGGGGTCAAGCTCGCCGAGAACGCGAAGGACGCCGAGGAGAAGGCCCGCGCGATCCTCGGGCTCGACATCAACGGCCATGTCGTCCACAAGCTCTGGATCGAGCGCGCGTCCGACATCGCGAAGGAGTACTACCTCTCGATCGCGTTCGACCGCGGAGTCAAGAAGCCGCTGTTCATGCTGACGAAGCAGGGCGGGGTCGACATCGAGGAGGTCGCGGCGACCGATCCCGACGCGCTCTCGCGCCTGCACGTCGACGCGCTCGAGGGCTTTCAGCCCTACCAGGCGCGGCGCCTGATCTACGCGGCGGGGATCGACGACGCCGACGAGCAAAAGCAGATCCTCCAGATCATCGGCCGGCTCTACAGCGCCTTCGTCGGGTGCGACGCGATGCTCTGCGAGATCAACCCGCTGATCGTGACCCCCGACGGCGAGGTGAAGGCGCTCGACTCGAAGTTCACGGTCGACGACAACGCGCTCTACAAGCATCCCGACATTGCCGCGATGCGCGACACAGCGGCGGCCGACCCGCTCGAGACCTTCGCGCGCGAGAAGGGCGTCACCTACGTGAAGCTCGACGGCGACGTGGGCATCCTCGGGAACGGCGCGGGGCTCTCGATGTCCACTGTGGACGTCGTCGCCCACGTCGGCGGGCGGCCCGCGAACTTCTGCGACCTCGGCGGCGGCGGCAACGCGCAGGGCGTGGTGGACGCACTCGAGGTGATCACCCGCGACGACCAGGTGCGCTCGATCTTCTTCAACATCTTCGGCGGGATCACACGCTGCGACGAGGTGGCGCGCGGGATCCTGCAGGCGCTCGATCAGATGGACATGGGCTCGTATCCGCTCGTCGTCCGGCTCGACGGGACGAACGCGGAGGAGGGCCGGCGGCTGCTCGCGGAGGCGGCGCGGCCGAACGTCCATCCCGAGGCGACGATGCTCGACGGCGCGCGCCGCGCGGTGGAGCTCGCCAAGTGAGTCATTGGGACGAGAGAGCCGAGCAGTACCGGACGAGCGACGCGCACCGCGAGGGCCCCGATCTCGACCGGCTCGTCGAGTGGGCGGAGGCGGGGCCGGGAGTGACCGCGCTCGACGTCGCGACCGGCGGCGGTCACGTCGCGCGGCGTCTGCGCGAGGCCGGTTGCACCGTCGTGTCGTGCGACCCGGCGCCGGGGATGGAGCCGGACGTGATCTGCCGAGCCGAGCACCTGCCCTTCGACGACGGGAGCTTCGACGTGGTCGCCTGCCGCGTCGCCGCGCACCATTTCGAGGACATCGGGCTCGCGGTGCAGGAGATGGCGCGGGTCGCCGCCAAGCGCGTGATCGTCGTCGACACGACGTTCATGGGCGACGACATCGAGCAGGCGGAGGCGATCCGCGATCCGAGCCACGTCCGCAACTACGACGAGGCGGAGTGGCGCGGGTTCTTCGACGCGGCCGGGCTCGAGGTCGATGAGGTCGAGTTCTTCGACAAGTCGTTCGAGCTGCAGGCCTGGCTCGACCGCTGCGGCTGCGAGGGCGAGGACGCGGAGCGCGCCACGGCGCTGCTCGGCGGCCGCGTCGAGAACGGGATGATGCGGCTCGACCGGATCGCGCTCCTCGGAGTCCCCCGCCCATGAACGTCTGGGACGACAGGGCCGAGGCGTACCGGGCGAGCATGCTCCATCGCGACGGGGCCGACCTGGATCTCGTGATCGAGTGGTGCGAGCCAGGGCCCGGGGTGACCGCGCTCGACGTCGCGACCGGCGGCGGCCATGTCGCGCGGCGCCTGCGCGAGGCTGGGTGCACGGTGGTCACGTGCGATGCGTCGCCGGGGATGGAGCCCGACGTGGTCTGCCGCGCCGAGGAGCTTGCATTCGACGACTCGAGCTTCGACGTCGCGGTCAATCGGATCGCGGCGCATCATTACGAGGACGTTCCACGGGCCGTGCACGAGCTGGCCCGGGTCAGCCGTGGCCTCGTCGTGATCCAGGACCTGGCCTACGTGGACGATGACGTCGAGCGGGCCGAGAAGATCCGCGACGCGAGCCACGTGCGCGCCTACAGCGAGGACGAGTGGCTCGGCTTCCTGCGCGACGCAGGCCTCGAGGTCGAGCAGTCCGAGCGCTTCGAGCGGAGGGCGCCCTTCGCCTACTGGCTCTCGCTGACCGACTGCGAGGGCGAGGACGCCGAGCGCGTCAGCGCCCTCCTCGCGCACCGGATCGACGACGGCGAGCTGCGCACGAGTCACGTCCTGTTCAAGGCGAGGGTGGCGCGCTAGTGGCGATCATCGTCGACAGTGAGACGCGGCTCGTCGTCCAGGGGCTGACCGGCTCGGAGGGGCGCTTCCACGGCGTCCGCAACCGCGACTACGGCACGCAGGTCGTCGCCGGCGTCACGCCGGGCAAGGGCGGCCAGGACGTCGACGGGATCCCGGTCTTCGACACGGTCGCCGAGGCGGTCGAGAAAACGGGCGCGAACACCTCGATGATCTTCGTCCCCGCACGCTTCGCCGCCGACGCGATCTACGAGGGCGTCGATGCGGGAATCCGGACCGTGGTCTGCATCGCGGAAGGCCTGCCGGCGCACGAGATGCTGCGCGTCTACACCTACATCCGGCCCAAGGGGATCACGATGATCGGCCCGAACTGCCCGGGCGCGCTCTCGCCGGGGAAGGCCAACGTCGGGATCATCCCGGCCGAGATCTTCCGCGAGGGCGGCGTCGGGCTCGTCTCGCGCTCCGGCACGCTGACCTACCAGATCGGCCACGAGCTGACCCAGCTCGGGCTCGGCAACTCGACGATCGTCGGCATCGGCGGCGACCCGGTCGTCGGCTCCTCGTTCATCGACGTCCTCGAGCGCTTCGAGGCCGATTCTGAGACCGAGCTCGTCGTGATGGTCGGCGAGATCGGCGGCGACGAGGAGGAGAAGGCCGCCCGCTACATCCAGGAGTCGATGACGAAGCCTGTGCTCGCCTACATCGCAGGCTTCTCGGCGCCGCCCGGGAAGACCATGGGCCACGCAGGCGCGATCATCTCGGGCTCGTCCGGAACGGCCCAGGCCAAGAAAGAGGCGCTCGAGGCCTGCGGCGTCGAGGTCGGGACGACACCGACCGAGGTCGCGCAGATGGTGGCCGACCGGAAGTGACGTTCAAGGAGCTGCACGAGCGCGAGCAGCTGTTCGTGATGCCGAACCCGTGGGATGTCGGCTCGGCGAAGCTGCTCGCATCGATGGGCTTCGAGGCACTCGCGACGACGAGCGCGGGGTTCGCGTGGTCGCTCGGGAAGATGGACTCGCAGGTGACCCGCGAGGAGCTCGTCGCCCACGTGGCGTCGATCGCCGCGGCGACCGATTTGCCGCTGAACGTCGACAGCGAGCGCTGCTTCCCCGACGAGCCGGGCGGCGTCGCCGAGACGGCCCGGCTCCTCGCCGAGGCGGGCGCTGCGGGCTTCTCCGTCGAGGACTGGAACCCCGTGACGGGCGAGATCGACCCGGTCGAGGTCGCCGCGGAGCGCGTCGCCGTCGCCTCGGCGAGCCCGCTCGTCGTCACGGCCCGTGCCGAGAACTACCTCCACGGGATCGACGACTTCGACGACACGCTCGCGCGCCTGCTCGCCTATCGCGACGCTGGCGCCGACGTCGTCTACGCGCCGGGCCTCACCGACCTCGGCCAGATCGCGACCGTCGTTCGCGAGGCCGGGATCCCGGTGAACGTGATCGCGCTGCCGAGCGCCCCGCCGATCCCCGAGCTCGCCTCAGTCGGCGTGCGCCGCGTCTCGATCGGCAGCTCGCTCGCTCGTGCCGCTTACGGCGCGCTGGTCGCGGGCGCGCGCGAGCTGCTCGACCACGGCACCTCGACCTACTCCACGCACGGCGTCTCGACCGACGTCCTCCGGGCGGCGTTCGAATGAAGATCGCCAACCGCGACCGCGACTGCCCGCCGTTCACCACGGCCGACGGCTCGACGATCCGCGAGTTCCTCCACACGCCGAACCAGAGCCTCGCCGAGGCGACGCTCGAGTCGGGCCAGGAGACCGAGCGCCACTACCACCGCGTCTCCGAGGAGCTGTACTACATCGAGGAAGGCACGGGCGAGATGGAGATCGACGGCGAGGTCGCGGCGGTCGGCCCCGGCGACGCGATCCTGATCCCGCCCGGCGCATGGCACCAGATCCGCACGACCGGCGCAGCGCTCCGGTTCCTCTGCTGCTGCGCGCCGCCGTACTCCCACGAAGACACCTACTTCGCTACGTAGACTCCAGGCCATGACGATCGCCTTCGCCCGGGGCGCGCCCGCGCCCGAGTGCCTGCCCGTGCAGGAGCTGGCCGACTGCGCGAAGGCGGCGATCGAGCAGGACGGCACCGCGGTGCTCTCCTATGGCGCCGGCGGCGGCTACGGGCCACTGCGCGAATGGATCGCGCAGCGTCACGGCGTCGAGCCGGGCCGCGTGCTGCTCACGAGCGGCTCGCTCCAGGGCTTCGTCTTCCTCGCCCAGCACCTGGTCGGCAACGGCGGCACGCCGCGCGTGCTCGTCGAGGGGCCGACGTACGACCGGCCGCTGCTGATCCTCGCGCGCCTCGGCGCAGAGATCGTCCCGCTGCCGATGGACGACGAGGGGCTCGACCCGGACGGGCTCGAGCGCGCGCTCGCCGACGGGGAGAAGCCCGCGCTGCTCTACACGATCCCGACCTTCCAGAACCCGAGCGGCCGCACGCTCTCGACCGAGCGGCGCCACCGTATCGCCGAGCTCGTCGCCGAGCACGAGCTACTCGTGCTCGAGGACGACCCGTACGGGCTCGTCCGCTTCGAGGGCGAGGCGCCGCCGAGCCTGTTCGAGCTCGAGGGCGGAACGAACGTCGCCTACTCGTCGTCGTTCTCGAAGACGGTTGCGCCGGGTGTCCGCGTCGGCTACTTCGTGCTGCCTGCGCCGCTCGCGAAGGAGCTGGAGGCGGTCGCCGTCTCGACCTACATCTCGCCGCCGTTCCTCAGCGAGGCGGCGGTCTACGAGTTCATCCGCCGCGGCAGCTTCGAGCCGAACCTCGAGCGCGTCTGCGGCCTGCTCGGCGCGCGGCGCGACGCAATGCTCGCCGCGCTCGAGCGCGAGTTCCCGGCCGGGACGAGCTGGAGCCGGCCCGAGGGCGGCTACTTCCTCTGGCTCGATCTCCCCGACGGCACCGACGCGGCCGAGCTGCTCGTCCGGGCGACCGCCGCCGGCGTCACCTTCGTCAAGGGCGCCGACTTCTTCCCCGGCGTCGGCGGCGAGAGCTCGGCGCGGCTGGCCTACAGCTTCGCGTCGGTCGAAGAGATCGGCGAGGGCATCGCGACCCTCGCGAGCCTGCTCTAGGCGGCCGCGGGCTCCGGCTGGAGCGTCCCGAGCGGCCGCGGCACGAGGCGCGGCTGGCGCGGCGGCACGAGCGATCCCATGCTGTTCGCACGGAACGTGGGGCAAGGAGCGTCTCCCGGCAACGCGCACAGCCCCGCGCAGCGGAAATAGCAATCTTTGCAGCTCAAATCAACGCGCTTGCTCATTCTCCCCTTTGCTCTGCCACAGTTCGACCCCGCCAGACTTGTCCAGATCATACGGAGAGCCCGCTCGGATGCAAGGGTCATCGACGGGACAAACCGTGCATTTTGCGGGAGTTTTATTTCGGGCTCACGCGCACTTCGCGCGCAGTGTTGCCAGCGCATGCAACGCCTGTTGAAAACTGCTGACAGGGATCACGCGCACGCCACCCGCGTAGCGCTTCGCTTCCCGGGCGTTATCCCCAGCCGGGACGAGGAAGACCTTGATTCCCGTGCGCTTGACCCCGATCACCTTCTGCTTGATGCCGCCGATCGGCAGCACCTCCCCCGCGAGATCGACCTCGCCGGTCGCGGCGACGCGGCAGCCGCGGTCGACGTTGTGCCCGAGCTGCTGGAGGATGTCGAGCGCAAACGCGAGCCCCGCCGACGGCCCGCCGACCCCGCCGGCGTTGATCGCCACCTTGCGCGGGAGCCGGATGTCGGCGGCCTGGCTGACGATGATCCCGATCATGCTCTGCGACGGCTTCTGCGGGTCGGAGACGAGCTTGACGTTCACGATCTTGTTCTGCGTCCCGCGCTCCAGCCCGAGCGCGACGCGGTTCCCTGGATGCAGCGGGTGCAGCAGCCGGCGCAGGTCGGTGACGAAGCGGACGGGCTTGCCGTTGACCGAGACGACGACGTCGGTCGGCTCGACCAGGCCGGCGGCGGGCACGTTCGGCGCCACGTCCTCGACCAGCGCTCCCGTCGGCTTGGCGTCGACCTTGTAGCCGGCCGCCTTCAGCGCGAGCGCGGCCGCGATCTGCTGCGAGCGGCTCATCTCGCGCTGGTCCTGCTGGGCCCGGGCCGCGTCGGACGTGCCCTTCGAGACCAGGGATGACGCCGGGATGATGTCGGCGCCTTCGCGCAGCCACGGGAAGAGCCGCTCGGCGAGCGTCGCCTTGCGGACGAAGATGTCGACGAAGTAGATCCCGCCGCCCGCCGGCGTGGTCTTCGCGCCCGCGACGGACACGAGCGGCGCGACCGGATGCGCGCGGTCGGGCAGGAAGATGTAGCTCCCGGACGGCGCAAACCACAGCACGGCCGCGACCACGAAGAGAACTGCGAAGAGGGCGGCCGCAACTTGAGCGAGGCGGCGAAGGTGTCTCACTATGGAAGCTTAGAGAAGGCCGCGCGTTCGCCCGCCGTCTACCCGCACCACAGCGCCCGTCACGTAGCTCGCGCGGTCGGAGGCGAGGAAGCACACGACGTCGCCGATCTCCTCCGGGCGCCCGAGCCGGCGGAGCGGGATATCCGGCCATTCCGTCGGGAGATCGCGCCCCGCGAGCCGCGAGCGGGTCAGCTCCGTGAGGATCCCGCCGGTCGCGATCGAGTTGACAGTGATCCCCTTCGGGCCGAGCTCGTCGGCGAGCGTCTTCGCCCAGCCGATCACCCCCGGCCGCACGGCGTTCGAGGTCGCGAGCCACGGAATCGGCTCGGAGACCGAGATCGACTCGAGGTTGATCACGCGGCCCGCCTCGCTGCGCTCGAGCCAGGGCAGGCAGTGGTTGGTGAGGTCGACGGTCGAGATCAGGAACGCCTCGACCGCAGCGCGCAGCGACTCAACGGTGAGCTCGGTCGCCGAGCCGGGCGGCGTGCTCGGGCCGTTGTTGACGAGGATGTCGATCCGGCCGAAGCGCTCGATCGTCTCGGTCACGATCCGCTCGCGCGCCTCGGAGACGGTGAGATCCGCGACGACCGCGAGGCCGCCGAGGCGCTCCGCTTCGAGCACGAGCCGGTCGCGGCTGCGCGCCACCATCGCGACCTGCGCGCCCTCCCCGGCCAGCGACTCGGCGCACGCGAGCCCGAGGCCGGACGAGGCGCCGCAGACGACGGCGACGCGTCCCTTGAGGCCGAGCTCCACTGCTACTTCCGCTTCAGGACGCTGACGACGTCGGTCACCGCGGCGGCCGACTCCCTGAGCATCCGCTTCTCGTCGACGCCGAGCTTCAGCTTCACGACCTCCTCGACACCGCCCGCTCCGAGCTTGGCCGGGACGCCCATGTAGAGGCCCTTGATCCCGTACTCGCCCGTGAGGTAGACGGTGCACGGGAGGACGCGCTTCTCGTCGAGCATGATCGCGTCGACCATCTGCGCCGCCGCCGCGCCGGGCGCGTACCAGGCCGAGGTGTTGAGCAGGTTCACGAGCTCGCCGCCGCCCTTGCGCGTGCGCTCCACCATCTTGTTGATCCGCGCCTTCGGCACGAGCTGGTCGAGCGGGACGCCGCCGACGGTCGTCGCCGAGACGACGGGCACCATCTGGTCGCCGTGGCCGCCCAAGACCATCGCGGTCACGTCCTTCACGGACGTGCCCGTCTCCCAGGCGATGAACGCCGAGAAGCGGGCCGTGTCGAGGATCCCGGCCATGCCGACGACGCGGCGGGTGGGGAACTTCGAGGCGGCCTTGGCGACGTGGCACATCGCGTCGAGCGGATTCGAGACGACGACGATCACGCAGCCCGGCGAGTGCTTCACGACCTCCTTCGTGACCGAGCCGACGATTGCCTCGTTCGTGGTCACGAGATCGTCGCGGCTCATTCCGGGCGAGCGCGGCTTGCCGGCGGTGATCACGACGACCTCGGAGCCGGCGGTCGCCTCGTAGTCGTTCACGCCGACGACGTTCGGCTCGAAGCCGAGCACCGCGCCGGCCTGGTTCATGTCGAGGGCCTTGCCCTGCGGGAAGTTCGGGATGATGTCGACGAGCACGACGTCCGCGTAGTCGCGGCGCGCGAGCTCGAGCGCGCAGGTGGCGCCCACGTTGCCGGCGCCGACGACTGTGACTTTCCTTCGCATCTAACTCTCCAGTTTCTCGATGATCGCGTCCGCGTACTCGGCGGTGCCGACGGCGGATGGGTCGTCGCGATTCGGCTTCATGTCGTAGGTCACGCGCTCGCCCTCGCCGATCACCGCGGCGACTGCCTCCTCGAGGCGCGTCGCGGCGTCGGTCTCGCCGAGGTGGTCGAGCATCAGCTTGCCGGACAGGATCATCGCCGTGGGGTTGACCCTGTTCTGGCCCTTGTACTTCGGCGCCGAGCCGTGCGTCGCCTCGAACACTGCGGCGTCGATCCCGATGTTCGCCCCCGGCGCCACGCCGAGCCCGCCGACGAGGCCCGCGGTGAGATCCGAGACGATGTCGCCGTAGAGGTTCGGCAGCACGAGCACGTCGAACTCCTCGGGCCGCTGGACGAGCCCCATGCAGACGGCGTCGACGAGGTTCTCCCACGGCTCGATCTCCGGGTAGTCCTTCGCCACCTCGCGGAAGACCGAGAGGAAGAGGCCGTCGGTGAACTTCATGATGTTGGCCTTGGTCACGCACGAGACGCGCTTGCGCCCATGCTCGCGCGCGTACTCGAAGCCGAAGCGCGCGATCCGCTCGGAGGCCTCGGGTGAGATCGGCTTGACCGAGATCCCCGAGCTCGCGGCGATCTGGCGCGGCTGCATCGTGTTGAGAGTCGTGATCACCTCGCGCGCCGTATCGGTTCCGGCCTCGTACTCGATTCCCGCGTAGAGATCCTCGGTGTTCTCGCGCACGATCACGATGTCGACGTGGTCGTAGCGGGTACGCACGCCCGCGTACGTCTTGCAGGGACGCAGGCACGCGTAGAGCCCGAGCTCGTGGCGGAGCGCGACGTTGACCGAGCGGAAACCGGTGCCGATCGGCGTCGTGATCGGGCCCTTGAGGGCGACGCGGTTCGCCCTGATCGAGTCGAGCGTCGAGTCGGGAAGCGGCGTTCCCTCCGCCTCCATCACGTCGACGCCGGCCTCGCGGACGTCCCAGTCGAACGAGACGCCCGTCGCCTCGAGCACGCGGCGGGTCGCTTCGGTGAGCTCGGGACCGGTGCCGTCACCGGGGATCAACGTCACTCGGTGGGCCACGCGGGCGATCATACGTAGAGTTCGCGCGATGACGCTCGCGGAGGCAGCAGCCCAGGCGGACGAGCTCGCGGCACAGGGAGCCGAGCGCGAGCTGGCGGATCTGCGCAAGCAGTGGGACGAGGAGGTCGAGTCGGCCGCGCGAGACGCCGACTACCGCGTCCGCGCCCAGGCCTACCGCGCAATCGGCCAGTTCCGTTACAAGCAGAAGCTCGAACTGTTGCGTCGTGGGCTCGAGGACGAGAGCCCGGCCTGCCGCGGCTCGGCGCTGATCTCGCTGGAGCTCCTCTCACGCGACCACCCGGGCGTCGTCAACAACGACCGCTCGTTGCTGCACCACATGGTCGCGGCGGACTCGAACAACGCGATCCGGCGACTCGCGGTCGTGTGCCTGAAGAACGGCTCGCCTCAGCGCGACACGATCGTCCTGCTCGAGGGAATCGCCGGCGACGACGAGCAGGACAACGACCTGCGCCAGAGCGCGCGCAAGGTCGCCGAGGCGCTGAACCGCAAGTCCCGCGCGCGCTAGCCCGCGGGGCGGCGCTTCGCATGCGGGTGCGCCTGGAAGTACAGGTCGCGGCGGCGCGTGTCCGAGACGTGCGTGTACAGCTCGGTCGTGGCCAGGTCGGCGTGGCCGAGCATCTCCTGCACGCTGCGCAGGTCGGCGCCGCCCTCGAGCAGATGCGTGGCGAAGGAGTGGCGCAGAAGGTGCGGATGGACGCGGCCCGGCTCGAGACCGGCCTTCTCCGCGAGCCGCTGGAGGATGAAGAAGGCGCCTGCGCGGGTGAGCGCGCCGCCCTGGGCATTGAGGAAGAGCTCGGGCCGGTGGCGGCGGTCGAGGTACGGGCGCCCGTGCGCGAGGTAGCGGCGGAGCGCCTCGGTCGCCTCGCGGCCGATCGGGACGACGCGCTCCTTCTGGCCCTTGCCGACCGCGCGCACGAGCCGGGCATCGAGGTCGACGCCGCCGCGCTCGAGCCCCACCGCCTCGCTCACGCGCAGGCCGGCGCCGTAGAGGAGCTCGACGAGAGCGCTGTCGCGCATCGCGCGCGGTGTCGTCCCCACGGCGGCGTCGATCAGGCGCTCGGCCTCGCCGGGTGAGAGCGTCCGCGGCAGGGTGCGCCGGCGCCGGGGCAGGTCGAGCTCGGCCGCGGGATTGTCGGAGCGCGCGCCGAGCAGCTGCTGGTGGCGGTAGAAGGAGCGGGCCGCCGCCACGCGGCGCGCGATCGTCGTCGCCGCGAGCCCCTCGACCCGGAGCTCGGCGAGGTAGGCCTCGATCTCCTCGGTCGTGGCCGAGCCGGGCCCGTGCTCGAGGAACGCGGCCAGCGCGGCGAGGTCACGCCGGTACGCCTCGACCGTGCGCGGCGCGCGGCGCGCGGCGAGGAGCGCGAGGAAGCCTTCGACTTCAGGATCGCGGGTGGGAACTGTCATAGACCTTCCTCAGGCGGCGGGCGTCGACATGGGAGTAGATCTGCGTGGTCGAGAGCGAGCTGTGGCCGAGCAGCTCCTGGATCGTGCGGAGGTCGGCGCCGCCCTCGAGCAGGTGCGTCGCGAACGCGTGGCGCAGCCGGTGCGGGTGGGGGAGCGTGCGGCGGAGCGTCGAGGTGTCGAGCCGGCGGCCGCGCACGGAGACGAAGAAGGCGTCGCAGGCGCCTTTCGCCAGCTCCGGCCGCGCCTCACGGAGATAGCGCGCGGCCCAGTACGCCGCCTCCTCGCCGAGCGGGACGATGCGCTCTTTGCCACCCTTGCCGCGCACGTGGACGTGCTCCTGCTCGAAGTCGACGTCCGCGAGGTCGAGCCCGACCGCTTCGGCGCTGCGGAGGCCGGCGGAGTAGACGAGCTCGACGAGCGCACGGTCGCGCAGGCCGCGCGGACCTTCGCGCTCGAGCCCGGCGAGCAGCTCTTCGACCTCCTCGAACTTCGGCGCGTCCGGAAGCCGGCGCGCGCGACGCGGCGACAGCGAGACGTCGGGGACGTTCGCGGCGCCGAGCGTGAAGCGGAGGAACGAGCGCACCGCGGCGAGCTTGCGCGCGATCGTCGCGGGCGAGCGCTTGGGGCGTCCGCGGCCCAGCTCGGCTGCGTACTCGGTCAGCGCGCGCACGTCGATCTCCTCCACCGTCGTGCCGCGCAGCTCGAGCCAGTCGGCGAAGTCCGCGAGGTCGCTGCGATAGGCGCGACGGGTCGCCTCGGCGAGCGACGGACTGCGGAGAAAGCGGTCGACCTGGGCGCGCGTGTCCACCCGGCCGGAGTTCGCCGTCGGGCCTAGATCTCCCCCGGTAGCGCCGAGTAGAGGGCGAAGTCCATGCGCCGCCCGAGCCGCGCGTTGTAGCGAGCCGAGCGGATCACGCCCTCGCGCGTGAAGCCGGCGCGCTCGGCCACCTTGCACGACGCAATGTTCTCGACCTCGGCGCGCACCTGCACCCGCTCCAGCCCGAGCGCCTCGAAGCCCCAGAGCGTGACGAGCCATAGCGCGCGCGTCGTGTAGCCCCGCCCGCGCGCGGCGGCGCTGAGCCAGTAGCCGATCTCGCCGGAGGCGCCGTCGACGTCGAGCGAGTTGAACCCGAGCCCACCGACGACCTGCCCGCCCGCGGCGTCGAGCATGGCGAACGGCAGGAAGAGGCCCGAGCGCCACGCGGCGTTCGCGCGGGAGATCCAGTCGCGCGCGTCGTGCTGGCGGTAGGGGCTCGGCATCAGCTCGAGCCAGCGCGCGATCTCGGGGTCGCCGTCGATGAGTCTCGGGAGCACGGCGGCGTCGTCCTTGCGCCAGGGCCGAAGCGCAACGACGCCGTCGGTGAGAGGTGGGTCGGGAGGGCGGATCAGGCCGATCGTACCCCGACCGTTCGACGGCGCGCCGACGGGCGTTTCGTATAGCTTCCTTGGACGTGGAGGCGACACACGACGTACTCGTGGTCGGTGCCGGCTGTGCCGGGATGCGCGCCGCGATCGAGGCCCACGATGCGGGCGCGGATGTCGCGATCGTCTCGAAGCTCCACCCGACCCGCAGCCACTCCGGCGCGGCCGAGGGCGGCATCAACGCGGCGCTCGGGAACGCCGCCGAGGACAGCCCCGAGTCGCACGCGTTCGACACCGTCAAGGGCTCCGACTACCTCGGCGACCAGGACGCGATCGAGATCCTCGCGAGCGAGGCGCCCGGCGACATCTACCAGCTCGAGCACTGGGGCGCGGTCTTCTCGCGCCGCGAGGACGGCAAGCTCGCGCAGCGCCCGTTCGGCGCCGCCGGCTCGCCGCGCACGATCTACGCGGCCGATATCACCGGCCATGTCCTGATCCAGGTGCTCTACGAGCAGCTCGTCAAGCGCGATATCACCGTCTACGAGGAGTTCTTCGCGTGGAAGCTCGTCGTCGACGGCGGCCGCTGCACCGGCGTGATCTCGTGGGATCTCCTCAACGGCGGGCTCAAGACCGTCGGCGCGAAGAGCATCGTGCTCGCGACCGGCGGTGCGGGCCGGCTCTATCGCGCGACGACGAACGCCTACGCCTGCACCGGCGACGGGATGGCGCTCGCGCTGCGCGCCGGCCTGCCGCTGAAGGACATGGAGTTCATGCAGTTCCACCCGACGACGCTGTACCCATCCGGGATCCTGATCACCGAGGGCTGCCGCGGCGAGGGCGGGTTCCTGATCAACAAGGACGGCGAGCGCTTCATGCAGAAATACGCGCCGAATGCGCTCGAGCTCGCCTCGCGCGACGTCGTCTCGCGCTCGGAGCAGACCGAGATCGACGCGGGCCGCGGGATCAACGGCTCGATCTTCCTCGACCTCCGCCATCTCGGCGCCGAGCGGATCATCGAGCGCCTGCCCGGCTCGCGCGAGCTCGCGATGACGTATGCGGCGGTCGATCCGATCTACGACCCGATCCCGGTCCGGCCGCGGCGCCCACTACCACATGGGCGGCGTCGAGACCGACAACAACGGCGCGACGGAGCTCCCCGGGCTCTACGCCGCCGGTGAGGTCGCGTGCGTGTCCGTGCCACGGCTCGAACCGGCTCGGCGGCAACTCGCTGATGGAGACGATCACCTTCGGCCGCCGCGCCGGTCACGCCGCCGCCGAGGCCGCGCTCGCCGGCAGCGCTCCGCCGCCGGTGCCCGAGTCCACCGAGCGCGACGCCGAGCGTGAGCTCGAGGGACTCCTCGCCCGAAGCGGCGGCGAGCGTCCGTGGCAGGTGCGCGACGAGCTCGGCTCCTCGATGCTCGAGAACTTCGGCGTCTTCCGCCAGGGCGAGAAGATGGAGGCGCAGCTCGGGATCATCGCGGGCCTCCGCGAGCGCTACGAGAACGTCTACGTCGAGGACAAGGGCGAGGTCTTCAACAGCGATCTGACGCAGATGATCGAGCTCGGCTACCTGCTCGACCTCGCCTCCTGCATGCTCGACGCCGGCCTCGCGCGCACCGAGAGCCGCGGCGCCCACTCCCGGCCCTACGACTACCCTGACCGGGACGACGAGAACTTCCTCAAGCACTCGATCACGCGGTGGAACGGCAGCGGCCCCGAGCTGAGCTACAAGGAGGTCGCGGATGACGAAGTGGAAGCCAGAGGCGCGGACCTACTGATGAAGATGGCTCTGAAAATCTGGCGCTACGAGTCCGCCACGGGCCAGAAGGCGCTGAAGGAGTACGAGTTCGACGCGCCCGAGGAGGCGACGCTGCTCGACTGCCTCGACATCGTCAAGGACAAGCAGGACGGGACGCTGGCCTTCCGCAAGAGCTGCCGCATGATGATCTGCGGCTCGTGCGGGATGCGGATGGACGGCGCCGCGGTGCTCGCGTGCTGCACGCGGATGTACGAGATCGCCGAGTCCGGCCACGTGCCCGTGATCTCGGCGATGGGGAACCTGCCGGTCGTGAAGGACCTCGTCGTCGACATGGATCCGTTCTGGGCGAAGTTCAAGGCGATGAAGCCGTGGCTCCAGCCCGGCTATGTCGAGCCGCCGGAGGGCAAGGAGTTCAGGCTCAC
>CAVTXU010000008.1:0-203027 GCA_963738775.1 uncultured Actinomycetes bacterium
CACGGTCGCGGTGATCCTCGCGCCGGCCGACGATCACGTGCAGGTGACCGTCGAGGACACCGGCGAAGGTCTGACGGCCGAGGCGGCGCGGCGGATGTTCGACCGCTTCTGGCGCGGCGACGCGTCCCGCACCGGCGCCGACGAGGGCGCGGGCCTCGGGCTCGCGATCGCCCGCGGCCTCGTCGAGGGCCAGGGCGGCCGGATCTGGGCCGAGCAGCGCGAGACCGGCGGCGCCCGCGTCTCCTTCACGCTGCCGGCCGCCGGCGACTGAGCGACCGCTCGCTCAAAGCACTCGCACGGAATAGCGTTCGTCGACATGCAGGCGCGCTGGCAGCAGCTCGCAGTCGCTACGGGGGCCAGCCTGGCGGCGGTCGCAGTGGTCACCGGCGTGATCGCGCTCGTCCAGGACTACGTCCCGGTGCTGAGCCTCGGCGTCCTCTACGTCTTCGCCGTGCTGCCGATCGCCATACTATGGGGGCTCTATGGTTCGCCGTCCCGGTCTCCGTCGCGAGCATGCTCGCGTTCAACTGGTTCTTCCTCCCGCCCATCCACACGTTCACGCTCGCGGACAGCGAGAACTGGTTCGCACTCGCGGTCTACCTGTGCACGGCGATCGTCGTCAGCGATCTCGCGGCCCGGGCGCGGCGCCGCGCGGCGGCCGCGGAGCAGCGCGAGCGCGAGTCGGCGCTGCTGGCAGGAGCTGGCGACGGATCTGCTCGGCGGACGCGCGCTCGAGGACGAGCTCGACGAGATCGCGCAGCGGGCCGCCGGTGTCCTCGGCGTCGACCGGGCCGAGATCGAGCTCGGCGCCGCGCACCGGCCGCCGGCCGGGCAGGCGCCCCATCCACTCGAGGCCGCGCATCGTCCGGTCGGGGCGATCTATACGCCGGAGGGATCCGAGCCGAACGTCGCCGCCCGCGCCCGCTTCCTGCCCGCGCTCGCGGCGCTGCTTGCGGTCGCCGTCGCGCACGACAAGCTCGAGCGCGACGCGCTCGAGGCCGAGACGCTCAGACGCAGCGACCTCGTCAAGACCGCGCTGCTCCGCAGCGTCTCGCACGAACTCCGCTCGCCGCTGACCGGAATCGCGACGGCCGTCGGCGCGCTGCGAAACCGGACGCTGAGCCTGACCGAGACCGACCGCGACGACCTGCTCGAGACTATCGAGCTCGAGTCGGGGCGCCTCAACCGGCTCGTCGCCGATCTCCTCGACCTCTCGCGGCTCGAGGCCGGAGCGGCGGCGCCCGAGCGCGAGGTGTGGACGCTCGACGACCTCGTCCGCCAGGCCGTCGACTCGCTCGGCGCGGGCGCGCGGGTCGAGGTGGCCGGCGGTGAGTCGCCGCTCGTGGACGTCGACGCGGCTCAGATCCAACGCGTGCTCGCGAACCTGATCGAGAACGCGCTCAAGTTCTCGCCGCCCGGCGCGAAGGTGCACGTCCGCATCACGGCCACGCGGAGCGAGGCGATCGTCCGCGTCGTCGACCAGGGCCCCGGCCTCGGCGCGGACGAGCTCGAGCGTGTCTTCGAGGCGTTCCACCGCGGCAGCGGCGGCGCGGGCGGCGGCGCCGGGCTGGGGCTGGCGATCGCGCGCGGGTTCGCCGAGGCGAACGGCGGCCGCGTCTGGGCCGAGTCGAGACCGGGCCAGGGCGCCACGTTCGCGCTCGCGCTGCCGCGGTCGAGCTCCCCGCCGAGCTGCCGGCGTGAGCGGGCAGCGCATCCTCGTCGTCGACGACGAGCCGCAGATCCTGCGCGCGCTGCGCACGACGCTGCGCGGCGGGCTACAAGGTCGAGACGGCCGACACCGCCGAGGCCGCGCTCGCCGCGGCGGCGGCCCATCCGCCCGAGGCCGTCATCCTCGACCTGGTGCTGCCCGACGGCCGCGGCACCGACGTCTGCCGCGAGCTGCGCACCTGGACAGACGCGCCGGTGATCGTGCTGTCCGCGGTCGGCGAGGAGCGCGAGAAGGTCGCGGCGCTCGACGCGGGCGCCGACGACTACGTGACCAAGCCGGTCGGCGTCGACGAGCTGCTGGCCCGCCTCCGCGCCGGCCTGCGCCGCATCGCGCCGGCGGCCGAGCCGGTGATCGAGTCGGCGCGCTCCGGATCGACGTCGCGGAGCGGCTCGTCACCGTCGCCGGGCAGCGCGTGCAGCTGACGCCGCACCAGTTCGACCTCCTGCGCGTGCTCGCCCAGAACGAGGGCAAGCTGCTGACGCACCGGGTGCTGCTGCGTGAGGTGTGGGGCCCCGGCTACCAGGCGAGGCGCACCTCCTGCACGTGTACATGTCGCAGCTCCGCCGCAGATCGAGCCCGACCCGTCGAGCCCGCGCTACCTGCTCACCGAGCCCGGCGCCGGCTACCGGCTCGTCGACCCGCCGAGAGCGTCTTGAGAGCTTTAAGGGCGCCGCCGCAAACCGTGAGCCGCCGTTGAGCCGCGCGGCCGTACGTAGAGACTCATGTACGACGTGGATGCGGTCGCGATCGGAGTCGCCTGTTTCGCGTTCGCGTTCCTGCTGCTCTGGGTGCTGGAGCGCGTCTGATGTCTGCCGGGAACATCTTCGGCCTCGCCATCTCGATCGCCGTCTTCGCCTACCTCGTGTACGCGCTGTTCCGCGGGGAGCGGTCTAGATGACGGCCAGGGAATCGCCCAGATCCTCGTCTACGCGGTCGTCCTGATCGCGCTCGCGTACCCGCTCGGCCTCTACATGGCGCGCGTCTACAACGACCTACGTTCGGCGGCCGCCGTCTTCGCGCGGTCGAGGGCTCTTCCTCCGCCTGCTCGGCGTCGACGGCCGCGCGAGCAGGACTGGAAGGGCTACGCAAGGACGGTGCTCGTCTTCAGCGTCCTCTTCTCCGTGTCGCTCTACCTGCTGCTGCGGCTCCAGGGGCATCTGCCCCTCAACCCCGACCACCTGGCCGGCGTCCCCGGCATCTCGCTCAACACCTCGGCCAGCTTCGTCACGAACACGAACTGGCAGTACTACGGCGGCGAGTACACGATGTCGTACCTAGCGCAGATGGCGGGGCTCGCCGTGCAGCAACTTCGTGTCCGCCGCGGTCGGCATGGCGGTCCTGGCGGCGGTGTCCGCGGCTTCGCCCGGCGCTCGACCTCCGACCTCGGCAACTTCTGGCGCGACCTCTACCGGTCGCTCGTCTACATCCTCTTCCCGCTCTCGATCGTGCTCGCGGTGGTTCTGATCTCGCAGGGCGTGCCGCAGACGTTCGACGGGCCCGCGACGGCGACCACCGTTCAGGGCGGCACCAGACGATCGCGCGCGGCCCGGTCGCGCTGATGATCGCGATCAAGCAGCTCGGCACGAACGGCGGCGGCTTCTACAACTCGAACTCGGCCGTTCCGTTCGAGAACCCGAACGGCTCGACGAACTTCCTCGAGGTGCATCGCGATCCTGCTGATCCCGGCGGGGCAGGTGTTCATGTTCGGAAAGATGGTGCTGGCACGCCGGCACGCGTGGATGGTCTTCGCGTCGATGTTCACGCTCTTCGCCGTCGGCGTCGCGACTCGCGCTCCCGGCCGAGCAGCACGGCTCCGCAGGTGCTGCGTGACTCCGGCGTGAACATCACGCAGGGTCACGGCCAGAGCGGCGGCAACATGTCGGACAAGGAGGTCCGCTTCGGCATCGCCAACACCGCCCTCTGGGCGACGGCGACGACCGACGCCTCGAACGGCTCCGTGAACGGCGGCCACGACGCGCTCACGCCGTACGGCGGCGCCGTCCCGCTCGTCAACATCTTCGTCGGCGAGGTGATCTTCGGCGGCGTCGGCTAGCGGCCTCTACGGCATGTTCTTCTACATCATCCTCGCCGTCTTCGTGGCCGGGCTGATGGTCGGGCGAACGCCCGAGTACCTCGGCAAGAAGATCGAGGCGCGCGAGATCAAGTTCGCCGCGGTCGGCGCGCTGTTCGTGCCGACGATGGCGCTCGTCCTGACCGCGATCTCGGTCGTGACGAAGTCGGGCTGGCGTCGATCTTCAACCCCGGCGCGCACGGCTTCACCGAGGCGCTCTACGCGTACACGTCGCAGTCGAACAACAACGGCAGCGCGTTCGCCGGCTACGGCGCGACGACCTTCTCCGCCTACCTCGGCGCGGTCGCGATCTACTTCGGCCGGTTCGTGCCGCTGCTCGCGGCGCTGGCGCTCGGCGGCTCGCTCGCCGGCAAGAAGACGCCCCCGACTCGGCCGGCACGTTCCGCACCGACGGGCCCACCTTCGTGGTGCTGCTCGTCGGCGTGATCGTGCTCACCGCCGGCCTGATGGTCTTCCCGGCGCTGACGCTCGGGCCGATCGTCGAAGGGCTGTCGGCGCTGATCCGCACCCTCGTCGCTCCGTGCTCGCCGTCGTCGTGCTCACGCTCGTCTTCGGCTTCGCCTTCCCCGCGCGATGACCGGCTTCGCCGCGGTCGCGTTCCCCGGCAAGGCCAACGGCAGCCTGATCAGCAGAACGGCACGGTGGTCGGCTCGAAGCTCGCCGCGCAGGGCTTCACGGCGCCGCAGTACTTCCACGAGCGGCCGTCCGCGACCTCGCCGGCCTACAACGCGGCCGGCACGACCTTCGCGAACCTCGGCCCGACCAACCCGCAGCTCGCGAAGAACGTGAACGACGCGGCGCAGGCGATCCTGAAGCTCGAGGGGCCGTACAACCCGGGCCTGACGGTCCACGACATTCCGGTCGACGCGGTTACGACCTCCGGCTCGGGGATCGACCCCGACATCTCGCCGGCCTACGCCGCGCTGCAGTCGCAGCGCGTCGCCGCGGTGCGGCACCTGCCGCTCGCGACCGTCCAGTAGCTGATCTCGAAGAGCACCGACGGCCGCAGCCTCGGCTTCTTCGGCGAGCCGGGCGTGAACGTGCTGAAGCTCAACCTCGCTCTCGACAAGGAGACCGGTCGGTGATGGCACGCTCCGCCAAGCATCTTCTCGCGCGAGCCCGCTCTCGCCGCGATCAAGGACTCGTTCCCGAAGCTCGATCCGCGCCTGCAGCTCAACAACCCGGTGATGTTCATCGTCGAGCTCGGCAGCGTGATCACGACCGGGATCTTCGTCCTCGAGCTCGTCCGCGGCCACGCGGCCAGCTCTGGTTCGTCGGCGTGATCGCCTTCTGGCTCTGGCTGACGTGCTGTTCGCGAACTTCGCCGAGGCGATCGCCGAGGGCCGCGGCAAGGCGCAGGCAAGGCGCTGCGCGCGACGCGCACCACGACCACGCTCGCGCCGGCTCGGCGACGGGCGCGAGGTTCGCGGCGCGCCGAGCTGCAGCGCGGCGACGTCGTCGTGGTCGAGGCCGGCGAGGTGATTCCCGCCGACGGCGAGGTGATCGAGGGCGTCGGCTCGGTCGACGAGTCCGCGATCACCGGCGAGTCGGCGCCCGTCATCCGCGAGGCCGGCGGCGACCGCTCGGCCGTCACCGGCGGCACGAAGCTGCTGTCCGACCGGCTCGTGATCGAGGTCACGCAGGAGCCCGGCAAGTCGTTCCTCGACCGCATGATCGCGCTCGTCGAGGGCGCCGAGCGGCGCAAGACGCCGAACGAGATCGCGCTCAACATCCTGCTCGCCGGGCTGACGATCACGTTCCTCGCCGCCGTCGTGACGCTGGAGCCGTTCGCGATCTACGCCGGCACGCCGGTCTCGCAGACCGTGCTGATCGCGCTGCTCGTCGCGCTGATCCCGACCACGATCGGCGCGCTGCTGTCCGCGATCGGCATCGCCGGGATGGATCGCCTCGTGCAGCGCAACGTGCTCGCGATGTCGGGCCGCGCGGTCGAGGCGTCCGGCGACGTCGACGTGCTGCTGCTCGACAAGACCGGCACGATCACGCTCGGCAACCGCCAGGCCGCCGAGTTCATCCCCGTGACCGGCGTCGACGAGCGCGAGCTGGCCGAGGTCGCGCAGCTCGCCTCGCTGGCCGACGAGACGCCCGAGGGCCGCTCGATCGTCGTGCTCGCGAAGGAGCAGTTCGACCTGCGCGAGCGCGAGCTCGGCGAGCACAGTTCGTCCCGTTCATCGGCCACGACGCGCATGAGCGGCGTGAACATGAACGGCACCGTGATCCGCAAGGGCGCCGCCGACGCCGTCAAGCGCTTCATCGCCGAGCAGGGCGGCAGCGCTCCGGCCGAGCTCGACCGGCTCGTCCAGGGCGTCGCCGAGCAGGGCGGCACGCCGCTCGTCGTCGCGCGAGACAACTGGGCGCTCGGCGTCGTCCACCTCAAGGACATCGTCAAGGGCGGCATGAACGAGCGCTTCGACGAGCTCGCGCCGGATGGGCATCCGCACGGTGATGATCACCGGCGACAACCGCGTCACGGCTGCCGTGATCGCGCAGGAGGCCGGCGTCGACGACTTCCTCGCGGAGGCGACGCCGGAGGCGAAGATGGCGCTGATCAAGGAGGAGCAGGCGAAGGGCCGGATGGTCGCGATGACCGGCGACGGCACGAACGACGCGCCCGCGCTCGCGCAGGCCGACGTCGGCGTCGCGATGAACACCGGCACGACCGCGGCGAAGGAGGCCGGCAACATGGTCGACCTCGACTCGAATCCGACGAAGCTGATCGAGATCGTCGAGGTCGGCAAGCAGCTCCTGATCACGCGCGGCGCGCTCACCACGTTCTCGATCGCCAACGACGTGGCCAAGTACTTCGCGATCCTGCCGGCGATGTTCGCCTTCACCTACGCGGCGAAGCCGGGCGAGCGCGGGCCGCTCAACTCGCTCAACGTCATGCATCTGGGCAACCCGCAGAGCGCGATCATCTCCGCGGTGATCTTCAACGCGCTGATCATCCCCGCGCTCGTCCCGCTCGCGCTGCGCGGCGTCAAGTACCGCGCGATCGGCGCGACCGCACTGCTGCGCCGCAACCTGCTGATCTACGGGCTCGGCGGCGTGATCCTGCCGTTCGTCGGGATCAAGCTGATCGACCTCATCGTCCACAACGTCTTCGGCGCGTGAGGGGTCACTACCGGATCCTGCTCGGCATGGCCGCCGGGGTCGGCAAGACCTACCGCATGCTGCAGGAGGGCCGGCAGGCCCAGATCGAGGGCCGCGACGTCGTGATCGGCTACCTCGAGCCGCACGACCGGCCCGAGACGGCGGCGCTCGCCGACGGGCTCGAGCTCGTCCCCCGGCTCGTCACCCGGCACGGCAGCCTCGAGCTCGGAGAGATGGACGTCGACGCGGTGATCCGGCGCGCGCCCGAGCTGACGCTGATCGACGAGCTCGCCCACACGAATGCGACGGGGATGCGCAACGAGAAGCGTTACCAGGACATCGACGAGGTGCTCGACGCGGGCATCGACGTGATCTCGACGGTCAACGTCCAGCACCTCGAGAGCCTCAACGACTCGATCGCCGAGCTGACCGACGTCCGCGTCCGCGAGACGTTCCCGGACCGGATCCTCGAGGAGGCGGACGAGGTCGTGCTCGTCGACCTCACACCGGAGGCGCTGCAGGAGCGGATGCTCGCCGGCAAGGTCTATCCCAAGGAACGGGCCGAGGTCGCGCTCGACAACTTCTTCCGGATCGAGAAGCTCTCGGCCCTGCGCGAGCTCGCGCTGCGCGAGGTCGCCGAGGACGTCGGCCACCGGCGCCAGATCACCGTGCTCGACCCGCTCTCGAGCAAGGCCGTCGCCGAGCGCGTGCTCGCGCTCGTCACGCCGGAGCCGCGCTCGCAGCGGCTGCTGCGACGGTCGTGGCGCTCCGCAGAGCGGCTCGGGGCCGAGCTCGACGCGCTGTGGGTGCACAAGCCCGGCAAGGTGCTCACCGACGAGGAGCAGACGTCGCTCGCGGCGCTTCGCCGGCTCGCGATCGTGCTCGGCGCGCACTTCCTCGAGGAGGAGGACGGCGACCTCGTCGGAGCCGTGCGCCGCATCGTCTACGAGCGCGGCTCGACCTACGTCTTCCTCGGCACGCCGGACGAGCGCCGCCGCATCGAGATCGTCCGCGGCTCGCTCGTCTCGGCGCTCGTGCGCGAGCTGCCCGGAATCGACATCCGCGTCGTCGCAAACCGCGCCGACCGCAAGGAGCTGAAGCCATGATCTTCGTCGTCGCCATCCTCGTCGTCGCCGTCCTGGGACTGGTCGGGCTGATCGTCCGCCGCTCCCGCCGCCCCATGCGACTTCCGGTGAAGCGCGGAGCCCGCCGCGTGCTGGTCGCGTTCTCAGGCAGCCTCGATCCCACCGTCGTCGACGCGGCGATCCGCATCGCGCGGGCCGAGGAGGCGGTACTGGTCCCCGCGTACCTCCTCGTCGTGCCGCTCCGCTACGCCGAGGACTCGCCGCTACGCGACGAGGTGGAGGTGGCGATGCCGCTGCTCGAAGCGGTCGAGCACGCTGCGCTCGGCGCCGGCGTCCCCGTCGACGCGCGGATCGAGAAGGGGCGCACCCTCACCCATGCGCTGAAGCGGCTCTGGGACGTCGAGCAGTTCGACCGGATCATCGCCCCGGCGCCCACCAACGGCCACGGCTTCACGGAGAAGGAGCTCGCCTGGGTGCTCACCCACTCTCCCTCCGAGACGGTCGTATTGAAACCGATGCCGTACGCGAATTCACTGACCCGGTAGGCGACAACACCGCACACGGGTTCAGCACCTGCCCCGATTGCCGGCGCGCGCCCACAGCGCAGAGTGGGCTCAAGGCAACGATACGAAGGGAGCAGAAGACATGCGCAAGGCATTTGAAATCGGAGGCTATGTCGCAGCAGCCGTCCTGATCGCGTTCGGAGTCGTCGCGATCGTGATGGGCGTCAACGGCCGCAGCACGGTGAACAGCAGCATCAAGAACGAGGCGATCGTCGGCACGCCCGACATGACGCCTTCCGGGATCAAGGCCGAGGCCACGAAGGCCGGCCTGAAGAACGTCACGATTCCGACGAGCAGCATCGCGAACAAGGCCGTCACGAACGGCTCGCAGGCTCGCACGTTCGCGCAGTACATGCGGATCCACACGCTCATGGCCACGGGTGGCCTCACGTACGCGGAGATGCCGCGCTACGCCACCGCCGACGGCAAGGGCACGAAAATGATCAGCCAAGGCGGTCCAGGTGGTCCAACGGGCAGCCGCAGGACAACGGTCTCCGCAATCTCTGGGTGACCGAGACGGCGCTGACGACCGCGCTGAACACCTCGTTCCTCGCATCGCAGATCGCGCTCTTCGGATCGTCGTCGGGGTCGCGCTCCTGCTCTCTGGGATCGGGTTCCTGATCCTCGCCCTGGGAGGCGCGCTCCGCAGCGAGGACTCGGTCTCTTCGGGAAGAGGACCGCCAAGAAGCCGGTGACCACCACACCGGTCTCCGCGTAGCAGCTTCTGCTCCCGCGGAAGAGCGAAGGGCCGCCCCTCGGGGCGGCCCTTCGTCTTTACCGGGGACGAGCAGCGCGGCGTGACCGTTCGTGCGCACGCCGTCGAAGGGAACGCCCGCCGCGACCAGGACGCGGCACGGCGCGTGCTTGAGGATGAACTCCACGATCGGGCTGAAGACCATGGGCCGGCGCCGGCGCGTGTTGCGCTCGGCGCCGACGACGATGATCTCGGAGTGGCGGTTCACCGCCTCGTCGATCACCGCGCGCCCGAAGCTGCGTGCCCGGATCAGGCGCGGCACCACGCGGACGCCGTACGTCTCGCCGATCGCGCGCGCCTCGTCGAGGAGCGCGTTCGCGATCTCGACCTCCATCGGCAACTCGGCGTCGAGCGGCAATTCGAGCGGCACCTCGATCACGGTCACGACGACCATCCGCGCGCCGCGCTCGGCCGCGAGGCGCGCCGCGTAGTCGACGGCGAGCTCCGACTCCGGGTCGTCGCCGACCGGCACGAGGATGTTCCGGTACTCGAGCTCCGCGGCAGGCCCGCTCCACGGCGGCGCGATCACCGTCTCCGTGAGCGGCACGTGGATCACGCGCCTGCGATAGACGATGTAGGTCGTGAAACCGATCGCGAGCCATGCGAAGCCGACGTCGCGCGTGACCGGCCGCTGGATCACGACCACGAGCCATGCGGACGCAGTGCCGAGGAAGCCGACGATCGCAAAGAGCGGCCAGTCGACCTTCCCGAAGCGCAGGTTCGGCCAGCCCTTGACCTGGAGCTCCGTGTCGGGGAAGCGGTAGCGCAGCGCGATGATCGACGCGTTCGCGATCGCGAACGAGAGCATCGCGCCGAAGCTGTACATCGTCCCGAGGAAGTCGATCTTCCCCGGCAGCAGCGTCAGGATCGAGAGCAGCCCCGAGAAGAAGATCAGCGACAGGTACGGCGTCTTGAACTTCGGATGCAGCCGCCGCAGCCGCTCGGGCAGCTGCCGGTGGCTCGCCATCGAGTACGTGATCCGCGAGGAGCCGATCACGCCCGCATTGGCGGCGATGATCAGGATCGTCCCGGCCAGGATCCCGACGTAGTAGCGCAGCCCGGTGAGGGCGAAACCGTGCAGGCCGATGTTGTTGACGATCCCGAGCACCGGGTCGTTCGCGTAGCCGTGCGGCGGGTTCTGGCCGAGCAGCGTCTCGTAGCCGCCGCCCGGAACACGGTGCACGGGCAGCGCCATCAGCGCGATCATCGGCAGCGTCAGGTAGATCGCGAACACGGCGCCCGCGACGTACTTGTAGGCGAGCGGGACGTCGCGCGGCGGGTCGCGCGTCTCCTCGGCGAGATTGGAGATCGTCTCCATCCCGGTGTACGCGATCATCCCGATCGGGATCGCGAGGAAGAACTGGCTCCACTTCGGGGCGACGCCGAGATGGATCCCCGCGATGAGGACGTGCGGATCGAAGATCAGCGCCGCACCGAGCGCGACGAGCAGCACCTGCGTCGAGAAGTCGATCACGGCGAGGACCACGTTCAGCCGCACCGCCTCCTTCACGCCGAACACGTTGAGCGTGACGAGCAGCACGATCACCACCGCGCCGCCGACGATGTCCCACGGGTTCTGCCGCAGCGGCTCCCAGAACACCGACAGGTAGTGCGGCACGAAGAACGCCGAGATCGAGATCGTGACGACGTAGTTGAGCATCTGCGCCCAGCCCGCTCCGAACGAGAAGACCTCGTTGAACGCGTGTCGCGAGAAGCTCGACGAGCCGCCGGCCTCCGGGTAGCGGACGGTGCCCTCGGCGTACGTGATCGCGGTCGCGACGAAGAAGATCCCGGCGATCACGAAGACGAGCGGCGTCAGCCCGAGCGCGAACGAGGCTGTGAGGCCGAGCGCGTAGTAGATCGAGGAGCCGACGTCGCCGTAGGCCGTCGCGAACAGCGCCGGCGTGCCGAGCACGCGCTCGAGGCCGTGCGTCTGCTGGTGCCGCGTTCGCCAGGAGCGACGGGTCTCGTCCGTCACACGGCGAAGCTAGCGCCGGGCGTCTAAAGGCCGTCTCAAGATTCCGCGGGTGCGACGAGCCGGTAGCCGGCGCCCGGCTCGGTGATGAGGTAGCGCGGGCGCGTCGGGTCGGGCTCGATCTTGCGGCGGAGCTGCGAGACGTAGACGTGCAGGTAGTGCGACTCGTCGCCGTAGGCCGGCCCCCACACCTCGCGCAGGATCGCGCGGTGGGTGAGGAGCTTGCCCTCGTTGCGGATCAGGAGCGCGAGCAGGTCGTACTCGTTCGGCGTCAGCGAGAGCTGCTCGCCGTTTCGGAAGATCGCGTGCTTGTCGAGGTCGAGCACGAGCTCCCCGACCGCGAGCACCGGCTCGCCCGCGGCCGGCGAGCGCCGCAGCGCGGCCCGCAGGCGCGCGAGCAGCTCGTCCATCCCGAACGGCTTGGTCACGTAGTCGTCCGCGCCCGCGTCGAGCGCGGCGACCTTCTCGCTCTCGTCGCCGACCGCGGAGAGGACGACGATCGGCATCGAGCTCCAGGTGCGCAGCTCGCGGCAGACGTCGGTGCCGCTGCCGTCGGGCAGGACGAGATCGAGGATCACCGCGTCGGGCGGATGGATCGCGGCGGCCGCGAGCGCCTCGGTAGCCGTCGCGGCGGTCTCGACGTCGTAGCCCGCACCGCGCAGGTTCGTCTGGAGCGCGCGCAGGATCTGCGGCTCGTCGTCGACGACGAGCACACGCTGCTGCTGGGTCACGCGTGCAGCCCGACGGGCGCCGGCACTGCCGGCAGCGCGAGCGCGAAGACCGTGCCGCCGCCCGCCGCCGGCTCGGCGAAGACGCGGCCGCCGTTGACCTGCGCGAAGCCGCTCGCGATCGCGAGCCCGAGCCCGCTGCCGCCGTGGCCCACCGGCGAGCCGCCGCGCTCGAACGGCTCGAACAGGCGCTCGAGCTCGGCCGGAGCGATGCCCGCGCCGCGGTCGATCACGCGCGTCACGACCTCCCCGTCCGTGTCCTCGACCATGACCTGCACCGGCTCGTCGTCGGGCGAATACGCGAGCGCGTTCTCGAGCAGATTGACGAGGATCCGCTCGGCGTGCGCGCCGTCGACGCGGACGGGCCGCGCGTCGGGCGGGACGACAGCGGTGATCCGCTCGGCGCCGGTGCCGATCGCCTCGAGCGCGCGCGCGAGCAGGCCGTCCATCGTCCAGATCTCGGGCTTCGGCTCCGCAGCGCCGACCTCGAGGCGCGACAGGTCGAGGAGATTCTCGACGAGGCGGTCGAGCCGCCGCGCCTCGCCGAGGATCGCGGCCTCCAGCGCGGCGCGATCCTCCGGCGGGAGCGAGAGGCTCGTGTCGTGGAGCCCTTCCGCCGCGGTGCGGATCGCGGTCAGCGGCGAGCGCAGGTCGTGGCTGACCGCCCGCAGGAGCGCGGTCTTGACCGCGTCGCTCCGGCGCAACGTCTCGGCCTCGACCGAACGCAGCCGCAGCCGCTCGCGCTCGAGCGCGACCGCGAACAGGGACGCGAGCGCTGGCAGGACGCGTGCGAGGACGTGCGGCGAGACATCCGCAGACTCGGCGACGAAGAGCCGCCCGACGTCGCGCCCGCCGGCCTTCAGCGGATGCGCGCGCTCGCCCCGCTCCGCCCGGCGCACCGAGCCGAGCTCGATCCGCACCGGCTGGACGCCGAGCACGCTGCCGGTCAGCGTCGCCACCTCGGGCACGGCGTCCTGGACGTGGTCGGTCTCGAGCAGCACGCTCGAGACGTCCGCGAGCAGCGCAGCCTCGCCGCGGCGCTGCTCCGCATCGACGGCGCGCCGTCGCGAGCGGGCCGCGAAGGCGCTCACGACGAAGGCGGTGACGAGGTACACGGCAAGCGAGACCCAGCTCCCCGACTCGGACAGCTGGAGCGTGTGCAACGGCGGCAGGAAGAACCAGTTGAACGCGAGCATGCTTCCGATCGAGACCGCGACGGCCCAGCCGAGCCCATAAAGCACCGCGACCGGCAGCACGGCGAAGACGTAGAGGACGCCGAGGCTGAGGACGGGCGCGACCTCCTTCACGCCGAAGATCACGCCCGTCACCGCGGCGAGCGCCGCGAGGCTGACCGCCGCCGCAACGAGCTGCGCCCGCACGCCGCGCGCGTTCACGGCGCCCGCACCCGCCACACGCGGCGGCGCACACCCGGCACGAAAAGCAGCACCAGGAGGGCGATCACGACGACCGCGATCAGGAGCACGATCCGGTCGCGACCCGAGTTGCTCGTCTTGTGTGCGGGCTTCGGCAGCTTGTGCCCGGACGCAGCGGCCAGTGCCCGCACCGCAGCGGCCGCGCTCGCGGTGAGGCCGTCGCCGCCGGGGACGATCGGAACCTTGGCCAGCAGCTTCCGCTCGGCCACCGTCGACTTCTTCCCGTTCAGCAGCCCGAACCCGTTCGGCATCACGATCAGGAGCCGGTCCTTGTAGAGGAACGCGAGCTCGGTGCCGAGGAACTTCGCGTAGGCCTGCGGCCGCTGCCAGAGCACGCCGACCGAGCCGAGGTCGTACTGCGACGAGATCACGGCGACCTTGATCGGGAAGCCGGCCTTCCACGAGGCCGCGACGACCTGCTGGAGATCCTGCTGCTTCTTCCCGTCGATCTTGACCTCGAACGGGAGGAAGATCTTGCCGTTGTAGAGGACGTCGCTCGCCGGATCGCCGTCTGCGCGCGCCGCCGCGGGGACGACCGCGACGACGGCGAGGGCGAGAAGAAGCGCCGCGAGTCGCCTCACGCGAGGACCGTGTGGATGACGAGGATCGCGATGATCGCCGCCGTCGACGCCCGCCGCCAGCGCGACGAGGGCGGCGAAGAGCCTGAGCCGGACGGCGCGTCAGTCGTCTGGTTCATCCGGTTGCGTGGTCGACGACGAGGACGGTGAACGGCTGGCCGCCCCTGGGCGTGATCGTGTAGGTGAGGCCCCAGTGGCCGACCATCACGAGCGCCGGGGCCGGCCGCGTGTAGATGCCGGGGCTCGTCTCGGCGAGCTGGTACTCCTGGTTTGCCATCTCCATGTCGAGCATCGCGAACTGGAGCGTCACGTCGGCGCCGCGAACCGGGGTCGTCCCCTTGGTGAGCTGGAGCGCGAAGCTGTTCGGAACCGCGGCCCGGTTCGGGGAGACGAGGACCTTGATCGTATAGCCGTTCTTGTGCACCACCTGGACGACCTTGCCGGGGCCGACGTGCGCGACCGCCGAGCCCACCTCGCGCGAGCGCCTTGGCGGGCGGCGCGAGGCTCGAGAGGAGCGCCGCCGCGAAGACGGCGCACGGCGACGATCACGGCCTCGCCGGTGACGAGCCGGCGCAGCAGCTTCGCGGCGGGCGGGCCGAGCTCCGGCCGCGTCTCGCGCCGCGTCGAGATGCGGCTTCGTGCGCAGCAGGTTGAACGCGGCGAGGAGCATGGCCGCCAGCGAGCAGGCCGATCTTGACGAGGATCGTCTTGCCGTACGACGTCTGCCAGAGCGCGGCGAGCGGTCGGCATGTGGATGATCGGTCGCGCCGGTGCCCGAGGCGATCAGGACGAGCACGGAGACGAACGCGACGTTCGAGAAGCGCGGGACCGTGACGGTGAGGCCGGCGACCCGGTTCACCGGCCGGCAGGGTCGCCCAGACGACCAGCAGGCCGACGAGCCCGCCGAGCCAGATCGAGCCGGAGACGAGGTGGAGCCAGTCGAGCAGCAGCGAGAGGCCGCGCGGCGCGGTCTGGCCCGCGTGGCCCGACGTGCCCGGGAGGATGAGCACGGCGGCCGCGGCGGCAAGAGCGCCCGCGAGGTCGCCACCAGCTCGGCGATCGAGCGGTGCTCGCGCTTGGGCCGGTCGACCCAGACGGCGATCCACGAGGCGACGCAGAACAGCGCGAAGCAGATCTCCATGTCGACGTAGCCGCGCCCGAAGGCCGTCACGCGGAACAGCGGCACGAGCGCGCCGACCGCGAACGTCCGACCGCAGCGAGTCGATCGAGGTCGCGATGTCGAGGTAGACGGGAATCGCGAGCAGGCCGAGGACCGAGAACGACGACCATCGCGATCGAGACGGCCCGCAGGCTCGTCCCCTCGACGCGCCGCAGCGAGCGGCCGGGCGATCGCGATCCGCAGCACGAAGAGGCCGATCGCGATCATCACGGTCAGGAAGAGCGAGCCAGCGCGCGACCAGCAGCTTCGGGTCGTCGTCGCGGTCTGCGCGATCGACGGCACCGGGAACTGCGGCTGCGGCCCCGCGTTCGGGCCGATCGCGAAGGTGTACGCGCCCTGGACGGGGTGCCCGTCGACGGAGATCGCGCGCCAGTAGACGAGATACCAGCCCTCCGGCAGGTGCGGGCGCAGCGGCACCACGAGCGTGTCGGGATTCGCCGGCGAGCGGCTGACCGGCGCCGTCGTCTCCTGGCGGCCGGCGGCGTTCGTGACCGAGATGATCGCGAAGCGCGGCTCGACCGCCTCGTCGAAGGTCAGGGCGACGACCGGGGGCGGAGCGTTGAGGTCGCGCTCGGCGTCGGCACCGTCCTGCACCAGGTAGGCGTGCGCCGACGCCGCACCCGGCAGGACCAGAGCCAACGACGACGAGCGCTGCGACGACAACGCCCCGCCCCCGCTGCGTCACGCGAGGTCCCGCTTCCCGCCGCCGCGCGGTGAACAGCGCGACCGCCGCGAGGATGACGCCGAGCGCTCCGAGGACGATCGCGATGATCGTCACCACCGGAGTGCCGCCGCCGCCGAGCGACGACTTCGCCTCGATCGTCGGAGCCGGAGCGTCGGACGACTCCGAGCCCGCCCAGTTGACGATCGAGCCGTCCGAGTAGGTCTGCTGGACCTGGAAGGTGTACGTCCCGCTCGAGGAGGGCTCGGCGAGGAACTGGAAGAGCGAGTCCTCTCCGGTCGGGACGTCGCCGCCGGTCCAGGTCACCTTCTGGATCACGGCGCTGTCGCCCGACCCGGTCTGCTGCAGCGACGCGCTGCCAGCCCGGGCTCGGCACGAACGAGTCGATCGAGAAGCCCGACGGCACCGTCAGGACGATCTTCGTCGTCGTCGCGTTGTCCTTCTCGGTCGGCACCGCGAGGCTGTAGAGCTGGAGCTGCTTCGCGAGCGAGACCGGCGGGCTGACCCGCGCGTGCGCGAACGCGCCCGAGGCAAACGCGAGCGCCGCGACGATCGCGAGCGTGGCCGCAGTCGACCTGCGAAACAGAGTGCGCATAGTGCTCCTTCGGGTTCGGAGGAAGTGCGACGCAGCGCCTCGAGCCCGCAGGACCGGATCAGAGTGCGAGCGTCGCCGGACGGGCTCGAGACGGCGGCCCGCGCCCCGCGTGCCCGTTGGCCAGGCCGAGGATCCTCGGCGGCCAGACGACCGCTGCGAACCACGGCAGCCGCACCCCAACCCGAAGCGGCCGCTCCGACCTGCGCCGCAGCACCGAGGCGACGCGATCGGCCACACGGATCAGCACCCGCGCGACCACGAACGCTGCGAGTGCGAACGGAAGCTGGAGCGCAAGACCGATCCGGAACGTCGGCTGCAGCACCATCCACCACGGGAACGAGGCGCCCGCGAGCCAGCGCTCGATGAACTCCTGCAGCGCGAAGCCGAGCAGCGGCAACAGCGCGAACGCCCACGGCGCGACCGGCGCGCGGCGCCTTCGCCGCAGCCCGTCGACGACCAGAGAGCAGAAAGCGACGAGCTCGAGCGCCGCGCTCATCCCGAGCACGAGCGGCAGGTAGCTCATGTAGCCGTGTCCCGTCAGCAGGAGCTCGTGGAGACGCACCTGCGCCTGCGGATACACGAGCCGGTAGGCGAACACGTGCGCGAGCTGCGAGCCCGCGACCATCAGCGGGAGCATCAGCAGCCAACCCGCGGCGAAGCGCCGATTCATCGCCACATTCAAGCACCCACCGGCAACGTGAACGGTGCGGTCAGGATGTGCCCGTCGACCTGGCACTGGAGGAAGAGCCGCCAGACGCCGGAGATCGGGACGAGGACGCCGACGGTGAGCTTCCCGGGCGTCGTCGAGCTGCCGCTGACCTTCGCGCCGCCGAGCACGCTCGTGCAGCCGACGGCGCCCGCGCTGCAGACGTGCGTGTGGAAGTAGTCGAGCGAGCCCTTGCGGAAGAAGATGGCGTGGGCGAGCGCGCCGTACCACGGCGTGAACTCGGCCGGCTTCCCGCTCGGGTCGACGACCGTGATCGTGAGGAAAGCAGGCTGGATCGCGTGCAGCGGCGCATGCGGATGGAGCGTGAAGTGGTACCCCTGAACGGTCACGTTCTGCGTGGGCGCCGGCAGGTGCTGCGGGTGGTAGGCACCGGTGACGGTGATCTTGTCGAAGAGCTGGAAGTTCGTCTGCCCCGTCGGCGTGCTCGCCGGGTACGCGTCGATCACGACGCGGTACGGGCCTGAGGTCGGCAGCACGACGCTCTGGCGGATCCGCCCGTCGGCGCCGATCGGCGGATGGACGTGGACGATCGTCGAGAGGTCGGCCTTGACGATGATCAGGTGGACGCCCGTGTGCGGGCCCGCGCCGGTCTTGTAATCGGTCAGCGGCTTGCCGTCGGGCTGGGTGATCGTGAACGCGACCACGGTCGGCTTGCCGGGCGCGACCGGCGCCGACGGCTGGAAGTCGGTCAACTCGTAGGTTCGCGCCGCGCCGATGGTGACCGTCCCCGAGGAGCTCCCGCCGCAGCCGGCGGCGAGCAGGACGAGCGCGACGAGAAACGCCCACCGCATCTAGAGCCCCTTCCTGAACAGGAACGACGTGTGGGGCGGAATGTAGCCGCCGAGCTCGAGCACGATCTCCGCGTGCGGACGCAGGGGGATCGCGCGCGGGTCGCCCTGCCAGCGCTTGCCGTCGACGAACGCGAGCACCGGCGCGCGTGAGGTGAAGCCCGCGAGCCGCGTCGCCGAGAGCGGCTGGCCCCACACCGCGAAGACCTGGCCGAGCGTCACGGCGGCGCCGCGCACGACCTCGATCACGCCGGTGGGCTCGCGCGTGCGCGCGGGATACGAGCAGCGGCCGCCGAGCACATAGGCGCCGCTCTTGCGCTGCGGCGGCACGATCCCGATCCCCGCGGGCACGATCACGACCCGGCGCGAGGCGAAGAGCTCGAGGTGCGCACCGAACCGCGACGACGCTGAGCTCGTGCAGCGCAGGCCCGCGACCGGGAGCGCGGCGGCAGCGGGGTGGTAGAGCGGCCCGACGCCGATCGGCGTGGGGATCGGGCCCGCAGCGGCCGCGGCGCCGGACACGGCGACCGCGAGCACACAGGCGAGCGCAGCGAGCCGGAGACCCCGCGCTGGCACGAGCACAAGGGTGCGGACTCCGCGAGTGCCACGTCAAGTGAGAACCGACTCGGTCCGAGCGATCCTCAGGCACGATGGAGTGCGATGAGACTCGGCATCGCGTCGTTTGCGGCCGCGGCGCTGCTCGTGGTCGCCGGCTGCGGCGGCGCCACGAAAGCAGCAGCGCCGACGACGTCGTTCCGCGGCGCCACGGTCGTCGACCCGTCCACGGCGCCGGACTTCGCGCTGCGCGACCAGTCCGGCCGGCTCGTGCGGCTCTCGGCCCAGCGCGGCCGCTACACCCTCGTCACCTTCCTCTACACCCACTGCCCCGACGTCTGCCCGCTGATCGCCGAGCACGTCAACACGGCGCTCCATCAGCTCGGGCCCGGCACCGGCGTCCTCGCGGTGAGCGTCGACCCGAAGGGCGACACGCCGGCGGCTGTCCGCCACTTCATCGCCGTGCACCGGCTCGTGCCCGCGTTCCGCTACCTGACCGGGACGCCGCAGCAGCTGCGGCCGGTCTGGGCGGCCTACCACGTGGCCTCCGATCCCCAGCACGGGACGACCGCGGTGGCGCACTCCGCGTACGTCCTGCTCGTCGATCCGCAGGGGGTCGAGAGACTTGTCTACGACTCAAACGTCAAAGCAAGTGACATCGTTCACGACATCGACGCGTTGAAGGAGAAGTGATGGGAAAGGCAAGTCGTCTCAAGGCAGAGAAGCGGCAGACCCCGCCGCCGGTCGGCAAGCGGAGCGGCGGCCCCTCGCAGCGGACCGTCCTCTACCTCACGATCGGCCTGATCGTCGTGGTCGTGGCGGGCGCGATCGGCTACTCGCAGCTCAAGTCGTCGCCGAAGAAGCCGCCCGCGGCCGCGCCGTCGGTCTCCGACAAGAGCGCGTCGGCCCAGCTCAAGAAGGACGCTGCCGACGTCCACTTCTCGCCGAACACCGAGGCCGGCGTCGGCCAGATCGAGGGCCAGCCCGCCTCGGCGGCGAACGCACCCTCGAACCCGAACCTGCTCCCGGTCGGCTCTGTGGCGCCCGACTTCACACTGAAGACGCCCGAGGGACAGAGCGTCAGCCTCTCCCAGTTCCTCGGCAAGGCGACGCTGCTCGAGTTCTTCGCGACGTGGTGCCCGCACTGCGACGCCGAGGCACCGCACCTGCGCAGCATCTTCTCGACGCTGCCGCGGACGAAGTACGGCTGGCTCTCGGTGAACGCCGACGGCGAGGACGCGGCGAGCGTCTACGCCTACCACAGCTACTTCGGGATCCGCGACCCGGCCGTGCTCGACATCGGCTCTGGCGCGACCGGCAACTTCCACGCGCCGGGCAGCGCCGGGCCGGTGACGACGAAGTACCAGGTCGCTGCGTTCCCGACGTTCTACGTGATCGACCCGAAGGGCAAGATCGCGTGGCGCTCCGACGGCGAGCAGCCGGACGCGCTGATCCGCCAGCAGCTCTCGAAGGCGGCGGGTGCGTAGAGCGGTCCCCTGGATCGGACTGGCGATCCGTCTCGGCGCGGCGGGCATCTGGCTGGCCGCGGGCGTGGCGAAGGTCGCCGATCTCGAGCACTTCCACACGCAGGTCAAGGCCTACGACGTCCTCCCGCACGCCCTCGTCGGGCCATTCGCCTACGCGCTCCCGTTCGTGGAGATCGGGATCGGCGTGTACCTCCTGGTCGGGCTCTGGATCCGGCCGGCGGCGATCCTCGCCTGCGTGCTGATGGTCGTCTTCATCGTCGCGCAGGCGCAGGCGTGGTACCGCGGGCTCGTGCTCGACTGCGGCTGTTTCGGGAAGCTCTCCGTGGAGAAGGTCGGGCTCGCGACGATCCTGCGTGACGTGGGGCTCGGCCTGCCCAGCCTCGCGATGGCGATCTGGCCCGCGCGGAAGCTGTCGCTCGACTCCTCGTGGCTCGGCCGGCCCGACCGCTTCACGATCGGCGAGCGGTGAGGCGCGCGGCGCTCCTCGCCGCGCTCTGCCTCGCCGCGATCGCCGCTCCCGGGGCCTCGGCGCACGGCGGGCTCCAGATCGCGACGATCCGGACGGGCGGCTACACGGCGCGGGTCGACGCGCTGCTCGTCAGCCTCTCGCCGACCCGGACCATGGTCGACTTCACGACCGTCCTCAGCCGCGCGGGGAAGCCGGTGGACGACGCGGACTTCCGGGTCACCGCGAAGACGCCCGACGGCACGTTCGGGCCGCTCCGCGCACTGCCGGGCGGCAACACCTACGAGGTGCTCGTCCCGATCCGCGATCCGCGGCAGTGGCGGAAGATCAAGCTCGCGGCCACGATCGCCGGCCCCGCGGGTGCGGCGTCGTTCCACTACGCGCCGCCCTCGCTCGCCTCCGACTGGCGCGCCGAATGGCCCGTCGTCGCCGGCGGCCTGCTCGCGCTGCTGCTCTTCGCGCAGGGCTTCGTCCGCCTCCGCCGCCGCGGGCGCAAGGACCTCGCGGGGTGGGGCCGGGCCGTGCTCTTCGTATCCGCGATCGGGCTCACCTACCTCGCGCTCGACTCGCCGCTCGACACGATCGCCGACGACTACCTCCTCTCGGCCCACATGCTCGAGCACGTCGTGATCGGCGACATCGCGATCGCGCTGGCGATGCTCGCGGTGCGCGGGCCGCTCGTCTTCTTCCTCCTGCCGCCGCAGATCCTCTCGCCGCTCGCGCGGAACCGTCCACTACGTACGTTCCTCCACTGGCTGACGGGGCCCTGGGTGGCGCTCGCCGTCTGGACCGCGGGGATGTGGGCGTGGCACGTGCCGCGGATCTACGACTACGCGGCCACGCACCAGACCGTCCACAACCTCGAGCACCTCTCGTTCATGCTCGGCGGCGTGCTGATCTGGAACCTGCTGATCGACCCGGCCCATACCCACCGGCTCACCGTGCCGGGGCGGATCCTGCTCGCGGTCGGCGTGCTTCTGCTCGGCGAGCCCGTCGTCGCGACGCTCTTCGCCGGCGGCGCGCACTACACGCACTACGCCGGGCAGCCCGACCGCCTGCTCGGGATCGGCCCGCAGCTCGACCAGCGCCTCGCCGGAACCGTGATGCTCACCGAGCAGATCCTCGCGCTCGGCGCCTGCTGCGCAGTCTTGCTCTGGCCCTACCTGCGCGGGCAACAGCGAGTCGCAGGCGGCCTCGGTCCGGGCCACCTGCAGCTCGCTTCCCCGACGGATGTCGGCGACCCGAGCGCCGCGTCTCGACTGGATACCCCCGGCGGCGCGGTCGAAGGTCGCTGATCACCCGTGCCACGACGCTAACGCGGCGGCACACGCAGCTGGGTCACGGTCCGGAGACGGACCGGTGACCAGCCGGAGGAGATTTTCGACCCCGGATGGCGGCGGAGCTACGATGTCGATCCCTTGCCGAAGATCGAGACACGTACACCCGAGCCGCTGCTGAACAGGGAGCTGTCCTGGCTCGACTACGACGCGCGCGTGCTCGAGCTCGCAGACGACGAGTCGGTGCCGCTGCTGGAGCGGGTCAAGTTCTGCGCGATCTTCTCGTCGATGCTCGACGAGTTCTTCATGGTGCGGGTCGCCGGGCTCATGGACCAGGCCGAATCTGGCCTGTCCGTCCGCTCGGCCGACGGGATGACGCCGCGCGAGGCGCTTGCCCTGATCCGACCGCGCGTCGACGAGCTCGTCACGAGCCAGTCGCGCCTCTGGCGCAAGAAGCTCGTCCCCGCACTCGCCGCCGAGGGCATCACGGTCGCGCATGTCGACGACTGCACCGCCGAGGAGCTCGACGAGCTCGAGAAGCGCTTCGAGCGGGAGATCTTCCCCGTGCTGACGCCGCTCGCGGTCAGCCCCGGGCAGCCGTTCCCGTTCATCTCACCGCTCTCGCTCAGCCTCGGGATCCTCGTCCGCGACCCGGACTCGGCCGAGGAGCGCTTCGCCCGCGTGAAGGTCCCCGAAGGCCTGCCGCGCTTCCTCGAGCTCGGCCCACGGCGCCTGCTGCTGCCGCTCGAGGACGTGATCGCGCACTTCCTCGATCACCTCTTCTCCGGGATGGAGATCCTCGAGCAGGCCGTGTTCCGTGTCACGCGCGACGCCGACCTCGAGCTCTCCGACGACGCCGACGACCTGCTCGAAGCCGTCCGCGCCGAGGTCAGCCGGCGCCGCTTCGGCGACGTCGTCCGCCTCGAGGTCGCCTCGACGATGTCGAAGAAGATGATCGACCGGCTCCGCCACGGGCTCGGCGTCGAGGAGGCCGACACCTACGCCGTGCAGGGCGTGCTCGACCTCTCCGAGGCGTTCGAGATCGTCGCGCTCGACCGGCCCGAGCTGAAGGACGATCCCTGGATCCCGATCACGCAGGCCCGGCTCAAGCAGCCGCAGGCCGACGGCGACTTCTTCTCCGAGATCCGCCGCAGCGACATCCTCGTCCACCATCCGTACGAGTCGTTCACGACGAGCTACGAGGCCTTCATCCGCACCGCGGCCTCCGATCCCGCGGTGACCGCGCTCAAGACGACGGTGTACCGGACGAGCGACGAGTCGCCGATCGTGCCGTCGCTGATCGCCGCCTCCGAAGCCGGCAAGCAGACGGTGTGCCTCGTCGAGCTCAAGGCGCGCGGCGACGAGCAGCGCAACATCGAGTGGGCGCGACGCCTGGAGCAGGCGGGCGTCCATGTCGTGTACGGCTTCCCTGATCTGAAGATCCACGCCAAGACGACCCTCGTCGTCCGCCGCGAGGGTGGCCGCCAGCGGCGCTACGTCCACATCGGCACGGGCAACTACCACGCCGTCACCGCGCGCTCCTACGAGGATCTGAGCCTCTTCACCGCCGACGAGCGGATCGCCGCAGACGTCGCCGACCTCTTCAACTTCGTGACGGGGTTCGGCCGTCCGCGCAAGTTCCGCAAGCTGCTCGTGGCGCCGCTCACCCTTCGCCCACGGCTCGTCGAGCTGATCCGCTCGGTCGCGACCGCGGCGCAGGCGGGCAAGCGCGCGGAGATCGTGCTCAAGATGAACGCGATCACCGATCCGGCCATCATCCACGAGCTCTACCGCGCCTCCGAGGCCGGCGCCTCGATCGACATCGTCTCGCGCGGGATCTGCATGCTGAGGCCCGGCGTCCCGGGGCTGAGCGAGAACATCCGCGTCCGCAGCGTGCTCGGGCGCTACCTCGAGCACAGTCGTCTCTACGCGTTCCACGCCGACCACACCTCGAGCTACTTCATCGGCAGCGCCGACCTGATGCCGCGCAACCTCGACCACAGAATCGAGATCGTCACCCCGGTCGAGGACCGGCGCGCGCAGGCCGAGCTGAACGCGACGCTCGAGACGCTGCTCGGCGACACCGAGCAGGCGTGGGAGCTGCACGCCGATGGGACATGGCATCGGCTCGGCGCCGGCAAGGGCGAGCGCGCCCGCGTCGCGCAGATCGCGCTGATGCGCCGGGCCCGACTCCGCGAGCGCCGCCAGGCTGCGTACCGCAGCCGCGAGCGCTAGCCGACAGGCTCGCCAAGATGCTTCCGGTGCGCGTAGCCGTTCTCGACATCGGCTCTAATACCGCGCGGCTGCTCGTCGCGGAGCTCCGCAAGGGTCGTGTCCTGCCCGTGCGCGAAGAGAGCGTGTACCTCGGGCTCGGCGCGGAGATCCTGGTCAACGGCTCGATCGGCGAGGCCAAGCTCGCCGAGACGGCCGAGGTCGCGCGGACGTTCTCGAAGCTCGCGCGGAAGTCCGACGCCGACGAGGTCGACGTGATCGTGACCGCGCCCGGCCGCCAGGCCTCGAACCCCGAGGAGCTGCTCGCGACGATCGCCCGCGCGAGCGGCACGGTCGCACGGATCCTGTCGGCCCGCGAGGAGGGCGAGCTGGCCTACGAAGGCGCGCTGGCACGGGAGGACGTCGACGGGCTGCGCGTCGCGGTCTGCGACGTCGGCGGCGGCTCGACCGAGATCGTCGTCGGCGACGGCGGCCTGCCGTCGTTCTGGAACACGTCGGTCGACCTCGGCTCGCTGCGCCTCACCGCGGCCTGCCTCGGTGACGATCCGCCGTCGGACCGGTCACTCGCGGCCGCGGAGCAGCTCGCCCACGACCTGTTCGCCGACGTCGACCCGCCCGTGACGGACCTCGCGCTGGCGGTCGGCGGCAGCGCGCGCGGCCTGGCGAAGCTCGTCGGCCCGATCCTCGGCGAGGACGAGTTGACGCTGGCGCTCGACCTGTCGAGCGCGAGGCGCTCCTCGAAGGTCGCGAAGAACTACGGCCTGGACGAGCAGCGGGCTCGCGTCCTGCCCGCCGGCGCGATCGTCCTGCGCGAGGTGACGCGCCGGCTCGGACAGCCGTTGCGCCTCGGCCGAGGCGGCCTGCGCGAGGCTGCCGTCGGGCGGATGCTCGCCGAAGCCCGCGCGGCCTAGAGCTCGCGCGCGCGCCGGTCGAGCTGCTTCCAGGCCGCGCGATAGGCGCCGCGAGCCTCGACGCGCCGCGCGCGCTCGCGCTCGATCAGACGTCCCACCGCGACTCCGGCGCCGGGCGCGGCCACGACCCGCTCGCGTAGCACCGCTTCGGCGACGACGGCGTCCTGATGCATGCCGAGCACGTCCTGGAGTTCCTTCGCCGCCTCGAGGAACGGCGTCACGCGTTTCCCCAGCGCAGGCCGGGCCAGCTCGGCGGCGTAGCGGACGCGCTTCGCGTGGATCCGCGCCCCGTGCAGCACGTCGTCGTGCGGATCGGGCCCGAGCGCGTCCATCGCGCGGCGCAGAGTCCGGAACTCGTTCTTCCAGAGCGCGCGCAGCGTCGTGTCGGCCTCGCCGATCGGCGGATCCTCGGTCTCGAGACGGCCCAGCAGCGAGAGGTAGCGGTCGCTCTCGAGCCCGCGGATCAGCGTGCGGCGCTGGCGCCCGCGCTCCTGCGAGAGCGCCGTGAGCACGGGCCTGAACGCCTTCGCCTCGTCGCGTTCGAGCGTCGCGCTCTCGGCGCGGAGGTGCTCGAGCAGCACGTCGAGGTCGCGCACGCGGCCGAGCTCGGACGCGAGCCAGCCGAGCTCAGCGCGGAGGCCATCGGCCCACTCCTTCTCGACGAACGACCGCGACACACGCAGGAACGCGCGCAGCCGCCGGGTCGCGACGCGCAGCTGGTGCAGATCCTCCGGATCGGAGCCGAGGCGCGTGCCGGCGTCGTGGGCGAGCAGCACGGCGAGCTGTTCGCGCAGCGCGAACCGCAGCGTCTCGGCGGCCGACGCGCCCGAGCGCAGCTTCGGCCGGCGCGGCGGCTCGACGCCGAGCACGCGCGCGAGCTTCGACGAGGACGCACCATCCTTGGCGCCGGCGCCGCGCAGCAACTTCTCGAGCCGGCGGAGGTCGTCCTCGGTCCCGTCGATCAGCTCGACCTCGAGCTCGTCGAACGCGCCGGCGACGCGCTCGCCCTCGAGCACGGACACCGCGTCGAGCGCGATCTCGGCGAGGGCATGGTCGTCGTCGCGCACGATGAGCGCGTCGCGCTTCGTGCGCAGCACCGCCACCACCGCGAGCGGGCGGCGGCGCGTCAGCCCGAGCAGGAGCGTCGACGCGCGCTCCGGCATCGTCTCCTCATCGTCGTCGAGCTCGACCTCCAGGCGGGCCGCGCCCTGCGGCAGCTTGAACTGCCACAGGCCGGCGCCGTTCTCGACCCGGCGGCGCAGCGTGACGCCCTCGCGGGCGAGCCGCCGGTCGTCGGTGTCGTAGTAGGTCGAGTCGAACAGCCGCGGTTCGCGGCGCTCGCCGTCGAGCCCGGAGAGGTCGAACCCCTCGGGCGGCGTGAGCTTGACTTCGCGTTCGAGCTTGGCCTTCACGGCTGAGACCGTAACTGACCCCGCCGAGCCGGGCTTTCTCACGTTTCCGGCCGTTCACCACATTGTCACCACACTGCCCTTCCCTTCGAGGCGAGTTGACCCATAAGGTTCGCCTCATGAACCAGCTGACCGAACTGCATCGTGAGGTCGTCACCACGCGTTGGCTACTCCAGCGCGCGGCGGGCGACGGGCCGATCGCGGGCCACGAGCCCGTAGCAGTCCAGGACAACGTCCGTCTCGTCGAGCGCGCGCATCTGAGGCGGATCCAGCAGCTCGTCGAGGAGCTCCTGCTCGACGCGGAGCGCGCCGGCGCCACAACCTAGATCCATCGTGTGAACATGCGGTGAGAAGCCGGAGTTGGCGTCCGGCCGAAGCCGCGTGCCGTCGAACCCGGAAGCATCGGGACACTCGACGGTCGCCGGTTGCTTCTCGGTCTCGCGCCGCTGCTGGCGGGGCTCGTCGCCTGGCTCGCGCTGGGCCGACCGCTGCCGGCGCTCGACCTCGGCCGGGCGCTCGCTGCAACCGAGCACGCCACTCGCCTCGACCTCGCCGCCGTGGTCCTCCTCTGCGCGGCCGTTCCGGTCGCAGCGGCGGCCGGCTGGCATGCGGCGCTCGGCGGTGCGGTCCCGGCGCGGCAGGTCGGCGCGCGCTACGCGGCCGGCTCGCTCGCGAACACGCTCCTGCCGGCACGGATCGGGGATGTGCTGCGGCTGACCTTGCTCGCCTCCGCGCTGCCGGGAGAGGGGCGGGTCGTGACGTTCGCGGCGGCCGCAGCCGGGCTCGCGGCGCTCCGCACACTCGTCCAGCTGCCGCTGCTGTCCTTCGCCGCCGCCGGAACCGGCGTCCCACTCTGGGTCTCGGTGCCGATTGCGCTGGTCGCGCTCGCGCTCGTCGGGCGCAGATGTCCGCGCTGCTCGCTGCGCTCGGCCGTGTGGGTCGTCGCGGGCCGTGCGGCACGGCTCGGCGCCGCCGCCGCGCTCGCCGCCGCCTTCGCGCTTCCGCATCCGCTGGCCCTCGCGCTGATCCTCGTCCCGACGCTCGACCTGGCCGGGACCTTGCCGCTCACACCCGGAAACGCGGGCGTCGCGAGCATGGCGGTCGCGTTCGTGCTCTCACGTCACGGCGCGGGCGGCGGGGTCGCTCTCGGCGCAGGCCTCGTCTTCCACGCGGCAGAGACGGCGTGCGGCCTCCTCTTCGGCCTGGCCGGCGCGCTCTACCTCGTCGTCACATCCCGCGCGAGCGCATCTTCTTCGTCCCGCGCAGGACGACGTACGAGATCGAGCCGATGTACGGGAACACCAGGATCGCCACGACCCACGCGAACTTCGCTCCGCCCGAGTAGTTCGAGTTGCGGAACAGGTCGACCAGCGCGTAGACGACCAGCGCGATCCACGGCAGGATCAGGATCACCCCCGCGATCGTCCAGCCCGTGCTGTAGGCGAGCAGTCCAGTCATCACGGCGAGCATACAGCCGGGCAGAATGGAGTCGTGGACAGGCGCGAGCGAGAGGCGATCCTCGGGCAGCGGCGACGGGCCGAGACCCCGCGCGAGCGGCGCGAGCAGCAGGCGCTGGCCGAGGACATGCTGGACAACCCGCTGCGCGGCAAGCCGCTGCCGCGGCGGCTGCGCAACTTCCGCCCGGCCGCCGACAGCTACATCGCCGCGCTCGGCGGCCCGCTGCCCTGGATGCAGCGGCTGCGCGAGATCGACGCGCTCACCGCGGAGCACGAGCGCCGGCTGGGAGTCGTCCGCGCCGAGCTCGGGCCGGGGCCTGAATGGCGTGAGACCGCCGCGCGCTGGGACTTCGGCGTCGTCAACGACCTGATCGACCGACACAACCGCTACTACCCCGCGGAGGCCCGGCTGCCGATGGATCCGCGCACCGGCGACTTCGTCCTGATCAACGGACGGAGCTACCGCAGAGCGCCGCTCGACGCGGCCTGGGCGATCGCCCTGTTTGCGTCCTGAAAGTTCGCTACTCTCTGCGACGATCTGAGAGCGGTTTCGGTCGTGCATTGAGCCTTCCAACCCGTTCGTGAACTGGCAAGGGAGGTGGAATTCATGGCAACCGGAACCGTGAAATGGTTCAACGACGCGAAGGGCTACGGCTTCATCGCGCCGGACGACGGCGGCAAGGACGTCTTCGTGCACTTCAGCGCGATTGCCGGCGAGGGCTTCAAGTCGCTCGCCGAGGGCGCGAAGGTCGAGTACGAGGCAGCCGAGGGCGCGAAAGGCCCCGAGGCGCGCAACGTTCTCGCGCTCTAAGGGATTAACAGCAGCAGGGACGGCCGCGCCGTCCCTGCTGCTACCCTAAATCTCACGGACGGCAATTGGGTCGTCCAGTGAGGAGTTGCTCTTCGGTTTCCGAACTGTCGGGTAGGTCCTCGTCCGACACATAGGAGAGCAATTGACCACGCACACCTTCCACGGCCTCGGCGTGTCCGAGCCCGTATCCGAGGCGCTCGCGCGCCGCGACATCGTCGCACCCTTCGCGATCCAGTCACTCGTCCTTCCGGACGCGCTGGCCGGGATCGACATCCTCGCCAAGAGCCCGACCGGCTCCGGCAAGACGCTCGCCTTCGCGATCCCGATCGTGGAGCGCCTGGAGGCGAGCTCGCCGACACCCTCCGCGCTCGTGCTCGTGCCGACGCGCGAGCTCTGCTCGCAGGTCGCCGAGGAGTTCTCGTACATCGCGCCCGCCAAGGGCCTGAAGATCGCCGCCGTCTACGGCGGCACCCGAGTGCAGAGCCAGGCGCGTGACGCCAAGGGCGCGCACATCCTCGTCGCGACGCCCGGGCGCCTGCAGGACCTGATCGAGCGGAAGATGGTCTCGCTCGACGGCGTGACCGTCCTCGTCCTCGACGAGGCCGACCGGATGCTCGACATGGGCTTCCAGCCGCAGGTCGACAAGATCGTCCGCCGGCTGCCGAAGAACCGCCAGACCATGTTCTTCTCGGCCACGCTCGACGGCGTCGTCGGCGAGCTCGCCGCGGTCTACACGAGCGGCGCCGGCCGCTACGAGGGCCATCTGCCCGCCGAGGACGTCTCGCAGGTCGATCACGTCTTCGTGCCGGTCACGGCCGACAACAAGGTCGAGAAGCTGGTCGAGCACCTCGCCCACGACGGCGAGCTGACCCTCGTCTTCGTCCGCACCAAGCGCGGCGCCGACCGGCTCGTGCAGAAGCTGCGCAAACTCGGCACCGAGGCGGTCGCGCTGCACGGCGACATGAACCAGAGCGCGCGGGAACGCGCACTCGCCCGGTTCGAGTCGGGCAAGGTCGACACGATGGTCGCCACCGACGTCGCCGCACGCGGGCTCGATCTCGACCACATCACGCACGTCGTCAACTTCGATCCGCCGGAGGACAAGACCGGTTACATCCATCGCGTCGGCCGCACCGGCCGCGCGGGCCGCGCCGGCACCGGGCTCACCTTCGTCCTCCCGGAGCAGCAGGCCGACGTCAGCCGGATCGCCGCGAACCTCGGGCATCAGGACGCGTTTGTCGAGGTCGGACTGACCGTCGCACCTCCGAAGCTCGTGTACACGTCGCGGAGGCGCAACTCCAAGTGGGGCGCGCCGTCGCAACGCCGGAAGATCTGAAGCCGCTCCTTCGCGGCGTCTTCCACAAGTGGGCGTTCTTCGCCGCGCTCGTGGCCGTGGGAATCCTGGTCGGCTTCGCCGGCTCTCCCACGGCCCGGGCGTCGGCAATCGTCTACGGCATCGCGCTCGCCGCGATGTTCGGCGCGAGCGCGCTGTACCACCGCATCAACTGGTCTGAAGGCCCGCGCCGCTGGATGCGCCGGCTCGACCACTCCGCGATCTTCCTGCTGATCGCCGGCACGTACACCCCGTTCTGCCTGCTCGTTCTCTCCCAGCCGCTCGGGATCATCGTGCTCGCGGTGGTCTGGGGCGGCGCGTTCGCCGCGGGCGCGATCAACTTCGCGTGGATCGACGCGCCGAAATGGGCGACGGCGGTCGTCGGCGTCGCGCTGGGCTGGGTCAGCCTCGTCGCGCTCCCGCAGATGCCCGGCGCGGAGGCGATCCTGCTCGCGATCGGCGGCGTCTTCTACACCGCCGGCGCGATCGCCTACGCGGTGAAGCGGCCCGATCCGTTTCCGCGCGTGTTCGGCTACCACGAGGTGTTCCACGTGCTCGTGATCGCAGCCGCTGCGGTGCAGTTCGCCGCGGTCGCCGTCGCCGTCGCGGGGTAGTAGTCTCCGGCCCGATGGGCCACACGATCTCGAACCTCGACGAGCTCGGCGACGGCTACGGCTTCCGCAAGGTGCGCGTGCCGCTCGGGGTCACCGCCTTCGGCGTCAACGGGGTCGTGATGCCGCCCGGCTTCGTCGGCTTCCAGCACTACCACGACGAGCAGGACGAGCTGTACTTCGTCCACAGCGGCACGGCGCGGGTCGAGGTGGACGGCGAGGAGCGCGAGGTCGGCGCGGGCGGGCTGATCCACGTCGAGGCGACCACGCCGCGGCGGGTCTCGAACGCGAGCGAGACCGACGACCTCGTGCTCCTGGTGGTCGGCGGCAAGGGCGGCTACGTCGAGCGGGACGGCCACCTGGTCGACCCGGACGACGCGGCTCGACGCGCGTCCTTCGGCAGCTAGCTCTAGAGTCGCGCCATGCGCAAGTGGCTCCCGCTCATCATCCTCGCCGCGGCCCAGTTCATCATGGTGCTCGACTCGAGCGTGATGAACGTCTCGATCTCGCAGATCGTCGCCGACCTGAACACGACGGTGACCGGCGTGCAGAGCGCGATCACGATGTACACGCTCGTGATGGCCGCGTTCATGCTCGTCGGGGCGAAGCTCGGCGACATCTGGGGCCGCGACCGGGTCTTCGGGATCGGGCTGGCGGTGTACGGCCTCGGCTCGCTGATCACCTCGATCAGCCAGAACCTGCCCACGCTGCTGTTCGGCTGGTCGCTGATCGAGGGCCTCGGCGCGGTGCTCGTGATCCCGGCGATCGCTGCGCTCACCGCAGCGAACTACGAGGGCAAGGACCGCGCGTTCGCCTTCGGCATGATCGGCGGCGCCGCGGGGGCGGCGATCGCGGCCGGCCCGTTGATCGGCGGCTACGTGACGACCACCTGGACCTGGCGCTACGTCTTCGTCGGCGAAGTGGTCGTCGTGATCGCGATCCTGCTCGTCCACCGCCGCATGAAGAAGGCGCCGAAGCCCGAGCACGCGCCCAGGCTGGATTTCGTCGGCGCAGCGCTCTCGGCGCTCGCCCTCGGATTGATCGTGTTCGGGATCCTGAAGAGCAGCACCTGGGGCTGGATCAAGCCGATCGACGCGCTCACGATCGGCGGCCACGAGATCACGCCGTTCGGCTTCTCGGTCGTGCCGTTCCTGATCCTCGGCGGCTTCGTCGTGCTCGCCTGCTTCCGGGTCTGGGAGGAGGGCCGTGAACGGCGCGGCGAGAGCATGCTCCTCGACAGCGCACTGCTGAAGATCGAGGCGCTGCGTGGAGGGCTCTCGTCTCTGGCGATCCAGCAGCTCGTCCTGATGGGGACGTTCTTCGTCCTGCCCGTGTACCTCCAGGTCGTGCTCGGCTTCGATGCGTTCGAGACGGGCAAGCGCCTGTTCCCGATGTCGATCGCGATGCTCGCGGCGGCGTTGACGGGGCCGAAGCTGGCGGTGCGGTTCGCGCCTCGCGCCGTCGTGCAGGTCGGCCTGGCGGCGATGGCACTCGCGGCGCTCGTGCTCGTCGGGACGATCGACGTGACGCTGAACGGGACGGCGTTCGCCGTGTCGCTCGTCTTCTTCGGGATCGGCGCCGGACTGCTGATCTCGCAGCTCGGCAACGTGATCATGTCGGCGGCGCCGCCCGAGCAGACCAATGAAGCCGGCGGTCTCCAGGGCACGGCCCAGAACCTCGGCGCCTCGCTCGGAACGGCGCTGATCGGCTCGGTGCTGCTACTCGGGCTGCTGAACGGCTTCAACTCGAGCGTCCAGAACAATCCGGCCGTGTCGGCCGCGACCAAGACGCAGATCGCCGCGGCTACGGAGAAGGGAATTCCGATCGTCACCACCGAGCAGGCCCACGCCGCGCTGATCGATGCAGGCGCGACACCGGCCGAGGCCGATGCGGTCACGACCGACTACGGCAACTCTCAGCTCGACGCGCTGAAGACGGCGATGCTCGCGGTGGCGTTCTTCGCCGTGATCGGGTTCTGGTTCACCCGGCGTCTTCCGGGGCGGCCGAAACCGGTCTAGTACGCGGGCTCGTCGCCGAGGTCGACGGTGAGCGCCGAGGCGCGCGCGAGGCCGAGCCGTTCGAGCGACCAGAACGATGCCTCGACCGCGGGCCCGATCAGCACCGCGAAGGCGAGCGTGCCGAGCCCGACCTTGCCGCCGAGAGCGAACCCGACGATCAGCGCACAGCCCTCCAGCCCGGCCCGGACGAGCCCGATCCGGATGTGCGACCGCTCCGAGAGGACGAGCATCAGCGAGTCGCGCGGCCCGGCGCCGAACGAGGCGCCGATGTAGAAGCCGCTGCCGACGCCGATCAGCGCGATCCCGCCGAACAGCAGCACGATCCGGACGGCGAGGTCCTGGTGCGAGAGGTCGTCGACCCAGCCGATCGCGAGCAGCCGGTCGACGAAGATGCCGATGAAGAGCGCGTTCGCGACGGTGCCGCGCCCGACCGGCGCCTTCAGCCCGAGCCCGACCACGAGCACGACGAGCGCGATCGCGATGTTCGCCTGGCCGAAGCTGAGCGGCGTGTGCTTCGAGACACCCTGGTTGAGCACGTCCCACGGCGACAGGCCGAGCTTCGACTCGAGGATCATCACGATTCCGGCCGCGAACAGGACGAGGCCGAACGCGAGGCTGAGCCAGCGGGCGGCGGTGCCGCCGCGCATCTCGGGAGGAGCGCGCATCCGACCATCCAACCACGGCGTACACTCGCGCCGTGTTCGGGAGCCCGATCCGGCGCGTCGCGAGCTGCGAGTCGACCCAGCTCCTGCTCGGCCCCGACGACCCGGAAGGCGCCGTCGCCGTCGCCGACGTCCAGACCGCGGGACGTGGCCGGCTCGGACGAGTCTGGACGGCGCCGCCAGGAACCGCGCTCCTGTGCTCGGTCCTGCTTCGACCGCCTCCACGAAGCAGGATCGCACAGCTCTCGCTCGTCGGCGGGCTCGCCGCGGCGCAGGCCGTCGAGGCGGCGATCGGGCATGCCGCGCAGTTGAAGTGGCCCAACGACGTGCTCGTCGACGCGCACAAGGTCGCCGGCGTCCTGGCCGAGGCGCGCGACGGCGTCGTCGTGCTCGGCATCGGCCTCAACGTCAACCAGACCGCCGCCGAGCTGCCCGCCGACGCCCGCATCGCGGCCGCGTCGCTGCGCACGATCGACGGCGCCGAGCGCGACCGGGACGCGCTCCTCGCGGATCTGCTCGCGCGACTCGAGTCCGCCTACGGCGCCTGGCTCGCGGGCGGGCTCGCGCCGCTGCACGGCGAGCTCGCCTCGCGCGACGCGCTCGCAGGCAAGGCGGTGACAGTCGACGGACGGGCCGGCCGGGCGCTCGGAATCGACGCGGAGGGCCGTCTGGTGCTCGATTCCGGCCCGGTCGAGAGCGGTGAGGTCGCCCTCGTGTCATAGACTTCCCGCGGATGCGCTACACCGTCATCGGCACCGCCTCGTCCCCGAACCACCAGGCCTTCGCAGATGAGCTGGGCAACGCCTTGCAGCGTGCCGGCTTCGTGCGCGCCGCCGACGGTGAGAACGACGTCGATCTCGTGGTCAACGTCGCCGGGTACGACAACGCGCGCCCGTTCCGCCGCAAGTCGAAGGGCACGTACGTCGCCGCGCTGCACGAGCTCGACGAGACGCCCGAGACGCTCGAGGACGGGCTGGCCGCGTCCTACCCGATGCTCGTCCGCGCGCTCGCGAACATCGTGCTCGCGCTCACGCCGGGACCCGCCGTCCGCTTCACGACGATGGAGCGCGGCAACTACGTGGTCGAGGCGCCGGACTTCCCCGAGCTGGCCGACCGCGTCGTCGAGCGCCTCAAGCCGCTCGCGATGTCTCGGCTCGTGATCGACAACGAGTTCCGGCCCGACCTGGAGCCCGAGCTCTGGGACGGCGACGAGTACACGGCCGAGCTCGCGGAGGTCGGCACGCGGCTCGGCTCGCTCGACCTGCTGCCGAGCCCGTTCCCGATCGAGGACCTGCTCAACGAGCGCGACCTGCGTCACGTGATGCGGCTCTACGGCGTCGGCGGGCTCTCGTACGGCAACCTGTCGATCCGCAAGGACGAGCGGCGCTTCTGGATGAGCGCGAGCGGAGTCGACAAGAGCAAGCTCGAGCAGCCCGGCCGCGACATCCTGCTCGTCTCCGACTACGACGAGGTGAACGGACGGATGGTCTTGTCCGTGCCGCCCGGCGTCGAGCCGCGCCGCGTCTCGGTCGACGCGATCGAGCACTGGATGATCTACCAGGCCCATCCCGACGTCGGCGCGATCCTCCACCTCCACGCGTGGGTCGAGGGGATCCGCGGCACGGAGATCAACTACCCGTGCGGCACCGAAGAGCTCGCCGAGAGCGTCGCGGAGCTGATCGACCAGGAGCCCGATCCCGCCCACGCGATCGTCGGCCTCCGCAACCACGGGATCACGGCGACGGGCGACAGCCTCGCCGAGACGCTCGACCGGATCATGCCGCGCTTGCTGCGGCAGGTCCCGATGGCCTGAGCGGCTCCGCGCCCTCTCTCGGCTCGGTGCTCCGCGGCGCCGGCTCGACCTATCGCGCTCATCCGAAGACCGTCGTCGGGCTCGCGGTCGCCGTGTTCGGAGTCGCCGCAGCGCTCGACACGCTCGTGGCGGCTGCCCTGCCCGACCAGTACACCCTCCTCATCTCCCTGCTCACCGGCCCGCTGAGCGTGAGCATGGCCGGAATCGTCCTCTACGCGGGGATGCTCGACCGCATCGTCGGCCATCACCTGCACGGGCACGAGCGCCCGACCGTGCGCGGCGCGCTGCGGACACTGCCCTGGACTCGGCTGCTCGTCGCCGACGCGATCCTGGTCGCGTCCACCACGATCGGAACAGCGCTCTTCGTCGTCCCGGGCCTCGTCGTCTTCACGCTGTTCTGCCTCGTCGGCCCACTCGTGAACATCGAGGGGATCGGCGTGCGCGCGGCGTTCCGGCGGTCGGCCTCGCTCACACGCACGGCGCTCTGGCCCACGGTGTTCCTAGTCACGATTCCGACCTATGTCGAGATCACGCTCCTCCACGCCGTGCAGTTCCACGAAGCCGACCACGCGTATCTGCTCGCGTTCGGGGTCAGCGCGGTGATCGGCGCGACCGTGGGCGCGGTCGTCGGCCTGCTCGAGGTGACGCTCGCCTACGAGTTGCTGCTCAGCGAGCGCCAGCGCTGAGGCGCGGCCGAGACGCTCTCCATCGGCTCGGGATTCGCCCGGTACCAGCGGGCGTAGCGCGCCGCGAGCGGCGCCGCGGAGAGGCCGTGGAGGAGCACCGAGAGCCCGACGGTGACGTAGGCCACGACGAGGATCGTGCCGGTGTGCGGGAGGTCGGCCTCCTCGACGACGATCACGGCGAACACGATCGAGGCCAGTCCGCGCGGGCCGAACCAGCCGAGGAAGGCGACCGTGGGCGGCTTCGCGCCGGTTCGCAGCATCGCGAGCGCGACGGGGACCATCCGCACGACGGTGAGGCTGAGCACCGCATAGAGCACGACCTGCCAGGAGAGGTGCCCGAGCGACGGCCCGAGCAGCACCGCGCCGAACATGAGGAACGTGAGGGCGTCGAACAGGCCGCCAGCCTGGTCGAGCAGATACGTGTCCTCGGCCTCGCCGCGGCGGCGCAGCCCGCCGAAGACCATCCCGCCGACGAACGCCGCGATGAAGCCGGACCCGCCCTTTGGCGAGGCGAGCCCGTACGCGAGCGCGGCCGCCGCAACCGGGATCATCTGCAGCCACGTCGCCGAGATCAGCCCACGCCGGCCGGCGAACACCACGATCGCGGCGGCGACGGCCCCGGCCGCCACACCCGCGATGAGCCCGTAGCCGATCTCCTCGAGCACGAGCGTGGCCGCGCGGCTGTCGCTCTCGAGCCCCGCCTGCGCCTCGGCCGCGGCGAGCACGATGAAGAGGATCGGGACGCAGATCCCGTCGTTGAGCCCGCTCTCGACGTTGAGCCCCTGGCGGATCCGCGACGGCAGGCTTGGCAGCGTGACGACGCTCTGGCCGAGCGCCGCGTCGGTCGGCGCGAGGAGGACGCCGATCACGAGCGCCTCGATGAACGTCAGGTCGGGGAAGAGCAGCGCCGCGACGCCCGCCCCGGCGACGATCGTCAGCGGGAGCCCGATCCCGAGCAGTCGCGCGGGCACGGCGTACTCGCGCCGCAGCGCGCGGAGGTCGATCCGCGACGCATCGGCGAAGAGCACGAGCGCGAGGGTCACCTCGGCGAGGTCGCGAACGGTGTGGCCGTCGGGCGCGAAGTCGATCGAATCGAGCCACTCGGGGCCGACCAGGAGTCCGATCCCCACGAAGACCATCGCGGCCGTGATCGGCGTGCCGTTGAGCTTGCCGGAGACCGCCGCGTAGGCCAGCAGCGAGACGGCGGCGATTGCGAGAGCCCAGCCCACGCCGCAACTTTCCTCTCCGCCCCGGACGAGGCCGCTCTGCTTGAATCCAGATATGGGCACGGCCTCGAAGCTCAGCGTCGGCAGCGAGACCTACGAGGTCTTCCGCCTCGACGCGCTCCAGGCGTCGCACGACATCGCGCGCCTGCCCTACACGCTGCGGATCCTGCTCGAGAACGTGCTTCGCAACGCGAGCGACGAGGAGGTCGAGTCAGTCGCCGGCTGGGTCGCGTCGGCCGAGCCGAGCAACGAGATCTCGTTCATGCCCGCGCGCGTGCTGCTTCAGGACTTCACCGGTGTGCCGGCCGTGGTCGACCTCGCCGCGATGCGCAATGCGATGCGCGACCTCGGCGGCGACGCCTCGCGGATCGATCCGCTGTTGCCCTCCGAGCTCGTGATCGACCACTCGGTGCAGGTCGACGCGTTCGCGTCACGACTCGCCTTTGCGCGGAACGTCGAGCTCGAGGTCGAGCGCAACATCGAGCGCTACGCGTTCCTGCGCTGGGGTCAGACGGCATTCGACAGCCTCAAGGTCGTGCCGCCGGGGACGGGCATCGTCCACCAGATCAACCTCGAGTACCTCGCGCGCGTCGTCGAGACGCGTGACGGACGTGCGTTCCCGGACACGCTGATCGGCACCGACTCGCACACGACGATGGTGAACGGGCTCGGCGTGCTGGGCTGGGGCGCGGGCGGGATCGAGGCGGAGGCGGCGATGCTCGGCGAGCCGCTCTCGATGCTCGTGCCGCAGGTCGTCGGGTTCCGGCTTTCCGGCGAGCTGCCGGAAGGCTCGACCGCGACCGACCTCGTGCTCACGGTGACCGAGATCCTGCGCAAGACCGGCGTCGTCGGGAAGTTCGTCGAGTACTTCGGCCACGGCGTCTCGCGCCTGTCGCTGGCCGACCGCGCGACGCTCGGGAACATGTCGCCGGAGTACGGTGCGACGTGCGGCTTCTTCCCCGTCGACGACGAAACGCTGCGCTACCTGCGCATGACCGGGCGCGGCGACGCGCACATCGCCCTCGTCGAGGCGTACTGCAAGGAGAACCTGCTCTGGCACGACCCCGACGACCATCCCACCTACACGCAGGTGGTCGAGCTCGACCTCGCGACCGTCGAGCCGAGCATCGCCGGCCCGCGCCGCCCACAGGACCGAGTCCCACTGGCGCGCTCGAAGGAGGCGTTCGTCGAGGCGCTCGGCTCGTTCGGCGTCGACTACGCGAACGGCAGCTACGACAAGGAGGTCGCCGACAGCTTCCCTGCGAGCGACACCCCCACCGGCGACGGCTCGCACGAGGACGCGCAGGTCGCGACCGCGCCGCCGCCGCCCACGACCGTCACCGTCATGGGCGAGAACGGCGAGAGCTTCGAGCTCTCCCACGGCGCCGTCGTGATCGCCGCCATCACGTCCTGCACGAACACGTCCAACCCGAGCGTGATGATCGCCGCCGGGCTGCTGGCGAAGAAGGCGGTCGAGCGCGGGCTGACGAGCCGCCCGTGGGTGAAGACGTCGCTCGCTCCGGGCTCGAAGGTCGTGACGGAGTACTACGAGCAGGCGGGACTGACCCCGTACCTCGAGGCGCTCGGCTTCCACACCGTCGGCTACGGCTGCACGACCTGCATCGGGAACTCCGGTCCGCTGCCCGAGGCGGTCTCGCGCGCGGTCGCCGACAACGACCTCGTCGCCTGCGCTGTCCTCTCCGGAAACAGGAACTTCGAGGCGCGGATCCATCCCGAGGTCAAGGCGAACTACCTCGCCTCGCCGCCGCTCGTCGTCGCCTACGCCATCGCCGGGCGGATGGACGTCGACCTCGTCACCGAGCCGCTCGCGCACGATCCCGACGGCGAGCCGGTCTACCTGCGCGACCTCTGGCCGAGTGCGGAGGAGGTCGCCGACACGATCGCCGAGGCGGTGCAGAGCGAGATGTTCAGCCGCACCTACGCCGACGTCTACACGGGCGACGAGACCTGGCGCGGGCTCGATACGCCCGAAGGAGACCTGTTCGCGTGGGAGCCCGACTCGACCTACGTTCGCCTCCCGCCGTACTTCGACGGCATGAGCCGCGAGCCCGGGACCGTCGGCGACATCGCGGGCGCGCGCTGCCTCGTGATGGTCGGCGACTCGGTCACCACCGACCACATCTCGCCCGCCGGCTCGATCAAGCTCGAGTCGCCCGCGGGCCGCTATCTCGTCGAGCACGGCGTCGAGCGCGCCGACTTCAACTCGTACGGATCGCGGCGGGGAAACCACGAGGTGATGGTGCGCGGCACCTTCGCCAACGTCCGGCTCCGGAATCAGCTCGTCCCTGGCAGTGAGGGCACCTGGACGGTGCACCTGCCCTCGGGCGAGGAGGGGACGATCTACGACGTCGCGCAGCGCTACCTCGCCGAAGGCGTGCCGAGCGTCGTGATCGCCGGCAAGGAGTACGGCTCGGGCTCATCGCGCGACTGGGCGGCGAAGGGGCCGAACCTGCTCGGCGTGAAGGCGGTGCTCGCGGAGAGCTACGAGCGGATCCACCGCTCGAACCTGCTGATGATGGGGATCCTCCCGCTCCAGTTCGCCGACGGCGAGACTCCGGCGACGCTCGGGCTGACCGGGCGCGAGGAGTTCTCGGTCACCGGCGTCGCGAACGGCGAGGCGAACGAGGTGACGGTGCGCGCCGACGACAAGCAGTTCACGGCGCGCCTGCGGCTCGACACGCCGCGCGAGCGAGAGTACGTCCGCCACGGCGGGATCCTCCCGTACGTGCTGCGGCGACTCCTCGCGGGCTAGCCGGACTGTTGCTGCTCTTTGGCGGCGCGCTCTTCGGCCAGCTTGGCCGTGTGGTAATCGATCCGCTCCTGAAGCTTCCGCATCACCTCTTCGGTGCGGGCGATGTCCTCAGGCGTCCTCATCCGCTTCTTCTTCTTCACTGTCGTCCTCCAGTAGCCGAAGGATCTCGACGACGTTCTTGTTGACGTCGAACAGCGTTCCCAGGATAGCGTTCACATCGTCGCGATCGAGAGGCAGCTCCACCGGCCCATGCTCCTCGCTCAAGCGCCGAGCAACAAGATGTCTGCCGCAGCCGCGGCTCTAGCGGTCGATCATCATCGAGGTCGCCTTGACGACCGCGGACGCGCTCATGCCGGCTTTGAGGCCGAGCTCCTCGGCCGACTCGCGCGTGATCACCGCGACGATGCGGGCGGGCTCGGTGACGTCGAGCTCGACCTGGGCGAGCAGGCCGTCGACTTTCACCTCGCGGACGATGCCCCGGAAGCGGTTGCGCGCCGACAGCCCATGCCCGTCGCGCCCGCGCAATCGCTCGACCTCGGACGCCGCCACGACACGCCGATTCGCCGAATCCCGCTCCACCTGGATTCGACCTTGACGGTCCCAACGGCGTAGAGTGTCCAGACTGATTCCCAACGCACGTGCGGCCTCGCCGGCCGACAGATTGCGATCATCCACGTCGTCCAGTATTTCATAGGCGACGCCTATGCAACCAATCTCTTGGTGTCCAGTGGTTGTCTAGTTTATGATTCGCGGTCGTAGGCTAGGTCGAACGCGCGCTGCGCACAGGCCTATCCCAGAGCGGGGGCTCCGGGATTGGAAAGTGAGGGGCTCCGGTAGGGGACACCGGAGTCCCTCACTACATTCCCGTCCGTTACGCTGGCCGCGCCTGTGAGCGAGAAGACGCCAGCCTGGGGAATCGAGCCCGTCCCGGACCGCCTCCGAGTGCTCGGAGGCGTCGACACCTTCCTGCTCTGGTTCAACCTCTCGGTCTCGCTGCTCGTGATCGTGGCGGGGACGCTGCTCGTGCCGGCGCTCTCGCTCGAAGACGCGCTGCTCGCGATCCTCATCGCAGCGGTCGTCGGCAACGCGATGCTCGGGCTCGCCGGGCTGATCGGCGCCGACGCGCGCGTGCCGGCGATGGTGTTGCTGCGCGCGCCGCTGGGACAGCGCGGCTCCTATGCGCCGACCGCGCTCAACGTGGCGCAGTGTCTCGGCTGGTCGGTGTTCGAGCTCCTGATCATCTCGACTGCGGCGGCGGCGCTCTCGCAGCGGCTGTTCGGCTTCGAAGCGCGCTGGGCCTGGACGATCGCGTTCGGGGCGCTCACCGTCGTGCTCGCCTTTCTCGGGCCTATCGGCTTCGTGCGCCGCTACGTGCGGAAGTTTGCGGGCTGGGTCGTGCTCGCCTCGCTGATCTATCTGACCTGGTGGACGCTGCACGGCGCGCACCTGAACACACTCTGGGCGAAGCACGGGACGGGCGGGCTGCCGTTCTGGGCTGCGGTCGACCTCGTGCTCGCGAGCATCGTCTCGTGGACACCGCTCGCCGCCGACTTCACGCGCTTCTCGAAGAGCCGCCGCGCCGCGTTCTGGGGCGTCGGGATCGGCTACCTCGTCCCGACGCTCTGGCTCTTCCCGATGGGCGCGCTGCTCCTGCTCTCGCGCGACCTGTCGGATCCGGCCGCGCTGCCTGCAGCCGTGGCCGCGGGCGGGTTGGCGTCCGTGCTCGCTCTCGGCGCGCTCACCGTAGACGAGTCGGACGAGGCCTTCGCGAACGTGTACTCGACCGCGGTCTCGCTCCAGAACCTGCTGCCGCGCGTCTCGCAGCGGCTGCTGATCGTGATCGTGACCGCGGTCGCGACGATCGGCGCGCTGGTGATCAATCTCCGCGACTACCAGCCGTTTCTGTTCCTGCTCGGCTCGTTCTTCGTGCCGTTGTTCGGCGTCCTGCTCGCCGACTGGCTGCTCACCGGGCGCCACTACACCCGCGACGACGTGTTCGGCGGGCCTGCGCTGCGACCGGGTGGGATCGTCGCCTGGCTGGCCGGCTTCTGCCTGTACCAGTGGATCGAGCCCGTCGGGCCGAACTGGTGGACCGGGATCGTCGCCCATGCGCATCCCGGCAACCTGAGCACCGGCGCCTCGCTGCCGTCGTTCGCCGCCGCCTTCGCGCTGACGGTCGCGTTCACGCTGCTGGAGCGGGTCGTCGCGGGCCGCGAGGCCGTCGCCGACTGATGCGTCCCGTAGCAGTCGTCGGCAACCTTGCGATCGACATCGTCGAGGGCGCGCCGGAGCGCGTCGGCGGCGGCGCCTTCCACTGCGGTCGCGCGCTCCGGCTGCTGCACACGCCCGCGCGGCTCGTGACGAAGTGCGCCGCCGCTGACCGCGCCCGCCTGCTTCCGCCCGTGGCCGCGCTCGGCCTGCCGGTCTCCTCGCAGGGAGGCGACTCGACGGTGACCTTCGGGATGACCTACGACGGCGACGTGCGCACGATGGAGGTGCTCACGCTCGGCGACCCGTGGACGCCCGACGAGGCGCGCGGCTGGGTCGGCGACGCGCTCGCCCGGGTCGAGTGGCTGCACATCGCGCCGCTCCTGCGCAGCGACTTCCCCGCCGAGACGCTGCGCGAGCTCGCCCGCGGGCGCCGGCTCTCGTACGACGCGCAGGGGCTCGCGCGGCCCGCGCGGACAGGGCCGCTCGTCCTCGATGCCGACTACGACCCGGAGCTGCTTCGGTACGTCTCCGTGCTCAAGCTCGCAGACGACGAGGCCGAGGCGCTGTTCGGCGGCGAGCCGAGCGAGAGCGACCTGCGCGGGCTCGGCGTGCCCGAGGTGATCGTGACCCACGGCTCGTTCGGCGCGACGGTATTCAGCGGCGGGCGCACGACGCACGTGCCCGCGCAGCAGATCGCGGGCGAGGTCGACCCGACAGGCGCCGGCGACGCGTTCTCGGCCGCATACCTCTCGGCGCGAAACGGCGGCCACGCTCCCGTCCCCGCGGCGCGCCGCGCCTGCGCGCTCGCCGCGAGCCTGATCGCGGTGCCGGCCGATGAGGGCTGAGCTCCAGACCGAGCACGGGGTCTATACCGTCGACCTCGAGACCGAGGAGGTGCTCGAGCTCGACGAGGGCGCCACGCTGCCCGAGCCCGAGCAGCTCGAGCTCACGCTGCCGCTCCTGCTCGCAGCGGCAGCCTCCGGACCGACGGTCGTCGCGCTGCTCGACCGGCGCCCACCGCTCGCCGTCTCGCACGACGGCGGCGTGACCTGGCGCGAGTCCGGGGCCGGGCTGCCCCGCGGCGTCGCCGTCGCGATCGCGGCGGACGATCCCGACTTCGTGCTCTTCGCGGCGCGAAACCGCGTCTACCGCTCGCTGGACGGCGGCCGCTTCTGGCAGGCGCTCACGCTCGAGCTGCCGGAGATCACCGGCCTGCGCCTCGTCTAGTTCGCGTTCGGCTTGGGCTTTGGCTTGCGGTTCGCCAGCGCGAGCGCGTCCCAGGTCGGTTGCCCGACCTTGCCCGTCGGCTGGATCCCATGCGCGGTCTGGAACGCCTTGACGGCCGCCGTCGTCTTCGCGTCGAAGCCCGGGCCGCCTCCGTCCATCCCGAGCAGGGTCTTGAGCCGGACGACGTCCGGGCTGAACACGCCCTCGGTCAGCGCGGTCCCCTTCGCCGCGGCGGCCTTCTGGAGGCCCTGGACGAGCCCATGGAAGCGGTCCCAGCCGTTCAGCCCGCCGTTCACGCCCTTGCGGACGCCCTGCCAGTCGTTGGAACGCGCCCGGGCCGCGAGCCCGTGATCCCTGAAGTACAGAGCGAGCACTCCCGCCGCGACCGGAGCGGTCAGGGCCAGGTCGGGATCGTCCTCGAGCGGCACCTTGAGCAGCGCGCCGTACTTCGCGTAGTTCGCCCGCCCGGTGAGCTGGATGAAGCCGCGCCCGTGGTAGCGCGCGCCGTCGCCGGGGTGCGTATTGCCGAGATCCTTGCGCCCCTCGTACATCTTCGTGAAGTACGCGGTGCCGCCGAACTCGTTGATCGGCGCGAACGAGCCGACCTCGGTGCCGATCGTGGCGACGACCGCGATCATCGTCGGACCGTCAGTGAGCGTCTGGGCGGCGCACGCCGTGTAGACCGCCGGCCAGTTCTGCTGCACGTTCGCGGGCGGGCTGCCGAGCAGGCCGGCGATGTCGGCCGAGGTGAGATTCAGACACGTGCTCATGACGGTAGGCGCACCTCCCCGCGCGCCACGATCACCGCGGATCCGGCGACCTCGACGCGCTCGATTGTCTCCACCGTGCCCTCGGCCTTTGCGTAGAGCAGTGACGGGCGCCCGATCTCGACTCCCTGCGTCAGCTCGATCTCGTCGCCGAACGCGATCAGCCCGTGCCGCGCGAGATGGCACGCGATCGGCCCCGCCGCAGAGCCGGTCGCCGGATCCTCGTTGACCCCCTGCGCCGGCGCGAACATCCGGGTCTTCCAGGTTTTGCCGGCGCCGGCGAAGCAGCTGATGCCGACGACGTCGAACTGCTTCAGCGCCTGGAAGTCCGGCTCGAGCGCGGCAACTTCCGCCTCGCTCCCGAGCAGCAACAGCACGTGCCGAGCACCGTTGTCGTAGAGCTCGACCGGCGCCTGCGGCTCGACTCCCAGAATCGCGAGCAGCTCGTCGGCCTGGGCAAATGGCTCGATCGTCGGGATCGGCTGGCTCATCCGGCCGAAGTCGAGCCGGCCCTCCGCGCTCCGCTCGAGCACGATCGGCACGACGCCTCTCATCGTCTCGAGCCAGATCTCGGGCAGCTGCATCGGCGTGCCGAGCACGAACGCCGTTCCGAGCACCGGATGGCCGGCGAAGGGCAACTCGGAGGCGGGCGTGAAGATCCGGATGCGCGCGTGACCCTCCGCCTCGGGCGGGTACACGAAGACGGTCTCGCTCAGGTTCATCTCCTTCGCGAGCGGCTGGAGCCGGTGCTCGGGGATCTCGCGCGCGTCGGTGAAGACGGCGAGCTGGTTCCCCTCGAGCGCGTTGCTCGTGAAGACGTCGACGATCACGTAGCGGAACGAGGGCACTAGAACGCGCCGCCTTCCTGCTTGCCGGGCATCCAGTAGCTCGGCGTGATCAGGCGAAAGGCATGCGCGATGTGCTCGGAGTGCTCGAGCCGCTCCTCCGACTCGGCGTGCTCCGCCTTCAGCTCCGGGCCGAACACGTCGTCGAAGTACTTGTCCGCGGCGGCCTGGCGCGCGTCGTCGCTCGGGAACTCGGTGCGGATCGTGCGAAGCTCGCCCGCGTCGAGCCAGATCCCGCCGCACTCCGGGCACTCGTCGACCGTCACCTTCCGCTCGACGCTCGTGAAGTGGCGCATCATCACGACGCCGTCAGTGCATTTCGGGCAGAGGCGCCGCCGGTCGAGATCGACCTGGACTGCGGCGTCGACGGCGACATCGAGCAGCCCTTCGCCCGCGGCCTCGGCCGGCTCGTCGACCTTGGCGAGCTCGTAGTGGTCGAACCAGATCCCGCCGCAGCCGCCATCGCAGACGTCCACTTCGAGCGCGGGCGACGTCCAGCGGCTCAGCTCGCGGTCGCAGGCAGGGCAGTTCACAGCCGAAGCGTACGCCCTATGCTGAGCGCCGACGTGCGCCTTTATCTCGTCCGCCATGCGAAGGCCGCTCCCGGCGACCCCGACGAGCTCCGGTCACTCACGCCCGAGGGCCGCGAGCAGGCGCGCCTCCTCGCCGAGCGCCTCGCCGCCGAGCAGCCCGACGCGGTCGTCACGAGCCCGCTCCTGCGCGCCCGAGAGACGGCCGACGTGCTCGCGCGGGCCTGCGGCCTCGAGGCGGAGCCCGACGAGCTGCTGGCGCCCGGCGCCACCTCCGCCGACGCGCGCCAGGCCGCCGCGGGACGGGGCGAACGGGTCGTGCTCGTCGGCCACCAGCCCGACCTCGGACGGATTGCCGCGGCCCTCACGGGCGGCGAGGAGCCTCCGTTCCCGACGGCCGGCATGGCCGTGATTGACTTGCCGTAGTGGCCCCCGCGATCGAAGTCACAGACCTGCGCAAGTCGTACGGCGCGAACGAGGTGCTGCGCGGGATCAGCTTCTCGATCGCCGAGGGCGAGGTGTTCGGCCTGCTCGGCCCGAACGGCGCCGGCAAGACAACGACGGTGGAGATCCTCGAGGGCTACCGCTCGCACGACGCGGGCTCGGTAAGCGTGCTCGGGATCGACCCGCACAAGGCGACGTCGGCGTGGCGCGAGCGGGTCGGCGTGGTGCTCCAGTCGTCCTCGCTCTACCCGAATCTGAGCGTGCGCGAGAGCATCGCGCACTTCGCCGGCTACTACGCGGAGCCGCGCCCGGTCGACGACGTCGTCGAGATCATCGGCCTCGCCGAGAAGCGCGACGCGCGCGTGCGGACGCTCTCGGGCGGCCAGCAGCGGCGGCTCGACCTCGGGCTCGCGCTCGTCGGCGATCCGGAGCTGATCTTCCTCGACGAGCCGACGACGGGCTTCGACCCGAGCGCCCGCCGCGCCGCCTGGGAGACGATCCGCAGCCTGCGCTCGCTCGGCAAGACGATCCTCCTCACCACGCACTACCTCGACGAGGCGGCCCAGCTCGCCGACCGCGTCGCCGTGCTCGCGAACGGCAAGATCGTCACGATCGGGTCGCCCGCCGAGCTCACCTCTGTCCGACCGGAGGCGCAGATCCGCTACCGCCGCGGCGGCGAGGAGATCGTGCTGAAGACCGAGGAGCCGGGCCGCGTGCTGCACGACCTCTACGAGGCCGAGGGCGAGCCCGAAGGCCTTCAGGTCACCCGCGCGACGCTCGAGGAGATCTACCTCGACCTGACCGAAGGCGAGGAGTAGTGCTGTACGTCCACGAGCTGCGCGGCCAGCAGCGGCTGTTCTGGCGCAACCGCGAAGCGGCGTTCTTCACCTTCCTGCTGCCCGTGATCTTCTTCCTGATCTTCGGCTCGATCTACGGCAGCGACCGGATCGGCCTCTACAAGGGCTCGGCCTACCTCGAAGCGGGGATGATCGGCTACGGCGTCGCGGCGACCGCGTTCGCGGGCCTCGCGATCACGATGGTGATCCGGCGCGAGTCGGGCGTCCTGAAGCGGATCCGCTCGACGCCGCTGCCCCCGTCGTCCTACATCGCGGCCGTGCTGGGCTCGACGCTGATCGTGTTCGCGGCACAGACCGCGGTGCTGCTGATCCTGGGCCGCAGCCTCTACTCCGTGCCGTTTCCGGAGCGGTGGTTTTCGCTGATCCTCACGTGCCTACTCGGAGCCGCCGCGTTCGCCGCGCTCGGTGTCGCCGTCACCACCGTCGTGAAGTCGGCCGAGGGCTCGTCGGCGGTCGTGAACGCGATCTACCTGCCAATGGCGATCATCTCTGGGACGTTCTTCTCGCCGCACCGCTATCCGCCGTTCCTGCGCGCGGTCGCCGACGTGCTGCCGCTGACGTACTTCACGCAGCTCACGCGCGACGTGCTGCTGAGCGGGAAGCAGATCTGGGACGAGCCGCGCGCCGTCGCGGTGGTCGCGGGCTGGGGAATCCTCGGCCTCGCGATCGCGATGCGCCGGTTCCGCTGGGAGCCGACCGCAGGCTAGACGCGAGTCGCGGCGCGGAGGCCGAAGCCGAGCGTCGCGCGCGGGATCTTCTCCGCCTTGCCGATCGACTGCGCGAGCGCGTCGGCGAACCACTCGATGTCCGCCTCGGTGACGACGAGCGGCGGGATCGCCTTGATCACGTTCACGTGGTGCCCGGCGACCTGGGCGAGCACGTGGTGCTTCGAGAACAGCGGCCCGATCACGAGCTGCGAGAAGAAGCCGGGCTGGATCCGCTCCAGCAGCCGCCACGAGCGCTGGCGCGAGGCCGGCTCCTCGAACCCGATCCCCCACAGCAGCCCGAGCCCGCGCACCTCCTTGACCGCCTCGAACCGCTCCACGAACGGGCGCGTCAGCTCGAGCAGCAGCTCGCCCATGCGCGCGGAGTGGGCCGCGAGACCCGTGTCGGCGAGCTCGTGCAGCGTCGCGAGCCCGGCCGCCATCGCGAGGTCGTTCGGCGCGAAGGTCGACCCGTGCGCGGTGCCGTTTTCGAGCGAGTCGAACACCGCCTCGTGCACCTTCTTGCTCAGCAGCAGCGCGCCCGTCGCGACGTAGCCGCCGGAGAGCGACTTCGCCGTGGTCACGAGATCCGGCTGGAGCCCCCAGTGCTCGAGCGCGAACATCTTCCCGGTGCGGCCGAAGCCGGTCTGCACCTCGTCGACGCAGAACAGCGTCCCGTAGCGGCGACAGAGCTCCTGTGCGCCCTCGAGGTAGCCGGGCTCGGGCAGATGGACGCCGTGGCCCTGCACCGGCTCGACCACGAACAGCGCGACGTCCTCGCTGCGCAGCTCGACCTCGAGCGCGGCGAGGTCGTTGAACGGGACGAGCGCGACACCTGGAAGCAGCGGCTCGAAGCGCTCGCGGAAGACCGGCGCGCCGTTGATCGAGAGCGCGCCGAGCGTGAGCCCGTGGAAGCCGCCCAGGTTCGCCACGATCCGCGAGCGCCCGGTCGCTGCGCGCCCGAGCTTCAGCGCGGCCTCGATCGACTCGGCGCCGGAGTTCGTGAAGAGGACGCGATCGGTCGAGGCCGGCGCGACGGCGCAGAGCGCCTCGGCCAGCAGGCCGGGCAGGTCGGAGAGCCCGAGCTGCGGGAGGCTCGGCGTCCCGAGCGCGAGCGCCGACTCGAGCGCGCGGCGCACCGTCGGGTTGTTGCGACCGACGTTGAACATCCCGAAGCCGCCGAGCATGTCGAGGAACCGCGTCCCGTCCCGGTCGATCAGGTACGCGCCCTCCGCCGAGGCCCACTCGCGGTCGAAGCCGATGATCTTGAGCATGCGGACGAAGACGGGGTTCGAATGACGCGCGTAGAGCGCGTAGCCCTCGCCCGCCCGCGCCGCCAGCAGCTCTTCGAGCCGGAACTCGCTCACCTGTGAAGCCTATTCCACACGCACCTCCGCCAAATGAAGGTTGAGGGGCCTTGAGTTGGCCCCTCAACCTTCTCGCCTAAAGCGCCTGAGCTACGGAGTGACGGTGATCACCTGTGTGGATTGCGTGGTCCCTGGTGTCGTGCTCGACGTCATCGACGCTACCGAGTTGTACGTCCCTGCGGCTTTCGACCAGACGTCGAAGCTGAGCGTCGCCACCCCACCGGGAGCCGGCGGAGTCGTGTTCACCTTGTACTCGCTGCCGTCCGCGGGCTGGGAGGCTAGGTTCACGCCACTAGTGCCAGCTCGGTTCTCGGCCCCCCAGTTCGGGACGCCATCCGGATCGCCCGGGCCATTGGTGTCGTACGAGAACGTGATCTGCTCACTCGAAGCGCCCGCTCCCGCAGCGCCACCCGAGGTCTGGAGCCAGATCTCGAACGTGTGCGTATCCGGTGTGTCGTAATTCCGGACCGATTCAAAGTCGACCACGATCCAGGTATTGGAACCATCGGTGAGCGTCCCGATCCGAATCGACCCACCGAATGACGGATTCAGGTCGGTCCAGAACGGAGCCAACACGTTGTTCGGCCGGTTCGGATCCGGGAATGTCTGCGGTAGGTAGTTGATGTCACCGCTGTCACCTCCGCCGACTACGACGTAGCCGTCCGAGACGACGCCGAGCTTCGAATAGGGCTCGCCGCCGTAGTAGAACGTTGGCACGTTGAAGTTCGAGATCGTCTCATCGCCGACTCCGGCGATCGGCGCGATCCCGAAGAGGGACAGCGGGAGGTACCCGCCCGCCGGGCCGGACGTAAGCGTGAGGGAGGTCACCTGGGGCGGAATGGCCGGCGATAGGAGGCCACTCCATTGCATTCCGTCGCCGTTGCCGATGACCGAGCCGGTGGTCCCCGTCGGACTGGTACTTCAGGCCTTTGCCCTTTTCCAGCTGCGTGACGTTGAGGGTGACGTTGGTATTCGTCGCGCCGAGGTTCGACGCGCTCGTGGTGCAATGCGAACGAGCCGTCGTGACCTTTCCATTGGACGCCGCGATCGTCGCGGGAGCACAACTGTTCGAGAGGGTCACCGTTCCCTGTTGCTTCACGAAGGCGACGGGAATGAAGACGGGATTGGCCCCGCTTGCCGGCACGAGCTTGATCGACCCTTCGTACTGACCGTTGGGAACGGCCAATGCGCTGATCGTGATCGGGAAGGTAACGGTGCTGTCCTTCGCGATATGAAGGTTCTTGTTCTTCTTGCCGACGGTGATCGTGACGCCCGCCGGCTGCGTGACCTGGACGGCGAGATTCTGGTTCTTGCCGGAGACGTTGATCGCGGTGCGCTCCGTCGACAGTCAGGCCCGGCATCGTCGTCGCGTCGATGCTGGGCACGTTCAGGTCGACGCGGTGGAGCGGGTCGGTGCCGGCCGCGACGAAGTCCGCGTACGTCTCGTTGAAGACGAGCGTCGGGTTCACCGCGCGGTCGGCCCGGATGGAGCCTGCGCCGTCGTCGAAGACGCTGGCCGGGGTTACGCCGTCCTCCTTGACGACGTCCTGGACGGACGAGGTCATGAGTGCCGACTTGATCTCCTCCGGCGTCCAGGACGGATGCGACGCCTTGACGAGCAACGAGACGCCGGCCGCGTGCGGGCTCGCCATCGACGTGCCGGCGATCGCCTGGAACAGGTTGCCGGGCGGCCCGTTGGTCGGCGGTCGTCTCATCGGGCTGCGGCGTCATGCCGGCCAGCACCTGGACACCCGGAGCGGCCACGTCGGGCTTGATCCAGTCGCCGGTCGGGCCGCGAGACGAGAACGCCGCCATCATGTCGGACTGCGTCGGCGACGCCGTCCCCTGGGCGAAGGTCGCCATCACGTTCGTGTGGCCGTTGATGAAGGCGAGCAGCGCCGTATCCGGGCCGTTCGACGTGATCGCCGGCAGCCAGTGGTTGTCGGTCTCGATGTCCTGGTTGACCGGGTTGTAGAGGATCATTCCGGCTGCGCCACCCGACGATCACGTTGAAGCCCTTGTCGACGCGGGCGTTCGTGCCGCGCTCGCACGCAACGAGCTTGCCCGGTCGCCGCTCCGGCCGGGAGCTTCGACTGGCAGAGCACGTCCTCGCCCGGGATGTTCTGCGCGAGCACGACCGGGGTCGGCGAGGAGATGCCGTTCGTGATCGTCGAGCCGACGATGTCGAACGTTGCGCCGCCGTCGGCGGTGAGGTGCAGGGTGGAGGTGAACGCAGCGCGGGCCCGTCAAGGCGCCCACCGTCGTCACCCATGGCCCGCCGTGGTCGGAAGTCCCGGCGCCGGGGCCGCTGTTGCCGGCCGCTGCGTTGACGGAGATCCCCGCGTTGGTGGCGTCGAGGAACGCGAGCTCGACCGGATCCGAGTACGGCTGTGCGCCGCCCGAGATCGAGAAGTTGATCACGTTGACGCCGTCGCTGATCGCCTGCGACACCGCGTTGACGGAGTCAGAGCTGAAGCATCCCTGCGCCGCGCAGACGCGATACATGATCACGTGCGACCCCGGTGCGATCCCGCAGACGGGACCGCGATCGACGCCGTAGAGCACGGCCGAAGCGACGCAGTCACCTGCGGCGGTCGAGCTCGTATGCGTGCCGTGCCCCTCGGGGTCGCGAGCCGAGCACTGAGACGTCGCGTTGTTGCAGAACTCCTGACCGTCGGAACCGACGTTGGCCATATAGGTCTGTAGGTCCGCGTGCGCCCCGATCAGCTTGTTGTTGCAGGCGAATGTCGGACCGAGGTGCGCCACGTCCGTCCCGTCGCCGAACTGGCAGGCGTAGGAGCTGAGCGGACGCGCAGGAGCCGAGACACCGGCTCCCGAGAAGAACGGGCTCTCGGGCCACAGGCCTGTGTCGATCACGCCGATCGTGGTGTTGCTGCCGGCGTTGGCCGACCCGCCTAGCGACGGCCACACGGTCTGCGCGCCGATCCACGACGTGTTGTCGTCGAGCGGCTGGTTCAGAGAGTCGAGCTGAACCGCTGCGACACCCGGAACGTTGAGCAGGTCGCTCACGCTGTTTGCAGGAATCGTCGCCGCGACGCCGCCGTAGGCGGTCTGGTACGTGGAGCCGATCTGCGCCTCCGGCACCTCCTGCTGGACCGCCGTGCTGATCAGCGCCGTCTGGCCGTCCGCGTAGTTGTCGTACGCGGCCACGGCCCCGGTGTTTGCATCCAGGGGCACTCCGGTTACCGCCGGGCTCGTGGCAGCGAGTCCGTCAACATCGCCGGTGTAGGAAGCGGTGGCGTCGAAGTCGTACTTGATCATCACCTGAACCGGCGTTGCGTCGGTCCGACCGAGCAGCGACGGATCGGTCTGCGCGAGATTCGCTGACGGCGCCTTCGACGCGCTGAACGTCGTGTCAGGTGTGAGCGGCGACGCGATGAAGTTCGAACTACTGCCCGAGGCACTCCCGGCGGCACCGAAACTCGCCACGGCGATCAAAAGTGCAGCGAACGCGTACAGGTATGGCCGGCGCCAAGCGCCCTGAGTCCCCATGAGCACGGTTGTCTCCTCTCCCCATTGCTTGCTGTCGCGCGACGTGGTCAACGCACGCGGTGATCTTGCGGGATCGCAAGCGCACCGTCAAGACTGACAATGAACACGCCTGTCCTGATCACGGCGTTCGGATCGCGCGACTCGCCGCAGCGCTTAGAGCCGGGGATCGCCCTCGACCATGCCGTGCGGCTCGCCGTAGGCGGCGAGGAGCTCGAGAAACGGCCTGGGCGGAAACGCCTCGGGGCCGAGCACGCCGACGCCCGACCAATCGCCCGTCGCGACGAGCTCGAGCGCCACGATGGGGTTCAGCGCGGTCTGCAGGACGACCGCCTGATGGCCGTACTCGCGCACCGTCCGCTCGTTGTCGGCGACGTGGTAGAGGTAGACCGCGCGCGGCGCGCCGTCCTTGCCCGTGCCGGTGACGAGGGTGCCAGCGCACGTCTTCCCGCGCATCCGGTCGCCGAGCTGCGCCGGGTCGGGCAGGCACGCGGCGACGACGTCGCGCGGCGAGACCTCGACCCCACGCACCGTCACCGGCTCGACCGCGGCGAGTCCCAGCCTGTGCAGCGTCCGCAGCACCTCGATGAACTCGGCGCCGAGCCCGTACTTGAACGTGACGCGGCGGCAGTCGAGCTCGCGCGGGACGAGCACCACCTCCTCATGCTCGACGTTGACGCACTCGATCGGTCCGATCCCCTCCGGAAAGTCGAACAGCTCGGGCTCCGAGAACGGCTCTGTGGTGTAGTGGCCGCGGCCGCGCTCCCAGATCAGCGGCGGGTTGAGGCACTCCTCGATCGTCGTCCAGATCGAGAAGGTCGGCGCGAAGTCGTAGCCGTCGACGACGAGGTTCGCGCCGTCGCGGATCGCGACCTCGTCGAGCTCGGAGAACAGCTCGTCGGCGGCGTACCGGGCGAAGACGTCGGCGAGGCCCGGCTCGACGCCCATCCCGACGAGAGCGAGCTGCCCAGCGTCGACCCAGCGCTCGTGCTCGGCGAACTGGAGATCGCCGAGGAGGACGCCCGGGCCGGAGAGCGTCATCGCCATGTCGACGTAGGTGCAGCCGGCCTCGAGGGCGGCCGCGAAGATCGGCGGGTTGAAGCGCGGGTCGGTGGCGTTGAGTACGGCGTCGGCGTCGCGCATCAGCGCCGTGAGCGCGGCCTGGTCGGACGCGTCGACCTGCGCCGCGGCGAAGCGCGCGTCGCCGAGCTCCGCGACGACCGCCGCGGGCCGAGCCGCATCGAGGTCGGCAAGCGTGATCGACTCGAAGAAGTCGCGCCGTGCCGCAACCGCGGCGGCCGCCGCGCCGACGCCGCCCGTGCCGACGACCAGGATCTTCACTAGAGGGGGTTCGGCACCACGAGCACCGGCACGTGGGAGAGGTGGAGCAGCTTGTGCGGCACCGAGCCCAGCACAGCGCCCTTGATCGGATGCTCGCTGTTCGTGCCGACGATGATCATGCTCGCGCCGGTCTGCTGCGCGACGCTGACGAGCCCGTCGACCGGACGCTCCGCGATCAGCTCGACGCCGTAGTCGACACCGGCCTCGTCGAGCCGCTTGGCCGCCTTCGCCGTGGCCTCTTCGGCCAGTTCGCGAACCGCGCGCCGGTAGTCGCCCGTCTCGCCGCCGTAGGCAGCGGGGATCTCGTAGGCGAACACGACGACGATCCGCGCACCCTCGAGCTTCGCCAGCTCCACCGCCTGCTCGAGCGCGACGTCGCTGCCGGTCGAGCCGTCGTACCCGAGCACGACCGTCCTAGCCACGCGACGTCTCCAGCACGGCCGGATCGGCCACCTCGGTCTTCCAGCGGAAGAACGGCTCCGGCTCGACGATCCGCTGCGCGATCATGATCACGATCCCGATCAACAGGCCGAACAGCGCCATCGCGAGCGGCGGCGACAGGCCGAGCCACGAGCTGCCCGTGGCCGAATTGGACGGGCTCCAGGCCTCGTAGCCCGAGTCGCCGAGGATCGCGAAGAGGATGATCCCGCCGACCAGCGGCAACAGGCCGACGAGGAAGAAGTTGCGCGCGCTCTTGAACAGCTCCTTGCGGAAGAACCACGGGCACGCGAGCCCTGTGAGCCCGTAGTAGAACGCGATCCCGAAGCCGGTCGCCGTGACCGAGTCCTCGAGGATGTTGCTCGAGACCGTGTTCAGGAGCACGAAGACGACCACCGAGACCGCGCACATCCAGATCGTCCCGATGCTGGGCGTGAGGTAGCGCGGATGGATCTTGGCGAACGACTTCGGCAGCGCGCCGTGGCTCGCCATCGAGAGCGTCGCGCGCGTCGTCGGCAGGATCGTCGTCTGCGTCGAGGCCGACGCGGAGGTGAGCACGGCGATGATCAGCAGCTTGTCCCACGGCGAGCCGAGCACGTCCTTGCCGAGCGCGCCGAGCACGTCGTCGGAGTTGTCGTTGAGGAAGTGGACGCCGTGGAAGGCCTGCGCGGCGACCGAGACGACGAGGTAGATCGCGAGCAGGACGAAGGTGCTCGCGACCGCGGCGCGTCCGGGCGTCTCGGTCGCGTCCTCGGTCTCCTCGTTGACCGAGACGGACGTGTCCCAGCCCCAGTAGATGAAGATCGCTAAGAGCAGCCCGGAGCTGAGCGCGCCGAACGACTTGATGTCGAACGGGTTGAGCCAGCTCCACGACGGGTTGACGCTGCCGGGCGCATGGCCCGTCCAGACCTTGACGAGTGCGACCACGGAGAAGAGGAACAGGATCGCGATCTCCGCGCCGAGCAGCCCCCACTGGGTGCGGGCCGACGCCTCGATCCCGACGTAACAGATCGCGCCCATCAGGACGATCCAGATCACGCCCGCGACGCCGACCCAGAGCTTGCTGTCGGCCAGGTTCGTCCAGCCGAAGAGGTCGAAGGTGTAGCTGCCCGCGATCTGGGCCAGGCTGGCCATCACGAGCACGTCCGCGAAGATCAGTCCCCAGCCGCCGAGCCAGCCGGTGATCGGCCCGAACGCGCGCGCGCACCACGTGAACGTCGTCCCGCAGTCCGGGTCGGCCTGGTTCAGGTACTTGAAGCCGAGCGCGACGAACAGCATCGGGATGAACGCGATCACCATGATGATCGGCGCCTGGAAGCCGATCCCGACGACGGCGGTGACCGCGCCGAGAGTGGCCGCGAGGCTGTAGGCGGGAGCCGTCGAGGCGACGCCGATCACGACGCTCGACATGAAGCCGAGCGCGCCGGCCTTCAGGCCCTTGTCTACCGGCTCCGAATGGTCGACGGGAACGGCGGCATCCATGCGGGAGACGATCTCAGTTTTTTGCGTCGCGCGCTAGCGGTGGTGATCGTGACCGCTGTCGCCGCCGCTGCCGCTGCTGCCGCTGCCGCCACCACCGCAGTAGCAACGGGGACCGCCATTGTCGTCCAGTCCCTGATCGTGGCCCTGGCCGCCGTCCCCGCTCGGGGGCGGGGGTGGTGGCGGCGGATCGGTGACCGGCGGTGGCGTTGGTGCGGGTGGCGGCGAAGGCGTCGGATCAGACGCCGGGACGCGCTGCGGCGGAGTGGCCACAGGCGGTGTCGGTTCGGCAGTCGGAGTCGGGCTCGGCGACGGAGCCGGGGTCGTCGGCGGCGCGGGCGTCAGAGTCGGGGGTGTCGGAGCGGGCGCCGGCGTCGGGATCGGTGCAGGCGGTGGCGTCGGAAGCTTCGGCTCCTTAGGCGGCTTCAGCGTCGCGAGCGGTGGAGGCGATGACGACGACAGCGACGCGGACGACGAAGACGACGACGCGGCCACGGTCACCGGCGCTGAGATCAAGCTCGCCGTACCCTGCTCCACAGTCCGCACTGGAGCAGTCTTCACGACGTGGTGCGGCGGCCGGGCCACAGGCCTGGCCCTGGGCCGGATGACGACAGGCTTAGTGGTCACCACGGTCCGGGGCACCGACGCGGCGAACTGTGCGACCTGGGGCGCGAGCACCTGCCCCCAGAGGTATGTGCTCGAGGCCGCGGCGCCGACGAACAGTGCAGCACTCGTCATTGAGAATCTAAACTTCATTGTCCCCCAACCTTCGAGACGACGCGGTTCTTCCCTTCGGCCTTCGCACGATACAGCGCCCGGTCGGCGGCGCGAAGAAGGGCCTCGGCGGTCTTCGCCTGCGGGTAGACACCGAGGCCCAGGCTAGCCGTGATCGTGACAGCACGACCGTCCTGGAGCAGGATCTCACGCTCAGCGAGCTCGCCGCGGATTCGCTCGGCCAGCCCGTGCGCTCCCTGTTCCCCGGTGGCGGGCAGAAGACAGGCGAACTCCTCCCCTCCGAGTCGCGCGGCGACATCGGACGCGCGCATCGCCAGGCGGAGCACGTCCGCGACTTCCCGAAGCGCCCAGTCGCCCGCGTCGTGCCCGAACACGTCGTTGACGTTCTTGAAGTCATCGAGGTCGACGAGGACGACACTAAAGGTCTCGCCGCTCCGCTTCGCGCGCGCGAGCTCCGCGTCCAGTGCTCGCATGAAGAGCCGCCGGTTCGGCAGGCCGGTCAGCTCGTCGGTCTCCGCCTCGCGCTCGACGAGCCGGTGGCGACGCGCGTTCTCGAGGGCGATCGATGCCTGGGCCGCGAGCGACGCTGCCAGTGCGCGGGCCTCCCGTGAGAATCCGCCGGGCTCCGGATAGAGGATCAGATCGGCCGGAATCGGCTGACCGCCGAGCGGCAGCACGAGCGAGTCGGTCGAAGTCGCCAGGCCTACCGAGGCGGCGTCCGCGTCGCCTACCGTGATCCGTCCACCCGCCGCGCCGGTGCCCTCGACTGCGATCTCCAGAATCGCCGGGAGGAGCGCTTGCACGTCGTGCGTCGACTCGAGCGCATTCCCCACGAGAGCAAGCGCTTCGTGGGGATCTCCCTGCCGCGGTCGGCGGCGCGCAGAGGCAATCATCTGCGCTGCGAAGACGCCCGTCGCGAAGGTCGAGATGATCGCGAGCACGACAACCCAGTGCCGCGGCGGCGAGCCGCTCAACGCGACGAGCGCGTGTGTGTGTGCGAAAGCAGTCATGGCAGCGCCGACCCTACGGAGACGTTACCTTCATAGACGGCGTGCAGCGCCAATTCTTGCCCCCGTAGCTCAGTGGATAGAGCAGCGGTTTCCTAAACCGCGTGCACAAGTTCGATTCTTGTCGGGGGCATCGCGTAACGGCCACCGGCGCGGGTGACGGCTTCGTCGCCGTGCCAATGCGGCTTGCTCCTGGTTACGAAGTGGGCCCGGCCCTCAGATCCGACCGAAGCGACCTTCACGGGACCGAACAACAACACTGTCCGGAAGACGGTCACTCCCGGTTCCGGCAACGAGCCCTTGCATGTTTGTCCTCGCCGTCGCGGCGGCCTTCGGCTCGGTGCCGCTGAGTTCGGCGGCGTTCACGACCATCGACGAACTCGGTGACTTCATCACCCTGGTGTCACACTGCGCGGCTGAAGCCCCGTGACCGCACAGATCTTTGCAGATAGTGCGATCGCGCTCTTCGTGAGAGACGTGCTCCTGACCGGCCTGAGGTCGGCGCCCGCCTGCGCCGTGCCCGTCGTCTCGTGGGACTTCGACGTCGAGACCGACTGACTCAGCGCAGGCGGTACAGCTCTTCGCCCGCGTTCTCCACGACGAGGGTGTCCGGATCCGCGGCCCACTCGACGACGTCGATCCCTGCCGGATCGCGGTAGGTGAGGCTCACGGCTCGCGTCCGCTCCTCCGACAGCGCGGTCGCAAGCGTGACGTCCACGCGGCAGCGCTCCACTCCGTCGTAGGTGCCGGCCCCGCGCAGGTGGGTCGAGTGCGCGAGAACGCCCCACGGGTAGTGCGCGAACCGGTCCCACTGCGCGACGAAGTAGTCGCGGCAGTGGTAGCCGATCTCGTTGATCTCCGGGTGCATGACGCGAGATCTCGTCGATGTGCGGCGCGTAGAGGACGACCTCGCCGCCGTCGGCGACGATCGGCTCGACCTTGTAGAAGCCCTTCGCCGCCGGTCCACATGTCGTCGTACTTCGTCGGGACGAGCGACAGCACGCGGTGCACCGGCGCGTCGAGGTAGCGGACGTGGGTCTGCGGCGGAGATCGGCCGCGACCGCGGCCCAGGCCGCCTCGGGATCGCCGAAGGCTCGCCGCGTGCAGCCGCGCCGCCCGGACGCGACGACGACGCAGAGCGCGAGCCGCTCGGCCGGGAACGATCGCGGCGGCCTCGTCGATCAGCGCGCGCACCGGCGTGATCCCGCGGCGTGCCGATGATGTCGCGGCGCTGGTGATCAGCGCACCGAGCCAGTGCGAGCAGGTCGATGAGCGTCCTGACCGGAGACGCCGGGAAAGAAGTACTTGTTGCCGCCCGGAGAAGCCGACCGACCTCGTGCGGGAACACCGGGCCGACGACGAGCGTCGACGTCGTGCTCGACCACCGCGCGGTTGATCCGGACGTCGACGCGCCCGGCTCAGCAGCCCGCCCGACAGCTCCTCGATCCGGCTCGGCGGGGATCGAGCCGAGCTCGACGAAGGTCGCCGGGTCCCACCACTCGTGGTTGACACCGATCCCGGCGCAGTCGCCCGAGGTGCGCCGCGAGCTCGGCGCCTCGGTCATCGCAGCGTGGGTGCCGAGCGCGACCAGCACGGTCAGCCGGCGTGACCCGCCCGTCGAGCGCCCGCTGCACGGCGCCGAGCAGCAGCGGCAGCGGGCAGCTGCGGGTGCCGTCGGGCACGATCACGCAGACGCTGCGCCCGTCCAGGTCGACCGCGGCGAGCTGCTCGTGGACGAACGCGTCGATCTGCTCGTCGGAGAGAACCTCGAGTGCTCCCCCGATCAGCGCCACGGGTCAACGATCGGCCGATGCACCCCGACCGGCTCCTGCCCGCGGACCCTGGCGTCCGCGCGATCGCCCGCCGGCTGTACGAGTCGGTCGCGCGAGCTGCCGCTGATCTCCCCGCACGGCCACGTCGATCCGCGGCTGCTGCTCGACGACGAGCCGTTCGCCGACCCGACGAGCCTGCTGATCACGCCCGACCACTACGTCACGCGGCTGCTGCACGCCAGCGGCGTCGCCGCTCGGAGCGCGCTCGAGGCGCCGAGAGGCCGCGCAGGCGTGGCGGCTGCTCTGCGCGCACTGGGACGTCTTCCGCGGCACGCCCGTGCGCTACTGGCTCGAGTCGCAGCTCGTCGAGATCTTCGGCGTCGACCGAGCGACCGACGGAGGCGGCCTACGACGAGATCGCGGCGCGGCTCGCCGAGGACGCCTTCCGCCCGCGCGCGCTGTTCGAGCGCTTCGACATCGAGGTGCTCGCCACCACCGACGACCCGTGCGACGACCTCGCCGCACACGCCGCGCTCGCCGCCGACCCGACCTGGCCGGGCGCGTCGTCCCGACGTTCCGGCCCGATCGCTACCTCGAGCCCGGCGCAGCCCGATTGGCCGGCGCAGGTCGCACGGCTCGCCGAAGCGGCCGACACCGACACCGGCGACTACGACGGCTACCTCGCAGGCGCTGGAGAGCGCGGCGCCGGTACTTCGTCGCGCACGGCGCGGTCTCCGCCGACCACAGCCACGTCGACGCGCGCACCGATCCGCTCGAGCCGGCGGACGCGACCCGGATCTACCGCGCCGCGCTGGCCGGCCAGGCCACGTCCGCCGAGGCCACGGCGTTCCGCCGCCACATGCTGCTCGAGATGGCGCGGATGTCGTGCGAGGACGGCCTGGTGATGACGCTGCACCCCGGCGTCCGCCGCAACCACCACCCGCCGACGGCCGAGCGCTTCGGCCCGACACCGGCCACGACATCCCGGTCGCGGCTCGAGTTCACCGACGCGCTGCGGCCGCTGCTCGAGCGCTACGGCACCGCACCCGGGCTTCCACCTGGTGCTGTTCACCGTCGACGAGACGGTGTTCTCGCGCGAGCTCGCGCCGCTGGCCGGCTTCTACCCCTCGCGTCTACGTCGGCGCGCCGTGGTGGTTCCTCGACGCGCCCGACGCGATCCGCCGCTTCCGCGCCGCGGTCACCGAGACCGCCGGCTTCTGCCGCACGTCCGGCTTCGTCGACGACACCCGCGCGTTCTGCTCGATCCCGGCCCGCCACGACATGTCGCGCCGGCTCGACGCGGCGTACCTCGCCCAGCTGGTCGCCGAGCACCGGCTCGACGAGGACGAGGCGGCGCGATCGCCACGACCTGGCCGTCGACCCGGTCGGCTTCAAGCTGTGACCGCGACCCGAGGCCACGGCGTTCGCAAGCTGCCGGCCGCACCGGTGCGGATCGTCCACCTCGGGCTCGGCAACTTCTTCCGCGCCCACCAGGCCTGGTACACCGACCGCGCGCCGACGCCGCGACTGGGGCATCGCCGCCTTCACCGGCCGCAGCGCCGCGGCCGCGACCTGGCGCCCAGGACGGCCTCTACACGCTGGTGACCCGCGCCGCCGACGGCGACCGGCTCGACGTGATCCGCAGCATCTCGGCCGTCCATGCGGCTGCCGACCACGACGCGTGGCTCGGCTACTTCCGCGCGCCGGAGGTCGCCGTGGTGACGATCACGTCACCGAGGCCGGCTACCGCGACCCGGCCACGCGCGCCCGCCTGCTCGCCGGGCTCGCCGCGCGCCGCGCGCCGGACGCGGGCCCGATCGCGCTCGTGCCGTGCGACAACCTCCCCGACAACGGCGCCGTGCGTCGCGAGCCTCGCTCGACGGCGCCGAGCCTGACCTCGCCGCGTGGATCGACGAGCACGTCGCGTTCGTGACCACGATGGTCGACCGGATCACGCCGCGACACCGCGCCGCGGTGCGGGAGGGCCGGCGACGTCCCGGTGTCACCGAGCCGTTCACCGAGTGGGTCCTCAGCGGCGCGTTCCCGGGCGGGCGCCCGCGCTGGGAGGACGTGGGCGCGACCTTCGTCGACGACATCGTGCCGTTCGAGCAGCGCAAGCTCTGGCTGCTCAACGGCGCCCACTCGCTGCTCGCCTACGCCGCGGCGCGGCCACGAGACGGTCGCCGAGGCGATCGCCGACGACGACGTGCCGCGGCTGGGTCGAGCAGTGGTGGGACGAGGCCTCGCCGTACCTCGGAGCGCCCACCGCGGACTACCGCGCCGCGCTGCTCGAGCGCTTCGCGAACCCGCGGATCGCGCACCAGCTGGCCCAGATCGCCGTCGACGGCTCGCAGAAGCTGCCGGTGCGGATCGTGCCGGTGCTGCTGCGAGAGCGGGCTGCCGGACGAGTTCCCGAAGCGGCGATCCGCGTCCTCGCCGGCTGGATCGGCCATCTGCGCACCGGCCAGGTCGACGACGTGCGTGCGGCCGAGCTCGGCCCGCTCGCGGCGTCCGTCCCACGCATCCTCGACGCGCTCGACCCCGCGCTCGGCGGTGACGAGGAGCTCGTCGCGGCAGTGGGCGCGCTGCTCTAGGGCTACTGCGGCGGGCCGGAGGCCGGGCGGACGGTGCCGCTCGCCTGCGTGCCGTACTGGTCGAGCCAGATCACCTGGTACGAGCTGCCGGGCTTGGCCTGGCGGAGCAGGAGCTGGAGGCTCGTCGGCGAGGTCACGCTGTGGCCGCCGAAGGAGGTGATCACGTCGCCGCCGGTCAGCCCGGCCTGGTCGGCTGCGCCGCCGGGCACGACGCCCTCGACGCTCGCGCCGGTGACATCCGGCCCGTAGCCGGCCGGCTGGAGCGAGATCCCGAGGAACGCCGTCGGGCCGATGTGCACGGTCGATGAGCTGTGGCCGGCCTCGATCTGCTTCGCGATCGAGATCGCGGTGTTGATCGGGATCGCATAGCCGTCGGCCGAGCCGGACTGGAAGCCGCCGCCGGTGGAAGCCGCTGCGTCGACGCCGATCACGCGGTTGCCGCCGGTCAGGAGCGGGCCGCCGGAGTCGCCGGGCTGGAGCGCCGCGTCGGTCTCGATCAGGTCGGCGAGCCGCGCCGAGCCGCCCTGGTCGTCGTTGACGGTGATCGACTCGTGGAGCCGCGTGACCGCGCCGGTCGCGACTGTCAGCGAGCCGGTGCCGCCCGCGTTGCCGACCGCGGTGACCTTGTCGCCGACGTTGACGCCGGAGGAGCTGCCGATCGACGCGGTCTGGAGGCCGTGTGCGTTGGCGAGCTTGATCACGGCGATGTCGTGGCCGACGTCGTAGCCCTCGACGCTCGCGGTGTAGGTCTTGCCCGTCGAGAGGTCGGTGACGTGGATCGAGGTCGCGCCGCGAATGACGTGGTTGTTGGTCAGCACCTCGCCCGAGGACTTGAGCACGATCCCGGTGCCGGCGGCGGCGTTGTCCTCGTAGCCGAGGTTCGTGTTCACGATCACGACGCCGGTCGAAGGCGTGCGGACGGTCGAGGCGCGGGCCTGGCCGAGCGCGACCGCCGAGGCGACGATGAGACACGCGCCGATGGCTGCGAGACCGACTTTCACTCTGAGCGTGGCGGCAAACATGACCCCAGTATCCAGACCTGCCCTAAGACGACGCTGAACAATGCCTGTGCATTGTGTAAGAAACGGTCAACCTCCTTGACGATATGCTGTCGTCATGGAGTGGTACGACGAGCTGGTGCTGCCGGTTCTCCTCGCCGAGGCGCGGAAGACGTACGGCGAGGCGATCCGCGAGCGCGCTCGAAGAAGCAGGCTTCGACGACATGCCGCGCGCGGGCGCACGCGTCCTCGGCGGGATCGCGCGGAGCCGCGCGAACCTCCGGGACGTCTCCGCGGATCTCGGGATCTCGAAGCAGGGGGCGAGCCAGCTGATCGACACGCTCGTCGCGCGCGGCTACGTCGAGCGGCTTCCCGATCCGTCGGATCGACGGCGGCTGACCGTCGGGCTCACGGATCGAGGGCGCGCCGCGGCCGCCGAGATCCGGGCCGCCGTCGACGGGATCGACGCGGCGCTCCTCGCGCGGGCCGGCGAGGCGGACATCGCGCGGATGCGGGCGACGCTCGGCGCGCTCGTGGCGATTCGCACAGAGATCTGAGACAGTCGTCGCTTGCGGCGGGCACTCATGCCCGCGCGGCTCACGGGGAGGGACCATGTTCAGCAGGCGCTTCGCGATCGCCGTCGCGGCGATCTTCACACTCGCTGGGGGCATCGCCTACGCGGCGATCCCGGATGCGGGCACCGGCGTGTACCACGCGTGCATGCTCAAGAACATCGGAACGATCAGGATCATCGATCCCGACAAGCAGCACTGCCTGTCGGCGCTGGAGACCGAGATCACGTTCAACAAGCAGGGCCCGGCCGGGACTCCCGGATCGAACGGAACGAACGGGACGAACGGCGTGAGCCCGACCGTGCACCAGCTCGCGGCGGGCGACCCGAACTGCCCGGCCGGCGGGGCGGCGATCACCGACGCGGGCGGCTCCACGGCCTACGTCTGCAGCGGCCAGAACGGACAGAACGGCACGAACGGCACCGGACGGCCAGTCGTTCACGGGCACGTTCACGAGCCCGAACGGCCTGTACTCGATCAGCGTCACCGACAGCGGGATCACGCTGAAGGGAACCGGCAGCTCGGCGCTCAAGCTGTTCGGAAACGACTTCAGCCTGCGCTCCGACGACGTCGAGCTCGCGGGCGACAGCGGCATGGGCCTGCGCTCGGACAGCCTCTCGGTGCGCTCAGGCTCGGATCTCACGCTGCAGGGCAGCGGAAACCTGACGCTCAAGGGCGCCTCGGTGCTCGTCAATCCGGGCGGGAACTGCGCGCCGGCGGCGCGAACGACCGATCAGGTGCTCGTCCCCGTGGGCGCCGAGAACCAGACCGTGATCGGGTCGATCCTCGTCGGCTCGCCCGACGTCTGCATCGGCTAGGCGAGCGAACGGAGGGCGGGGGCCATCGGGCCCTCGCCCTCCGGTATAACCCGGTTCCTATGCTGGCAGCGAGCCTCGACAGGCTGGGCACGGAGACGGCGTTCGAGGTGCTCGCCCGGGCGCGGGCGCTCGAGGCGCAGGGGCGGCGGATCATCCACCTCGAGATCGGCGAGCCGGACTTCGCGACTCCGCCGCACATCGTCGAGGCCGGCGTGAAGGCGCTCCGCGACGGGCACACGCACTACTGTCCCGCGCCCGGGCTGATGGAGCTGCGCGAGGCCTGCGCGGCGCATCTCTCCGAGCACCGCGGCCTCGAGATCGACCCCGCGCGCGTGCTGATTGCCCCCGGCGCCAAGCCGTTCCTCTTCTTCGGCGTGCTCGCCACGTGCAACCCGGGCGACGAGGTGATCTACCCGAACCCGGGCTTCCCGATCTACGAGTCGGTGATCCGCTGGGCCGGCGCGACGCCCGTGCCGCTGCCGCTCACCGAGGACAAGGGCTTCGCGTTCTCGGCCGAGGCGCTCGCCGAGCGGCTGACGCCGCGGACGAAGCTCGTGATTCTCAACTCGCCGGCCAACCCGACGGGCGGGATCGTCGAGCGGCCGCTTAACGTCGAGATCGCGCGCCTGCTCGCCGACCACACCTGCTGGATCCTCTCCGACGAGGTCTACTCGGAGATGCTCTACGACGCCGCCCACGACACGATCGCGAGTCACGAGGGGCTGCTCGAGCGCACGATCCTGCTCGACGGCTTCTCGAAGACCTTCGCGATGACCGGCTGGAGGCTCGGCTACGCGGCGCTGCCCGAGCCGCTCGTCGAACCGATCACGCGGCTGATGATCAACTCCGTCTCGTGCACGGCTCCCGCGACACAGCTCGCCGGCGTCGCGGCGCTGACCGGGCCGCGCGACGAGGTGGACGCTATGATGGCCGAGTTCCGGATCAGGCGCGAGTTCGTCGTGGCCGGGCTCAACGACCTGCCCGGGATCTCGTGCGTGACCCCGCGCGGCGCGTTCTACGCGTTCCCGAACATCACGGGCACCGGGCTCGACGCGAAGCAGTTCGCCGACCGGCTGCTGGACGAGGCAGGCGTCGCGGTGCTCGCGGGCACTGCGTTCGGCGAGTACGGCGAGGGCTACCTGCGGCTGTCGTACGCCAACTCGCTCGAGAACATCGAGGAGGCGCTGGCCGCGATTCGCGCTCTAGGTGTCGCGGCGCCGCAGTAGCACTGCGCCGATGGCGAGCGCCGCGAGGGCGTAGAAGAAGAACAGCCCGAGCCCAGCCCAGGGCGAACGGCCGTGCCATGAGGAGAGCGACATGATCGCCTCGCCGGCCGAGAGCGGGAGATACGGCGAGATGGCGTTGTTCCAGTTCGACGGCAGCACGTTCAGCAGCGGCGGGAGCACGAACATGATCCCGGCGAAGAGCGGCGATCCCGCCCGCGGTGTTGCGGACGATCGCGCCGAGGCCGAGCGCCGAAGAGCCCGATCGACGGTCGAGGTAGAGCGCCGGCGCCGATCACCGCACGCGCGACGCCCGGATGCGTGAACGCGATGTTGATGTGGTGCCGCGAGAGGATCGCCTGGCCGACGAAGAACGCGATGAAGACCGCCGGGATCATCAGCGCCGAGCATGGTCGCGCGCGAAGACGAGCGCCTTGCCCCAGAGCACCGGCAGCCGCTTCGGCACGGCGGTCATCGACGCGCGGATCATCCCGGTCGAGTACTCGCGCGGTGATCACGAGCACGCCGAGGACGCCGATCGCGAGCTGGGCGAGCTGGACGCCGGCGAGAGTGACTCGAGCGGGTGGAAGTCGGCCTGCTCGCGCGGGTCTCATGTGCGGGTACTGATGCGCGCCGCCAGAGCACACGAGCGCGGCGATCCCGATCGTCGAAGACGACCGCGGCGAGCAACGACCAGCGGGTCGAGCGCACCGAGCGGAGCTTCGTCCACTCCGAGAGCGCGACGCGCGCCTGCGTGACCTGCCGTGCGCGACCTGGACGCTGCGACGGTCGCTCACGCGACCGCCTCGTGGCTCGTCGATCGTGCGCCTGGAACTCGACGTCGTCGCGCGTCAGGTCCATGAACGCGTCCTCGAGCGAGGCCTGCTGCGGCGTCAGCTCGTGGAGCGACGATGCCGTTCGCGGCGGCGAGCGTCGCCGATCTGCTCGGCGCGTGAGGCCCTGCACGTCTCGAGCAGCGCCCGGCTCGATCGTCGACGACGGTCACGTCGGGCCCGGTGACGAGCTCGCGCAGCCGCGTCGCCTGCGGCGAGCGGACGCGCACGACGTTGCCGCGAGGCCTGGCGCACGAAGTCCTCGACGCTCGTGTCGGCGATCAGCCGGCCGCGGCCGATCACGATCAGGTGGTCGGCGGTGAGCGCCATCTCGCTCATCAGGTGCGACGAGACGAAGACGGTGCGCCCCTCGGCGGCGAGCCCCTTCAGCAGGTCGCGGATCCAGTGGATGCCCTCCGGGTCGAGGCCGTTGACCGGCTCGTCGAGCATGACCGTGTGCGGGTCGCCGAGCAGCGCCGCCGCGATGCCGAGCCGCTGGCCCATGCCGAGCGAGAACTCGCCGGCGCGCTTCTGCGCGACCTCGCGCAGGCCGACGAGGTCGATCAGCTCGTCGACGCGGCTCTTCGCGAATCCCGTGCGTCTGCGCGAGCGCGAGCAGGTGGTTGTAGGCCGAGCGGCCGGTGTGAACCGAGCGCGCCTCGAGCAGCGCGCCGACCTCGTGCAGCGGCGCAGCGTGGTCGCGGTAGTGCTTGCCGTTCACGGTGACGTCGCCCGCGGTCGGGCGCGTCGAGGCCGAGGATCAGGCGCATCGTCGTCGACTTCCCGGAGCCGTTCGGGCCGAGGAAGCCGGTGACGATGCCCGGGCTGCACGGTGAACGTGAGCCCGTCGACGGCGCGCTTGTCCCCGTAGTCCTTCGTGAGTCCCTGGGCGTCGATCAAGACGCCGGACACGGTACCAGCGGCTCTATGAGAGCTTCATGAGAGCGCGACGATCGGCTGCACGCGGTCGAATTCGAGCTCCGCCGACCGGCTCCGCGCGGCCAACGTGGCGCGGGTCGCCGAGCTCGACGCGGCGCGCCAGCTCGCGCCGCCGGCACCTAGGGCAGCGGAGCGGAGGCACTCGCCAGCTCGAACGGCAGGGAAGGGCGCACGCGTCTAGAACGCGATTCCATGAAAACTCTCTGGAGACACCGCCCGTCGCCGGCCATGGTGCTCGCCTGTCTGGCGCTCATCGTCGCGCTCGGCGGCACCGGCTACGCGGCGATCGTGCTGCCGGCCAACAGCGTCGGCACGAAGCAGCTGAAGAACAACGCCGTGAGCTCGATCAAGGTGGCGAACGGCTCGCTGCTGAAGGCCGACTTCAAGGCCGGCCAGATTCCCGCCGGCGCACAGGGGCCGGCCGGGCCCGCCGGACCAGCGGGGGCGGCCGGAGCAGCGGGGCCCGCGGGGCCGTTCCCCGACACGCTGCCCACGGGAAAGACGGTGCGCGGCGCCTACAACATCGGCGGCACGGCAGTCGCAGCGGGCGGCCTCGCCAACTCGTCGATCTCGTTCGTCTACCCGTTCGCCACGCTGCCGACGGTGAGGATCGTGCTCCAGGGCACCGCGGCGCCGGCCGAGTGCCCGGGCAACGCGACCTCCCCGGCGGCGCAGAGCGGCTTCCTCTGCATCTACGAGGAGTCCCGCACGAACACCACCGGCGTGACCCTGAACGCCGTCCAGAAGTTCGGCGCGACGATCTTCGTGAACTCCACGGCGCCGGGCGGCTTCTTCAGCTACGGCTCCTGGGCCGCAACCGGCAACTAGCGACTCGCGGGGGCGCGGCTACGCTCTCTGGATGAGCGATGCCGCGCCCCCGGTCGACTTCGAGCAGGCCGTCGAGGAAGCGGTCGCGTCGCTGCCGCCCGACCTGCGCGGCTTCATGTCCAACGTGGCGATCTTCGTCGAGGACGAGCCGCCGCCGGGCATGCCTCTGCTCGGCCTGTACCAGGGCTATCCGCTGACCACCCGCACGAGCGGCTACGTCGGTGTGCCGCCGGACAAGATCACGATCTTCAGCGGGCCGCTCGAACGGCTCTACGGCGCCGATCCGGACCGGCTCCGCACCGAGATCCGCCGCGTCGTGCTGCATGAGATCGCCCACCATTTCGGCATCAGCGACGAGCGGCTGATCGAGCTCGACCGGTACTAGGCTCTCGTTTGACTTCAGCGGTGCATCGTCCTACGGTGCATCGCAACTGACGAGCGTGGCGTTCTCCTGCGGCAGCGCCGCCGAAGCAACAAGGGGGACACATGGCTGTCACATCCACCGAAGTCAAGTTCCGCATGGGGAAACTCCCCGTCCGGACGGACACGCGCACACTGCAGTTCGCGCGGTACGTCGACAAGGCGAAGCTGCCGGCGCCGCCGGCGTCGTGGGACGAGACGCAGCACGTCGCGGAGTGGCCGATGTACGCAAACGACCGGCTCGGCGACTGCACCTGCGCCGCGGCCGGGCACATGATCGAGGCGTGGACCGGCGCCGCACACGGCCACGACACCGAGATCTCGGAGAAGTCGGTCGTGAGCGCCTTCGAGGCGGTCAAGCAGGTCGACCCGGTGACCGGCGAGGAAGGGGCCGTCGAGCTCGACGTCCTCAACTACTGGCGCAAGCACGGGATCGGCCGCCACAAGATCGGCGCGTTCGCGAAGGTGTCGACCTACGACCACACGCTCGCGAAGACCGGTGCGTCCATCTTCGGCGGGCTCTACATCGGCCTCTCGCTGCCGCTGACTGCGCAGGACCAGGCGATCTGGGACTGGACGCACTCGCTGTCCGGCAAGGCGAAGCCCGGCTCGTGGGGCGGCCACGCGGTCGACGTCGTCCGCTACGACGCGAAGGGCGTCACGGTGGTCACCTGGGGCCGGCTCCAGCAGATGACCTGGGCCTTCTGGGATCGCTACGTCGACGAGGCGTACTGCATCATCAGCAACGACTTCCTGCTCGCCGGCAAGACGCCGACGGGACTCGACCTGGATGCGCTGAAGTCGGATCTAGCGCTGGTTTGAGGTGAGGAGCAGCGCGAGCGTCGGGCACGCCGCGGCGGCCCGGCGCGCGTGCCGCTCGAGCTCGCCGCTGACAGGAGTCGGGTCGACGATCGGGTAGCCCCATTCGTCGAGCCGGATCCGCTCGGGGAGGAGCTCGGCGCAGAGACCGTGCGCCTCGCAGGCGATCGGGTTCACGCGCACCGTCGTGCTCACCGGCTGCACCGGCCGCGGAGATGGAGCTCGACCTCGTCGGCGAAGACATCGAGGGCGCTCGCGGCGAATCGCGAGGCGCCGTCGGGATGGGCGCAGGCGCCGCGGCCGCGAATCGTCGCGATCCAGCGTTCGAGGCGGTCGCGCCGGTCGGTCACGTCCCCTGCCGCGAGCCGCTCGAAGGCGTCGGCGATCGCGCCGAGCCCGTGCACGCACGGGCCGCACTGGCCGGCGCTCTCGTCGGCGAGGTAGCGCGCGATCCGCGCCGTCTCGACGAGACCGCACGAACGCGCCGGCAGCACGACGATCGCCCGCGCTCCGAGGCTCACCTCGGCCTCACTCAGAGTTCAGCTCCTCCGCCGTGCGCGCGCCGATCCACGAGCCGAAGTAGCCGCCGACGAGGAAGGCCTGGATCGCCTCGCGCGCTCCGCCCGCCTCGGCGACGAGCTCGCGCGAGCGGCGTCCCGAGCGCGACCTCGTAGACCCCGGGCCGCGCGACTGCGCCCGAGAGCGTGACGAGGATCGAGCCCGGCTCGTCACGCGTGCCGACCTCGCGGAACCACTCGGCCCCGTGGCGGGCGATCAGCGCGATGTGCGCGAGCGTCTCGACGTTCTGGACGAGCGTCGGGGCGCCGCCGACCCCGCGCTCGAACGGCCGCGGCGGCTTGAAGGTCGGCAGCGCCGGGCCGCCGTTCAGGAAGCTGGACGAGCGCGGTCTCCTCGCCGGCGACGAAGCGGTCGGGCGACGGCAGCGAGGCGGACGCGGACGCGCCGGTCGGTCCGGTCCTCGATCGCCTCGTCGAGCGACGCCTGCCTCGGCGTGCGCGTTCCGCGCAACGACGACGATCACCTCGCGAGCGCCGACCGCCTGGGCTGCCGCGACCGCGCCGTCGAGGACGAGGTGCGGGACGCAGCGCAGGAGCAGCTTGTCCTTGCCGCTCGCGGGCTCGCCTTCGGTGCCGTTGACGACGACGACCGGCCGGCCGCGGCGCGCGGCGACGGCGCGGAGCTTCGCTCCGGTCGGGAACCCGCCGCCGCCGCGCCCGCGAAGGCCGCTCGCCTCGACGATCCGCGATCAGGTCGCGTCGCCGGCAGCGGGCCGTGCCGGGCGAGGTGCTCGCCGAGCGAGACCGGGCGGTCGGGCGAAGCCCGGCAGGAGCGGGGCAGCGCAGCAGGACGCGGCGCGCGGTGCCGGATGGCGCCGCGGCAGCGGTCATGCGCGCCCGTGACCGTGCCGCTCACGGCGTCGATCTGGAGCGAGATCGAGAGGTGCACCGTAGGTGCCGGCCGAGCTCGAGACGTGCCGCATCGACGGTGTTCCGTCGAGCCCGGTGACGCTGCCCTTCGAGCACCGGCGAGCCCGACCGGCCGCGAAGGCGACGCCGCTCGCGGTCATGGTCACTCCGCCGCCGTCGGTCGGGGAGCCCCGACAGCGCGAGCCGCAGCGTGCCCTCGAGAGCCGCCGGTACGTTCCCGCCGATCGCGATCCGGACGTTGCCCGAGCGCGTCCGACGAGTCGGCGATCTTTCCGTTCAGCGTGCCGTCGAAGATGCTCGGCAGCGTCGGGCGCTCGGCGATCGGGCTCGTCGCGACGCCGGACGTCGCGGAGCTGCGCAGGATCGACGTCGGCGTGCCGGCCCTCGCCGCCCAGCCCGGCTGAGCCGGGCCGGACTGGTACCAGAGCACCACGCGGCGACGGCGACGGTCGCGAGCTCCCGCCGCGACTCTGCAGCCGCGGGTCGCGCGGGCCGGAGGAGTCGAACGGCGCACCGACGGCGAGCGACGGCTGCCGACGCAGCAGAACGCGAGCGATCGGCGAGCCAGCCGACGCGCGCGTCGCTGCCGCGTGCCGAGCGAGTGCACGAGCGCGAGCGGCCAGGACGCGTAGGCGAGCCAGTGCGTCGGCGCGCCAGACGCGGTAGCCGAGCGCGAGCGCGGAGCAGGCTCGTGAAGACGACGCGCGAGCAGCAGGTCGAACGCGAGCGCGCCGAGCCCGAGCCAGATCGGCCGGTAGGCCGAGAGGAACGGGATGAACGCGTCCTGGAGGCGGATCGGCGCGTAGCCGTCCGCGACGGTCGTCACGACGTGGACGACGAGGAACGCGACCGCGAGCAGCGTCACGTTGCGGTGCAGGCCGGCGACGAGGAAGCGCGGCCAGCGCGTCGTGCGCCAGCGCACGGTCGTGCGAGGACGCCGAGGCAGACGGACGGCGGTCAGCAGCACGAGCGTGACGACGCCGGAGCCGCGGGTCAGGTACCAGAGCGCGCTCGGCGAGCCGCGGCGAGCAGGAGGGTCATGCGGCCTCCGCCGGCCGAGCGGCCGAGCCGCGGATGGAAGCCGGCGCCGTCGAGCCGGACGAGCCGGGCCGGCAGCCGGCGCGCCTCGAGCCAGGCCGGCGCGTCCGTCGCCGAGGATGACCGCGGCCGTGCTCGCGGTGTTCGCCTCGACGCACGAGGCCGGCCGCGACGGTCGACGGTGCGCCACGGCGCGGCGGCCGGCCGGCCGGTGCGCGGATCGACGATGTGATGGCAGCTCGCCGTCCGCGGTCTGCCAGCGGCGCACCGTGGTGCTCGAGCGTCGCGAGGCCGCCGGCGACGACCGCGACCGTCGGCCCCGGGGCGTCGAGCGGCGCCGCGTGGTCGTCGGCGATCCGGATCGACCAGCCGCCGTCCGGCGGCTCGCCGGCGACGGCGATGTCGCCGCCGAGCGACACGAGCACGCCGCGACGCGGTGAGCGTCGCGCCGCGGCCGCGGCGGCGCGATCGGCGGCGAGCGCCTTCGCGGTCGCGCCGAGGTCGAGCTCGACTCCGGCCGGGCGTGCGCACGGTGCCGCGAGACCTCGTCGAGCTCGACTCCGCCACCCGGCCGCGGGAGCGAACGACGGGCGGAGAGGCGCCCGTCGCGGCGTCGCACGACGCATGAACGGTCCGGTCGTAGCCGGCAAGGCGCAGCGTGCGGCCGACCGTCGGATCGACGAGCCCGCCGGTGATCTCGGCCGCGCGCGAGCGCGACGAGCAGCGCGTCGAGCAGGAGCTCGCTCGACCCGACCTCGCTGCCCGCCCCAGCGATTGAGCGGCGACGAGCTCGGAGTCGTCGCGAAAGCGGCAGCAGGCGAGATCGATCGCCTCGAGCTCGCACACGAGCAACGCGCGCGCGGGCTCGAGCGCGCTCTGATCGGTGACGACGAGCACCGCGGTCGTGCCGAGCGCCGGGAACGAGCAGGCGCTCACGACCCGCCGGAGGTGGCCACCGGCGCCGAATAGGACGGCGTCGGCGCCTGAACAGGCGCTGCGGCGGTCGCCACGGCGCCGCCGGCCGGCGTGGCCGACGGGGCCGTGACTTTCACGGCGGGGAGGGTTGTGGCCGTGGGGGTCTGTGCGACCGCCTTTCGCGCGTGGTGCGTGGTGGCCGCCGCGACTCCGGCGATTCCGATCGCGAGCGCGCTGGCGCCCGCGAACGCGCCGACCGTGAGCCGGCGAAGCCGTGAAGTCGCTGCGTCCCGCGCGCGGGCTGCGTCTCCTGGTGGGGTGTGGGAGCTCTGCATCCGCCACAAACGATGGCTGGGCGAAATGAGAGGAGAGTGAGCCGTCGCTAAGAGTTTGCTGTGAGCGCCGGCTCGGGCACAGGCGCAGCCGGTAGCGAGATCCAGGCGTCGCCGCCGCCGCCCGGACGCGTTCCGACCGAGGCCGTGCCGCCGTGCGCACGGGCGATCAGCTCGACGATCGCGAGCCCGAGCCCGGTGCCGCCGTGGCCCCGCGCCTCGTCGGCCCTGCTGAAGCGGTCGAAGGCGCGGTCGACGAAGCCCGGCGGGAAGCCCGGACCGTCGTCGACCACGTGGAGCTCGACCGAGTCGCCGACCGCGCGCGCGGACAGCTCGATCAGGCCCTCCCCGTGCGAGAGCGCGTTGTCGACGAGGTTCCCGAGCGCCTGCTCGAGCCGCGTCGCGTCGGCGTCGAGCGTCAGGTCCGGACCGGCGGCGACGGCGACCGCGCCGCGCACCTCGAACCGCGCCGCGACGTCGAGCAGGAGCTTGCGCACCGAGATGCGCTCGAGCCGCACCGGCAGCCCGCCGCCGTCCGCGCGCGCGACCAGCAAGCAGGTCCTCGGCGAGCCGCGTGAGGCGATCGGTCTCGTCGGCTGCAGAACGGAGCGCATCCTCGAGCTCGCCGTGCGAACGCGGCCGGCGCAGCGCGATCTCGAGCTCCGCCTTCAGGAGCGCGAGCGGCGTGCGGAGCTCGTGGCTCGCGTCGTCGACGAAGCGCCGCTCGTGCTCGAGCGCTGATTGGAGGCGGCCGAGCATGTCGTTGAGCGTCTCTGCGAGCCGCGAGAGCTCGTCCCGGCTCGGCGGCACGGGCAGGCGCTTCTCGGGCGTCGATGCTCCGATCGCCGCGGCGCGCCTGCGCATCGCCTCGACCGGGCGCAGCGCCGCGACCGCGACCGCGTAGGCCGCAAGGATCGCGAGCAGCAGCACCGCCGGCCCCCAGAGCAGGAACTCTCGCACGAGCCGGTGCAGCGCCTCCTCGCGCGGCTCCAGCGACTGCGCGATCAGGATCGCACCGCCCTTGTTCGGGACTGCGAGGATCCGCCAGTCGTTCTCGAGACCGCCGATCGAGGTGCTCCGCAACACCGTGCCGCCGGCCAGCACCTCGCGGACGTCGGCCGCAGTCAGGATCGGGCCGAGCGTCCGCGGCGTCGACTGCACGACCACGCCCCGGCTGTCCACGAGCTGTGCGACGGTCGGCGCGGCGGCGCTGTCGCGGTCGAGCAGGCTCCGGCCGTGCTCGATCCGTCCGACTGCCTCCTGCGCCTGCCCGTGCAGGCTCTGGTCGACCGTCGTCAGCAGCGCCCCGCCGACCCGCGTGTAGATGAACATGCCGGCGCCCGCGAGCACGACCGCCATCCCCACTGCAAACGGAAGGGTCAGCCGCGCCCGGATCGGCAGACGGCTCAGGACGGGCGGCCGTCCTCACTGAGGCGATAGCCGATCCCGCGGACCGTCTCGATCGACTTGCGGCCGAACGGGCGATCGACCTTCAGGCGGAGGTAGCGGACGTAGACGTCGATCAGGTTCGATCGGCTCTCGAAGGCAATGTCCCACGCACCCTCGAGCAGCTGCACGCGCGAGAGCGCCTCGCCCGGCCGGCGCATGAAGACCTCGAGCAGCGCGAACTCCTTCCCCGACAGGTTGAGCGCCGTCTCGCCCCGCCAGGCTCGCCGCGCCGCGGGATCGAGCGAGAGGTCGCCGACCTCGAGCAGCGTCGGCCGCTCGGCGGGCGCGCGTCGCACGAGCGCGCGCAGCCGGGCGAGCAGCTCCGAGAAGGAGAACGGCTTCAGCAGGTAGTCGTCGGCGCCCGCGTCGAGGCCTTCGACCCGATCCTCGACCGCATCCCGGGCGGTCAGCATCAGCACCGGCGCCCAGACTCCGTCCGCGCGCAGCCGGCGGCACGTCGCGAAGCCGTCGAGCCCGGGCAGCATCACGTCGAGGACGATCGCGTCGTACGGCACACCCTGCGCCATCCAGAGCGCCTCCTCGCCCCGCTCGGCGACGTCGGCCGCGTGACCCTCCTCGCGCAGCCCGCGCGCGAGAAGCGCCGCCATCTTCGGCTCGTCCTCTACCAGTAGCACCCGCACGGCTCCATTCTGGCGACGCTCAGATGAGAGGAGTATGAGGGCCTCATCGCCCTCTCATTCTGCATTGCTCCACTGGCGGAGATGAAGCGTCTAGGCGGAGCCGACGGCAACGAGCGCCTCACTGCTGCCACCGGGCTCGTGCTGCTCGTCCTGCTCGCGGTCGAGGGCGCGACGCTGCTGTCGCTGCGCTCGCTGCTCTCGGTGCACGTCTTCGTGGGAATGCTGCTGATCCCGGTCGTCGCACTCAAGCTCGGCACCGTCGGCTATCGCTTCGCGCGCTACTACAGCGGCGCCCGTCCCTATCGGGTCAAGGGCCCGCCGCATCTCCTGCTGCGCGTGCTGGTCGCGCCGGTGCTCGTCGCCGCCACGATCGGTCTGTTCGCGACCGGTGTCGCGCTGATCGTCGCGCCCCACCGCGGCATCGCGCTCGGGCTGCACAAGGCGAGCTTCGTGGTCTGGGTAGCTGCGATGACCGTGCACGTGCTCGCCTACGTGCTCCGGCTGCCCGCCCTCGTCGGCGCCGACTGGCGCGGCTCGGGCGGACAGGGCCGTTCGCTACGGAGCGCCGCGGTTGCCGCTTCGGTGGTGGCAGGCGTGACACTGGCGCTCTTCACGTTCCAGTACGCCTCGCCGTGGCTGCACTTCCACGGCGACCACTAGCGGCGGCTAGCTCTTGGGCAGCGTCAGGGTCTGGAAGCCCTGAGGCACCCGCGGCAGCAGCGCGCTCGGCCAGTTCGTCAGGTCGACCGGGCCGCCCGGAACCGCGGGGAAGGTCTGGAAGAGCTGGCGGAGGTTCTCCCAGAAGCGCACCGTCTTGCCACGCGCCGATGCCGGCAGGACGAGCGAGAAGTTGCCGCCCCGGTCGGGCCAGCGCGCGGAGACCGGCTTGATCACGCCCTGCGGCCCCGAGGCTCCGACGAGGAGCCCTTCGTACACCGCACCGACGTACGACGAGGACTTCGGCACCGGCAGTCCGGTGCCCGAAGCCGGGAGCTGCGCGTTCATCGTCGAGCTGTGGAGCGCGGTGAAGTTGACGTTCACACCGGTCGGCAGGCCGTAGATGTTGTCGCCGACCGCGACCTGCACGCTCATCACGACCGGGTTCGCGCCCGACTCGTCCGAGGCGGCGAAGAACGAGGTGTAGCGGCCCTGCGCATCGGTCGCGGTCGAGTACGTCCAGAAGTCGCGATCCTGGGTGCGGGTGACGACGACCGCGCCCTGCACCGGCTTGCCCGAGGCGTCGGTGATCACGCCGGTGAGCCGGTAGGTGTAGAGCGAGACGGCCGGCGGCGGAGTTCCCTCGACCGACGCGACCTTCCCCGAGACGAGGACGGTGCCGTTCTTCTGCACCTTGGCGTGCAGGTTCGTGAGCGGGTAGGCGACGCTGAAGCCGGCCTGCATCCCGACAAGCGCCTTCTGCTCGGCCTTGGTCAGCGGCCGCCCTGCGACAGCGCCGCTGCCCGCGCCGACGACCGTCACGACGTGGCGGCGCGGGACCGTGATGTCGGCCGGATAGACGAAGCTGCCGTCCTTGGCGGTCGCCGCGGGCAGCCGGTAGCCGTCGACGTTGATCTTCAGGCCCGCGACCGGCGTCGAGCCGAGGAAGACGCGGCCCGTCGCGTTCTGCGTGTTCGACGAATCGGGGTTCCAGGCGCGGATCACGAGTCCCGACTGCGTCTGGATGTGGGCGGGGCCGAGAGCCGTCGTCCGCCGAACGAGGTGCAGGACGACCGGCGCGTGCGTGCGCGACGGATGCGCTGCGGCCGCGATCAGCGGCGCGACGGTCGGAGTCTTCGCGGGCAGGCGCACGCCGTTCGGGAGCACGGGAGGCGGCGACTGCTTGGTCGAGGCGCCGAGCGCGTAGACCTGCAGCTCGGTCGCGGTGCCGCCGCCCGAGGAGGTGGGCGTGCCGCCAACCGTGATCGCGAGGTACTCCTTGCCGTTCACCGCATAGAGCGACGGCCCGGCCGCGATCTGGTGTCCGGTCTGGAACGTCCACAGCACCTTGCCCGTCTTCAGGTTGAACGCGCGCAGGACGCCGTCGCCGCCGCCCGCGAATCCAAGCCCGCTGGCGGTCGTGGTGACGCCGCCGCGCTCAGGCTCCGGCGTGTTGAACTTCCACACCCGCTTGCCCGAGTTGACGTCGATCGCGCTGATCGAGCCGTGGTCGTGCCAGCCCTGCAGGTAGACGCCGAAGTTGCCGTTCTCGAGCCCGAGGAAGACGCTGCCCTGGACGAGCTTCTCCTTCTTCTCGGTCGGCGTCAGCTTGGCCTGCTGGAGCACGGAGGCGGTCTCGGCCGCCGCGTTGAAGATGTAGTTCGTCTTCGGGTCGTACGAGGCCGGTGAGAAGTTGAGGCCGCCGAGCGACGACGGGAACACGGTGACCGGCTTGCCGGGCTGGAGCGGCGGATGCTCGGTGCGGTCGATCACCTTGATCCGCTGGTAGATGGGGGCTCCGGTCGTCGCGTCGTAGGCGAACCAGACCCCTTCCATCGTGCCGACCGAGACGATCCGGCGCGTCTTGCCGCCGACCTTGCCGGTGTAGACGAGCGGCGGCTGCGCGGTGTCGTAGGCCCACTGGTTCGAGGCCATCTGCTGCTGCCACCACTTCATCTGCCCGGTGCGGAGGTCGACCGCGATCAGCGCGTCGGTGCGCGGGTTCTCGCCGGGCCGGAACTGCGGGAAGTAGAGCGGCGTCGCCGAGCCGGTGCCGAAGTAGAGCGTGTTCGTCGTCGGGTCGATCGTCTGCGGCGTCCAGACCACGCCGCCGCCGACGATGCGCGAGAGCTTCCGCCAGCCGGTGCCCTCGGGCGGGATCGTCCAGAACGGGTTCGGCCAGGCCGGAGAGAGGTCCGTGTTGTAGGCCATCACGAAGCCACGCACCCCGTACTCGGAGCCGGCGGCGCCGATCACGACCTTGCCGTTGGCGCAGATCGGGGCGCTCGTCTCGGAGTAGCCGAAGTTGGACGCGGCGCCCGGCACGGCGTCGGAGATCGCGACGCGCTTGATCATCTTCCCGGTGCGCACGTCGAGCGAGACGAGGTGCATGTCGAGCGTCGTGATGAAGAGCTTGCCGTCGCAGTAGGCGACACCGCGGTTCGCGACGATGCCGAAGTTGCGGAACACGGCGACGTTGTCGGGCTTCCAGCGCCAGATGATCGCGCCGGTGACGGCGTCGACCGCGAAGACGTTGTCGTCGCCCGTCGTCACGTAGAGCCGACCGTCGATCGCGAGCGGGAACGACTGCTCGCCGCGCTTGATGTTCGGGTCGATCTTGCGGAAGTCGACGGTGTACACGCGACCGAGCTGGGCGACGTTGTCCTGCGTGATCGCGGTCAGCGGCGAATGCCGGTTCTGGTCGGGCGTGTTGCCCCAGCCGCTCCAGTTGTCCGGCGAGAGCGACGCACTCGAACCGGCTCCGGCGACCACGAGCGCGACGACCGCTGCGATCACCGCGCCGGCGCCGACGCGCTTTCCCCATCCCCCGAGCATTGCGAACACAACTATATCGGTTGCGACCAAGCAGACGGGGCCGCCAGAGCCTAAGATCCTCCGCACTCCGTGCGCTCTTGGCTCTCGTCGCTGCGAGGTAAGCGCCTCGCCGTCTGGCTCGTCCTCCTCGTCGCGGGCCTCCTCGTCGCGCTGCTGGCCACGGGCGTTCTCTCGCGCGGCACGGGCGGGGGGAACGCCGTCACACCGACCACGTCGCCGACCCTCGCGACGACGCCGGAGGGCCCGTCGTCCAGCGCCGCCGCGAATCCGTTCGGCCCCGACGACTGGGGCACGTACGGCGGCACGTTCGACCAGATCCGCCACTCGCCGCTGACGGAGATCACCAAGCAGAACGTGAACGACCTCGGCCGCGCCTTCTCGATCGACCTCCGCCGGCTCGACCCGACGATCCCGAAGGGCCAGCAGAGCTTCCCGATCGTGATCAACGGCGTGATCTACGTCACGACCGGCGAACGACCACGTCTTCGCCGTCGACGGCGGCAAGCGGCAAGGTGCTCTGGCACTTCAAGCCGACCGACATGGGCGTCTTCAAGAACTTCGGCGTCAACGCGAACCGCGGCGTCGCCTACTGCGACGGCAAGCTCTTCCTGCTCACGCTCGACATGCGGATCATCTCGATCGACCCGAAGACCGGCAAGCTCAGATCAAGCAGGTCGCGATCTCGGACGCGGTGCCCGGCGCGAAGGTCGAGTTCGGCTACTCCGAGACGCAGGCGCCCATCTGTTACAAGAACATCCTCCTGATCGGAGCCTCGGGATCGGACTACGGCGTGCGCGGCTTCGTGATGGCGTACAACACCGATCTCTCGCCGGCGTGGTCGAGCCCGTTCTGGACGTGCCGCCCTCCGGCCAGGCGTGGCGCAAGGGCGGCCACTACACGGGCGGCGGCACGAACTGGAACCCGGTCACGATCGACTCCGAGACCGACACGGTGTACGCCACGACGTCGAACCCCTCGCCGATCTTCGACCCGAGCCTGCGCCCGGGGTCGGATCCGCGCACCGACTCGGTCGTCGCGCTCGACCTCTACACGGGTCAGCTGCGCTGGTGGCAGCAGCAGATCGCCGGCGACCAGTGGGGCTACAGCACCTCGCAGCCGGTGATGGTCTACGACATCACGATCGGGGGCAAGAAGCGGCGTGTCGTGTCGGTCGGGACGAAGGAAGGCACGTGGTTCATGTACGACGCGAAGACCGGGCGCACCCATCTACAAGCGCGTGAGGCTGCTGAACCACATCGAGCATCCGACGCTGAAGGCCGGGCACGCCGTTGCTCGTCTATCCGTCGTCGCTCGGCGGCCTGAACTACTCGCCCTCGTCGTTCGACCCGGGCACCGGCTACGTGATCAACAACCAGGCGGAGACGGCGTCCGTCCTCATCCAGAAGAAGGACGTGGCAGCCGCGAACAAGTACAAGGTCCTCGGCGACGTCGACAACGGCCTCGGCCAACGGCTCGTTCGGACAGACGCCGCACGGCTGGCACGACTACGGCAGCGTGAGCGCGGTCGACGCGAAGCGCGGCACCGTCGCGTGGAAGTTCATCACGCCGGAGCCGGGCCGCGGCGGCATCACGACGACCGCGTCCGGGCTCGGCTTCGCGCCCGGCGGCGACGGCGTCCTGCGGGCGTTCGACACCCAGACGGGCAACGTGCTCTGGAGCTTCCAGACCGGCTACCAGCTCGCTGCGGGCCCGTCGATCTACGACGTGAAGGGCAAGGAGTACATCGCGGTCACGGTCGGCGGCACGCGACCTCGTCGTACGGCGGCACGGCGTCGCAGCTCGAGGTGTTCACGCTCAACGCCGACACGCGCCAGTCGCCCGCGCCGCCGCTCCGGCCGCCGGGGCTCGGGCCGGGCGTGCTCACCGCGCCCGACGAGTACCTCTCGCTCGGCGTGAGCCCGCACACGCTCGGGCTCCAGGTGATCGCGTCGTTCAACGATCCGGCCGGCGCGCCGACGCTCGACAACACCTCGAACGGGACGATGACCGTGCAGATCCCGCAGGGCTGGCACCTGAACATCACCTTCGCCAACCACTCGACGGTCAACCCGGACGGGCTCGGCGTGTCCTCGTTCCCGAACGCGACGAGCGGGCCGGTGCCGGCCTCCGGCGTCGCCTACTTCTAGTTCACGGGCTCGAAGCAGGGGAGCTACCTCCTCACCTCGACTGTCCCGAGCCGCGCCGCCGCAGGTGAGTGGATGCACCTCGATGTCAGGGCGTCGAACTCGCTGCCGACGCTCACCTTCAAGGGGCAGACCTTCGTGCTCGGAGTGACGGGGCACTAGTGGGCGGGCGCGTGAAGATCGTCGGCCTGCTCGGGCTGCTGGTCGTGGCCGGCTGCGGCGGCGGCAAGCACCAGGCCGCCGCGACGACCTCGACCACCTCGACGGGGCCGACAGGCCGCGTCGTCGTCGCGATCTCCGTTCCGCCGCCCGCGCCGCTGACGACCTGGAGCGTGACGACCGACAACCTCTACGTGATGCCGATCCGCGTCACGGCAGGCGGTGCGCCGGTGGCCGGGCTCCGGCTCAGCGTCGACGGCTTCGAGCTGCCTCCGACCGACTCCGACGGGCGCGCGACCTACTCGGCGGACTCGACGCGACTCGCGCGCCACGTCGTCGACGTCGCCGACGTCTCGCAGGTGAAGATCGGGGGCAGCGCGCCCGCAACGGCCACGACGACCGCACTCTCCGCCGGCCAGGCCGCGCTCACGGTCGCCTATCCGATCCACGACCTCACGCTCGGGAAGGACAGCGCCGGCAACCCGACGGTGAGCGGACGCATCACCTACGCCGACGGAGCGCCGCCGCCCGCCGTCTCGCGCTACACCTACCAGCTGACCGGAACCGTGACCGACTCCTACGGCAAGCCCGTCGCGGATGCCCGTGTGAGCACGCGCACGGTCGACCGCGACTACTGGACGGTCTCGAGCCCAACGGACGCTGCAGGCCGCTACAGCTCGCTCTTCACGGCCTCGGACGAGGGCGGCGGCAACCCCGTCCCGTTCACGGTGCGCGTCTCGAAGGGCGACCTCGTCTACCAGTTCCTGTCCGAGGAGTTCGTCTACGTTCCAGCGACTCAAGAGCGCGCAGATGAACATCCGGCTGCCGCCACGCGGCTACCCGATCGCGCTGCCGCTGCTCCCACTCGTATCCCGGCGCCGTCTACGAGGGAATCGTCGTCGGCGTCGCGGTTGGCGGCAAGTCGATCCGCCCGGTCGGGCGACGTGGCCCGACGCGGCCGGGCACTTCACGATGACGCTGCCGAAGCTCGCTCGCCGGCAAGCCCGTCTCGCTCTGGGAGGCCGTCCTCGACCTCTTCTCGGTCACGCCCGCCACTCCCGGCGGCGCGATCGAGCTCGGCAGCTGGCCGACCGTCGCTCCCGTGCGACGCCCCGCAGAATCTCGTCCGCGTGCGGCTCAAGTAGCCGCGGCGAACTCGTCCGCGAGCTCGACGAGGAGCCGCACGCCCGCGCCGCTCGCGCCCGTGCCGAGGTAGTCGCGCGTCCTCGTCGAGGAACGCAGTCGAGTGGATGTCGAGGTGCGCCCACGGCAGCGTCGCCGACGAAGCGCTCGAGGAAGCGCGGCCGCGATGATCGCGTACCCGAAGCTGCCGCCCGAGGTGTTGCGCAGGTCGGCGAGCGGCGAGTCGAGCAGACGCCGGTAGCGCCGGTGCAGCGGCCAGGGCCAGGCGTGGTCGCCGCTCGCGTCGCCCGCCGCGACGATCCGGGCGCGCCAGTCGTCGTCGTTGGCGAACACGCCGACGTACATGTCGCCCACGCGCCGCGCGCATCGCGCCGGTCAGCGTCGCGATGTCGACGAGATGCGTCGCGCCCTCGCGGCGCGCGTACCAGAGCGCGTCGGCGAGCATCAGCCGGCCCTCGGCGTCGGGGTTCGTGATCTCGACCGTGAGCCCGGCCGCAGTCGTGAGGATGTCGCCCGGCCGGAACGCCGCCGCCGTCGATCATGTTCTCGGCGGCCGGCAGGACCCCGAGCAGGTCGAGCGGCAGGCCGAGCTCGGCGATCGGCGCCGATCGCGCCGATCACGGCCGCGCCGCCGCCCATGTCGGCCTTCTGCTTGCACGATGTCGCCCTGCGGCTTCAGGAAACAGGCCGCCCGAGTCGAAGGTGACGACTTGCCGACGAGGCCGAGGCGGGCGCTGCCCGAGGCACTCGCCGGCCGGTAGCGGAGCACGATCAGGCGCGGGTCGGAGCTGCTCCCCTGCCCGACCGCGAGCAGGCCGCCGATGCCGAGCCGCTCGATCTCGTCCGGCTCGAGGATCTCGACCTCGACCGAAAGCGGGCCGAGCAGCGCCGAGCCTGCACTCGCGAGCCCGGCCGGGCGTCATCTCGTTCGGCGGCCCGTCGACGAGCTCGCGGGCGTTGTTCGTCCAGCGCGGCGACGACCTCGGCGCGCGCGGCCACGGCGTCGAGCCCGTCGCCGGCGCCGCCGATCACGAGCTGCTCGACGGCCGCCCGTGCCTCGCCCGTCTTCCAGCGCGCCGGGTCGTGGCCGCCGAGCACCGCGCCCTCGACGACGGCGCGGACCTGCTCCGCGACGGGCAGCGCGAGCGCCTCGTCGAACACCCACACGACCGTGCCGCCGAAGCCTTCGCCGCGCGCACCGCAGCGGCGGCGGCGGTGCTGAACGAGTCGTCGTCGACCTCCGCGCCGACCCCGACCAGAGCGACCCGCTCGGCCGCGACGCCGTCAGCGGCGTGCAGCACCGCGACCGAGCCCTCGCTCGCCGTTCGCCTCACCGGAGGCGACGAGGCGCGCAAGCGCCGGCCGAGCAGCGCGTCGACCCGCCGAGAGCTCAGCGACGCCTGTACGAACGGAAGAACGAGGAGCTGCGCCTGCGTCGAAACGGGGTCGGCGGCTGTCGAGCTCTCGACGTCGCACGCGAGCTTGGAGATCTCTACGCGTTCGTCGAACTTGCTGTCCACATAGCAAAAGCGAGTACGGTTCGCGTCACTAGCTAGTACATCCATCATCCTATCAGGAGGCACGGAATGACCTGGATTCAAGCCCGAGTTCGAGGTCATCGAGCTCTCGTCTGAGGTCACCTGCTACCGGTCACTCGAGGTAGCGGTACCGTCTTCCGCGTCCCTGGGGCTCAGAGCTCTTCCTCGGGACGCGAAGACACTTACCAGCGTGCAAGCTAGGATCCTCGGTTCCGCCGCGGGCGGTGGATTTCCCCAGTGGAACTGCAACTGCCCCGCCTGCGACCGCCGCGCGCGACCGGTGCACGACCCGCCGAGGCGCGCACGCAGTCGTCGATCGTGGTCCGCGCCGAGCGACGGGGCCCTGGTTTCTCGTCAACGCCTCGCCCGACCTGCGCGACCAGCTCGCCGATCTGCCGAGCCGACCGCTCGCTCGCGGACTGCGCTCGACGCCGATCGCGCGGAGTCGTCCTCACCGACGCGGAGATCGACCACACGGCCGGCCTGCTGCTGCTGCGCGAGTCGAGCGCGCCGCTCCAGGTCTACTCGAGCGCCGCGGTGCGCGAGGCGCTGACCGGCGACTACCCGGTGCTGACGATGCTCGAGCAGCTACTGCGGGGTGCGACTGGTCGCGCGCTCGAGCCCGGCGAGCGCGCGTCCGCTCGCGGGCTCGTCGCTCGAGGTCGAGACGTTCCCGACCGGCGGCGACGCGCCGCTCTACATGGGCGCCGGCGCCGACGGCCCTGACGGCGATCGGCCTGACGATCCGCGACTCCGAGACCGGCGGCGTCCTCACCTACGCGCCCGGCGCTCGAGGCGCTCGACGAGGAGATCGCTCGCGCGCCTCGCAGCGAGCGACTGCGTGCTCGTCGACGGCACGTTCTGGAGCGGCGACGAGCTCGTCGCGCTCGGGCTCGGCGAGCGCGACGCCTGCGGCGATGGGCCACGTGCCGCTGACGGCGAGCGACGGCAGCCTGGCCGCGCTCGCGGCGCTCACGCGCCCGTACGATCCTCGTCCACGTCAACAACACGAACCCGATCCTGCTCGACGACTCGCCCGAGCGCGCGAGGTCGACGCGCAGCGGCATCGAGGTCGGCTACGACGGAATGGAGGTCGAGCTGTGACGACGCTCGAGCGCAGACCGAGCAGGCCGGCCCTGGACCGAGGACGAGTTCGTCGCGGCGCTGCGGGCGCAGGGCGCGCGCTACCACGATCTCCACCCGTTCCACGTGCGCATGAACGCCGGCGAGCTGTCCCGCGAGGAGCTCCAGCGCTGGGTGGCGAACCGCTTCTACTACCAGCGCATCATCCCGATGCAAGGACGCGGCGATCCTCTCCAACTGCCCCGAGCCCGAGATCCGGCGCGAGTGGATCCAGCGGATCCTCGACCACGACGGGACCGAGGGCGGCGCCGGCGGGATCGAGTCCTGGCTGCGCCTCGGCGAGGCGCTCGGCGTCGACCGCGACGAGATCGGGAGCGAGACGCTCGTGCTGCCCGGCGTCCGCTACGCGGTCGACGCCTACGTCAACTTCTGCCGCAGCAAGCCCTGGGTCGATCGCGGTCGCCTCGTCGCTCACCGAGCTGTTCGGCCCCGGCGGCGATCAAGGTGCGCCTCGAGGCGCTCGAGGAGCACTACCCGTGGATCGACCCGGCCGGGCTCGAGTACTTCCGCGCCCGGCTGCACCAGGCGCCGCGCGACGCGCAGTACGCGCTCGACCTCGTCGTCGAGCGCTGCCGCACGCGCGAGACGCAGGAGCGGGCCGTCGCCGCGCTCTCCTTCAAGTGCGACCTGCTCTGGGCGCAGCTCGAGGCGATCGACCGCGGCGACACCCGCCCGGGAGCGCCGCTGACCGAGCACGACGCTCGACGACAGCCGCAGCTCGCCGACGGGCGTCCGCCTGCACTGGGACAAGGTGCGCGAGCGGCACGTGCTGCTCTATCCCGGAGGGCGCGCTCGCGCTGAACCCGACCGCGGTCGAGCGTGCTCGAGCTCTGCGACGGCGAGCGCACGCTCGACGACATCGCCGCGATGCTCAGCGAGCAGCTACGACGGCGCCGACGTGCAGCGACGACGTCGAGGAGCTGCTCGACGCAATCGCCGCGAGAGGACTGGTCGTCGATGCCGACTAGCCTGCAACCCACTGCTCCTGATCGCGGAGCTCTCGTACCGGTGCCCGCTGCACTGCCCGTACTGCTCGAACCCGATCGAGATCGGCGCCGAGCAGTACCGGACGAGCTCTCGACCGAGGACTGGGCGCGGGTCTTCCGCGAGGCCGCCGAGCTCGGCGTGCTGCAGCTCGCGCTGACCGGCGGCGAGCCGCTCGTGCGCAAGGATCGTCGAGGAGCTCGTCGCGCGTCGCGGCCGAGGCCGGCCTCTACAGCACGCTCGTCACCGTCGGCGATCGCCGTTCACCCGGAAGCGCGCGTCGAGCGCTGCAGGAGGCCGGCCTCGACCACGTCCAGATCAGCATCCAGGACAGCGACCCGGTCGTCGTCCGACCAGATCGCCGGCACGAAGTCGTTCTCGAAGAAGATCGAGGCGGCGCACGCTCGCGCGGGAGCTCGGCTTCCCGCTCACGATCAACGTCGTCCTCCACCGCCGAACCTCGACCGGGTCGAGCGCGATCATCGCGCTCGCCGAGGAGCTCGGCGCGCGCCGGCTCGAGCTCGCGAACACGCAGTACCACGGCTGGGCGCCGTCGAACCGCGACGCGCTGATGCCGACGCGCGACGCAGCTCGAGCACGGCGAGGCGGTCGTGATCGCGGCGCGCGAGCGGATCGGCCCGAAGATGGAGATCCTCTGGGTGCTGCCCGACTACTACGAGGAGCTGCCGAAGCCGTGCATGGGCGGCTGGGGCCGCGACGCGATCCTCGTCGCAGCCGAACGGCGACGTGCTGCCCTGCCAGGCGGCCTCCTCGATCCCCGGCTCGAGTTCGAGAACGTGCGCGACCGCTCGCTCGGCGAGATCTGGTTCGAGTCGGAGGCGTTCAACGCTTCCGCGGCACCGACTGGATGCCCGAGCCGTGCCGCAGCTGCCCGCTCGACCGCCAGGAGGTCGACTTCGGCGGCTGCCGCTGCCAGGCGCTCGCGCTCACCGGCGACGCCGCGGCGACCGATCCGGTCTGCCAGTTCTCGCCCGCACCACTACGTCGATCGTCGAGGCCCGCGACGGCGAGCCCGACGAGCCGGAGCCCGACCGCAGCCTGACTCCCGTTCGTGTACCGCGGACGCTGGCGACCGGCGTGAGCGGCCGCAGCACCGGATCGTCGAAGCCGTCCGGGCTCGGCCGGGACTACGGCACGCTCGCGCGCCGTCGACGCGATCGACCTCGACGTCGAGCCGCGGCGAGTTCTTCGGCTTCCTCGGCCCGAACGGCGCCGGCAAGACGACGACGATCCGGATGCTGACGACGCTGCTGCGCCCCTCGCGCGGCACGGCGCGCGGTCGCCGGCCACGACGTCGTCGGCGAACCGCTCGGCGTGCGCCGCGAGCATCGGCGCTCGTCTTCCAGGAGACGACGCTCGACCTCGACTCTGACCGCCGAGGAGAACCTGCGCTTCTGCACGCGCGCTCTACGGGCTCTCGCGCCGGGAGAGCTGCGAGCGCGGATCGACGAGGCGCTCGACGCTCTTCGGGCTGACCGAGCGCCGCCACGACGCGCGTCCGCACCTTCTCCGGCGGGATGCGCCGCGCGCTCGACCTGGCCCGCGGCATCCTCCACCGGCCCGTCGATCCTCTTCCTCGACGAGCCGACGCTCGGCCTCGACCCGGTCCAGCGCGCGCCGCATCTGGGAGTTCCTCGAGCGGCTCTGCGAGCGAGGACGGGACGACGCTCTTCCTGACGACGCACTACCTCGAGGAGGCCGATCCCTGCGACCGCGTCGCGATCGTCGACCGCGGCGCGGTCGTCGCCTCGGCGACGCCGGACGACGCTGAAGCGCGACCTCGGCGCGGCGAGAGCATCGAGCTGGTGACGAGCGACCCGGCCCGAGCTGCGTCGCGCGAGATGCGCGAGCTGACCGGCGTCGAGCCGCGCCGCACCGCGACCGGGGTCTCGCTCGTCGTCGACTCGACGCCGAGGCGGTCCTGCCGCTGCTGCTGCCGCTGACCGGCGAGCGGCGTGCAGAGCCTCAGCGTCAGCCAGCCGACGCTCGAGGACGTCTTCGTCGACGCCTCACCGGGCGGCGCGAGCGAGGTGGTCGGCGCTGTGATGCGGCGCGATCCTCGCGGTCGTCGTCCGCGAGTTCATGCGCTTCCTGCGCCAGCGCGGCCGCCTCGCTCAGCACCTTCGCGCGGCCGCTGCTCTGGCTGTCGTCATCGGCTCCGGCTTCGAGAAGGTCGTGACCCACGAGCGGCAACGTTCAGCTACAAGCAGTTCCTGCTGCCGGGGATCTTCGGCATGGTGCTGCTCTTCAGCACGATGCTCTCGGCGCTCGCGACGGTCCAGCGACCGCGAGTTCGGCCCGATCCGGATGCTGCTGATCGCGCCGCTGCCGCGCTCGGCGGTCGTGCTCGCGAAGACGGCTCAGCTCGACGCTGCTCGGCGTCGTCCAGGCGCGTCGCTGCTGATGCCGCTCGATCTGGATCCTCGGCCTGCACCCGTCGCCTGATGCGCTGGTCGAGTTCCTCGGCGCGGTGCTGCATCTCTGCGCTCGCGCTCTCGGGCCTCGGGATGGTGATCGCCTCGCGGATGCGCTCGATCGAGAACTTCGCCGGGATCATGAACTTCCTGATGTTCCCGATGTTCTTCCTCTCGAGCGCGCTCTACCCGGCCGCGACGCTGCCCGGCTTCCTGCAGCCGCTCGTCCGCGCCAACCCGCTCACCTACGGCGGTCGACCTGATGCGCCACCCGCTCCTGCGCGGGCTCTTCCCCGCGAACCTCGGCGTCCGACTACACCGTCGAGCTTCGACGTGCTCGGTGCTGCTCGTTCATCGGCGGTCATCCTGCTCCTGCTCGCGTGCCTGCTCTTCGGCGAGGAGGACCACCTCGGGCGGATCCTGCTCACCGAACCGGGCCGCAAGCGGGCGGGACGGGGCCGGGCGCCCGAGCCGAGCCGCTCGACGGCGCCGCTCGCCTAGCGCAGGTTGCGCCGCCAGAGCACGTAGAGCAGCGGAATCAGCGCGATCAGCGCGAGCCAGCGCCCGAGCACCTGCGTGTGCGGCTCGAGGCCGAGCTTCACTGTCGGGCCGCTGCCGAGCGCAGCGCGGACCGCCTTCGCGACGGCCGCGGTCTGGTGCTCGCCGAAGACGGCGCCGCCCGTCGCGTTGGCGAGCGAGTCCAGCGTGGCAGTGCTGGCCGGGTTGGGCCGGTACGCGCCCTCCGGCTTCCCGTTGGCGTCGTAGATCGCCTCGTTCTGGTTCCAGACATGGACGAGGATCAGCTTCGTCCCCGGCGGCTTCCCGAGCGCGGCCGCCACGGCGTTCGGATCGAACGGCCTGCTCTCGCCGTCGGTGAGCACGACGATCGCGCGCTTGCGGGCCGACGGGGAGAAGGTCCCGTTTCCGGCGACCGCCGCGAGCGAGCCGAGCGTCGTCGCCGTCACGCCGACACTCGCGGGCGGCGGCTCCTCGATCCCGACCGCCTTGCGGACGGTATTGGTGAACGACGGGATGCTCGGGCTCGGCAAGAGGTTCGGCAGGACGCGGTCGGTCATCGTGCCGACGCCGGTCGAGATCTCCGGCAGCGCGTTCCGGATCGCGATCGCGTCGGCCTGCGCGCGCTGGAACCGCGTCGCCGAGCTGCGGGTCGCCGAGGCGAGCATCGAGCGCGAGGAGTCGATCACGATGTACGCCTGCGCGTCGGAGCGCACGCGGTGCGGCGCGTTCGTCCGCCAGACCGGCTGCATCGCGACGAGGGCGAGCAGCACCGGCACGGCCGCGAGCGAGATCACGAAGAGCCACTCCCACACGCGGCGGGGCGCCTCGAGGCCGAGCGTCGAGCGGACGCGGCCGACGCGCTTCGAGCCGACGACGAACGCGATGAGCGGCAGCGCAACCGCGACCACGACGAGCCCGCCGAGCGGCGTGAGGAACGCGAGCGAGGCGACCATCGTCAGTACCCCGACCCTGGGATCCCGGTGCCGGCGCCGCGGTGTCCCGTGCCGTGCGCGCCGGTGCCGGGATTGGCGCCGGGCCGGACACCGTGCGCCTGGAAGAGCCGCAAGACGAGCTCGAGGTTGTCCTTCGCCGCGAGATCGTCCGGGTCGAGCCGGATCGCGTTGACGAACGCGGAAACTGCGCGCTCGGCCTGGCTCTCGTCAGTGCCGCCGCCGGTCGCTACATCGCCGAACGCGAGGATGCCGAGGAGGTCGCTCGCCTGCGCAGCGCGCCGCGCGTTGCGGCTGCGGGCGACGTCGGAGAGCGCAAGTTCGGCCTGCGCGCGGGCGCCCTGGCGCTGCTGCGCGGTGTCGAGCGTCCCGTGCACGCCGTAGGTCAGGCGAAAGAGCCGGATCGCGCGCCGCGCCGCGACGTCGTCGCCGACGGAGAGCAGCGCGCCCGAGACGCCTCCGAGGAACGTGCTCGCGCGCCAGCGCGCAGCCTCGGCGGATATCGCATAGCGGCGGTCACCCGAGCGCAGCGCCGAAGGCCACGCGCGGAGGTCGGCCGCGAGCAGCGCGGCGAGGATCGCAAGCACGACGAGCCCGACCGCCAGTGCGACGCGGCTCGGCCTCACCGTTCGGCCCCCCACTCGAGCCGCGCGAGCAGCAGCTCGTTCACGGCGAGCGCGATCGCCGTGGCAAGCGCGAGCGCAGCGAGCACCCACGGGAACCCGCCCTGGCCTGCGGCGTTCGAGGAGTCGGTGGGCAGGTGCGCCGCCGTGATCGCGCCCTGCTTGCCGATCAGCTTCTCGAAGAAGTGCTGGTCCTCGGGCGACGGATTCAGCCCGACGATCCGCAGCGGCACCCTGTCGCGCCGATAGGCGAGCACGGCGAGCGCGGTGCGCCCGAGATCAGACGGATCGTCGTCGAGGTCCGAGACGAGCACGACGGCGGGCTTGTTGATGCCGTTCAGGGCGAGGGTATGAGCGAGCTCGAGGCCGGACGAGATCCGCGTGCCCGCGCTGAAGGTGTCCGTCCACGGGTTCGGCGGGAAGGTCGGGATGAACCCCGGAGTCTTCTGCGGCGGCACCGTGAAGTAGCGGACGAGCGGCTTGAGCTCGCTCGCGGGCGTGTCGGGCGGGAGCGCCTGGTACGCCGTGCCCGAGAACACGACGAGTCCGTAGCGGCCCTTGCTCGCAGCGAAGTCCGAGAGCGTCGCGCCGATCCGCGCATAGGTGTCCTCGGAGATGCTCGCGGAGAGGTCGAGCACGATGATCCCTGTCGAGCCGGCCGGAAGCACGTGCAGCGAACGGACGCGCGGGTGGGCCGCGAGCGCAGCGATCGCGAGGACGAGCCCGAGCAGGATCGCCACGAGCGCGAACCGGATCAGGTCGGTGCGATGGGCGACCCTGCGCAGCGCGCCGGCGTCTGCGAGCGGGATCGAGCTCATCGCGGCCCCACTTCGCGCTCGATGTCGCCGACGAGCGACTGCACCTGCTCGGGCGAGGGCCGCCGCGGCGACCAGGCGAGCTCGGCAGCGGAGTCGGCGAGGGTCTCCGCGCGCTCGCCGAGCACGCGCGAGAGCAGCCCGAGCGCCTTGCGGCGGTCGGCCGGGTCGCGCTGCTCCGCCTCGCGGGCATAGATCAGCGCGCGCTCGAGCGGCGAGAGCGCGGCGATCCGCGCCTCCTCCTGCTTCCGGCGTCGCCGGCGGAGCTCACGTACGACGAGGAGCACCGCACCGCCGATGAGCGCCAGCGCGACTGCGTCGAGCACGAGCGCGAGCACGTTCGCCGAGACGCGGTAGGTGGGAGTCGGCAGCTGCGTCTCGAGCCGGAACGGCGGGTTCACGGCGGCCGCATCCGCCGCCGAGACGCGGCTCACGATCGTGAGCACGGGCCAGGGCGCGCGCGTCGAGACCGACCCGGCGAGGTGAACCGGCGGCAGCACGATCTTCCGCGACCGGCCGTCGGGCACGCAGTCCTCGTTCAGGCACGCGACGACCCAGGTGAACCGGAGCGCCGTCTGGCCGCCCCGGTCGGTGCGCGCCTCCACCGGTCCGGACAGCACGTCGAGTGGCCCGAAGTCCGCGACCGCGCGCACGCCCGGCGCCGCGCTCTGGTCGACCACGACCGAGACGGTCGCGTCGATCGAGTCGCCGAAGAGCGCCGCCGAGGGCGAGAGCGACGTGGTCGGAAGCGGCGTCTCCGCCGCCGCAGCAGGCCCGGCGAGGGCGAGGGCGAGGACGAACGCCGCCCCCGCGATCCTCAGCGCCGCCATCGCGTCCTCCCGCGCAGCTCGGCCCAGTCGAGGAACGCCTGGTCGATCGCGAACGGATCGGAGCTCCCGAGCAGCACCGGGTCGAACCCGAGCGCCGCGAACTCGTCCAGCAGCCGCTGGAGCCGCGCCTCGTTGGCGACGCGGCGCTCCCGTGCCTCGCGCGCGCTCAGTCGCACCGGACGGACGCGGCCGCCCGCCGGATCACGCACCGGGACGACGACCGAGCCGACGTCCGGGAAGCTCTGCTCCCAGACCGAGTCCTGGATCACGACGGGCACGACGTCCCAGCGGCGGGCCCCGACATCGAGCCAGACCGGCAGCGACGGCGAGGCGATGAAGTCCGAGACGATGAAGACGAAGCTCCCCGGCGGCAGAGCCGAGCGAACCCGGCCGAGGTACGCGATCGCCTGCTCGAGGTTGTCCTCCGGCGCGTCGAAGCCCGACTCCGGCGCCTGGCGCTGCTCGATCAGCCACATCTCGCCGCGTCCGCCCGGCGGCAGCCAGTACGGATCGCCGTCCCGCTCCGCGGCGCCCGCGTAGTCGAGCGAGCCGATGTCACCGCGCGAGTCGATCGCGCTGAGGACGATCAGCTCGGCCGCCGCGCGCAGGGCGTCCGGCTTGGAGAGCCAGGGGAACGGCGGCGGGAAGACGCCCATGGCCGGACGGCGATCGCAGATCAGCACCACCCGCGGCGCCTCGTCGGCCTGATGCGCGCGGACGACGAACTCGTCGTCGTCCCGCACCGCGGACAGCTTCGCCGAGGCGGCCCAGTCCATCGCAGAGAGCGGGTCGCCGGGCTGGTAGGGCCGCGAGCCGACGACATCGGAGCCGGGCCCGCGGCGAGAGCTGCGCTGCTCCCCGAACGGCAGCCCGAGCAGCCGGCTGCGCGGGATGAGCGGGAAGAGCCGCCGGCCGGCGAGGGGCGCCTCGCCCATCGGCCTAGGACGCGGCCGCGCCGAGCGCGACCGGCCGGCCCTCGTGCCAGTCCGGCTCGGGCCGGGGCGCGCGCTCGAAGGCCCGCTCCCGGATGCGGTCGAGCGCAGCGTCGCGGCCGAGGCCGCGCGTCTCCGCGAGGAAGGCCGTCGTCACCAGGATCCGGTGGCCGAGCACCGGCAGGAAGAGCTTCTCGACGTCCTCAGGCACGACGTAGTCGCGCTCGTGCAGGAGCGCCCACGCCCGCGCGGTCTGCTCGAGCGCGAGGCTGCCGCGCACCGACGCGCCCATGGCGACGCCGTCGACCTCGCGGGTCGCGCGCACCAGGTCGACGATCCACTGCAGCAGCAGGTCGTCGACGTAGACGTCCTCGACGGCCTTCTGCATCGCGCGCACGTCGTCGGTGCTCACCGCGGGCTCGAGCGTCGTCGAGCGGATGGCCGTGGCGCTGCTCGCGCACGATCGCGACCTCTTCCTCCTCCGCGGGATAGCCGAGGCTCGCGCGGATCCAGAAGCGGTCGAGCTGGGCCTCCGGCAGCGGGAACGTGCCCTCCTGCTCGATCGGGTTCTCGGTCGCGATCACGAGGAACGGGTCGCGGCAGCGGCCTGCGTGACCCCGTCGACCGTGACCTGCCGCTCGGCCATCGCCTCGAGCAGCGCCGACTGCGTCTTCGGCATCGCGCGGTTGATCTCGTCGACGAGCAGGACGTTGGCGAACACGGGGCCCGGGCGGAACTCGAAGTCGCGCGTCTTCTGGTTGAAGATCGAGAGGCCGGTGACGTCGGTCGGCTGGAGGTCCGGCGTGCACTGGATCCGCGCGACACGGTGGCGCCGTCGATCGACTGCCGGCGATCGCGCGCGCCAGCACCGTCTTCGCGGTGCCCGGCACGTCCTCGAGCAGCACGTGCCCTCGGCACGCGAGCGCGGCGAGCACGAGCGAGATCTCCTCGTGCTTGCCGTGCACGACCTTCTCGATGTTCGCGAGCAAGCGCGCGGCGAGCGCGGCTGCGACGCCGAACTTCCCTGCTCCCGCGCCGTCCCCGTCAGGTCCGCTCATCGGCGCCATGGTAACCAGGCGCGCGAAAGTTTGGCTTGCGGAACGTACACCGGAGTGAAATAGTTCTCCTCGCAATCGTTCTTCTTCGTCGACGCTGACTAATGGGAGGCTGAGTTGCAACCGAAGCGCTTGCTTTGTCTGCTCTTTGCGGCAGTTCTTACATCTCTAGTGCTCATATCCGTGGCATCGGCCGCTCCCGTAGCGGCGACGCCTCAAGCCCAGGAGCTGGTCAAGGCGGCGGCCATCACTCCGGCTCCCGCGTTCACGGCAGCTGACCTGAACGCCTACGCGGGCGACAACTGGCTGAACAGCGGCGGCGGGATCCACGACGACCGCTACTCGACGCTGACACAGATCAACAAGTCGAACGTCGCGAACCTCAAGACGGCGTGGAACACGTCCTTCGACCTGCCCGCCAAGACGGCAGCGGCAACGTCGGAGGAAGGCAGCCCGACCGTCTACAACGGCGTCCTCTACATTCCGAACGGCCAGAGCGAGGTCTACGCCGTCGACGGCACGACCGGAGCTCACGCTCTGGAAGTACTCACCGGTCCTCGACGAGCCTCCGCTGATCTGCCCGCGATCCGCGGCCTCGCGCTCGGCGACGGCAAGGTCTACGAGGCGCAGGGTGACGGCAACATCGTCGCGCTCGAACCAGCAGACCGGCGCGGTCGTGTGGAAGTCGAAGGTCGGCAACCCGTCTGACGGCACTCGCCTTCTCGTCGGCGCCTGTCTACTACAACGGGATGGTCATCGCCGGCGTGTCCGGCGGCGACTGGGGCGGCCGCTCGTTCGTGGTCGCGGTCGACGCCAACACGGGCTTCGAGCTCTGGCGCCAGTACATCGTTCCCGCGTCCGGGCGAGCTCGGCACCGGTACCTGGGGCCTCACCGACTGGATGCGCGGCGGCGGTGCCCTCTGGATCTACCCGTCGATCGACAGCGAGACGGGTCTGCTCTACGTCGTGACCGGCAACCCGATCCCGTGGAACGGCCGCGGCCCGGGCAACAACCTCTGGACGGACTCGATCATCGCGCTCCACGTCCAGAACGGTCAGTTCGCGTGGGGCTTCCAGACCGTGCACCACGACATCTGGGACTACGACGTGACCAACCCGCCGCGTGATGTTCGACACGGTGATCGGCGGCGTGATGCGCCACGCCCGCGATCGCGGTCGCGATCGAAGACGAGCTGGGTCTACATCCTCGACCGCGCCACCGGTCAGCCGATCCTCGGCATCAACGAGACGAAGGTGCCCCAGCTCAAGGGCGCGGCTGCGAAGTACGCCAACATCTCGAAGACGCAGCCGTCCCGGTCGGCGACGCGTTCGGCCGCGCAGTGCTCGACCCGCAAGGTGTGGTCGGCTCCGGCTCCGGACGGTCATCCGTACAAGGTCGGTTGCATCTTCACGCCGTACGCGGTGACGCCGCAGGGCAGCTTCCTCGCGTCGGCACCGTCGGCAGAGGGTGGCGTCGACTGGCCGCCGTCGGCGTTCAGCCCGCAGACGCACTACATCTACCTCTGCACGCGCGTCAGCGCGGGTAGCGGCCTCGGGGCGATCCCGGTGAACCAGATCCAGATCGTGCCGGGCCAGATCTCCCTCGGTGTCAACTTCGGCGCCGGCCCGAAGGCGTACCCGGACACCGGGAGCGTCGTCGCGATGGACGTGACAACGAACAAGGTCGTGTGGAAGGACTTGTGGCCGCAGCCGTGCTTCAGCGGCATGATGAACACGTCCACGGGTCTCGTCTTCGTGGGTCAGACCGCGCCGAAGGAGCTCGACGCTCTGGACGCGACCACGGGTGCGAAGCTCTGGGGAGCGAGCGGCATGACCACTGCTCCCACCGCACCGAGCGTCACGTACACGGCCGGCGGCAAGCAGTATGTGGCCGTCGTGTCCGGTAACAACATCTACGCCTTCGCCCTTTAATTAAGGCGAGGTAAAACGATCCGATAGCCCGCCGGACCAAGCGTCCGGCGGGCTATCGTTGATCCAGCAACCACGTCTATAGGGTTCGACAACCCTGATCCAGGAGGTTCCTCTTGCGTTTCCGTCTCGCACTCATTGCCAGCGCACTCGTCTGCCTGGTGGTCGCGGGTGCCGCACTCGCGGCGCCGCCGGCGGCCCACAAGAAGACGGTCACGATCACCGTCACGATGAAGGAGTTCTCGTTCACCTTCAGCAAGCCAAGCGTCCCTGCCGGCACGACCGTGACCTTCAAGGTCGTGAACAAGGGCCAGATCGCGCACGACCTCGTCTTCACGAGCCTGGGCAAGGCGACCCCGCTGATTCAGCCTGGCAAGTCCAAGCTCCTCGTGGTCAAGTTCGCGAAGGTCGGTTTCTTCCCGTACATCTGCTCCGTGCCGCGGCACGCGCAGGAGGGCATGGCCGGCGCGTTCAAGGTCAGCAAGGCGTAGTACGAACGACCGTCACCTGTGTCCCGCCGTCGTGGAGATCCGCGGCGGCGGGACCGGTGGCGAAGACCTCAGAAGATGACGACGATGCCCTTGGGCCCGGCGGGCTTGCCGCTGGCGAGGAGCGTCCGGTAGAGGAACGTGCCGCGGCGGTTCCAGGCGACGAGCACCGAGTCCTTACCGCCGTGCGCCTTGATCGGCGCCGTCCGCGCGCCCCAGATTTCGAAGATGTACGGGCGCGAACCGAGATTCGTCACGGCGTAGCGGATCTCGGCGCCACGCGGATAGCGGGTGATTCCGTTGCGAGTGAACTGGTCCTTCGGGACCCTGATCGCGGTGTCGGTGACGGTCACCTTCACGATGTAGAGCTGGCCCGGGGTCGTAGTCTCCGGGCGGGCGCCGGCACCGGGCACAGCAACGACGGCTGCGACGAGAGCGGCGGCGCCAACGGTGAAGAGCGCTTTGATTGACATCGAAACGAATCGTACCAACCTCGGCCGCCTCGTTCTGGCTGTGGTGATCGCGGCCGGTCTCGCCGGCTGCGGCGGCGCGCGCTCGAGCGATCCGCCGGAGCTCGCGCGCTACTCGCAGGACTGGCCGGCGCCCGCGCAGAGCCTCGACGGCACGCGCGCGACGCGGGGCGGTCCGCTCACGCCGAAGACGGTGAAGCGGCTCGCCGTGCGCTGGCGGTTCCACATTCCGATCGCCTCGAGCGACTCGGGCGTGTTGACGGCGACACCGCTCGTCGCGGGCGACACCGTCTACATCCAGGACATGCTGAGCAACGTCTACGCGCTCGACCGCGCGACGGGCGCGCTGCGCTGGGAGCACCGCTTCAACGCCGGGACGCCGGGGCCGAACGGGCTCGCGCTCGGGTACGGCCGGATCTACGGGTCGACCGACTCGGTCGCCTTCGCGCTCAACGCCACGACCGGGCGACTGGCGTGGCAGCACCTGCTCGTCGGCCGGGTCGAGACCTTCGTCGACATCCCGCCCGTCGTCGCGAACGGGCTCGTCTACACGGCCACCGTCGGCTACACGCCCGGGAGCCGCGGCGCGCTCTACGCGCTCGACGCGCACACAGGCGCGGTGCGGTGGCGGTTCGACACGATCCGCGGCCCGTGGCGCTTTCCGCAGGAGGCGGGCGGCGGGGGCGCGTGGGCGCCCGCGGCGGTCGACAGCGACGGTCGCGTGTACTTCGGCACGGCCAACCCGACGCCGTGGGGCGGTTCGCCGCAGCGCCCGAACGGCGGCGCCTTTCCCGGGCCGACGCTCTACACCGACTCGCTGCTCGTACTCGACGGCAAGACCGGACGCCTGCTCTGGTACGACCAGGTGACGCCGCACGACATCCGCGACCACGACTTCCAGCTCACGCCGGTCCTCGCCCGCGCCGGCGGCAAGGACCTCGTGCTCGGAGCCGGCAAGGGAGGGCGCGTGATCGCGTGGGACCGGAGCACACACCACCGCGTCTGGGAGACGAGCGTCGGCGTCCACGAGAACGACAGCGGGCCGCTGCCGCTCCATCGCGTCCCGGTGTGCCCGGGCCTGCTCGGCGGGGTCGAGACGCCGATGGCGTACTCGGACAGCCGCCTCTTCGTCCCTGTCGTGAACCTCTGCTCCTCGGGTAGCGCGACCGGATACCAGGACATCACGACCGTGCGCCCAGCGACGGGGACCGGCGAGCTCGTCGCCCTCGACGCCGCGAGCGGCCACCAGCTGTGGCAGCGCCGGCTTTCCCAGCCCGTGTTCGGCTGCGCGACGGCGGCGAACGGCGTCGTCTTCACGGCCACGTTCGACGGCCGCGTCTACGGCTTCGACGCCTCGACCGGCGCGACGCTCTGGACGGCGCAGGCCCGCGCCGGGATCAACTCGTGCCCCGCGGCGGCGGGCGACCTGCTCCTCGTCGGCGCCGGCAGCCCGTACCCCGGGCTGAAGCATCCCGTGTACGAGCTGATCGCCTACGGCCTGGGTTAGAGTCGGCGCTCCTGGCGGACGAGAGGAGGCCGAGATGGCTGTCGAGGGCAAGGGCTTCACGGTCAAGCACCGTGACGAGTTCGACCGCGCGTGGGACCGCTGGCTGCTCGTGCGGCGCGGGCTCGGCGTGTCGTCGTTCGGGCTGAACATCGTCGAGGTCGAGCCCGGCGGGAACCTCACCGAGCACGACGAGCTCGAGCGCGACCAGGAGGAGGTCTTCGTCTTCCTCTCCGGCACCTCCACGCTCGTCGTCGACGGGCAGGAGATCCCGGCGCCGGCGGGCACCTACGCCCGAATCGAGCCAGGGCAGCGACGGACGGCCCGCAACGAGGGCGAAACCGTCGCCGAGGTGCTGATCATCTCCGCGCCGACGACCAGCGGTTTCGAGCCGATGGACTGGTGCTAGCCGACCGTGATCGTGCCGGCCATGCCGCGATCGGCGTGGAACGGGACGTCGCACTTGATCTGGTAGGTCCCCGGCGCGAGGCCGACGGTCCAGGTCTCGCTCTGACCCGGTGAGAGGTACGCGCCGGCCTTCACGCCGACGACGTCGAAGTTGTGGACGAGGCTGCCGTCGTCGGTGACAACGAAGGTCACCTTCCCGGCCGGGATCGTCGTCGGGGAGAGGTCGAACCGGTACTCGAACATCCCCACATTCACCGTGGTGGCCGGGCCGCTGATCGTGGTGGTCGCGGTGACGGGCGGAGCGGCCGTCGTCGTGATCGCCGGCATGCCGACCGCGAGCTGGCCCTTCATCCCGGCCGCGGCGTGTCCCGCCACCGTGCAGAGGTAGCCGTAGCGACCCTTCCGGGCGAACGTCACACGGAGCGTCGTCGACTGGCCCGGCTTCAGCAGCGGCGTCTTCCGGCCCGCGATCTTGAAGTCGTGGGCGAGCTTGCCGCGGTTCACGACCGTGAAGACGACGGCGCCTGTCGGGATCGTCCGCCGCGAGAGCGTGAACCTGAACTCGGTGGCGGTGACGGTCACGCGGGTGACCGCGGGCTTCGACGTTGCCCCGCTGGCTGCGAGGACGCCGACCGCCAGGCCGGCCGCGGCGAGCACGACGAGTCCGGCGATCCGGACCATCACCGCGGCCTGAGTGCGTCGAGCAGGTCGTCGGCGGCGGGCTCCGCCACGCTTTGCTCCCGGCGCGCGATCCACTCGACCGCGCAGACCACTAGCCAGGCGGCCGCCATCACGAGCACGACCGTCACCGCGCCGAAGCCTGCGACGCCGAGGAACACGGCGGCGGCGATCAGGAACGCAGCCTCGACCGTGATCCGCGGCAGGGCGCTCGAAACAGGCGCTCGCTGCGCGGACGGGCCCCACCCGGGCGCACGACGCAGGCGGCGGAGCTCGGCGCGCAGCTCGGCAGCATCGCGCTCGAGCGCGTCTGCATCGGCGAATGCGCGCGCCGCGGCGTCGAGGTCGTTGCTCACGCCCTGAGTATGCCCAAGACGGGCCGAACGTCTAGGCGAACGTCATCTGCTTGGTCGGATTGACGAACGAGATCTGGCCGACTTCGAGCTCGAGCCGTTCGGCTTCGTCGCTCGTGATCTGAACGTTCAGCTGTTCACCGTCGGGCCCCACGAGCTCGACGCGGACGGCGAAGCCGAGATGGACGATCCGCTCGATCATCGCCTCCCGGGTGGATCCGTTGGGCTCGAGGGTCAGCTCGAGGTCGTGCGGCCGGACGAACGTGTCGTCCAGTCGGTTGACCTGGCCGACGAACGACATCACGAACTCGTTCGCGGGATGGTCATAGAGGTCACGCGGCCCGGCGATCTGCTCGATCCTGCCGGCGTTCATGACGACCACCTCGTCGGCGACCTCCATCGCCTCGTCCTGATCGTGGGTGACGATCACGGTGGTGGTCCGCGTCTCCTCGTGCAGGCGGCGCAGCCAGAGGCGCAGCTCGGCGCGGACACGGGCGTCGAGCGCGCCGAACGGCTCGTCCAGGAGCAGCACCTCCGGGTCGACGGCGAGCGCGCGGGCGAGGCCCATCCGCTGCCGCTGGCCGCCCGAGAGCTGGGACGGGTAGCGCTCGGCGAGACCCTTGAGCTGAACCAGCTCGAGGAGATACGTCACCCGGTCGCGGATCTCGGCCTTCGGCACCTTGCGGAGCTTCAGCCCGAACGCGACGTTCTGGTAGACCGTCATGTGCTTGAACGCGGCGTAGTGCTGGAAGACGAAGCCGACGCCGCGCTCCTGCACCGGCCGTCCGCTGACGTTCTTCTCGCCGATGAAGACCGAGCCGGAATCGGGCGTCTCCAGCCCGGCGATCACACGCAAGAGGGTCGACTTGCCGCTGCCGCTCGGTCCGAGCAGCGCCGTCAGTGAGCCGCTCGCGACGCTGACCGACACATCGTCGAGCGCGACGAAATCGCCGAACCGCTTCGAGATACCACGGGCCTCGATCGACATCAGGCGTGCGCCTCCTTCGGTTGGATCGCCAGCATCGCCACGAGGACGATCACGGCCATGACGGCGAGCACGAGCGAGATCCCGTAGGCGGGCGCGTAGTTCCCGTATGCGAACTGGTAAGCGTCGTCGACACGCAGCGTCGCCGTCTGCGTCTTTCCCTCGATGTTGCCCGACACGATCGCCACCGCGCCGTACTCGCCGAGACAGCGCGCCGTGGTAAGGACGACGCCGTAGACGACAGCCCAGCGGATCGACGGGAGCGTGATCCTCCAGAACGTCTGCCAGCCGGATGCTCCAAGAGTCTCCGCGGCCTCCTCCTGCTCGGTGCCGATCTCGCGGAGCGTCGGAATCACCTCGCGCGCCACGAACGGCACCGAGACGAACACCGTCCCGAGCACGATCGCGGGCCAGGCGTAGAGGATCTGGATGCCGTGGTCGCGCAGCCCGCCGAACCAGCCGTCGACGCCGTAGAGCAGCACGAGCGACAGGCCGACGACGACGGGCGAAAGCGCGAGCGGCAGGTCGACGAAGGCGTTGATGAGCCCCTTCCCGCGGACGTTCTTCCGCACGATCATCAGCCCGCAGAGGATCCCGAACACCGTGTTCAGGGGAACGGCGATCGCCGTCACCATGAGCGTCAGCTTGAACGCGAGCAGGGTGTTGTGAGCCGAGACCGCCGCCCAGGCGGCATGCCAGTCCTGGAGCGTCCGGTAGATCATCATCACCAGAGGACCGATCAGGACGGCGACGAGATAGACGATGACGATCGTGCGCGGCAGGTATTTACGCACGGTCGTGCCTCGTCGCGAGACGCCGGACTCCGCCGATGACGAGCAGCAGGACGAATGAGATCGTGAGCAGGACGACCGAGACGGCCGCGCCGCCGTGCGGGTCGCTCTGGGCGCGCTGGAGCACGAACACCGACGCGACCTCGGTCTTGAAGGGCAGGTTCCCGGTGATCAGGACGACCGAGCCGACCTCGCCCACGGCCCGGGCGAAGGCCATCGTCAGACCCGAGAGGATGCCGGGGAGGATGTTCGGCAGCACGATCCGCCGGAAGACGACGATGTTGCTCGCCCCGAGCGATCGCGCGGCTTCCTCCATCTCGCGGTCGAGCTCGATCAGGACCGGCTGCACCGTTCGCACGACGAACGGGAGCGTGACGAAGAGGAGCGCGAGGAAGATCGCCCAGCGGGTGAAGGCGACGTTGACCCCGATCGGCGAGCGCGGCCCGTAGAGCGCCAGCAGCACGAGCCCGACGACGATCGTCGGCAGCGCGAACGGCAGGTCGATGATCGAGTTGAGCGACGCCTTGCCCCGGAACGAGTCGCGCACCAGCACCCACGCCGTGAGCGTGCCGAGAATGGCGTTCGTCGTGGCGGCGAGCGCGGCGATCACGAGCGAGAGCTTCAGCGCCGCAACTGCCTCCGGCGAGGACACCGTGTGCCAGAAGCCTGCCAGGCCGCTGCCGGTCGCCGACCAGACGAGCGCTGCGATCGGCAGCGCGACGATGACCGACAGGTAGGTGACCACAAAGCCGACGGAGAGGGCCGAGCCGGCCCTCTCCGTGCGGACGTGCGTTGTGATGCGCCCGGCGGGCGCGCCCGCGACGCTAGCCAGTGGTGGACACCCCCAGCCCCTGCTCGATCTTGGCCATGATCCCCGACTTCGGATCGAACCACTTCTTGTCGGCCACGCGCCAGCCGCCGAGGAGCTTGTCGTCGATCGTCGTCTCGCCGGGCCTGACCGGGAAGTTGTGGGCGAACTGCGAGAACACTTGCTTGTTGACCGGGCGATACCCGTTCTGGCCGAGAATCGTCTGGCCGGCGGGTGACTTGACGAACCGCAGGAATGCGTTCACCTGCTCCGGGTTCTTGCTCTGCTTGGTCACCGCCCCGTAGATCTCGATCTTCATCGTCTGCCTCGGGATCACGTACGGGATGTGACCGTTGATCGTCTCGCTCTCGAACGTGATCAGCGCGTCGCCCTTCCCGGACAGGAACGTGTTCGTCGCGTTGCTCCCGGACGAGTCCTGGGACACGACGTGGTTGAACAGCGTCTTGACGAAGGCCTGCGCCTGCGCGTCGGTCTTCCCGAGACGGCGCTGGGCGACGTACGGCGTGAGGATGTCCCACTTGGCGATTCCGGCCGTGAACGGGTTCGGGATCAGGACCCCGACGCCGTTCTTGACGAGGTCGTTCCAGCCCTTGATGTGCTTGGGATTCCCGTTGCGCAGCCCGAAGACCACGACCGAGTTCCACACAACGCCGTCGTAGCTCTGCCGGTTCCACTTCGAATCGACGAGACCGTGGTCGACCAGCAGGTTCATGTCGGTGCCCGTGCTGAAGAGCACGACGTCGGCGGGCTGCCCGGCGACGACGGCCGCCGCCTGGGCGCTCGAGCCGCCGTAGGACGTCTGGAACGAGACGCCGGAGCCCGCGGGGGTGGCCTGGAACGCCGAGATGAGCTTGGCCAGCACCGGTTTCGGCGTCGAATACGCGACGAGGCTCAACGTCGTGCCCTTCTTGGCGCTCGCACTCGCGAGCTGGGGCAGCAGGCCCGCGAACGCAAGCGCTCCGCCTGCAGCAGCGCCGCGGCGCAGCAGCGTCGCACGATCGAAGCCCGGAACCCTCTCGAACTCGTTAGTCATAGGAGGTTTTTCGTCCTTTCAAACTCTCGATTGGCCTTCAGCAGCCCATCTCGACCTTGTCGACCGGGGTAGTAGATAATTACATCAGCGAGTCTAATACGTCAAATAAGCACTGCCGCAGTGCATTGGGCCGGTCGCCATCGGTACGCTCGTGCCGATGGGGATCTCTGCGCTCGACGTCACCAAGCGCTTCGGCGACTTCGTCGCCCTCGGCGGCGTATCGGTCGAGGTCGAGACGGGCTCGCTGACGGCGCTGCTCGGCCCGAGCGGCAGCGGCAAGTCGACGCTGCTGCGCGTGATCGCAGGGCTCGAGCAGCCGGACACCGGCACGGTGCTGCTCGACGGCCGCGACGTCACCAAGCTGCCGCCGCAGGAGCGCGGAATCGGCTTCGTCTTCCAGCACTACGCGGCCTTCAAGCACATGACCGTCGCCGACAACGTCGCCTTCGGGATGACGATCCGCAGGCGGCCGAAGCGCGAGATCGAGGCGCGCGTCGCCGAGCTGCTCGCGCTCGTCCAGCTGAGCCCGTTCGGCGACCGCTACCCGTCGCAGCTCTCCGGCGGCCAGCGCCAGCGGATGGCGCTCGCCCGCGCGCTCGCCGTCGAGCCGAGCGTCCTGCTCCTCGACGAGCCGTTCGGCGCACTCGACGCGCGCGTGCGCAAGGAGTTGCGCCTCTGGCTGCGCCGTCTCCACGACGAGTCGCACGTGACCACGGTGATCGTCACGCACGACCAGGAGGAGGCGATGGAGGTCGCCGAGCGGATCGTGGTGATGAACGAGGGTCACGTCGAACAGGAGGGCGGGCCGCGCGAGCTGTACGAAGCGCCGGCCAACGAGTTCGTGATGGGCTTCGTCGGCCCGGTCAACCGCCTCGACGGGGGCCTCGTCCGGCCGCACGACGTCGAGCTCGTGCTCGAGCCGAACGGGGCGACCGAGGAGGCGACGGTCGAGCGCGTCGTCCACCTCGGCTTCGAGGTGCGGGTCGAGCTCGTCCGCGCCGACGGCGCGCCGTTCTGGGCCCAGCTGACCCGCGAGCAGGAGCAGGCGCTCTCACTCGCCGAGGGTCAGACCGTGTACGTCAAGCCCGCCCAGACGAAGGTGTTCGACTGACCAAGTCCGCGAGCGTGACGTGCTCGAGCACGCCGCGCAGCGCAGTCCGCAGGTCGAGCCACACCTCCCGCAGCGGCTCGGCGCTCCCGGAGTACTCGAGCTCGTCGGGCCGCATCCCGCGCACGCTCGCGATCGGCCCGTCGACGGCGCGGATCACGTCGGCGACCGTGATCTCCGCCGGCGGCAGCGCGAGCCAGTAGCCGCCCTCGCTGCCGCGCTGGCTCGCGACGAGCCCCGCGTGGCGCAGGTCAACGAGGATCGACTCGAGGAACTTCGACGGGATCTTCTGCGCCGTCGCGATCCGCTCGCCCTTGACCGGCCCCTCACCGTGAGCGTGCGCGAGCTCGATCGCCGCCCGCACCGCGTAATCGGATTTGGCCGAGACGCGCATCAGGCCTCCTCTGCCCGCGGGACACCGTGCGCGACGAGATGCTGCCCGTCGCGCGAGTAGACGAAGTCGACCTGGTCGTTCTTCCGGTAGGTGCCCGCGATCCCGAGCAGCATCGAGAGCCAGCGCATCGGCCCGAGCCTGCCCTCGCGCGCGAGCGGGCGCGTGAAGAGGAGCGACGGGCCGACCTGATCGAAGTCGACGCCGGGCTGCTGCGGCACGCCGTTGACGTACACCTCGAACGGCGCGACGACGCCGGCCGGAATGTCCACCTGCGATCCGACTCCCATACGCCATAGAATCGCATCAATGGCGGTACGAGCCGAGACAGCACCGCGCCCCGACTGGATGCGCGGCAAGGTCACGAGCTGGCTCACGACCGTCGACCACAAGCGGATCGGGGCGCTCTACATCGGCACGAGCCTCGTCTTCATGCTGCTCGGCGGCCTGCTTGCGCTGTTCCTGCGCGCCCAGCTCGAGACCCCGGACCAGGGCTTCCTCGGCTCGAAGTCGTACGCCCAGGTGCTCACGCTCCACGCGACGACGATGATCTACCTGTTCTCGCTGCCGACCTTCGCCGGGCTCGGGAGCGCCCTCGCGCCGCTGTTGATCGGCGCGCGCAACGTCGCCTTCCCGCGCCTGAACGCGCTGTCGTATTGGCTGTTCCTGCTCGGCGGCGTCGTGCTGTTCTCGAGCTTCCTGGCGAAGGGCGGACCTGCGACCGACCTCTCGGCCACTGCGCCCGGTAACGGCGTCAACCTCCTGATCCTCTCGCTGCTGATCCTGTCGCTCTCGGCGCTGCTCGCTGCGATCACGCTGATCGTCACGGTCAAGCACATGCGCGCCCAGGGGATGACCTGGATGCGGACGCCGCTCTTCGTCTGGTCGATGCTCGTCTACTCGACGCTGCTGCTGCTGATCGTGCCGACCTTCTCGGCCACGCTGACGATGCTGCTGCTCGACCGCGAGGGCGGGACGCACTTCTTCACGCACGGCGGCGGCGCAGCGCTCTACGAGCACGCGTTCTGGTTCCTCGGCCGCCCGGAGGTCTACATCCTGCTGCTGCCCGCGATCGGGATCGTCTCAGAGGTGCTGCCAGTATTCGCGCGCCGGCCGATCCACCGCTTCAGCTGGATGGCGTACTCGCTCGTCGGGCTCGGCTGCCTGTTCCTGCTCGTCTGGGCGCATCGCACGTTCGTGGTCGGGATCCACGGGTACGTGCACGTCGTGCTGATCATCGCGGCCGTGGCGATCGCGGCCGTGGTCGCGGTGATCTTCGCCGACTGGCTCGCGACGCTCTGGCACGCCGCGGTCGAGTTCCACTCGCCGCTGCTGTTCGCGCTCTGCTTCGTCTTCCTGCTCGCGGTCGGCGGGCTCTCGCGGCTCGCGGTGGCCGTCTTCGGGCTGCACGGCTCGGCCGAGGTGACCGCGCACCTGCACTACACGGTGTACGGGAGCACGCTGTTCGCGATCCTCGCGGGACTGCACTACTGGTGGCCGAAGCTCTACGGGCGCCTGCTCGACGAGCGGCTTGCCAAGGCGTCGTTCTGGCTCCTCTTCGCCGGGTTCAACATCGCCTTCTTCTTCCAGTACCTGCTCGGCCGGCTCGGCTTTCAGAGCGGCGTCTCGACCTACCATGGCCACGGGCACCTGGAGTCCTACAATGTCGTCTCGACCGCGGGCTCGATCGTAATGGCGGCCGGGATTGTCGTGCTTCTCGTGAATGTCTTCCGCACCCAACGAAGCGGCCGCCGCGCGGGCAACGACCCGTGGCTTGCGGACACGCTCGAGTGGTATACGACCTCGCCGCCGCCGGAGGACAACTTCGACTCGGTGCCGCCCGTCCGCAGCGCCCGTCCGCTGGCCGACCTTCGCAGCCGCCTCGAGGAGTCCCGTGCGCTCTGACACCGCGCCCGGCCCCTGGCTCCGGCTGACCGCGATCGGCGCGTCGGCGGCGGTGCTCGTCGCGGTCGTCTCCGGCGCGGAGCACGTCGGCACAACGCACCGGATCCTCGCGGCGATCGCGCTGCCGCCGCTGATCGCGGTCGCGGTCGCGGCGGTGCTCGAGTACCGGCGCCTCGTCGTGCCCGCGTTCACCTCGCTCGCGCTGTTCGGGCTCGCCGCGCTCCTCACGGCGCCCGGCCTCCACCTCGCCGCCGCCGCGGCCGCGCTCGCCTCGACCGTCGTCACCGCCGCGCTCACGTTCCGCGGCGAGCCCGTCCCGAACGGCCCGTGGCGCGACTACATCACGCTGACGAAGCCGCGGATCATGACGCTGCTCCTGCTCACGGGCGCCTGCGGGATGTTCGTCGGCGCCGAGGGCTGGCCGCCGCTCGGCCTGTTCGTCGCGACGATGACCGGCCTTGCGCTCGCCTGCGGCGGCGCGAGCGCGCTCAACCACATGCTCGACCGGGACATCGACGTGCTGATGGGGAAGCGCACCGACAAGCGCCCTGTCGCGGCCGGGCGCGTCTCGGCGCCGCACGCGCTCGAGTTCGGGCTCGCGCTGATGGCGCTCTCCTTCGTCCTGCTAGCGGGCACGGTGAACGTGCTGACGGCGACGCTCGCGCTCGTCGGCGGGCTCTTCTACGTGGTCGTCTACACGCGCCTGCTGAAGCGGAACACCTCGCAGAACATCGTGATCGGCGGCGCCGCCGGAGCCGTGCCGCCGCTCGTCGGCTACGCCGCCGCGACCGGCGACCTCACCCTGACCGCGATCTGGCTGTTCCTGATCGTCTTCTTCTGGACGCCGCCGCACTTCTGGGCGCTCGCGCTGCTGATCAAGGACCAGTACGCGGCGGCGAAGGTGCCGATGCTGCCGGTCGTGCGCGGCGAGCGGGCGACGGTGCGCCAGATCCTCATCTACTCGTACGTGCTGATCGGAGTCACGCTCGTGCCGTACCTGCTCGGCTGGATGGGTCTCGCCTACGCGATCGCGGCGGTCGGGCTCGGCGGCGGGTTCGTCGCCCTCGCCTGGCACCTCGCGCGCGACGTGACGCCGAAGCGCGCCTCGCTGCTCTTCCACTACTCGCTGCTCTACCTCGCACTGCTCTTCGTGGCGATGGCCGTCGACGCGGTGATCGGGTAATGGACGTCGAGCTCGCCCGCCGCAACGTCCGCTTCGGGCTGTGGCTGTTCTGCCTCTGCCTGCTGCTCTTCGCGCTCACGTTCGCGGGCGCGGCGCTGTATCTCTCGCAGCACTGACGGCTTGAACTAAAGCTTTCCCGCCTTCCGGCCGATGCCCCTGCTGGCATGTTTCGCGCCCGAATTCTTGCTGCGGCCGTTCTGCTCGGCGCCTTTGCGGCCTTCGCCGCCTCGCCGGCGAGCGCAGCGCGCCCCGGTCTCGGCTATCCCGAGACGCTGAACACGACGCATTTTCAGATCCACTTCACGGGCGACCTGGCCGATCCCGGTCGGATCACCGATCAGCAGGCCGGCGATCTCGGCCAGCTCGCCGAGCAGGCCTACACGACGGAGATCACCACCTGGGGCTATCCGGCGCCGCCGGACGACGGCGACGGCAGGATCGACGTCTGGGTCGACGTCCTCGGCAGCGGGCTCCTGGGCCTGGCCACACCCGACGGCGCCGTTCCCGGCACCGGGTGGATCGCGATCGACACAGGCTCGGTCGACAACCCGCACACGATCGCCCATGAGCTGTTCCACCTGATCCAGTTCGGGATCTGGGAGCCCTCCGACTCCTGGCTGCTCGAGGCGACGGCGGAGTGGGCCGGCTTCGCCGCCGACAGCTTCGACCCCGCCGGAGCGGGAGCGACCAGCCTCGCCGACACGGTCGCCCAGCCCGACATGTCGCTCGACTGCCTCAGCGACGCGTGCGGGCCCGACGACTACGAGAACAAGGGCTACTCGCGCTGGCCGTTCTTCGAGTACCTCGCGGAGCGCTACGGCAACCTCTTCATCAAGGACGTCTTCAACGCCGGCGCCGCGGCGGGCGCCCCGCCCGAGACGGGCCTGGCCGCGCTCAGCTCCGCGATCGCTGCGAAGGGCACCACGATCGGCGACGCCTTCACCGACTACACCCTTCACGCCGTCGCGGGGAACTTCACCGCCGTCGGCCTCCAGGGGCTCGCGCCGACGACCTTCTCGACGCTCCCGACCGGCAACGTCGCCGGCTCGTTCCCCGTCCTCCACGTTGCCGTCAACCACCTCGCGGCGCGCTACCTCTCCTTCACCCGCGGCACCTCGGGCGACATGGGCCCGTGCTACGCGGCGACGCTGGCGCTGACCGTGGCGCTGCCGGCGGGGGCCGGCTCGAAGCCGTCCTTCTACTCGACCGGCGTCGGGACGGCGGCGATCCCGCTCACGATCACCGGCACCACCGCCTCGCTCACCGTTCCCTGGAACACCTGCTTCGGCGGGCCCGACGGCTATCTCGCACTGCCGAATCCGAGCACGACCCTCGACTCGCAGGTGTTCACGGTGAGCGGCTCGCTGACCGTCGACTTCACCACGCCGTCGAGCGCGACCGCGCCTCCCGCCGAGCTCAACGCCGGCCCCGGCCCGGTGATCGCGGCTCCGACGGGCGATGTCGCCCCGTCGATCTACCTCTACGGCGCCCAGGTCCTGCGCGTGTCGGCGACCGACCGCATGGTGCGCCTGATCGTCTTCTCGAGCGGCCCCGGCATGCTCCAGGCCGCCGCGGGGAGGACGAACCTCGGCACCTACCAGCTCCGCCCCGGGAACAACGACGTGCGCTTCAAGCTGCCGCAGTCTCTCGTGAACACGTTGCGGCGTCCAGCCGGAGCCACCGCTCCCGGCGCGGCCTCGCTGCTCACGCTGACGTGCCTCTCCCCGACCGGGACGGCGAGCGGGACGGTCGTTTCTCGCAAGCTCGCCATCGTCAAGCCCGCGCCCAAGCCAACGCCCAAGAAAAAGTCCTCGCATTAGGAGCTCCATGACCCGCCGCATCACAACTCTCCTCACCGTCGTCGCAGCACTGCTCGCGCTCTCCGGCGTCGCCAACGCCGCCGTCGCCGCACCTCCGGCTCCGCCGAGCGGGCTCCATGCCTTCCTGCTGCGCGTCGACGAGCCGCGCACGGAGGTCTTCCCGCGGACGCCCGCATTCGCGTGGAACCCGGTGCCGGGAGCCGTCCACTACGAGTTCCAGCTCTCGCTGAGCAGCAGCTTCGAGGACAGCGGCATCGTCTACTCCGACACGAGCCTCACGAGCCCGGTCGCCTCGCCGGCGCTGACGCTGCCCTGGATCACCGGCACGCCGCACTCGCTCTACGCGCGCGTCCGCGCCGTCCTCGACGACACGACGACCGACTGGAGCGCTTCGTTCGGCTTCGACATGCAGCCCCCCGCTGCACCGACTCCGCTGCCGAGCTACCCGGGCCTGCTGCGCTGGACGCCCGTCGACGGCGCGGCCGGCTACGAGGTCTGGTTCGTGGACATTCCGAAGACGATCTACACGTCGACGAACGTCGCCGACGAGCGCGAGTTCTACACCTTCCACCAGGCCGCCTCGTGGCTCGGCGTCGTGCGCTGGCGGATCCGAGCGCTGCGCAACGACTTCAACACGCGGGTGAACGGCTTGCCGGTCGTCACGCATGGCCCGTGGAGCCCGGTCTACAGCTCGGTCAACCCGCCGTTCACGGTCGGCCCGCTCAAGCCGCTCGAGACCGTATCCGACGTCGTCTCGAACGGCAGCAGCTCCGCACCCGCGCAGCGCCTGATGCCCGCGTTCGTCTACAGCGGCAACCAGTCGTTCGCCGGCGTCGCCAGCGAGCTCTACCGCGTCTACGTCTACACGGACCGGGGCTGTCTGAACCGCGTCTTCGCGGGCGCGATCGTCGGCAGCCCGGCCTATGCGCCGCGCGTCAGCGGCCCACTCGCGCTGCCCCAGACCCCGCAGGCCCTCCTCGCCATGCGCTCGAGCTATCCGCTCGACGGCGCCGACATCACGAGCTTCACCTGGGACGGCGATCCCGTGGTCGCCAACGAGTCTCTGCCGGCCGTGACCGCGACTGGCTCGCTCCCGCAGGGAACGGCTCCGAGCAGCACCGGCACCACGACGCCGACGCCTACCCCCACCCCGACGCCCACGCCCACGCCGACGCCCACCCCGGCGACCGGCACCAGCACCGGCCCGGCTCAGGTCTCGCTGCTGACGTTGACGGGGAGCTTCGGTCCTCCGGTCGACCTCTGGGACACCGACTGGGCGCACGGCGGCGGCTACTACTGGACCGTCGTTCCGGTCACGGCCAACGTCCCCAACGCCCTTTCAACGACAATCACGGGCGCCGTCGTCGGCACCGCGGTCCCGGTCGCGAATGCAGCCGGGTTCGTCGTCGGTGACACGATCTCGATCGGCACCGGCCCAAGCATCGAGCTGACTGTCGTCGCCGCGATCAACGGCAACACGATCACGGTCGGCGGCGCGCTCGGTCATCCCCACTTCCCCGGCGAACCCGTTACACGAACGGCCGGCGCGCTGCGCTACAACGACACGGAACTCGCGCAGGACGTCTGCGCGAACGGCCGGATCATGCGCTTCGGCAAGCAGAGCGAGCCGGCGCTGACGGCCAGCGGCGACGCGTTCGCCACGGGCCTCTCGCCGCAGGGCAAGCTCACCTCCGCGAATGACTCGCAGTCGTTTTACGGCGCGCCGCTCGTCGCCTGGACGACCGCGCTCGGCGCCGACGCCTACGAGGTGCAGTGGAGCCAGACGAAGGTTCCGTTCACGCCCGAGACCGACCCCGCCACCGGCGCGCTCGGGATGCTGACGCTCAACACCTCCGAGGTGCTCCCGCTCACATCCGGCACCTGGTACTACCGCGTCCGCGGGTTCGACTACTCGCTGCCGACCGGATCGCAGGCGATGACCTGGTCCGACCCGCAGCCGATCGTCGTCAGCAAGCCGACCTTCTCGATCGTCGGGGGCACCGCGACGATCGGGACGACTGCGTACCGCGTCCCGGCCGGCGGCTTCTCGGTCAGCGTGCCCAAGACGTGGGCCGGCGTCGACCGCAAGGCTGCGGGCGTCGCGCTGAAGAGCAAGCCCGCCCTCGTCGCGTACCTCGGCCCGAAGCTGCGGAGCCTCGCCTCCGGCGGCTCGTCGCTGCGGTTCGTCGCCTACGACCCGAACGGCTCGCCTGTCTCGACCGCACTCGTCGTCCAGGCGGCGCCCGACCGCGGCGCGTTCACGCCCAAGGCGTGGCTGCGGAGCGTGACGGCGCAGGCGCGGTCGCTCGGCAGCTCGGTGTCGTGCGCACAGCTCTCGCTGCCCGCGGGCGCGAGCGTTCGGTGCACGTACGTCGGCAAGTCGCAGGGACACACGGAGTCCGCAGTCGTGTACTTCCTCCAGCACCGCGGCGGGACGTACTCGCTGACGTTCACCAGCACGCCCGGCGCTGCGCACGCGAAGGCCTCGATCTTCACGGCCGCCGCCCGCTCGTTCCGCTTCCTCAGCTAGTCGCTAGGCTCGGGGTCGTGGCGACCGACCTCGAGCTGGCACTCGCTCTCGCCGACGCGGCCGACGTGCTCACGCTCGCGCGGTTCCGTGCGCCCGACCTGCGCGTGGAGACGAAGCCCGACCTCACGCCCGTGTCCGAGGCGGACAAGGCTGTGGAGGAGGCGATCCGCGCCCGGCTCGCCGACGAGCGGCCCGACGACGTGGTGCTCGGCGAGGAGTACGGCCAGGACGCGGGCGACGGGCGGCGCTGGATCGTCGACCCCATCGACGCGACGAAGAACTACGTGCGCGGGATCCCACTCTTCGCGACGCTGATCGCGCTCGAGGACGAGGTCGCGGTCGTCTCGGCGCCCGCCCTCGGCAAGCGCTGGTGGGCCACACGCGGCGGCGGTGCGTTCGCCAACGGAGAACGGATCGCCGTCTCGAAGATCGCCCAGCTCGAGGACGCCGTGCTCACCTACACGAGCCTGCGCGACTTCGAGGAGCCGTTCTTCGCGCTCGCCCGGCGCGTGTGGGCGCCGCGCGGCTTCGGCGATTTCTGGCAGTACATGCTGCTCGCGGAGGGCTCGGTCGACGTCTCGGTCGAGGCGCGCGCGAACCTCTGGGATCTCGCGGCGCCGAAGCTGATCGTCGAGGAGGCAGGCGGACGGCTCACCGACCTGGCCGGAAACGACACGGCCGGCGGCGGCAGTGCGGTGGCGTCGAACGGCCTCCTGCACGAGGCCACGCTCGCCGCGCTCAGAACGAGCTGAGCGCCTGCTCGTAGATCGGGTCGCGCCCGAAGCGGTCGAGCTCGCTCGAGAGCAGGTCGCTCGGCGTGAGCGGATCCAGCTCGGTCGGAACGACCTCCTGGCGGTCGACCGACACGTGCTCGAGCGCCGCCGCCTCGTCGTGCTCGAGCACCAGGTCGGCGCGGCCGAGTCGCGTCCGCAGCCACGCGGCGAGCAGCAGCGCGTCCGCCTTCGGGCCGGCGACGCGAACCGTCGAGGCCTCGGCGATCCCGGGCCAGAGCCGCGCGAGCGCGCCGCGCCACGGCAGGAGCCGCTGCCACGCGATGTCCGAGATGGCGGTCCGCTCGACCTCGTGCGCGAGCTTCTTGTAGGCGAACGGCAAGTCGTCCCACTCCTCGGAGTCGACGACGAGCCGGTCGACGACGCCGAGCAGCTGCTCGAACTCGCTGAGCCCGAACGGCGGCTCGCCGCGCCAGCGGCAGAAGACGGGCAGGTCGGAGACGAGCAGCGGCGTGACGATGCTCGCCGGCGCGTGCGCCCGGGCGCCGCGCAGGCGCAGGAGCACGGTCTCGGTGCAGATGCTGCGGCCGCTCTCGCCGAGCGGGAACAGCGAGAGCTCGAGCTCTGCGTCGATCGCCGCCTCGCCCGCGTCCGGCTCGGGCACGAGCACGATCGTCCGCGACGGATGCTGCTCGGCGAGTCCTCTCAGTACCTCGAGCGCCGCGGGCAGCCACGGCTCGGGCACCCACGCGATGTGCGTCATGACGCTCGTCCGCTGCGCGGTGCCGCCCAGCTCGGCCTCCATCCGCAGCCGCGTCAGCTCGTGCTCGACCTCCGTGACCGTGACGTCGGCCCCGGCCCACTCCATCGCGTCGAGCACGCTCAGTGCCGGCGCCAGGAGCGCCCGTCGCGATGGACGAGGTCGTCGGCCGCCGGCGGACCCCACGACCCGGCCGCGTAGTTCGGGAAGCCCGGCCGGTCGCGCGTCCAGGCCGAGACGATCGAGTCGACGAGCGACCACTGCTCCTCGACCTCGTCGATGCGGGTGAAGAGCGTCGCGTCGCCGAGCATCGCGTCGAGGATCAGGCGCTCGTACGCCTCGGGCAGGCCGGTGCGGAAGGCGCCGCCGTAGAGGAAGTCCATGTGCACCGAGCGGATCGACATGCCCTGGCCCGGCACCTTCGCGCCGATCGAGAGCGAGATCCCCTCGTCCGGCTGGACATGGATCAGGAGGACGTTCGGGCGCAGGCCGTCCGCGCCCTCGGCGCCGAACAGCGGGTGCGGCGCGCGCTTGAACTGGATCGCGATCGTCGTCTCGCGCCGGGACAGCCGCTTACCCGCGCGGACGTAGAACGGCGTGTCGGCCCAGCGCCAGTTGTCGATCGCGAGCTTCGCGCCGACGAACGTCTCGGTGATCGAGTCCGACGCGACCCCCGGCTCCTCGCGGTAGCCCGGCACCTCGACGCCCTCGACGAAGCCGGGGCCGTACTGGCCGCGAACGACCTCGCGCGGGCCGGGTGTGCGGAGGCCGCGCAGCACCTTGACCTTCTCGTTCCGCACCGAGTCGGCGGTGAAGTCGATCGGCGGCTCCATCGCGGTCAGGGCGACGAGCTGGAGCAGGTGGTTCTGGAAGATGTCGCGGATCGCGCCCGCCGACTCGTAGAACGAGGCGCGGTTCTCGATCCCGAGCGTCTCGGCGACGGTGATCTGCACGTGGTCGATGAACTGGCGGTTCCAGATCGGCTCGAAGATCCCGTTCGCGAAGCGCAGCGCCAGCATGTTCTGGACGGTCTCCTTGCCGAGGTAGTGGTCGATCCGGAAGACCTCCGACTCGGCGAAGTGCCGCTGCACGATCCCGTCGAGCTCGCGCGCCGAGGCGAGATCATGGCCGAACGGCTTCTCGACGACGAGGCGCGTCCAGCCCGTGGTCGAGCGCCGCTCGCCCATCGCCTCGACGACGTCGGCGATGCCGCTCGGCGGAATCGCGAGGTAGTACATCCGGTTCCCCGCGGTGCCCCGCTCGGCGTCCAGCTCGTCGAGCGCCGCGACGATCGGGTCGGCGCCGCCGGGCTGCGAGACGTCGGCCGCCACGTAGCGCATTCCCGCCGCGAGCGAGTCCCAAACGTCCTGGCGGAACTCGTCCCGCGCGTGCTCGCGCACCGCCTCGCACATGCGCGCGACGTAGTCCTCGGTCGACTCCTCGCTGCGCGAGACGCCGACGACGCCGAAGTGCTCGGGTAGGAGCCGGCGGACGGCGAGCGCGTAGAGCGCGGGAATCAGCTTGCGCTGGGCGAGGTCGCCCGACGCGCCGAAGATCACCATCGCGCACGGATCGGGCCGACGCCGGAGCTCGAGCCCCTCGGCGAGCGGATTCTCGGCGAGCTCGGTCACGCGGCGAGTGCGGAGTTCTTGCCGCCGACCTCCGCCAGCAGGTCGACGAACGAGTCGGCGAACTTCGACACGCCCTCGGCCTCGAGCGTCTCCGTGACGTCGTCGATGTCGACGCCGACCTCGCCGATCAGGTCGTAGACCGCGCGCGCCTTCTTCAGCCCCTTCGTGAGCCTCGGCTTGGCGACGCCGTGGTCCTGGAAGGCCACGATCGTCTCGGGCGGCATCGTGTTGACCGTGTCGGCTCCGATCAGCTCCTCGACGTAGACGACGTCGCGGTAGGCCGGGTTCTTCGCCGAGGTCGAGGCCCAGAGACAGCGTTGCGGGCGCGCGCCCTTGCCGGCGAGGAACTCCCAGCGCGGCCCCGAGAACGCCTCGAGGTAGTGCTGATAGGCGAGCTTGGCGTTGGCGACGGCGAGCATCCCGCGCAGCGCGAGCGCCTTCTTCGACCCGATCTCCTCGAGCCGACGGTCGCACTCGGTGTCGACGCGCGAGACGAAGAAGCTGGCGACGGAGGCGACCTTCGCCGGGTCGCCGCTCCCCGCGACGAGCCGCTCGAGCCCGCGGATGTAGGCCTCGACGACCTCGGCGTAGCGCTGGAGCGAGAAGATCAGCGTCACGTTGATGTTCTTGCCCGCGTGGATCATGTCCTCGATCGCGCCGAGCCCGGGCTTCGTCGCCGGGATCTTCACGTGCAGGTTGGGCTTGTCGATCCACTTGTGCAGCCGCACCGCCTCGTCGTAGGTGCGGTCGCGGTCGTAGGCGAAGGTCGGGTCGACCTCCCACGAGACGTAGCCGTCGACGCCGCCGGTCGCGTCGTAGACCGGGCGCAGCAGATCGCATGCGTCGGCCACGTCGCGCGCGGACAGCTCGAGGAAGAGCTCCTTCGGGTCGTCGACCTTGCCGGCGAGCTCCTTGAGCTGCGCGTCGTAGTCGTTCCCCTGGCCGATCGCCTTCTGGAAGATGGTCGGATTGGACGTCACGCCTACGACGGCGTCGTCCTTCATCATCGCCGCGAGCCCGCCGTTTTTGACGAGGTCGCGCGAGAGGTTGTCGATCCACACGCTCTGTCCGAGCTCGGACAGCTGTTGCAGCCTGTTCATCGCGGTTCCCTTCTCCTTCGTCATGAGAGCAGTGCCGTGGCGCGCGCGACGACGTTGTCGACGGTGAAGCCGAGGTGCTCGAAGATCTCGGGCGCGGGAGCCGAGGCGCCGAAGCGGTCGACGGCGACCGAGTCGCCCTCGAGGCCGACCCAGCGCTCCCAGCCGAACGAGGTGCCCGCCTCGACCGAGAGCCGCGCCTTCACCGCGGGCGGCAGCACCTTGTCGCGATAGCTCTGCGGCTGCGCGTCGAAGAGCTCCCAGCACGGCATCGAGACCACGCGCACCTGCTTGCCCTCGGCGGCGAGCTTCTTGCCCGCATCGAGGGCGAGCGAGACCTCGGAGCCGGAGGCGATCAGGATCAGCTCGGGCGGGCCGCTCTCCCAGAGCGTGTAGGCGCCCTGCTCGAGCCCGGCCGCGGGCGCGACCTCGCTGCGATCGAGCGTCGGCAGCTTCTGGCGCGAAAGCGCGAGCGCGACCGGGCCGCCCTCGCGATCGACCGCGACCTTCCACGCGACCGCGGTCTCGTTCGCGTCGCAGGGGCGCACCATCCAGAGGTTCGGGATCGCCCGCAGCGACATCAGGTGCTCGACGGGCTGATGCGTCGGCCCGTCCTCGCCGACGCCGATCGAGTCGTGCGTCCAGACCCAGATCACGGGGAAATGGCTGAGCGCGGAGAGCCGCACCGCGGGTCGCATGTAATCCGAGAAGACGAAGAACGTGGCGCCGTAGGGCTTGAGCATCCCGTTGTGGAGCGAGATCCCGTTCACGATCGAGCCCATCGCGTTCTCGCGGATCCCGAACGCGATGTTGCGGCCCGCGTGCGTGGCGGAGAAGAGGCCGCCGCCGACGAACTCGGTCTTGGTCGACTCGACGAGGTCGGCGGAGCCGCCGATCATCGTCGGCGTGAACGGCTTCAGCGCCTGCATCACGGTCTTGCCTGCGTCCCGCGTGGCCACGTCCTCGCCGGCCGGAAACTCGGGCAGCGCCTCGACCCAGCCGTCGCGCGGCTTGCCGCTCTGCACCTGGTCCCAGTCGCCCCGTGCCTCCGGGAACGAGGCGCTCCAGACCGCGAGGCGCTTCTCCCAGTCCTTCTGGAGCGCGGCGCCGCGCTTGACCTGGCTCATGTGCTTGTAGACCGCGGCGGAGACGGAGAAGCGCTGCTCCGGATCGAGTCCCATCGCGACCTTGGCGGCCGCCACCTCCTCGGCGCCGAGCGGCGCACCGTGCGCCTTGGCCGTGTCGATCGCGTGCGGCGCCGGATAGGCGATGTGGCTGCGGACGACGATCATCGACGGCCGCTCCGTCTCGGCCTTCGCCGCCACGATCGCAGCGTCGAGCGCCGCGACGTCGTTGGCGTTGTCGACGTGCTGGACGTGCCAGCCCTGCGCGGCGAGCCGGGCGCCGCGATCCTCGGCCGTGAACGAGACCGACGTGGTGCCGTCGATCGTGATCCTGTTGTCGTCGTAGAAGTAGACGAGCTTGCCGAGCCCGTTCTGCGCCGCGATCGAGGCCGCCTCGTTGGAGACGCCTTCCATCATGTCGCCGTCCCCGCAGATCGCGTAGACGTGGTGGTCGACGACGGCGTGGTGCGGGCGGTTGTAGCGCTCGGCGAGGAACCGCTCCGCGAGCGCGAAGCCGACGCCGTTCGCGAAGCCCTGGCCGAGCGGGCCGGTGGTCGTCTCGATCCCCACGGTGTGCCCGTACTCGGGGTGGCCCGGCGTGAGCGAGCCCCACTGGCGGAAGCGCTCGAGCTCGGCGAGCGACAGGTCATAGCCGGTGAGATGCAGCGTCGCGTACTGGAGGATGCAGGCGTGTCCGGCCGAGAGGATGAAACGGTCGCGGTCGGGCCACGCGGGGTCGGCGGGATTGTGGCGGAGGTGCTTCGTGTAGATCAGGTAGGCCAGCGGCGCAAGCGCCATCGCGGTGCCGGGGTGGCCCGCGTTCGCCTGCTGCACGGCGTCCATCGCAAGGGTGCGGATGGTGTCAATCGACTGTTGTTGCAGAGTTGGCTTCGGCATATCAGGAACCTAACGATATTCACGCGCCACTACCCTGTGGGCGTGGCACTCCTGATTGCAACAAGTCTCCGCAAGGAGTTCGGCGCAAACGTGCTGTTCGACAACGTTGCGCTCAAGGTCGAGCGGCGCGATCGTGTGGCGCTCTCCGGGCCCAACGGCGCCGGCAAGACGACCCTGCTCCGGGCGATCGCGGGCGAGACGGCGCTCCAGGGCGGCGAGATCGTGCTCGAGAAGGGCGCACGGATCGCGCTGCACGACCAGCGCCCGCCGCTCGACCAGGGACTGACGCTGCGCGAGTACGTCCTCTCGGGCGCCGCCGACCTGATCGCGCTCGAGGAGGAGCTGCGCCGGCTCGAAGGCCTGATGGCGGCCGGAGACCACGACGCTGCGATGCTGAGCCGCTACTCGGCCGCCCAGGCGCGCCTCGAGCACGCGGGCGGCTACGACTGGCGCGACCGCGCCGGCGCGGTGGTGCGCGGGCTCGGGTTCGCAGACGCCGACCTCGACCGGCCGCTGCAGACGTTCTCCGGCGGCGAGATCACTCGCGCCTCGCTTGCCCGGGCGCTCTCGGGCGACCCCGACCTGCTGCTGCTCGACGAGCCGACGAACCACCTCGACGTGGAGAGCCTCGAGTGGCTCGAGCGCGAGCTCCAGTCGCTCGACGCGGGCGTGATCCTCGTCGCACACGATCGCTGGTTCCTCGAATCGGTCACGAACGCGGTGCTCGAGCTGAACGGCTCGAAGTCGATCTATTTTCCCGGCCCCTGGCACGCGTGGCGGCGCGAGAAGGCGGCGCGCGCGCTCGACGCGGCCAAGGAGGTCGACCGCTACGAGACCGACATCGAGCGGCTCGAGCGCTTCGTCGAGCGGTTCCGCGCGAAGAAGTCGAAGGCCAAGCAGGCCCAGGCGAAGGTGACGCAGATCAAGCGGCTCGAGAAGGGGCGCTCCGAGGCCGCGAGCGACCTCGACCGGCTGACGTCGAAACGGCGCTCGCTCGGCTTCGAGTTCCTGAAGCCGCCGCGGAGCGGACGGACGGTGGTCGAGTCGCGCGACCTCGCGATCGCGGCGGGCGACAAGCAGCTGCTCGACGGCGTCTCGTTCGCGATCGAGCGCGGCGAGCACGTGGCGCTGATCGGGCCGAACGGCTCCGGCAAGACGACGCTGCTCGAGACGATCCTCGACGAGCACCCGGCGCAGTCGGGCTCGGTTCGGCTCGGCCACGGCGTGATCCCGGCGTACTTCTCGCAGCACGAGGTCGAGCTCGACGAGCGCGGCAGCGTGCTCGAGTGCGTGCAGGGTGCGACCGGGCTCTCGCGGCCGCTCGCCCAGCAGCTGCTCGGGCGCTTCCTCTTCTCGGGCTGGGGCGAGCACGACAAGCCCGTGCGGCTGCTCTCGGGCGGTGAGCGCCGCCGGCTCGCACTGGCTCTCGTGGTCGCCTCGGGCGCGAACTTCCTTGTCCTGGACGAGCCGACGAACCACCTCGACCTCGAGAGCCGCGAGGCGCTCGAGCAGGCGCTCGAGGCGTTCCCGGGCACGGTGCTGCTCGTCTCCCATGACCGCGCCGTGCTCGACGCGGTCGCCCAGCGCACGATCGCGGTGGAGGATCACGGGCTGCGTTCGACCGAGGGCGGCTGGGCCGACTACGTGGCCGCGCGCGAGGCCGCCGCAGCGCCGCCGCCGCGCGAGCCGAAGCCGCGCAAGGAAAAGACTGCGCGCGCGGTCAAGGCGCGCCCGAACGACCTCGAGCGAATCGAGGCCCAGATCGCCGCCCAGGAAGAGGCCGTCGCCGAGCTCGAACGGCAGCTCGCCGACGACTGGGGCGACGTCGACACGCTCGCGGCCCACCGAAGGGCGCGCGACGAGCTCCAGGCGCTGCTCGCGCGCTGGGAAGAGCTGTTCGCCCGCTCCCAGGCCTAGAAGCTCTTAGGCCCAGAAGGCTTCGAACACGGCCTGGTCGGTCGGCACCGCGATGACCTCGACGAGCCGGCCGTCCTCGATGCGGCAGAGCAGGATCTGGTCGAGGTCGATCGTGCGCCCGTCCGGACGCCGGCCCGTCGCGCGGTAGACGGCGACCGCGCGGTCGTCGCCGCCGAGCGCGTAGTGCAGCTCGCTGCGATAGGTGCCGTCGGTGAGCCGAGCCGTCTGGCCGAGGAAGCGCACCACCGGCCGCCGGCCGCGATGCTCGCCCGCGACGGGCACGTCACCGGGCACCGTCCAGACGACGTCCTCACCGAGCAGCTCGCCGACCACTGCCACGTCGCGGTGCGCGAACGCGTCGAACAGCCGCCGCAAGAGCGCCGCATTTGCGTGCTCGCCTAGGCTGGTGCTCATGCGCTGGACCGTACACGGCGAGCGGTCGCTCTACGAAAGCCCCTGGGTGAGCCTCCGCCTCACGGACGTCGAGCTGCCCGACGGCGAGCGGTTCGAGCACCACGTCGTGCGAATCGCCACCCCGGCCTCGTCGGTCGTGATGCACGACCCGGCGCGCGGGCTCCTGCTCCTCTGGCGGCACCGCTTCATCACCGACACCTGGGGCTTCGAGGTCCCGGCCGGCCGCGGCGATCCCGGCGAGACGCCCGAGGCCGCCGCGGCGCGCGAGGGCCTCGAGGAGAGTGGCTGGAGCCCCGGTCCGCTCCGCCCGCTCGGCATCTGGCATCCGACGAACGGCCTCTGCGACCAGGCCTTCCACGCGTTCCTCGCCGACGGCGCGACCCACGTCGGCGACCCCGCGGACGCGCACGAGGCCGAGCGGGTCGAATGGGTGCCGGTCGGCCGCGTCGACCAGCTGATCGCCGAGGGCCAGGTGCTCGACGGCTTCTCGCTGACCTCGCTGCTGCTCGCCCTCCGAGCGCTCTAGACGTCGTCGAACGTGGCGAGCAGGGCCTCGGCGACGACCTTCAGCGGCCGGCCGGAGACCTGGCTCGCCCGGCGCAGCCGCGCGAACGCGTCGGCCTCGGTGAGACCTTCCTTCGCCATCAGGATCCCCTTCGCGCGCTCGATCGCCTTGCGCGCCGCGAGCGCCTCGGCGAGCGACTCGGCCTCCTCGCGCACCGCAGCGAGCTCCTCGTGGCGCGCGCACGCCGTCGCGATCGCAGGCAGAAGGTCGCTCTCACGGAACGGCTTCACGAGGTAGCCGAAGACGCCCGCCTCGACCGCCCGCGAGACGAGCTCCTCCTGCCCGTACGCGGTCAGCATCACGATCGGGATCGGCCGCTCTTCGAGGATCGTGCGCGCCGCGTCGATCCCGTCGAGCTCCGGCATCTTCACGTCCATGATCGCCAGATCCGGCAGCGTCGCGCGCGCCAGCTCGACCGCCTCGACGCCGTCCTTAGCCTCGGCGCAGATGTCGTACCCGGCCCGCTCGAGCATGTCCCGGAGGTCGAGCCGGATGATCGTCTCGTCCTCGGCGATCAGGATTCGCATACTCATCAGTTGGGAAATATCACTTCGGCACGGGTGCCCGCGCCGCCTCGCAGCTCGAGCGTGCCGCCGAGCTCGTCGCGGACGAGCGCCCGCACGATCGAGAGGCCGGTGCCCGTCGCGTCCTCGGCGATTCCCGGGCCGTCGTCCGCGATCAGGAGCAAGACGTCGCCGTTGCGCCGGCTCAGCTCGACCGTGACCGCGCTGCCGCCGTGCTCGAGCGCGTTCTGGAACAGCTCGCTGAAGACGAGCGCGACCGCTGTCGCCTGATGGCCCGGCAGCTCGACCCTCTCGTCGAGGTCGGCCTCGACCGTCTTGCCCGACACGAGCCCCTGGACGAGCATTGCGCGCAGCCGGGCCAGCAGCTCGCCGAGGTCGACGTCGTCGTCGTGGCGCTCGGTCAGCACCTCGTGGACGGCGGCGATCGCGAGGATCCTGTTGACGGAGTCGTCGAGCGCCTTCTGTGGATCGATCTCGCCGGTCGCGCGCGCCTGGAGGCGCAGCAGCGAGGCGACGGTCTGGAGGTTGTTCTTGACCCGGTGGTGGATCTCCTGGGCGAGCACGCCGCGCATCACCGCGCGCCCGTGCTCGAGCGCGACCGCCGCGTGGTGGGCGATCGAGGAGAGCAGCGCGCGCTCCTCGTCGGTGAACGGCGTGTCGCGGTCGGCCACGAGCTCGCCGATCTGGCGCCGCTTCCACCGCAGCGCGGTGCGCACGGCGTAGGCACCGGCGCGGCCCTCGGGCCACGCGATGCTGCCGTCCTCGAGCACGAGCGCGGCGCCCGTCGCGTTCACCGCCTCCATCGTCGCCTTGACGATCGCCTCGATCGACTCCTCGAGGTAGAGCGACTCCGAGACGGCCTCCGAGATCCGCGCGAGCGCCTCGAGCTCGCCGACGCGGGCCTGCGCGTGGGCGTAGAGCTTCGCGTGCTCGATCGTCTGCGCGACCTGCGCGGCGATCGCCACGAGCAGCTCGATCTCGTCGTCGTCGAAGACGCGCGGATTCCGGGTACGGACGTTGAGCGCGCCGGCGAGCCGCTCGCGCGCAAGGATCGGCACGGCGAGGATCGACTCGTACACCTCCTCGTGCAGGTTCGCGAAGGCCTTGAAGCGGTAGTCGAGGTGCGCCTCGGCCGGGATCATGATCGGCGCGCGCTCGAGCGCGGCGGAGCCCGTGATTCCCTCGCCCGGCCGCATCCGCGGGCGGCGCGTCAGCTCCTCGACGCTCGTCCCGTGCGTCGCCCGCAGCACGAGCTCGTCGGCGCGCTCGTCGTAGAGGTAGACGAAGCAGGCATCGGCCTCGAGCGCGGCCGCGACCTTGCTCGCGACGAGCCCGAGCACCTCCTCGAGATCGAGTGTCGAGTTGACCGCGGCGATCGTCTCGGTGAGCAGGTTGAAGTGGCGTTCGCGCGCGTCCATTCAGGCGATTGTATGGGCAGGAGGGATCCGCCCAGAGACAGCGAATCCGCTTGGGTTGCGCCTTGTGACAGGGCGGTTAACAAAGTCCTTACGCCTTGCGCGGGTTCTCTTCACAAGGCGCCGATAGCCTCGGACACGTGAATGCCGTAGCAGTCGACCTCAGCCGCACGACCGGCTTCCTCGTGGCCGATCGGCGCGGCCGGGTGATCGGCCGGGTCGAGTGCCCGATGTACGGCACCACCCCCGACGTTCCGGATGCTCTGTCCGTCAAGGCCGGCCTGTTCCATCGCCGCCGCCGCCTCGTTCCTGCGGACACGATCGACCAGATCGACGGCTCGAGCGGAGTGATCGGTCTCCGCGTCGAGCGCGAGTCGATCCGCCGCTTCCTCTAAGCGCCTCACTCGCCGAGGAACTCCACCCAGGCGCTCTTCGCCTCCGGGTAGTGCTTTACGGCCTCGACGAGGCCCATGAAGCTCACGATCGTGCTCTCGAACAACTCGCGCAGCCGCTCGTCGGCGATCTGCCCGTCCGCCGCGAACGCCTCGCCCGCCTTGGCCAGCGAGAACATGCTCGGATAGAGCCGGACGCCGAGGTGCTCGAGCGGCACGCGGAGCGCCCACAGCCCGCGGTTGCCGCCGGCCAGCGACGTCGAGGCGGACAGCAGCAGGCCCTGCAGCTCGTTGAACGGCTGCGGGCGGAAGCGCGACGTCCAGTCGATCGCGTTCTTGAGGATGCCCGGAACCGAGAAGTTGTACTCGGGCGAGGCGATCACGAGGGCATCGCACGCCTCCAGCCGGCGGCGAAGCTCCTGGGCACCCGTCGGCATGCCGTCGGCCTGCTCCACATCCCAGTCGAAGGACGGCACGTCGAACTCCCGCATCGTGGCGAGGTCGACCTCGCCGCCGTGCGACTCGATCACCGCAGCCGCAAGACCGGCGAGGCGCGAGTTAAGCGAGCCCGCTCGCATCGACGCCGAGAAGACGAGATATCGGTCAGGCACGGCCACCTCCCTGGGCCAAGAACGACCACAGGCTCCCATCGGGAGCCCGCAGTCGGCCGTCAGTCGACCCCGCCCTCCGCAGGGGGCGGGGTCGACAAGGAGGATATGACCCGCTTACAGCGCTGACAAGTACCGCTTCAGCTCCCACTCCGAGAGCTGCACGCGGTACTCGTCCCACTCGCGCCGCTTCAGCTCGACGTAGCGCGGGAAGATGTGATCGCCGAGCGCCCGCTTCATCAGGTCCGAGCCGGCGAGCGCGTCGACCGCCTCGCCGAGGGTCTGCGGCAGAGCCTCGATCCCCTGCTCCTTCCGCTCCTCGGTGGTGAGGTGGTAGAGGTTCTGATCCATCGGATCCTCGAGCTTGTACTTCTTCTCGATCCCCTCGAGCCCCGCGTGGAGCAGCGCCGCGAACGTGAGGTACGGGTTGCAGGCCGGGTCCGGACAGCGGAGCTCGGCGCGAGTCGCCTGCTCGGAGCCCGGCTTGTAGAGCGGGATCCGGACGAGCGCGGAGCGGTTGCGCTGCGACCACGCGACGTAGACCGGCGCCTCGTAGCCCGGCACGAGCCGCTTATAGGAGTTGACCCACTGGGCGAAGATCGCCGACATCTCCCGCGCGTGCGCGAGCAGCCCGGCGATGAAGGCCTTGCCCACCGGCGACAGGTGGTGCGGGTCCTTCGCATCGAAGAACTGGTTGCGGCCGCCCTTGAACAGCGACATGTGGGTGTGCATCCCGGAGCCGTTCTCGCCGAACAGCGGCTTCGGCATGAACGTCGCGTAGACGCCGTTCTTGGCCGCGATCTCCTTCACGATCAGCCGGTAGGTGATCGTGCGATCGGCCATGTCCAGCGCGGACGCGTACCGCATGTCGATCTCGTGCTGAGAGGGGCCGACCTCGTGATGGTGGTACTCGATCGGGATCCCGACTGACTCGAGCGCGGCGATCGTGTCGTCGCGGAGCTCGGTCGCCGCGTCCTGCGTCGTCATCGCGAAGTAGCCGCCCTCGTCGAGCGTCTCCGTTCCGGACGAATCCTTGAACAGGAAGTACTCGAGCTCGGGACCGACGTTGAAGGTGTCAAAGCCGAGCTTCTTCATCCGCTCGAGCGCCAGGCGCAGGACGTAGCGCGGGTCCCCGACGTATGGCTCGCCGTTCGGCGTGACGACGTCGCAGATCATCCGGCCGACCTTGCGCTCGCCTTCCTGCCACGGCATCAGCTGGAACGTCGTCGGATCGGGGATCGCGACCATGTCCGACTCCTCGATCCTGTTGAAGCCCGTGATCGACGAGCCGTCGAAGCCCATGCCGTCGTTCAGCGCCTCGCCGATCTCGGCAGGCGTGATCGCGAAGCTCTTCAGGTGCCCTTCGAGGTCGGTGAACCAGAACAGGACCGACTCGATCTTCTCGTCCTTGATCCGCTTCAGCACCGCCCGCCGGTCGGTCAGGCTCGAGGTCGCGCGGTCCTTGCTCTTGACCGTCCGCGATGCCGGAGCCTTACGCGGTGTGGTTGCAGCCATGTTTTCCTCCCTGTAAACGAAAAAAGCCCCGAGCGCGACATCGCGCCCGAGGCAACGTCGCCTTCAAGACGGTCGGAGTCTACACCATCACCCGATCAATGGTCCCTTGATCGAGATGTCGGCGAGGCGCTCGCGGTACCCGAGCTTGAGGTTCAGGCTCCGCATCGCGTCGTTTCCCTCCTGCGTCCATGTGACCAGCCGCCTGTAGCCGTTGGCGGCGGCCCAGCGGATCTGCTCCCGCTTCAGCGCCTCCGCGATCCCGCGGCGGCGGTGGCTGCGGCAGGACGCCGGTCAGCTCGTGCTCGAGCGTGTCGGGGAGCGCGGCGAGCGGCAGCAGCGTGGCGTAGCCGACGACCTGCTCGCCCTCGAGCGCGACGGTGATGATCCGGCCCTGGAGCTCCGCGAGCCAGCCCTCGTACGGCCTCGCCGCAATCGCGGCGCCGATGGCCAGGTCCGGCGTGGCGTCGACCGCGACGGCGTAGACGCCTTCGAGGTGCTCGGGCGCGGAGCTCGGCGAGCACGATCCCCGGCGGCGGCTCGGGCGCGGGCTCGTCGCCGAGCTCGCGGATCTGCTCCACGTCCTGGGAGAGCACGACGAAGCCGCGCCGCTCGAACCACGCGAGCGACTCTGCGTCGTCGCCGTCGACGCGGCCGAAGAGCTCCTCCTTGCCGAGCGCGCGCGCCTCGTCCGAGGCCGCCGCGAGCAGCGCCGCCCCGACACCGTGACGGCGCCGCTCGGGCAGGACGCGCACCATCGTGTACGCGCAGCCGACGAGGCTCGACGCCTTCACGAGCACATAGCCCGCGTCGTCGTGGATCAGCATGCGCGCGCTCGAATCGTCGCGGAGCTCCGCCGCGGTGACGGGCTGGCCCGGCTCGACCGCGTTCTTGATCTGCGCGCAGAGAGCGAAGTCGGCGGCCGTCTCGGCGCGGCGGATCATCCCGACCTCTTCAGCTTGCCGTGCTTCTTCGCGTAGCGCTCGCCGCGGCGGAAGACCGCGAGCCCGAGTGGGATCGAGACGATCCCGATCAGGATCAGAGGCCAGATGTCGCCCCACAACGCCTGCACACCCGCGCCTTCGAGAATCGCCGCCCGGATCCCGCGCAGCGCGTAGGTCGCCGGCGAGATCGTCGAGATCCACTGCATCCACTGCGGCAGCACGCTCGTCGGGTAGTAGACGCCCGAGACCACGAGCAGCAGCCCTTGCGCGACGAAGCCGAGCTGCGAGCCCTTCTCCGGCGAGATCAGCGGCAGCACCGCGGTCATCATCCCGATCCCGATGAACGAGACCGACGCGATCGCGAGGATCACCAGCGCCGAGGCGAAGTTCGCATCGGGCATCGAGAGGCTGAAAAACACCGCGACGACGGCGAAGAGCGCCGCCGCGCGGACGACGCCGTAGGCCACCGCGAAGACGCCCATCCCGATCAGGTGCACCGGCCGCGAGAGCGGAGCCATGAACGTGTACTCGATCGTCCCCTCCCAGCGCTCCCAGGCGACCGTCTCGGTGAGGATCTCGAAGATGATCCCGAGGTAGGCCCAGATCACGGCGCCGATCAGCAGCACCGTGGTCAGCTCGTTGACGTTCACCTTGCCGCCGGCCGCCTGCACACCGTCGGCGATGAAGACGATCGAGAGCGTGTTGGCGACGGTCCAGAGGAAGAACGCGAGCTCCCACCACGCGTAGCGCTTGACCAGGTACCAGTTGCGCTCGACGATCCCGCCGAGGCCGACCAGCTCGTGCCGGACGGACAGATTCGTGTCACCGATCACGCGAACACCTCCCTCTCCTCGTCGTCCTCGTGCTCGAACGAGCGCCCCGTCGCCGCGAAGAACGCGTCCTCGAGCGTCTCGGCGCCGAAGCGCTCGAGCAGCTCGTCGACCGGCTCGAGGCACAGCAACTCGCCGCGGTCGAGGATCCCGACGCGCTCGGCGAGCGCCTCCGCCTCGGCGAGGTCGTGCGTGCAGAGCAGGATCGTCGCGTCGTGCTCGGCCCGAACCTCGCGGATGAAGTCCTGCACCTCGAGCTTGGAGCGCGGGTCGAGCCCGGTCGTCGGCTCGTCGAGCAGGAGCAGCACCGGCGAGGTGAGCAGCGCGCGGGCCAGCGCGACCTTCTGCTGCATGCCGCGCGAGAGGTTCTCCATCGGCTCGGTGCGCCGCTCGGCCGGGAAGCCGACGCGCTCGAGGATCTCGGGAATCCGCTCGCGCGTCTGCGACGGCGCCATCCCGTAGAACCGCGCCGCATAGCCGAGGTTCTCGGCGGCGGACATCTTCTTGAAGAACGAGGCCTCGACCGAGACGCGGTTGACGAGCCGGCGCACCGCGCGCTCGTCCGAGACGACGTCGTGGCCGAAGACCTTGGCTGAGCCGCCGTCGGGCAGGAGCAGCGTCGAGAGCACGCGGACGAGCGTCGACTTGCCCGAGCCGTTCTGGCCGAGGATCGCGACGCACTCGCCGCGCTCGATCGCGAGGCTGACGTCCTTGATCGCGGGGGTACGCCGTTTCGGCGCGAAGCGGCCCGCGCGCCGGTCACGGCGGAGGAACTCCTTGCGCAGATTGAGGACTTCTACAGCGAGCATGCGTACGACTCCTTCGGGCGAGAACGGACACGGAAGCAGTGCGCCTGCCGGAAGCGGCGGCGCGCGCGAGTACCTGTGTCAGCCGAAGTTGCGCATGCGACCGGGAGAGTACTACGCGAGCAGCGCTTGCGCCAGGGTGATTTTCCCGAGCCACAGCGCGCTGCCGAGCACCGCGCCCTCGCAGCCGACCTCCCGAAGGCGGCGGAGATCCTCGACACCCGAGATCCCGCCGGCCGCGAGCACGGGCAGGTCGGAGGCGGCCAGCACCTCCTCGAGCAGCTCGAGATCGGGTCCCTCGAGCGAGCCGTCGCGGCGGACGTTCGTGACGAGGAGCCGCGCGACGCCGGCCTCGGCGCAGCGGCGGACGAGCTCCGCGGCGGTGAGCTCGGTGGCCTCCGTCCAGCCGTCGAGCGCAACGCGTCCGTCGCGGACGTCGACCGCGACGACGAGCCCTTCGCCGAAGCGCGCCGCCGCCTCGTTCAGGAAGTCCGGGCTCGCGGCGGCCGTGCCGACGAGCACCCGCGAAGCGCCCGCCACGAGTGCGGCCTCGATCGCCTCAAGGGTGCGGTACCCGCCTCCGACCTGCACCGGGACGGCGCCCGCCGCTGCGACGATCCGCGCGAGGAGCCCTGCGGACGGCGTGCCCGAGAAGGCGCCGTCCAGATCGACGAGATGGAGCAGCTGCGCACCCTCGCCGACGAAGCGCCGCGCCGCCTCTTCCGGATCGCCGCCCTCGACGATCACACGCTCGCGCTCGCCCTGAGAAAGACGGACACAGCGCCCCTCGAGCACGTCGAGCGCGGGGGCGATCACAAAGCTCGTTGCACGACTCTGGTTTATCATGCTAACATGGTAACATGGTGATACAGAATGGCCACTAAGAAGCGTCAGACCCCAGCGCCGGAGCTGCCCTCACATGCGCTCGACGAGGTTCCCGCAACGCTCGGCAGCCTTGCCGACGCCATGCTCACCCTCCGCAGCCGCGAGGAGCTCCTCCGCTTCCTGCGCGACCTCTGCACCGCGCCCGAGCTCGAGGCACTCACGCATCGCTGGGAGATCGTCAACCTGCTCGAGCAGCGCGTTCCCTACCTCGAGATTTCGAGCCGCGTGGGCACCTCGACGACGACCGTCACCCGCGTCGCGCAGTGGTTTCGCAACGGCACCGGCGGCTACCGGCTCGCTCTCGACCGCGTCGCCAAGAAGCGCTAGGAGGACACCGTGAGCTCCGAATTCTCCCGCCCCGGCGAGGACGGTCGCCTGTCGCTCGCGGTCCCGTCGAAAGGACGCATGGCGGCTCCGGCGCTGGAGCTGTGCGCCGCCGCCGGCCTCAGCTTCGAGGCGGGCGAGCGCTCGCTCGTGATCCCGTGCCGCAACGCGCCGGTCGACCTGCTCCTCGTCCGCGCGCACGACATCCCCGAGTACGTGCAGGACGGCGTCGTCCACGCGGGGATCACTGGCGCCAATCTGGTCGCCGAGGCGGAGGCCGACGTCGTGATGGTCGGCGAGCTCGGTTTCGCGCGCTGCACGCTCGAGGCCGCGGTGCCGGTCGACTCACCGGCGAAAGACCTGGCCGACCTCGCGGGCCTCCGCATCGCCACCGCCTACCCGCGCACGACGCGCGCCGCCTTCGCGCGGCTCCGGATCGACGCGGAGCTCGTCACCGTCTCGGGCTCCGTCGAGGCCTCGCCGCGGCTCGGGCTCTCGGACGCCGTCGTCGACCTCGTCTCGACCGGCTCGACGGCGACCGCGAACGGCCTGCGCCGGATCGGCAAGCTGCTCGACTCGCAAGCCGTGCTGATCGCAGGCGGCGCCGTCCTCCACGGGAACGGCGCACTGCTCGAGCGGTTGCGGCTGATGCTCGAAGGGGTTGTCGCCGCGCGTCGCCGCCGCTATCTGATGATGAACGCGCCCGAGACCGCGCTCGACACGATCCGCGGCCTGCTGCCGAGCATGGGCGCGCCGTCGGTGCTGCCGCTCGCCGAGCCCGGCCAGATCGCGATCCACGCGGCCGTCGACGTCGACGACGTCTGGGACCTGCTGCAGCCGCTCAAGGGCGCCGGCGCGACCTCGATCCTCGTCATTCCCGTGGAACGGCTGATTCCGTGAGGACGCAGGGCTACGACGACATCTGGCCGCAGGTCGCGGAGATCGTCGGCGACGTGCGAGCCCGCGGCGACGCGGCGCTGCTGGAGCTGACCGAGCGCTTCGACGGCGTGCGGCTCACCTCGCCGAGGGTCTCGGCCGCCGACCTCGCTGCGGCGCGGCTCGACGACGAGGCGCTCGTCGCGCTGCGACGGCTCGGCGCCGCAGTCGAGGCCTTCCACGCGCCACAGCGCCCGCCCGACTTCCGCGTCAGCCCCTACCCCGGGATCGAGGCTGAGCGCCGGTTCGTGCCGCTCGACTCGGTCGGCGTGTACGCGCCGGGTGGGCTCGCCGCGTATCCGTCGTCACTCGTCATGGCCGTCGTTCCCGCGCGAGTCGCCGGCGTGCGCCGGATCGCCGTCGCGACTCCGCGCCCGTCCGCCGGGATGCTGGCCGCCGCGCGCGAGCTCGGCGTCGACGAGGTCTACGCGATCGGCGGCGCGCAGGCCGTCGGCGCGCTCGCGTTCGGCACCGAGACGGTGACGCCGGTGGACAAGATCGTCGGGCCGGGCAACCGCTGGGTCACCGCCGCGAAGCTGCTCGTCTCGGCGCACGTCGGGATCGACCTTCCCGCCGGGCCGACCGAGGTCGTGATCATCGCCGACGAGACCGCGGACGCCGAGCTCGCGGCCGCGGACCTCCGAGCCCAGCTCGAGCACGGGCCGGACGGCGCCGCGCTGCTAATCACGACGAGCGCCGCGCTCGCGGCCAAGGTCGGCGCGCTCGTCCCGGGCGCCGAGACACAGGTCGTCGCGAGCCTGGACGAGGCGATCGCCGCCGCCAATGCCTTCGCGCCGGAGCACCTGCAGCTCAGCGTCGCCGACCCCGAGGCGCTGGCCGCGCAGGTGACGAGCGCGGGCGCGGTCTTCCTCGGCGAGCAGACCTCGTCGGTGCTCGGCGACTACGCCGTCGGCACGAACCACGTGCTGCCGACCGGCGGCCTCGCCCGCGCCGCAGGCGGGCTCGGGCTGGAGGCGTTCCTCAAGCCGATCCAGCTCGTCCGCGCGACGCACGAGGGCGTCGTCTCGGCCGCCGCGATCGTCGGGCCGCTCGCGCGCGTCGAAGGCCTGCCCCTCCACGCCGCCGCCGTAGAGGCGCGGCTGTGACGCCCACCGCCGTCCCGCTGCCGGCCGGCTTCAAGCCGTACGAGTGGACTCCGGCCTACCCGCCGGAGACGCTCCGCTTCGACCAGAACGTGCCGCCGCTGCCCGGTGTGCCGCAGGTACCGATCGCGGAGAGCTTCGCGCGCCTGAACGAGTACCCCGAAGGCAGCTACGCGGCGCTGCGCGGGGCGGCCTCGACGTACACGGGTGTCCTGCCCGAGCAGATCGTGGTCGGCGCGGGCGCCGACGACGTGATCCTCCTGATCGCGCGCGCCTTCCTCGCGCCCGGGCAGCGGGCGGTCGTCACCGAGCCGACGTACTCGCTCTATCGGATCGCGACGGAGCTGGCGGGCGCGGAGGTGAGCGACGACGAGGGCGCGGTCGTCTGGGTCTGCAATCCGAACAACCCGACCGGCGAGCTGACGCCGCCCGGCGAGATTGCCGCTTTTGCGCGGAGCCGACCGGATGCTCTCGTCGTCGTCGACGAGGCGTACATCGAGTTCGCGCCGCTCGGAGCGAGCGTGGTGCCGCTGCTCGAGCCGAACATGGTTGTAGTCCGCACGCTGTCCAAGGCGTTCGGGCTCGCCTCGCTGCGCGTGGGCTACGCGGTCGCCTCGGTCGAGGTCGCCGCCGAGCTCGAGGCGCGGCGCCCGCCGGCGCCGATCTCGGGCCCGTCGGCGCGGATCGCCACCGCCGCGCTCCGCGAGCCGCGCCTCGACGTCGAGCAGACGATCGCCGAGCGCGAGCGCGTCCGCGCCGCCCTGCTCGCGGCCGGCTTCGACTGCCCGGAATCGCACGGCAACTTCCTCTTCGTCCGCGCGCCCTTCGACGCCGACGGGATCGTGGTGCGCCACTTCGGCGACGGCTTCCGGATGACCGTGCGCCTGCCCGCGGAGAACGACCGCCTCCTTGCGGCGCTTGGCGTCGAGACCGAGCAGTCGCCGCGTCGCACTGCTCTGGTGATCCGCACGACCACCGAGACGAGCCTGCGGATCTCGCTCGATCTCGACGGCCAGGGCCGCGCGCGGGTCGCCACGGGGATCGGCCTGCTCGACCACCTGCTCGGCGCGTTCGCCTTCCACGGTGGGCTCGACCTCGACCTGCTCGCCTCGGGCGACCTCGAGGTGGACGAGCACCACACGACCGAGGACATCCTCGCCGCGCTCGGCGACGCGCTGTCCCAGGCGCTCGGCGACCGGGCCGGGATCACGCGCTACGGCTCGGCCGACGTGCCGATGGACGAGGCGCTCGCGCGCGCGACGATCGATCTCGTGCAGCGGCCGCACGCGGAGGTCTCGCTCGCGCCCGCGGGCACCGTGCTGCCGCACGCGTTCGAGCGCTTCGCGATGCAGGCCAAGCTCACGCTCCACCTGGAGGCGACCGGCGTCGACGAGCACCACGTCGCCGAAGCCGCGTTCAAGGCTCTCGGCCGTGCGCTCCGCGTGGCCGTCGCACCGGGCGTCTCCGGCTCGACGAAGGGAGCGATGTGAAGGTCGTGCTGGCCGACTACGGCGCGGGGAACCTGCGCTCGGTCTGCGCCGCGTTCGAGCGCGCCGGCGCCGAGCCGATCGTCACGACCGACCCGAAGCTGGTGCGCGAGGCGCCGCTCGCCGTCGTCGCCGGCGTCGGCCATACCGAGAGCGCCGCGCGCGGGCTCGAGCAGCGCGGGCTCGCGGACGCACTGCGCCAGCGCGTCGCTGCGGGCCGGCCGCTGCTCGGGATCTGCGTCGGCATGCAGCTCCTCTTCGGCGAGAGCGAGGAGGGCGGCCAGGGGCTCGGGCTGTTCGACGGGGCCGTGCGCCAGATCCAGGCGCGTCGTGTCCCGCACATGGGCTGGAACACGCTGAGCGTCACGGGGGGCGAGCTGCTGGCCGGGCTCGACGGCGCCGACGTCTACTTCGCCCACAGCTACGCGGCCGAGGCGGACGAGTCGGTCACGGTCGCGACGGTCGACCACGACGGCCCGATTGTCGCAGCCGTCGAGCGCGGCCCGCTCGCAGGCGTCCAGTTCCACCCGGAGCGAAGCGACCGGGCCGGCGCAAAAGTGCTCATGAGCACACTCGCATGGTCAAGAAGCGCCTGATCCCCTGCCTCGACGTCGCCGGCGGGCGCGTTGTCAAGGGGATCCGGTTTCAGGATCTCCGCGACGTCGGCGACCCCGTCGAGCTGGCCGAGCGCTACTCGGCGCTCGGGGCCGACGAGATCGTGTTCCTCGACGTGACGGCGACGATCGAGGATCGCCGGCCGCCGCTCGAGCTGGTCGAGCGCGCCGCCGCGTCGCTCGAGGTGCCGTTCACCGTCGGCGGCGGAATCTCGGAGCTCGAGGACGCGCGGGCACTCCTGCGCGCGGGCGCCGACAAGGTCGCCGTGAACCGCGCCGCGCTCGAGCGGCCCGAGCTCCTCACGGAGCTGGCCGACGAGTTCGGCGCGCAGGCGGTCGTCTGCGCGATCGACGCCAAGGGCGGCGAGGTCTACACGCACGGCGCCCGCCAGGCGCGCGGCGTGAGCGCGGTGAAATGGGCGGTCAAGGCAGCGCGTTACGGTGCGGGCGAGATCCTGCTCACCTCGATCGACACCGACGGGACGCGCAACGGCTACGACTTGCCGCTCACGAGCGCGGTCGCCGAGGCCGTGTCCGTTCCGGTCATCGCCTCCGGCGGCGCCGGCAACGCGGGCCACCTCTCCGACGCATTCGACGCGGGCGCCGACGCGGCCCTCGTCGCCTCGATCGTCCACGAGCGCCCGGAGATGCTGCCGGCGCTGAAAATCGCACTGAAGGAGCGGGGATGGCCGATCCGCAGCTGACACCGGCAATTGTCCAGGACGCCGAGACCGGACGCGTGCTGATGCTCGCGTGGATGGACGACGAGGCGCTGCGCCGTACCCGCGAGAGCGGCGAGGCCCGGTTCTGGAGCCGCTCGCGGCAGGAGTACTGGCACAAGGGCGAGACGTCCGGAAACACGATGGCCGTCGAGGAGATCCGCGACGACTGCGACGGCGACGCGATCCTGCTCCGCGTCCGCCCCGCCGGCCCCGCGTGCCACACCGGCGCGGAGAGCTGCTTCGCTCCCTGGCTGTGGCGCCGGATCGCCGAGCGGAAGCAGGAGCGGCCGGAGGGCTCGTACGTCGTCTCGCTGCTCGACGATCCCGCCCTCGCAGCCCGCAAGGTCGGCGAGGAAGGGCTCGAGGTGGCGCTCGCAGGCGTGTCCGAAAGCGACGAGCGACTCGTGTCCGAGGTCGCCGACGTGATCTTCCACAGCTACGTCCTGCTCGCCGCGCGCGGGATCGACCTGGCCGACGTCGAGGCGGAGCTGGCTAGGAGATCGCGTACGTGACCGTGACCGTCGCCTCGATCTGCGTCGTGCCGGGCGAGATCGGGGTCGCCTTCGCAGTGTCGGCGCTCGGGAGCGGCGTTGCGCCGCCGCCCTCGACGACCGTCGTCACCTTGTCGAGCTTGACCCCGCCGCCGTCGGCGATCGCCTGAGCCTTCGCCTTCGCGTCGGCCATCGCGAGCTTCAGCGCGTCGAGGTAGAGCTTGCCCTGATCCGAGCTCGACAGGTTCGGGCCCGACACGTTGTTCGCGCCGGCGCCGACCGCCGCGTCGACGAGCGCGCCCGCCGTGCCCAGGTCTTTCACCGTCACGGTGACGGTGTTGTCGGCCGCGTAGCCGGTGATCCGGTTGCCGTTCGCGGAGGTCTGCGGCGAGAGCGACACCTGTGAGGTCTGGATGTCGCCCTTGTCGACGCCCGCACCCCGGATCGCGGCGATCACCTTCGTCATCAGCGCGCCGTTCGCGCCGAGCGCCGCGGCCGCGGTCGCGCTCTCGGTGTGGACGCCGAAGTCGAACTCCGCCTGATCGGGAACCGTGTTGACCGTGCCGTCGCCCGTGACCGTGATCCCGCCGCTGTCCGTCGTCGTCGTGCCGTGCGCGCCGCCGGGCCGGAGCACACCGGCGAACGGCAGCACCGCGAGGACGATGACCGCGATCCCGGCGATCCAGACCCAGCGCCTCACCTCAGGCCGTCGACGTCGAGAGGCCGGCGAGGTACGGCTGCCAGCTCGACGGGATCTTCGGCGCCGCGAGCCGGATGAAGAGCACCGGCGCAGGCGGCCCCGGCGGCTTCGGCAGCTCCATCGAGACCTCGGCCAGCGAGCGGTCGCCCTTGCGCAGGTTGCAGGGCGAGCACGCGGTGACGACGTTGTCCCATACCGACTCGCCGCCGCGCGACCGCGGGACGACGTGGTCGAGCGTGAGCCGCCCGCCGCTCGTGCCGCAGTAGACGCAGCGCCAGCCGTCCCGGGCGAACAGCGCGCGGCGCGAGATCTTGCGCTGGAAGCCGCGCGGCACGCGGACGTAGGTGACGAGGCGGATCACGTGCGGCCAGGGATAGGTCGAGCTCGCACTCCGCAGCGGCTGGCCCAGTTCCTCGAGCACTTCGGCCTTCCCCTTGAAGACGAGCACGTGCGCACGTCGCACGGAGCAGACGTTGAGAGGCTCGTAACTCGCGTTGAGGACGAGGACCTGCTGCATTTCAGCTCGAAGCGTACCTTCCGGGCTCGCTAGCAACTCCGCAGGAGCGTCTCCTCGTAGATCAGCTTGGGCCACTCCTCGAGCGCGCCGATCACGTAGTCGGTCGGCGACGGCCACGAGCCGACCACCGCGAGCTTCCCCTTGAAGCAGCGCTTGAACAGGATGCGCGCCCGGAAGACGTGGTAGCGCGAGGTGACGACGACCACCGATTTCCAGTGGTGCTTCTTCGCGAGGCGGGCGACGCCCTCGGCCTCGCCGCGGGTCGAGTAGGGGTCGGGCTTGAAGCAGATCACCTTGAACGGCTGCTTGTTGCGGCAGAGCTCGTTCGCCTGCGGATAGTCCGCGGCGAGCCCGTCCGAGATCACGAGCGTCGGCGCGACGCCGCTCTGCACGAGCTTCAGCCCCTTCGGCAGCCGGTCGGTCTTCCCGCCCGAGAGGACGACCACCGCATTTGCGTGCGTGACGTGATCCTGATGCGGCAGGACGAAGAGGTAGACCGTCCCGGCGAGGAAGGCGAAGCAGAGGACGACGAAGAGGACGAGGCGGATCGCCCAGCGGATCAGAAACACTTAATGAGCCATAGCCCGTTCGACGGCTTCCAGCTCCTCGGGCGAGAGCGCCACGGCGGCGCGGCCCCGGTCGAGCTCCTTCATGTAGATCCGCGCGTAGTCGCGCCCCTGGATCGCCGAGATCACGAGTCCGCTGCGGTTCGCGTCGAGCAGCGCGATCGACGCGGACTGGTGACCGCCGGTGCCCTCGTACGCGTCGTACCGCACGATCGACGTCTTTGCGAGCGCCTCGTCGAAGCGGCGGTCGACGCGCACGAGCGCCGCCGAGACCTCGTCCACCGCGCGGTGGAGATCGTCGATGCGCGCCTGGAGCGAGACGGCGAAGTCGACGAGGTCGCCCTTGCCGCCGCCGAGCAGCACCTCCTGGCCGGCGCGCACTGCACGGAGCGAGCGCCACGCGAGCCCCGCCAGGACGAGCGCGACGAGCGCGCCGATTGCGGCGCCGATCGCGATCCAGGCGGCGGCGGAACTGGACAGGCTCATCGGAGGCTACCCCCCGAGCGAGAAGATGACGGGGTATTCCGCCGAGTTGTTCGCGGTGCTCTTCTCGCCCGGCACCGGCTGCACGTCGACCTTCACCGTCGTCTTGACGCCGAACGGCGGCTGGCCGAGGTCGCGGAAGACCACCGACTGCGTGTCGCCGGGGTTGATCAGCTCGATCGTCGCGTGCTTGACGATCGGCGTCGGGCTCTTCTGGATCGTCAGCGTCACCTGGATCGAGACCTCCTGCGAGTCGCCCGTGTCCTTCACGTTGACCTGGAAGGCGAGGTCGGCGGACGCGACGACGGTGTTCTCGGCGGTGGTCGAGAGCGTCTGGTTCTTGGGCAGCGCGACGGTCGAGACGATCCCGGTCCCGTGCAGGCCTCCGGGCGTGCCGCCGGTCGACGCTCCGTGGATGCGGAGGAAGACCTGCGTATCGAAGCCGGTACTCGCCACGTCCGTGTCGAGGACGAAGTTCGATTCGGGCACGACGACGCCGCCGATCCCTTCCTGTTTCAACACCGCGACCGAGGGCGCGTGGAAGAGGTCGGCCCAGACGACGTCGCTCGCGGTCAGCCGCTGCGCCTGCGCGGAGAGCATCGCGCCGGCCTGCGCTGCCTGGTCGACCTTGTAGCCGGAGGTTTGGCGGAACGCGTCGGCGAGCCCGCGCAGCCCGTAGACCGTGAGCTGCAGCGCCTGCACCATGCTCGTATCCTCGGCGCGCAGGGTCCCGGGCGGGTTGAGCTGCTCGGCGCGGGCGACGTTCTGCTGCTGGAGCTGGGCGAGCCCGTTGAGGCCGGCGATGATGTCCGCGAGCTTCGTGCCCGGCGTCGTCAGTCAGCGTCGCGAACTTGCGGCCGTTCTGATCGGAGTCGTGCGCGATCGCGCTGACCTTCCCCATGTAGTTCGAGTAGCGACTGTGCTTCTGCGCGCCCTGGCAGCTCTGCACCCAGAGCACGAGCAGGACGACGATCAGGATCGCGAAGGCGATCAGGCCGACGAGACGCAGGAGCGGCGTGAAGCCGTGAGGCGGACGGGCGGGCGAGCGGGGACCGCCGCCGCTCGGCTTCTCCGGGCGCGGGCGGCGGGTATCCTCGCGAGTCTCGGGCTCGTCGAAGAAGTCGAACTCGATGTCGTCGTCGCGGTCGGTCACGTGGCAGCCAACTCTAACTACCCGGGAACCTGAAAGGAGTTCGCGCCGCCGCGGCCAACCCCTTGTTGGGTGTCGAACACGGCTCTAGCTCTCTCTGCCCCCGAACTCGTCCTTGGTCGCTACCGGCCGCTTCGCATGCTCGGTAGCGGCGGCACGGGCTCGGTGTGGCTCGCGCGCGACGAGACGCAACGGTCTCGACGTGGCGCTGAAGATCGTCCCGCGCGAGGGGAAGGCCGCGTCGCGCGCGGAGCGCGAGGCCGAGGCCGCCGCACGCCTGCGCCACGCGCGCTGCGTCCGTGCCTACGACTTCGCGAGCGACGAGCGCAATGTCTACATCGCGTACGAGTACGTGGCCGGCCGGACGCTGCGCGAGGCGATCCGCGCCGGCGAGGCTCGACGACGCGGTCGCCGTCGAGACCGCCTCGCAGATCCTCGAAGGGCTCGCGCACGCTCATGCGCAGGGGATCGTCCACCGCGACGTCAAGCCGTCGAACGTGCTGCTCGCCGACGGCCCGGAGATCTCGGTGCGTCTGCTGGACTTCGGGCTCGCGCAGATCGAGGAGGCCGAGACGCTGACCGCGGTCGGCGACGTGCCCGGGACGCTCGCGTACATCTCGCCCGAGCGGCTCGAGGGCGCGAGCGGCACGGCCGGCGGCCGACGTCTGGGCGGTCGGCGTCGTGCTCTGGGAGTCGCTCGCCGGGTACCACCCGTTCTGGACGTCCTCGCTGCTCGAGACCGCGAAGGCGATCGAGGCCGGCGCGCAGCCGCTCGCACGCCGTGCGGCCCGATCTGCCGAAGGCGCTCCGGCCGTCGTCGACCGCGCGCTCGCCGTCGATCCGGCCCGGCGGCCGAGCGCCTCGCGAGCTCGCGGCAGCGCGCTCCGCGACACGCGCACGACGCGCCGGAAGCCGGCAAAGACGCACTCCGTTCCGCCGCTCGACGCCGCACGGTCCGGCTCAAGGTGCCGGCGATGGCGCCGCGTCTCGCCGCGCTCGCGGGCTCGCCGCGGTCACCGCGGCCGCCGGGCGCGACGCTCCTGCCGTTCTATCCCGGCGAACTTCGCGGCGGGGCTCGCCGCGCTGGCTGCGGCGCTCGCGTTCGCCCGGCCACGCGCTCGGGCTGTCGCCGCGCTCGCGGTGCCGATCTTCCCCCTCGGCAACGTCTCGCTCGGCCTCGCAGCTGCTCTACGCCGCGCTCGCCGCGCGTCTGGGTCGCGCTGATGTGGAAGGAGCCGCTCGGCGGCCTGCTCTTCGCGCTCGGCCCGCTGCTCGCGCCGATCGGCGCGCTCGGCCTCCTGCCGCTCGCGGTGCAGGGCCTGAAGACGCCGTGGCGCCGCGCGTTGCAGACCGCCGTCGGCGTGCTCGTCGCCGCGGTGGTCGCCGGCCTGCGCCAGTCGCCGCTGCCGTTCACCGGCGCTGCGCCGCCGCTCGGCCTCGGCATCGCCGAGAGCAACCGGCCCACGGTCGTCGCGGGCGCGCTCTGGCGCGCGCTTCAGGCGCAATCCGGCCGTCGGAATCGAGGCGCTCGCGCTCGCCGCCGTCGCTCTCGCGATCCCGTACGCCCGCGCGCGCGGCCGCTGGGGGATCGCCGTGCTCGGCGCCGTGATGATCGCGCTAACGCTCCTGCCCGCGCCCACCGCTGCCGCGCTGCCACTCGTGCTCGCCGCCTGGGTCACCTGTGCGGCGCTGATGCTGCAGCCCTCTAGCTAAGCTCCCGCGAGGGATTTTCACCCCGTCCGATGGTGCTCCGCTCACTCGAACAGAAGCTCGAGTCCCTTCTCGAAGGGATGTTCGGCCGTGCCTTCAAGACGAATGTGCAGCCGGTCGAGCTCGCCCGCAAGCTCGCCAAGGAGATGGACGAGCACCGCACGATCTCGGTGTCGCGCGTGTACGTCCCGAACGAGTACGTGCTCTACCTCTCGACCGGCGACCGCGAGACGTTCTCCGGCTACGAGGCGTCGCTGCTCGGCGAGCTGCAGGAGTACCTGATCGAGCACGCGCGCCGCGAGGGGTACGCGCTGCTGACCCAGCCGCGCGTGTTGATGGAGACCGACGCCGACCTCACCGTGGGCGAGTTCGGGATCGCGACGCGGATGGCCCAGCCGAAGGGCGCAGAGCTCGTGCCGGACGCGCCGGAGGTCGAGGCGGGCGCCACGATGATCTACAAGCCGCGCACGCCGCTCGCGGAGGCCGCGGCGGAGCCCGCGCCGTCGCCCGAGCGCGAGGTCGTGACGCTCGTCGTCGACGGGATGCCGTTCGAGGTGACGAAGCGCACGGTCACGATCGGCCGCTCGCGCGAGTGCGACATCCGCCTCAAGGATCCGAACGCGTCGCGCCAGCACGCCGAGCTGCGCCAGGACGGAGCGACGTACTGGATCGTCGACCTCGGCTCGACGAACGGCCTCGAGGTCAACGGCACGCGCACGAAGCGGGCGAAGCTCGAGCCCGGAGACACCGTCACGATCGGCTCGACGAGGCTGGAGTTCCGCCGGGAGCTGCCGTGACGCCCGGTCTCAGCGTTCTCGCTCGCGCGTTCCTCGGGCGTCGCTGGCGGCGCGGGGCCGGAGGTCACAGTGTGAGCAACACGGGGCCGGAGAGCTCCGGGCCGTCAGCGGCGCCAGGCGTCGGCGGAGCCGGGCTCCGCCCGGCGGAAGCCAACGCCGGCGAGGGACGCGCGTGATTCTCGGCTCGGCCGCGGTCGAGGAGGTCCTGCTCGCACTCAAGCTCGCCTTCCTCGTGCTCCTGTACCTCTTCATCTGGCGGATCGTCCGCACGGCGAGCCGCGACATCCGCAACCCCCAGGAAGCCGTCGCCGCCGCGCCGCAGACAGCGGCGACCCGCCAACAGGCGACTCCGGCGCCGCAGCAGGGACGGCTCGTCGTCGTCCACAGCGCGGCGCTGCCGATCGCGCAGGAGTTCCGGGTCAACGCGGCCCCGCTCACGTTCGGCCGCGGCGGCCAGAACGATGTGCCGCTCGACGGCGACGAGTTCGCCTCGGCCCGCCACGCGCGCTTCGAGGCGCGGCGCGACGGCGTCTGGGTCGAGGACGTCGGCTCGACGAACGGCACCTTCGTGAACGGCGAGCGCCTCACGAGGCCACGGCTGCTCGAGCCGGGTGACACGATCACCGTTGGCGAGACGGAGCTGCGCTACGAGCCATGACCATTCGCGACGCAGCAGGCGCCACTGACACAGGCCGCAAGCGCCGCCGCAACGAGGACGCCTACGTCTCGAGCCGCCGCTCTTCGCCGTCGCCGACGGGATGGGCGGCGCACCAGGCGGGCGAGGTCGCCTCGCGGCTCGCCGCCACGGCGCTGCGCGACGACGTCGAGGCCCGAGGGCGGCGAGGAACGCGTCGAGGCGCTGATCCGCCAGGCGAACAGCCGCATCTGGCAGCAATCGACCGAGGACGTGACCGCGTCGGGAATGGGCACGACGGTCACCGTCGCGCTCGTCGAGGGCGACCTCGTCGCGATCGGCCACGTCGGCGACTCGCGCGCCTACCGCGTCCGCGACGGGCGGATCGAGCAGCTCACCGACGACCACTCGCTCGTCGCCGAGCTCGAGCGCTCCGGGAAGCTCTCGGCCGAGGAGGCGCGCTCACACCCGCAGCGCTCGGTGATCACGCGCGCGCTCGGCACCGAGCCCGACGTCGACGTCGACACGTTCACGGTCGCGGGCAAGCCCGGTGACGTCTACCTGCTCTGCTCCGACGGGCTCACCGTCGATGGTCGACGACGAGGGCATCCTCGCCGTGCTCGAAGCCAAGCGCGGGCGATCTCGAGGCCGCGGCGCGCGAGCTCGTCCAGGCCGCGAACCGGAGCGGCGGCGAGGACAACATCACCGTCGTCTGCTTCGAGCTCGGCGTCGAGGGCGAGGAGCCGCGCGCCCGAGAGGCCGTCGCCGAGGAGGACACGCTCGACGGCAGCGTGCCGATCACGATCGAGGCGCTTCCCGAGCCGCCGAAGCACGGCGCGCCGCGCTGGCTGATCGCGCTGCCGTTCCTGCTCGTCGTCGCCGGCCTGATCCTGTGGGGCGTGTCCCGATGAGCCTCAGGAATCGCGAGCTCGCCAACCTGCTCGTCGTCGGCATCCTCACCGGGATCGGCTTCGCGAGCGTCTACATCGCGCGGCAGGCAGAGGTCTCGACCGCGTCGCTCTCGTACGCGCTGTTCTTCCTCGCGCTGTATCTCACCGCCCACGTCGCCGCCCGCTACGCCGTGCCGTACGCCGACCCGTACCTCCTCCCGCTCGCCGCGCTGCTGACGGCGATCGGCCTGACGATGATCTACCGGCTCAACCCGACCGACGCCTTCCGCCAGGGCCTCTGGATCGTGATCGGCGTCGCGGTGTTCGCGGCCACGCTGCTCGTGCTGCGCGAGGACTACCGCGCGATCGAGCGCTACAAGTACCTGCTCGGCGTCGGCGCCGTCGTCCTGCTGTTCCTGCCGGGAATGCCGGTGTTCGGGCAGACGGTGAACGGGGCGCGGCTCTGGATCCACGTCGGGCCGCTCGAGTTCCAGCCCGGCGAGCTGGCGAAGATCATGCTGATCGCGTTCCTCGCCGGCTACCTGCGCGAGAAGCGCGAGGTGCTCGCGCCAGGGCAGCGCGAAGGCTTCGGGCCGCTGATCGTGGTCTGGGGCGCGGCGATGCTCGTCCTCGTCGACACGAACGACCTCGGCTCCGCGCTCCTGTACTTCGGGATCTTCCTCGCGATGCTCTACGTCGCGACGGCGCGGCTCACCTACGTCGTCGCGGGCGTGGCGCTGTTCCTCGTCGGGTCAGCCGGCGCTCTACGAGGTGGTCGGCCACGTACGTGAGCGCGTCACGATCTGGCTCAACCCGTGGAAGACCGGATGCAGCACGGAACGGGCTACCAGGCTGCCGGTCCAGCTCGACGTACTCGATCGCGCAACGGCCACTTCGGCGGCACCGGGCTCGGCAAGGGCACGTTCACGACGACGAGCGGGCACCAGCTGATCCCGTACCTGAACACCGACTTCATCTACTCCGCGCTCGCGCAGGAGCTCGGGCTCGTCGGCTGCGCGGCGGTCGTGCTGCTCTACATGGTCTTCTGCCTGCGCGGCTTCCGCGCTTCGCTGATGGCCGAGGACGGCTTCTCGAAGCTGCTCGCGCTCGGGCTCACGTTCGGCTTCGCACTGCAGACGTTCATCATCGTCGGCGGGATCCTGCGGGTGATTCCGCTGACCGGGATCACGCTGCCGTTCATCTCCTACGGCGGCTCGAGCATCGTCGCGAACTTCATCCTGCTCGCGCTGCTCCTGCTCGTCTCCAATCACGCGCAGGAGCCGAAGTGAACCGCCGGATCACCCGCGTCGCCGTCGCCGCCGTCGTGATGCTCGGCGCGCTGATCGTCGGCACCACGTACTGGCAGACGTGGGCCTCGGCCGGGCTCGCGGCGCGGCAGGACAACGAGATCGAGCGCGTTCAGCAGTTCACCATCCGCCGCGGGACGATCTACGCGAACGACGGGACGACGGTGCTCGCGAAGAACCGCGTCGTCAAGGTCGGCGGCAAGACGCTCTACTACCGCACCTACCCACAGCGCGGCCTCACCTCGCACGTCGTCGGCTACTCGACGGTCCAGCGCTCGCAGGCCGGGCTCGAGAGCTCGTTCAACGACTACCTCACCGGAGCGAACGGGAACCTCAGCTCGGTGTTCCGCTCGACGCTCAACAGCTGGCGCGGAGTCACCGTCACCGGCAACGACGTCTACACGACGCTGAACGCGAAGGCGCAGCGGGTCGCCCTCGACGCGCTCAAGGGCCAGTGCGGCGCGGCGGTCGCGCTGAATCCGAAGACCGGCGCGACGCTCGTGATGGCGTCGAGCCCGACCTACGACCCGAACCTCGTCGAGAAGGACTTCGTCAAGATCGGCCTGACCAAGGCCCCGTGTAGTGGCGCAGCACCGTTGCTCAACCGCGCCACGCAGGGCCTGTTCACGCCGGGCTCGACCTTCAAGATCATCACCGCCGCGGCCGCGCTCGACACGGGCGCGTTCACTCCCGACTCGGAGTTCGAGGATCCGGGCTACTGCACCGAGTACGGCAAGCCGGTCTACAACGCGGGAAACCCCGACCAGAACGGGCCCGAGGCGTTCGGCCGGCTCACGCTCAAGGAGGGTTTCCAGCACTCGGTCAACTCGGTCTTCTGCAACATCGGCAAGAAGATCGGGTCATCGACGATCCTCCGCTACGCGAAGCGCTTCGGGTTCTACTCGGTGCCGCCGTTCGACACGCCGCTCAACGAGCGCGCGCCGAGCGGCCTCTACCAGGGGTCGAGCCTGTTCGACCCGCCGAACGCGAACACCGCCGTCGATCCCGGCCGGCTCGCTTTCGGCCAGGAGCGGATGCTCGCGACGCCGCTGCAGATGGCGATGGTCGCAGGGACGGTCGCCACCGGCGGGCTCGTGGTCCGGCCCTACGTCGTGAGCATGATCGTCGCCCCGAACGGCTCCGTGGTCTACAGGACGAAGCCCAGCACGCTTGGCCGCGCGATCAAGCCCAAGACGGCCGCTGCGCTCAACGAGATGATGCAGCTCGTGGTCACCGGCGGCACCGGCACCGCGGCTCAGATCCCCGGGATCAAGGTCGCCGGCAAGACCGGAACCGCCGAGACCAACGTCGCAGGACGCAACACGACGTGGTTCGTCGGCTTCGCGCCCGCCGACAAGCCGCGCGTCGCGTTCGCGGTCGTCCTCGAAAACCAGACCGGCTTCGGCGGCACGACCGCCGCGCCGATCGCGAAGCTCATCTTGCAGGCACTCCTACCCACGGCCTCGAAACCGTAACCTCCACACCCATGGTCGTCTCCGATCCCCTACTGAACTCCGTCTTCGACGGTCGCTACCTGATCATCCGCAAGCTCGGCACGGGCGGGATGGCGAACGTCTACCTCGCCGAGGACCAGGAGCTCGGCCGGCGGGTCGCGATCAAGATCCTCGACGACCGTCACGCGCAGGACGTCCAGTTCGTCGAGCGCTTCCGCCGCGAGGCGACGAACGCGGCCGGGCTCTCGCATCCGAACATCGTCTCGATCTACGACCGCGGCGAGGCGGAGGGCACCTACTACATCGCGATGGAGTACCTCGAGGGCCGCACGCTGAAGGAGCTGATCCTGCGCCGTGGCCCCGCGCCGGTGAAGACGGCGATCGACTACACGCGCCAGATCCTCGCGGCGCTGCGCTTCGCCCACAAGAACGGGATCGTCCATCGCGACATCAAGCCGCACAACGTGCTCGTCGACTCCGAGGGGCGGCTCAAGGTCACCGACTTCGGCATCGCGCGCGCGGGCGCGAGCCAGATGACCGAGGCCGGCTCGATCATCGGCACCGCGCAGTACCTCTCGCCCGAGCAGGCGAAGGGCGCGCCGGTCGACCAGACCTCCGACATCTACTCGACCGGGATCGTGCTGTACGAGCTCCTCACCGGAACGGTGCCGTACACCGGCGACACGCCTGTCGAGATCGCGATGAAGCACCTCTCGCAGGTGCCCGAGCCGCCCTCGACGCTGCAGCCGCAGATCCCGCACGAGGTCGACTCGATCGTCCTGCGCGCGCTCGCGAAGGATCCCGCCGAGCGCTACGCCTCGGCCGACGAGATGGACGCCGACCTCGAGCGCGTCGCGAACGGGCTGCCCGTCTCGCCGGCGACCGAGGAAGCGGCAACGATGGTCCTGTCCGCAGCGGACACGGGGACGATGGCGGCGCTCCAGGCCGGCCGGAGCCAGCAGCCGCAGCGCCTCTATGACGACCCGCCGCGCCGCAAGCGCTCGCTGTGGCCGTGGCTCGTCGCGGCCGCCGTGATCGCTGCTGCCGCCGTCGGCGGCTGGTACGTCTACATGCAGATCCAGAACCAGCTCAAGTCGAACCAGCCGATCGCGGTCGAGAACTACGTCGGCCTGCACGAGTCGGATGCGGTCTTCAAGATCAACCAGCGCGGGCTCACGCCCCAGGTCGTCAGGAAACCGAACGACACCCAGCCCGAGACGATCGTCTACCAGCAGAATCCCGCGCCCGGAAACAGGATCGACAAGGGCAACACGGTCACGATCTACGTCTCGACAGGAGCGCCGAAGGTGGCCGTTCCGGACGTGCGCGGGAAGAGCTCGGTCGACGCAGTGCAGTCGCTGGCCGATGCGGGGATGAAATCGAAGCTGATGACGGTGCCGTCCGACCAGCCGACCGGGACAGTGACCGCGCAGAGCCCGGCGCCGGGGACGATGGTCGTTGCGGGAACCGTCGTGCACGTCAACGTCGCGAAGGGGCCGACGCAGGTCGGCGTGCCGCTCGTCGTCGGCGAGCTGTTCCCGCAGGCCGCGAGCCAGCTCCAGTCCCAGGGGTTCGCCGTGGCGCGCAAAGACGTCGCCTCGACCCAGCCCACGGGCACGGTGATCTCGCAGAGCCCCGCGGGCGGCGTCGCCGCTCCGTCGGGCGCGACCGTGACGCTCTCGGTCTCGCTCGGGCCACCGGCGACGCCGGTTCCCGACGTGACGAGCCTCGACCAGTCCGCGGCGACCGCGACGCTCCAGGCCGCCGGCTACGTGGCCTCGGTGCAGACGCAGCCCACGACCGATCCGGGCCAGGACGGGATCGTGCTCAGCCAGACGCCCGTCGGCGGGACGACGGCGAAGGCAGGCTCCACGGTCACGATCACCGTCGGTCAGCTCGGCCCGTGACACGCCTTAGGGTCGCGATCCTCGCGGGCGGCCGCTCGAGCGAGCACGACGTCTCGCTCGCCTCGGCGCGCTCGGTGCTGGCCGGGCTCGATCCGGAGCGCTACGACGTGCAGGCGATCGCGATCGGCCGCGACGGCCGCTGGGAGCTCGGCGCCGGCGGCGAGGCGGAGACGGTCGCCGACACGCTGCCGGTGCTCGCCGACCGCTCCCCGGCCTCGCTCGGCGCAGCCGACGTCGTGCTGCCGATCCTGCACGGCCCCTTCGGCGAGGACGGCACCGTGCAGGGACTGCTCGAGCTCGCGGGGCTTCCGTACGTCGGCGCCGGCGTCGCGGCCTCGGCGCTCTGCATGGACAAGGATCTGTTCAAAGCCGTGATGCGCGACAGCGGGATCCCGGTGCCGCAGAACATCACGCTGCGCACCGGCGATCCGATCGCGTCCCCGTTCGAGTTCCCCGTCTTCGTCAAGCCGGCGCGGCTCGGCTCGTCGGTCGGGATCTCGAAGGCGCATGACGCGGCCGAGCTCGAGGCCGCCGTCGCGCTGGCGCGCCGCCACGACGACAAGGTGCTCGTCGAGGAGTTCGTCGAGGGCAAGGAGGTCGAGGTCGGTGTGCTCGGCAACCGCGAGCCGATCGCCTCGGTTCCCGGCGAGATCGTGCCGCACGCGGAGTGGTACGACTATTCGGCCAAGTACGACGAGGGGGGCTCAGACGTGATCGTGCCCGCCCGGATCAGCGCGGAGCAGACCGCACGGATCCAGGAGCTCGCGGTCGAGGCGTTCATCGCCACCGACTGCGAGGGCATGGCCCGGGTCGACTTCTTCGTCCGCACGAGCGGCGAGGTGGTCGTCTCAGAGCTGAACACGATTCCCGGCTTCACCGACACGAGCGTCTACGCGAAGCTGTTCGAAGCCTCGGGGATCCCTTACGGCGAGCTGCTCGACCGGCTGATCGCGCTCGCGCTCGAGCGGCACGAGCGGCGCCGCACCTTGGAGTACTAGAGCGCGTCGGCGGCGAGGCGGTCGGCGAGCGCCTCGAGCACTTTCGCCTGGATCGACGGCACGCGCTCGACGAGGGCGCGAAACTCCTGGTCGCGGATCACGAGCGCGCGCACCGGCGTCGAGGTCGTGACGGTCGCGGTGCGCGGACTGCGCGAGACGAGTGCGATCTCGCCGAGGAAGTCACCGCCCTCGAGGATGTCGCGCTTCTTGCCGCCCCTGGTCACGTCGACCTTGCCGTCGAGCAGGACGAAGAACTCGCGCCCCTGCTCGCCCTCCGTGGTCAGCACCTTGCCGGCCTTGAGGTCGATCTCGTCCGCGATCCCGGCGATCAGCTGCAGCTCCTTCTTCGAGCAGCGGCAGAACAGCGGCACCCGCGCGATCTCCTTCGTCTTTGCGTCCCGGCCGAGCACTTCAGGGCGACTATAACGCGGAGCAGGCGGCGTCGAGTGCCTGTTCCCAGGCGTCGAGCGCCTCTGCGAGCTCGGCGTCGGTGATCGTGAGCGGCGAGAGCACCCGGATGCAGTTGCCGTACACGCCCGCCGTGAGCAGCAGTAGGCCGCGCGCCAGCGCCTCGGCGACGACCGCGTCGGCCAGCTCGGGCGCCGGCTCCTTCGTGGCGCGATCGCGGACGAGCTCGATCGCGAGCATCGCACCGAGGCCGCGCACGTCGCCGATCGGCTCGAAGCGGCCCTGCCACTCGAGCATCCGCGCGCGCATCGTCTCGCCGAGCTCCGCGGCGCGCTCGACGAGGTTCTCGTCCTCGAACACGTCCAGAACGGCCAAGCCGGCGGCCAGAGCAACCGGATTGCCCACATAGGTTCCGCCGACCGCCGCCTGGGCCGGCGCGTCCATGATCTCGGCCTTCCCGATCACGCCCGAAAGCGGTAGCCCAGCGGCGATCGACTTCGCCGTGGTCATCAGGTCGGGCTCGATCCCGTAGTGCTCGACCGCCCACATCTTCCCGGTGCGCCCGAAGCCGGTCTGCACCTCGTCGGCAACGAGCACGATCCCGTGCCGGTCGCAGAAGGCGCGCAGGCCGTCCATGTACTCCTGGCCGGCCGGGATGAAACCGCCCTCGCCGAGCTGCGGCTCGATCACGATGCACGCGATGTGCTCGGCCGGAACGAGCGTAGAGAGCGCCCGCTCGAGCGCGTCGAGCGCCTCGCCCGCGCTCGGGCCGCGGTAGGCGTTCGGGTACGGGATGCGGTAGACCTCGGGCGCGAACGGGCCGAGCCCCGCCTTGTATGGATGTGTCTTCGAGGTCATCGTCAGCGACAGCAGGGTCCGCCCGTGGAAGCCGCCCTCGTAGCAGAGGACGGCGGTGCGGCCGGTGTAGGCGCGCGCGAACTTGACCGCGTTCTCGACCGCCTCGGTGCCGGCGTTGAAGAAGGCCGCTTTCGCGGGGCCGCGGAACGGCGAGAGCGCGACGAGGCGCTCGGCAAGCTCGACATACACCTCGTACGGGATCACCGTGAAATCGGTGTGCAGGAACCGTGCCGCCTGCTCCTGCACGGCCTGTGTGACGTGCGGATGCGCGTGGCCGACGTTGAGGACGCCGACGCCGCCCGTGAAGTCGATGAACGTGTTCCCGTCGACGTCGGTGATCGTCGAGCCGCTGGTCTCGGCCGCGAAGATCGGCAGGTGCGGCACGAGCGGGCCTGCGACGACGCGCTCCTTGCGCGCCATGATCTCGCGCGAGCGCGGGCCCGGAATCTCGGTCTTCAGCGTGATCGCGCGCGTGACGGCCATGCGCTCAGGGTACCTAGTGGCGGCCGTAGAAGTCGCGGCCCCGAATCAGGAAGAAGCTCGAGACGGCGCCCACCGCAGCGATCGCGGCGGAGATCAGGAAGAGCTGGTTCATCCCGCTCACGAACGCCGCGGTGGCCTGCTCGCGGAGTTGCGGCGGGACGACACCCGAGGCGACGCCGTGCCCCGCCGCGCCGAGCGTCGAGGTGAGGTGGTGCTCGAACGCGGCGCCGAGCGCGGCGATCCCGGTGGCGATCCCGACCTGGCGGAAGGTGCTGTTCGCGCCCGAGCCCATGCCCGTGCTCTGCGGCGGCACAACGCCGACCGCCGTCGAGGCGAGCGGCGGATTGACGAGGCCGACACCGGCGCCGAGGAGGATGAATCCCGGCAGCAGCGCGGTCCAGCCCGACGACACGGTGAGCCCGTGCATCAGCAGGAACGCGACCGTGATCACCGCAAGCCCGGCTCCCATCAGCAGCCGCACCGGCTTCTGCGCGGAGAGCTTCCCCGAGATCGGCGCGACCACGAACGCGAGCAGCGTGATCGGGAGAAATCGCAGCCCCGCCTGGAGCGGTGAGTAGCCGAGCACGTTCTGGAGGTACAGCGTGAAGTAGAGGAACATCGAGAAGGCCGACGCCGAGAGCGTGAACGCCGCGAGCTGCGCGCCGACGAACGCGGGCCGCCGGAACAGACGCAGGTCGAGCATCGGGTGCTTGCTCCGCAGCTCGATGATCACGAACGCGACCAGCAGCACGACCGAGCCGATCAGCACGCCCACGATCTGCGGGCTCGTCCAGCCCGCGTTGTTGCCGCGTACGAGCCCGAACACGAGCAGGAAAAGGCCGCCGGTGAACGTGAGCACGCCGGGCACGTCGACGCCGGGGTGCTCGGGATTCCGCGACTCGGCCACCTTCACGAGCGTCAGGGCGAGACAGGCGATTCCGATCGGCACGTTGACGAGGAAGATCCAGCGCCAGCCGAGCGACTCGGTGATGAGGCCGCCGACGAGCGGGCCGATCGCGACCGCGCCGCCGGTCGTCGCCCCCCAGATCCCGAAGGCGGTGCCGCGCTCGCGCCCGTGGAACTCGTTGGCAAGCAGCGCGAGCGAGACAGAGAACATCGTCGCGCCGCCGACGCCCTGGAGCCCGCGCGCGAGGATCAGGAAGTTCGCGCTCGGCGCGACACCGCAGAGCAGCGAGCCGCCGGTGAAGATCACGACGCCGAGCGCGAAGATCCGCTTGCGACCGAGCAGGTCGGCCAGCGAGCCTGCGGTGAGCGTCAGCGCGGCGAGCGAGAGCGCGTAGGCGTCGATCACCCACTGGAGCTGCGAGAACGAGGCGTGCAGATCCTTCTGGATGTCCGGCAGCGCCACGTTCACCACCGTCACGTCGAGCAAGAGCATGAAGATGCCCGCGCAGACGACGACCAGAGTCCACCACTTCCGCTCCACGGGGCGAGCCTACCGGCCACGCGATACTCCGCCGATGAAGCTGCTCGAGAACCGCGATTTCCGCCGCCTCTGGGCCGGCGAGACGGTGTCGGTGTTCGGCTCGCAGATCACGCTGCTGGCGCTGCCGCTCGCGGCCGTGCTGACGCTGCACGCCGGCTCGTTCCAGATGGGACTCCTGTCTGCGGCGGGCATGCTGCCGTGGCTCTGCTTCGCGCTGCCGGCGGGCGTGTGGACCGATCGCCGGCCGCGGCGCCGCCGGATCCTGATCCTGACCGACCTCGGCCGCGCCGCGATCCTGCTCACCGTGCCGCTCGCCTCGGCGCTGCATGTGCTCGCGTTCTGGCAGCTCGCGGTCGTGGCGTTCTGCGCGGGAACACTGACGCTCTTCTTCAACCTCGCCTGGGTCTCGTACCTGCCGACGATCGTCCCACGCGAGCAGCTCGTCGACGCGAACAGCAAGCTGATGACGAGCACCTCGGCGGCGCAGATCGCCGGGCCGAGCTTCGCAGGGGCGCTCGTCGGGATCGCGACGGCGCCGTTCGCGATCCTCGTCGACGCGGCGTCGTTCCTCGTCTCGGCCGCGTTCATCGGCCGGATCGAGGCGCCGGAGGAGACGCGGCCGATCGAGCCGGCGCGACCGTGGCGCCACGACCTCGCGCTCGGCCTCAGATTCGTCGCGCGCGACGGCCTACAGCGCTCGATCGCCGGCAGCGCGGCGACGCTGAACTTCTTCGGCGCGGCGCAGCTCGCGATCGTCGTCCTCTACGCATCGACCGAGCTCGGGCTGTCGCCGGGCCTGATCGGGCTCGCGTTCGCGGCGGGTGCCGTCGGCGCGCTGATCGGAGCCGTGTTGGCGCCGCGAGTCTCGTCGAGGCTCGGCGTCGGCCCGGCGATCCTCTGGGCGACGGTCTTCTTTCCGGTCGCGCTCGCGATCCTCCCGCTCGCCGCGCCGGGCCAGCCGAGGCTCGTCTCGGCGGCGATCGTCGCCCTGGCCGAGTTCGTCGGCGGGATCGGCGTGATGGTCTTCGATGTCAACGCGAACGGGATTCGCCAGGCGCTGACGCCGCCGGAGCTGATGGGGCGGACGTCCGGCGCGATGAGCTTCCTCACGCAGAGCGCGAAGCCGCTCGGATCGCTGTTCGGCGGCGCGCTCGGCGCCGCGATCGGGCTCCACGCCACGCTGTGGGTCGCGGCCGCGGGCGGCCTGCTCGTAATCCCGTGGACCGTCTTCTCGCCGCTGCGGCGTGGCGCATAAGATCGGCGCATGGTCCTCGCCGACGCCTCGATCCGCCGTCGCATCGCCGACGGCTCGATCGGGATCGACCCCTACGACGAGTCGCTGCTCCAGCCGTCGAGCGTCGACGTGCGCGTCGATCGCTACTTCCGCGTCTTCCGCAACAACCGCTACCCGTTCATCGACGTCAAGCAGCCGCAGGAGGAGCTGACCGAGCTCGTCGAGATCGACCCTGAGACGCCGTTCATCCTGCATCCGGGCGAGTTCGTGCTCGGCTCGACGCTCGAGCGGGTGCGCCTGCCCGACGACCTCGTCGCGCGGCTGGAGGGAAAGTCTTCGCTGGGCCGGCTCGGGCTCTTGATCCACTCCACCGCGGGCTTCATCGACCCGGGCTGGGACGGCCACGTCACACTCGAGCTGTCGAACGTCGCGAACCTGCCGATCACGATCTACGTCGGGATGAAGATCGGCCAGCTCTCGTTCATGGAGCTGACCGAGGCATCGGAGCGGCCGTACGGCAGCGGCGGGCTCGGCTCGAAGTACCAGGGCCAGAAGGGCCCAACCGCCAGCCGTTACTGGCAGAACTTTTCACGATGACTCGCGTTCCCGAGACGCCGCTGAGAGTGCGGGGCCGGAGGGGACAGTATGGAAATACGGACCCGCAGAGCACCGTGCGCTCAGCGGCGTCAGGCGGCGATGGAGCCGGGCTCCGCCCGGCGGGAATCGTCGCCGGTCGGGGGCGCGAGTGATTCTCGTCACCGGAGCCACGGGGTTCATCGGGACGCGCGTCGTCCACGAGCTCCGGGCGCGCGACCTGCACGTGCGGGCGCTCGTCCACTCGCCTGCCAAAGCGGGCCAGCTCGAGAGCTGGGACGTCGAGCTCGCGACCGGCGACGTGACCGACCCGGACAGCCTGCGCGCGGCCGCGGAGGGCTGCGACCAGGTCGTCCACCTCGTCTCGATCCTCACCGGCAGCAAGGCCGACTTCGAGCGCGTGATGGTGCAGGGGACGCGGAACGTCGTCGCGGCGGGTACGCCCCAGCGGTTCGTCCTGCTGAGCGCCAACGGCGTCGACAGCGCGGGCGCCGACGGGATCCCCTACTTCGAAGCGAAGCGCCAGATGGAGCGCGCGGTGCGCGAGTCGGGCTTCGAGTTCGTGATCCTCCGCCCGAGCTTCGTGTTCGGCGACGGCGGCGCGCTCGAGACGTTCCTTCGCCTCGCGCGGCGCTCGCCCGTGACGCCAATCGTCGGCGACGGCACGCCTCGGATCCAGCCGGTGTGGGTCGACGACGTCGCCCGCGCCGTGGCCGAGTCGCTCGAACAGCCCGCCGCGGCGGGCCGGACGCTCGAGCTCGGCGGGCCCGAGGTCGTGACGTGGAACGAGTTCTGGGCGCGGCTGAAGAAGGCCGCGGGCGTAGGCCGCCCGTCCGTCCACGTGCCGTTCTCGGTGATGCGGATCCAGGCGACGCTGCTCGAGAAGCTGCCCAATCCGCCGATCACGCGCGACCAGCTCCGGATGCTCCAGGCCGGCGACAACGTCGTCACGGGTGACGACGCGGCGGCCGTGCTCGGGCTCGAGCTGGTTCCGTTGGACGAGCAGCTCCGCCGAGTCGTTTAGAAAAGGGAATACGGTTGCGATATCAACCGTTCCAGCTAATGTCTTACTTCACTTTCTAAACTCTTGGAGGATCAAGCCATGTCCGTAACAGAGCAGACCGAGCAGCAGATCGCCGCCGGCACCTGGAAGTCCGATTCGGTCCATTCGACCGTCGGCTTCGCGCTCAAGCATCACGTCGTCGCCACGTTCCGCGGCAAGTTCACCGACTACGAGGCCACGCTGACCGGCGGCGACGAGCCTAAGCTCACCGGTGTCGTCAAGGTCGCGAGCGTCAAGACCGAGGACGAGAACCAGCAGAATCACCTGCTCTCGCCGGACTTCTTCGACGCCGAGCGTCATCCCGAGTTCACGTTCGAGTCGACGAGCATCCGCAAGGACGGCGAGAACTTCGTCGCCGATGCTCAGCTGACCCTCAAGGGCATCACCAAGCCGCTCGTCGTGACCGGCACGATCGCCGGCCCCGTGACCGACCCGTACGGCAACGAGCGCCTCGGGCTCAACCTCGAGACGACGATCGACCGCACCGACTTCGGCATCGACTTCAACGCACCGCTTCCGGGCGGCGGCGTCGCCATCTCGAGCGAGGTCAAGCTGACCGCCGAGCTCGAGCTCACCAAGGAGCAGTAAGCGTGCGGATCCTCGCCATCTCCGGCAGCCTGCGACGGGACTCGTTCAACACGTGGCTCGTCCGGGCCGCAGCCGAGCTCGCCCCGGCAGGGATCGAGGTCGAGCTGTACGACGGCCTCGCCGCACTGCCGCCGTACAACGTCGATGAAGACATCGAGCCCGCACACGCGGCCGTGCAGGACCTGCGCGACCAGATCGCCGCTGCAGACGCGGTTCTGATCTCGACGCCGGAGTACAACGGCTCGATGCCGGGGCATCTGAAGACCGCGATCGACTGGGCCTCGAGGCCCTACCCCGAGAGCTCGCTGCGCAACAAGGTCGCGGCGATCGCGGGGGTCACGGTCACGGCCTACGGCGCGACGTGGGCGCAGACCGAGCTGCGGCGGGTACTCGGTCTCGCCGGGGCCAGGGTAGTCGGCGAGGAGCTCCCCGTCTCTGAGGCTCCGGGGCACTTCGACGAGCAGGGCAAGCTGATCGATCCCGAGCTGCGCGTCCGCCTGACCGAGCACCTCGAGCTGCTCGCAGCCGAGGCTCGCCCGCCCGTCACTGCCTGAAGAAGAGTGATCGGAGAACGGAAGAGGGCCGGTTTCCCGGCCCTCTTCCTCGGTCACTAGCCTTGGAGTAGTAGGGGCGCTTCCTGCCGGCCTCTCGAAGTCCGGCGGCGCTGCGCGCGTAGTCCCCCACGCTGGCTAGGCGGTTCCCTTTGGTCTCGGGGACACGCCCCTACCGACTAGGACCTCCGCTGCCCGTACATGAGTCTGTCAAGCCGGACCACCTCCTTTCCGCGTTGCAAGCACTGTAGCGGAGCTACCGGAGGAGAGTCGAAATTTCGAGCCCGCGGTCGAGCGGGACGGTCACGCTGATCAGATCCGGGTCGGCCTGGCGCGCGGCGGAGTACGCGCCGAGCGAGTCGACGTGGGAGAGGACGTTGTCGGCGACGATCAGCCCGCCCGGCTCGAGCCGTGGGCGCGCCAGCTCGAACAGCCGCTCGTAGTCGTCCTTCTCCGCGTCGATGAAGACGACGTCGAAGGTGTCCTCGAGCGATGCGAGCGTGACGAGCGCGTCGCCCGCGACCAGCTCCGCCACCTCCTCGAGCCCCGCCTCCGCGATATTCGCAGTCCATGCCTCGATCTTGCGCGGGTCGAGCTCGGTCGAGAGGACGCTGCCGCCGAGGATGCGCACGGCCGAGGCGAACCAGAGCGACGAGTAGCCGCGCGAGCCGCCGAGCTCGAGCACGGCGCAACCGGCCTGCCCCGCGACGAGCGAGAACAGGAACCGGCCCGTGGTCGGCGAGACCTGCCGCGCGCGAAGCTCCGTCGGCACCCCGGCCGCGCGCTCGGCCGCGTCCTCCGCCTCGAGGCGAGCCATCACGGCGAGGACGCGCTCGTCGAGGCTCACACGTCCACCTTCACGAGTCCGTCGACGACCCGCACGGGATAGGTGTCGACGGGCAGATACGCGGGCAGCGTCAGCGCCTGGCCGGTGCGGATGTCGAAGCGGGCGCCGTGCCGCGGGCAGATCGCGATGCACGAGTCGACCTCCCACTCGCCCTCGCAGAGCGGCCCGTCGTCGTGCGAGCAGCGATCCTCGATCGCGAAGAGCTCGCCATCGCAGTTGTAGACGCCGACGTCAACCGAGCCCGCGTGGACGACTTTCACCTCGCCGGGAGGGAGCTCCTCGGCCGCGCAGACGACGACCTCGGCTACTTCAACTCCAGTTCGTTGGCGAAGCCGGCCCACTCCTCGGGGAGCGGGGTGCCCTTCGCCTTGTGCAGTGCGACCTTCAGCGTCCCGAGGCCGAGGATCGCGCACTTGAGCCGCACGGGACTGAGCGGGATCCCGATCTCCTCGAGCAGCTCCTCCTTCGGCAGCGTCGCCACCTCCGAGGCCTTCCGGCCCTTGACCATCTCGGTCAGCATCGAGGTCGCCGCCTGGCTGATCGCGCAGCCGCGGCCCGAGAACTTGACCTCCTCGATCGTCTCTCCGTCCTCGCCGAAGGCGACGTAGATCGAGACCTCGTCGCCGCAGAGCGGGTTCTGTCCCTCCGCGTGCGCGCCCGGGTGGTCGAGCGTCCCGTGCCCGCGCGGATTCTTGTAGTGGTCGAGAATGACTTCCCGGTACATCTGGTCGAACTCGGTCATCCCAGCACCTTCCGCACCTTGTGGAGCCCGTCGATCAGCCGGTCGATCTCCTCGGGCAGCGAGTAGAGGTAGAAACTCGCGCGCGTGGTCGCGACGACGCCGAGGCGCGTCATCAGCGGCTGCGTGCAGTGGTGGCCGGCGCGGACGGCGATGCCCTCGAAGTCGAGCACCTGCGCGACGTCGTGCGGGTGGATCCCCGCGATGTCGAACGAGACGATGCCGGTGCGGCGATCGGCGGGCGGGCCGAAGACGCGCAGGCCCGGGATCTCCTGGAGCCGCTCCATCGCATAGGCGACGAGCTCGTGCTCGTGCGCGGCGATCGCCTCGGGGCCGATCGCGGTGACGTAGTCGATCGCTGCGCCGAAGCCCACGGCCTCGGCGATCGCAGGCGTGCCCGCTTCGAACTTGTACGGCAGCTCGTTCCAGGTCGTCTTCTCGAGCGAGACGGAACGGATCATCTCGCCGCCGAGGTTGAACGGGCTCATCGCCTCGAGCAGCTCCGCCTTGCCCCAGAGCGCGCCGACGCCGGTCGGCCCGCAGAGCTTGTGCGAGGAGAACGCGAGGAAGTCGCAGCCGAGCGCCTGCACGTCGACGGCGCGATGCGGTGCGGCCTGGGCTGCGTCGACAACCATGATCGCGCCCTGCTCGTGCGCCCACGCGGCGAGCTTCTCAACCGGGTTGATCGTGCCGAGCGTGTTCGAGACGAGGTTGTTGGCGACGACCTTCACGTTGCCCGACGCCGCGAGCTCGTCGAGCGCGTCGAGCTGGAGCTCGCCGAGGTCGTCGATCGGGATGTGACGGAACGAGGCGCCGGTGCGCTGCGCGACGAACTGCCACGGCACGAAGTTGGCGTGGTGCTCGAGCTCGGTGATCACGACGACGTCGCCCGGCCCGAGGTTGTCGAGCCCCCACGCATAGGCGACGAGGTTCAACGCCTCGGTCGTCGAGCGCGTGAAGATCATCTCGCGCGCGGAGGGCGCGTTGACGTAGGCGCGAGCCTTCTCGCGCGCGCCCTCGTAGGCCGCGGTCGCGCGCTCGGCGAGGTCGTACACGCCGCGGTGCACGTTCGCGTACGACGTCTCGTAGAACGTCCGCAGCTCGTCGAGCACCTGCCGCGGCTTCTGGGTCGAGGAGGCCGAGTCGAGGTACGCGAGCTGCTTCCCGTGGACCAGATGGTCGAACACGGGGAAGTCGGCGCGCAGAAGACGCGCGTCGAGCGGCTTGGTGGTCGCAACGGCCATGCCTCTAGCCTAGCGGCCTCAGGGCACTCTGAAGGATGTCGGCGCGTAGCCGGGCGCGCTCACAGCCATCTGCGCACGCGCCTTGAGGCCGGCGAGACTCACCGTTCCGGCGGCGTTCGTCTTCAGCGTCTTGCCGCCGCCCTTCACCGTCGCGCCCTTGACCGCGAAGCCGTCGTCGAGCACGCGCGCGACCACTTTCGTCGCCTTCACGGCCAGCCCCGGAAGCAGCACCTGGTCCTGGAGGTTCGAGCCCGTGTTGACGACCGTGTCGACCGAGCCGTTCGGCAGCGCACCGGCCTCGAGCTGGTAGACGGAGCCGGGCGCGATCGTGTGCACCGCCGCGCCGAAGCTCACGCCGTGTGTGCGCGAGCGCGCAGCCCACACCGCACCGTCCTGCGTCCAGAGAGCCCAGAGCCGGCCCGACGAGTCGACCGAGAGTGCCATGTGCGGATCCGGCTGCTTGAAGGCGTGGGTGAAACGAACGGAGTGCTGGAGCGCCCCGCCGCGATAGGTGTTGACGATGTAGGCGTTCGCATCCGGATAGCCGGTCTGCCAGCCGAGGAACGTGTTGCCGAGCGTGTCGGCGACGAGCGGCACGCGCTCGTCGTTCGAAAGGGAGTCCTTGCCGCCGGTGAGATTCGCGTACGGCCCGCCGACCGGCCCGTAGAGGTAGCCGCTCTGCCCGGTCGCGTTCGACCAGAACGCGACCTGCTCAAGGCCCGCCGAGTCGACGGCGAGCGACTCGGCGTAGCCGCAGCAAAACGGGAACGCGTTCAGCAGAAGCGCGCCCGTGAGCCCGTTGTAGACGTTGAGGAAGCCCGTCCCGTCCTGCGAGATGATCGGGCCGCCCGGCACGAGCGCCGCGGCCTGGACATCACCGGTGTTCGTGCCCGGCAGCGAAATGTCCCGCACCCCAGGTGCCGCCGGAGTCGCTCGTTCCGTAGTAGACGACGCCCGTGCCCTCGCCCGCGTAGAGGATCACCGACGCGCCGGCGTCGAGGAGCTGCGCGTCGCCGACGAACGGGAGCCCCGAGGCGAGCGTCGTCGTGCTCGAGCCACGGATCACCTTCAGGTTCCCGGCCTGCGACTCGCGGTAGGCGATCAGCTCGGTGCCGGTGGGAAGCACGAGCACCGAGGGGTCGACGATGTTCTGGAGCGTGTCGCCCGTCAGCTTCGTCCAGGCGCCCGCAGCCGGAGCGGTGACGAGAGCGAGGAGCAGGGCACCGGCGGCGAGAAGTCTGCGCATGGGCTACTGCGGGATGCGGGCCTCGAGCGCCTCGCCGAGGGCGACGCGCACCGGCTCGAGCTCGATCCGGTCGAGAACGTCCTGGAAGAAGCCGCGCACGATCAGGCGCTCCGCGTCGGCGCGCGTGAGACCTCGGGCCATCAGGTAGAAGAGCTGCTCGCGGTCGATCTGGCCCGTGGTCGAGCCGTGCGTGCAGCGCACGTCGTTGGCCAGGATCTCGAGCCCGGGAATCGAGTCGGCGTGCGCCTCGGGCGAGAGCATCAGGTTCCTGTTCTCCTGGTAGGCGTTCGTCTTCTGCGCGTCGGGCTCGACGCGGATCATCCCGCGCCACACCGCCGTCGCCTCGTCGCGCAGCGCGCCCTTGAACGCGAAGTCGGACGTGGTCGAAGGCGCCATGTGCTCCTGAAACGTGTCGTAGTCGAGGTGCTGGTCGCCGTCGGAGAAGTACGCGCCGGTGACGCGCGAGGTGGCGCCCGGGCCGGCGAGGTCGTTCTGGATCCGCACCTTGCCCTTCTTCGAGCCGAAGCCGCCGGCGACCCAGTCGAGCTCGGCGTCGCGCTCGACGCGCGCGTGGTGCGCGGCGAAGTGCCAGGTCTCGCGCGAGAGGTTCTGGATCGACACGTACTCGAGCTTCGCGCCCGGGCCGACGAACAGCTCGACGGCGGCGTTCGAGTACGAGGAGAGCTCGGGCGAGGCCGACGCGTACTCCTCGATCACGGTCGCGCGCGCGCCTTCCTCGAGGACGACGAGCAGGCGCCAGAAGAGCGAGCCGCCCTCGACGGTGTTCTCGACCTTGACGTAGAGCGGCTGCTCGAGCACGACGCCCTTGGGGACGACGACGAGCAGGCCGTGCTCCCATGACGCGAGGTTGTGCGCGCTGAACTTGTCGTCGGCGCCGACGAGCGTGCCGAGCAGCTCATGGTCGGCGAGCGCCTCGAAGCGAACGCCCTCGGGCGCACGCTCGATCAGGATCCCACCCTCGGACACGCGCGCGACACCCGCGACGGCGATGTCGAGCAGATCCTTGTGCTCATGAGCATTTGGGATCGTGGCGCCGTTCGCCGAGAACGTGTCCGGGTCGAAGCCGGCCAGGTCCGTGAACATCCACGGCTCCTCGGTCTTGTCCGGAACCGGCAGCGCCTGGTAGCGCTCGAGCGCCTCGGCCTTATTCATGGGGTGCGTACCGCCGGTGCAGCATGAGCATGTTGCCGTCCGGGTCGCGGAAGGGGGCCATGTGGCAGACGCTCGTGTCGAGCGTGTCGCGCTCGAACTCGACGCCCTTCGCCTCGAGCTCGCGACGCGTCGCCTCGACGTCCGCGACGCGCAGCGCGATCGACGCGGTGTGCGGAGCCGTGAACTCGCCGCCGATCGCGGTCATGTCGAGCAGGTAGAGGCTCAGGTTCTCGCCGAGCTGGTACTCGGGGAAGCCCGGGTCGGAGACCAACTCCAGCCCGAGCGTCTCGCCGTAGAACTTCTTCGACCGCTCCATGTCGGTGACCGGCACCGAGATGAAGTCGACCCGCTCGACGATCAACCGACCGATCCCTCCATCTGGAGCTGGATCAGGCGGTTCATCTCGACGGCGTACTCGAGCGGCAGCTCCTTGGTGATCGGCTCGACGAAGCCGGACACGATCAGCGCGCTCGCCTCGGACTCCGAGACGCCGCGGCTCATCAGGTAGAAGAGCTGCTCCTCGCCGATCTTCGAGACGGTCGCCTCGTGCCCGATGTCCACGTCGGACTCGTCGATGCGGATCGTCGGGTAGGTGTCGGAGCGCGAGTCCTCATCGAGGATCAGCGCGTCGCAGACGACCTTCGACTTCGAGCCGTGTGCGCCCTTCGCGACCTCGATCAGGCCGCGATAGCCGGCGCGGCCGCCGCCCTTCGAGATCGACTTCGAGGTGATCACCGACGAGGTGTTCGGCGCGACGTGAACGCACTTCCCGCCCGCGTCCTGATGCTGGCCGGCGCCGGCGAAGGCGATCGAGAGCACCTCGCCGTGGGCGCCGTCGCCCATCAGCCAGATCGCCGGGTACTTCATCGTCAGCTTCGAGCCGAGGTTCCCGTCGACCCACTCCATCGTCGCCTTCTCGTAGGCGACGGCGCGCTTGGTGACGAGGTTGTAGACGTTGTTCGACCAGTTCTGAATCGTCGTGTAGCGGCAGCGCGCGTCCTTCTTGACGATGATCTCGACCACCGCGGAGTGCAGCGAGTCGCTCGAGTAGATCGGCGCCGTGCAGCCCTCGACGTAGTGCACGTAGGCGCCCTCGTCGACGATGATCATCGTGCGCTCGAACTGGCCCATGTTCTCCGCGTTGATGCGGAAGTACGCCTGCAGCGGCAGCTCGATCCGGACGCCCGGCGGCACGTAGATGAATGAGCCTCCCGACCAGACGGCGGAGTTCAGCGCCGCGAACTTGTTGTCGTTCGCGGGGATCACGGTGCCGAAGTACTGCTTGACCAGCTCCTCGTGCTCGCGCAGCCCCGAGTCCATGTCCAGGAACAGCACGCCCTGCTTCTCGAGGTTCTCCTGGAGGTTGTGGTAGACGACCTCCGACTCGTACTGGGCGCCGACGCCGGCGAGGTACTTCTTCTCCGCCTCCGGAATCCCGAGCTTCTCCCACGTATCGAGGATGTCGGCGGGCAGGTCCTCCCACTTGTCGACCTGATTCTCGGTCGGCTTGATGTAGTAGAAGATGCTGTCGAAGTCGATCTCGGCCACGTTGCCGCCCCAGGCCGGCAGCGGCCGGGCGAGGAAGTAGTCGAGCGACTTGTGGCGGAACTTGCGCATCCAGTCCGGCTCGTTCTTGTGCTCGGAGATCGCCTCGACGAGCTCGTGCGACAGGCCGCGGCCGGACTTGAAGAAGTAGTTCGCCGCCTCGTCGCTGTTCGAGAAGCCGTACTTGTAGTCGCTGCGGATGTCGTTGACGACGTCGGTCTCGTGAGTGGACATCTAGCTCTCCCCTCCGACGGGCTCCGGCGTGAAGGCCTCGTAGCCCTCGGCCTCGAGCCGGTGCGCGAGCTCCGGGCCACCCTCCTCGACAATCGTTCCGTCCACGAAGACGTGAACGTAGTCGGGGACGATGTATTCCAGGATCCGCTGGTAATGCGTGATCACGAGGGCGCCGAGCTCCGGGCCGACGAGATCCTTGACGCCGCCGGCGACGATCTTCAGCGCGTCGATGTCGAGGCCCGAATCGGTCTCGTCCAGAACGGCGATGCGCGGCTTCAGCATCGCCATCTGCAGGATCTCGACGCGCTTCTTCTCGCCGCCCGAGAAGCCGTCGTTCAGGTAGCGCGAGGCGAGCTCGCGGCTGACCTTGAGCTTCTCCATCTGCGCGAACAGCTCGTTGCGGAACTCCGGAATCGGGATCGGATCGTCGACGCCGCCGTTCTTGGCCTTGCGCGTCGCGTTGATCGCGCTGCGCAGGAAGCTCGTGACGGTGACCCCGGCGATCGCCTGCGGATACTGGAACGCGAGGAAGAGGCCGCGCTGTGCGCGCTCGTCGGCGCCGAGCTCCGTGATGTCCTCGCCGTCGAGCAGGAGCGCGCCGTCGGTGATCTGGTAGGCCGGGTGGCCCATGATCGCGTAGGACAGCGTGGACTTGCCCGACCCGTTCGGGCCCATGACCGCGTGGATCTCGCCCTGCGCGACCTTCAGGTCGACGCCCTTGACGATCTCCGTGCCGTCCTCGAGCGCGACATGGAGGTTCCTCAGCTCCAGTACTGCCATTACCTTGGCTCTCCGTTCCTCGTGTGTGCGGGAGAACAACCCGCCGAGACGGTTCCAGTCTAGCGGTCCACCTGAAACCAGCTACCATCCCAGGCATGCCGAACGTAGGACCTCTCGAGATCGCTGGCCTCCTGCTGCTGGCGCTGCTGCTCTTCGGAGCGAAGCGCCTGCCGGAGATCGGTCGCTCGCTCGGATCGGGGATGCGCGAGTTCAAGGATTCGATCGGTGGCAAGACGCACCACGAGGACTCGCACGACGAGCCTGTTGAGATCGCCACCGTTGCCGCCGTCCCCGTCACCCCCCCGTCCGAGCCCGCCGTGACCGCCGCAGCGCCGCGCGATCACGACTCCACTCCGTAAGACGATGCGGCCGGTTCCGCGCCGCCTCGATCACGGCGAGGAGGCGACGCTCGTCGAGCACCTCGACGAGCTCCGTCACCGCCTCTTCATCATCCTCGGCGCGGTCCTGGTCGGCTGCATCGTCGCCTTCGCGTTCCACGGACACCTGCTGCACTGGCTGAACGCGCCGCTCCCGTCGTGGATCGACAAGCCGATCACGCTGAGCGTGTCGGAGCCGTTCATGACCTCCCTGTGGGTGAGCCTGTACGCCGGCGTCCTGCTCGCGATGCCGGTGATCCTGTGGCAGATCTGGGGCTTCTTCGTACCGGCCTTCGAGGAGCAGCACGCCCGCTCGCTCGCCTGGTACACGCTGCTCGCGACGATCCTGCTCGTGATGGGCATCGCGTTCGGCTACTACGTCGCGCTGCCCGCGGCGGTCGGCTTCCTCACGAACTACGACCACTCCTACTTCGACGTGCAGCTGCGCGCGAAGGACTACTACTCGTTCGCGACGATGGTGATGGTCGCGATGGCGATCGTGTTCGAGCTGCCGATCTTCGTGCTGGCGGCGGTGCGCATGGGGATCATCTCCACGAACACGCTGCGCAACAACCGGAAGATGGGCTACTTCATCGTCGCGATCATCGGCGTGCTCCTGCCCGGTGTCGACCCGATCACGACGACGATCGAGACGATCCCTCTGATCATCCTGTACGAGCTGACGATCTGGCTCTGCGTGATCACGGACCGCCGCGCAGCGCGGCGAGCCGATATCGCTAGCATCGTCGAGTCATGAGCACGGTCATCTCCGCAGACTGGGTGCTCCCCGTCGAGGGACCGCCGCTAGAGCGAGGCGCGGTCGCGATCGAGGACGGCCTGATCGTCGCCGTCGGCACGATCGACGAGCTCGGCGCCGGCGAGCATCACGAGGGCGCGGTGATCGTTCCGGGCTTCGTCAACGCGCACTCGCACCTCGAGTACGCGGTCTACGCCGGCTTCGGCGACGGGCTCGAGTTCGCGCCCTGGCTCGAGCTGCACATGGCGCGCAAGCGGCGCCTCGAGCCTGACGACATGGTCGCTAGCGCCCGCCTGGGCGCGGCGCAGTGCCTCGCCTCGGGCATCACCACGACCGGCGATGCGAGCTTCAGCGGCGCGGGCGGGATCGCGATGGACGAGCTCGGTCTGAGGGGGATCGTCTACCTCGAGGCGTTCGGCGACGAGCTTCGCGTCGACGTCCAGAGCCGCACCGCCTCCGACCGCGTCCGCACCGGGCTCTCGCCCCACGCGCCCTACAGCGCCACTCCGTCCCTCTATCGCGCCTGCGCCGAGACCGGACTGCCGATCGCCACGCATCTGGCGGAGAGCCCGGCCGAGGAGGAGTGGCTCGTCCACGGCAGCGGGCCGATGGCGAGCTTCTCGAACTTCTTCCCGCCGCCGCTCGGCGAGACGGGGATCCGGGCGCTCGCGCGCGCGGGCGCGCTCGGCCCGCAGATCGTTGCCGCGCACTGCGTCACCGTCGATGCCGAGGAGATCGCGCTGCTTGCCGAGCACGACGTCGCCGTCGCGCACTGCCCGCGCTCGAACGCGCTGCTCGGCTGCGGGGTCACACCGCTCGCCGAGCTCCGCGCCGCCGGCCTCCGCGTGGGCCTCGGCACCGACAGCCCCGCATCGGCGCCGTCCTTCGACATGTTCGCCGAGCTGCGCGCCGCGATCTACGCCGCGAGGGCCCGCGAGCGGCGCCCCGACGCGCTCTCCGCGACCGAGGCGCTGGAGCTCGCGACGCTCGGCTCGGCACGCGCGCTCGGGCTCGACGACGAGGTCGGATCGCTGGTTCCCGGCAAACACGCAGACCTCGCAGTCGTCTCACTCGATGCGTCGCCGTACTACCCGTGGGAAGATCCCGCGGCGGCAGTCGTCTTCGGCGGCTCTCCACAGTCCATAATCACCACCCTCGTCGACGGCGAGGCGCGATACGAGAGAGGGGGTTTCCGATGGCAAGAACTGAGGCTCAGCGCAAGAAGCGCGCGAAGTCGAATGCTCGCAGCCGCAAGCGACCCGGTATCGGCGTCGCCCAGGTAAACCCGAACGACACTCTCTTCTTCCCGCGCCTGCGCACTCACGCGAAGTGGATGTTCGTCGCGCTCGCGATAGTGTTCTCGATCAGCTTCGTCGCCTTCGGCGTCGGCTCCGGCTCGACCGGGATCAGCGACGTCCTCAACAACGGCCTGTCGATCTTCGGCATCGGCGGCAGCTCCAGCGGAAGCACCTCGGTCTCGAAGGCTGCGCGCAGTGCCGCGAAGCATCCGAAGTCGGCGACGGCCTTCCGCAACCTCGCGACCGCCCTCGAGACCAAGAACAGGAACGACGAGGCGATCGTCGCGCTCGAGCGCTACACGCAGCTCAACCCGAAGGACACCGCGGCGCTGTCGGAGCTCGCCGGGCTCTATCTGAAGCAGGCCCAGACCGCGCAGACGGTCGCCCAGGCGGCACAAGCCGCCGCGACGCCGGTCACGGGCGGCGGACTGTTCGGCCCCGACTCGACGAGCAAGCTCGGGCAGGCGTTCGCCACGAACCCGATCGTCCAGGCCGTCGGCACGAAGGCCCAGACCGTCGTCTCGGCGCAGTATCAAATCGCCCAGACCGCCGGCGCGAACGCGATCAAGACCTACAAGCGGCTCGCGAAGGCGACGCCGGGCGACTCATCCGTCCAGCTCGAGCTGGCTCAGGCCGCCGAGGGCGTCGGCAACACGGCGGTCGCGATCGCCGCGTACAAGCAGTTCCTGAAGCTCTCGCCGAAGGATCCGTCGGCCGGCGCGGTCAAGGCCCGGATCAAGCAGCTCCAGCCGGCGAAGTAAGCCGGGCGGTTACTTGGCCGGCAGGCCGGCGACCGACGCGACGTAGGCCGCGACGTTCTGGGCGTCCTGCCCGGTGACGAGATTCGCGGGCATCGGCAGCTCGGCGATCCTGATCTGGTCGAGCACGACGTTCTGGATGCTGCTCTCCGCGAAGCCCTGCGAGCGGTCGTACTTGAACGCCTCGTCGAGGTCGGGGCCGATCTTGCCCTGCGTGCCCGCGTCGGCGAGCGTGTGACAGCTGCCGCACTCCTGGATGAAGAGCTTCTTGCCGGCGGTCAGGTCGTTGCCGTGCTTGTGCGCGATCCCGCCGGTGCCGCAGCCTGCGGCGGTGAGCGCAAGGGCAAGGACGGGCAGGGCCATGAGCCGCCTCATGCGATGACCTCCTCGGCAACGACGTGGGTGATCGGCAGGTCGAAGCGCTCGCGGGCCTTCTCGACGACGCCGCGCTCGAGCCAGGTCGAGGTCTCGGGCGACTTCGTCGAGATGATCGCCTCGTCCGGGCCGAACGTCCGGTAGGCGTCGCCGAACGCGCTGAGCGGATCCTCGTCGCCGACCTCGCCGGCCGCGTCGATTCCCGCCGCGAGGAGATTGGCGAGGCTTGCGTCGAGCCGCGCCTGCGCCTCGGCGCGCGCCGGATCGACATCGGAGGTCAGCAGGTGCGTGCGGTCCACCAGCGCGGGCGCGACGACGAGCACCTTCGCCTTGCGGTCGCGCGTGAGCCTGACGATCTCGTCGAGGAGCCCCTTGCCGCCGACGGTCTCGTTCGCGACCACGAGCAGGCGGAACTCGTCGGGTGCATGCGCCGCGGGCGTCTCCTTGACAGGCCCCTCGCCCGGCTGGCGCCAGTACATCGCGACGACGATCCCGGTCGCGACCAGGAAGACGACCACGCCGGCGATCCAGCCCCACAGGGCGGTCGCGACCGCGATCACCACGAAGTAGACGATCGTGACGATCACGAACCGGAAGGCCTCGGCCTCGCTGCGAAGCGGATTCCTCATTTAGAGGATGTAGATCGTGGTGTAGACGATGATCCACATCACGTCGACGAAGTGCCAGTAGATCCCGGCGATCTCGACCCCGTCGTGGTGCTCGGGCGAGAAGTGGCCGCGGAAGGCTCGGATGGTCATGCAGGTGAGGATCGTGAGGCCGACGAGCACGTGGGCGCCGTGGAGGCCGGTGAGGCTGTAGAAGACCGAGCCGAACGCGCCGTTGCGCGGCGCGAAGCCGATGCGCGAGTACTCCATCAGCTGGGTGATCAGGAAGGTCAGGCCCATCAGCACGGTCAGCACGAGCCCGGCCTGCATCCCGAAGCGGTTGCCCTTCTTGATCGACGTGAGCGCCCAGTGCATCGTGAAGCTCGAGGTGACGAGGATCAGCGTGTTGATCCCGGCGACGTAGACCGGCAGGTGGAACGGCGGCGTCGGCCACGGCACCTGGTTCACGACGCGGATGAAGAAGTACATCGCGAAGAACGCGCCGAAGACCATGATCTCCGACGCGATGAACAGGAACATCCCGAGGATCTCGCGGTTCACCTTCGAGCTCGCGTGCGCGATTGGCGGGCCGTGATGGGGTGCGGCGTGGGCTTCCACTAGTGCGTCGGCACCCCCTCAGGGACGTTCTCGTGCGACGGCGCCATGATCGCGTGGCGCGCACCGGGCACGCCGTACTCGTACGGACCGCCGACGACCTGCGGGATCTCGTCGAAGTTGAAGATCGGCGGCGGCGAGGAGACGAGCCACTCGATCGTGAGCGCGTTCCACGGGTTCGCCGGCGCCTTCTCACCGAAGCGCCAGCTGTAGACGACGTTGTAGAGGAACACGATCGTCGAGGCGCCGAGGGCGAAGGACGAGATCGAGATGAACATGTTCCAGTCGGCGAACTGCGGCGCGTAGTCGGCGACGCGGCGCGGCATCCCCTGCAGGCCGATCAGGTGCATCGGCAGGAACGTGCAGTTGAAGCCGATGAACGTCAGCCAGAAGTGGAGCTTGCCGAGGTTCTCGTTGTACATCCGCCCGGTCATCTTCGGGAACCAGTGGTAGACACCGGCGAAGATCGTGAAGAGCGCCCCTCCGAACAGCACGTAGTGGATGTGGGCGACGACGAAGTACGTGTCCGAGGCGTGGATGTCGACCGGCACCGAGCCGAGGTAGATGCCCGAGAGCCCGCCGAGCAGGAACATCGAGATGAAGCCGAGCACGAACAGCATCGGCGTCGTGAAGTGGATCTTCCCTTCCCACATCGTTGCTAACCAGCTGAACACCTTGATTCCGGTGGGGATCGCGATCAGCAGCGTCGTGATCATCATCGGCACGCGCAGCCACGGCGCCATGCCCGCGACGAACATGTGGTGTGCCCACACCGAGAAGCCCAGGACGAGGATCGCGAGCAGCGACATCGCCATCAGCCGGTAGCCGAAGATCGGTTTCCGGGAATGGATCGAGATCACCTCCGAGATGATCCCGAAGCCTGGCAAGACCATGATGTAGACGGCCGGGTGTGAGTAGAACCAGAAGATGTGCTGGTAGGCCAGCGTGTAGCCGCCCTGCGACACGTTGAAGAAGTTCGTGTGCATCACGCGGTCGAACATCACGAAGAACTGCGAGCCGGCGATGAACGGCGTCGCGAGCACGACGAGCAGCGAGGTCGTGAAGTTCGCCCACACGAGCAGCGGCATCCGCCAGAAGGTCATCCCCGGCGCGCGCATCGTGATGATCGTGACCAGGAAGTTGAGCGCCGTCATGATCGACGAGGCGCCGGCCCACTGGACGCCCATGTTGAAGAAGACCTGGCCGAGCGGCTGGTGCACGGCGAGCGGCGCGTAGCCCGTCCAGCCGGTCGCGAACGGCCCACCCGGGCAGAAGAGGCTCGAGAGCATGATGATCCCGGCCATCGGCAGCAGCCAGAACGAGAGCGCGTTCAGTCGCGGGAAGGCCATGTCCGGCGCGCCGATCATCAGCGGCAGCACGAAGTTCGCGAGCCCGGCGAACGCCGGCACGATCACGAGGAAGATCAGCAGCGCCGCGTGCACCGAGAAAAGGCCGTTGAACGTCTGGGGGTCGACGACCTGCATCCCCGGCCGCGCGAGCTCGGCGCGCATGATCAGGGCGAGCATGCCGCCCGCGAGGAGGAAGAAGAGGTTCGTCCCGAGGTACTGGACGCCGATCACCTTGTGGTCGGTGTTGACCTTGAAGTAGTCCTTCCACGTGTGCGCGCCGTGGCTGGAGTGGTCGTCCTCCTCGGTCGGCCGGCCGAGGAAGTAGTGCACCCAGTAGTCGAAGACGCCGATCCCGGAGAGGAACCCGAGCGGGACCATCGTGAGGCTGATCGTCGTGATGACGTCGCCCTTCCACAGCGGGTACCAGCCCTCGAGGTAGCGGACGATCACCATGATCGCCGCGCCGATCCCGAAGAACAGCAGCATCATCCACGCGGCGCGGATGAAGCCCGGGCGCATCAGGAAGCTGCGCTGCTTCTTCGGGACGGTGTGGTGTTCGGTGGCGATGTCGGTCGTCACGGGCTTACCGTTTTCGTCGAGGTGGGCACCAGGTAGTTAATCAGTGCGTCGAGCTGGTCCTTCGGCAAGGAGCCGAAGTTCCCCGGCATCAGGTTCTTGGGGAAGCCCGCCGAGATGAACGCGTTCGGGTCGACGATCGACTGGCGGATGAAGTCGGGCACGGAGAGCCCGGCGAGCTGCGCGTCCTTGACGATCTGCGTGTCGAGATCGGGGCCGACCTTGCCGGTTGCGCCGGCGGCCTTGAAGGTGTGACAGGCGCCGCAGCCCTGCGCGATGAAGACGGCCTTGCCCGCGCCCGGCCCACCGCCGGCGACCGCCGACGAGGTGTTCTTCACCCACGCCTCGAACGCGGCCGGCTCCATCACGACCGCCTGGGAGCGCATCAGCGCGTGGCCGAGCCCGCAGAGCTCGGTGCAGATCAGCGGATACGTGCCGAGCTTGTCGGGCGTGATCACGAGCGTCGTCGTGATCCCGGGCACGACGTCCTGCTTCTGCGCGAACTCCGGCACCCAGAACGAGTGGATCACGTCCTTCGAGACCATCTCCAGCTTCACGGGCCTGTTGAGCGGCAGCCGCAGCTGGCCTGCGCTCACGTTGCCGTCGTGCGGGTAGCTGAACTCCCAGGCGAACTGCTCGGCCGTGACCTTCACGATCAGCGGGTTCGTGCCGGCATCGGAGTTCTTCGAGAGGACGATCGCGCTGGCGACGCCGATCACGATCACGAGGACCGTCGGGACGATCGTCCACGCGATCTCGAGGCGGGTGTTGCCGTGGATCGGCGGCCCGTCGCTGTGGTCGTCCGGCGCGGCGCGGAAGTGGATGATCGTGTAGACGAGCACGGCGACGACGACCGAGAAGACGAGGATCGAGATTCCCGTCGCCAGCCAGTAGAGGAAGAAGACCCGGCCCGCCTGGCGCGACGCCGCCTCGGGCAGCCAGTGGAAGCCCAGGGCTACAGCCGTCGCGAGGCCCGCCGCGACGAGGCTGTACAAAACGAGCTCGAAAATGGCCCCCCTGCGCACGCCGGGTGAGCCTACTGGACCAGGCGGCGGGACCGCAAAAGAACCTCGTCAGGTATACCTAGGGAGGTGATCCGGGTCCTGGCCGCCGCCGCCGCCACGGTCGTTCTCGCAGCCTCCCCCGCCGCATCGGGAGGCCGGAGCGCTTCACTGACCGTGGCCGCGACATCCGTGCAAGCGCGCTCCTCGTCGGCCGCGATCACCTGGCAGGCGAACGCCGCCGCGAAGGTCGTCGTCGCCTACGGGCTCACCGCCGACTACGGCGTCTGGACGAAGGCGCAGCTCGGCAAGTCGGGCCAGGCGCTGCTGCCCGGGCTCGAGCCGAACACGACCTACGTCTTCCGGCTGATCGCGCGCACCGGCGCCGGCGCGCGCGGAGTCGCGCGGGTCGTTCACGACCGGGCCGATCGCCTCGTGGACGACTGCGACGACCACGAAGAACGCGCTCTTCCTCGACTGGCAGCCGTTCTTCCCGCGCATGGTCTGGCGGGCGTGCGCGTCGGACTTCGCGGACGAGCATGGCCGAGGGGATCAACGTCTTCATGGGCAGCTGCAACGGCACCGGGCCGGCCCAGCTCGCGGCGCTCTCCGGCAAGGCGTACTCGATGCTCGACGCGCACCAGAGCACCGGCGTCGACGGGCGCGGGCTGATCGGCTGGTACCAGCCGGACGAGGCCGACGACTCGCGCGCGCCGCTCGCGTCGCTGCCGTCGTCGAAGCAGAGCCACCGCGTCAGCTTCATCACGCTCTCGAACCACTTCTTCAGCGCGGCGAACCCGCTGCCGCAGGGGAACCCGAACTATCCGAAGCTGATCGCGCCGGTCGACTCGGTCGGCTTCGACCTCTATCCGCTGCAGATCTGGTGCCGCACCGATGCGTACCAGGCCGTCTTCCAGGCGCAGCGCGAGCTCACGGCGCTCGCCGCGGGCAAGCCGACGTTCCAGTGGATCGAGGCCGCGACGTGGAATGCCTGCGGCGGCAAGCCTCGCTCGCCGACGCCGCAGACCGTCAAGGCCGAGACCTGGCTCGCGATCGCCGGCGGCGCGCGCGGGATCGGCTACTTCCCGTACTACTGGCCGGCGGCGATCGGCAAGGAGATCGGCAGTATCAACCGCGACATCGCCTCGCTGGCGCCGGCGCTGCTCGGGCCCGAGACGGCGCTGACGACCTCGCAGGGAACGGTCTACGCCGGCGCGCGGAGCTTCGACGGGGCGCGCTACGTGATCGCCGTCAACGCCTCGCTGAAGACGACGAGGGCGACCTTCACGCTGCCCGCGCTCGGGAAGACCGTGGGCTGGGTCTACGGCGAGGGCCGTACCGTTCCGGTGACCAAGGGCACCTTCAGCGACTCCTTCGCGCCGCTCGCCGTGCACATCTACATCGTCGCTCCGTCCGGCTGGTAGCCGGGTGACGCGGAGCCAGCGCCTCACGCTCGGCGCCGCGATCCTCGGCTCGGCCGTCGCGACGATCGACGGCATCGATCGTCAACGTCGCCCTGCCCGCGATCGAGCGCGACCTCGGCGGCGGGCTGCCGGCCCAGCAGTGGGTCTCGAACGCGTACCTGCTCGCGCTCGGCTCGCTGATCCTGATCGGCGGCTCGCTCGGCGACATCTACGGCGAGCGGCGGATCTTCGCGATCGGCGTGGCCGCGTTCGGCGTGCTCTCGCTCGCCTGCGCGCGCGGCGCCGACGATCGACGTGCTGATCGTGCGCCCGCGCGCTGCAGGGCGCCGCCGGCGCGCTGCTGACGCCGAGCTCGCTGGCGATCATCGTCGCGGCCTTCGCCGACCAGCGAGCGCGGCGCGGCGATCGGCTCGTGGACGGCCTGGGGCGGGATCGCGGCGATCGTCGGCCCGCTCGCCGGCGGCGTGATCGTCGACCAGACCTCGTGGCGCTGGATCTTCGCGCTCAACGTCCCGCTCGTCGGCGGCGACGCTCGCGCTGATCTTCGTCGGCGTGCCGACGGCCGACGCACCTCGACCGAGCGGACGGTCGACTTCGTCGGCGCCGCGCTCTGCGCGCTCGGGCTCGGCGGGGTCGTGTTCGCCCTGATCGAGCAGCCGCACTACGGCTGGGCGAGCCCGGGGATCTGGGTGCCGCTCGTCGGCGGCGTCGTCTCGTTCGACGTCGTTCCTGATCTACGAGCGCCGCACCGCGCAGCCGATGCTGAAGCTCGATCTGTTCCGGCGGCGGAACTTCGCGGTCGGCGAACGCTCGAGACGCTCGCGATGTACGGCGGGCTCTCGATCCTCTTCTTCTTCCTCGTGATCTTCCTGCAGCAGGTCGCCGGCTACACCGCGCTGCAGAGCGGGCTGACGACGGTGCCGGTGACGGTCATCATGTTCGCGCTGTCGCGGCGCTTCGGCGCGCTCGCCGATCGCTACGGCTCCGCGGCTCTTCATGGGCGCGGGCCCGCTGATCGGCGCGGCCGGGATCCTGCTGCTGCTGCGCGACCGGGCATCCACGTCTCGTACCTCACGCGACCTGCTCCCCGGCTCTGCTGGTCTTCGCGGTCGGCCTCTCGATGACGGTCGCGCCGCTCACCGCGACCGTGCTCGCCGACGCCGACCAGACCGACGCGGGGATCGCCTCGGCGATCAACAACGCGATCGCCCGGGTCGCCGGGCTGCGTCGGCGATCTCGGTGATCGGCGTCCTGGTCGCGAGCACGCTCGTCGGCGACACGCTTCGCGCCGAACGCGGGGTCGGTGCGCGCGTTCCACGAGGTCGTCGTGATCTGCGCGGCGCTCGTCGCTGCCGGCGGTATCGCGGGCGCGCTCGGCATCGTCAATCCGCGGCGAAGCGTCGAGCGCGGAGCACTGCTCGGGCGGCCAGCTCGCGGGTGTTCCGGAGCCCGCGGCGGAGCTAGACTGATCGCGATGTCGGACTTCATCTCTCGCGGCTTTCACGGGCGCCGGCGCGAGCCGGAGGGCGACTCGGGCCGGATCCCGCCGGGCCAGTACGAGACGCACGACTTCCCGGTGCTCTCCGCCGGGCCCGACGCCGCACACGCGCCTCGAGGACTGGACGTTCTCGATCGGCGTCGGGTCGACGAGCCGAAGTCGTGGACCTGGGACGAGTTGCAGGCGCTCCCGCACGAGACACTGACGGTCGACATCCACTGCGTGACCAGCTGGTCGAAGCTGGACACGCTGTGGAAGGCGTCTCGGTCGACACGCTGCTCGCCGAGGCCGGGCACGAGGACACGCATCCGTATGCGTGGTGTTCGCCGACGGCGGCTACACGACGAACCTGCCCGTCGAGGACCTGACGGGCGGCAAGGCCTGGGTCGCGTTCGGCTACGACGGCGAGCCGCTCGAGCCAGAGCACGGCGGCCCCGCGCGGCTGCTCGTGCCGCACCTCTACTTCTGGAAGAGCGCAAAGTGGGTGCGCGGGCTGGCGCTGCGCGACGACGACGAGCCGGGCTTCTGGGAGCAGAACGGGTACCACCTCTACGGCGATCCGTGGTTCGAGCAGCGGTACTCGGGCGACTGACCTGGCAGGTCGCGACCGTCGACGCGGTCGTCGACGAGACTCCTCGCGTCCGGACGCTCGTGCTCGACATCCCCGAGTGGGCCGGCCACCGCGCCGGCCAGCACCTCGACGTCCGGCTGACCGCGCCGGACGGCTACCGAGCCGAGCGCTCCTACTCGATCGCCTCGCCTCCGGGCGCGCCGGTCGCGATCACGGTCGAGCGGCTCGACGACGGCGAGGTCTCGCCGTATCTCGCCGGTGAGCTGCGCGCGGGCGACTCGCTCGAGCTGCGCGGGCCGATCGGCGGCTACTTCGTCTGGGGGCCGGATGACGGCGGGCCGCTCCTGCTCGTCGGCGGCGGCTCGGGGATCGTGCCGCTGATGGCGATGCTGCGCCACCGGCGCGATGCGGGCAGCGATGCCGCGGCGCGCCTCCTCTACTCCTCGCGGACGCTCGAGGACGTCATCTACCGCGACGAGCTCGACACACTCGGCGCGGAGGTGACGCAGACACTCACGCGGGCGCAGCCGCCCGGGTGGACGGGCTACGGGCGCCGCGTCGACTCGGCGATGCTCGCGGGAGTCGCGTGGCCGGCGGCGGATGACCCGCGCGTCTTCGTCTGCGGCCCGACGCCGTTCGTCGAGACCGTTGCGAGCGCGCTCGTCGAGCTGGGCTATCCGCCCCAGCGCGTCAAGACCGAGCGGTTCGGAGGCACGTGATGCAGGCGCTCGACGGCAACGCGATCGGCGGCCTGCTGCACGAGGTTCTCGGCGCGGAGCTCACCGGTGCGACGAAGGTCTGCGGCAGCTGCGGCGACCGGGGACCGCTCGCGGAAGTCGTCGTCTACCTGCGCGCGCCCGGCACGGTCGCGCGCTGCCGAAGCTGCGGCAACGTGCTGATGGTCTTCGTCGCAGTACGCGAAGTGTGGTCGGTGAACCTGAGCGGTCTGGCCGCCCTGGATCCGTGACACTTTCGTAACCATGGCGTCCCGTCGAGGCGTGTCTTTCCGCCTCCGGCCGCGAGCCCGAATCCCAGTGCCAGACTCACGCTCTGTCCCAACGAAACAGGTCCCAGTGCCTGACCCCACGACGCGGCGTTCTCGTGTCCGTTCAGGACACGAGTGCTCGGCGGCCCGCTTCGCAGGCTTGCTCCAGCGCGGCTTGCAGCGGGGCGCCCGCGGCGAGCGAGACGAGCAGGGCGCCGGCGAGCGCATCGCCGGCGCCTGATCGTTCGGACTGCATCGTCTCCGTCGGCCGCGCGACGACGAGCTCGCGCCCGGAGACGGCGACAGCCCCGGCCGGCCCCGCCGTGACGACGACGAGCTCGTAGAGCTCCGCTAGAGCCAAGGCCGCGTCGCGGAGATCGAGCCCGGTCAGCGCCCGCCCCTCCGCCTCGTTCGCGAACAGGACGTTGGCGCCGCGTGCCCGCGTGTGGAAGTCGTCGCCGATCGGCCCGGCGGCGACCACCGCGACGAGCGGCGCGCTCGACTCGATCGCCGCGCGCGCGGCGGGAGCGGTGTCGTCGCGGAGCAGCGCGTGGCCGGAGACCAGGACCGCGCGCGCCTCGAGACGGGGAATGTCCTCAATGCTCAGCCGCGCGCTGGCGCCGCGATCGGTCGAGATCGCCTTCGTCTCGCCCTGCCCGCTCTCGACGAACGTGCCCGTGGCAAGCTCGTCGTCCACCGCGAGCAGCGCCTCGACGCCCGACCACTCGAGCTCCGCGCGAATTGCGACCGCAGCCGCGTCCGAGCCCACGCGCCCCACGACCGCACACCGCGCGCCGGCCCTCGCAGCCGCCAGCGCCGCATTCACCGGCACCCCGCCCGCGCGCACGGACGCGGGCGCATGCGAGACGTGCCCGGGCCGCAACTCGGGGATGCTGACGTCGAGGAGCACCTCCCCGACTGCGATCAGATCGAGCTCGATGCGGCGGATTATGGACTTCCGTACCCTTTCGACATGAGCACGACCGCGGCCAACCCACGCGTGCTCCACCTCAGCGCCGTCGTCGGCCGGGCGCTTCGTGACGGCGCGGGCGGACGGCTCGGCACGGTCGAGGATCTGATCGTCCGCCTCGGCGAGGACACCTACCCGCCGGTGACCGGGATCCTCGCCAAGGTCGCCGGAAGAGACGTGTTCGTCCCGTCGGACCAGATCGAGGACATCGAGCCCGGCCTCGTCAGGCTGCGCGGCTCGCGCCTGAGCCTGAAGCCGTTCGCGCGCAGGCCGCAGGAGGTGCTGCTGCGCAAGGACGTGCTCGACCGGCAGCTGATCAACGTCGACGGCGCCCGCCTCGTGCGCACGAATGAGATCGAGATCGCGCGGCTCGACGGCTGGTACCGCGTCGTCGGCGTCGACACGAGCCCGCGCGGCTTCGTGCGCCGGCTGCTGCCACGGCGACTCGGCGGCCGCGTCGCCCTCGGCTCGTTCCTCGACTGGTCGAGCGTCGAGCCGTTCACCGGGCACGTGCCCACCGTCCGCCTCCGCATCCCGCACCCGAAGCTCGCCCGGCTGCACCCGGCGCAGCTGGCGGATCTCGTCGAGGCCGCCTCGCACCGCGAGGGTGAGGAGATCATGGCCGCGATCGGCACCGACCGGGAGCGAGAGGCCGACGTGTTCGAGGAGCTCGACACGACCCACCAGCGCGAGTTCCTCGAAGACCGCTCCGACGGGCAGGTCGCCGAGCTCGTCGCGCGGATGGAGCCGGACGACGCCGCCGACGCCATCTCCGGGCTGCCCGAGGGGCGCCAGGAGCCCGTGCTCGAGCTGCTCCCGCCCGAGCAACGACGCAAGGTGCGCACGCTGCTCGGCTACGACCCGGCCACCGCGGGCGGGCTGATGACCACCGACTTCGTCTGCGTCTTCTCGCAGGCGACGCGCGACGAGGTGATCGAGCGGATCCGTCACAGCAAGGCGCCCAGCGACGTGCTCGGCTGGGTCTTCGTGATGAACGAGCGCCACCGTCTCCGCGGCGCGATCTCCGTCGTGGATCTCCTCCGCGCCGAGCCCGGCGCGCGCATGGGCGAGCTGACCGCGCCCTCGCCGATGCGCCTGCTCACCGACTCCGACCTCGAAGAGGTGGCGCGCACGATGACCGACTACGACCTCACCGTGATCCCGGTCGTGGACGAGAACGAGCGGCTGATCGGCGTCGTCACGGTCGACGACGTGCTCGAGCTGATCCTGCCCGAGGGCTGGCGGCGCAACTTCGGCGTGTTCGGCGGCGAGTGAGCGGCTAGCATTGACCGCCGTGATGACCGTCGTGCTGACAGGAACGATCCAGGATGTGGCTCCGAGTACGCGACGCCTCGGGGGTCTGGCGCCGCGCCCTGCGCGGCCGTCCTCGCACGTCTTCACGCAACCCGCTTAGGCACCCGCTCCGCCGGCTCTTCCTCCTGCTCGGGGTGCTCGGCCCCGGCCTGATCGCGGCCAACGCCGGCAACGACGCGGGCGGCATCGCCACCTACTCCGCCGTCGGCGCCCGCTACGGCTACGCGCTGATCTGGCTGATGGTGGTGATCACGGTCAGCCTGATCGTCGTCCAGGAGATGGCCGCGCGGATGGGCATGGTGACCGGCAAGGGGCTCGCCGAGCTGATCCGCGAGAACTACGGCGTCCGCTGGTCGACCTTCTCGACGGTCTCCGTGCTGATCGCGAACCTCGGCATCTGCATCTCGGAGTTCGTTGGGATCGGCGCGGCGCTGTCCCTGATCGGCGTGCCCGTGCAGATCTCGGCCCCGGTCGCCGCTGTCCTGATCTGGCTGCTCGTGGTGCGCGGCTCGTACAAGACGGCCGAGCGGATCTTCGTGGCGATGACGATCGCCTTCTTCGCCTATCCGGTCGCCGCGATCCTGGCGCGGCCGGACTGGGGCGCCGTCGGCAAGGCTGCGGTCGTACCGCAGATCCACCTCACCTCCGCGTTCCTGCTGCTGTTCGTCGCCACCGCGGGCACGACGATCACGCCGTTCATGCAGCTCTACGTCCAGTCCGCGGTGGTCGACCGCGGGCTCGGCGTCGAGGATCTCCGGGCGGAGCGGACCGAGGTCGCGACGGGCTCGATCTTCGCCAACCTGATCGCCTGCTTCATCATCGTCGCGACCGGCGCGACCCTCTATCTGAACGGGATCCACAGCGTCGGCTCGGCGGCCGACGCGGCGAAGGCGCTGGTGCCGTTCGCCGGGCGCTTCGCGGAGATCCTCTTCGCGACGGGCCTGCTCGGAGCCAGCCTGCTCGCGGCCGCGATCCTGCCGGTCACCGCCGCGTACGTCGTGGCCGAGACGTTCGGCTTCGAGAAGGGCGTCGCGCGGCGGCCGCACGAGGCGCCGGTGTTCGTCGGCGTGATCACGGCACTGATCGCGATCGGGACGGTGGTCGCGATCATCCCCGGCGTCCCGGTGATCTCGCTCCTCATCGTCGTCCAGGCGATCAACGGCGTGCTCCTGCCCGTCACGCTGTTCTTCGTCTGGCGCCTCGCGTCGAACCGCGAGCTGATGGGCGACTACCGCAACGGCCGCACGTTCAACATCCTCGCGGGCGCGACGGTGATCGCGACCTCGGCTCTCTCGCTGGCTCTGCTCGTCGTGACGATCGGCGGCGCCGCCGGCCTCTGAGGCTTAGCATTGGCGGATGCGGGAGCCGCTCTTCACCGAGACGAAGCAGATCGCGATCGTCGTCCGCGACCTCGAGGCGACGATGCGCACCTACGTCGAGGGGTACGGCATCGGCCCGTGGTCGATCTACGAGTTCAACCCGGACACCGTCAGCGAGATGGCGCCGGCCGAATCCGCGTGGCGCCTCGCGGTGACCATGGTCGGCAGCGTGCAGTGGGAGCTGATCCAGCCGCTCGACGACAAGAGCATCTACGCCGAGCACCTGGCCAGGCACGGCGAGGGGTTGCACCACGTCGCCGTGGGCGGCGCCGGCTTCGACGAGACGCTCACCCAGGCGAAGTCGAACGGTCGCCGCGTGATCCAGGGCGGTCACTACAACGGCGTCACCTTCGCGTACCTGTCGACGGACGAAGACCTCGGCGCGATCACGGAGATCTTCGACTGGCCGGACGATCTGCCACCGCAGGAGCCCGACGCGCGCTACCCCTAGCGGTTGACGAAACCTCGGCTTATTGCCATCGTTGCGGAAGCAACAAGACAAGCGGAGGTCGACATGAACAGCACCGAAACCGCAACCGCGATCCGCCCCTTCCAGGTCGACGTCGCGCGGGCCGACGTCGACGACCTCAGCCGGCGCATCGCCGCTACGCGGCTGCCCGAGCAGGAGACCGTCGCAGACGCGACGCAGGGCGTGCAGCTCGCGACGATCCAGGCGCTCGTGCGCTACTGGGGCAGCGAGTACGACTTCGGGAGGGTCGAGGCGAGGCTGAACGCGTTCCCGCAGTTCATCACGGAGATCGACGGCCTCGACATCCACTTCATCCACGTCAAGTCGCCGCACGAGAACGCGCTGCCGCTGATCATCACGCACGGCTGGCCGGGCTCGATCGTCGAGATGCTGAACGTGATCGGCCCGCTCAGCGACCCGGCGGACGGGACCGACGCGTTCGACGTGGTGGTGCCGTCGATGCCCGGCTACGGGTTCTCTGGGATCCCGACCACCACGGGCTGGGACCCGGTTCACATCGCGGATGCCTGGATCGCACTGATGCAACGGCTCGGCTACGACCGCTTCGTCGCGCAGGGCGGCGACTGGGGCGCGCAGATCACGGATGTGATCGGTTCGAAGGCGCCTCCCGAGCTGCTCGGCATCCACTCCAACATGCCCGGCACGGTGCCGCCCGACGTCTCGAAGACGCTCGGCTCGAGCCAGGAGCCTTCAGGCCTGTCCGCCGACGAGAGTCGCGCGTGGAAGCAGCTGAACTTCCTCTACACGAAGGGCATCGGCTACGCGACCGAGATGAACCTGCGTCCGCAGACGCTGTACGGGCTCGCCGATTCGCCCGTCGCTCTCGCAGCCTGGATGCTCGACCACGACGCGGCGAGCTACGCGGACATCGCGAGCGCGTTCGCGGGCAATCCCGTGGGCAACCTCACGCGGGACGAGGTCCTCGACAACATCACGCTCACGTGGCTGACGAACACGGGGATGTCCTCCGGTCGTCTCTACTGGGAGAACACGCTCGGCTTCTTCGACGTCAAGGGCGTCACGGTGCCGGCGGCGGTGACCGTCTTCCCGAAAGAGCTCTACCAGGCGCCGCGGAGCTGGACCGAGCAGGCCTATCCCAAGCTCATCTACTTCAACGAGGTCGACAGGGGCAACCACTTCGCGGCCTGGCAGGAGCCGGAGCTCTTCACGACCGAGCTTCGCGCCGCCTTCAGGTCGCTGCGGTGAACCTGAAGCAGATCGAAGCCGGCCTCCTCGACGTCGGCTACGCGGAGGCCGGCCCCACCGACGGCCCGGCTGTCCTTCTTCTCCACGGCTGGCCGTACGACATCCACAGCTACGTCGACGTCGCGCCGCTGCTCGCTGCACAGGGGTACCGGGTGATCGTCCCGTACCTGCGCGGGTTCGGGACGACCCGCTTCCTCTCGGACGAGACGGTTCGCAACGGCCAGCAGTCGGCCCTCGCCGTCGACACGATCGCGTTGCTGGACGCGCTCGGGATCGAAAGCGCTGTCGTCGCGGGCTTCGACTGGGGCGCGCGCACGGCCGACATCGTCGCGGCGCTCTGGCCCGAGCGCTGCAAGGGGCTCGTCTCGGTGAGCGGCTATCTGATCGGCAACCAGGAGGCCGGCAAGCTGCCGTTGCCACCGGAGGCCGAGCTCCAGTGGTGGTACCAGTACTACTTCGCGACCGAGCGCGGCCGGGCGGGTTACGACAAGTACCGGCACGACTTCGCGAAGCTGATCTGGCGAACGGCGTCGCCGAAGTGGAGCTTCGACGACGCCACCTTCGATCGCAGCGCAGCGTCCTTCGACAACCCGGATCACGTCGCGATCGCGATCCACAACTATCGCTGGCGACTCGGCCTGGCCGAAGGCGAAGCGGAGTACGACGAGCTCGAGAAGCGGCTCGCCGAAGCCCCCGTCGTCACCGTGCCCACCATCACGCTCGAGGGTGACGCCAACGGCGCGCCCCATCCGGACCCGAGTGCCTATGCCGGGAAGTTCTCGGGCAAGTACTCGCACCGGACAGTCGAGGGCGGCATCGGGCACAACCTGCCCCAGGAGGCCCCGGAGGCCTTCGCGGAGGCGATCGTCGGCGTCAGCGCCTAGCCACGAAGGAGACTCACATGTCGGATAACGCACCTCTCACCGTCGTTCTCGTCCACGGCGCCTTCGCCGACGCTTCGAGCTGGAACGGCGTTGTCGAGCGCCTGCAGGCGGCGGGCCTCCAGGTCACCGCGCCTGCGAACCCGCTGCGCGGCATCGCCTACGACTCGGCCTACATCGCGTCCGTGCTCGGGCAGATTCCCGGGCCGGTCCTCGCAGTCGGCCACTCGTACGGCGGTGCGGTGATCTCGAACGCCGCAACCGACGCACAGAACGTCGTCGGCCTCGTCTTCGTCGCCGCTTTCGCCACGGACGAGGGCGAGCGGCTCGGCGAGGTCGAGGCCACCTCGAAGGACAGCGTCCTGTCGACCGCTCTCGTGCCGCTCCAGTATCCGACGGGAAACGGCGCGGAGACGGCCGACGGAGCTCGCGATCGATCCCGCGAAGTTCCACGATGCGTTCGCCGCCGACCTCCCGACGGAGCAGACCGCCCTGATGGCCGCGACACAGCGCCCAGCCGCGGAGGCGGCGTTCTCGGAGCCGTCCGGCCCGCCCGCGTGGAAGTCCCGTCCCGCCTGGACTGTGGTCGCGACCGGCGACAAGGCGGCCGGCGCGGACGTGATCCGCTCCATGGCCGAGCGCGCCGGAGCCACGATCACCGAGGTCGAGGGCTCGCACGTGATCATGATCTCCCAGCCGGAGGCCGTCGCCGACGTGATCCTGACCGCGGTCGCCGCCGTCGCATGAACCTCCGCAGCGCCTTCCACACCCCCGCTACCGCACCGTTGGGCGTCGAGGGCCGGCTGCCGTCGCTCGACGGCGCGACCGAGTGGCTCAACTCGGAGCCGCTGACGATGGAGGGCCTCCTCGGAAGCGTGGTCGTCGTCGCAGTTCTGGACGTACACGTGCATCAACTGGCTGCGCACGCTCCCGTACGTCCGCGCCTGGGCCGAGCGCTATCCGGAGCTGGTCGTGATCGGCGTCCACACGCCCGAGTTCCCGTTCGAGCACGACCTCGACAATGTGCGCCGGGAAGTGAAGGAGATGCGGGTCGCCTATCCGGTCGCAGTCGACAACGACTACGCGATCTGGCAGGCGTTCAACAACCACTACTGGCCGGCCCTCTACTTCGTCGACACGGACGGGCAGATCCGCCACCATCGATTCGGCGAAGGCGAGTACGAGGAGTCGGAAGCGGTGATCCAGCAACTGCTCGGGCAGAGCGCCGGCGAGCCGGTCTCGATCGCTCCCGAAGGCATCGAGGCAGCCGCCGACTGGAGCACCTTGGAGTCGCCGGAGAACTACCTCGGCTCCGGCCGCACCGAGAACCTCGAGTCGCAAGGAGCCGCGCTGAGGCTCAACCACTGGGCCCTGTCAGGCGACTGGACGGTCGAGCGAGGGTTCAGCGCGCTGAACGAGCGCGGCGGCAAGATCACGTATCGCTTCCACGCACGCGACGTCAATCTCGTCATGGGCCCGGCGGCGCGAGGAGACTCGGTGCGCTTCCGCGTGACCCTGGACGGAGATGCACCGGGCGCCGCCCACGGAGTCGACGTCGACGAACAAGGCAACGGCACGGTAACCGAGCAGCGCCTCTATCAACTGATCCGCCAGCGCAACCGAGTGACCGACCGGACGTTCGAGATCGAGTTCCTCGACCCAGGAGTCGAGGCCTACGCGTTCACGTTCGGCTAGCGCACACACGGCGCCGCGACCGACATGCGCGGGCGCGGCTCACTGACGCTCGCGGAGGCCGCCCATCGAATCGCAAGGCCGCCGGAAAGTCGTCATGGTCGCGGCGGAGCCGCGGCCGGACTTTCCGGCGAGATGGGCCGTGGAGGGATCGAACCTCCGACCTTGGGATTAAGAGTCCCCTGCTCTACCAGCTGAGCTAACGGCCCGAGCCGGTCAAGGCTAGCAGCGCGCCCGCTCCGGCGGATCGCCTACCCTGGCCCGGATGAAAGTCCTCACGGTCGTCGGCAACAGGCCGCAGTTCATCAAGTCGGCGCCGCTCTCGCTCGCGCTTCGCGCGGCCGGGATCGAGGAGGTCGTCCTCCACACCGGCCAGCACTACGACCAGGAGCTCTCGCAGGTCTTCTTCGACGAGCTCGGGCTCGGCGAGCCGCGCCACCGGCTTGCGACGAACTCGGCCGACCCGGCCCTGATGCGGCCCGGGATCGCGGTCACCGTCGAGGCGGAGCGGCCGGACTGGGTGCTCGTCTACGGCGACACGAACTCGACTCTCGCCGGCGCGCAGGCGGGCGTCGACACGGGCACGCGCGTCGCGCACGTCGAGGCCGGGCTCCGGTCGGGCGACTGGACGATGCCCGAGGAGCGAAACCGCGTCGAGGTCGACGGGATCGCGACGCTGCTGCTCTGCCCGGACGAGCGCTCGCGCGTGCAGCTTCAGAGCGAAGGTGTGCCGGGCCACGCGGAGGTGGTCGGCGACGTGATGGCCGACGCGAGCCGCCTGTTCGCGCCGCTCGCGCGCGAGCGCGTGGTACTCGACGGACTCGAGCCCGGCCGCTACGCCGTCGCGACGGTGCACCGCCTCGCCAACGTCTCGCAGCCGCGGCTCGGCCGGATCGTCGAGGGGCTCGGCCGGCTCGACGAGCCCGTCGTCTTTCCCGCGCATCCGCGCACGCGCGCGGCGCTCGCGGAGATCGAGCTTGCGCCGAACATCCGCCTCGTGGCGCCGCTGGGCTACCTCGAGCTCGCCGCGCTCGCCTCGCAGGCGCGCGTCATCCTGACCGACTCGGGCGGGCTCCAGAAGGAGGCCTACTGGTACGGCGTGCCCTGCGTGACGATGCGGCCCTCGACGGAGTGGGTCGACACGGTCGAGGCCGGCGCGAACGTGCTCGTGGACGACGATCCCGACCGGATCGCGGCCGCGGCCGCCTCCGCGCACATGCCGACGAACAGGCCGGAGCTCTACGGCGACGGGCACGCTTCGCAGCGAATCGCGACAATCCTCACGGAGCCATGGCCACCTTCCTCGTGATCCTCACGCAGTCGGGCCCGGAGTTCGACCGCTCGCGTCCGCTCGTACAGCAGTCAGGCTGGGACGAGCACGCCGAGTTCATGGACGGGCTCGCGCAGGACGGCTTCATCGTCCTCGGCGGCCCGCTCGACGGCGGCCCGCGCGTGGCCCACGTGGTCGAGGCCGATTCGGAGGAGGCCGTCCGTGCCACGCTCGCGCGCGATCCGTGGAACGAGACGCATCTGCACATCGCGTCGGTCGAGCCGTGGGAGATCCGCCTGCGCAGCAGCCCCAGTTAGTAGCCTGTCGGCGCCATGAAGCCCCAGATCGCGATCATCGGCGCCGGCTATGTCGGCGTCCCGCACGCCCAGGTCTTCGCCGACGCCGGCCACCGCGTCGTCCTCGTCGACGTCAACGAGGAGCGCGTCGCGATGATCAACCGCGGCGAGAGCTACATCGAGGACGTGCCCTCGGCCAAGCTCAAGGAGCTCGTCGACGCGGGCCTGACGGCGACCACCGACTACGACATCCTGCGCGAGGTCGAGACGGTGATCATCGCGCTGCCGACGCCGCTCTCCCGCCAGCGCGAGCCCGACCTCGCGATCGTGCTCGGCGCGACGCGCGAGATCGCGGAGCGGCTCCAGCGCGGCCAGCTGATCGTGCTCGAATCGACGACCTACCCCGGCACCACGCGCGAGTCGCTGCTGCCGATCCTCGAGTCGACGGGGATGAAGGTCGGCGAGGACTTCTACCTCGCGTTTGCGCCGGAGCGCGTCGACCCGGGCCGCACCGACTTCACGACGCGCAATGTGCCGAAGGTCGTCGGCGGGATCACGCCCGCCTGCATCGATCGCGCGGCCGACCTCTACCGCACCGCGATCGACACGGTGCACACGGTCAGCTCGCCCGAGGCGGCGGAGCTCACCAAGCTGCTCGAGAACATCTTCCGCTCGGTCAACATCGCGCTCGTCAACGAGCTCGCGCAGCTCTGCGACCGAATGGGGATCGACGTGTGGGAGGTGATCGACGCGGCGGCGACCAAGCCGTTCGGCTTCATGCGCTTCAACCCGGGCCCCGGCCTCGGCGGCCACTGCATCCCGATCGACCCGTTCTATCTCACCTGGAAGGCGCGCGAGTTCGGCTTCACGACGGAGTTCATCGAGCTGGCCGGCAAGGTCAACGAGAACATGCCGTACTACTGCCGCTCGGTCGTCTCGCAGGCGCTCAACCACGGCGCGGGCAAGGCGCTCTCGACCTCGCAGATTCTGATCCTCGGCGTCGCGTACAAGCCGGACATCGGCGACATGCGCGAGTCGCCGGCGCTGAAGGTGATCGAGCTGCTGCGCGCCGCGGGCGCGACGATCAGCTACCACGACCCGCACGTGCCCGAGCTGCCGGCGCAGGGACTGAGCTCCGTCCCGCTCGACGCTGCGGCCTACGACGCTGTCGTGATCGTGACCGACCACTCCGGCGTCGACTACGCGCGTGTCGTCAGCGAGGCGGGCGTCGTCGTCGACTTCCGCAACGCGACGAAGGGGATCGACTCGGACAAGGTCTGGAAGCTGTGACGAAGGTCGCGATCGCCGGGCTCGGCTACTGGGGCCCGAACCTCGCGCGGAACTTCGACGAGCTGGCCGAGCTCTCGTGGATCTGCGACCTCGACGCGGAGGCGCTCGCGCGGTTCGGCTCCCGGTATCCGCACGCACGCATCACCTCGAGCTTCGGCGAAGTGCTCGCCGATCCCAAGCTCGACGCGGTCGTGATCGCGACGCCGGTCCCGACCCACTACGCGCTCGCAAAGCAGGCGCTCGAGGCGGGCAAGCACGTGCTCGTCGAGAAGCCGCCCGCGATGCACGCGGTCGAGATGGACGAGCTGGTCGCGCTCGCGGCAGAGCGCGACCTCGTGCTGATGCCGGGTCACCTGCTGCTCTACCACCCGGGCGTCCTCAAGCTGAAGGAGCTGATCGACTCGGGCGAGCTCGGCGCGGTCTGGTGCATCTACGGCAATCGCCAGAACCTCGGCATCGCGCGCACGAACGAGAACGCGCTGTGGTCGCTCGGAGTGCACGACCTCTCGGTGATCCTCTACCTCGTCGGCGAGGAGCCCGTCGAGGCGGTGGCGCACGGCAACTCGTACGTCACCCAGGGCGTCGAGGACGTCGTCTTCTGTTACCTCCGCTTCCCCTCGGGCAAGATCGCGCACATGCATCTCTCCTGGCTGGATCCGCACCGGATGCGACGGCTCACCGTCGTCGGCAAGGAGAAGATGGCCGTGTTCGACGACGTGGCTCCCGAGGGCAAGGTGACGGTCTACGAGAAGACGATCGACCCGACCGGACACGCACAGACGGGCGACATCTTCAGCCCGAAGATCGCGGGGGACGAGCCCCTGCGGCTCGAGTGCCAGTACTTCCTCCAGCTGATCGCCGGCGAGGGCGATCGCGCCGCGGTCGCGCAGGACGGCGCGATGGTCGTGCGCGCGCTCGAGCGGCTGACCGAGTCCCTTGGCTAGGCGCCCCTTCGCCGGTGAAGCACGGACAGCTCGGCCGCGCTGGTCGGCGCGATGCGTCGTCCTCAGTCGCCCCAATAGCGTTGCTATTGGAGCTCCCTGCGTCCTAGCCTCGCACTCGCCCATCGCACCCGATCAGCGCGTGGTCACCGGGGAATGAGCGCCGAGATCCACCCCAGCGCCGTGGTTTATCCGGGCACGGTGCTCGGCGAGGGCGTCAAGGTGCTCGAGAACGCGGTCGTCGGAAAGCAGCCGACGCTCTCGCCGCGCTCGACCGCCAAGCGCGAGCCGCTGCCGCCGACGGTGCTCGGCGACGGCACCGTCGTCTCGACCGGCGCGATCGTCTTCGCCGGGACAACGGTCGGCGCGCGCGTGATCCTCGGCGACCAGTCGTGCGTGCGCGAGCGCGTGACGATCGGCGACGACGTGGTGCTCGGCCGCGGCGCGCTCGTCGAGAACGACACGACGATCGGCGCACTGACCAAGATCCAGGCCGAGGCGTACATCACCGCCTACTCGACGCTCGAGGACAACGTCTTCATCGCTCCCTGCGTCGTCACGACGAACGACAACTTCATGGGCCGCACCGAGGCGCGCCACGCGCTGATGAAGGGGCCGACGATCCGCCGCGGCGCGCGGGTCGGCGGCGGCGCGATCCTCTGCCCTGGCGTCGAGATCGGCGAGGAGGCGTTCGTCGGCGCGGGCGCGGTCGTGACGAAGGACGTCCCGCCGCGCAAGGTCGTGGTCGGGAGCCCCGCGCGGGTGCTGCGCGACGTGCCGGCCGACGAGCTGCTCTAGGCCGTCTTGTCGATACTGAGCGTGTAGGCGCCGGAGGCAGTCCGCCGCGCCGAGACGACGACGTAGAACCAGCCGGCGACGGCGGGACGGAACGAGAGCGTCCCCGCCGGGCCCGCGAGGGCGGCGCGCATCGCGAGGACGCGCTTCGAGGTGCCGAGGACGTCCAGCGCGCCCGGCCGCCACAGGGCGAGATTCGCACCGGGCGCCGCAGGCCCGACCACCGACGTGGCGATCCGCTGTCCCTTGCGAACGTAGACGCGGTAGACATCGACGCGGTCGTCCCACCAGTCCGTCGTTGCGTCGATCGTCGCCGTCGCGCCCCACACCGTGTTGGCGGCCGCGCCAGGGCCGTCGTTCGGCTCGCGCGTGTCGGCCGGCGGCAGCGGGCCCGCGAGCGCGGCCAGCGCGCCGGTGATGTCGAGGCGGCCCCAGCCCGTGAGCGGATCGCGGCCGACCGCGCACGCGTGGCAGCCGTTCGCCGGGTTCATGTCCACCGCGGTGCGTTCGAGCAGCGTCGCGACCTGGTCGGGCCTGAGCGCGGGGTCGGTCGCGAGCATCAACGCCGCCGCGGCCGTGACCTGGGGCGCCGCGAACGAGGTGCCCTCGCCGCCGGAGTAGTCGTCGCCCGCGCAGTCCGAGTAGCCCTGGTCGAGGCAGTCGGGGCGCGCGGCCGTGAGCGGGCGCGGAAAGGTCGAGAGGATCCCGTCGCCGGGCGCCGCGAGATCGACGTAGACCTGGTCGCGGTCGGAGAAGAGCGGCACCGAGCCGTCCTGCGCCAGCGCGCCGACGCCGATCACGTGCGGCAGCGCCGCCGGATAGCTGGCGTAGTTCCACGGCGTCGTCGGCGCCTGGTCGGAGTTGCCGACCGCCGCCACCACCACGACGCCCTTCGAGACGGCGTACGAGACGGCCGCGGCCTCGAGCGTCGAGTACGTGTCCTCGCTCGGCGCGCCCGGGTCGCGCAGGCCGCCGAGGCTGAGGTTGATCACGCGCGCGCCGTGGTCGACGGCCCAGTGGATCGCCGCCGACTCGGCCTCGAGCGAGATCGTCCCGTCACTCGCAACCACCTTCGCGATCAGGAGCTGGGCGGGGAACGCGATTCCCGCGATGCCGACGCCGTTGTTCAGCGCGGCGGCGATCTCACCGGCGACGAAGGTGCCGTGTCCCTGCTCGTCGGTGAGCGGGCTGCCGCCGACGAAACTCTTCGACAGCAGGATCCGGTCGGCGAACTCGGGATGGCCGCCGTCGATCCCGGAGTCCACGACCGCGACCTTCACCGGCGCGAGGATCGGCGGCTGGAGCCACGTGTCGAAGGCGCGGTCCTGCACGAGGTACCACTGCTGCGGTGCGAGCGGGTCGTCGGTGGTGAACGCAGCCGCGACCGCCGGCACGGCGAGCGCCGCGACGGCGAGCGCCAGCAGGACGCGTCTCACGGGGCGCTCAACGGCTCGGTGACGGCGACCGCGAAGCCCCGGCCGGGCGCCACCCTGACGCGATAGAGGACGCCCGTCTGGAGCGGGAAGATCGCCTGGAAGTCGCCCGAGCCGTCGATCGTCGCTGTGGCCACGGTCGTCCACGTCGTGCCGTCCTGCTGCTGGAGCCCGACGGTCGCGCCCGGCAGCAGCGGCTGCACCGTCCCGCCCACGCCGGCGTTCCCGGGCAGCGCCTCGGTCGTCACGAGCGGCGCGACGCCGACGTGCAGCAGCGCGCCGATCGCCTTGCCCGCGACGATTCGGTAGTCGGTGCTCGTCTCGGGCGTCCCGGTCAGCTGGAACGCGCCCGTGCCGTCGGGAGTGACGGCGCCGGCCGGCTGCCAGGTCCCGCCCGTGGTCCGCGCCTGGAGCGTCGGCGCTGTCACGCCGCGCGCGACTCCGGAAAGATCGACGCTCGAGCCATATGAGACAGGCGTCCCGGAGGCGGCGAGCGAGAGGACGCCGACCGAGAACCACGTCGAACGGAGGCCGAGCATCGTCCGCAGCTGGTCGGCCGGAACGGTCACGGCGTCGCCGAGGGTGTCCGTCACGACCACCGCGGACGCGCGACCGGCGGCTCCCGGCGTCACGGTCAGGTCCGCGACGGGCCCGGCGAGCTTGAGCGCCTTCTTCAGCTTCGCGCCGTCCACGAGCACCGGCCCCCAGTTATGCCAGGGCGAGAGCGTGTCGTACGGATCTGCGACCGAGACGAGGTACGGCACGGGCGCCGACTTGGGCCAGGCGTCCTGGATCGCCGCGGTACGACCGCCCGACGTCGAGAAGAAGAACGTCGTCGCGACCTTGCCGTTGTAGAGCAGCACCTGGCGCCGCGTCTTGTTCACCGCCGCGGTGGTCTCGAAGTGCTCCGCGGCGATCCCGCCGTAGGCTTGACTGCGCACATCTCCGTAGACGTCGAAGTCGCCGGTTTGCTTGCGGGTGGCTAGCGCAAACGACCGGGCGGCGACGGCCTGCGCCTCGAGCGCGTCCGGCGACCAAAGGTACGACATCTCCGACGGGACGACACCGTAGAGGTAGCTCTCGAGCGGGACGACGTTCACCGCCTCGAGCGTCTTGCCCGTGACGATCGCGCGCAGCTGGCCGCGATACGGCTTCCCGCCGAGCGCGAGGGGCGCCGAGCCGGGCGAGAAGGTGAGCGGCCCGGTGAAGGTCGTGCCGCCGATCGAGCCCTCGATCGCGGGCACCGGGCGCAGGACGAGCCCCGGGCCGAACGCGTAGGCGCCCGCGGCGAGCGAGTGCGCGGCACCCGAGCCGTCGACCACCGAGAACGGCGCCGTCGATGCCACAGTCAGCGCCTTCGCGCCCTCTGCGAGCAGCACCCGCAATGTCATCCCGGGCGCGGAGCCGAGTGTCGTGCCGGGGAAGTAGTGCGCGAGGATCTGCGGATACGTGAACCCGTGCTGCGCGTAGCCGAGCGCGCCGTACTGGCTCATCCCGATCCCGTGCCCGTAGCCGTGGCCCGTGAAGACGAAGCTCGTGACCGGCGCCGGCACAGCACGCACGCGCGCGCCGGCCGAGCCGCTGAGAAGGACGAGCACGCAGGAGCCCAGGACTGCAAAACGCCGCACCCGATTCCCTTCGCGCTTCGCCCGGCGATCCCTCGTCGCTAGGAAAGCCGCTCCGCGTACTGCCGTTCGTAGTAGGCGCGGTACTCACCGGACTTGATCGGCTCCCACCACGCGCGATTCGCCCGGTACCACTCCACGGTCTCCGGCAGGCCGACGTCGAGCGTGTGGGTCGGGCTCCAGCCGAGCTTTGCCAGCTTCGCGGTGTCGAGCGAGTAGCGGCGATCGTGGCCCGGCCGGTCGCTGACGCTCCGCAGCAGCGCAGGATCGGCGCCCGTGAGCTCGACGATCCGGCCGGCGATCTCGCGGTTCTCGATCTCGTCGCCGCCGCCGACGTTGTAGATCTCGCCCGGCCCTCCCTCGCGCAGGACGAGCTCGATCCCCGCGCAGTGATCCTCGACGTGGAGCCAGTCGCGGATCTGGCTGCCGTCGCCGTAGAGCGGCAGCGGCTCGCCGTCGAGCGCGTTCGTCGTGAAGAGCGGGATCAGCTTCTCGGGGTACTGGTTCGGGCCGTAGGTGTTGGAGCCGCGCGTGATCGACGCGTTGACGCCGAAGGTGCGCGCGTAGGCCGGAACGTGCAGGTCGCCCGCGGCCTTGGCGACGCTGTACGGGCTCGACGGCCTGACCGGATCGTCCTCGCGCGACGAGCCGCCGTGCTCGAGGTCGCCGTACACCTCGTCGGTCGAGACCTGGACATAGCGGGCACCGGTGGCGCGGACGTGCTCGAGCAGCACCTGCGTGCCGAAGAACTCGGTGCGGCCGAAGTCGGTGGCGCCGAGGATCGACCGGTCGACGTGCGTCTCGGCGGCGAAGTTGACGATCGCGTCGCAGCCTCGTCCCGCGGCGGCGACGGCATCGGGATCGACGATGTCGCCCTCGTGGAACTCGTGCTCCGCGCCCTCGAGGTTCGCGCGGTTGCCCGAGTAGGTGAGCTTGTCGAGCACGACGACCTCTTCGCCGGCCGCGACGAGGCGCTTGACGAAGTGGGAGCCGATGAAGCCGGCGCCGCCGGTGACGAGAACCCGCATGGCCCTAAAGGGTAGATGCTTCAATGCATCGCTGATGCGATGGGGCAAGCGACACCCGACGGTGACCACATTCCTCCTCGTCGTCCTCATCGTCGCGGGGATCGCCGTCGGCTGGACCGTGTCGCGGCTCGGCGTGTTCGACGCGTCGATGTCGTCGAATCTGAAGAAGGTCGAGCACTCGACCGGCGCGCCCGCTTGGTGGGTCGGCACGTCGTTCGGCGGGCTGAAGCTGACGCGGGTTTCACCGGCGAGCGGCCAGCTCGTGGCCGACTTCGGCTACGGGACCTGCCATCGCCACGGGAGCCGGCTCGACCCGTTCAACGCGCCGCGCTGCGGCTATCCGCTGTGGATCTCGGTCGTGAACCAGCAGTACTCGCTCTCGTCCGACGACATCCCGAAGCTGCTCGACGGCACCTGCGCCCGGATCAAGGTGCGCGGCGTGCCGACGGCCGCAGGCACCGACGGCGTCGTGATCTACAGCGGCGACCAGACGATCTCGGTGCTCGGGCCGCCGGATCTCGTCGGCCGCGCGCTTGCCTCGCTGCGGTCGGTGCGGCCGGGCGCCTCATTGCGCAAGCCGACGCTCGACGTCTCGGCGCTGTCGACCTGCGCCCCGGCGACTGCGCCGTTCCAGCCCGTCGCCTCGCGGCTCTCGCGCCTCGCCACGCAGCTGCGACTGCCGACCCTCAGCGCCGGCACCTGGTTCGACGACGGTCAGAAGATCAACGCCGAGGCCGCCGGCTCCGCGCTCGTGCTCGAATACGCGAGCTGCGGTACCGGGACGGCGAACGGCGACTGCGGCGAGGTTCTCTCGATCTCGAGCGAGCCGCTCGACGCAGGCGCGGTCGCCGACAACCTCGCGGGCGCCGACTGCGAGCAGACGACGGTCGCAGGGGTTCCGGCGGTGATCTGGAACGCGAACTCGCGTGGGGCGAGCGCAGCGGGAGTGATCGTCTTCACCGACCGTGCCACGATCTCGCTCGCGAACCAGCTCAACCTCTATCCGGTCTCGGTGAAGAGCCTGCACCGCGTCACGGAGTCGCTCCGTCCCGTCGCGCCTGCCACCAAGCTGCCTGCACCGACCTACGACGTGCACGCGCTCCTGCGCCACTGCGCGAAGCTGACGTGAGACCGGAGCTCGAGCGGGCCGCGAGCTCGTTCGCGGTGCGGCGGCTCGAGCTGATCCCGGAGGTCCGGCTCGTGCGCAGCGGCGAGGCTGTGGCGGCCCTCTGCCCGGCGCGGCCGGAGCTCGACTTCGTCAATCGCATCCACGGCGTCGAGCGGGCGGAGGACGTCGTGCCATTCGAGGCGCTGTACGCGGAGGCGGGGCTCCGGCCGTGGGTCGAGCTGCCCGAAGGCGAGGAACCGCAGGGCTGGGAGCGCCTCGAGCCGCTCTGGGTGCTGGCCGGGCCGTCGGCGCGCTTGCCCGCGGAGAACGTGCGAGAGCTGTGGCCCGACGAGGCGGAGCTGTTCGCGGCCACCCTGAGCGACGGACACGGCGCGCCGCAATCCGCCCGCGCGGCGGTCGCGCGGTGGGCCGAGCAGCCGGACTGGCGGCTCTACGTCGCGGAGCTCGACGGCGTCGCCGCGGCGGCAGCGGCGCTCGTGCTCGACGACGGGCTGGGCTACCTCGCGGCCGCCTCGACGCTTCCCGCCTTCCGCGAACGCGGCTGCCAGACCGCGCTGATCCGGCGGCGAATCTCGGACGCAGCCGCGGCCGGCTGCGCGGAGGTCTCCACGCTCACCGCGAATCCCGCCAGCCGGCGAAACCTCGAGCGCTGCGGGCTCGAGCTCGCCTACACGAAGACCGCCTGGCGGAAGCTCTAGAGCCGCTCGAGGCAGGCGCGGAGACCCTCGCGCCAGTGCGGCAGCAGCGGCGCGTCCGGCTTCTCGCTGCGCAGGACGGAGTTGGCGGGACGCGGCGCCGGACGTCCGAGCTCCTCCGTCGTGATTCGCCGCACGCGGCACGACAGCCCGGCCTCCTCGAAGATCGCCTCGGCGAAGTCGGCCCAGGTCGCGTCGCCGCCGGCCGCGAGGTGCCATGTCCCGAACGGCAGGGCGTCGATCTCCCGCACCGCCGCGGCGAGGTGGCCGACGTAGGTCGGCGAGCCGCGCTGGTCGTCCACCACCGCCACCTCGTCGAGCTCGGCGCCGAGCCGGAGCATGGTGCGGACGAAGTTGTGCCCCGTCTCCGCGAAGAGCCACGAGGTGCGGACGACCCACGCCTGCGGGCCGGCCGCCGCCTCGCCGAAGAGCTTGGTGCGGCCGTACACCGAGAGCGGGTTCGGCGAGTCCGACTCGACGTACGGCTCGCGCTTGCGACCGTCGAAGACGTAGTCGCTCGAGAAGTAGACGAGCGGCACCCCGAGCCCGGCCGTGTGCTGCGTGCCGCCGACGTTGACCGCCGCCGCCTCCTGCGGATCGTCCTCGGCGCCGTCGACGTCGGTCCAGGCCGCCGCATGCAGCACGAGGTCCGGCAGGGGCGACAGAGGCGGAGGCGGATGGGTCACGTCCCAGTCGGCCCGCGACAGGGCGATCACGTCCTCACCCGCGAAGGCATCCCGGAGCGCATGGCCGAGCTGGCCGCGCGCACCCGTGATCAGGACGCGGCGGCGGTGTCCCGTGGCGAGAGAATCGGCGATCGTTGGCTCCACAGGTCGACGACGCGCGGATCGTCCCAGGCGATCCCGTGCTCGTCGGGATCGGACGGGTCGTACTCCTCGGTCACGTGATAGACGAACAGGAGGTCGGTGATCGCCTCGAACCCGTGCGCGTGGCGCCCCGGGATGTAGAGCGCGACCGGATTGTCGTCGCCGATGTCCTCGCAGTGGGTCTCGCCGGTGCCGCGGTCGAGCACGACGACGCGAGCCGTCCCCTGGAGACAGGCGAAGAGGTCGTCCTGGCCGCGCTCGTGGTAGTGGAGGCCGCGGATCACGCCCTTGCGCGAGAACGACACGTTCGTCTGCTGCGTGGCGCGCGGCAGCAGGCTCTCGCGCCGCAGCTCGACGAACCAGCCGCGCTCGTCCTCGAAGCGCTTGAGCGGGATGCGCTGAAGCCCGGGGATCACTTGTTCACGCCCGTCTCGTCGATCCGCCGGCCGATGTCGGCGAGGTGCTGCCAGTGCTTGCCGGCGTCCTCCCACCAGCCCTCGACCTCGCGCACGACCAGCTCGTCGCGCTCCGCGTAGGCGCGGTTGACGTCGGTGATCTCGAGCTCGCCGCGCGACGATGTGGCGAGGCCCGCGATGATCTCGAACACATCCGGCGGATAGCAGTAGAGCCCGACCACCGCGTCGCTGGAGGGCGGCTCCGGATAGCGCATGTCGACGACGCCGGCCTTCTCGACGATGTCCGTCACACGCCCATCCTCGCCGTAGACGACAACGCCGAAGTTCTCGGGATCGGGCACCTGCTTCACGAAGATCTGTGCGCCCGCGTCCCAGCCCCGAATCGCGGCGGCGTGCGAGAACTCGAAGATGTTGTCGCCGAGGCAGACGACGAGCTGCTCGCCGGCGGCGAAGTCGTGCGCCATCCCGACGACCTGCGCGATCCCGCCGGGCTCGGTCTGCACCTTGTAGGTGAGCTCGACGTCGAGCAGCGGCTCGTCGGTGCCGCGCGCTGTGAGGCGCCCATCGCCGAGCAGGTCGATCATCTGACCCGCGTGGCCCTTGCCCGTGACGACGAGAATCTCGTGCACTCCCGCGAGCTGGAGCAGCTGGAGCGGGTAGTAGATCATCGGCCAGCGGCCGACCGGGAGCAGATGCTTGTTGGAGACGCGCGTCAGCTCGCCGAGCCGCGTCGCCTCTCCTCCTGCGCAGACGAGTCCTTTCATCGCACGGGGATGCTACTCGGGGTCGCGTAGAGTTCGCCTCGGATGGAGCTCGAGGTTCAGGACGCCCTCGCCCAGCACCTCGGCCTGCGCTTCTGGGCCGTGGGTGACGGCGCGGTCGACGCGGCCTTCGACGTCCGGCCGGAGCTGCTCGCGCCGAACGGCTTCCTGCACGCCGGCGTGATCATCTCCGCGGCGGACATGGCCTGTGGCTTCGGCAGCATCACCAACATGCCGCCAGACGCCTACGCGTTCACCACGATCGAGCTGAAGACGAACTTCCTCGGCACCGCGCGTGACGGCACAGTCACCTGCGAGGCGCGCCGCCAGCACGGCGGGCGCACGACGCAGGTCTGGGACGCGACGGTCAAGGCCGGCGAGAAGACGATCGCCCTGTTCCGCTGCACGCAGCTGATGCTGTACCGGCAATGAGGATCGCGGTCGTCCTCTTCGACGGCGCGGAGGAGCTCGACTGGGCCGGCCCCTGGGAGGTGCTCGCCGCGTGGTCGCGCCAGTGGCCCGACGACGGCGTCGAGGTCTACACCGTCGCGGAGAGCCTCGAGCCGGTCACCTGCGCGAAGGGCCTGCGCGTGCTCGCCGACTACGCCTGGGCCGAGTCGCCCACGCCGGATGTCGTCGTGTGGCCCGGCGGGATGGGAACGCGCATCCAGCTCGGGGACCTCGCGATCCGCGAGCGCGTGCGCGGGCTTGCGGCGGGAGGCGCGCTGATGACGAGCGTCTGCACGGGCTCGCTCGTCTACGCCGACGCGGGCCTGCTCGACGGGCGGCGCGCGACGACGCACTGGGGCTCGCTCGAGCGCCTGGCCGAGCTCGGCGAGGCGATCCACGTCGACGACGCCGCACGTTTCGTCGACGAGGGCGACGTGATCACCGCCGCCGGAGTCTCGGCCGGAATCGACATGGCCCTGCACCTCGTCTCGCGCCTCCACTCACCGGAGCGTGCACGCGAGGTGCGCCGCTACATCCAGTACGAGGCCTAATGCTCATGAGCACAAGGAAGGACTAGTCCGCGAGGCGCGGGCCCGGCGGGTTCAGCGGCGAGGGCTTCACCCGGAAAATCCGCGCGAGCCCGACCGGCAGCCACCAGTTGTAGCGGCCGAGCAGCGCCATCAGCGACGGCACGAGCACCATCCGCACGAGCGTCACGTCGATCAGGATCGCGACCGCGAGCCCGAGCCCGAACTCCTGGAGCCCGACGATGCTCCCGACCATGAAGCCGGAGAACGCCGCCACCATGATGATCGCCGCCGCTGTCACGATCCGCCCCGTCTTCTCGAGCCCCTGGGCAACCGCGCGCCCGTTGTCGTGGACGTCGTCCCACGACTCGCGCATCCGGCTCACGAGGAACACCTCGTAGTCCATCGAGAGCCCGAACAGCATCGCGAACAGGAAGATCGGGATCCAGCCCTCGACCTGCTGGATCTGGTACAGCCCGAGCAGGTCGCGCCCCGCGCCCCAGCGGAACGTCAGCACGAGCACGCCGTAGGCCGCGGCGACCGAGAGCAGGTTCAGGAGCACCGCCTTCAGTGGCAGCACCCACGAGCGGAAGGCGCGCAGCAGCAGCAGATAGGTGAGCACGAGCACGACGAGCACGACCCACGGGAACACGCTGTAGGCCTTGTTGAGGAAGTCGACTCCCTGCGGCGGGCCGCCGCCGGCGATCACGCTCACGTCCTCGGGGAAGCCCGCGCCTGGGATGATCTCGCCGCGTAGGCGGTGGACGAAGGCCTGCGCCTGCGGCGTGCCGTACTCGTGCTTGCCGGAGACGATCACGAGCGCGTAGCGGCCCAGCTTGTCGATGAAGCGCCCCTCCGGCTCGTACTGGACGGAGGCCACCTCCGGGTCGACGTCGAGCAGCGTCCTCATGTTGATGATCGCCTGCTGCGTCTTCGGGGCGAGCACGTTTCCGCCCGGGCCCGCATCGATCACGATCTGGCTCGGCGAGAGCGCGCCGGCACCGACCGCGCTCTTCAGCAGGTCGAAGCCCTGCACCGACTGCGGCGAGCGCGGGATCCCCTCCGCCGAGCCGGGTGTCAGCGCGAGCCAGATCGCGGGCACGGCCAGGATGACGAGGATCATGGCGCCGAGCGCGAAGAACATCGCCGGAGCCGACATGATCGCGCGAGCCAACCGCGCCCAGAAGCCCTTGTCCTCGTCGACCGTTCCGGGCAGGCGCGGCAGCGGCACGTGCAGCCGGTCGCGGACGAACGCGGCGGCCGGCCAGCGCGCGGTGCCGCGGCGGCCGAACACCGAGAGCAGCGCCGGCTGGAGCGTCACCGCCGCGATGATCGACACGATCGGGATCAGAAAGCCGCCGACGCCCATCGAGCGCATGAACGGCAGCGGCATGAAGAGCAGCACCGCGAGGCCGAGCGCGACCGCGAAGCCCGAGAAGACGACCGCGCGACCCGCCGTCTCCATCGTCCGCACGATCGCGTCGTCCTTGGACAGGCCGTTTCCGAGCTCCTCGCGGAAGCGGTAGATGATCAGCAGCGAGTAGTCGATCGCGATCCCGAGCCCGATCAGCTGCACGAGGTTCGTCACGTAGGTCGCCATCGAGAGGTGCTGCGCCGCGATGTAGACGAGGCCGAGCGTGCCCATGATCGTGCAGGCCGCGAAGATGAACGGCATCAGGACGGCGAACGAGATCCCGAACACGGCGATCAGGACGAGCAGCGCGATGGGTAACGCGATCGACTCGCCCTTGCGCAGGTCACGCGAGAAGATCGGGTCGAGGTCGTGCTGGATCGCCGCCTGCCCGGTCACGTACACGGTCGTGCCCGGCGTCTCGCGCAGCTTCGTCAGCACCGGCTTCGTGTAGCCCTTCGCCTTCGCGATCGTGAGCTGCGAGAGGATGCTGCCGTAGAGGATGTGCTGCCCGGCCGGAATGAGCGGGGTCGCCGCGCCGCCGGGAACGAGCGTCGCCGCGCCCGCGAGCGCGGACTCGAGCCGGGCGGCCGTCGCGTCGTCGGCCGCGCTCGGCACCTTGAAGACGACGAGGAACTCGCCGTCGGAGCGATCGCCGAAGTGGTGCTGGAGGATCGAGCGCGCGCGCTCGGAGTCGGTGCCCGGCACGGTGAACGTGTTCGAGAGCAGCGCGCTCAGCCAGGACGACGAGTAGCCGCCGGCGAGCAGCACGACGAGCCACACTCCCAGCACGACCCAGCGGAACCGCACCATGGCCCGCGCCAGTCGCGTCATCTGCGGCGGAGGGCCTTCCGGCGCCGGATCTCCGGGGCGTTGCGCACGGCCGCGAACCAGATATAGACCGCGAGGGCCATGAGCGCCCCGAGCGCAGCAATGACACGGCGGATCAGCTGCAACATCGCCCCCGAACTCTACCCACCGTGGAACGAGCTCTGGAGCAGCGCGCAGGCGGGCTCGGTCTTGCCCTGCTTGAAGCGGCAGAGGAGCTCGTATTCGCGCCGTCCGCGCAGCACGAAGGTGATCCGCTCGACGAGCTTGTGCCCGTTTCGGGTGAATGCGATGTCGTACTGGCGGGACTTCGTCGGCCCGACCTGGACGGTGCGGCTTGCGATCGGGCTCCCGTGGAGCTGCGCGGCGAGTGTCGTCGCGACGCCGTCGAGCTCCTTGGTCGCCTTCGCCCACAACGCCGGCGTGTAACGCCTCGTGAGCCGGTATGTCGTCACGAAGACACCGGTCTGGCCGTGCGTGGCCTGGACGGTCTGGCCGGTCCGGGTCACCTTCCAGCCGCCCGGAGCGGTGAACCCGAAGCCGTCGCCGCGGACGGCCTGCGGCGGCTTCGCACTCCCTCCGCAGCCCGCCAGACCGAGCGCCGCGAGCAGGCAGGCCGCCCCGAAGGCGGCCGAACGCGGTACAACTTGGGCTACCGACAAGCGAAAGGAAGGGCCGAACATGGCCGCTACAAAGGTCTTCGACTCAGCAGAGCAAGTCAAGCCGTACGTGCAGCGAGCGCTCCAGGACGAGGAGGTTCGCGCGCACCTCTTGAGCGCGCTCGGAGCCGCACGCGCCGCCGCCTCCAAGTTCGGCGACAAGAGCGACCGCGGGTATGTCGCCGCCGCGACGCGCGTCGCCGTCGAGCCCGAGATCCTCCTGAACCTGCGCAAGGCCACGAGCGAGCTCCGCAGCGCAGTCGATCGCGTCCAGCGCCCCGAATCGAAGAGCCATTCGGGCCGGAACTTCTTCCTGCTCGTCCTGGGCGTCGTGCTCGGCATCCTCTACAACCCGGTCACCGGGCCGGAGACCCGCAAGTGGGTCTCGGACTCGCTGTTCGGGGGCGGGGACGACTTCACGTACCAGGCAAGCGAGGCGAACGGCACCAACTAGACCGGCTCAGTCGTGCCCGCCGGCGGCTCCGGTCGTCGGCGGGGGCGGCTTCGAGCCCGGCGCAACCGGGAGCTTCGCGCCCGCGAGGAGCGCGACCTCGCCGGCCTTCGAGAGCGGCGCGAACGCCCGGGCGAGCGAGGCCGGGGTCGAGCCCACTCCCGCTCGAGATGTCCGTCGCCTGGAGCAGGACAGCGCCGGGCTCGCTCACCGCGGAGGTCGCCAGCGGCGCGTAGGCGGAGCCGGCGAACGCGGTGACGTCGGTGAGGTGCTTCCACGTGTGGAGGTAGCTCGTCGGGTCGACGGCGCCGTCGTAGCCGAGCGAGAGCAGTCCCTTCGGGTGGATCTCGAAGTGGAGGTGGTACGGCGTGTGCGCGGCGTCGCCGGTGTTGCCGACGAAGCCGAGCACAGTGCCGGCGCGCACCTGAGCGCCGTCGACGGCGAACGGGGAGTACGCCGAAAGGTGCGCGAAGTAGAACTCGTTCCCTTTCTTGTCGATCAGCCAGAGCCGGTTGCCGCCGACCTTGTTCCAGCCGACGGAGAAGACGATCCCGTCGGCGACCGCGAGGATCGGCGCGCCGTAGGGCGCGAAGATGTCGTCGCCGTGGTGCCAGGTCGGCTGGCGCAGCGCGCCGAAGGTGTCGACGAAATCGGCCTGGCCCCAGATCGGAAAGATGTAGCCCGCCTCGCCGAGCGGCGGCGTGATCTTGGGAATCGTGCGGTAGGCGGGCGGGATCAGCGGCAGCTCGTCGGGCGCCTTCGCCGGCGTGCCCTTCGGATGCGGCTTCGGCGCGGGCGCGGGCGGCGCGACCTGCGCGCTCGCCTCGGCGCGGCCGACGAGAATCTCCGAGCCCGCGGGCAGACCGTCGTGGTCGCGGGTGAGGTGAACGTCGAGCGCGGTGAGGAAGCCGCTGTAGGCCGTGGTCGCGGGCGTGCTGCCCTGCTCGAGCAGCAGCACGTAGCCCCAGTCGGCGAGCGCGACGCGCTGGTTCGGGGTCGGCGCGGTGACGGGTGCGCCGAGGACGACGAGCCCGGTCAGGCCGCTGCCGGCCGTGTCACCGACGCCCGCTGTCGCGTTGGCGTGAGCCGAGACCGCCTGCGCGGCGATGTCGCCACCGAACAGCGAGACCGCGGACAGGCTTGCCGAGCCCGACGCGGACGGGCTCGAGCCGTCGGTCGCCGAGGCCCGGGTGGCGATTGACCCGGTCGAAACGGTCGCGTCCTGGAACGACGAGGTCGAGAAGGCGCCCTTCGGCGGCGCCGACACCGCGCCGACAGTCACAGCGGCCTGGCCCGGGACGACAACCTGCACCGCGAAGGCGCTCGCCGCGCCGCCGCCCGCAGGCCCCGCGGGGGAGGCCGCCCCGGCGAGGAACAGCAGCGCGAGCCCGGCGAGCAGCGCAATCCGCATCACGCGCGCCTCGCCCGCCAGGCGAGCTGCGCCGCGACGGCGAACAGCAGCAGCGCGAAGAGCACTCGCAGTAGGTGCGCGTTCAGCGACGTGGCGATCCGGATCCCCGCCGCGACGCCCGCGACCGACGCGATCCCGAGCACGAGCGAGGTGCGCCAGCGCACGTTGCCGTAGCGCTGCTGCCGCCAGAGCCCGGCGGCGACGGTGGGCAGGATCGCGAGCAGCGAGGTCGCCTCGGCGTCGATCTGCTTCAGCCCGAGCGCGAGCAGGATCGGAACGAACAGGATGCCGCCGCCGACGCCGAACATCCCCGAGAGGATGCCCGCCGCCACGCCGAGCGCGACCGCTGCGACGAGGATCGTCACGTGACCAGCAGCCTCACGGCGATCGCGACGAGCAGCGCGGAGAAGAGATACGAGAGCGTGCGCGCGTTGACGCGCTGCTGGATCGCTGCGCCGCCCACTGCGCCGAAGGCCGCCGGGATCCCGACGAGCGCGGCGTAGCCGACCTCGACATGGCCGCCGATCGCGTAGCCGATCGTGCCGGCGAGAGCGGTGATCCCGATCATCCCGAGCGACGTCGCCGTCGCAGGGCGCGGAGCGAGCCCGGCGGCGAGGATCAGCAGGGGCACCGCGACGATGCCGCCGCCGACTCCGAAGAGCGCGCTGAACAGGCCGGCGAGCAGGCCGATCGCGACGAGGCGCACCCTCGTATCCTACGGCGATGGACGGTCGCGCCCTGCTCGAACGACTTGCAGCCGAGCCGCGCCTCGCCGCCCTGCTGCTCGACCTCGACGGCGTGCTCGCGCCGATCGTGCCGCGGCCCGAGGACGCCGTGGTGCCGCCCGAGACCAGGGCCGAGCTCGAGCGCCTGGCCGCCGAGTACGCGCTCGTCGCGGTGATCACCGGCCGCGACGGCCACGACGCGCGCGAGCGGACCGGCGTCGACGGGCTCGTCTACGTCGGCTCGCACGGGCTCGAGCTCGAGCCGGACGCCGAGGCCTGGGCCGAGCGGATGCATGCCTTCGCCGCGACGGTCGACTGGCCGGTCGAGGACAAGCGGCTCACGCTCGCGTTCCACTACCGAAGCGCCGACGACGAGCGGGAGGCGCTGCGCGTGCTCGAGCCCGTGGCCGAGCGCGCGCGGGCCGAGGGCTTCGTCGCCCGCTTCGGCCGCAAGGTGCTCGAAGTGCTGCCGCCGCTCGAGGCGGACAAGGGCTCCGCGGCCGCGCACCTGCTGGCCGAGCACGGGCTCACCCGTGCGCTCTACGCGGGCGACGACACCACGGATCTCGACGGCTTCCGCGCGCTGGACGGTCTCGAGCTCGCGGTACGCGTCGCCGTCGCCTCGCCGGAGAGCCCGCCGGAGCTGCGCGGCGCGGCGGACCTCGTCGTCGAGACACCCGCAGCGTTCCTCGAGATCCTGCGCGCGCTCTAGAGCTTCTTCACGCGCGCGGCCGTGCCGTACGCGCAGATCTCCGTCCAGTTGCCGCCCATCTCGGACGTGTCGAAGCGCATCGCCAGCACGGCGTTGCCGCCCTTCGCCTCGGCCTCCTCGACCATCCGCTGGATCACCTGCTCGCGGCTGTCGGCGAGCGCCTTCGTCATCCCTTTCAACTCACCGCCGAACATCGACTTGAGGCCCGCGCCGAACTGCGAGCCGATGTTGCGGGAGCGGACGGTGAGCCCGAACACCTCGCCGAGCACCTCCTGGATCTCGTAGCCCGGCAGATCGGGCGTCGTCGTGATGATCACTGCGGCTCTCCTTCCTGTCGG
>CAVTXU010000009.1:0-258513 GCA_963738775.1 uncultured Actinomycetes bacterium
CGACGGGCCGACGCGCCGCGTCTCGCTGCGTGCCTCCGTCGACGAGCTCGACGTCTCGCTGATCGCGCGCGGCGCGGGTGGGGGAGGCCATCGCCAGGCGGCCGGGTTCTCGAGCGAGGCCTCGGTAGAGGAGATCACCGAGTTCATCCGCGGTGCGTACCGGGAGCAGCGCGACGGTGCCGCCGCGCGCGCTTGAGCCTGCCGGGGTGATCCTCGTCGACAAGCCGGCGGGGCCTTCGTCCTTCGCGGTCGTCAACAGGATTCGCTCGCGCACGGGCGCGCGCACGGGCCACGCGGGCACGCTCGACCCGTTCGCGACGGGGCTTCTCGTCCTGCTCTCCGGCAGCGCGACCCGCCTCGCGCCGCAGTTCGTCGGCCTCGACAAGCGCTACCTCACCGAGATCGACCTTGCCGCGCGCACGGACACCGGCGACCGCGAGGGCGTGGTCGTCGACGAGCACGAGGCGCCGGGCCGCGAGGAGCTCGAGGCGCGGCTCGAGTCGCTGCGGGGCGAGATCGAGCTGCGCGTCCCGGCCGCCTCGGCGGTGAAGATCGACGGCGAGCGCGCCTACAAGCTTCACCGCAAGGGAGTCGAGGTCGAGATGCCGCTCCGCCGGAGCACCGTGCGCGAGCTTCGGCTCGTCGCCTTCGACGGGCGCGTCGCGACGCTCGACCTGCTCGTCTCGTCGGGTACGTACGTGCGCGCGATCGCCGACGCGCTCGGCGGCCACTGCGTCTCCCTGCGGCGCACCGAGGTCGGGCCGTTCCAGATCGACGAGGCCGACGAGGAGCGGATCGTCCCGTCCGAGGACGCGCTGGCGCGCCTGTGAAGGTCGCGCACACGCCCGCCGAGCTCGAGCAGACTCCGCGCGCGGTCGCGATCGGCGCGTTCGACGGCGTCCACCGCGGCCACCGCGGCGTGATCCAGACCGCCGTCGACACGGGGCTCGCGCCGACCGTCGTCACCTTCGAGCCGCATCCGCGGATCGCGTTCGGCCACCGCGTCGAGCTGATCACGACGCTCGAGCGGCGGCTCGAGCTGATCGAGGAAGCCGGCGCCGAATCGGCTCTCGTCGTCGCGTTCACGCCCGAGGTGATGCAGCTCGCGCCCGAGGCGTTCGCCGAGGGGTACCTGCGCAGGATCGGCGCGGAGGTCGTGGTCGCGGGCGCGGACTTCCGCTTCGGACACGGCCGCGCGGGCGGTCTCGAGCTGCTCGAGCGACTCGGCTTCGACGTGCGGACGGCGCCGGAGGTCGAGGGCGTTTCCTCGTCCGCGATCCGCGCGCTCGTCGAGGCGGGCGACATGCCCGGCGCGGCCCAGCTCCTCGGCCGGCCGTACGAGCTCGACGGCATCGTTGTCCCCGGCGAGCGCCGCGGCGGCACGCTCGGCTACCCGACCGCGAATCTCGGCATCGATTCGAACCTCCTCGTACCGCGCTACGGGATCTACGCCGGCTCCGCGCGCGGTCATCGGGCGGCGCTCTCGATCGGCACGAATCCGCACTACGGCGGGACGGAACGACGGATCGAGCCGTACCTGCTCGACTTCGAGGGCGACCTCTACGGGCAGCGGCTCGTGGTCGAGGTCTGGGCCCGTCTCCGGGACGAGCGCGCATTCGACAGCGAGGCGGCGCTCGTCGAGCAGATCGCCCGCGATGTCGAGGCGACGCGCGACACCGTTCGACCCGTCTGAAACCCGCAAGATTCCACGGTGCGCGGCATCTTCCTGAGCATGGGGGAAGAGGCGCCGCTCACGGTCTACCAGAGCGTCCGCTGCCTGGAGTGCGGTGCGATCTACGCAAAGCCGGATCGCGGCGGCACCCTGAATTCGAACCCCGGCTGCCCGGACTGTGGCTACATCGGCTGGCTTCCGCTCAGCGTGCCGATGACGCGCGAGCTCGTCCGGCCGCGCCCGTTTCCGCTGCGCTGAGCCGGATCGCTGGTACTCTGGACGCGACCCCGGTCTCGGCCGTACGCGTTTCCTTGCGCGGCGTGCGGGGACCGGCGGAGTCCACTACACGGAGGTTCGATGACTCTCACCAAGGAAGCAAAATCGGAGATCTTCAAGAAGCACGGCCGGCACGAGACCGATACGGGCTCGCCGGAGGCGCAGATCGCAATGCTCACGGAGCGGATCAACCAGCTCACCGAGCACCTGCGCACCCACGCGAAGGATCACTATTCGCGGCGGGGCCTGCTCAAGCTCGTCGGCCAGCGCCGGCGCTTCCTGAACTATCTCCAGAAGCACGATCTCGAGGGCTACCGTGCCCTCATCAAGGAGCTAGGGCTCAGGCGCTAGTCTCACAGGGAGGGTGGAGTTTGGGCGAGCGCCGCGCGGCGACGCTGTCCCAAACGTCCACCCTCCACCCATACAGCAGAGTGGAGGAATAGAGAGATGAGTATTGCAACCGAGCGCCAGGCCTCGGTTACCGTCGCGGTCGGCGAAGAGTCGATCACGTTCGAGACCGGCAAGCTGGCGAAGCAGGCGGACGGCGCTGTCGTCGTCCGTGCAGGCGAGACGATGGTGCTCGCCACTGCGGTGGGACGGCCGGAGGCCCGTGAGGGCGCCGACTTCTTCCCGCTGACCGTCGACGTCGAGGAGCGCATGTACGCCGCGGGCAAGATTCCCGGCGGCTTCTTCAAGCGCGAGGGCCGCGCCACCGAGCGCGCCACCCTCACCGCGCGGATGATCGACCGCCCGATCCGGCCGCTGTGGCCGAAGGGCTTCCGGAACGAGGTGCAGGTGATCTGCACCGTCCTGTCGGCCGACCTCGTCGCGCCGCACGACATCCTTTGCATCAACGGCGCTTCCGCGGCGCTGATGCTCTCGCCGCTGCCGTTCTTCGGTCCCGTCGGGGCCGTGCGGATCGGGCTGATCGACGGCAAGCTGGTCGTCAACCCGACCCTCGAGCAGACGTTCGAGGAGAGCTCGCTCGACCTGATCGTCGTCGGCACCAAGGACGCGCTGACGATGGTCGAGGCCGGCGCCGACGTCGTGCCCGAGGCGACGCTGCTCGAGGCGCTCGACATCGCCCAGGTCGAGATCCGGAAGCTGTGCGAGGCGCAGGAGGAGCTCCGCGCCGCCGTCGGCAAGCCGAAGTGGCTCGACATGGAGCTGACCGCCGAGCTCGAGGGCTCCCACGGCGCCGCGATCCAGGCCCGCATCCAGGCCGAGGGCCTGCGCGAGGCCGGCGCGATCGTCGACGAGCTCGTCGCCGAGCTCACGCCGCCGTTCACGATGGAGTCGACCGAGGACGACGTCACCCGCCTCACGCAGGTGCGCTCGAGCCTGAACCTGCTGCTCGAGAAGCAGCGGCAGGCCGCGGTCGAGGCTCCGGTGCGGGCGCAGTTCGAGAGCGACCTCGTTGCCCTCACCGACGCCGAGGCCGACTCGAAGGAGCTCAAGTCCGCCAAGCGGCATCTGCTCTTCGAGCGGATCGTCGACACGGTCGAGCTGCCCTTCCCGGTCAGCACCGACGGCGAGCTGGTCAAGGACTCGCTGACGAAGAGCTTCGTCAAGAAGGCCGCCGAGTCGATCTACAAGAACATCGTCCGGCGCAAGATCGCGGTCGACAAGCGCCGGCCCGACGGCCGCAGCGCCGAGGAGATCCGCCCGATCGAGTGCGAGGTGGGAGTGTCCCCGCGCACGCACGGCTCGGGCCTCTTCACGCGCGGGCAGACGCAGATCCTGACGCTCTGCACGCTCGGCACCGCGAAGGAGGGCCAGCGGATCGACGACCTCTCCCTCGAGAACGACCGCCGCTACATGCACCACTACAACTTCCCGCCCTACTCGGTCGGGGAGACGGGCTTCATGCGCGGCCCCAAGCGGCGTGACATCGGTCACGGCGCGCTCGCACAGCGGGCGCTCGAGCCGATGATCCCGCCGACCGACGAGTTCCCGTACACGATCCGCCTCGTCTCGGAGACGCTCGAGTCGAACGGCTCGTCGTCGATGGGCTCGGTCTGCGGGTCGACGCTCTCGATGATGGACGCCGGTGTGCCGATCAAGGCGCCGGTCTCCGGCATCGCGATGGGCCTCGTGATGGAGGACGGCGAGTACACGATCCTCACCGACATCCAGGGTGCGGAGGACCACCTCGGCGACATGGACTTCAAGGTCGCAGGGACCAAGGAGGGCGTCACCGCGCTGCAGATGGACATCAAGATCGGCGGGCTGACCCGCGAGATCATGGGCCAGGCGCTCGAGCAGGCCAAGCGGGCGCGCGCGTCGATCCTCGACAAGATGCTCGAGGTGATTCCCGAGCCGCGCGGTGCGCTCGCTGATCATGCGCCGCGCATCTCGTCGGTCAAGATCAACCCAGAGTTCATCGGGATGGTGATCGGCAAGGGCGGCGAGACGATCCGCGGCCTCGAGGCCGACTACGACGTCCAGATCGACATCGGCGAGGACGGCACGATCATGATCTACGCCACCGAGGGCACCAAGGCCGACGCCGCGATCTCCGCGATCCAGGCGCTGACCAAGGAGCCCGAGGTCGGTGACACCTACACCGGCAAGGTCGTCAAGACCACCCAGTTCGGCGCGTTCGTCGAGCTGAAGAAGGGCACCGACGGGCTGCTCCACGTCTCGAACGTCGGCCCGGGCCGGGTCGGCCACATCGAGGACGTGATCGCGCGCGGAGACGTGCTCGACGTCATCGTCCAGGAGGTCGACAAGGCGCGTGGACGCATCGGCCTCAAGCTGGTCGCCAAGCACGAGGACGGCCGGATGGTGCAGCCCGAGGAGCTGATCGAGCGCGCGAAGAGCGCTCCGCCCCGGGAGCCCGAGGAGGAGCGTCCGCGCCGCAGCGGCGGCGATCGCGGCGGTCGCCGGTAGGAGATCGGACAGCGCGCCGGCCGCGGTTTTCCCGCGGCCGGCGCGACTCTCCACGACGTAGGCTGTGACCGTGCAGAAGTACACGCTTACAGAGCTCGACTCGGGCGAGCGCGTCGTCTCCGAGAAGGTGCCGGGCGTCCGCTCGGTGGCGATCGGCTTCTGGATCGGCTCGGGCTCGCGCGACGAGCGTCCCGACCGCGCCGGGGTCTCGCACTTCATCGAGCACCTGCTCTTCAAGGGCTCGCGCCGCCACGGCGCACAGGAGATCGCGGAGATCTTCGACGAAATGGGCAGCGAGCTCAACGCCGCGACGTCGCGCGAGCACACCGTTGTCTACGCGCGGATCCCCGACTCGCACCTCGAGCGCGCGCTCGACGTGATGACGGGGATGGTGTTCGAGCCGTCGTTCTCCGAGCTCGACGCCGAGCGCGAGGTCGTGCTCGAGGAGATTGCGATGTACGAGGACTCGCCGGGCGAGGCCGTGCACGACCTGTTCTCGGAGGCGGTGTTCGGCGGGCACGCGCTCGGCCGCCCGGTGATCGGCACCGTCGAGGTGATTGCGGGGATCGGCCGTCGCGCTATCGCCGGCTACCACTCCTCGGCCTACGTCGAGTCGAACGTCGTGATCGCAGCGGCCGGGAACGTCGACCACGAGCACCTCGTCCGCCTGCTGCGCCGTGAGGGCGCCGGACGCGCCGAGGGGAGGCCCCCGCTGCGCAGGCCTCTCGTGAAGGCGCCTCCGCCGAGCCTGCGGTTCGGCCGCAAGGAGACGGAGCAGTACAACGTGTGCGTCGGCGCGCCCGGAATCTCGCGCTCGGATCGCCGTCGCTTCGCGGCGTCGCTGCTCGACTCGATCCTCGGCGGCTCGGCCTCGTCGCGGCTCTTCCAGGAGATCCGCGAGAAGCGAGGCATGGCCTATTCGGTCTACAGCTTCGCGTCGCAGTACACGGACACGGGCCTGATCGGCGTCTACGTCGGCACGCGCGAGGAGAACGTCGGACCGTCGCTCGAGATCGTCGCCGAGCAAGTCACGGACATCGCCGCCGGAAACCTGCGCCTGCGCGAGCTCGAGCGCGCGAAGGAGAATCTGAAGGGCCGGATCATGCTCTCGATGGAGTCGACGTCGAACCGGATGAGCCGGCTCGGCAAGTCGCTGATCACCGACGCGGAGCTGCTCTCGTTCGAGCGGATCATCGCCGAGATCGAGAGCGTCGACGGCGACGAGGTCGCCGAGCTCGCCTCGCTGCTCCTAGCGCCGGAGCGACTGTCGGCGGCGGGGATCGGGCCGGGCGAGGACGTCTTCCGCGCGGCGGTCGAGCGCGTCAACCCGGGCCTCGCGGCGAAGGCGGCGGCGTGAAGGTCGTCTTCTTCGGACGCGACGGCAAGGTCGGTCGCGCGGTTGCGCCGCGGCTCGAGGCCGCCGGCCACGAGCTGGTCGAGCTCGAGGACGCCGAGGTCGCCGTCGACTTCACGCGGCCCGACGCGGTCGCGGCGATCGCCGAGTCGTGTCTCGCGCAGGGCGTGGCGCTCGTGATCGGGACGACCGGCTTCGACGAGGACCACGTGGACGCGCTCGGCCGCCAGTGCGGTGTGGCGGCGTTCCACGCGCCGAACTTCGCGCTCGGCGCCGTCCTGATGATGCGGTTCGCGGCCGAGGCGGCGAAGGAACTGTCGCGGGGCGAGATCATCGAGCTGCACAACGAGGCGAAGGTCGACGCGCCGTCCGGCACGGCCCTAGCGACCGCGGCTGCGATGGGCACCTCGCCGGCGATCCACTCGGTCCGGCTCCCCGGGCTCGTCGCGCACCAGGAGGTGCTCTTCGGCGGGGAGGGCGAGCTCCTCACGATCCGCCACGACACGTTCTCCCGCGAGGCGTTCGCGCCGGGAGTGCTGCTCGCGGTCGAGCGCGTCCGCTCGCTCCCGCCGGGTCTCACTGTTGGGCTCGAGACGCTCCTCTAGGTAGGTCCCATCCCAAACCCCCACCCACCCGCGGGGCTCAGAACGGTAGCGCCTGGCGGCGTACCGGACTGTGCCGACTTCATGCCAAATCTCGCCGGCGCGTAGAATCGAGTCCGTGCTCGGACAGATCCTGACCGCGATCGCGACGCCGTTCTCGGCCGACGGCTCGGTCGATCTCGGCCGTTTCCGCGAGCTCGCGCGGTTCCTCGTCGAGAACGGCTCCGACGGGCTCGTCGTGGCCGGTACGACCGGCGAGGCGCCGACGCTCTCCGATGAGGAGCGCCTCGGCCTCTTCGCCACGGCCGTCGAGGAGGTCGGCGATCGCGCGACCGTGATCGCCGGCACCGGGACGTACTCGACCGCCCACTCGGTGCATCTCACCGAGCAGGCCCACGCGCTCGGCGTCGACGGCTTCCTCGTCGTCACGCCGTACTACAACAAGCCGCCGGCGCGCGGGATCGTCGAGCACTTCAAGGCGATCGCCGCGGTCAGCGACCGGCCGATCGTGATCTACAACATCCCGAGCCGCGTCGTGATCAACATCGAGCCCGACACGCTCGCGGAGCTCGCCGAGATCCCGACCGTCGTCGCGGTGAAGCAGGCGAATCCGGATCTCGACCAGGCGCGCCGGATCCTCGCGGAGACCGACCTCGCGCTCTACGCCGGAGACGACGACCTGCTGCTGCCGTTCCTCGAGCTCGGCGGCGTCGGCGGGGTGTGCGTCCACACCCACATCGTCGGGCCGCAGGTGCAGGAGCTCGTGCGCCGCTTCCGCGACGGCGACCTCGACGGCGCCCGCGCGCTCGAGCAGGAGCTGCGCCCGGCGATCGAGGTTCTGCGGGTCGTCGTCAACCCGATCTCGATGAAGGCGGCGCTCAACCTGCTCGGCCACGAGGTCGGCGGCCTGCGGCTGCCGCTCGTCGACGCGAGCCCCGAAGAGCTCGCCCAGATCCGCAGCTGCCTCGCGCGGCTCGGCCTCCTCGCGGCCACGCCCGCGTAGACTCAGACCATGCTTCGAATCATCCCGCTCGGCGGCCTCGGCGAGGTCGGCAAGAACATGACCGTGTTCGAGCTCGACGGCGAGATCGTGGTCGTCGACGCCGGCCTCGCGTTCCCGCGCGACGAGCACCTCGGCGTCGACCTCGTCCTCCCTGACATGACGTACCTGAAGGACAGGGCGGGCCAGGTGCGCTCGGTGATCCTAACGCACGCGCACGAGGACCACGTCGGCGCGCTGCCGTACCTCCTGCGCGAGGTGCCCGTCCCGAAGATCTACGGCACGCGCTTCACCCTCGGCCTGGTGAAGTCGAAGCTCGACGAGCACGGCCTCCTGCGCGCGGTCGAGCTGATCGAGGTCGACCCGGCCGCCGGCCCGTTCCAGACCGGTCCGTTCAGCGTCGAGCTCGTGCGGATGGCGCATTCGATCCCCGATGCCGCCGGGATCGTGCTGACCTGCTCCGCCGGAACCGTCGTCCACACGGGCGACTACAAGATCGACCACACGCCGGTCGACGGCTTCCGCACCGATGTCGGCCGGCTCGCCGAGATCGGCAACCGCGGCGTCGACCTGATGCTCGGCGACTCGACGAACGCCGAGCGTCCCGGCTTCACGCCCTCCGAGCGCACCGTCGGCGAGGCTTTCCGCACGATCATCCCGCAGCGCGAGGGCCGGATCCTGATCGCCTCGTTTGCCTCGAACGTGCACCGCGTGCAGCAGGCGATCGACGTCGCGCTCCAGACCGGGCGCAAGGTCTGCATCGTCGGCCGCTCGATGCGCAAGAACGTGAACATCGCGCGCAGCCTCGGCTTCATGGACGTGCCCGACGATGCGATCGTGCAGCCGAAAAACCTCGGCGACCTCGCTCCCCACGAGACCATGATCGTCTGCACCGGCAGCCAGGGCGAGCCGCTCTCGGCGCTGACCCGGATCGCCTACAACGACCACCCGACCGTCACGGTCGAGCGCGGCGACACGGTGATCATCTCCGCGAAGCCGGTGCCCGGAAACGAGCTCCGCGTCCACGACGCGATCAACCGCCTCGCGCGCTCGGGCGCCGAGGTCCTGCACCAGGAGAACGCGCCCGTCCACGTCTCGGGCCACGCGTGCCGCGAGGAGCAGCGCCTCATGCTCGCGCTCGTGCGGCCGAAGGCGGTGATGCCGATCCACGGCGAGTTCCGGATGCTCGAGGCGCACGCGCAGCTCGCGCGCGAGGCCGGCGTCCCGGCCAACGCGATCGTGCTGGCCGAGAACGGGACGGTCGTCGGGCTCGACGCCGACGGCGCCCGCGTGATCGACAAGATCGAGGCGGGCATGACCTTCGTGGACGGCCTCGGCGTGGGGGACATCCACGACGTGGCCCTGCGCGACCGGCGCCGGCTGGCCGAGGACGGCGTGCTGATCGTCGTCGCGACGGTCGGCGAGGACGGCGACGCGCCGCCGCCGGAGCTGATCGCGCGTGGGTTCGGCGAGGGTGCCGAGCCGCTGCTCGACGAGCTCCGTGAGGAGGCGGCCGAGGTCTTCACCGAGCTGGTCAAGGACGACATCACCGAGATCAAGCTCCTCCAGGAGCACCTCCACGACGCGCTCGCTCACCTCGTCTACGACCGCACCGGGCGCCGCCCGATGATCCTCCCGGTGGTGGTCGAGGTATGAGGCTTCGCCATCTGCCCGGCTGGGCCGATGTGATCGAGGAGCACGCCGCCGAGCCGGAGACCGCGCGCAAGCTCGTCGGCCAGCTCGGCGCGTGCGAGGCCTCGGCGCTCGCCTTCTGCCGGCTGCTCGAGCGCTGGGCGCGCGGCGACGCATCGCCCGGGACACCCGGCGGGCGCCAGGCGTCGCTGCGGCACGCCGCCGACCGCGCCGAGACTGCGATCGCCGGTCTCGAGCGGCCGCTCGAGCGCTACCTGATCGAGCTCGAGCCTGACCGCGGGCCGGAAGGCCGCTCGTGGTACGGCGGGCCCGGACGGGCCGAGTTGATGGACTGGGAGCCGGTGCTGGTGCGCGCCGGTGTGCAGATCGAGCCGATCCGGGTCGCACAGGCCTACCTCGAGCTCGCCGTGCTCGTCCGCGCGCTCGCGGGTCTCGCCGACATCGCCCGTGTCGAGCTCGATCCGGATCCGTCGTCGCTGTGGGCCGGTCTGTTCGACCTCCGCGAGAACCTGCTCGGCCGGGCGCACGACGACCTCCGCGCCATTGCCGCCTAGGTGGGTGACGCCATGCCCGGGTGCGCCTGGGGATGTCTCAGACCAAGCTGGGGGGTCGGGTCGACCGCAGGCCAGGCCGGTGGGCCTGGTCAAGGGCGAGCCGGGCGCCCAGCGCCGTGTCTGAGGCACCATCCAGGCGCGGGCAGGTGTGGCATCACCCACCTAGCGTCTGCGTCGTCGGCTCGGCAAACGTCGACCTCGTCGCCCGGTGCGAACGCCTGCCGCGGCCGGGCGAGACGGTCACCGGCGCCGAGTTCGAGCGGATCGCCGGCGGCAAGGGGGCAAACCAGGCCGTGGCGGCGGCGCGGCTCGGTGCGCGCACGCGCTTCGTCGGACGGATCGGCGCCGACGACCTCGTGCTGCGCTCGCTCGAGGCGGAAGGGGTCGACGTCGCCGGCGTGAAGCGCGACGAGGGCGAGAGCGGCGTCGCGCTGATCCTCGTCGACGCAGAGGGCGAGAACGTGATCGCAGTCGCTCCGGGCGCGAACGCGCGCCTCGTCCCGGCGGACGTGTCCGTGATGGACGCCGACGCTGTGCTCTGCCAGCTCGAGATCCCGGTCGAGGCCGTTGCGGAGGCCGCTGCTCAGGCACAAGGGCTCTTCTGCCTGAACGCGGCTCCGTCTATCGCCGTCCCGGCCGAGCTGCTGCGGCGCGCCGACCTGGTCGTCGTCAACCGTTACGAGCTCGACGCGCTCGTCGAGACGCCGCGGCTCGTCGCGCTCACGCTCGGCGCCGAGGGAGCAGTCCTGCTCGAGGACGGGGTGGAGGTCGCGCGCGCCGCGGCGCCGTCCGTCACGGCCGTCGACGGCACCGCCGCGGGCGACGCGTTCTGCGCGGCGCTCCTCGTCTCGCTGCTCGAAGCGCGCGACCGCGACGAGGCTCTCCGCCGCGCGTGTGCGGCCGGTGCGATCGCCGCCTCGCGACCCGGCGCGCAACCTTCCTTGCCCACCGCCGCCGAGCTGGACGAGATACTGCTCACATGAGCACGCCGATCATCCTCGACTGCGACCCCGGCCACGACGACGCGATCGCGCTCTTCCTCGCTCTGGCGAGCCCTCAGCTGGAGGTCCTCGGCGTCACGACCGTCGCCGGCAACCAGACGCTCGACAAGACGACCGCCAACGCGATTCGCCTGCTCGATGCAGTCGGCCGCGCGGAGATTCCCGTCGCGGCGGGCGCCGACAGGCCGTTCGTCCGCGACCAGTACGTTGCCGCCTACGTCCACGGCGAGTCGGGGCTCGACGGCCCGGACCTGCCGCCGCCGAGCCGCGAGCCCCATGCGCGCCATGCGGTCGACTTCATCGCCGAGACGCTCGCTGCGGCCGAGCGGCCGGTCACGGTCGTCCCGGTCGGCCCGCTCACGAACATCGCGCTCCTGCTCGCGCTCCACCCGGGGATCGGGGAGAAGATCGAGCGCATCGTCCTGATGGGCGGAGCGATCGCCGAGGGCAACGTCACGCCGGCCGCCGAGTTCAACATCTGGGCCGACCCGGAGGCCGCGCGCCGCGTCTTCCGGAGTGGGATCGACCTGACGATGGTCGGCCTCGACGTCACCCACCGAGCGCTCGTCGGCGACGCCGAAGCCGAGCGGATGCGCGCCGCGGGCCGCGCGGGCGGGATCGTGGCCGACCTGCTCGGCTTCTACGGGCGTTTCCACGCCGAGCAGTACGGCTGGGCCGGCTCGCCGATCCACGACGCCGTCGCCGTCGCCCAGGTCGCGCACCCCGGCCTGCTCGAGACGAAGCACCGCCACGTCGAGGTCGACTGCTCGTGGGAGCTCGGCCGCGGACGCACGCTGGTCGATCTGTGGTCGCGCATGGGTCAGCCCGCGAACTGCCACGTCGCTACGGGAATCGACGCGCCGGGCTTCGTGAGCCTCCTGGTCGAGCGCATCTCCTCGCTCCCGTAGGGAGGAGGGCCGCGGCGGCCCGCGAACGTGCTTCACATGGCGCCGCGCAAGCGCACCACCAAGGCACGCCCGAAGTCTGCTGCGCCCGCGCGGAAGCGGACGCGGGCGAAGTCCGGGCGCGCGCACGCGCATCGCACCGAGCTCTGGGGGCTCGTCCTGCTCGCGCTCGGCCTCTTTTTCGGGGCGCTGCTCTACCTCGGCTGGAACGGCGGCGTCGTCGGCGGAGCGATCTCGAACGCGATCACCACGGTCGTCGGGGACGCGGGCTACGTGCTCCCGGTCGCGCTCGTCGCGCTCGGCGGGCTGATGGTCGCCCGCAGCGCACTCGTCGACGTGCGCCCGTTCCGAACAGGTCTCGCGGTGAGCGCGTTCGGGCTGATGCTGACGCTCGGCGCCAACGGCGGCTGGGTCGGCCGCCAGCTCGACCACCTCTTCTCGGCGCTGCTCGGCTCGACGGGCGCGACGATCGTCGGCGTCACCACGCTCGCGGTCGGCGTCCTGCTGCTGACCGGCGCGTCGCTCGGCGCCGTGTTGCGCCGCTCCGGTCACGCGATGCGCAAGGCCCACACGCACGCGCGCCGGCTGCGGACGCGTCCCGCGCGGGCAGAGGCGCCCGCTGCCGTCACCGCGCCGATTCCCGTCCTGCACGCGGTCGAGCCGCCCGTGGACGTCGAGCACGACTACCCCGATGTCGTCTCCGAGACAGGGCCGCCGCCGCTGCTCTCGTACGACCCCGAAGTCCAGCTAGCAGCGGAGGAGCCCGACCAGCCGAGCCTGTTCGACTCGCTCCCAGGCCACCCGGACTACGACCTGCCGGACAGAAAGCTTCTCCGAGTCTCCGCGCCGGGCCAGGGCCCCTCACCCGAGGCCGGCCGCCGCGTCGCCGAGGCGCTCGTCCAGACGCTCGCGAACTTCGGCGTCGACGCGACCGTCGTCGGCCAGATCTCCGGCCCGCGCGTCACCCGCTACGAGCTCCAGCTCGCGCCCGGGACGAAGGTGGCGAAGGTCGCTGCGCTGAAGGACGACCTCTCCTACGCGCTCGCGACGACCGAGATCCGCATCCTCGCGCCGATCCCCGGCAAGCAGGCGGTCGGCGTCGAGCTGCCGAACCTCTCGCCGAACATCGTCACGCTCGGCGACGTCTTCGACGACCTGCCGGCGACCGCGAGCCCGCTCTCGGTGTGGCTCGGCAAGGACATCTCGGGCAACTCGGTGTGGGCGGACCTCGCGCGGATGCCGCATGTGCTGATCGCGGGCACGACCGGCTCGGGCAAGTCGGGCTGCATCAACGCGATCCTCACCTCGATCCTGCTCCGCGCGAACCCCGACGAGGCGCGGCTGATCCTGATCGACCCGAAGCGCGTCGAGCTGAACCACTACGAGTCGATCCCGCACCTGCTCACGCCGGTCGTCTCGAGCCCGAAGGAGGCGTCGGCCGTCCTGGCCAACGTCGTGGGGGAGATGGAGCGCCGCTACGAGCGCCTCTCCGAGCTCCGCGCGCGCAGCCTGCCCGAGGCGAACCGGGCGCTGCGCCAGCGCGGCGAGCGCCAGCTTCCGTACCTGCTCGTCGTGATCGACGAGCTGGCCGATCTGATGATGACCGCGCCGCAGGCGGTCGAGGACGCGGTGATCCGGCTCGCCCAGAAGTCGCGTGCGGTCGGCATCCACCTCGTGCTCGCGACCCAGCGCCCGTCGGTCGACGTGATCACCGGCATGATCAAGGCCAACGTCCCGTCGCGGATCGCCTTCGCCGTATCGAGCCAGACCGACTCGCGCGTGATCCTCGACCAGGCCGGCGCCGAGAGCCTGCTCGGCCAGGGCGACATGCTGTTCAAGCCGCTCGGCACCTCGCGCCTTCAGCGCGTCCAGGGCGCCTACGTCACCGAGGAGGAGATCGCGCTCGTCGTCGAGCAGTGCCGCCGCCAGCGGGATCAGGAGCTGGACGAGACCCTGCTCGAGCTGCCCGAGGCCTTCGCCGAGGGTGCGACCGACGACGGCGAGTTCGACCCCGACGAGGATCCGCTGCTCGACAAGGCGATCGAGATCGTGGTGCAGACGCAGACAGCCTCGGTCTCGCTGCTTCAGCGCCGGCTTCGCGTTGGTTACACGCGCGCGGGCCGGTTGATCGACATGCTCGAGCGGCGCGGGATCATCTCCGGCTACGAGGGCTCGAAACCGCGCCGCGTGCTGGTCGACGAGCACGAGCTGCAGCGGCTCCACGCCGGCACGGGCTAGCATCCCGGCGATGAGAGCGTTCCGCGTCTCCCTGGTCGTCCTGGCGCTCGCGCTCGTCGTCGCGGGCTGCGGCGGCGGGAGCAAGAAGAGCAGCGGCTCGACGGCGACCGCAGGCGAGGGCCCGCTCCGCGTCGGCCTCGTCACCGATATCGGCCAGCTCAACGACCACGGCTTCAACCAGCTCGCATACGCCGGATTGCTCAAGTCCGAGAAGGTGCTCGGCGTGAAGGGCGTCGTCTACCAGTCCTCGAGCCCGGCCGACTACATCCCGAACCTCTCGGCGCTCGCGCGCAAGGGCTACGACCTCGTGATCTCGGTCGGATTCGACCAGGCGGCGGCGGTCGCGAAGGTCGCAGCGTCGTTCCCGAAGACCCACTTTGCGATCGTCGACGTCTCGAACGCCGACCTCACCGGCAAGCCCGGCAACGTCCGCGGACTGGTCTTCAGGGAGCAGGAGGCGGGCTACCTCGCCGGCTATGCGGCCGCACTCCAGCTCAAGGGGACTCCGGGCCGTCACGTGATCGGCAGCGTCGGCGGCGAGAAGCAGCCGCCCGTCGATCGCTACATCGCCGGCTACCAGGCGGGCGCGAAGGCCGCCGACCCGACGATCAGGCTGCTCAACGGCTACTCGCAGGACTGGGTCGACCAGGCCAAGTGCAAGGAGCTCGCGCTCCAGCAGATCTCCTCCGGCGCCAAGGTCGTGTTCGCGGTCGCCGGCGGCTGCGGGCTCGGCGTGCTCGATGCCGCGAAGGAGCAGAAGGTCTGGGCGATCGGTGTCGACGCCGACCAGGGCTACCTCGGCAAGCAGGTGCTCACGAGCGCGCTGAAGAAGGTCGACCAGGCCGTGTTCCTGACGGTTCAGGACGTCAAGGACGGTGACTTCAAGGGCGGCGAGGACTCGGTGTTCGGCCTCGATCGCGACGGCGTCGGCGTCGGCAAGTTCAGCCCGAACGCGAAGCCCGGGCTCGCCGTGGAGATCGGCAAGGTGCGCCAGCAGATCATCTCCGGGGTCGTGAAGAACATTCCGACCACCGTGCCCTAGACTCCCTCTGGCGGGCGCGCCAACTTCGGCGTAGAGTCGCCGTCTCTATTCACTGGGCCGTTGCTCGGACTGCGGCCGGACAGAACTCTGACGAGGAGGATACGAGTGAGGATCAACAGGTTCTTGCCGCTTGCACTGGTAGCGATTGCGGCGATCGCGCTTGCGGTCGTGGCCGGTTCGGCCAGCGCTTCCAGCAAGTCGCATGTCACCCCTGCGGCCAAGCAGGCAGCCCCGAAGATCGGTCTCGTGACGGACATCGGCGGGCTCAACGACCGTGGCTTCAACCACCTGGCCTACGTCGGCCTCCAGCAGGCACAGAAGCAGCTCAAGGTTTCGGGCCGCGTGCTCGAGTCGAAGTCGGCGACGGACTACGTCCCGAACCTCTCGAGCCTCGCCCAGCAGGGTTACGGCCTCGTGATCGCGGTCGGCTTCCTGATGACGGATGCCGTCGACCAGGTCGCGAAGCAGTTCCCGAACACGAAGTTCGCGATCGTCGACGTCGACGCGACGTCGATCGCCGACAAGCCCCAGAACGTCCAGGGCATCCTGTTCAAGGAGCAGGAGTCGGGCTACCTCGCCGGCTATCTCGCCGGCCTCGTGATGCACGCGAAGGGTGGCAAGCAGGTCGCCGGCACGGTCGGCGGTCTCAAGATCCCGCCGGTCGATCGCTACATCGCCGGCTTCAAGGCCGGCCTGAAGAAGGCCGACCCGGCCGCGACCGAGCTCAACGGCTACTCCCAGGACTTTGTCGACCAGGCGAAGTGCAAGGAAGTCGCGCTTCAGCAGATCGCTCAGGGCTCGCAGGTCGAGTTCCAGGTTGCCGGCGGCTGCGGCCTCGGCGTCCTCGACGCGGCCAAGGAGAGCAACATCTGGGGAATCGGCGTGGACAGCGACCAGCTGTTCCTCGGCCCGCAGATGCTGACCAGCGCGATCAAGAAGGTCGACCAGGGCGTCTTCCAGACGATCCAGGCTTACACGAAGGGCTCGTACAAGGGCGGCACCAACCGCACCTTCGGCGTCAAGCAGGGTGGTTCCGGCATCGGCACGATCAGCAAGAAGGTGCCGAAGTCGATCGTCGCCAAGGTCCTCGCTGTCCAGGCTCTGATCAAGGCCGGGAAGATCAAGAACATCCCGACCACGGTCGCATAGAGACCCACAGCAGTCGTTTCGTCCGGAGGGGCGGGCCAGGTGCCCGCCCCTCCGTCTTTCCGGGCGTCATAGAATCCCGCGGATGCCCGATGCTTCGCCGGTCCTCGAGCTCCGCCAGATCACGAAGCGGTTTCCCGGTGTGCTCGCGAACGACCGGATCGACTTCGACCTGAAGGCGGGCGAGGTGCACGCGCTGCTCGGCGAGAACGGCGCCGGGAAGTCGACGCTGATGAACGTCCTCTACGGGCTCTACCACCCGGACTCGGGCGAGATCCTCGTCAACGGCACGCCGATCACGATCGACTCGCCGCGCGCCGCGATCGAGCACGGGATCGGGATGGTGCACCAGCACTTCATGCTGATCCCGGTGATGACAGTGGCCGAGAACATCGTCCTCGCCACCGAGCCGCGCCACAACGGCGTGTTCCTCGACGAGAAGGCGGCCGACCGGCGCGTCCGCGAGCTGTCGGAGAGCTTCGGCCTCGCCGTCGACCCGGACGCGAAGGTGCAGAACATCACCGTCGGCCAGCAGCAGCGCGTCGAGATCCTGAAGGCGCTCTACCGCGGCGCCGAGATCCTGATCCTCGACGAGCCGACCGCCGTCCTCACGCCGCAGGAGGCCGAGGAGCTCTTTGCGATCGTCGAGAGCCTCACCGCGCAGGGGAAGTCGATCATCTTCATCAGCCACAAGCTGCACGAGGTGCTGACGATCGCCGACCGGATCACGACGCTGCGACGCGGCAAGAACGTCGGCACCGTGCCGCGCGACGGCGCAACCGAGGACTCGCTGGCGCGGATGATGGTCGGGCGCGACGTGCTGCTGCGCGTCGAGAAGGCGGCGTCGAAGCCCGGCGAGCCGCTGCTCGAGCTCGACGACGTGCACGTCTTCGACGATCGCGACCTCGAGGCGGTGAAGGGGATCAGCTTCACGGTGCGCGCGGGCGAGATCGTCGGCGTCGCCGGCGTCGACGCGAACGGCCAGTCCGAGCTGATCGACGCGATCACGGGCCTGCGCCGCGTGTCGAGCGGCACGATCAGCGTCGACGGCAAGGCGTTCCACCACGCCGATGCGCGCGAGATGCTCGACGCAGGCGTCGGCCACATTCCCGAGGATCGCCACCGGCGCGGGCTCGTGCTCGACTTCTCGCTCGCCGAGAACATCGCGCTGCACGACTTCCGCGAGGAGCCCGCGTCGAAGCACGGCTGGCTCTATCCGGGCCGGCTGATCTCCCGGGCGCGCGACCTCCTGAAGGAGTTCGACGTCCGCGGCGGCGGCCCGACGACACGCGCGGGCGCGCTCTCCGGCGGGAACCAGCAGAAGGTGGTGATCGCGCGCGAGGTGTCGCGTGACCCGCGCGTCCTCATCGCGGCGCAGCCGACGCGCGGGCTCGACGTGGGCGCGATCGAGTTCGTCCATCGCCGCCTCGTCGCCGAGCGCGACCGCGGTCGCGCGATCCTGCTCGTCTCGCTCGAGCTCGACGAGATCCTCTCGCTCTCCGATCGCATCCTCGTGATCTACGAGGGCCGGATCGTGGGCGAGCACGGCGCCGACGTGACCGAGCAGCAGCTCGGGATCGAGATGACCGGCGGCGGGCGGAAGGAGGTGGCCGCGTGACCGACGACGACGTCCCGCAGGAGCCGCCCGAGAAGCAGGAAGAGGAGCTGGCGGAGGGCGGGGCGCCCGGCACACAACCGAGCCTCACCGCGCAGCTCGCGCTCGCCCAGCGCGCCGGCGGGCTCGTCGTTCCGCTCGTCACCACTCTGCTCGCCTTCTCGATCGGCGGGCTCGTCGTCCTCGCGACCGGGCACAACCCACTCACCACCTACAAGGCGATCTTCAACGGCACAGGCCTGAACTGGTTCTTCCCGTGGGTCACGGGTCTCGCGCGCGCGAATGCTGCGATCAACCTCCAGCAGACGCTGATCATCACGACGCCGCTGATCCTCACCGGCCTCGCCGTCGCCTTCGCGTTCCGCTGCGGGATGTTCAACATCGGCGGCCAGGGCCAGTACCTCGTCGGCGCCTACATGACGGTGTGGGTCGGCTCGAGCTTCGCCGGCCTGAACGGGGCGGCGCACATCCTGCTCACGATCGTGATCGCGACGCTCGCCGGCGGCGCCTGGGCCGGGATCGCCGGCTTCCTGAAGGCGACGACCGGCGCGCACGAGGTGATCACGACGATCATGCTGAACTGGATCGCCTACTGGGGCGGGAGCTATCTGTTCGGCCTCGGCGGGCCGCTCCAGAGCTCGACGCAGAAGTTCGTCCCCATCTCGAACGACGTCGTCCAGAACGCGCGCCTGCCGGTGTTCTGGGGCAATCCGAACCTCCAGGGGCTCCACATCGGGCTGTTCATCGCGGTCGCGGCGCTGTTCGTGTTCTGGATCATCCTCAACAGGACGACCCTCGGCTTCCAGGTGCGCGCGGTCGGCTACAACCCCGAGGCCGCGCACTACGGCGGGATCAACGTGCCGCGCAACTACTTCATGGCCATGGCGATCTCGGGCATGTTCGCGGGGCTCGCGGGCGCCGTCGACATGCTCGGCTGGGCGTTCCGGATCTCGACGAGCGATCTCCAGGCCTCGCAGATCGGCTTCATCGGCATCGCCGTGGCCCTGCTCGGGCGCAACACCGCCGTCGGCACCTTCTTCGCGGCGCTGCTGTTCGGCGCGCTCTACACGGGCACCTCGACGCGGCATCTCGACCCGTCGATCTTCCGGCCCGACCTCGCCGGGAACCTGGCCCAGATCATCCAGGGCCTCGTCGTCCTGTTCGTCGGCGCCGACGTGCTCGTGCTCTACATCTGGAACGCGCGCCGGAAGCTGAGGCGACGCTCGACGCCGCTGCCGGTGGCGGAGGCCGGGACATGACCGTCTCGGGCGTGCCCGTCAAGCGGATCGACCTCGGCGCGGTCGGCCGGCCGAAGACGATCGGGATCGCCGGGATCGTGCTCGACATCTTCGCGTTCCTCGTCGCGCTGCCGCCGATCAACGCACGCACGATCTACCTGCCGATCGCGATCGGTTTCCTCGGCCTGTTCTGCGGCGTGTGGGTCCTCGCCCGCGGCCACAAGCGCCTCGGCTGGTGCGTGGTCGGCGGGGCGTTCCTCGCGATCCCGGCCGGAGCCCTCGCGACGTTCTCGAGCCTCGGCCACCTCGAGACGGTGTTCGCGTGGTCGGCGCTGACGGCGGCGACGCTGCGGTATGCGACTCCGCTCATCTTCGCGGCGATCGGCGGCCTGTTCTCGGAGCGCAGCGGCGTCGTGAACATCGGCCTCGAGGGGATGATGCTGATGGGCGCGTTCTTCGGGATCTGGGGTGCGGACAAGACCGGCAGCTGGGAGGCCGGGCTTCTGATAGCAATGGTGGCCGGCGGCGCTCTGGCGCTGCTGCACGCGTTCTTCGCGATCAGCCTTCGCGCCAATCAGATCGTCGGCGGCACCGCGATCAACTTCCTCGCGGTCGGGATCACCGGCTTCCTGTTCATCGACATCTACGGCTCGAACGGAACGCCGTCGGACATTCCCGGGGTCCCTGACGTCCATCTCGAGTTCCTCAACCACGTGCCGCTCGTCGGCAACTTCCTCGAGGGCGCAATCGGCCGGACGAACCTGATGACCTGGCTCGCGCTCGCGCTCGTCGTGCTCGCGTCGCTGTTCGTATTCCGGACCCCGGCCGGCCTGCGCCTGCGCTCGGTCGGCGAGCATCCGCGCGCTGCGGACACCGTCGGGATCTCCGTGTACCGGACGCGGTACCTCGCCGTCACGTTCTCCGGGATGCTCGCGGCGCTCGGCGGCGCATACCTCTCGATCGGCTTCGTCCACTCGTTCAACCAGAACATGAGCGCGGGCCGCGGGTTCATCGCTCTCGCGGCGCTCATCTTCGGCAAGTGGAACCCCTACGGGGCGCTCGGCGCCGCCTGCCTGTTCGGCTTCTCGAGCGCGCTCGCCGAGCGGCTGCCCGTGTATTCGGGCTCCGCCGCGACGCTGTTCCAGGCGCTCCCGTATGTCCTGACCCTGATCGCGGTCGCCGGAGTGATCGGCCGCTCGATTCCGCCCGCAGCGGTTGGCCGTCCGTACATCAAGCAGTAACGCCCGGGCGCGCGGTTCGGTCGCGCTCGGCGTGTTGGCGATCGTCTCGCTGCCAGTGGCGATCTTCTTCGCGCGCCGGTCGGACGATCTGTCGCTGCTCCAGGCGATCTACTTCTTCCCGCTGCCGATCCTGCTCGGCCTGTTCGCGATCCAGCAGGCGCGGCGGGCGCGGGAGCGGGTCGAACGGACACTCGGCCGGGCCGGCGGACTCCGCCAGGCCCGCTGGGGACGGCGCCTCGGCTTCGTCGGCATCCTGATCGGCATCACCGCGGGCCTCGCGCTCGCGTTCTACGCCTTGCTGGCGCACTTCTCGGCGTAGGGCCAATCCGCCTGTGCGGCCTCTACACTTGAGGCCGTGTTCGAGATCGGGAACAGCCTGCGCGAGGCGCGCCTGCGCCGCGAGATCGATTTCGCGGAAGCTGAGGCGACGACCAAGATCCGCGGCAAGTACCTGCGGGCGCTCGAGGACGAGCAGTTCGAGGTGCTGCCCGCGCAGACCTACGTCAAGGGCTTCCTGCGCACCTACGCCGAATATCTCGGCCTCGACGGGCAGCTCTACGTCGACGAGTACAACTCGCGCTACGTCAGCGCCGAGGAGGAGGCGCCGTTTCGCGCGCGGCGCACCGCCGAGGGGCGCCGGCGCGAGCGCCAGCACCGGCGAGTCGAGTCGAACGTGGTAATCGTCGCGCTCGTGGCGATCGGCGTGATCACCGCGCTCGTGATCGCCGCGTGGAAGTTCGGCGGCTCGTCGGGGACGAACACGATCCCGAATCTCGGCCCGCCGGCCGCCACGTCCACGGCGACCACGGCCACGAGCGCGCCCGGTGCGGCGGTCGTCGTCCTCCAGGGCGTGCGCGGCAGCTCTGCGCTCCAGGTGCACGCGGGCTCGCTCACGGGGCGCCTGCTGTTCCAGGGGACGCTCGAGAAGGGCCGCAAGCAGCGCTTCGTCGCGCCGTCGGTGTGGATCTTCGCCGCCTCGCCCGAGAACCTGCGCCTGATCGTGAACGGGTCGACGAGGCGGTTGCGGGCGGGCCTCGGGCCGAGCAACATCGCTGTCTCGAAGTCGGGCCACGTCGTCCAGACGCGCGCTTGAGCCGGCCTCGCGCCGTCTTCGTGATCACGGGCAGCGAGCTCGTGCGCGGAGAGCGAACCGACAAGAACGGCCCGTTTCTCGCCGCGCAGGCGCTCGCGCTCGGGTTCGAGCCGGCGCGGATCGTGATCGTCGGCGACCGCGAGGAGGAGCTCGCACCCGCGCTCGCGGAGGGGCTCGCCGCGGACCTCTGTGTCACCTCGGGCGGCCTCGGCCCGACCCACGACGACCGCACCGCCGAGCTCGTCGCCCGCGCTGCCGGTCGAGGGATGGTGCTCGACGAGGCGCTGGAGAGCGAGATCGAAGGCATCTCGCGGCGGTTCGCCGAGCGGATGGGGCGCCCGTACACGGACTTCGAGCAAGGTGTCAGCAAGCAGGCGACGCTCCCCGAAGGCGCGATCTCGCTCGGGCTCGCGGGCACGGCTCCGGGGTTCGTGCTCGAGACCGGCGGCGCGGTGACGGTCGTGCTGCCCGGCCCGCCCGGCGAGCTCCAGCGGCTGTGGCCGCGCGCGCTCGAGACCGAGCCGATCCGCGCCTTGCTTGCGCGCGCGCGTCCGCCGGGCCGCCGGGTGCTGCGCTTCTTCGGCGCGAGCGAGTCCGCGGTCGCGCGCGCGCTCGCGGAGGCGGGTGGCGAGCGCGAGGGCGTCGAGGCGACGATCTGCGCCCGCGACTTCGAGATCCACGTCGACCTCGTCATCGACGAAGGCGCCGAGCCGGCCGCGGACGAGCTGGCGGCCGCGCTCCGCGAGCCGCTCGAGAAGTACCTGTTCTCGGAGGACGAGCGGTCGATCGAGGAGATCGTGCTCGAGCTGTGCCGGGCGCGGGGCCTGACGCTCGCGACGGCCGAGTCGTGCACGGGCGGGCTCGTGGCGGCCCGGCTGACGTCGGTGCCCGGATCGAGCGACGTCTTCGTCGGCGGCGTCGTCGCGTACGCGAACAGGATCAAGGAAGCGCAGCTCGACGTCCCGGCAGACGTGCTCGAGGCGCACGGGTCGGTGTCGGCAGAGACCGCCGCGGCGATGGCGAAGGGTGCGCGCGAGCGGCTCGGGGCCGATGTCGCGGTCGCGGTGACCGGTGTCGCGGGGCCTAGCGGCGGGACCGACGAGAAGCCGGTCGGCCTCGTCTACTTCCATGCAGCGGGACCGGACGACGAGCGGGCGGCGGAGTTCACCGCTCCGAGCGACCGCGAGACGATCCGGCGGCGGTCGGCCGTGGTTGCGCTCCACCTCGTGCGGCGTCTTCTGACACAGAGTCGGCACGAATACGAGTGACTTTCGCCGCTAGCGTGCCGGGGGATGAGAGGTTTCGGCTCTTCTGCGCGCTCCAGCTCCCGGACGAGACGGTCGCGCGGGTCGTCGAGTGGCAGCGGAGCTTCCGGCCGGTGCGTTTCGCCTCGTGCCGCCGGAGAACCTGCACGTCACGCTTGCGTTCCTCCGTTCCCGGCCCGCGAGTGACGTTCCCGCGGTTTCGGAAGCCTTGCGAGACGCGGCGACCCGCGCTCGGCCCGCGGTGTTGCGGCCGACCCGGTACCGCGAGACGCGGAGCGTCGGGATGCTCACCCTGGACGACGAAGAGGGTCGCGCGGCGGCATTCGCTGCGGATCTCGCCGGCCGGCTCGAGGCGCTCGGCGTCTACCGGCGCGAGTCGCGTCCCTGGCTGGCGCACGTCACGGTCGTCCGCTTTCGCTCGCAGCCGCGGCTCGCTGTCGAGCCGCCCGCTCTGGGCGAGATCGAGTCCGTCCGGGCCGCCCTCTACCGTTCTGTGCTGCGGTCCGATGGGGCGCAGTACGCAATCTTGGAATCAGTTGCGCTAGGAGGTTGAACGACATGGATCGCCAGGAGGCACTCGACACCGCGCTCGGCCAGATCGAGCGGCAGTTCGGCAAGGGCTCCGTCATGCGGATGAGCGACCGGGCCGCCGTGTCCGTGGGTGCGGTCTCGACCGGCTCGCTCTCCCTCGACCTCGCGCTCGGGATCGGCGGGCTGCCGCGCGGCCGCATCATCGAGATCTTCGGCCCCGAGTCGTCGGGCAAGACGACGCTCGTCTACCACGTGATCGCCGAGGCCCAGCGCCGCGGTGGGATCTGCGCCTTCATCGACGCCGAGCACTCGATGGATCCGACCTACGCGAAGAACATCGGGGTCAACATCGACGAGCTGCTCGTGTCGCAGCCCGACACGGGTGAGCAGGCGCTCGAGATCACCGAGCTCTTGATCCGCTCGGGTGCGGTGGACGTCGTCGCGGTCGACTCGGTCGCGGCGCTGACGCCGAAGGCCGAGATCGAGGGCGAGATGGGCGACAGCCACATGGGCCTCCAGGCACGGCTGATGAGCCAGGCGCTCCGCAAGCTGGCCGGCACGCTCAACCGCACCGACACGATCTGCATCTTCACGAACCAGCTGCGCGAGAAGATCGGCGTCATGTTCGGCAATCCGGAGACGACTCCGGGCGGCCGCGCGCTCAAGTTCTACGCGTCGGTCCGGCTCGACATCCGGCGCATCGAGACGCTGAAGGAAGGCGTCGAGGCGTTCGGCAACCGCGTGCGCGTGAAGGTGGTCAAGAACAAGGTCGCGCCGCCGTTCAAGCAGGCCGAGTTCGACATCATCTACGGCTCGGGGATCTCCTGGGAGGGCACGGTGCTCGACACCGGGCTCGAGCGGAAAGTCGTGCAGAAGTCAGGCTCATACTTCAGCTTCGCCGACGAGCGGCTCGGCCAGGGCCGCCAGAACGCGACGGGGTTCCTGCGCGAGCATCCCGAGGTCTGCCAGCAGATCCTCGCTCAGATCCAGGCCGATATCGGCGACGAGCAGGTCGTCTCGGCTCGCCTGCTGCCGACCGTGGTCACCGAGGCCGGCGACGCGATCATCGAGGTCGTCGTGGCCGACGAGGCGGAGGCCGAGACCGAGAAAGTCGAAACCACCGCAGCGTAGGCATCGGTGGTTGAGGTCACGGCGCTCCGCTCGCCCCGCGCGGGCCGCGTCGCGGTCGAGCTGGACGGCGCACCCTGGCGGGTTCTTCCCGCCGAGGTCGTCGTCCGCGCCCGGCTGGCTGTGGGCGAGCGCCTCGACCGGGCGCGGCTAAGGACGCTGCGCCGCGAGCTGCGCCGTTACGAGGCGCTGGCGGTCGCGGCAGGCGCACTTCGGCATCGTGATCTCTCGCGACACGCGCTCGACGCGCGGCTGGCCCGTCGCTCCGTCGCCCCGGACGAACGCGCTGCGGCGATCGAGGTGCTCGAGCGTGCGGGGCTCGTCGACGACGCCCGGTTCGGCGAGAGGCGCGCCCGCACGCTCGCAGAGCGGGGGTGGGGCGACGCCGCGATCCGCGCCGATCTCGAGCAGCAGGCGGTGCCGGAGGATCTCGTCGGGCCGGCGCTCGACGCGCTCGCGCCTGAGGCCGAGCGTGCGCGTACGGTCGTCGCGCAGCGGGGCGGCGGGATCGCGACCGCACGCCACCTGGCGCGCAAGGGCTTCGGCGACGACGCGATCGAGGCTGCGGTCGACTCGTCCATTGCGGACGACCCCTGAACGGCGCTAGGATGGTCGTGCTTGTCCTGACATTTTGCCTGCATAGCGCAGTTTTCGAATCGAACCTGACACCATGACACGCTTTCAACCGGCCACCTATCGTCTACCAGAGGCTTTCTAGCGGCGTGCCGGCGACCGCCGGGCCCTCCTGAGGCCCAACGATTCGGAGCAGCGCATGCCGGCCTGATGACGGGCCCGGCACCCCGCGACCAGTCGCGGGACAACCCATCGGTAACCAACGACGGGAAGGCGGCGCTGCATGCTCCTCGCGATCGGCATCCTCATCGGCCTTGTGCTCGGAGCGGCCGCCGGTGCTCTCTTCGCCCAGCTCTTTCGCCAGGCCCGCCTTCGCGCCGCCGAGCAGACCCGCGCCCAGCTCCTCCACGACGCCCAGCGTGAGGCCGAGTCACTCCGCCGCGAAGCGCAGGTCGACTCGCGCGAGCAGGCCGTCCGGCTCCGGAGCGAGATCGAGGCCGAGGTCCAGGAGCGGCGCGCGCAGATCATGAAGATCGAGGAGCGCGTGCTCGCCCGCGAGGAGGAGACCGAGCGCAAGCTCGTCGAGCTCGAGCGCCGCGAGCAGGGGCTCAACGACCGCGAGCTGCATGCCCGCCAGCTCCAGGAGGAGCTCAAGGCGGCGAAGGACTCCGAGCTGACCGAGCTCGAGCGCATCTCCGGGATGACCGTGAATCAGGCGAAGGCGCACCTGCTCGAGCGCTCCGAGGAGCTGATCCGCCACGAGCTCGCCCGCCGCGTCCGCCAGGAGGAAGAAGAGGCGCGCACCGAGTCGAAGCGCCGTGCCCGGAGCCTCGTCGCCGATGCGCTCCAGCGCGTCGCCGCAAGCCACGCCGCCGAGACGACGGTGTCCCTGATCGAGCTTCCGTCCGACGACATGAAGGGCCGGATCATCGGTCGCGAGGGCCGGAACATCCGCACGCTCGAGCACCTCACCGGCGTCGATTTCATCATCGACGACACGCCACAGGCGGTCGTGCTCTCGTCCTTCGACGGGATCCGGCGCGAGATCGCGAAGCTCACCCTCCAGAAGCTGATCGAGGACGGCCGGATCCACCCGACCCGGATCGAGGAGATGTACTACCAGTCGAAGGCCGAGATCGAGGACGTGATCCACCAGGCCGGCGAGCAGGCGGTGTACGAAGCCAACGCCGGCGATTTCGCCGAGGAGCTCGTGAGGATCCTCGGGCGGCTCAAGTTCCGCACGAGCTATGGCCAGAACGTGCTCAAGCACACGCTGGAGGTCGTGCACCTCGGCGGGATCATGGCGACCGAGCTCGGCGCGTCGGTGCGGACGACGAAGCGCGCGGCGCTGCTCCACGACCTCGGCAAGGCGATGACGCACGAGGTGGAGGGCTCGCACGCGGCGATCTCGACACAGCTCGCGAAGCGCTACGGCGAATCGCAGGGTGTCGTCCACGCGATCGAGGCGCACCACTACGAGGTGGAGCCGCAGACCGTCGAGGCGGTGTTGCTGATCTCGGCCGATGCGATCTCCGCCTCGCGCCCGGGCGCCCGAGGGGAGAGCCTCGAGAACTACATCAAGCGGCTCGAGGCGCTCGAGGAGCTGGCCGCGAGCAAGAAGGGCGTCGAGAAGGTCTACGCGCTCCAGGCCGGGCGCGAGATTCGCGTGATCGTGAAGCCGACGGAGGTCGACGACGACACCGCCGTCCTCCTCGCGCACGAGATCGCGCGGGAGATCGAAGACCATCTCGAGTATCCGGGCCAGGTGAAGGTGACCGTGATCCGCGAGAGCCGCGCCGTGGACGTCGCCAAGAACGTCACCGGCGCAGGAGCCGTCCACGCGCGATGAAGCGCTACCACGTCACCACGTTCGGGTGCCAGATGAATGCCCACGACTCCGAGCGGATCAAGGGGATGCTCGAGTCGATCGGCCTCGGCGAGACGGCCGAGCAGACCGAGGCGGACGTGATCGTCTTCAACACGTGCACGATCCGCGAGAAGCCCGACCAGCGCTTTGCGGCGCACCTCGCACAGGCGAAGGCGCTCAAGCAGCGCGACCCGGACAAGGTGATCGCGGTCGGCGGCTGCTACGCAGAGGCGCAGCGCGACCGGCTGTTCGAGCTCTACCCGTACGTCGACGTCGCCTTCGGCCCGGGATCGATCCCGCACCTCGCCGACTGGATCGGCGCGGGCGGCGTGGCGCCGCGCGGGCGCTTCGGGCAGTGGGACTCGTTCGCGGGCGATCTGCCGGCCCATCGCGAACGTCAGTTTCAGGCGTGGGTGCAGATCTCGATGGGCTGCAACTCGACCTGCTCGTACTGCATCGTTCCGGCGGTGCGCGGCCGCGAGCAGAGCCGCCGCCCCGGCGAGATCGTCGCCGAGGTCACGCGCCTGGCCGCGGACGGCGTCAAGGAGCTGACGCTGCTCGGCCAGAATGTCAATTCGTGGGGCCGCGACCTCCTGCCCGACCTCCGCACCGAGTTCGGCGAGCTCCTGCGCGCCTGCGACGCGGTGGACGGGATCGAGCGCATCCGCTTTACGAGCCCTCATCCGAAGGACTTCCGGCGCCCCGTGATCGAGGCGATGGCGGAATGTGCGTCGGTGTGCGAGCACGCGCATCTGCCGCTCCAATCTGGCTCGACGCGCATCCTCAAGGCGATGCGGCGCACCTACAGCCAGGAGCGCTACCTCAAGCTCGTCGACGAGCTTCGTGCCGGCATCCCCGACCTCGCACTGACCACGGACATCATCGTGGGCTTCCCGGGCGAGACCGAGGCGGACTTCGCGGAGACGCTCGCTGTCGTCGAGCAGGTCGGCTTCGACAGCGCCTTCACCTTCGTCTACTCGCCGCGGCAGGGTACCGACGCCGCCGCGATGGCGGAGCAGATTCCGGAGGACGTCAAGCGCGACCGGATCGAGCGGCTGATCGACCTCGTCCAGCGCTGCGCCCACGCCCGGAACGAAGAGCGAGTGGGGCGGATCGAGGAGGTGCTCGTCGAGGGTTCGAGCCGCACCGACGCCTCGACGCTGCGCGGGCGGACGCGCAGGAACACGACGGTGAACTTCGCCGGCGCCGCCTCGCCCGGGCAGCTCGTGCCCGTCCTGATCGAAGGCGCCACCTCGACGACCCTCCGCGGCCGCCTCGCCGCCGCCGTGCCGGCATGACACTTTCGGCACACATCCGGCACAGTCCCGTGCGCTTTTCCCAACTAGGCTAATCAGTGGGGGTTCCCCCTGGGGACATGACCGGATTGGTCATCGGGATTTTCGGCCCGACGGCCAGTGGAAAGACGGCTATTGCCGATTCGCTCGCCGACCGGATCGGTGGGGAGGTCGTCTCATGCGACTCGATGCAGGCCTACCGCGGGCTGCCGATCCTGACCTGCCAGCCGGCGCGTCCGACCCGGCTCGTCGGGGTCTGGCCGCTCGATCACGAGGGCTCGGTCGGCGAGTATGCGGGACTCGCACACGCGGCGATCGACGAGCTGATCGCCGCCGGCCGGACACCATTCGTCTCGGGCGGCACCGGGCTCTATCTGCGGGCTGCGCTCGCCGAGATCGGGCTGCCGCCGGCGCCGGGCGCGGGTGCTCGCGCCCGCTGGGAAGCTCTCTATGACCGAGACGGCGCCGCCGCTGCCCATCGCGAGCTCGCCGCGCTCGACCCCGAGGCCGCCGCCGTGGTGCACGCGAACGACCGCCGGCGCGTCGTCCGCGCGCTCGAGCTCGCGGAAGCCGGCGCCTCGCTCGTGCCGGCCGAGGACCGGCTCTGGGCCGAGGAGACGCGCCACCCGACGCTCATCGTCGGGCTCGACGTTCCACGCGAGGAGCTCCTGCGCCGAATCGAGCAGCGCACCGACGCGATGTTCGAAGCAGGCGTGCAGGACGAAGTGCGCGAAGCGCTCACCCGCCCGATCTCGATCACCGCGCGCAAGGCGCTCGGGCTCGACGAGGTCGCAGAGCTGCCGCGCGAGCAGGCGCGCGACGCGATCGTGATCCGCACCCGCCGGTACGCCGCCTACCAGCGCAAGTGGCTGCGGCGGATTCCCGGCCTCGTTATGGTCAACGCCGACCGCCCCGCCGATGAGGTCGCCGATGAGATTCAGCAAGTGGCACGCGCTCGGGAACAGCTACCTGCTCATCGAGCGGGCTGAGACCAGCGCGCCGCTGACGTCCGCGGAGGCTCGTGCGGCCTGCGCGGGACTCGACGCCGACGGCGTGCTCGAGGTGCTCGCGACGACCGGCAACGAGGCGACAGTCCTGATCTGGAACCCCGACGGCTCACTTGCGGAGATGTCGGGCAACGGCACACGGATCGCCGCCGCCTGGCTCGCGCAACGAACCGGTGCGACGGAGGTAGAGGTGCACGTCGGCCCGCGCACGGTGCTTGCCCGCATCCGGGCCGACGGCCTGATCGAGCAGGAGCTCGGAGCCGTCGAGGTCGGGCCGCTCGAGAGCATCGAGATCGCGGGCGAGACGATCGAGCTCTCAGCCGTCTCAATCGGCAACCCGCATGCGGTCGTCCGACTCGAGCACGACCGAGCCGACCTCCTCCGGCTCGGCCCGCTGATCGAGAATCACCCGCGCTTTCCCGAGCGCACGAACGTCCAGCTGGTCGAGGTCGTCGACGCGCACACACTGCGCGTCTCGGTGTGGGAGCGCGGCGCGGGTGAGACAGCCTCATCCGGCTCGAGCTCGGTCGCGGCGGCGGCTGCAGCGATCGCGCGCGGGTGGTGCGAGAGCCCGGTCACCGTCCGCCTGCCCGGCGGCGAGCTGCTCGTCGAGCTGCACGACGGTCAGGCGCGGCTCACCGGCCCGGCGGTCGAGCTAACTGCCGATCTCGAAATCCCGTAGCGCGTCGTTCAGGCTTGTCTTGAGATCAGTCTGTGGGTTCCGCCGGCCGATGATCAGCGCGCACGCGACCTGGAAGACCCCCGCGCGGAACTCCTTCGGGCGCGTCCCCGGCACGACCACGGCGTTCGGCGGCACATACCCGCGGTACTCGATCGGCTCGGCCCCGGTCACGTCGATCACCGGAACCGACGCGGTCAACGAGACGTTCGGCGCCAGGACCGCCCGCTCGCCGATCCGCACGCCCTCGGTGAGGATGCAGCGCGAGCCGATGAACGCGCCGTCCTCCACGATCACCGGCGTCGCCTGCACCGGCTCGAGCACGCCGCCGATCCCGACGCCGCCCGCGAGGTGGACGTCCGCGCCGATCTGCGCGCATGAGCCGACCGTCGCCCAGGTGTCGACCATCGTCCGCGGCCCGACCCAGGCGCCGATGTTGACGTAGCTCGGCATCAGCACGACGCCCTCGGACAGGAACGAGCCGTAGCGCGCGGTCGCCGGCGGCACGACGCGCACGCCGAGATCCGCATAGCCGTGCTTCAGCGGGATCTTGTCGGAGTACTCGAACGGGCCGAGCTCCTGCGGAACGACCTTCATGAGACCGAAGTAGTCGAGGATCGCCTGCTTCGCCTCGACGTTGACGACCCACTCGTCACCCTGCTTCTCGGCAACGCGGAGCTCGCCGCGATCGAGCGCTGCGATGGTCTCTTCGACGCTCACAGCACCTCCCGGAGGATCGCGGCGGCACGACGGCACTCGTCTTCGGTGGGCACGAGAGCAATTCTGACGTAGCCCTCGCCGGCGGGCCCGAAGAAGGCGCCGGGCGCGACCACGATGCCGTGCTCGAGCAGCCCCGTCGCGAACGCCTCCGAGGACCCTCCGCCCGGAACCTCGAGCCAGAGGTACATCGTCGCCTCGCCGCCTGCGACGCGGATTCCCTTCTCCGCGAGCGCCTCGAGCAGGAGCACCCGCTTGCGCCCGTAGCTCTCGCGCATCCGCTCGACGTGACTCTCGTCGCTCCACGCAGCGATCGCAGCGCGCTGTACGAACTCCTGCGGCGCCGTTCCGACGGTGGGGCGAAACGTCCGCAGCGCGGCGATCAGCTCGGGGTCGCCGGCGACGAAGCCCGAGCGGTAGCCGGTCATCGAGGAGCGCTTCGAGAGCGTGTTGAAGACGACGACGTTCTGGCGCGAGTCGAGCTGGAGCGCCGAGGGCGGCGGCTCGCCGAAGTAGAGCTCCGTGTAGGCCTCGTCGGAGGCGAGCAGGAAGTCGTGCTCGCGGGCGAGCTCGGCGAGACGCTCGAAAAACGAGAGCGGCGCGACCGTGCCCGTGGGGTTGTTCGGATAGTTGACCCAGAAGACCGCGATCCGGTCCCACTCGTCGATCGCGTCGAGATCGGGCAGGAAGTCGTTGCGCTCGAGCAGCGGCGCATGGAGCACGCGCCCGCCGGCGAACAGCGCGCCGCGCTCCTGCACCGGATAGCCGGGCTCGGTCACGACGACGAGATCCTTGCCGCCGCGGACGTCGAGCGCGATCTGCGCGAGCGAGAAGATCGCCTCCTTCGAGCCGAGCGTCGGAATCACCTCTGTGTCGGGATCGAGCGCAACGCCGAAGCGCAGCAGGCACCAGTCGGCGACCGCGCGCCGCAGCTCGGGCAGCCCCTGCGCCAGCGGATAGCCCATCCGCTCCTCGACGGCGTCGACAAGCGCCTGGCGGATGAACGGCTCGACCGGCTCCCGCGGGTCGCCGATCCCGAAGTCGACGAGCGAGACGCCCTCGGCCGCGAGCCGCCGCTTCGCCTCGTCGAGCCGGACGAAGGGATAGGTGCCGAGCTCGGCGAGGACGGGCGAGAGGCGCATCCCTAGACGCTAGCGAACCGCTGGAGCGCCTCGTACGTGCGCAGCAACTCCTCCGCCTCGACCTGCTCGTCGCGGCGGTGCGCGAACCGGGTCGCGCCCGGGCCGAGGTTCACGGCGTCGATGCCGCGGCTCGTGAAGTCCGCGACGTTCGTCCAGGCCTGCTTGGGCTCGATCGCGAACGGGCCTGCACGGCGCAGCTGCTCGACGAGCTGCGACGACGACACCACGCGCCCCGGCGGGGCGTGCGCGTAGATCTCGGCGCCCGGCGCGATCTCGGCCAGCCGGGCGACGGCCTCCTCCGGGGTCCGGTTCGGCGCGTAGCGGAAGTTGAGCGTCGCCTCGACGCGATCGGGAATCACGTTGTCGGCGATGCCGCCGTTGATGCGCGTGACCGAGAGCACCTCGACGAACGTGAGCCCGTTCACCTCGACCGGCTGCGGCGCCACGGACAGCACTCCGCGCAGCCCGTCGAGCGCGCGGGCGATCGCGTTCACGCCGAGCCACGGGCGCGCCGAGTGGGCGCTCTCGCCGCGGAACACGAGGCGCGCCGAGATGTTGCCGAGACAGCCGGCCTGAATCGTGTTGTCGGTCGGCTCGAGCAGCAGCACGAGGCCCGCGTCGAACAGCTCCGGACAGCCTTCGAAGCAGGCAGGCAGCGCACTCTCCTCGGGCCCGATCTCCTCGCGCGGGAAGAAGAGGAAGCCGAGGTCGAGCGCGAGGTCAGGCGAGTCGGCCGCCCAGCGCGCGAGCTCGATCATCACGGCGAGCCCGCCCTTCATGTCGCTCGCGCCGAGCCCGAGCACCGTGTCGCCCTCGCGGCGGCCCGGGATGTTGCCCTGCTCCGGCACCGTGTCGAGGTGGCCGGCGAGGACGACGAGCTCGCGATCGGACGACCGCGGCGTCGTGAACAGCACCGACTCGCCGTCGTCGAAGGCGCGCTCGAGCGGCACCACGTCGGCGACGTAGCGCGCGATCGCGGCCTCCTCCCGGCTGACCGAGGGGATGTCGACGAGGTCGAGCGTCCGTTGCGCGAGCGTCTCTATATCCATCGCTGCGCAATAATCCCACGGTGACGCAACGCAGACCGGATCCCACGCCGGGTAGCGAGCCCGAGCGCGGGTTCGTGCTTGCCGTGCTGGCACAGGGAGTGGACGAGGACGACGAGCTGGCGGAGCTCCGTGAGCTGATCCGCACGGCCGGGGTCGAGCCCGGCGGGCAGCTCGTCCAGCACCGCGAGCGCCCCGACCGGCGCACGTACGTCGGCAAGGGGAAGCTCGAGGAGCTGAAGGAGGCGTACAAGCACTCCGACTCCGAGGTGCTGATCGTCGACGACGAGCTCGACCCGACCCAGCAGCGGACGCTCGAGAACGCGCTCGAGGCGCGCGTCGTCGACCGCACGCAGCTGATCCTCGACATCTTCGCCCAGCACGCGAAGAGCGCCGAGGGCAAGCTCCAGGTCGAGCTGGCGCAGCTCGAGTACAACCTGCCGCGGATGCGGGGGATGTGGCAGCACCTCGAGCGCCTCGGCGGCGGCGTCGGCACGAGAGGCCCCGGCGAGACACAGCTCGAGTCCGACCGCCGTGTCGCGCGCCGGCGCGTGTCGCTGCTCAAGCGCCGGCTCGCCGAGGTGCGGAACCAGCGCGGGATCCGGCGGCGTGAGCGCCAGCGGACGCAGGTGCCGACGGTCGCGCTCGCCGGCTATACGAACGTCGGCAAGTCGACGCTCCTGAACGCGCTGACCGGCGCGGACGCGTCGGTCGACAACCGCCTCTTCGAGACCCTCGATCCGACGACGCGGGGGTTCGAGCACGACGGGCGCCGCTACCTCGTCACCGACACTGTCGGCTTCGTCCGGCGGCTGCCGACGCAGCTCGTGGAAGGTTTCGCAGCGACGCTCGAGGAGACGCTCGTCGCCGACCTCGTGCTGCACGTCGTCGATGCCTCGTCGCCGGACGACCGGCTCGAGGAGCAGGTCGCGGCGGTCGAGTCCGTGCTGCACGACATCGCCGCCGACGAGCTGCCCGTGGAGATCGTGCTCAACAAGATCGACCGCGTCGACGCGCTGCGCCGGCGGCGGCTCGGCAATCGCTTCCCGGGCGCCGTGCAGGTCTCCGCGCTGAGCGGCGAGGGGCTCGACGAGCTCCGCGCGCGGCTCGCGGAGCGCTTCGCCGACCGCTTCGAGGAGGTACGCCTCTTCGTGCCGCACACCGAGGGCGGCAAGCTCGCGGAGCTGTACGCGCTCGGCGCGCCGATCGACGAGCGCATCGACACCGAGGAGGGCGTCTACATCAAGGCCAGATTGCCGCGGCGAGAGCTGCGCCGCTTCGCACCGTTCCTCGTCGCCGAGGCCTACGCCAAGCCGTGATCGAGCTTCCGATCCAGCGCCTCCGCGACGACGCGGTGCTGCCGGAGCAGGCGTACGCGGGCGACGCGGGCCTCGACCTCGCCGCGTGCGAGCGCGTCGAGCTCGGCCCGGGCGAGCGCGCGACCGTCGGTACCGGCCTCGCGGTCGCGATTCCGGAGGGCTATGCGGGCTTCGTCCAGCCGCGCTCGGGTCTCGCGTCGCGCCACGGGATCACGATCGTCAACGCGCCGGGCCTTGTCGATTCGGGGTACCGAGGCGAGCTTCGGGTCGTCCTGCTCAACACCGACCTCGCCGAGCCGTTCACGGTCGAGCCGGGAATGCGGATCGCGCAGCTCGTGGTGCTGCCCTACGAGCCACCGCTCCTGCGCGAGGTCGACGAGCTGCCCGAGAGCGAGCGCGGCGTCCGGGGCTTCGGGTCGTCGAACGCCTGATGGCGCTCGAGCCGAGGATTCGGGTCTCCGCCGTCGTGCGCTGGCGCGGCCAGATCCTCCTGATCCGCCAGGAGAAGCCCGACAAGGAGTACTGGCTCTTGCCCGGCGGCGGCGTGAAGGCGGGGGAGAGCCTGGTGCAGGCGCTCGTGCGCGAGCTGCGCGAGGAGCTCGGCGTGCTCGGGCCCGACGAGGAGATCCCGTTCGAGGGGCCTGTCGCTCTCGTCGACTCGATCGCGCCGCGCCGAAGCTTTTCCGCCAAGCACGTCGTCCACATCATCTTCGCGAGCGACTTCAGCGACCTCTCGCTGGAGTCGGCGGTCTCGCAGGACGACGCTGTGCGCGGCCACCGGCTGTTTCCGCTCGAGGAGCTCGACTCGGTCGTGATGCACCCGCCGATCCAGCGCTTCCTCCAGCGCTGGCGCCCGGGGATCCCGCGGTGTACCTCGGCGCGCTCTGGGTGCCCTAGCGCCGCGCGCGCGCCGCGGACACCGCGTGCGCCTCGGCCTCGAGCTCGTCGGGCAGCGGTTCGAGCTCCACGCCGCCGAGCGCCTGACCGAGCAGCCAGTCGGCCAGCCACGGATTGCGGGGCAGCAGCGGCCCGTGGAGGTAGGTGCCGAGCGCGCGGCCGACGCGGCACCCTTCGAAGCCGCTCTCGCCGTCGTTCCCGAAGCCGGCGAGGACGCGGCCGAGCGGGACGGCGCCCGGATCGAGCAGCGTGCGGCCTGCGTGGTTCTCGAAGCCGGCGACCGTGTGCCGCTCGCCGGGGTCGAGCTCGCACTCGAGCAGCACGTCGCCGATCATCCGCCGGTCGCCGGCGATCGTCTCCAGCGGGAACAGCCCGGCGCCTTCGAGCCAGCGGCCCTGCGTGTCCCGGTACCCGCGCCCGAGGAGCTGATAGCCGCCGCAAACGGCAAGGAGCGCCGCGCCGCGCTCGACCTCCGCGGCGAGCGTCTCGCCCTTCGCCGCGAGATCCGCCGCGACGAGCGCCTGCTCGCGATCCTGGCCGCCGCCGATGTAGTACAGCGCGCAGGCGCCGGGCTCGATCGGGTCGCCGAGGCCAAAGGCGCGCACCTCGAGCTCGTGCCCGCGCCAGGCCGCGCGCTGCGTCAGCACGGCGATGTTGCCGCGATCCGCGTAGATGTTGAGGTAGTCGGGGTAGAGGTGAGCGACGACGATCTTCACGCGGGCTGCTTCTCCCAGTAGTTGCGCACGTGGCCCCGGTCGGCCAGGAGCGAACGAAGCGCGAGCATCGCGGTGTAGGTCGGGAGGACGACGAGCTCTGCGCCCGGCGGTGTGAGCGCGAGGCCGCGGTCGAGCGCCTGCTCGAGCCCGGGCACGACCTCGAGCGCCGACTCGTCGAGACCGCCGTACTTGAAGCGGAGCCCGAGCTCCGCGGCGCGGTCGCCGCTCGCCACGAGGTGCTCGAGCCCCGCGCCGAGCGGCTCGAAGTCGACGTCCCAGATCCAGGACACGTCGCGCCCGTCGGCGATCCCGTCGTTGAGCGCGATCAACGCCGTTGCCGGCGCGCCCGCGTCGACGAGCGTCCTGATCGCCTCGTTGGCGCCGGCGGGATTCTTGATCAGCAGGATCAGGACGGTGCGGTCGTCGCCGACCGGGATCCGCTCGAAGCGGCCGAACGCGGCGCCGAACCGTCCGAGGCCTGCGGCGATATCGCCGAGCGAGGCGCCGAGCGCGCCGGCGAGCGCCGCCGCCGCGAGCGCGTTGTAGACGTTGTAGAGCCCGGGCAGGGCGAGCTCGATTCGCTGCGTGCCAGCGGCCGTGACGAGGTCGAACGACGAGCCGTCGAGCCCGCGCAGCTCCAACGCGCGGGCCGCAACGTCGAGCGCAGGCCGCGAGTGGCCGCAGTTCGGGCAGCGGTAGTCGCCGAGGTGACCGACGTAGGCAGCCGCGTAATCGTACGGATGCCCGCAGACGATGCAGTACTTCGAATCAGCGGCGTGCTGGAGCGCCGGACGCGCGTGGCGCGGGTCGTCGAGGCCGAACCGCACAGCACCCGCACGGTCGCGAGCGAGGTCGCCGACGAGCGGATCGTCCGCGTTGACGACGAGCGTTGCGTCGGCGCCGAGCCCGTTCACCGCCTCGCGCCAGCGGGCGGCGACGTGCTCGAGCTCGCCGTAGCGGTCGAGCTGGTCCCGAAACAGATTCCCGAGGCACACCGCGCGCGGCTGGAGCCGGGTGACGATCTCGGGCAGCGCCGCCTCGTCGACCTCGAACAGCCCGAGCTCGGCCCCGTCCGCCGCGAGCAGCGCCGAGGCCACTCCCGAGACGAGGTTCGCGCCGGAATCGTTGTGCGCGAGCCGAAACTGCGGCGCGAGGATCGCTTTCGCCATCGCCGCGGTCGTCGTCTTGCCGTTCGTCGCCGAGATGAGCGCCGAGCCCTGCGCGAGCCGCTCCCCGAGCCGGTCGACGGCGCCCGGATCGAGCTTCCAGAGCAGCTTTCCGGGCAGCGTCGTGCCGCCGCCGCGCCCTGCGAGCCGCGAGAGCCGGCCGACTGCACGAGCCGCGGCGGTCTCGACCGTGAGCGGGACCGGGGGGCGCACACCGGCGAGGGTAGCTGCCGGGGTCACTCGAACGAGGGAACTGAGCAGCTCTACCCCGGACGGGGGAGGCTCGGAACCGTGGCCCACTCTAGGTTCTGCCCAGTTCAATGGCACGAGCAATGCGGCCGGTGGACGCACGGTGCGTTCACTGAAGGGAGAAAGCAGGACATATGCGGCAAGACTGCGGCAATCCAACGGATGCACGCGCCAGCGCCCTCTGGGGACGCGGGGGCGGCTCGGACAAACGGTCTCGGACACGGCTCGGGAAGAGTGCTGTGGTGCTCTCGCTGGTCGTGGCCGCGAGCGTCCTCGCGGCAGGGGCTTCGGCCGGCCGGAGCAGCAATACCCCGGCGGCACAGGTGCCGGCGAGTCTGCTCCAGGCGGCACAGTCCTCGCCGAGCAAGATGTTCAAGGTGATCGTCCAGGGCCGCTCCACCACGGGCTCCGCGGCGATCGCTTCAGACGTGCGGTCGGGCGGTAGCACCGTTCGCCGCAGCTTCAAGGTCATCTCGGGCGTCTCCGCCACGATCCCTGGCCGGCTGCTCCTGCGGCTTGTCAAGGTTCGGGACATCTCGGCGATCACGCCGGATGTGCAGGTGGTGTCGGCGGACTACCAGGACAGCGAGATGTGGCGCGACACCGCCGATGTGTCGCCGGTCTGGGATGCCGCGGCTGCTGCGGGCGTAACACCCCCGGCGATCGCGATCGTCGATAGCGGGATCGACACCTCTAAGACCAACGACTTCGGCAATCGGGTGGTGGCGAGCGTCAACTTCTCGTCCACGAGCTCGAATGCGACCGGCGACGCCGAAGGCCATGGCACGATGGTGGCCGGAATCGCTGCCGGTGCGTCGTCGGACTATCCGGGTGTGGCCCCCACGGCTCCGCTCGTCTCGGTGCGCACCGCCGATGCGAACGGCATGTCGTACACCAGCGACGTGATCGCGGGCATCGACTGGATCCTCCAGCACAAGGACGCCTACAACATCCGTGTCGCGAACTTCTCGATCGCGGGTGGCGTGGCTTCGAGCTTCACCGTCGACCCGCTCGACCAGGCGGTCGAGAAGCTGTGGTTCAACGGAATCGTCGTCGTCGCGGCTGTGGGCAACCACGGCACGGGCGACGGGCCGGTGCCGATCTACGCACCGGGCAACGATCCGTTCGTGATTACGGTGGGCGCGTTCGACCAGGCCGGCGACTCGGCGACCTGGAACGACACCGTCGCTCCGTGGTCGGCCTACGGCACGACGGCCGACGGCTTCCACAAGCCGGAGATCAGTGCTCCGGGCCGCTGGCTGATCATGCCGGTGCCAGAGAACTCGACGATCGCTCAGGCGATGCCTGACCGCGTCGTCGCTCCGGGCTACATGTGGATGTCTGGCACGTCGTTCGCCACTCCGATGGTGTCGGGCGCTGCAGCGCAGCTGCTGGCCCTGCATCCGGACTGGACGCCCGATCAGGTAAAGGGCGCGCTCATGCTCTCCGCGCGTTCGCTCAACGATCCGAACCTCACAGGCGGAATCGGCGAGCTCGATGCTGCGGCGGCAGCCGCGGTGGACGATCCGCCGAATCCGAACCAGGCCCTCGACGCGTACATCACGACGAACCCCCAGACCGGTCAGCCCGTCTTCGGTGCGGCCAGCTGGTCGGAGGCCGTCGCGAGCGACGCCTCGTGGGCCGAGGCGAGCTGGTCGGAGGCAAGCTGGGCCGAGGCGAGCTGGTCGGAGGCAAGCTGGGCCCAGGCGAGCTGGTCGGAGGCAAGTTGGGCCGAGGCAACTGCGTCCGAGGCCAGCTGGGCTGAGTAGCGCCGGCGGACATCGGCGGGACGAATCCGCCGATGTCCCCCATGCGGGTGATTCTTCAGGGCGCCCGGCACTTTCCCCGAATGGGGGATGCCGGGCGCCGACCCGTAGACGTACCTTCTGCGGAAGACCGTGCTCTCGGTTCCTGCGGACCTCCGTCTCCCGGCGGAGAGAGGAGAACGGCAAGGCGGCGATGACGGTTTGGCTTCGACTCAAGGTGCGGATGCGGTGACGAGCACCGCTCCGGAAGACGTCCTGTTCGCGACAGGAACTGTGCTCGACTCGATCCACGAGCGGCGAGAAGGCGAAAGCCTGTCTCCGGTTGCAGGCGCCTACATGCTGCTCGTTTTCGCGGCGGCCCTCGCGGTGACGTTGCCGTTCGTGGACCGCCTTCCGGACACGACGAACTGGTTTGCGTTCGCCGTGCTCGCGGCCGCTGCCGCGCTGGCGCAGGTCTTCCGCGTGCGCACGCCGAGCGACCAGTCGTACCACACGACGATCGTCTTCCTCGTTCCGGCGGCGCTGATCCTGCCGCCGCAGCTGCTGCCGCTCCTCGTCCTCGTGCAGCACATCCCGGAGTGGCTCAAGTACCGCTTCCGCTGGCAGCTCCAGACGTTCAACATCGCCAACTTCACGATCGGGATCATGGCAGCGTGGGGCTCGGCGCAACTGATCGAGCACAGCGGGCGGATCCAGAACGCGAGCCTCCGGTTCGCCGTCGCCGGCCTCGTCGCAAGCGTCGTGCTCGTGATGATCAACCACGCGCTGCTCTTCGTGATGCTCAACCTCGCGCGCGGGCACTCGATCCGCGAGACCGGCCTGTTCAGCTTCGAGAACCTGTCCACGGAGCTCGTGCTCGCGGCGCTCGGTGTCGCGTTCGCGTACTTCTGGCTCGAGAACCCGTGGCTGCTGCCGTTCGCCGTCGCGCCCGTCCTCCTCATCCACCGCTCACTGACGGTGCCGGCGCTGCAGGCCGAGGCGCGCGTCGATCCGAAGACCGGCCTCTTCAACGCACGTCACTTCGCGCTCTCGTTGAACGAGGAGCTCGGCCGGGCCGAGCGCTTCCAGCGGCCGCTGTCGCTGATCATGGCCGACCTCGACCTGCTCCGCGACATCAACAACAACTACGGCCATCTCGCCGGCGACGCGGTCCTCAAGGGGATCGCAGAGGTCTTCCGCGCGCAGCTGCGCCACTACGACATCCCGGCGCGCTTCGGCGGCGAGGAGTTCTCGATCCTCTTGCCCGAGACGCCGCCCGAGCAGGCGCTCGAGATCGCCGAGCGGATCCGCCGCGCCGTCGCCGAGCGGCACTTCGACGTCGAGACCTCCAGCGAGCCGATCCGGGCCACGGTCTCGATCGGCGTGGCCGGCTATCCGAAGGACGGGACCGACCCGAACGAGCTGATCCACCAGGCCGACCTCGCGGTGTACCGCGCGAAGCTCCAGGGCCGCAACCGCGTGCTCGGCGCAAGCTCGGAGCCGCTCCTCGTGCCCGCCGAGCGCACCGCGCGGCTCGTCGCAGTGCCGGAGGACGGAGAGCACCACGCGCCGATTCCCGCAGCCCTCGAGGTCAAGCCGGACGCCGAGCGCCGCCACCCGCGCCCGCACGCGATGCACGGGCCTCGCTTCCTCTCGCTCTCGCCGCGCCTCGCGGTGCTCGTCGGCCTCGTCAGCGTGCTCGGCATCGCCGCCGGCATCCTCGGGCTCGTCTTCGGGCAGAGCGAGGACGTCCTCGGCCTCTGTGCGATCGTCGCGCTTGTCGGAATCGGCCAGGCGCTCGCGCTCGAATTCGACGAGGGCACCATCTCGGTGGCGGCAGTGGGAGCAATCGCCGGCGCCGCGCTCTTCGGGCCGCGTGCCGCCCTCGCGATCGCGGTCACGACGTCCGTGGTCGAGTGGAGCGCCCGCCGCTCGGCTCTGCACAACGTGCTCTTCAACATCGGCGCGCTGACCTTCGCCTCGCTCGGCGCCGCGGCCGTGTTCTCCGCCGCGAGCTCCGTCACGGGCCACTGGCACGACCTCGCGACGGCGCTACTCGGGCTCGTCGCCGGCGCCGTCTACTTCGCGGTCAACATGTGGCTTGTCAGCCTCGCAGTCGCGATGGAAGGGCACGAGCGCTGGTGGGCGGTCTTCAAGGAGCGCTTCGCGTGGCTGATGCCGCACTACGTGGTCTACGGCTTCGTCGGCGCCGTGATGGGCATCGCCTACGAGGCGGCCGGCCTGTACGCGCTGGCGGTCTTCGCAGTGCCGCTGCTGCTGATGCGCAAGACGCAGGACGCGTATCTCGCGCACACGCAGAAGAGTGCCCAGAAGCTCCGCCAGGCCGCCGAGACGATCCAGACCCAGAACGTGTCGCTCGAGCAGGCAAACCGCCTCCTCAAGGAGCGATCGACCGCGGCGATGGAGTCTCTCTCGGCCACGGTCGACGCGCGGGACGCCTATACCGCTGGCCACTCGCGCCGCGTCCAGCAGCTCGCCCTCGCGATCGGCCGCGAGCTCGGGCTCTCGCAGGCGGAGCTCGACCTCCTCGGCCACGCGGCGCTGTTCCACGACATCGGCAAGCTCGCGATCCCGGACGCCATCCTCCTCAAGCCCGCGAGCCTGACCACGGAGGAGTGGGCGCTCATGCAGCGCCACGCGGACGAGGGCGCGCGGATCATCGATCGCCTCGGCTTCCTCAACGACGCCGTACCGGCGATCCGCCACCATCACGAGCGCTTCGACGGTACGGGCTATCCGGATGGGCTCTCCGGCGAGGACATTCCGCTCGGCGCCCGCATCATCCACGTCGCCGATGCTCTCGACTCGATGCTCACGACGCGCATCTACCGGGCCGCGCGCCCTGCTCCCGAGGCCCTCGCCGAGCTTCGCCGCGCTGCCGGCTCACAGTTCTGCCCGCGCTGTGTGGCGGCCTTGGAGACGATCCTGCCGGTCGAGAGCCTGCCGCCCCGCGACGAGCAGCCCGGCCCGGGCCTCGTCGCTGCCGCCTCGTAGTTACGAGCGCTAGCCCGCACTTGCGCTTTTTCCAGCGCGCTCTATTCTGTTTGGCATGGCGAAGAAGCCGTTTCGTGCCGTCGTTGAGATCGACTCCGAAGCTCTCGCCGCCTTCCAGGCGGGCATCCGCAAGCGCTATACCGACGAGCAGATCCTCGCCGCGCTGACCGCGAGCGCGCACCGGCTCGGCCGCACGCCGACGATGCGCGAGTTTGCGGCCGATCCCGAGACGGACGTGCACCCGCAGACAGTGATCGAGCACTTCGGCAGCTGGAACAACGCCACGCGCGCGGCGGGCCTCGTGCCGCGGCGCTTCGCGACGCGCGCCGAGCTCGTCGGCCTGCTGCGCGAGCTTGGCACCGAGCTCGGGCGCGTGCCGACCGCGAAGGATCTCGACGCGCACCGCAGCGCGATGCCGTCGAAGTCGCTGTACTGGCACACGTTCGGCTCGCTCACGACGGCGCTCCGCGAGGCCGGCTTCGACGTGCCGGTGGGGGAGGAGCGGCTCGAGCGTGCCGTCGAACAGGGCGTCGCCCTCGCGAAGGCGCTTCGCCGCCTGCCGAAGTTCACCGACTGGGCCGACGCGCGCAGGGCCGATCCGGCCCTTCTCACCGAGTGGCAGGTCTACCGGATGTTCGACGCCCGCCGTGGTGCCTGGTCGACGTTCCAGTTCCTCGTCGCGGAACGCCTCGGCGCCGAAGGCGTCAAGGTGCGCTCGGACGGCCTGCTGGTCTAGGCAGCGATGCCGGCGATCGCCGACAGGCGCTCGAGGCAGAACGCGCCCTCGTGCGGCGTGCGCACGGACGGCAGCGACTCCTCGGTGAACGAGCGATCCGGCGAGAACCGGGCGGTGTCGACGACGCGGCCCTCCACGATCGCGATGATCCGACCTTCGGCGAGCTGGCTCTTGCGCAGCCGCATCCCGAGCGTCCGCTCGACGACCTCGAGCGCATCGCGCGTCGAGGCGAAGAACAGCTCGTGCCGGCCGCGGCCGAGCCAGAGCGGCCGCCCGACGCCGCGCGCCGCATAGAGCAGGCCGGGTTCACGCTCGTCGAGCCATGCCGCCGCCATCGACCCGCGGAGCTGCTCGAATGCGCGTGGGGTGGAGCCGGAGCGCTCTGCCAGCGCGAAGATCACCTCGGAGTCGACGGTCATCTCCGGGTCGGCGCGGTCGATGCCATGCTCGGCCAGCAGCGCGTCGTCGTTCGTGATCAGGCCGTTGTGGATCCCGACGACGGCGCCGTGGCGCACCGGATGGTTGTTCGCAGCGATGGTGGGGTGGCCCTTCGTGTAGTCGCGGACGTGCACGAGCGCCTGCGAGGCGCAGCGGGGAACGAGGACCTCGTCGAGGAGCGCGCTCGCACCGGAGCGCTGCTTGTGGACGTGAATCGGCTCGGAGCCGCAGCGATAGGCATAGCCGACGGCGTCGGCGCCGCGCTCGGCGATCCCGGCCAGGAGTGACTGGGCCGCGAGGGTCCGGTCGGCCGTGCTGGTGGCCGTAAGGCTATATCCAGCGATTCCGCACATACCGTCCTATAGACGTAAGAACGTGTCCGCAGTTTCCATTACTCGCCCAACTTCTCCCTGGGTCGGCATCGCGGGAACGTACTAACACCCCCGGATGGCGGATTCGTCGCTGTCGGACGAATCCCTGGCTCAAGCCCCGGCCCCGGAACGCCGATATGAGAGCCATGGAGCAGCGGCCGCTCCCCGAGTCGGCCCTCGAGCTTTCCGTGGCGGAGCCGCGGCTCGAGTTGGTTCCCGCGCTCGAGGACCCGGAAGCGGTCGAGGAAGCCGAGGAGATCGAGGACGAAGCCGCCGAGGACGATGAGGCGGAAGCGCCCAAGGAGGTCGCAGAGGCGACCCAGGATCCGCTCAAGCTGTACGTCCGCCAGATCGGCGACGGCCGCCTCCTGACACCCGCCGAGGAGCGCGAGCTCGCCCGGCGCAAGGACATGGGCGACGAGGCCGCCAAGCGGCGCCTGATCGAGTGCAACCTCCGCCTCGTGATGTCGATCACCCGTCACTACACCAAGGCGGGCGTGCCCTTGCTGGACCTGATCCAGGAGGGCAACCTCGGCCTGATCCGCGCGGTCGAGAAGTTCGACTACAAGATGGGCTTCAAGCTTTCGACGTATGCGACGTGGTGGATCCGCCAGTCGATCACCAGGGCGCTCGCCGATCAGGGCAGGACGATTCGGCTGCCCGTTCACGTCGCCGAGCAGGTGCGCCGCCTCATGCGCTCGCGCCGCGTGCTCGCGCAGAAGCTGAACCGCGACCCGACGGTCGCCGAGCTCGCCGCCGAGAGTGGCTTCCCCGAGAAGCGCGTGCAGGAGCTGCTCGACCTCGTCGAGGATCCGGTCAGCCTCGAGACGCCGGTCGGCGACGGCGAGAGCCTCTACGGCGACCTGATCGAGGACATCAACGTGAAGGCGCCGCACGCGACCACGGCGGAGAAGCTCCGCTCGACCGAGCTCGCCGAGGCGCTCCAGCGGCTCAACCCGCGCATGCGCCACGTCGTCCAGCGCCGTTTCGGCCTCGACGGCCGGCCGTCGGAGACGCTCGAGGAAGTGGGGGCGGGGCTCGGCATCACACGCGAGCGCGTCCGCCAGCTCGAGTCGCGCGCCCTACGCGAGCTCAGGACGGTCGCGCCCGATCTCGAGCTCTACCTCCGCGCCGAGTAGCTCCTCCTCGTCCGGCGCCTTCGTGCGCGAGGAGAGCAGCACCGCGCCGACGATCACCGCCGCGAACGACGCGATCCGCGCCGCGCCGACCCAGCCGCCGGGCAGCGGCTCGTGGAACACGACCATTCCCGCGGCGATCGGCAGCGCGTTCGTCATCAGCGTCGCCAGTCCGGCCGTCGTGAGCGCTCCGCCGCGCTGGAAGCCGGCCTGAAGGACGGCGGTGCCCGCGGCGTAGAAGACGATCAGGCAGATCAGGAACGGCACGTTCTTGATCCCGCCGGACACGGCCATCTTGGTCGACACGTCGCCGGCGGCAAAGAGGATCCCTGCCGCGATGCCCCAGGCGGGCCCGCCGCCGATCACGCGCGCCAGGACCTTGATGCAGACGAAGGCCACGACGGCCGAAGCGACGAGCCAGACTGCGATCCAGACGTAGTCCGCGCCGCTGCCCTCGCCGTGCTGGCCGAACAGCGAGAGCCCGAGCAGCGCGAGCCCGAGGATCGAGACGACGACGCCGATCCGCTCCCGCGAGGTCAGCGGCACGTGCGTGAAGCGCGAGACCATCACCGCGAGAATCCCGATCCCGCCGGCGGCGGTCGCCTGGACGAGCGAGAGCGGCGCGAGTGCGAGTGCAGCGACGTAGAGCACCCAGCCGAGCGCTTCGGCGCCGAAGCCCAGCAGCCAGCGCCGGTTCAGGAGCAGCGACTGCAGCGAGACGATCGGATGGCGCAGCGAGAGCGGCGGCAGCTTCGAGGCGACGCTGTGCTCGAGCAGGTAGCCGAGGTTGAGGAAGCAGGCCGAGACGATCGTGATCAGGAGTGCGAGTGCGATCTGCATCGTGGAAACGCTATGTCACAGGCCTGTATTGTCAGAAGTATGCGCCGCATCGCCGTCCTCGCGATGTGTCTGGCCTCGCTCGTCGTGGTCGGGAGCGCGCAGGCATTGGACCGCGCCACGTCGGACCGGCCGGACGAGGCGGTCGGGCCGCAGTTCCACGTGGTTTACGCCGTCCCGGCGGACGTGCCGGACCAGGCGCTCGACACGAACGGCACCATCGCGAACTGGGTGATGGGCTTCAACAGCTGGATGGCGGGGCAGACGGGCGGCGTCACGATCCGGATCGACACCTTCCAGGGCCAGCCCGACATCTCGTTCATCCGGCTCGCCGAGACGGACGCCGTGCTCGCGGCCGAGAGCTCGAACGCGAACTACACGATCGACGGCGAGCTCGCCTCGGCCGGTCTCGCCGAGCCGGACAAGCACTACCTCGTGTTCGAGCAGGGCGGCAACGCCGGCGCCTGCGGCTGGGGCGGCGGCCCGCTCGCCGTCGTCTACCTCGAGGCGGTTCCGGGCGGCGTCACGTGCGCGTACGTCTCGTGGGCGATCGCAGCGGGCCACGAGATGTTCCACACACTCGGCGCGGTCGCGTCGTGCGCGCCGCACTTCACGAACGGGCACGTGACCGACCCGACCGACCTCATGTACCCGTACCTCCAGTCGAGCCCGCTGCTCGATCCCGGACACGACGACTACTACGGCCCGCCGGGCGACAACCACCTTCCTGCGACCTGTCCCGAAAGCGCCAACACCGCGAACAGCGATTTCCTGACCAGTCATCCGTTCGACAGGCTCTCGATCGCGATCGCCGGCGGCGGCTCGGTGCTCGTCGATCCTCTCCAGAACGGCTGCACGACGGCCTCGTGCGAGTTCGACGTCCCGCAGGGAGACCCGCTGACGCTCTCGACGGCGCCGGACGCGGGCTTCCACTTCGCCGCGTGGAACGGCGGCGGCTGCGCCGGCACAGGGCCGTGCACGCTCACGCCGACAGGTGACACGGCGGTGAACGCGACGTTCGCGCCGAATCCGTATCTGACGGTCCGGATCAAGGGCAAGGGCCGCGTCGTGATCCCTGATCTCGCGGTCACGTGCACGAAGGCGCTGTGCCGGCCGCAGTTCACCTGGAACGAGAAGACCGGCGTCCGCGCCGTCGCGGCCAAAGGCTCGCACTTTGCGGGCTGGAGCGGCGCGTGTCGCGGCGTGAAACCGGTGTGCGGGATCAGGACGACGACCAACGTGGCCGTCACCGCCGTCTTCAAGACCAACGCACGATAACCTACGTTATGTCAAGTAGGAGTTCGAGAGGCCCACTCGCCTCGTCCACAGGCTTCTCCCCAGGGCAGTTCGAAGAATGTGGAAATCGGGGTGCAAATTGCGGAGTTTTTCCCTCGTGCCCACCCTTGCAACGGCCCTGCCCGATCCGTAGAGTTCTGCTTGCACCGAGCACGGGACGCGAGTAGGTCGAAGTCGTCACCGGAGGCCGTACGCGGAAGCCGCAAGGCTGAGGGCGGAAAGTCAATGGGGGCGGTGGACGAAAGCGCACCTGGCTCGGTGAACCTTTGGTCCCGTGTCGAGCGCCTCGCCGGCGGGCCTCCAGGAGCTCCCCACGCCACCTAGCACCGTGCGCAGATTGCTGTGCGGCTAGAGAAAAAGGAGAAGTCCGCAAATTGCGCGCGTTTCCGTTTCGTCACCCCTTGCGCACCGGCCGGCTACCCCCTAGTGTTGTGTTTGCACCGAGCAGGGGACGCGAGTAGGTTGAAGTCGTCACCGGAGGCAGTACGCGGAAGCCGCAAGGCTGAGGGCGGAAAGTCGACGGGGGCGGTGGACGAAAGCGCACCCGGCTCGGTGAACCTATGGTCCCGTTTCGACTCCTTTTGAGCGGCCCGAAACCGAAGACCGCAAATTGCGCATCTTCCGTCTCGAGGGACCTTGCGCCGCCCTACCCCACGCTATAGCTTCCCCTTTGCACCGAGCACGGGACGCGAGTAGGTTGAAGTCGTCACCGAAGGCAGTACGCGGAAGCCGCAAGGCTGAGGGCGGAAAGTCGACGGGGGCGGTGGACGAAAGCGCACCCGGCTCGGTGAATCGATGGTCCCGTACAGGCGGGCTTGGAGACGGCCGCCGCGGCGGGTAGCATCGCGCTCGTGCACCTGCGCTCCCCCAGCTTCGACCGCGGCGTCACCTCGTTCCTGTGGGCGCTCCTGTTCGCCGTGTTCATCTGGCTCGGCGGACGGTCGATCGGGATCTCCCAGGCGATGTCGATGCTCGCGGCGGCGGTCGCCGGCTTCTTCATCTTCCTGTTCGTCAGGCTGCGCGGCGGCGAAGAGGCCTAGGCGACGAGCTCGTGCGAGCGCATCCGGTTGTCGCCCGTCAGGGCGATCAGCAGGAAGCGCAGGAGCTCCGGGCCGACGGCGCCCTCGAGGCGCTCCGAAATCGGCGTACGCGCCTCGACGTCGAGGGCACCGAGTGCGAGGCAGTGGGCCAGGAGAAGCGCCTGCCCCCTCCCTCTCGGTTGGCGTGCGGCATGTTCCATCCTGGCCTGTCTATCGGCCGCAGACGAACGCAGCCGTGATCCCTCGCGCAAGGGGTAAAGGAGTGCGCCCCTAACCGAGATCGAGCCGGCGGGCGTCGAAACGCGCCGAATAGAGCTCGCTGCGGAACTCCTCGAGCGCCCGCGTCGCGTCCGCATCGAACACGTGCGGGATCACGCCGATCCGCCGGTCGTTGTGGAACGGGACGTCGACGTGCTCGCGCGAGACGAGATTCACCGACACGGCGTTGCAGACCGGGCAGTGCACCGCGAGGCCGAGACTGCCCTCGGCGGGAGCCAGCAGGAAGAAGGACGACGGGAAGATCGGCCGGGGCCGCTCCTCCGGGTAGCAGAAGAAGCTCCACGGCCACTCCCCAGCGAGGATCCGCCGTGAGGCCAGGTCGCCGAGCTCGGCAGCGACCTGGTCGAGGCGCGAGGTCATCAGATTCAGGAACACGCCCTCTGCGAGCCCGAGCGGCGCCCAGTCGAGCTCATCGTGCGGGACGAGCGCCGGGTGCTCCTCGCCGCAGCCGCACGAGTAGCTGATCCGGTACACCGCAGGATGCGCCGCGCCCGGCAGACGCTCGAGCGCCCGGAACGCCGAGAGCTGCACGCGGCTCTCGCCGCGGTTCGGGCATGCGAGCGTGTAGGTGCTCGTCAGCGCGTCGTACATCTACACGGTATATCGACTCCGGCGGACGAGAAGTTAGTACTGGATCAGCGAGAAGACGTCGTGGCCTTCCAGCTTCTCGCGTCCGTGCAGGAACTCGAGCTCGATCAGGAACGGCAGGCCGACGACCTCGCCGCCGAGCTGCTCGACGAGCTCGACCGTCGCCTTCGCCGTGCCGCCGGTCGCGAGCACGTCGTCGTGGATCAGCACGCGCTGGCCGCCCGTGATCGCGTCGGCGTGAAGCTCGAGCGTGTCGAAGCCGTACTCGAGCGCGTACTTCACCGCGACCGTGTTCCACGGCAGCTTGCCGGGCTTGCGCGCCGCGATGAAGCCGCAGCCGAGCCGGCACGCGAGCGCGCCGCCCGTGATGTAGCCGCGCGCCTCCGCGCCGAGCACGATGTCCGGCTTGCGCGGCTCCGCCCACTCCGCGAGCCGGTCGACCGCGGCGCGCAGCGCCTCTCCGTCGGCGAGCAGGGGCATGATGTCCTTGAAGACGATGCCGGGCTGCGGGAAGTCCGGAACGTCGCGGATCTTCGACGCGAGGTCGACCGTCTCACTTCGAGGCCAGGTCGCGGACGTCGCGCCAGAACAGAAGCTGGGAGAGCTCCTGCGCCAGCTCGGCCAGCGACTGGAGATCCTCGAGGCCCGACTGGCGGCGCTCGGGGTTCCGGGACCGCAGCGCGGGCGCGACGAGCTGCTCGAGCAGCGCCACCTCGCGGTCTGCGGCGGAGCGGAAGGCGCGCAGATGGCGCGGCGCGATCCCGAAGCGCGCCAGCCCCCCACTCGCGGCCGCGATCTCGGCGTCGGTCTCGCGATACAGGCGCTCGCCACCCTCGACGCGCGGCGAGAGCACCCCGAACTCCTCGAGCTCACGGGCCAGGTCGGCGGTGATCCCGGCACGCTCACAGAGCGTCGCGAGATCGAGCTCGTCCTCGTGCTCGGCCAGGCCGGCGGGACGGCGCCGCCGGCGCTCTTCGCCGTCCCGGCGCGGCCAGCTCCTGGCGGATCACCCGCAGCGGCAGGAACTCGTCGCGCTGCAGTCGCAGGATCGTCTCCAGCCGCTCGATGTCGTCCTCGCTGAAGAGGCGGTAGCCGCCCGCGCGTGCGGCGCGGCGTCAGCAGGCCCTGATCCTCGAGGTAGCGGATCTTCGAGATCGAGATGTCCGTGAACTCCGCCTTCAGGCGCCGGCACACGGCTCCGATCGTCGTCAGGCGCGCGCGGCGCTCGCTAGTGGCTTCGGTCGCTGTGGTCATCGGGCCAGGAAGGTCAGTCGGTACTTGCCGACCTGGAGCTCGTCCCCGTCTTCGAGCCGCTCGGAGTCGATCCTGCGGCGGTTCACGTACGTCCCGTTGAGGCTGCCCAGGTCGTCGATCGGGAAGTCGTCGCCGCGCCGTTCACCACGGCGTGCCGGCGGGAGACGGTGACGTCGTCGAGGAAGATCTCGCAGTCGGGCGAGCGGCCGATCGTCGTCTGCTCGCCCGTGGGGGGAAACGTGCTCGCCCACGCGGCCGCCGCCGGAGCGCACGATCAGCGCCGGGCCTTCGGGCACCGCGTCGAGGTGAGGCCACCGGTCCTCCTGCCGTCCTCGGCGGTACGAACGTCGTCTCGACTCGCCTCGTCCGCGACGCGTCAGCGCGCCCCCGCAGCGGGAGCAGAAGTTGGCGGCCTCTGGGTTCTGGAAGCCGCACTCGGGGCAGTAGACGTGGCTCATCGAGGGCGGCGCGCCCTTGCCGGTCAGGATCTCGGACAGCCAGTCGACGTCGACCTCGTCGAGCACGCTCCGTCCATGCGACTTCTGGAGCCGCGCGACGAGCTCGGCACGCAGGATGTCGATCTGGCCGTGCAGGATCCGGCGCCGGTACGACACCTCGAACTCCTCTCGTGCTTGAGGTCTCGATCAGCTTCTTCAGGTCGTCGTCGGAGATCGATGCAAGGTCCGGAGCGGTTCCAGTCCAGGGCGCGCCTTTCGCTCGGATTGGTGGGCCCTCCGCAGTAAAGCAGCAGGCTCCGAAAGGGTCAACCTCTACTTTAGCTTTCACGTTACGGGCTCCTGCTTCGTCGCCCTGGAGGATCTCCTCCACGAGCCCGCGCAGCTCGCCCTCGAGCGCTGCAGTCGCCTCGTCGTCGCGCCCCTCGGCGTAGAGATGGAGCACCGGCTCGTCGGGGTCGGGCAGCGCCTGCATCCAGCCGCGCTCGTCGAAGACCTTGATCCCGTCGAGCAGGTCGAGCTTGCGATCGGCGAGCTGCTCGTTGAGGACGCGCATCACCGTCCCCTTCATCGCCCACGGGCACGGCAGCTCGCGATGGACGAGCGGCGAGACCGGGAGCTCGGCGACGAGCTCCGACACCGGCCGCTGGACCGATGCGAGCAGCTCGAGGAGATTGCTGAGCGCGGCGACGGCGTCGTAGGCGGGCAGGAACGTCGGGAAGACGTAGCCGCCGCCCGCTGCTCCTGCGAAGACGACTCCCTCGGCGGCCGCCGACTTGGTGAGGTCGGCGAGCGAGTGCGCCGTCCGCACCACCTCGAGGCCGGTGCCCTCGACGAGGCGGTCGACGAGGCTCGTGGCGGTGACCGGAACCGCGAGCTTGCCCGTGCGGCCGCTGGCGCCGATCAGCTTCACGAACAGGAGGAGCGTCTGCTCGACCGGGACCTCCACCCCGTGCTCGTCGATCAGGTACAGCCGCTCGCCGGCGAGGTCGAAGACGACGCCGAGGTCCGCTCCGACCGACGGTACGAGCCGCGTCGCCTGGCCGACCGAGTCCTCGAGCGCAGTCGGATCAGACCGGCTGCGGCTCGTGGAGAACGCATGCGACGCGACGACCTCGACCCCGAGCGGCCCGAACACGAGCGGCAGCACGTACGACGCGGCTGAGTAGCCGTAGTCGACGACGACGCGAAAGCCGCGGCTCTTGATCGCGTCGACGTCGAGGGTGCCGAGGAGATCGGACGCATAGGTCTCGCGCACCCGCGCCGGATATTCGATCTCTCCCACGTGGGCGGCGGCGACGCGGCGGATCTCACCGCGCGTGAAGTGCTTCTCGATCTCCTTTTGCAGCTCGGGCGTGAGCTGGATCCCGGGCGGCTCGAAGAAGTAGATCTGGACGACCTCCGGGTCGGCCGCGCTCATCCCGACATGGAAGCCGGCGTCGAAGCCCTCCGTCGTGAGCAGATGGCGCCCAACCGCGGCCGGGAGGACGCGGAGGTCGGCGACGTCGACGCCCGTCGAGGCGAGCCCGGACAGCATCGCGCGCTTGATCACGCGGCAGACGCTCGGCGCCTCGCGGCTCGCCACCACGCGCGCGCCGCGCTTCAGGGCGCTGCCCAGTGCGGCGGCGAGGCGCACGGCGATCTCCGGGGTCAGGTCGACGTTGACGAGGCCGGAGACTCCCGCCATCCCGAACAGCCGCGGTGAGGCGCGCGACTCCCAGATCATGTGCTCCTGGATGTTCGAGCCGCGCTCGATCTCCTTGCTCGGATAGATGCGGACTCCGGGCGCGATCACGCTCTCGGCGCCGATCGTCACCTCGTCGCCGATCGCGACGCCCTCGTGCACCTGGACATGTGAGCGGATCTCGCAGGAGCGGCCGATCACGGCGCCCTCGATCGAGGCGGCCTGGCCGATGTAGGTGCCGGCGTCGATGACCGAGCGCGTCGTCCGCGCGTTGTCGCGCAGTGTCACGCTGGGCGAGAGCACGGAGTACGGGCCAACGCGGGCGCCGGGCGCGACGAGGCAGTAGTTCCCCACGAACGCGGGGCCCTCGATCGCGTCGAGGTCGTCGATCTCGACCCCGTCGCCGATCCAGACGTTGCCCCTGAGACGGACGCCCGGCAGGCGCAGGCGCACGCGCTCGTCGAGGGCGTCGAAGTTCGCCTGGCGGTACTGGTCGAGGTTGCCGATGTCCTGCCAGTAGCCGTCGCAGACGTGGCCGTAGAGGGGCCGCCCCATGTCGAGCAGCAGCGGGAAGAGCTCCTTGGAGAAGTCGAACGGCTGGCCGGCGGGGACATGGCGCAGGATCTCGGGCTCGCAGACGTAGATCCCGGTGTTGATCGTGTCGGAGAAGACCTGGCCCCACGACGGCTTCTCGAGGAAGCGCTCGACGCGGCCGTCCTCGTCGGTGACGACGATGCCGAACTCGAGGGGGTTGTCGACCGACTTGAGACCGATCGTGACCGCGGCGCCCTTCTCCTTGTGCGTCGCGATGAGCAGGCCGAGGTCGATGTCGCAGAGGGCGTCGCCGGAGATGACGAGGAACGTCTCGTCGAGCTTCTCCTCGGCGAGCTTGACCGAACCTGCGGTGCCGGCGGGCGACTCCTCGACGCTGTACTCGATCGAGACGCCGAGGGACTCGCCCTGGCCGAAATAGCTGCGGATCGCCTGCGGCATGAAGGCGACCGTGACGATCACCTCGTTGAGGCCGTGCTCGGCGAGGAGCTCGATGATGTGCTCCATGCACGGCTTGCCGACGATCGGCACCATCGGCTTGGGCTGGTTCGAGGTCAGCGGACGGAGCCGCGTGCCCTCGCCGCCGGCCATCACGACGGCCTTCACGCGCGCAGCTCCTTCCGCGCCGTGAGCATGTACTGGATGCCGGCGACGATAGCGAGACCGAGGCCGATCCAGAAGCAGACGAGCGGCCAGCGGGTGCCGTCCGCCGTCACCATCACGAAGAAGATCGAGGCGTAGAGGATCCAGGTGGCCGCCTTGCCGATGAAGTTGACCTTCACCTCGAGCCCGCGCGGCTGGAGCAGCTTCGCGCCGGTGAGGAGGATCACGTCGCGGGCGAGGATGACGACGAGCCCGAGCAGCGGGAGCCGTCCGTCCCACCACAGGAGCAGGACGGCGACGTCGATCATCAGCCGGTCGGCGAGCGGATCGGCGACGGCGCCGAAGCGAGACTCGACGTGCCAGCGACGCGCGAGATAGCCGTCGACCTGGTCGGTGAAGCCGGCGATGAAGAACACGGCCGCCGCGGCGTTGCTGTGACCGTCGTCGGAGCGAATCAGCAGCACCGCGAACACCGGCACCAGCGCCAGCCGCAGAATCGTCAGTGCATTCGGGAGCTGTGCGCGGGGTGCTGAGAGAGCGCGGGCGGACACGCCTCAAGGATAGTGCGTGACCGCACACGCCGCGGATCCGCGAAGCCCGTCCACCACAGGCCATAGCCGATCGCGAGCGCGACGAGGTGGCCGGCGTCGGTGAAGGTGTGCGACGCCACGAGGCGGAAGACGAGGTAGCCGACGAGCGCCGCCGCGTAGGGCAGGCGCGCTCGTCGCGGCAGGACGAAGGTGAACGCGGCCGCGGCCGCGACGAAGCCGTAGCTCACGCCGACGTCGACGGCGTCGTCGAGGTGCGGACTGAACGTCCCGGCGCGGATCCCGATCCAGAGGCCGAGCGCGGTGAGAAGCGTCGCGCCGATGTGGCCCGCGGCGAAGAGCGCGAGGGCACGACGCGAGCCGAGCGCGTGCTCCACCGCCGCCAGGACGACCACGAACAGCACGACCCAGGTCACCACTGAGAGGCCCTGGAACCACAGCGCGCTCGCTACGAGCACGCGCACGGGCGTGTGACCGAGATGGTTCAGGTTGGTGCTGCTCGCCCGCAGCAGCATCTCTCGTCCGCGCTCGCTCGAGACCGCCAGCACAGCCGTCGTCGCGAGCAGGACGCCGAGGTACGCGAAGGTGAACGGCGCCGAGCGGACGTAGGTGGTGGCGCGGCTCATCGCCATAGGATTGCTGAAGATGAGGCTCTCCGGTTTTGTCGACGTGCACTGCCACGCTTTTCAGCGGGCGCTCCGGGGTCGAACGGAGGGCGGCGACTTCTGGGCCTGGCGCGAGGAGATGCTCGCCGAGGCCGACCGGCAGACGCCCGAGCTCGTGCGCGCCACCTACGCCGAGACCTACCGCGAGCTGCGGGCGGCGGGCTACACGGCGGTCGGCGAGTTCCACTATCTCGGCCTCCCCGAGGCGCACGCGGCGCTCGACGCCGCCGAGGAGGCGGGGATCGAGATCGTGCTGCTCCTCTCTGCCTACGGGCGCGGCGGACTGCCCCGGTTCCGCCAGGAGTCGCCCGTCGAGTACCTGCGCGGGCTCGAGGAGCTGCGCGCGCGCGGCGCGAAGGTCGGCGTCGCCCCCCACTCCGTCCGCGCTTGCCCGGAGCCCTGGCTCGAGGTGCTCGGACGCTACGCCGCGCTCGAGGGGCTGCCGCTGCACGTCCACGCCGATGAGCAGCCGCGCGAGATCGAGGAGTGCCTGACCGAGCACGGGATCCGCCCGATCGAGCTGCTCGACCGCGCCGGCTGCCTCGGCCCGCACACGACGGTGATCCACGCCACGCACGCGGACGGGCACGAGCTCGACCTGCTCGCCGCCGCGGGCGCGCGGATCTGCGCCTGCCCGACCACCGAGGCGAACCTCGGCGACGGCTTCCTCCCCGTCGAGCGCGTCCTGACGCGCGGGATCCCGCTCTGCATCGGCTCCGATTCGAACGTCCGGATCGACCCGCTCGAGGAGCTGCGCGAGCTCGAGGGGATCGCTCGCCGCCAGGCGGGCCGGCGCAACGTGCTCTCCGTCGAGGCGCTGCTCTCGATCGGCTCGGCCGAGGGCGCCGCGGCGCTCGGTCTCGAGATCTGGGCCGACGTCACGGTCGATCTCGACCACCGGTCACTGCGCGGCGCCGACGATCCGCTCGCGGCGCTCGTCCACGGGTGCAGTGCCGAGGTTCTAGCGCCCTAGCCGCGGCCAGCGCGGCGGCAGCGCAGCGGCCTCGCGCGGCGCCGTGGCGCGCACAGGCGGCGCGGTCGCCGCCAGCCCCGTCCAGTACGCGGTGCGCGCCAGATAGGCGTATGCGGCGTTCGGCCCGCGCACGCCGTAGGCGCCCGCGTAGGAGGCGTAGCCGCGCCGCGGTGAGGTCGCCGCGGGCTCGATCTGCGTGCCCTCGTTCCACTCGTTGTAGCTCGTGATCGTCACGAAGTCGGCCTGCGCGCCGAGCGCGGCCCGCCACATCGCGTCGTAGGTCGCACCGTTCCGGCGCTGCTTCACGTCCATGTCGCCGGTGGCGCGGAAAGAGTCGAAGCCCGGCCCGACCGACGGTCCGCAGAGCAGGTGGAGCGTGTGCGCCTCGGCGCAGATCCGGCCGAACGTGTACCCGCCATAAACGAGGATGTCGTAGGTGTAGAGCCCGGCGAAGCCGCCGGCGGCCGCATAGCCCGGCATCGCAGTCTGTGCGAAGAACCGCACGTCCGGATCGGCCGTGGTCAGCGTCTTCCAGTCCGAGATCGGGAGATCCTGCGGCTCGTAGACGTAGAACTCGTAGATCCCGAGCGCCTTGAGGTGGTCGACGTCGCCCTCGAGCGACGAGAGACTCCGCCCCAGGTAGGGCTCGAGATGCACGGCGACCTCGAGCCCGTGCGCGTTCGCGGCGGCGATCACCGCGGGGAGCCGCTGGTCCTCGGGCGAGCCGAACCCCCACCACGAGCTGATCACCTCGTCGACGCCGGCCGCGGAGATCTCGGCCATCTGGCGGTCGAGCACCGCCCGGTTCGAGCTCGAGTACGGCCCGCGCACAGGGTAGAAGGCGGTGCCGAGGTCGAACGGCGGCGTGTGGTCGTTCTGGAGCCAGTGCGAGTAGGAGCCGTCGAGCGGCGGCGCCCCGAACCACGGGTAGTAGAAGATCCCCACGCTCTGCGCCGCCCGCGCCGAGGCGGGCAGCACGAGGACGAGCAGCAGGATCAGGAGGAGTTTCCGCATCGGGGAGCGCGCGATCGCGATTCTCTCATTCGCGGCGGCGCGGGAAAACCCCTCAGAGGGGTAGTCGCAGCACGAGGAGTGCTCCCGCACCCTCCGGCGCCTCCGCGACGAGGTCGCCGCCGTGGGCCCGCGCGAGCTCGCGCAAGACGTAGAGCCCGAGCCCCGAGCCCGGCCCGCCGGGGGTGAGCCGGGCGTGGCGCTCGAACAGGCGCTCGGCCTCCTCCGCCGGAATTCCGGGCCCGTGGTCGCGCACGGCGAGCTCGGCGGTCTCCCCCGCCCGGCGCAGCGTCACCTCGAGCGGGCTCCCGGGCGGCGTGTAGCGCGCGGCGTTCGAGAGCAGGTTGGTGACGACCTGGCGGATGCGCACCGGATCGAGCGACGGCCGCAACGAGTCGTCCAGCTCGAGCGCGACCTGCCGCTCAGCGAGCACCGGCCGCAGCTCCTCGACCGTCTCGCGCACGAGCTCCGCGAGGTCGGTCGGCTCCGGTCGCAGCACGAGCCCACCCGTCTCGAACGACCGCACGAGCTCTCCGAGGTGCTGCGCGCTGCGCTCGAGCGTCTCGGCGATGCGCAGGGCGGTCTCGCGGTCGAGCTCGTCGAGCGAGCGCGCGAGCGTCGCGGCGAGCCCCTGGACGGCCGCGATCGGCGTCTTCAGCTCGTGCACGAAGACCGAGACGAGCTCCTCGAGGCTCTCCGCGTCGCGCTGCTCGCCAGTCACCCCGCCGAATGGTACGCCCCGGTTAGGATGCGGCCATGTCAATCCAACACCTCATGCCCGCGGAGACCGGCTGGAAGGCCCTCTTCGAAGAGCCGACCGAGGAGATCACCCGCTCGCGGATCCTCGGCTGGGCGCTCGTGAAGACCGGTGACACCGTCGAGATCGTCGGCATGATCGTCGACCCCACGGAGCCGTCGCAGATCATTCCCGCGCCCGGTGCGATCTCCCCGGGCGGCGGCGCGTTCTCCCGGTACGGCTTCTCCGAAGCCTGAGTGCCGGCGAAGACTCTGCTCCGCCGGGTCCCGGGCCTGGTTGCCGGCAAGCGCGCGGCGGTCGGGGCATACCGGCTGGTTCGGCCGCTGCGGCCCCCGGTCGAGTCGCCTTCGCTCGTCACGCGGATGCTCGTCAACTCGCACGAGGGCGACTTCATCACAGGCAACCGCTTCGCCGAGCAGTGCCGCTACGTCCTCAACTACGACGTGTTTCGCGTCAACGAGGAGGTCGACAACGACTGGTGGTTCTGCAACCCGGAGTTCCTCGACTACTTCTTCCGGAGCCTCGCGCCTGCCGGCGAGTTCGTCCTCTTCACGCACAACAGCAACGACGACACGCCGATCGGGCGCCGGTTCGCTGCTCGGCTCGACCGGCCCGGGCTCCGCGCCTGGTTCGCGACGAACGTCGCATTCGACCATCCGAAGCTGATCTCGATCCCGCTCGGGATCGCCAATCCGATCAAGGTCGACCCGGCGATCCTGAAAGGTGCCCAGAACGACGCTCCGGCGAAGACGCACCTGTTCGAGGCGAGCTTCGACATCGGCACGAACGTCGCGGAGCGGACGTACTGCCTCGAGCAGACGGGTGTCGCGCTCGCAGAGAAGCAGGTGCTGCCCGAGTTCTTCCGGCGGCTCGCCTCGTCGTACTTCTGCCTCTCGCCGAACGGCAACGGGATCGACTGCTACCGCACCTGGCAGGCGCTCTACCTGCGCACGGTGCCGATCGTGACGCGGAGCCGGCTCACCGAGCAGCATCCCGAGCTGCCGCTGATCGTCCTCGATGACTGGTCCGAGTTCCGCACGATCGAGTTCTCGCCGGAGCTGTACGCGCGGACGTGGGGCGATTGGGATCCCGCCGCGATCAGCTTCTCCCGCTACTTCGAGCGGGTCGAGGCCACGCTCCGGACGTTCGACTAACCTCCCAGCCTTGTCGTTCAGCGACGGTCTCAAGCAGCACCTGCCGGCACCGGTCACGAGCGTTGTGCGCGCAGGGAAGCGCGAGGCGAAGGGGCTCCTGCTCTCGCCACCCCGGACGAGGAGCGCCCTCGCCGATGCGCCGGTGTCGGCGCAGTGGAAGCGCGATGCGATCAGGACGCAGAGCCGGCTCGTCAGGTTCCATTCGGACGCGCCGTGCCGCGTGCGGATCGGCGACTTCGAGCTCGAGAGCTTCTCCAGCGACCGGCTCGCGTTCCTCCACCGCGAGATCTTCATCGAGCTCTCGTACTACTTCTGCGCCTCGCGGCCGGAGCCGCTGATCGTCGACGGCGGCAGCAACATCGGCGTGTCGGTCGCCTTCTTCAAGACGCTGTACCCCAGCGCGCGCGTCCTCGCGTTCGAGCCGGCCGAGCGCGCGTACGGGCTGCTGGAGCGGAACGTCGGCACGGTCCCCGGGGTCGAGCTGCATCGCGTCGCCCTCGGCCGCGACAACGGCGTCGTCTCCTTCTACGAGCGTGAAGACGACCCGGCGTCGCTCGTGCAGAGCACGCGGCCGGAGCGGCTCAGCACCGATCGCACCGCCTCGGTGGAGCAGCGCCGGCTGTCGGAGTTCCTCGACGGCGACGTCGACCTCGTCAAGCTCGATCTCGAGGGTGCCGAGGGCGCCGTGCTCGAGGACCTGGCGGACTCGGGCGCGATCGCACGCGTCCGGCAGCTGATCGTCGAGTACCACCATCAACTCAACCCGGAGCGCGACTCGGTCGGCGCGTTCCTCGAGCGACTGCGAGGCTTCGGCTTCCACTACCACCTAACGGCGCACGAGCCGCTCCGGTGGCGGGACTCGACCGCGCCCCGCGCGCAGGACGTCCTCGTCCACGCATTCCGCGTCTAGCGGCGGGCGAGCCTGCGGCCGCTCTGCGTCTCCGAGGGCGTGTAGTTGAGCTCGTAGTGGTGGTACAGCGCGGACTCATCCGCCTGCGAGAGCTCGCCGCCCTGGATCGCGATGTTCGGGGCGCTCTTGACCTTCGCCCGGGTCACCGCGACCTGGAGGTTGTCGGGGCCGATCGTGATCCCGGTCACCGGCACGAAGGTCAGGTGTCGGTTGATCCACCCCTCCTTGATGGTCCCGAACTGCGGTTCGTCGGTCTCGATGTCGAAGTAGACGTCCACGAGCCTTCCGATCCGCTCGCCGTCGCTGTCGACGACGTCGCGGCCTTGCCACTCGGAGATGTCCCGATGCGTCACGGCGGGCTCGGGCTCCGGCGGGGTCACCGGCTCGGTTTCGGTCTCGATCGGCTCGGGGATCTCAGCTTCCATGGGTGTGCCTTTCTGACGTGGGAGATGTGACGGTTCGAGCCCCGGGGCGGGCTCGGCCGGCCCCGGGGCTGTACCGTCCGACGACTGCTACCTGGTGAAGCGGCGAATAGTCGAGGCACCGTCCAGATAGCCTCCGCCGGCCTGCGCCCTCGTGATGTACACCCGCACGTAGGAGGCGCCGCGCGGGAGTTTCACCTTGAACTTGGCAAACGAGTTCAGGTTGAGGACGACTTTGTCGAGCGTGACCCAGCCGCCGCTCGAGTTGCGGCGCTGGAAGAAGACGATCTTTCCGGCAAACGAGGTCGCCCCGGCACCACCGGTCACCTTCGTGCTGAAGATGCCCTGCTGGTAGCCAAGGCCGACTCTCGGATGCACGGCGATCGTCAGCGGGGGCCCATTCGAAGTACTCGTCTTGGCCGTGTAGGTCGTTGCGATGCTCGGCCGGACGCTGAAGCTCCAGGTGCCGCCGGCCATCGTCGTGATCGTGCCGACGACGGTGGTGGCGAGCTCCCCGAACGGCAGCGCGAGGATCGAGATCACCTCACCGGCCTTCGCGGTCGAGACGGTGCCGCTCAGCAACGAGGCTGCGCAGCAGGTGACGACCGAGGTCGACGCGGTCATCGACGTCGTCACGATCACGATCGGGACGGCCGTGACGGCGGCGGTGCGGTCGGAGGTCGTGGTCGTCGAGCCGTAGGCGTTCGAGGCCCGCACGGTGACGCGGAGTGTGCTGCCGATCGTCGAGCTTCGCACCGTGTAGCTCTGGCTCCGCTCGCCGGAGATGTTCGAACAGCTACCGCCGCCGCTGTTGCAGCGGACCCACTGGTAGGAGTAGCGGTCGGGGATGCCGGACGTGTACTTGCCCGGGTCGGCGAAGAGGAGTTCGCCGACCACGGCCTTGCCGGTGATCGACGGCGGCGTGGTGTTCTTCGGGGCCGCGGCCGCCGAGACCACGCCCGAGGGCTTGGAGTTCACCGGCCCTGTAGTTCCGTCGCTGTTCGTCGCACTCACGAGCGAGATAGCCGTGTGACCGGAGTCGCTGCTCGTCAGCGTGTAGGTCTTGGCGGTCGCATTGGCGATCGTGACGCAGTTGCCGCCGTTCGAGTCGCAGCGGAGCCACTTGTAGGAATACGACGTCGGATGGTTCAGCCAGCAGCCGTTGCTCGTCGTGAGCGTCTTGCCGGCCGCGGTCGAGCCCGAGAGCGTCGGCGCGCAGGTGTTGACGGGCGCGACGAGCGTGTGGGCGGTCGCGGCCGGGACGAGGAGCGCTGTCGCAGCTGCGACAGCGACGCCCAGGCCCCACCAGAAGTGCCAGAGCGATTTGATCATGCTGCCTCCTCGATTGGGATCCAACGCGCGACCTTGTAACGCTGCTCGCCAAGCCACATCTCGCCGGTCCCGAAAGTGGCCTGGTCAAGCCAGCGCTCGACCGCGTCCAGCACCTGAAGGACGCGCCCATCGGACTCGCGCTCGATGCGAATGTCGACCTCGCGACGGTCGCGCCAGAGCGCGATGCCCGCGGCTCCGAACACTGACGTCAGCCGCGCAGCGAGCGACGTGGCGCTAGCATTGTCCTGTACGACGATTCTCATCTCCATCAGATTTCCCTTCGGCTACTGAATGCCGGCTAGGCCGACGGCAGAGGTTCGCCGGACGGCTTCGGCGTTTGCGTCGTGCGGTCGGGCGTGGTCTCCGGCTTGTGGAGGGCGCCGATTGCCAAGATCGCGAAGCCGATTCCGCTCAGGAGGAGCGCGATTCCGACGACGATGCCGAACAGCGAGAGCTGGCTCGCCATGTAGCTCGAGTCCAGCGCGGTCGTGAGAGCGGTGTAGGTGATCCAGAGGCTGCGGCGGCCGTTGTCGACCGGTTGCTGCGTCTTCGGGTCGAGCACGGCTGCCGTCTGGTCGTTCGTGCCGCCGAGCCCGTCGGTCGCCTTGAGCGGCGTGCCGGGCTTGGCCACGAAGCGCCCCATCTGCGCGTAGACGAAGCCGCCGGTCGCGTCGAACGTGTGGACACGCATGTACTCGGCGAAACAGCGCGCCGATGCGCCCGAGTCGACGCTCTTGCCGGCGACGGAGCACGTTGGCGCGATGCTCGGCGAGGGCGTGATCGTCACGCCGACCGCCTTCATCTGGGCGACGAGCTTGGCCTGGGCACCTGGTCGGCCGTGATCTCGGTCGCGATGCCGCTCGGCGTCATGTCGGGCGTGCCGGCGATCTGCTCCTGGCTGAGGTTGCTCTGGACGGTCGAGCGCCCGTTCGACGCCCATCACGATCGCGGCGACGCCGAAGGCGATCAGAACACAGCCGCGGTGACGATGCCTCCGATCTGGAAGAGCTTGCGCATCTCTAGATCCCTTCGAGTGGGTGACGTCGGAGCCGTCAGTGAGCCACGGACCGCCTCCTCGCGTTCGGCTCGCGACGGCGCTGGCCTGCGAGCACGACCTTGAGCGCGTCCGTCTCGGCCGCGGCGGCGAACACGTCGTACGGCCTCGTCGTCTCGGCGAGCGCGAAGTGGTGCGTCGCGAAGGCGGTCGGATCGAGCCGGCCGCCCTCGATCAGCTTCAGCAGCGTCGGCGTCGTGCGGGTGTCGACGAGACCCGTCGTGATCGTCACGTCGCGGATCCACAGCCTCTCGAGGTGGAGCGTCGCGCACTTCCCGTGCACGCCGACGTTCGCGACGCGGCCGCCCGGCCGGATCAGCTCGGTGCAGAGCTCGAACGTCGGCGGGCACACCGACCGCCTCGATCGCGACGTCCGCGCCGAGACCGCCGGTCAGCTCCATCACCTTCGCGACGGCGTCCTCGTCGCCGTTGTTGATCGTCACGTCGGCGCCGAACTCGAGCGCCTTCTCCAGGCGCGAGTCGGCGAGGTCGATCGCGATGATCCGGCCCGGCGTGTGGAGCTTCGCGGTCATGATCGCCGCGAGGCCGATCGGGCCTGCGCCGACGACCGCGACGGTGTCGCCGGGCTCGACGCGGCCGTTCAGGACGCCGACCTCGTAGGCCGTCGGCAGGATGTCCGCGAGGAAGAGCACCTGCTCGTCGCTGAGGCCGCTCGGGCACCTTGTAGACCGAGGTGTCGGCGAACGGCACGCGCGCGAACTCGGCCTGGAGGCCGTCGATCAGGTGGCCGAAGATCCAGCCGCCACCGCCGGTGCAGAGGCCGTAGTGGCCCTCCTTGCAGAAGCGGCAGCGGCCGCACGAGCTGATGCACGAGACGAGCACGCGGTCGCCGGGCGCGATCGTCGTGACGGCCGCGCCGACCTCGACGACGGTGCCGACCGCCTCGTGGCCGAGGATCGTTCCCGGCTGTCACCTCGGGCACGTCGCCCTTGAGGATGTGCAGGTCGGTGCCGCAGATCGTCGACGTGTCGATCGCGGACGATCGCGTCGGTCGGCTCGATGATCGACGGGATCGGGCACGGACTCCCAGGCCTTCTCGCCGGGACCGTGGTAGACGAGCGCCTTCATCTCGTCGGTACTTCCAGCATGGCGGCGCTCCGTCCAAATCGAAGTCGCCCCGTGCGTTCCGGAGCGCTTCAGCCATTTGCTGGGGCCGACGTAGGACGACCATGGTGTCGGGCCGTCCGCTTCGACAGTAGCAGAGAACCCGTCTAGACGCTGTCCGGCCCCGGGAGGAGCCGGTGGCTCGTCGCGACCGCGTCGGCGACGTCGACGACCTTCCGCGAGGTCTGGCGCGCTCCGTCGCGGAGCATTTCGAACGCCTTGCTCTCGTCGATCCCGTGGCGCTCCATGAGAATCCCCTTCGCGCGCTCGATCACGGCGCGGCGGCCGAATGCGCCCTCGAGGTTGTGGTACTCGGCGAAGCGGCGCAGCACGATGTCGAGCGCGCTCTGGAGCTGCTCGGGGTTCCCGTCGACGAGATAGGCGAAGACGCCGCGCTTGGCCGCTTCGTCGACGAAGGCGGTGTCGGTCGTCTCGAGCAGGGCGATCACCGGGCAGGCGGCCTCGCGGACGATCTGGCTGATCAGCTGGAGCGCGTGCTCCGAGCTGTCTCCGAGCCCGACGAGCGCGACGTCGGGACGTTCGCGCAGGGTCATGCCCCCCACTTCGGCCACGTCCGTCGAGGCGACGACAACGGTGTGGCCGATGCTGATCACGATTTCGGTGACCCGGCCGATGCGGTCCTCGCGCTGGTTAGCGACGAGGACGCGTAGAGGCTCGTGCGAGTCGGGGATGCGAGCATCGTTTGAATTCGAGCCGTCGGCCATCCCGCCCGAATATTCTGCCAGAGACGCAAAGAGCTGCAACAGCGCTTCGCGAGGAAGCTCGACTGGGTGGCGTGGCTTTAGAGACCCGCGACGGTGCAAGAAGCCCGGCCTGCGACTGCGAAGCGACGGTGGGCGGGGGGCGTCAGGCGAGGATCCCGTCTTCGTCGCTCCAGGGGCGACAGCGCCGCAATGCCATCGGTGCGGAGCGACCGTAACTGCTGAGCGGTCTTGACGCGCGGAGGACCAGACCCGGGGTGTGAGCCTCCTTCCACCATGACGACAGCCTGATTTCAGCCATACCTCAGCGGTGGGTGAAACCATCTCGGTGGGCGGCACGCGCGCCGGCGTCGACTCCTCAAGTTCAGCGGCTACAAGGATCGGCGCCTGGCGCGGACTACGCGAGTGACGCCTAACTCGGGTGGGAATCATCGGCCCGACCGCCCTGCGGAGAACGTCTACCGGCTCGTCGGCTCTCGGCGTCAATGGACTCCACGATGACCATTCGCAGCGGTAAGCGACGATCATGCACGCGACAAGTCGCAGCTTCGGGCGAGAGGCGGTCGGAGCGCGAGCGCGGAAGCGAACCCCGACTGACAAATCTCAAGCCGTACCGCAGCACCGATCTGACGCATCTGACCGCAGGCGGAGGCGTTTCTTGCCGAACAACCCCGTCGGCCGCACGATGGCCCTCACGAGGCGTTGAAGCGTGTCTCGCGTCAGATCCGCCTGAGCGGAGTGACGATGCGACTCAGCCGTCCCCACCAGGCGTGCCGCGCCGCGACTGATCTCGTCCCGAGAACCGGCTGCGTTCGGGTCGATGACGGGCCTGTCTTCATATCGAACCGTACGGCCGCCTGTTCGTCCCACGCCGGGAAGTGCCGCAGACCAGAACTCATGATGCGCCTCCGAAGGTTGACCGCAGTTCTAGGACTCCATGACCGGCGACCGCAGTCGGCGCGAGGGCGCGCCGCCTCCAATCGCCTCAACCGCCATGTGATCTAAACATGCTCTTCGCCACGTCGTCTCGTATCCCTCGATCGGGTGAAAAGTGAACCGACGCAATGAACCACCGAAGAGGTGATCCGTGTACTCGAAGGATGCAAGTAGAACACGACTTGGCCCTCCGATGTGGTGCAAGGGCGAACACGCTAGATGGGTTGGGGCCTGCGCGGTGGGACCCCGGACATCGGATTAGTCTTGTCCGGCTAGGGCCGACTCGCTCCTTACGGCCAAGGAGGGCACGTGAGTAGATCGATGGTTCCGAAAGACTCCTACAACGCGCGACAGACCGACGAGGCACGGATTCTCGCCTGGCGCCTCGAAGAGCTCCTCCGCGCCGGCTACGGGCCCGAGGCCGCGAGCCTCCTTGCCGCACGTCCTGAGGTCGACCTCCATCGTGCGATCGAACTCCGGACTCGTGGCTGCGCCCAGGCTACGGCCGTCCGGATACTCGCCTGAGCGACTAGGCACCCAACCTGTTCGTTTGATCGGCCGCACACTAGCCGTGTAAGGATTCCGTGCTTCCCGTCGGGGCTTAACGTTAGGTTTGACGGCGGCACCCGCCGTCAAACGCGCGGAACGGCGCACATCGGACGCGCCATAAGCTCGGCCGTGGCCTTTCTCCCTGTTTGCGCCCGGCCGGGCTTACCCGCGCTTAGGAGCGGTGGTAAAGCGTGCTCACTGTGCGCGGCCCGCAATGATCGAACCGATTTCGGCACGCCAATCTTTGTCGCACATGGCCACTGACCCGCCCGATCCGGCCGAAGGGCCGTTGCCTTGTCTATACCCATCGAATCAGTCGGGGCGCCGAGATTTGAACTCGGGACCTCTAGTCCCCCAGACTAGCGCGCTAACCAGGCTGCGCCACGCCCCGCGACGTGGCGCAGCCTAGCAGCCGTCAGCCGGCGAGCTTCAGCACGACACGCAGAGAGACTGCCGGAGTAGCGGACGTGGGTGTCGAGCCCCTTCACGAGCGGTGGGCCTGCCGCGGTAGGCGACAGGAGCTTCCGTGTCGGCACGCAGAGTAGTGCCGGCGAGACGCCGGTGAGCGGCGCCGCTGACCGGAATTGGTTCGTGACCGAGACGTTGCGCGCCTTGAACCCATGGGTCTTGATCGGGTAGCCCGCAAGGTGCGCGATCCGGATTCCGATTATCTCAACCGGCTATTCGCCGAGGCGCTTGTAGAGCCGGTCGATCAGCTCGGGCATCGCCTCGAGCTTCTCGGTGATCACGCGGAGGCGGTACTCACGGAAGTGCTCCGGCTCGACGCCGAGCTGGCTCGCGAGCGTCTCGATCACCTCGGTCGACGGCACCGGCCGGTTTCCGTGCACGAGGTGGTTGAGATACCCGGCGGAGAGCTTCGTCTTCTCGGAGAGGCCGCGGTAGGTGACGCCTGTCTCGAGCATCAGCCGCTCGACGGTCGGGCCGAACGGCTCCTCGCTGAAGCGGCGCTTGCGGGCCATCTAGAGGTCCTCCACGGCGACGCGGCGCTCCTCGCCGGTCGTTCTGTCGCGAACGTCGACCGCGCCGTCCTCGAGGCTCTTCTTGCCCACGGTGACGCGCACGGGGATCCCGATCAGGTCGGCGTCAGCGAACTTCTCGCCCGCGCGCTGGTCGCGGTCGTCGAGCAGGACGTCCTTGCCCGACGCGCTGAGCGCCGCCGCCGCGCGCTCGCCGATCTCCTCCGCTCCCGCGAGTACGACCACGTGCACATCGTACGGCGCGAGCGCGGCCGGCCAGAGGATCCCCTGCTCGTCGTGGTGCTGCTCGACCGCCGCCGCCATCACGCGACCCGGTCCGATCCCGTAGCTGCCGCCGAGCAGCGGCTTTTCGGTGCCGTCCTCGTCGAGGAAGGTCGCGCCGAGCGGCTCCGAATAGAAGCTGCCGAAGTTGAAGATGTGGCCGACCTCGATCGCGGTCTGGAAGCGCAGTGCGCCGCCGCAGTTCGGGCATGTGTCGCCCTCGCGCGGCTCGCGCAGGTCGGCGAAGTGCGGCTCGTAGTCGCGCCCGGCCTCGACACCGCGCAGGTGCCAGCCGTCGCGGTTCGCCCCGGCGACGTACTGGCCTTCGCGCAGCGTCTCGTCGGCGACGATCTCGCCCGGGAAGCCGATCGGCCCGAGTGAGCCGCCGTTCGCGCCGAACGCGTTGCGGATCTCGTCGTCCGTCGCCGGCCGCGAGCCGCCGTGGAGCGCATCGAAGAGCTTCGATTCGCTGAGCCGGTCGTCGCCGCGCACCAGCGCCAGAACGAGTGTGCCGTCCTCCCGAACGACCGGCATCGCCTTCGAGGTCGCGCTCGCGTCGATCGAGAGGAACTCGGCCAGCGACTCGATCGTCGTCGCGCCCGGTGTCTCGATCTCCTCCGGCGCGCCGAGCGCGGCCGGCAGCACCGGCGCCGAGGGCACCGCGTACGCGACCTCGAGATCCGCGGAGAAATCGCCGTTCTCGCAGGTGACGAGCGTGTTCTCGCCCGAGCCGGACGGCGCGAGGAAGTCGACGCTGAACTTGCCGCCCATGATCCCGCTCTCGGCCTGGACGGGGACCGCCTCGATCCCGCAGCGCTCGAAGATCGTCACGTACGCGACCCGGTTCGCCTCGAAGCTCGCCTTCACGCCGTCCTCGTCGCGATCGAACGAGTAGCCGTCCTTCATCACGAACTCGCGGACGCGCAGCAGGCCTCCGCGCGGGCGCGGCTCGTCGCGATCCTTGGTCTGAAAGTGGTACCAGAGCTGCGGCAGCTGCTTGTACGACTGGATCTCCCTCGCGTGGAAGGTGACCGTCTCCTCATGGGTCAGCGGCAGCACGAACTTGCGCTCGTTGCGGTCGGTGACGTGGAAGATCTCGGGGATCCCGATCCGCCCGGTCGCCTCCCAGAGCTCCGCGGGCGTGAGCACCGGCATCTGCATCTCCTGGCCGCCGATCGCGTCCATCTCCTCGCGGATCACCTGGACGACCTTCTCGTGGACGCGCCAGCCGAGCGGCATGTACGTCCAGAGACCGGCCGAGACCTGGCGGATGAAGCCGCCGCGAACAAGCAGCTTGTGGCTGACGGCCTCCGCGTCGGCGGGCGCGTCGCGCAGGGTCGGCAAGAACAGTTGTGAAGCTCGGGCGATCATCGTTGTCTCGACAGACTATTCGAGCGGGATCAGGCTCGCCTCGGCCATCGCCAGGGCCGCGGGCTTCGCCATCTTCAGCCGCTTCGGGCGCTGCATGCCGCCCTCGATCCAGCGGTCGACCTCGAAGAAGAGCTCGTCGATCAGGATGTCGGAGGAGACCTTCTTCAGCACGCGTCCGTGCGCGTAGATGAAGCCGACGTCGCGGCCGCCGGCGATGCCGAAGTCGGCGTCGCCCGCCTCGCCGGGCCCGTTGACCGCGCAGCCCATGACGGCGACCTCGAAGTGCTCCGGGTAGTTCTTGAGCCGCTCCTCGACCACGATTGCGAGGTTCTCGACGCCGACGTTGTCGCGCCCGCAGGACGGGCAGGCGATCATGATCGGGCCGCGCTCGCGCAGGCCGAGCGCCTTGAGGATCTCGAAGCCGGTGTCGATCTCCTTGACCGGATCGGCCGTGAGCGAGACGCGAATCGTGTCGCCGATCCCGTCGGCGAGCAGCGCGCCCATCCCGACCGCGCTCTTGATCGAGCCCGAGAACGGCGTCCCCGCTTCGGTCACGCCGAGGTGCAGCGGATAGTCGACCTTGTCCGAGAGCATGCGGTAGGCGCGGATCATCGTCGGCACCGAGGTCGACTTGACCGAGATCTTGAAGTCGCGGAAGTCGAGCTTCTCGAGCAGCTCCACTTCCTCGATCGCCGCGGCGACGAGCGCCTCGGCCTGGTCCTCCTGGGCCAGCGCCTGCAGGTGCTTCGGCAGCGAGCCCGAGTTGGCGCCGATCCGCATCGGGATTCCCGCCTTGCGCGCCGCCTCGACGACGAGCGCGACCTTGTCGGGGCCGCCGATGTTGCCCGGGTTGATCCGCACCGCAGCGACACCCGAGTCGATCGCCTTCAGCGCGAGCGAGGCATTGAAGTGGATGTCGGCGATCACCGGGATCGGCGAGAGGCGCACGATCTTCTTCAGCGCGACCGCGTCCTCGGTCTTCGGCACCGCGCAGCGGACGATCTCGCAGCCGGCCGAGGCGAGCGCGGCAATCTGTGCGGTCGTCGCCTCGACGTCGTGCGTCTTCGTGAGCGTCATCGACTGGACGACGACCGGCGCGCCGCCGCCGATCATGACGTTCCCCACCGTGATCTGGCGCGTGCTTCCCATCCGCCCTAGATCCTAGCCGCCGCCGATCCGGCCGATGTCGTTGGACAGGCCGATGAAGAAGAGCATCAGCACGAGCGCGATCCCGACCATCGAGACGCGCTCGTAGACCTCGCGCGCCAGGGGACGGCCGCGGATCCCCTCCACGATCGAGAACGCGATGTGGCCGCCGTCGAGCGGCAGCAGCGGCAGCAGGTTCAGCAGCGCGAGCGAGAGGCTGATCAGGCCGAGCACCCAGAGGAAGTTCATCACGCCCTGGCTGAGCGCCGTGGACGAGCCCTGCACGATCCCGACCGCGCTCGAGATGTCCTTGCGGCCCTTCTTGTGGACGAGGTTCGTGAGCGACGTGACGATCTGCTTCGAGACGTTGCCGGTCAGCGTCACCGACGACCAGACGGCCTCCGGCGGCGAAAGTCCTCTGCCGGCGAGGACGAAGCCGAGCCGGTAGGCGCCCTGGATCTTCTCGGGATGCACGGGCCCGATCTGGATCGTGTCAGCGCCGCGCAGCACGGTCAGCGTCAGCGGGCGGCCCTTCGAGGTGCTGATCCGGGTCGGGATCTGCGAGGCCTTCACGGGCTGTCCGTCGATGGCGATGATCCGGTCGCCGACCACGAGGCCGGCCTTCATCGCGGGCTTGCCGGCCAGCACGGTGTGGACGGTCGTCGTGGCCTTGCCGCCGCCGAGCATGAAGAGGATCGAGAAGACGACGAGCGCGAAGAGGATGTTCGCGCCGGGGCCGGCAAGGATCACGACTATCCGCTTCCACGTCGAGGCGCGCCAGTACGCGTCGTCGGCGAGCCCGTCGCGCAGGTCGTCGAGGCCGCGCTCGGCCGCCTTCGCCGCCGGCGGCGTGAGGTGCGCCTCGGCGGTCGCCTGCTCCAGCTCCGGCAGCGCGGCGCGCGCCTGGTCGAGGTCGAACACGACGAGCTCGCGCTTCACGCGCTCGAGCGGTGCGAGGAGCCCCGTGTCCTCGGCGAGCGCCCGCGAGAACTGCAGGTCGAGGTCGGACGCGGCCGGCCGGTGCATGCCGGGGATCTTCACGTAGCCGCCGAGCGGGATCGCGCCGATGCCGTACTCGGTTCCCTTGCGCGTCATCTTCACGACGGCGGGCGGGAAGCCGATGTAGAAACGCCGCGGGTTCATGCCGACCGCGCGTGCCGTGGTGAAGTGGCCGAGCTCGTGGACGAGCACGAGCAGCGCGAGCCCGAGGATCGCGATCGCGATGTTCACGCGACGGGCTCCAGCAGGCGGCGGGCCTCTGCGTCCGCCTCGATCAGCTCGTCGAGGTCGCGCGCCTCGGCGCCGTCGACCGCGTCGAGCACCTCCGCGACCGCGTCGGCGATCCCGAGGAACGGCAGGCGCCCGTCGAGGAACGCGGCCACCGCGACCTCGTTCGCCGCGTTGAACGCGCAGGGATACGTGCCGCCGCGCTCACCGGCGTCGCGCGCGAGAGCGAGCAGCGGGAACGTCTCCAGGTCGGGCGCCGAGAACTCGAGCGTCAGCCCCGCGGCAAGGTCGAGCGCGGGTACGGGCGTCGCGGCGCGCTCGGGGTAGGTGAGCGCGTAGGAGATCGGCACGCGCATGTCCGGATAGCCGAGATGCGCGAGCGCAGCGCCGTCGCGGAAGCGCACGAGGCCGTGCAGGACCGAGGTCGGGTGCACGACGACCTCGATCCGGTCGTACGGCAGGTGAAACAGGAAGTGCGCCTCGATCAGCTCGAGCCCCTTGTTCGCGAGCGTTGCGGAATCCACTGTGATCTTCGGGCCCATGCGCCAGGTCGGATGTGCGAGCGCGTCCGCCGGGGTCACGTCCTCGAGCTCGGCGCGCGTCCTGCCGCGGAACGGGCCGCCCGAGGCGGTCAGGACGAGCGAGTCGACGCTCTCGGCACCGCGGCCCTCGAGGCACTGCTGCAGCGCGGAGTGCTCGCTGTCGACCGGGAGCAGCGCCCCTCCCCCGCGCTGGTGCGCCGCGAGCGCGAGGTCGCCGGCCGCGACGAGGCTCTCCTTGTTCGCAAGGGCGAGCGTGACCCCGCGCTCGAGCGCCCAGAGCGTCGCCGGCAGCCCTGCGAAGCCGACGACGGCGTTGAGGACGATGTCCGGCTCGGCGCGGTCGAGCAGCTCGGTGAGGTCGCCGCCGACCTGCGTCAGCGGCGCGAGGCCCGTTACGTCCTGCGAGCCCGACGCTGCGGCGACGAGCTCGAGCTCCGGATGGGCATCGACGATCTCGATGGCCTGGCGGCCGATCGAGCCCGTGGCCCCGAGCAGGACGATCCTTCGCATCCTCAAAGTCTAGGTAGTGAAGATGAGGATCACGTAGTACCCCGCCGGAATGGCGAAAAGCAGCGAGTCGATGCGGTCGAGCATGCCGCCGTGGCCGCCCAGCAGCCGACCTGTGTCCTTGATCTGCATGTCGCGCTTCAGAGCCGATTCGAACAGGTCGCCGGCGGCCGCAGCCAGGGCCACCACGGCGCCGAGCGCGAGCGCCTCGCCGATCGTCAGGTACGTGTGGCGATCCTGGTAGAGAGCGAAGAACGAGACGAGGACGCCCGCCGCCGTTCCGAGCACGAACCCCTCCCAGGTCTTCCCGGGCGAGAGCGCGGGCGCGAGCTTGTGCCGGCCGAAGATGCGCCCGCCGAAGTACGCGGCCGTGTCCGTCGCGAACACGGCCAGGAGAACGGTGAACGTGGCGAGCCGCGCGTTCTCGGGGAAGCCGCGCATCAGCACCGCGAACGAGAGCCCGAAGCCGATCCAGGCAGTGCCGAGCACCGTCGCGCCGATCGCGACGGTCGCCGGTGCGCGCGTCTCCGAGATGCCGTTGAGGAGCAGCGCGAACACGAGCGTCGCCATGAAGCCGCCGAGCATCCAGACCTGTCCGCCGAGCTGGGCGCCGAGCAGGACGAGCGCGGCGCCCCCGTAGCCCGCGAGCGCGAGCGGCCGCAGCGAGCGCGTCATCTGCCAGAACTCGTGCAGCGCGAACAGGATTGCGACGGCGACGAGCCCGACCAGCCACCAGCCGCCCAGCCAGACCAGGCCGAGCACGACCGGCAGGCCGACGAGCGCAACGGCGATTCGCGACCAGAAGGAGGTCATCGACCGCCGAAGCGGCGACGACGGCCTGCGTACGCCTCGAGGGCGGCGCGCAACTCGCTCTCGCCGAAGTCCGGCCAGAGCGAGTCGACGAACACGAGCTCCGCGTAGGCGAGCTGCCAGAGCATGAAGTTCGAGATGCGGAGCTCGCCGGAGGTGCGGATCAGCAGGTCCGGATCGGGCAGCTCCGGCGCGTACAGGTACGAAGCGAACAGGTCCTCGTCGAGGTCGTCTGCCTCGATGCCCGCCTCGACGATCCGCCGCGCCGCCTCGACGATCTCGCCGCGCCCGCCGTAGTCGAACGCGATCCAGAGGTCGAGCTTGTCCTTGCCGGCGGTCTCCTCCTCGAGCTCGGCCATCCGCCGCTGCAGAGCCTCCGGCGCACGGTCGCGGCGGCCGATGAAGCGCGTGCGCACGCCCTGCTTGGCGAGGTCGGGCAGCTCGCGCTCGATCGTCTCGCCGAAGATCTCCATCAGCGCGTCGACCTCCTCGGGCGAGCGCGACCAGTTCTCGGTCGAGAACGCGTAGACCGTGAGCGAGCGGATGCCGAGGTCGATTCCCGCCTCGACGGTGCGCCGCAGCGCGCGCGTGCCCGCGCGGTGGCCGGCCGCGACGGGCAGCCCACGGCGGCGGGCCCAGCGGCCGTTCCCGTCCATGATGATCGCCACGGAGCGCGCGACCTCGGGCAGCTCGGGCTCGCGGAGCGGCTTGACCGTCCGGAGGGTGCGGAATCGCGTGAGGAGGTTCACGGAGGCGCCTAGACCTCCATGATTTCGGCCTCTTTGTGCTTCAGGGCCTCGTCGATCGCCTTCGTGTGCTCGTCGGTGAGCTTCTGTGCGCGCTCCTCGGCCTTCCGCTCCTCGTCGTCGCCGACCTTGCCGTCCGCGACGAGCTCCTTGAGGTGGTGCATCACGTCGCGCCGGACGTTGCGGACGGCGACGCGGCCCTCCTCGGCGTAGTTGCGGACGACCTTGACGAGATCCTTGCGCCGGTCCTCGGTGAGCTGCGGGATCGGCAGCCGGATCAGCTTGCCGTCGTTCGACGGGGTCAGCCCGAGGTCGGACTCGAGGATCGCCTTCTCGATCGCCTTGATCTGCGTCGGGTCGAACGGCTGGATCGTGAGCGAGCGCGGCTCGGGCGCGCTGATCGACGCCATCTGCTTCAGCGGCGTGCGCTGGCCGTAGTAGTCGATCTGGACACGATCGAGCAGCGCCGGGGAGGCACGGCCGGTGCGGACGCTGTTGAACTCGGTGCGCGTGGCCTCGAGGGACTTGTCCATCCGCCGGGCAGCGTCCTGGAGGAAATCGTCGAGCTCGGCCATCAGTCCGTCCCTTCCGTCGAGATGATCGTGCCGACCCGCTCGCCCGAGACGACGCGCCGGATGTTGCCCTGGGCGAGCTCGAAGACGTGAATCGGCAGCCGGTTGTCCATGCAGAGCGAGAGCGCAGTCGAGTCCATCACCTTCAGGCCGCGCTCGATCGCCTCGAGGTGCGTCAGCTCCGGCAGGAAGCTCGCGTTCGGGTCGAGGCGCGGATCGCCGTCGTAGACGCCCTTCACGCCGTTCTTCGCCATCAGGATCGCCTCGGCGCTGATCTCGAGCGCCCGCAGCGCGGCCGCGGTGTCGGTGGTGAAGAACGGGTTGCCGGTGCCGGCCGCGAAGATCACGACACGGCCCTTCTCGAGGTGGCGGATCGCGCGGCGTCGGATGTACGGCTCGGCCACCTCGGACACGACGAGCGCAGACAGCACACGCGTCTGCGCGCCCGCCCGCTCGAGCGCGTCCTGGAGCGCCAGCGCGTTGAGCAGCGTCGCGAGCATCCCCGCGTAGTCGGCGGTGGCCCGATCCATCCCCTGCGCGGCCGCCGCCATCCCGCGGTAGATGTTCCCCGCGCCGACGACGATCGCAAGCTCGACGCCGCTCTCGCGCACGGCGGCGACCTCCTCGGCGATCGCGTCGATCGTCGGCAGGTCCATGCCGTACTCGCGGCTGCCCATCAGCGCCTCACCCGAAAGCTTCAGGAGGACGCGATGGAACACGGGCACGGCCGTGTCGGACGCGATCACGCTCGGCTCCGGTTGCACGCTCACGCGTACCTACCCTGCAACAGAGAAGCGCCGGAAGTCCAGCAACTCGAGCCCGTCCTCGGCCAGCGCCTTCTCCACGGACTTGGCGGTGTCGTGGATCCAGGCCTGCTCGGCGAGGACGTTCTCGGCGAAGAACCGCTTCTGGAGCATCCCGTCGATGATCTTGTCGCGGACGTTCTCGGGCTTCGAGAGCACCTCGTCGGAGTTCGCGTAGATCTCGCGTTCCGCGGCAGCGTCGGCCTCGGGCACGTCCTTGCGGGTCGCGTAGCGCGGGTTCGAGAACGAGATGTGCATCGCGAGCCGGCGCGCCGCCGCAGCGTTCTCACCGCGCACGTGGACGAGCACGCCGATCTTGTTCGCCGGCGGGTGGACGTACTCCGCGAGCGACTCGCCGTCGGCCGCCTCGAGCCGGGCTGCGCCGACGACCACGATGTTCTCGCCGAGCTTGCCAACGAGCTCCTGCGCGCTCCTGGTCGAGCGCATCGACGGCCGACTCGCCGCCGGCCTCGACCGCCTCGAGCGCCTTCTCGGCGAACGCGAGGAACTCCTCGTTCTTCGACACGGGCTCGGTCTCGCAGCCAACGGCGACCATCGTCCCGGTCGAGCCGGAGACGGTGACGAGCACCTCGCCCTCCGAGGTGGACCGGTCGGCCCGCTTGGCCGCTGTGGCCATGCCCCGCTCGCGGAGCAGGATGCGCGCCGCCTCGAGGTCGCCGTCGGTCTCGACGAGCGCGCGCTTGACGTCCATCATCCCCGCGCCGGTCTGGTCGCGGAGCTCCTTCACGAGTGATGCGCTGATCGTCGTCATTCGGCCGGCACCTCCTCCTCCGTCACCTCGACGACCTCGACGACCGGCTCCTCCGCGGCAGCGGCTTCGACGGCCTCGACGACGGCCTCGGTCACGACCTCGTCCACGGTGGGCTCGGGCGTCGGCTCGGGCTCGGGTGCGGGTGCTGCGGTGAGCTCCTCGACCGTGGTCTTCTGCTGGCCGGCCTCGATCCCGTCGGCGAGCGCGCGCACGATCAGGTTGCACGAGCGGATCGCGTCGTCGTTGCCCGGGATCACGAAGTCGGCCTCGTCCGGGTCGCAGTTCGTGTCGACGAGCGCCACGATCGGCAGGCCGAGCCGCCGCGCCTCGCGGACGGCGAGCTGCTCCTTGCGGAGGTCGACGATGAAGATCGGCGTCCGGCTGGCGGCGCATGTCGGCGACGCCGCCGAGGTTCGCCTCGAGCTTCTCGAGCTCGCCGAGCATCGCGATCCGCTCCTTCGCCGGAAGCAGGTCGAGCTGGCCCTCGTCCTTGAGACGGCGCAGGTCGTGCAGCCGCTCGACGCGGTCGGACATGGTGCGCCAGTTGGTGAGCAGGCCGCCGAGCCAGCGGTGGTTCACGTACGGCATGCCGACGCGCTTCGCCTGCGCCGGCGACCGCGTCCTGGGCCTGCTTCTTGGTGCCGACGAAGAGCATCGTGCCGCCGCGCTCGGCGAGATTGCGCGCGAACGCGTAGGCCTCGTCGAGCAGGTCGGAGCGTCTGCGTGCAGGTCGATGATGTAGATGCCGCCACGCTCCGTGAAAATGAAGCGGCGCATCTTCGGGTTCCAGCGGCGTGTCTGGTGGCCGAAATGGACCCCGGCCTCCAGCAGCTCGCGCATGGAGACGGTAGGCACGGGTAGAGCTCCTCTCAGTGGTTTTGTGTTCGAAATCCGGTGGGGCTGAGGCGGGACCGGCGCAGTGCCGGCACCATCCGCCCTGCTGATCCGCCGGGGAGATGGGACAGGAAGAGCCTGAAGTCTAGCCGGAGACGCCGGGATCCGGGGCCGGCGGCCGCAGCTCGGAGGTGAGCGCCGGCTCCTCGGGCTCGGGCGGCGTCGGCGGCGCGGCGACCGGAGCGGCGGCGCGGAGGCCGAAGCGCGCCTCGCGCTGGCCCGGCGGCTCGGCCATCAGCTCGATCTTCGCGACGGCGCTCGGCGCCACGATCAGGACGCGCGGCATCACTGGATAGCCGTCCTCTCCGATCGGCAGGTCGCTCGTCATCCCGGGCGGGAACGGGTAGAGGATCACGAGGCCGTGGCCCGGCGCGGGACGGGCATTGCTGAGGAAGAAGCTCTCGCCGTCGATGAGCGTGACCTTCACGCCCGGGTTGGCGGCGCTGCGCGAGCGCTCGAACTCGGCGACGGTCTCCATCAGGGCCTCGACCCATTGCGTGGTGTCGGATTCGGACATGAGGTGAGCCTAACCGCGCGCCCGGTCGAGCGCGACCACCAGATCGGGGGGTAGCGGCGACTCGGATTCGACGTGCTCGCCGGTGAACGGATGCGGAAACGAGAGCCGCGCCGCGTGGAGGAACTGGCGCTCGAGCCCGACCTCGCCTGCGCGGCCGTACACCGGGTCGCCGGCGACCGGAAGGCCGATCTCGGCCAGGTGGACGCGGATCTGATGCGTCCGTCCCGTCTCGAGCCTGACGCGCAGGAGCGTGTGCCGAGGCAGCTCTTCGGCGATCTCGAAGTGGGTCACGGCGTCGCGCGGCGTCGCGGTGTCGAGCGACTGCTTCGTCCGGTCCTTGCGATCGCGCCCGACAGGCGCCTCGATCGTGCCGGTGCGCGACCGCGGGCGTCCGACCACCAGCGCGAGGTACTCCCGCTCGAGCGCATGCTCGCGCACCATCTTCTCGAGCCGGCGGTGCGCCTCGGGCGAGCGCGCGACGACCAGGAGCCCCGATGTGTCACGGTCGAGCCGGTGGACGATTCCCGGCCTGTCGGCCTCCTCGCCGCCCGCCGCGTCGTGGGCGAGCAGGCCGTGGACGAGCGTTCCGGTCGAGTGGCCGGGCGCCGGATGGACGACGAGCCCGGCCGGCTTGTCGACGACGAGAAGATGCTCGTCCTCGTAGGCGATCGTGAGCTCAAGCTCCTCGGGCTCGAGCGCGCTCTTCGGCGCGTCCGGGACCTCGATGGTGAGCTCCTCCCCGCCCTCGAGGCGGTGGCTCTTGGGCCGCGCGCGCCCGTCGACGGCGACCGCGCCCGTCGCGAGTGCGCGCTCCGCGGCAGCGCGGGAGCCGAGCTCGGGTAGGTCCGCGAGGAACCGGTCGAGCCGCGCGCCCGCGGCGTCGTCAGGGACGCGTAGCTGGAGCGTCTGCACCGCTCGCCCGCCCGCCTGTCGCCGTCCGGTCCGCCAGGACCAGCGCGCCGAGGAGGAGCGCCACGCCGATCACGATGAAGCTGTCTGCCAGGTTGAACGCCGGCCACCAGCGGATGTAGATGAAGTCCGTCACGTGTCCGAGCCGGACCCGGTCGAGGAGGTTCGAGACGCTGCCGCCGATCACGAGCCCGAGCGCCACCGGCAACACGGGATGACGGGCGCCGGACCGTCCGAAGTAGACCAGCATCCAGATCACCGCGATCGTGGTCAGCACGACGACGAACGAGGTCGCACCGGCGAAGAGCCCGAACGCGATCCCCGTGTTCTGGACATGGCGGATCGAGAGCGGCCCGAGCACGTGCAGGTTCTCGCCGAGCTCGAGCTGGGACGAGACGATGTGCTTGGTGAGCTGGTCGGCGAGGACCGCCGCGAACGCGACCGCGAGCAGCCCGAGCCACTGCAGCGGCCCGGCCGCGAGCGAGCGCTCCGCGACGGAGAACGGGGTCAGCGCATCGCTCGTGGCGCCCGGCAGGCGCGAGCCCTCCTCGCTCAACCGCGCTCTTCCTTGCGGCGGTCCTCGAGGCAGAGCGTCGCCCAGGGCAGCGCCTCGAGCCGGTCGGTGTCGATCGGCTTGCCGCACGGCTCGCAGATCCCGTAGGTGCCCGCGTCGATCCGCGCCAGCGCCGCGTCGATCTCGGCGAGAACGTGCTCGGAGTTCTCCTCGAGCGTCCAGTCGATCTCGCGTTCGAGCAGGTCGGTCGCCTGGTCGGCGAGGTTGGTCTCGCTCGGCAGCTCGCCCTCGTCGTCGGGGCTCGGCGCGGCTTCCTTGTGCATGTACTCGGCCGCGCCGGCGACGCGGACGCGCTCCTCGAGGAGCAGCGCGCGGAAGTGCTCGACGTCGATGCTCATCCGCTTGCCGCCGAGGCGAGCCGCGACGAGATCAGATCCTGCCCGAGCCCGGTGAGCTCGACGACCTTGTCCCGTGTGCCGTGGCCCGAGACGAGCGTCACGGACTCGCGTGGGAGCTCCAGGGTCTCGGCGAGCAGGCGCACGACAGCGGCGTTCGCGCGACCGCCCTCGGGCGGTGCGGAGACCCGCACCTTCCAGGCCTCGCCGTAGCGGCCGACGATCCCGGGCCGGCGCGCGCCAGGCGTCACGCGCAGCCGCAATCGGGTCGTGCTCATGGCTCGAAGTGTACCCCTATGCGGCGTGAACCTCGGCCGTGTCCTCGTCGTCGATCACGACTGCGGGCGCGCCTGCGACGACCGTCGGCTCGACGCTCGCGAGCGCGGCCTGGAGCAGCACGCGGACGCGCCGCGACTCGTTCTGGAGGTGCTCGAGCTCGGCGCGCGAGCGCCGAGTGAGCGCGCGGGCCTCGGCGTGAGCCTCGTCGACGATCCGCTCCGCGTCGCGGCGGGCGCCTTCCTTCATGTCCGCGGCCGCGCGCTCGGCGGAGACGAGCGTCGTGCGCAGCAGGCTCTCGGCCTCCTTGTAGCGGACGAGGTCGGTCTCGAGCCGCTCGACCTTGTCCGCGAGGTCCGCGCGGTCGCGCCACACGTCCTCGAAGCTGTCGGCGATGTCCTCGAGCAGACGGTCGGCCTCCGGCCGTGAGTAGCCGAACAGGCCGCGCCCTAGACGGACGTGGCGGATTTCAACAGGTGCGAGTGCCATCTCTTACCTTCCTTTCAGTGCAGCCGCCCGATCAGGCGAACGAGGAGTTGTTGGACGAGGACCAGCACGATCACGCCGACCATCGGCGAGAGGTCCAGTGGGCCGAGCGGCGGCAGGATCTTGCGGAAGAGCCGCAGGTACGGGTCGCAGACGTCGTAGAGGAACTTCTGGACGCGGTTGAGCCAGATCGAGTACGGCATCCGGACCCAGGACATGATGATGTAGGCCAGGATGACCAGGATGTAGACGTAGAAAAAGACGTTCACGAACTGCTGCAGGCTCGTGACCGCGTCGAGGAGCAAGGTAAAGCAGGGGCCGATACCGCCCATGTGGGTCAGTTCGGCTTCGCTGAGCGGTTTCCTACGCCTGGTTCAACATGGGGGAACCCAGGGTTCCCCCATGAGCCCCCTCCTTCACGCCTCTCGAGGAAACCGAGTCGTAGGCTCCCGCCGGGCCAAGCCCGGCTCCGCCTCCGGTCACCGCCTGAATCCGTACAAGAAACCCGTCGAGCCGGCGCAAACCGCTGGGCAGCTCGCGGGGCCTTACGCCTGGTTGAAGAAGCCGCCGCGCTCGAGGAGCTTGGCGCGCTCCTCGGCGGAGACCTCGACATTTCGCGGCGTCAGCAGGAACACCTTGTCGGCGACCCGCTGCATCCCGCCGTCCAGCGCGTAGGTGAGGCCGCTCGCGAAGTCGATCAGCCGCTTCGAGAGCTCGGCGTCGGAGCCCTGGAGGTTGAGGATCACCGGCACCGCGTCCTTGAACTTGTCCGCAATCTGCTGTGCGTCGTTGAAGCTGCGCGGGATCACGAGGTGGACGCGGACGTTGCCCGACGGCACCGCTTCGAGCCCGCGCGGGCGCGACTGCTGGCGTCGCGGCGCGGGAGCGGTCTCCTCGCCGGGATCGGTCCAGTCGTCGTACTCGCGCTCACGGCGGCGCGGCGCGAGTCGGCGCACGTTCGGCCGCTCGCTGTAGCTGCGCTCGAGCTCCTCCTGGGTCGCGACGCCGTCCTCGTCCCAGTCCTCCTCCTCGGCGATGCCGAAGTAGACGAGCGTTCGGTTCCAGACGTCTGCGAATCCCACGGCCGGGATGGTACTAGCGGAAGAGGCTGGACCCCACGCGGACGAGGGTGGCGCCCTCGTCGGCTGCGACGCGGTAGTCCTGGCTCGTGCCCATCGAGAGCTCGGCGAGGCCGTGGAGCTCCGCCAGCTCGCGCAGACGGGCGAAGTACGGGCGCGACGAGGTGGGATCGCCGGTCTCGGGCGGCATCGTCATCAGACCGCGGACGTCGCCTGCCGTGGCGAGGAACGCGGCGAGGTCGTCGGGCGCGACGCCGGCCTTCGTCCCCTCGCCGGAGAGGTTGACCTCGACCAGGACGGGCACCGTGAGGCGGCGCGCCGCGGACTCCGAGTCGACCGAGTGGACGAGCTCGCAGATCCCGTTCACGAGCCCGGCCTTGTTCGACTGGAGGTGGCCGATGAAGTGCCAGCGGAACGCGGCGCCGTACTCGGCGTGCTTCGCGGCGAGATCCTGGGCACGGTTCTCCCCCACCACTTCGATCCCGGCCTCGGCCAGCACGGCCATGTCCGCGAGGGCCACGTACTTCGTCGCCGCGACGATGGTCACGGTGGGCCCGAGCTCCTCCTTCACGGCGAGGTAGCGCTCGCGGATCGCGTCAGCCGACAACACGCGCGATCACCCCCTGGCGGCCGGTGACGCCGTGGTCACGCCGGTGCGAGAAGAAGAGGTCGGGGTTGCAGGCGGTACAGAGATCCACGCGCTCGACGCTCTCGACGCCGGCGGCGCGGAGCGCTCGCTCGGAGGCGGCCCACAGGTCGAGGTTTCGGCCGCGCATCACGTCGGACGCCGAACGGCTCAGCGACCTCGGGGCCGACCTCGTAGCAGCACGGGCCGATCGACGGGCCGACCGCAGCGGCAAGCGGGCCGGGGCCGAGCGCCTCGACACCCGCGGCGACCACACCGGCGAGAAGACCACGCCATCCTGCATGGAGCACGGCCACGGCCGGGGCACCCGCGGCGCGGGCGATCGCGATCGGCACGCAGTCGGCGGTGAGCTGGAGCACGGCCTCGCCGGGCGCGTCCGTCCAGACGCCGTCGCCGTCGGGCCGCTCTCCCGGAGCGGCGCGGTGGACGACCGCCGAGTGGCGCTGCCATGTCATCGAGATCGACTCAGGCGCGACGCCGACCTGGGCGCAGAGCAGCCGCCGGTTCTCGGCCACGTGCTCCGGCTCGTCCGCGGTCTTGAGGCCGAGATTCAGTGAGGCATATGCGCCCTCGCTGACGCCGCCCTTCCGCGTCGAGAAAGCAATCTCGTACGGCCCGGGCGCATCCCAGCGGATCACCTCGATCATCCGATCAGCTCCCTGGCTGCGTCCAGCTCGGCATCGCGGCCCTCGAGCTCGCCGTTCAGCTTGCGGCGGCGCAGCTCCGCGAGGATCTCCCCCACGCGCGGCGACTCGGCCACGCCGAGCCCGGCCAGGTCGGTTCCGGTCACCTCGAGACGGACGCCGCGGAGACGGCGGAAGTAGTCGCGCAGCGGTGCGAGATCGTTCAACGCGAGCGCGAAGAGCGGCGCGTCGGGCGCGAAAGGATCGGCCAGCGCGACAACCTGGGCGGGATCGGCGTCGCGCACCGACTCGGCGAGCGGAGGGCCGACCGTCACCGCCGCGGCGATCAGCTCGGCGTCGCGGCGGCGCAGCTTGAGGCTGCGGAGCCAGTCGAGCACCTCCGCGGGCGGAAGCCGCCGCGAGAGGACTGCGAAGCCCAGGCGCCACGCGGGAACTCCGAGCTCGAACTCGCCGTCGAGGGCGACGAGCCGGTCGAGCAGCTCGACGGTCTCCGTGTCGGCCGCGAGGTGCGGATGAATCGCCTCGTCGAGGCCGAGCTCGCGGATCCGCTCGATCGTGTGGCCGACCTCGCCCTCGCTGAACATGGCGATCAGCTCCTCACGGAGCCGCGCGGGCGTGAGGTCGCCCACGTGGCCGGTGCCGACCGAGTCGTGCGCGAGCTGCACCGTCTCGTCGTCCATGCGGAAGCCCAGGCGGTTCTCGTAACGGACGGCGCGGAAGATCCGCGTCGGGTCGTCGATGAACGAGCGCGGATGCAGCACGCGGATCCGCTGCGCCTCGAGGTCGGCGCGACCGCCGAACGGATCGACGAGCTGGCCGAGGTCGTCCGCGCGCAGCGAGACGGCCATCGCGTTGATCGTGAAGTCGCGCCGGAAGAGGTCGTCGTGGATCCCGGCGTGCTCGACGGACGGCAGCGCCGCCGGCGCGTCATACGACTCGGTGCGCGCGGTGACGACGTCGACTCGCCCGTGCTCGCCGTAGAACACCGCGGCGGTGCCGAACTTGCGATGCGTGCGCACCGTGCCGTCGAGCTTCGCGGCGAGCGCCTCGGCAAAGACGATCGCGTCACCTTCGACGGCGAGGTCGATGTCGAAGCTCGGCGCTCCGAGCAAGAGGTCGCGCACGGTGCCGCCCACGAGGTACACGCCCTCGTACGGCTCTGCCAGCGCGGTCACGGCTTCGAGCACGTCGAGCGCGCGCAGTTTGGCGATGAGCGCGTCGGCCCGCATGGGCCTAGGTTAGAGCGTCGCGACCGCCTCGATCTCGATCAGCGCTCCCGACGGCAGCGCGCTGATCTCGATCGTCGAGCGTGCCGGCGGACTGTCGCCGACGTGACGCGCGTAGACCTCGTTCATCCCCGCGAAATCGCCGAGGTCGACGAGGAAGACCGTCGTCTTCACGAGCCGGTCGAGGCCGCTGCCAGCAGCTTCGAGGATCGCGCCGAGGTTGGCGAAGATCTGCTCTGTCTGCTCGCCGATCGTTCCGCCGGTGAGCTCCTTCGCGCCCGGCTTCAGAGCGAGCTGGCCGGAGACGAAGACGAAACCGCCGGAGACGATCGCCTGCGAGTAGGGCGCGCCCTGGAACGGCGCGGGCGCGGCTTCGGTGCGGATCACGCTCTTGTCGCTCATCGGAGTCCTTTCAGACGGGGCCGCAGGCCTGGGCCAGTGCGACGCCGAGGGCCTTGAACATTGCTTCGAGGACGTGCTGCGGCTCGCGGCCCTCGATCAGGCGCACGTGCAGCGTCAACCCGGCGCCCTCGGCGAGCTCGCGCAGGAACCGCGCCGCGAGGTCGGTGCCGAGGCCGCCGACGTGGGCGCCGGAGAGGTCGACGTTCGAGCAGACGCGCGGCCGCTCCGACGTCTCGAGCACCACCGTTGCGAGCGCCTCGTCGGCGGTCATGCCGGTGGAGCCGAACCCGCGCGCACCGTCTCCGCGCAGCGACGGCGCGAGCGCATCGCCGAGCGCGCGGCCGGCTGCGGCGACCTCCGCGTCGGCGCTGCCCGGCGGATTTTCGAGGGTCAGGTCGAAGCGCGCGTAGAGCGCGAGCTGCTCGAGCAGATGATCGAGCACCGACAGTCCCGTCGAGACCGTCGCGCGCCCGCTCCCGCCCACGACCACGCGGACACCGGTTTCAGCCATCGCGCGGCGCAGCGTATCCGAGGCGGGCCGCTCCCGCATATGGTTTGTAAAGATGGGCCACGTCGGCCTATCGCCGTTGCCTGAGGTCAGGACTACCGTCAACGGCAGGAGGTTCGGAATGAGGGCACGGAGGTGTGCGGTGATAGCCGCCCTCCTGGTAGTGGCGGCAGACGCCGGCGGCGCGAAAGCGTCGGTGTCACGGTTCTCGATCGGCTATTCGTCGGAGCGGGCCCTGACGGTGGCGGTCGCGCGCGCGCACGGCGTCGTCGTGCGGCGCATTCCGGCGATCCACGTGGCCGAGGTCAGGCCGGAAGGCGCTCCGTTGCGGTTCGCGGCGCGCGTTGCCTGCCTGCCCGGGATCCGCTCGGTCCAGCCCGTCGCCGCACGTGTCTCGCGCGCCGAGCCCGCACTCACCGCTCGCCTGACGAACGGATTGCCACTCGAGTGGGCGTACGGCGCCACCGACGCCGGCGCGGTGCCCGCGTCGATCCTCCACGCGGCCGGGTCGATCACGATCGCCGTCGTCGACAGCGGCGCAGACTTCTCCGCTCCGGATCTCGCGGCGAAGGCGCACCAGGCCTTCGACGTCCATTCCGGCGGCACCGACGTGCGCGACCCGAACGGGCACGGCACCTTCGTCGCGTCGCTCGCTGCCGGCTCGAGCTCGAACCGCGAGGGGATCGCGGGCTTCGGCGGCGCCGCGAAGCTGCTGATCGTCAAGGCCGACGACGGCGACGGGACGTTCAGCGACGTCGACGAGGCGATTGGCATCGTCTACGCGGTCGACCACGGCGCCCAGATCATCAATCTCAGCCTCGGCGGCCCGACCTCCTCCGACACCGAGCGCAACGCGATCGCCTACGCCGCGGCGCACGGCGTGCTGCTGATCGCGGCAGCGGGGAACGACGGGCAGAACGGCAACCCGGTCGAGTATCCCGCCGCGCTCCTCCAGCCGAACGGCTCGTCTCCTGCCGACCGGATCGGCCTCTCGGTCGGCGCCTCGACGATGCTCGGCGGCCGCGCGCCCTTCTCGAGCTTCGGCTCGTACCTGTCGCTCGTGGCGCCCGGCGTCGACGTGCTCGGCGCGCTCTCGTCGACCGCGTCCACGGCGGTGTTCCAGCCGGTGCGCATCTCGGGCTCGCTGCACGGCCGCTACGGGCTCGCCAGCGGGACCTCCTTCGCCGCGCCGCAGGTCTCCGGCGCCGCCGCGCTCGTCTGGGCGGCGAATCCCACGCTCTCGGCCGCGGACGTCGCGACGATCCTCGAGCAGACGGCATCAGGCAACGGCGCCTGGACGCCGGAGGTCGGCTTCGGCGTCCTCGATGTCGCGGCTGCCGTCGCGCGCGCCTCGGGGCGGCCGCTCGTGAGCATCGACGGCGTGCGCACTGCGACCGGCGTCCGCCTCACCTGGCGCGGGCACGGCGTCTCGCGGTTCCGGCTCTTGGTGCGCGAGGACGGCGGCGCGGGACGGGTGCTCGTGGCCTCGACGAGCGCGACCTCCGCGTTCATCCGGCTCGCCGGTCACCACACCTATGCGTTCACCGTGACGGGGCTGGCCAGCCCGTCCGTCACATCGGCTCCGTTCGCTATCACGACCCTCCGCTCCGACGCGATCGTCGGCCTCGCCTCGGAGCGCGCCGGGACACGACTCCTGACTCTCACGGCCTCGCTCCGTGCCGCGCTTCCGAGCGTCCCGCTCGCGTCACGGCCGCTCGTGCTCGAGGCCAGGGACGGGACGCACTGGCGCGTGGTCGGGCGCGCCCGTACGGACATGGCCGGCCAGGCGCAGTGGACGGTGCAGCTCGCGAGCCGCAGCTACACGGTTCGGGTCGTGTTCCCCGGCGCCGACGATCTCGCCGCCGCAAGCTCGCAGCTCGCGACGCGCGGCGGCTAGGCGACGACGCGCTCGATCTGCGCGCCGAGGCCGCGCAGGCGCTCGTCGATCCGCTCGTAGCCGCGGTCGATCTGGCCGATGTTGCCGATCGTCGAGGTGCCCTCGGCGCAGAGCGCGGCGATCAGCAGCGCCATGCCGGCGCGGATGTCGGGGCTCTCCATGCCGCTCGCCGTAGAGCCGCGCGGGCCCGATGACGACGGCGCGGTGCGGGTCGCAGAGGATGATCCGGGCGCCCATCGCGACGAGCTTGTCGACGAAGAACAGGCGGCTCTCGAACATCTTCTCGAAGATGAGGATCGTGCCGCGCGCCTGGGTCGCGACGGTGAGCGCGATCGACGTCAGGTCGGCGGGGAACGCGGGCCAGGGGCCGTCCTCGATCTTCGGGATCTGCGCCGCCGAGGTCGTCCTGGATCACGAGCTCCTGGTCGGGCGGAACGCGCAGGCTCGTGCCGTCGAGCTCGACGCGGACGCCGAGCCGCTCGAACACGGGCAGGATCGAGATCAGGTCGGCCGGCTCGATCCCCTCGATCGTCATGTCGCCGCCGGTCACCGCCGCAAGGCCGATGAAGCTCGCGACCTCGATGTGCTCGGGCCCGATCCGATGCTCGCCGCCGTGCAGTCGCTCGACGCCGGTGATGCGGAGGACGTTGGAGCCGATGCCCGTCGATCTGCGCGCCGAGCGAGACGAGGAAGCGGCAGAGATCCTGGACGTGCGGCTCGCAGGCGGCGTTCGCGATCACGGTCTCGCCGTCGGCGAGCACCGCGGCCATCACGGTGTTCTCGGTGCCCGTCACGCTGGCCTCGTCGAGGAAGATCGGCGGCCCACGAGCCGGCTCGCGCGCATCTCGAAGCGCCGCGTCATCTCGATCTCGGCGCCGAGCTGCTGGAAGGCGTGAATGTGCGTGTCGAGGCGACGGCGCCCGATCACGTCGCCACCGGGAGGCGGCACGATCGCGCGGCCCTCGCGGGCGAGCAGCGGGCCGGCGAGCAGGAAGGACGCCCGGATCGCGGTGCACAGCTCCTCGTCGAGCTCGGTCTTGATCGGGCCGGCCGCGTGGACGCGCACCTCGTTCGGGCCCGTCCACTCCGCCTCGGCGCCCGTGTCGGCCAGCAGCTCGACCATCGTCTCGACGTCGCGGATGCGTGGCACGTTCGTCAGCGAGACCGGCTCGTCGGTGAGCAGGCAGGCGGCCAGGATCGGCAGGGCGCCGTTCTTGTTGCCTGCGGCGCGGACATGGCCGGAGAGCGCACGTCCGCCCTCGATGACGAAGGTCTGCATCAGCTTCTCGGAGACTAGGGTCTGCGACATGGAGGATGGCGAGCGCGGCGGACGAGCGGCGGCTATCGTACCGCCCTCGGTGGACCTCACGCGCGACCAGGCCTGGGAGACCCTCACCCGCTACACGAAGAGCGAGGCGCTGCTGCGCCATGCGCTCGGGGTCGAGGCCTCGACGCGCGCCTATGCGCGGAAGTTCGGCGAGGACGAGGAGCTCTGGGGGATCGTGGCCCTCCTGCACGACTTCGACTACGAGATCCACCCCACCCTCGACAAGCATCCGCAGGACGGCGCGCCGATCCTCCGCGAGGAGGGCTATCCCGAGGACGTGATCGAGGCGATCCTCTCGCACGCCGACCATCTCGAGCTCGAGCGCGACACGCCGCTCAAGAAGACGCTGTACGCCTGCGACGAGCTGTCCGGCTTCGTGACGGCGTGCGGCTTCGTCCGGCCGACGGGGCTCGACGGGCTCGAGCCGAAGTCGGTGCGCAAGAAGCTGAAGCAGCCGTCGTTCGCCGCGGGCGTGAACCGCGACGACGTCGACCGTGGCGCGGAGCTGCTCGAGCTGCCGCTCGACGAGCACATCGCGAACGTGGTCGCGGCGCTCCGGCCGATCGCGCCGCAGCTCGGGCTGCCGACCGCCTAGATCCGGGCGAGCGCCGTGGCGAGGCGCTCGATGTCCTGGTCGCTCGTCCACCAGCCGACCGACGCGCGCAGCCAGCCGGTGCCCGGGAGGTCGCGGATCACGACGTCCTCCTCGGCGGCGAGCCGCTTGACCTCTTCGGCCGTGTCGCCGTCGCGGCGGAAGGTGACGAGGGTCGCCTGATCTCTGTCGGTGACGACGTCGACGACTTCGGCGAGCCGCTCGCGCGCGCGGCGTGCCTGCTCGAGCCCGCGCACGAAGCGCCACTCCGGCGCCGAGTCGAGCGCGGCCTCGAGCCCCTCGATCTGGCCCATGTCGAGCCAGCCCGCGTCGAACCGCGCAGCGCCGGGCTTCGGCTCGAACGAGCCGTCGGGCTCGTACTTCACCGGCGAGAACGACGTCGGCAAGGCAACGCGCAGGCTGTCGGGATCGGCCACGTGGAGCGCGCCGGTTCCGTCGGGCCCGCACAGCCACTTCTGGCCGGACACCGTGTAGAAGTCGAACGCCGACGCGTCCACGTCGATCGCGCCGACCGACTGCGCACCGTCCACGAGGATCGGCACACCCGTCTCCGGCTTCAGCTCCGCAATCGGCAGCACGTTTCCGGTCGACCAGGCGACGTGCGAGAGCGCGACCAGCTTCGTCCGCGGCGTGATCTGGGCGAGGATCGCGTCGAAGGCCTCGGCGGCAGGCCGATCCTTGACCTGCGCGAAGCGGAGCGTGGCGCCGGACGCGTGCAGCGGCCCGAGCAGCCCGAAGTGCTCGACGTCGGTGGTGACGATCTCGTCGCCCGGTTCGAGGCCGAGACCGGCGAACACGATGTTGCAGCCGTCGGTCGTCGAGCCCGTGAGCGCGATGTGCTCGGGCCCGACGTGGATCAGCGTGGCGATCGCCGCGCGCAGCCGGTTCCGTGCCTCGCCGAGCCGCACCCACGAGTCGGCGCCGCTTCGGCCCTGCTCGAGGGCGTGGGCCCGGTTGCGGTCGATCGCCTCCGAGGTCACGCGCGCGAGCGGCCCGAACGTGCCCGCGTTCAGGTAAGCGATCCGGTCGAGCACCGGGAACTGGGCGCGGGCCTCTTCGAAGGTCACGCCGGGAGCCTAATAGGGTACGGCCCGTGCGCGTCCTCCTCGCCGATCCGCCGGCCTACACGCCGCCCTACGACCACGCGCTGGCGGCGGCGCTCGCGCGGGCGGGCGCGGAGGTCGAGCTCGTCACCTCGCACTTCCGCTTCGGCGCCGCGCCCGAGCCGGAGGGCTACCTCCGCAGCGAGCTCTTCTATCCGCTCTCGTCGCGCGCGTTCGGGCGGAGTCGCCTGCGCCTGCCGGTGAAGGCAATCGAGCATCCGTTCGGGCTCGGGCGGCTCGCGCTGCGGGATTGCGACGTCCTTCACGTCCAGTGGCTCTCCGCGCCGGAGGTCGATGCGCGGCTGTTGCAGCTCCGTCGCCCCTCGGTGTTCACCGCGCACGACATCCTGCCGCGCCGCACCGCGGGCAAGCCCGAGCTCTGGAGACGGATCTGGAACCGGTTCGACCGCGTCGTCGTCCATAGCGAGCGCGGCCGCGAGGAGCTGGCGCGGTTCGGCGTCGACGCGCGCGTGATCCCCCATCCCGTGTTCCCGAGCGACCCGGTGCGGGCCGACGACGGGCACACGGTGCTGTTCTTCGGCGTGATCCGCTCCTACCGGGGGCTGCCGGACGCGATCGCGGCGGTGCGGCAGGTCGAGGGCGCGCGGCTGCTCGTCGCCGGCGATCCGGCCATGCCGCTCGATCCGTTCCGCAGCGAGCCCGGGATCGAGTGGCGGCTCGGCTACCTGCCGGAGGCGGAGGTCGACCGCGCCCACGGTGAGGCGACCGTTGCTGTGTTCCCGTACCGGCCCGAGCTCGACCAGTCGGGTGCGCTGCTGCGCGCGCTCGGCGCCGGCGTGCCCGCGGTGGTCTACGACGTCGGCGGGCTCGGCGAGCCGGTGCGCCGCTACGGGGCGGGGCTCGTCGTGGAGCCGGGCGACGTCGACGGGCTCGCGGCGGCGCTGCGCGAGGTGCTCGCCGATCCGGAGCCGTTCCGCGAGGGCGCGCGCCGGGCGCGGGCGGAGCTGACCTGGGACGCCGCCGCCGCCGCGCATCTGGCCCTGTACGAGGAGATCGTGTGATCTTCCGTCGCCGCTTCGCCGACCTCGTCTCGCGCCAGCTCGACCTGTTCGCAGCCGAGAGCTCGGATCTGCTCGACGACGTCGAGCTCTACCTGCGCTACTACAACGAGGCGCCGCGCGACGAGTCGGAGGAGCGCTACGGCGACTACGTCGACCGCGTCGACCTGGCCGCGGAGGCCCTGGCCGAGATCCGCAACACGTACGCGCGGACGCTCGACGAGGACGCGGCCGAGGAGTACGAGCAGACCTTCGAGAAGGCAGCAGCGAAGCGGTTTCCGCGGCTCGGCTCGGCGCTGGGCGAGATCTAAATGCTGCGGACGGGCGCCATCGGAGTCGTGACCGCCGTGATGCTCATCGCGTCGGCGCCCGCAGTTCCGCCCAAGGCGTTCTCTCGCTCCGCACGACCCGGCGACGGCTACCCGCTCCGAACCGACGCGGCGATCATCGCGAGCCGGCGCATCGCTTCGTCCGGCGGCGCTGTGCTGTACGTGTACCGGACCCTGGGCGCTCCACGGCTCACCTGTATCCGCCTCGTCTACAAGGGTCGCCCGGCCGGATTCTGCAACCCGACGGCGTACACCTTCGACGCGGGGCACGACTGCGCTCGTCAGCGACAACGGCGCGTTCGTGTTCGGGCTCGCCGCGAACCAGGTCGACCATCTCGGCCTCCTCGACCTCAAGCGGCCCGGTGTGGTCTACCGCATCAAGCTGTCTGCCGACCAGGGTTTCGTCTATCGGTGCGCGGCTGTCGGCGGCTGTCCGGCCCGGCTCGCGCGGCGCGGCGCGCGGCTGCAACCGATCGCGTACGGCGCAAACGGAAAGATGCTCGGCGGAAGCATCGCCGAGGGGACGAGCTACCCCTAGCGGCGCCCGAAGCTCTGCGGGTGCGGCATCGTCGCGGTGAGGTCCGGCTCGTCGGCGACGCGGCGAGCGAGCGGGCCGAGCGACTCGAGCTCGCTGACGATCACGTTGCGATTCCTGTCGACCTTCTCGAAGCGCCCGCGCGCCAGCACGAGCGGCTCGCCGCGCACGATCGCGCGGAACTGCTCATAGACCTGCGGCGGCAGGATCAGGTTCACCTGCCCCTCCTCGTCCTCGAGCAGCATGAAGACGACGCCGTTCGCCGTGGACGGCCGCTGCCGAGCGATCACGAGCCCGGCCACCGCGGCCTGGCTCCCGTGCGGCAGCTCGTTGAGCCTTGTGCTCATGAGCACTTGGCTGGACAGATGCGGGCGCAGGAGCTCGAGCGGATGAACGCCGACCGACATGCTCATCGTGCGGTAGTCGGCCAGCATCACCTCCCACGGCGTCTGCTCGCGCAGGGCCGGGGTCGCCGCGGTGGGGTCGAGCGGCAGCGCGAGCTGGCGCGCCTCGCCGCCGGAGCCGGGCACCGACTCGCCGAGCGGGACGAGGCCGAGCTCCCACAGCAGCCCGCGCCGCGACTCGCCGAAGCGCGTCGCAGGCGCCGCTCGCAACGAGCGCCTCGAGCCCGGCCCGCTTCAGCGGCGCGCGCTGGGCGAGCCCGCGGATCGAGCGAAACGGGCCGCCGACGTCTCGCTCGGCCACGAGCGCCCCGGCCTCGTCCTCCCCGATCGAGGCGATCATCTGGAGCCCGACGCGCACCGCCTCGCCCTCGAGCGTCGCCTGCGCCTCACTCGCGTTCACGTCGGGCGGGCGCACCTCCACCCCGCGCCGCTGCGCGTCGCGCACGAGGGAGGCGGGCGGATAGAAGCCCATCGGCTGCTCGTTCAGCAGGGCGCAGAGGAACTCGGCCGGGTAATGATGGCGCAGCCACGCCGACTGGTAGGCGAGCAGCGCGAACGCGGCGGCGTGCGACTTCGGAAAGCCGAAGCCCGAGAAGGCGACGAGCTTGTCGAAGATCTCGTCGGCGAGCTTCGCGTCGACGCCTTTCCCGCCGGCGCCCGCGATGAAGCGGCCGCGGTAGGCCTCGAGCGCGTCGAGCGAGCGCTTGCGGCTCATCGCGCGGCGCAGTCCCTCAGCCTCGCCGACGGTGAACCCGGCGAGCGCGATCCCGACCTCGAGCACCTGATCCTGGAAGACGACGACGCCGAGGGTCGAGCGCAGCGGCTCGGCGAGCAGCGGATGGTCGACCGGCGAGACGAACGTGGGATCCTCGCGCAGCGCCTGGCGATGCTTCACATACGGGTGGACGGCCTTGCCCTGGATCGGCCCGGGCCGGACGAGCGCGACCTGGACGGTGAGGTCGTCGAGGTTCTCCGGCCGTGTCCGCAGGAGGCTCTGCATCTGCGCGCGACTCTCGATCTGGAACACGCCGACGGTGTCGGCCCGCTGGATCTCCTCGTATACGGCCGCGTCGTCGAGCGGGACGCGCGAGAGGTCGATCGTCGTCCCGCGCAGTCGCGCGATCCGGTCGACGCAGTCCTCGACCGCCGAGAGCATGCCGAGGCCGAGCAGGTCGATCTTGAGGAAGCCCGCGTCGGCGCACGAGTCCTTGTCCCACTGGCAGAGCTGGCGCCCCGCCATCGCCGCAGGCTGGACGGGGACGAGCTCGACGAGCGGCCTGGACGAGATCACCATCCCGCCGGGGTGCTGCGAGACGTGGCGTGGCAGGCGGGCGATCTCGCCGCAGAGGAAGGCGAACGCGCGCCAGCGCGGTGAGAGGCGCTTGCGCTCGGCGTCGGGCATCAGCTCGAGCTCGGCGGCGATCCGCTTCGCGTCCCAGCCGTCGCTGACCCGGGCGATCCGCTCGAGCTCCGCGTGCGGCAGGCCGAGCGCCTTGCCGACGTCGCGGATCGCGCCGCGCGAGCGGTACGTGGCGAAGGTGGCGACGAGCGCGGCGTGCTCGCGGCCGTAGCGCTCGGTGACGGCGACGATCAGCTTCTCGCGGATGTCGCGCGGAAAGTCGAGGTCGATGTCCGGCACGCTCGCCATCTCGCGGTTGAGAAACCGGCCGAGCGAGAGGTCGGCGTGCACCGGGTCGACGTGTGAGAGCCCGGTCAGGTAGCAGACGATCGAGCCGACCGAGCTGCCCCGGCCACGGCCCGGCGGAAGCGAGTTGCGGGGCGAGCCGCGGCCTCGCACCTCGGCGGCGACGTCCTTCGCCAGCTCGAGCACCTCCCAGTGGAGCAGGAAGAAGCCAGCGAGGCCGAGCTCTCCGATCAGGGCCAGCTCCTCGTCGAGGCGACTCTTTGCGCGCCTCGTTGTTAGCGTGTTAACACGCTGATATCGAGCTGTGAAAGCGCGCTCGCAGACGCGGGTGAGCTGGACGTGCGCAGGCTCGGGGCCGTCCGAGAAGTCGGGATAGCGGTAGCCGAGCTCCTCGGTGAGATCGAAGCGGAGCCGGTCGGCCAGCTCGGCCGTGCGCGCGACGGCGGCGCGGTCGTCGGGGAAGCGCTCGTCCATCGCTGCGGGCGCGAGGAGCACGCTCTCGCGGTTGCCGCGCCGCTCCGGCTCGCACGACTCGAGCGAGCTGTTGTTGCGGATCGCGACGAGCACGTCCTGGAGCAGCGTCCTTCGCCGGTGGTGCGCGTGCGGGTCGCCGGTGACGACCGTCTCGACCTTCAGCGTCGTCGGCGAGCTCGCGCAGTGCGGCGTTGCGACGCGCGTCGCCGCGCTCGAAGGGACGCTGGAGCTCGATATAGAAACGGCCGGGAAACGCTCTGGCAAGCTGCGCCGCTGCGTTCGGATCGCGCACCGCGAGCCCGTGGCGTGCGCAGCCGGAGAGGCAGACGAGCCCGTCGCTCAGCTCCTCGAGCAGCGCCTGGTCGAGCGCAGGCTTTCCCGCCTCGTGCTCGCGCCCGGGCGGCCGCGTGTGCGCCCAGGCGGCGGTGAGCAGCCGGCAGAGGTTCGCGTAGCCACGCGCGCTCTCGACGAGCAGCGTGACGTGGGCGCCGCCGGCGAGCGTGACCTCGGCGCCGGTGATCGGCCGCACGCCGAGCGCCTTGGCGGCGTGGGCGAACTCGAGCGAGCCGTAGACACCGTCGTGGTCGGTGAGCGCGAGCGCCTCGTAACCGAGGTTCGCGGCGGCCGCGGCGAGCTCCTCGGGCTGCGAGGCCCCGTCCAGGAACGAGTACGCGGAGTGCGCATGGAGCTCGACGTAGGCCACTACGCGTTCTGCGCGAACCAGTGACCGGTTGCGCCGTCGTGGAAGACCACGGCGACCCGGCCCGTCTCGAGCACGAGATCGAAGTAGCGGCGGTCGACGGGCTCCTCCGTCCACCAGCGGTCGACGACGCGCCACTCCTCGCGGACGACCGCGACGGGCTGGCGGTTGACGAGCCGGGGAGTCCCGTCGAAGCCGGGCTCGACGAGCGCCGGCCTCGGCGCGTTTATTCGTCCCGCGGCACGAAGAGCGCGCGAGCCTCCGGGATCCGCGACCATGGCGCCACCTCCACGACGGTGCAGACGGAGCCCGAGCCGGTGCTGGCGCGCACCTGGCGGAGCCCTTCCTTCAGCCGGCCGCGCAGCTCGCCGCCTTCCGGCTGGACGAGCTGGAGCTGGTGGCCGGTGTCCTCGGTCAGCTCGACGAGCTCGAGCCGCAGCTCGAGGATCGGCGCGGGCAGCTCGGCGAGCTTGGGCCCGAGCGCAGCTTTCAGCCGCGAGAGGTCGACGGTCGGATCGCGAAGGGTGGCAGTGCGCCGCCAGGAGCCACCGCCGACGAGGCGCGCCGAGACGGCGACCTTGCGGGCGAAGCGACCGGCCCGCTCGGGCCGTTCGAGCAGCGATTCGAGCAGGCTCGTGAAGGCGCGCCGGATCGTCAGCTCGTTGCCGATCGCCTCCGGGAACTCGAGCGCCTCCACGAGCTCTGCGGGCGGGCGGCGTCCGCGCACGCGCGCGGACGACCCGCCCCTCGCCAGGCCCCATGCACGCCGACCGTCCGCCCCCAGACGCTCGGCCACTGCACCTCCCGGGAGCCCGGCAAGCTCACCCAGACGTCGCACCCCGAGCTCCTTCAGCTCCCGCTGGCGGCCAGGCTCGAGCGGAACGAGCCCGAGCGGCAACGGCGCGAGGAACTCCTCGGTGCGATCGTCGGAGACGATCAGAAGCTGCCCGGGCCGCGCGACGCTCGCCGCCGCGAGGGCGGCAAACCGGCGCTCGGCAGCACCCGCGCGGGGATCCCAGGCAGAGCCGACAGCGGCGAGGGCGCGCTTGAGCGCAGCCTCCACGCCGCCGTAAAGCCGTTCGACACCGCGCGTCTCGAAGTAGACGACGCCGAGCCCCTCGGGCTCGACCGAGATGCCGGTGTCCTCGAGCCGCTGCAGCACGCCCTCCCACTCGCGCTCGGCCTCGGCCGGATCCTGCTCGACGAGCGTGAGCCCCGGGCAGGTCGCGAGCGCCTCGCCCAGGCGCATCCCGGGTGCGACTCCGAGGGCTTCGGCGGCAGCGGTGACGGGCCCGACGAGCGGCTCCGTTCCCGGTACCGGCGCAAGCGCCGCAGGCTTGAGCGCCAGCCCCGGCCGAGCGCGCAAAGCGGCGCGAAGCTCGAATCCAGGGATGACAAGACAGGCGACCATCGGAACGTATGTTCTATACGAACATACGTTCGTCGTCAAGCGGCTCCGGGAGCCCCAGGTGTCCCGGGTCGGGTACAGCCCCGCCGTAGCGGGCCTGACCTATCACCGAGTATCCGGGGCCGACGCCCCGGAGCCGCGCAGCCACACTAAGGCTCTATGCAGTGCCTGTCTATGCTTCGGGCGTGACGGTGGAGCTCGGCTCGTCCGCGGGCGGCTTGCGCGTCAGCAGCCCGAGCAACTCGGCGCCGATGATCATGCCGCCGACGAAGCCGACCGCTGCGCCGACTCCGACGTAGACGGCGATCCGGTCGCTGCTCATGTGGACGCCCAGTTGGCCGAACTGGGCGGTGCGGGCGAGCACCACGACGCCGCCGGCGATCACGCCGAGGAGGGCACCGAGGAGTCCGAAGCCGATGGGCATCTGGCGATCCTACGCCGTCAGGCGCAGCGGAACGTCTGACTCCCCACGCGCGGGCCGGCCGGCTTCGGGCCGACGAAGCGCCACGAGAGGTGCGTGAACTGCGGCGACTTCCGGCTGCCGCAGACCCTGACGCCGCTCAGCTGCACGGCGAGGCGATAGGTGTGGAAGTGCCCGGCGGCGCAGAACGGCGTGCAGTCGTTCTCGTGCCCGGTCCCCGCACCGGCGGCGCCGCCCGCGTCCCATCTCGTCCACGCGAGCCCCGTCGCGTAGAAGTTGCCGTCGGCGCAGGCGATCACGATCGAGCGCGGGCGCACGACGGGCACCGCCGAGCGCGAGACGTACGAGCGGCAGCCCGTGAAGCCCGGCACCGCGGCCGCAGAGCTCGTGCCGGCGGCCGCCGCACAGGCGATCAGGACGACGAGGAGTGCGCTGCGACGAGCCATGGCTTACGGTGCCAGCATGACACTCACACCGGGCACGATCCGCCACACCGTCGTCTTCACGCTCCGCGATCCCGACGGCGCCGCGGACTTCCTCGCAGCCGCGCAGCAGCTCTCCGCGATCCCGGGCGTCGAGGCGTTCGAGATCCTCGACGAGGTCAGTCCGAAGAACGGCTACCGCTACGGGATCTCGATGGAGTTCGCCGGCCAGGACGCCTACGAGGCGTACAACGGCCACCCGGACCACGTCCGCTTCGTCCAGGAGCGATGGCTTCCCGAGGTCGCCGACTTCCTCGAGATCGACTACGCGCCCCGGGGGACGTAGGTTCAGCCGGCGAGGTCGGCCTGGCCGACGGCGCGTACCGTTCGCACGCGGACGAGCAGTTCGCCGGGAACGCCGTTTCGCTCTCCGAACTCCTCCGCGCGCTCCTTCCCCATGTAGCGCTCGGCGATCAGGGTCGCCCACCGCCGCAGGTCGTCACGATCCTCGGACAGCTCTGCGACCCCGTCGACTCGCACGAATGCAAACGGCGGCCGGTCGTCCTCGACGCAGACAGACACCCGTGGGTCACGTTCGAGCGCGCGCCCCTTGACGGTGTCCTTGCCGGTCGTGAACACGATCATTCCGTCGGTGTCGAGGAGGAACCAGACCGGAGTGACCAGCGGCGACCCGTCCTTCCGGACAACAGCCAGTTTTGCGGTGCGGGTGCCCTCTGCGAGGAACGCCGCGATCTCCGCCTCGTCAAGCGTGCGCACTCAGCGGACCTCGGCGGCGGTGCCGACCATGCGGGAGAAGCGCGGCACGACGTCGAGCACGCTCTCGCGGGCGCAGTAGGCGATGTCCTCCGCGAGGCCGGACTCGACGAGGTTCCGCGCGCTCTTCGAGGAGGCGAGGCCCTCCTCGTGGCCGCCGAAGCTCCGGGCGAGGCGGATCGCGGCCTCGGCCGAGTCGGTCGCCTCACCGCCGAGCGCCTCCGCGATGCGGCCGGCGGTGTAGGCGTCGTCGAGCGCCAGCTCGCCCTGGACGCCGGCGCAGAGCACCGCGACGTCCTCCGCCCCGCTCGCGCGCGCCGCGGCCACCAGCGGGCCGAGGTTCAGCAGCGAGCCGACGAGCACCGTCTCGCAGCGCACCGCTGCCGCGAGCAGGAGCCGCGTCCCGTTCGTCGTCGTCATCACGAGGGTCTCCGCGGCGGGTGCGCCCACGAACTCGCGCGGCGAGTTGCCGAAGTCGAAGCCGTCGATCTTGACCGCATCGCGCTCGCCGCCGAGCACCGCGTCGCCCGCTGCAGCCGCCGCGGCGCGCGCCTCGTCGACCTCGGCGCAGCAGAGCACGCGCTCGTAGCCCGAGGCGATCGCCTGGGTCATCGTCGACGTCGCGCGCAGGACGTCGATCACGATCCCGAGCGGCGCACGGACCTCCTCGGCCGGTGTGAAGGCGACGTGGACGCGCACGCCGATACGCTAGCTGCGATGGCAACGTGCTACCGCCACCCGGATCGCGAGACCGGGCTCTCCTGCTCCACCTGCGGGCGACCGATCTGCACCGACTGCATGACGATCGCACCGGTCGGGATCCGCTGCCCCGAGCACTCGGGCGGCACGATGCCGACGGCGACCCAGCGGATGACGCGCGGCGGCTGGCCACGGCTCGTCGGGAACCTGCGGGGCGCCTACGTCACGCGCGCGCTCGTGATCGCCAACGTGGTGATCTACCTGATCACCGTCGCGCAGGGCGCCGGGCTCAACGCGCCGGGCGGGACGCTGTTCAACAAGTGGCTCCTGTACGGGCCGTACGTGGCCGCGGGAGACTGGTGGCGGCTGATCACCTCGGCCTTCCTCCACGCCGGCCTGCTGCACATCGGCCTGAACATGCTCGCGCTGTGGTGGCTCGGCTCGATGGTCGAGCAGCTGCTCGGGCACGGCCGCTACCTCGCGCTGTACTTCGCGGCAGGGCTCGCGGGCTCGGCCGGCGCGCTGCTCGCGACACCGCTGCAGCCGACAGTGGGCGCGTCGGGCGCGATCTACGGGATCCTCGGCTCACTGCTGATCCTCGAGTGGCTCCAGACGGGCACCTTCGCGGGACCGGCGCTGACGCTGATCGTGATCAACCTCGCCTTCTCGTTCACCGCATCGGGGATCTCGTGGGGCGGTCACATCGGCGGGCTCGTGGCCGGAATACTTGGCACGCTCGCGTTCTGGCAGGCGCGAAAGCTGCGCCAGCCGTGGCTCGGCTACGCGTCGCTCGTGGCGATCGGGGCTCTGAGTGTCGCGATCTCGTACTGGAAAGTTCGCGGGATGGCGTAACAATGTGTCGGTGCGACTGTTTTTCGCCGCCGTCGTCGCTGTCCTCGTCGTAGCGCCCGCCGCCGCGGCTTCGCCGATCCTCGGGATCAAGGGCTCGATGCCGCGCTTCCAGGCGCAGACCGGCCAGGTCTCCACCGTCGGACACGCGATCGTCGGCTGGGACCAGGGCGCCGGCTGGGGCTCCACGTTCACGGATCTCTTCGCGACGCTCGGCCCGGTGCCGATGATCGGCCTCTCGACGCGCGGCAAGAACGGCAAGGAGGCGATCACGCCGCACCAGCTCGCGCAGGGCGCCGGCGACGCGGTATCTGATCTCGCTCAACAGTGCGATCAACACGTGGGGCAAGAAGATCTACGTCCGGCCGTTCGGTGAGATGAACGGCTACTGGAACCTGTACTGCGCGTTCACGAAGACGGGCGTCCCGAAGCCGAACCACTCCACCGCGGACTTCAGGCGTGCGTTTGCCCGGGTCTACCTGATCGTGCACGGCGGCCCGGCGGCGGCGATCAACGCGAAGCTGAAGACGCTCGGAATGCCCCCGATCAAGGGCGATCTCCCCTCGAACCCGATGCCGGACACGCGCGTCGTCTGGAACCCGCAGGGCTTCGGAGCGCCGGACATCCCGCAGAACTCGGCCCAGGCCTACTACCCGGGCGACAAGTACGTCGACGTGGTCGGCAACGACCTCTACGACCAGCGCGGCAAGGCCGAATGGGACGCGAACGAGGCGCTCTACAAGGCGCACCCGGGCAAGCCGTACTCCTTCCCCGAGTGGGGACTGTGGGGGATCGACGATCCGGTCTTCATCCGCACGATGGGCACGTTCGTGCGCACGCACAAGCGCACCGAGATGCTCGCCTACTTCGAGAGCGCGCCCGGTTCGATCTTCGACCTCGAGACCAAGCCGAAGAGCCGCGCCGCCTACCGCGAAGTGATCACGACGCTGGCTTCCTGACGAGCTCGACGGTCGTGATCAGCGTCCAGACGAGGAACGTGACGGTCGCGATCCACCAGTACGTGCCCTGCGGCGAGTAGAAGCCCGAGAACGTCAGCGCGGCGCCGCCGAACAGGAACACCACGCCCGCGAGCGCGGTGAGCACGGCGTACCAGGCCGGCAGGGCCTTGCAGCGCCCCACCGCAAGCGCGGTCGCGAACGCGATCGTGGCGGTGGCGAAGCCGACGATCGTGAACGCCGTGACCGAGATCGTGTGCAGCCCGCCCGCCATCGCGGGACTGGCGAGCGCGACTCGCTCGAACAGCGCCGCGTTGATCGTCGTCCCGAGCAGCGCAAGCCCGGCCGTGGCGAGCCCGCCCGCGAACGCGACGGAGGCCAGCCGCTCCTCGCCCGCGTTGCGGAGCAGCGCAGCGAGGCTGCCGAGGAACCACAGGAACGCGATCAGCGAGAGCCCGAGCAGAGCGGTCTGGACCAGCCCGCCACGGTGATGCTCGACGTAGTAGGCGGCCACCTTCAGGGTCGGACTGGAGAGACTCGGCGGCTTCGGGACGACGAACATCGCCACGACGTAGAGCACCAGGAACACGAATCCGCTCGCCGCCGCGAGACGGTCAGCCGTCCACTTGCCCATCGCAACACCTCCGCGTCCGACTATGTGACGATTGCAGCGTAGGTTTGACGACGGACGGAGCGGCTCAGGCCCGGAGCGCGAGCAGGTGGTAGAGAGCGGTGAGGCGGGCGTCGAACGAGGGGCCCGGGTGACGGCGGCCGCCGAAGGCGCCGAGCCGCCAGGTGCGGAAGCCCGCGGCCCGGAGCGGCGCGAGGATCGCCTCGGGCTCGTCCATCGCCTCGCCGGCGACCTCGACGAGGAGCGCGTCGATCCGGCCCGCGGCGAGCGTGCGGCTGAGCCCGGCGATCACGTCGGCCTCCATCCCCTCGACGTCGATCTTGACGAGCCTGATCTGGCCCGCGATGTGCGCCTCGACGTAGTCGTCGAGCGTGATCTGCTCGACCTCGAACGCGTCGAGCCCGGGGCCGCGCCGCCACGCGCCGCTCGACCGGCCCTCGGCGCCGTCGCGGCGGCCGATCGCCACCGTCCCGGGGGTCGCGCCGGCAGCCGTACGGCCCACGACGACGTTCTCGAGCCCGCTCAGCGCGATGTTCGCCTCGAGTGCGTCGCCGTTGACCGGCTCGAACGCGTGCACCGAGCCGGACGGGCCCACCGCCGTTCCGAAGAGCAGCGTGTAGAAGCCGACGTTCGCGCCGACGTCGAGCGCGACGTCGCCCGGGCCAAGCAGCCGCCGCAGCGTCCGCGCGGTGACCGGCTCGAAGCTCCGGTACCAGATCTTGCGCTGGACGTAGTCGTCGAGGTCGAGCAGCATCCGCCCGCCGTTGACGCGCTCCTCGACCGGGCTCCGCAACGGCGGCAGGCGTGGCGCGACGCGCTCGACGACGAGCGGGAACCAGCCCGGCAAAATCTGGCCGGGGACGCGCAGCAGCGTGTGGGCGATCAACCGCCGGCGGCGACGTACGCCGCGCCGTGCTCGGCGAGCGCGGCCTGGGCGGCGGCGAGCCTGGCGAGCGGGACGCGGTAGGGCGAGCACGAGACGTAGTCGAGGCCGAGCGTGTGGCAGAACTTCACGCTGGCGGGCTCGCCGCCGTGCTCGCCGCAGATCCCGAGCTTCAGCTCCGGCTTCACGCGGCGGCCGCGCTCGATCCCGATCCGCATCAGGTCGCCGACTCCGGACTGGTCGATCGTCTCGAACGGGTTCTGCTTCGAGCACGCCGTCTTCGAGGTAGAAGGTGAGGAACTTGCCCTCGGCGTCGTCGCGCGAGAAGCCGAGCGTCGTCTGGGTGAGGTCGTTCGTGCCGAACGAGAAGAAGTCGGCGTACTCGGCGATCTCGTCGGCGCGCAGCGCGGCGCGCGGCAGCTCGATCATCGTGCCGCAGAGGTACTCGACGTCGTCGGCCTCCTCGGCGGCGGTGCGGATCGTCAGCTCGCGCAGCCGCTTCAGCTCCTCGGCGAAGCCGACGAGCGGATGCATGATCTCGACGAGCGGCGACTCGCCGGTGCGCTCGCGCACGGCCTTTGCGGCGCGGATGATCGCGCGCACCTGCATCTCGTAGACCTCGGGCCACTGGAGCCCGATCCGGCAGCCGCGCGTGCCGAGCATCGGGTTGGCCTCGTGCAGCACCTTGATCCGGGCGCGCATCCGCTCGTCGGTCGCCTCCTCGAGCGGCGGCAGGAACTCGTGCAGCGGGGGGTCGAGCAGCCGGATCGTGACGGGGAGCCCGAGCATGGCCTCGAAGATCCCCTCGAAGTCGGACTGCTGCATCGGCAGTAGCAGCTCGAGCGCGGCGCGGCGGCCCCGCTCGTCGTCGGCGAGGATCATCTGCTGCATCACCGGGAGCCGCTCCTCGCCGAAGAACATGTGCTCGGTACGGCAGAGGCCGATCCCCTCGGCGCCGAACTCGCGCGCCTTCGCTGCGTGCTCGGGCGTGTCGGCGTTCGCGCGCACCTTCATCCGGCGCATCTCGTCCGACCAGCCGAGAATCGTCTGGAAGTCCTCGTTGATCCGCGGCGGCACGAGCTTGACGGCGCCGAGCATCACGTTGCCGGTGCCGCCGTCGATCGTGATGATCTCGCCCGGCTCGACCGTGTGGCCGCCAATGGTGGCCGTGCCGGCGGCGAGGTCGATCGTCAGGTCCTCGCAGCCGACGATGCACGGCTTGCCCATCCCGCGCGCGACGACCGCCGCATGGGAGGTCATGCCGCCGTGGATCGTCAGGATCCCCTGCGCGTAGATCATCCCGTGGATGTCGTCCGGGGTCGTCTCGGAACGCACGAGGATCACGTCCTCCTGCGCCTTCCCGCGCGCCTCGGCCTCGTCGGCGTCGAAGACGATGCGGCCGCGCGCGGCGCCCGGCGAGGCGTTCAGGCCCTTCGCGGCGACCTCGGGGTGCGCGTCCGGGTCGAGCATCGGATGCAGCAGCTGGTCGAGCGAGGCCGGGTCGATCCGGGCCACGGCCTCCTCGCGCGAGATCAGCCCCTCCTCGACCATCGAGACGGCGCTCTTCACCGCGGCGGCGGCGGTGCGCTTCGCGGCTCGGGTCTGGAGCAGGAAGAGGCGCTCGTCCTCGATCGTGAACTCGATGTCCTGCATGTCGCGGTAGTGCTCCTCGAGGCGGCGCATCGTCTGCACGAGCTGCTCGAAAGCCTGCGGGAGTTTCGTCTGCATCTGCGCGAGCGGCTCGGGCGTCCGGATCCCGGCGACGACGTCCTCGCCCTGCGCGTTCAGCAGGAACTCGCCGTAGAGGCCGATGTCGCCGTTGGAAGGGTTGCGCGTGAACGCGACGCCGGTGCCCGAGCTCTCGCCCTTGTTGCCGAAGACCATCTGCTGCACGTTGACGGCGGTGCCGATGTCGTCGGGAATCCCCTGCGAGCGCCGGTAGACCTGCGCGCGCGGCGTGTCCCACGAGTCGAACACGGCGCGCACGGCGCGGGTGAGCTGGGCCCGCGCGTCCTGCGGGAAGCCGCCCGTCTCCTCTGCGTAGATCCGCTCGTACGTCCCGATCAGCTCCCGGAGATCCTCGGCGGTGAGGTCGGTGTCGCTCGCGACCTCGCGCCGGGTCTTGAGGTCGGTCAGCTGCTGCTCGAAGCGGTACTCGTCGATCCCGTCGACCACCTCGCCGTACATCTGGATCAGGCGCCGGTAGGAGTCGGCGGCGAAGCGCGGGTTGCACGTGCGCTCGGCGAGCCCGGCTACCGCCTCGTCGTTGAGACCGAGGTTGAGGATCGTGTCCATCATCCCGGGCATCGAGATCGCCGCGCCCGAGCGGACGGAGACGAGCAGCGGGTCGTGTGCGTCGCCGAAGCGCTTGCCGGCCTTCTCCTCGAGCCGCGCGAGCGCCGTCGTGATCTCGTCCTCGAGCCCGTCGGGAAGCTGCTTGCCGGCGGCCTGGTAGGCGCGGCAGGCGTCGGTCGAGATCGTGAAGCCGGCCGGAACCGGGACGCCGAGCTGGGTCATCTCCGCGAGGCCGCTCCCCTTGCCTCCGAGGAGGGCGCGCCCGCCGTCGCAGGGCTCGTCGAAGTCGTAGACGTAGCGCATGCAGGCTCATCTTTCCACATGCGCCAGAGGGCAAACGTCGGGGAGGATCGCCGTCCTTGCTCCGTAGTTCACCGTAGACCGGTTGGGCGGCTGCACCGATGCCTGGCAGGGCGTGCGGCGCGGACGATGGCTCCATGTTCGTGACGGTCGACGGCAACGAGGCGGCCGCGTTCGTCGCGCACCGGTTGAGCGAGGTGATCGCGATCTATCCGATCACCCCGTCCTCGACCGATGGGCGAGCTCGCCGACGCATGGTCGGCCGCGGGCGCAGCCGAACCTGTGGGGCACGGTGCCCGACGTCATCGAGATGCAGAGCGAAGGCGGCGCCGCCGGCGCGCTGCACGGCGCGCTCCAGGCGGGCGCGCTGGCGACGACGTTCACCGCGTCGCAGGGACTGCTGTTGATGCTGCCGAACATGTTCAAGATCGCGGGCGAGCTGACGCCGGCGGTGATGCACGTCGCCGCGCGCACCGTCGCGACCCACGCGCTGTCGATCTTCGGCGACCACTCCGACGTGATGGCGGCGCGCGACGACCGGCTTCGCGATGCTGTGCTCCTCGTCGGTGCAGGAGGCGCAGGACCTGGCGCTCGATCGCGCACGCGGCGACGCTCGAGTCGCGCGTCCCGTTCCTGCACTTCTTCGACGGCTTCCGCACCTCGCACGAGGTGGACGAAGATCGAGCCGCTGGCCGACGACGACCTGCGCGCGCTGATCGCCGACGACGCTCGTCACGCGCGCACCGCGCGCGCGCGCCTCACGCCCGACCACCCGGTGCTGCGCGGCTCGGCGCAGAACCCCGACGTCTTCTTCCAGGCGCGCGAGGCCGCGAACTCGTTCTACGCTCGCGGTCGCCGGACATCGTGCAGCGCGCGATGGACCGGTTCGCCGAGCTGACCGGCCGCCGGTACCGGCTGTTCGAGTACAGCGGGCACCCCGAGGCCGAGCGCGTCATCGTGCTCATGGGCTCGGGCGCGGCGCGGCGCGAGGAGACGGTCGAGGCGCTCGTCGCCGCGGCGAGCGCGTCGGGCGTGCTCAAGGTGCGACTCTTCCGGCCGTTCGACGCGGCCGCGCTCGTCGCCGCGCTTCCGGACGCGCGTCCGCGCGATCGCCGTGCTCGACCGCACCAAGGAGCCGGGCGCGCTCGGCGAGCCGCTGTACCAGGACGTGGTCACGGCGCTCGCATGACCGCGCGCGGACGCCGCGGCGCTGCGTCGATCGGCGGCCGCTACGGCCTGTCGTCGAAGGAGTTCACGCCGGCGATGGTCGCGGCGGTGTTCGCCGAGCTCGCCGCGGACGCGCCGCGCAAGCGCACTTCACGGTCGGCATCGTCGACGACGTCACGCACCTGAGCCTCGACGGTCGACGCGGACGTTCCAGACCGAGCCCGCCGACGTCGTCCGGGCCGTCTTCTTCGGCCTCGGCTCCGACGGCACGGTCGGCGCGAACAAGAACTCGATCAAGATCATCGGCGAGCAGACCGACGCTGCTACGCGCAGGGCTACTTCGTCTACGACTCGAAGAAGTCCGGCTCGGTCGACGGTCTCGCACCTGCGCTTCGGGCCGCGGCCGATCCGCTCGACCTACCTGATCGAGCAGCGCGAGCTTCGTCGCCTGCCACCAGTTCGAGCTCCTCGAGCGCGATCGACGTGCTCGCCGTGGCCGCGGCCGGGCGCGACGTTCCTGCTCAACAGCCCGTACCGGCCCGACGAGGTGTGGGACCAGCTGCCCGCGCGAGGTCCAGCGCCAGATCGTCGACAAGCGGCTGCGCTTCTTCGTCATCGACGCCGACGCGCGTCGCGCGCGAGGCCGGCCTCGGGCCGCGCGTCAACACGGTGATGCAGACGTGCTTCTTCGCGCTCGCCGGCGTGCTTGCCCGCCGACGAGGCGATCGCGGCGATCAAGCACGCGATCGAGAAGACGCTACGGGAAGCGCGGCGAGGTCGTGCTGGAGCGCAACTTCGCGGCGGTCGACGCCGCGCTCGCGGCTCTGCACGAGGTCGAGGTGCCCGCCGAGGCCGGCGAGCGACGGCATGTCCGCCGCGCCGTCCCGGCCGAGCGCCCGACTTCGTCCAGCGCGTCACGGCCGCGATGCTCGCCGGGCGCGGCGACCTGCTGCCGGTCAGCGCGCTCCCGGTCGACGGCACGTTCCCGACCGGCACCGCGCAGCTGGGAGAAGCGCGACATCGCCGAGGAGATCCCGGTCTGGGATCCCGCGATCTGCATCCACTGCACCAAGTGCGCGCTCGTCTGCCCGCACGCGGCGATCCGGCTGAAGGTCTACGACCCCGACGCGCTCGCCGGCGCGCCGGACGGCTTCAAGTCGAAGGAGTGGCAGTCGACGCGAGCTGCCCGGACTGCGGCATGACGATCCAGGTCGCGCCCGACGACTGCACCGGCTGCGGCATCTGCGTCGACGATCTGCCCGGCCAAGCGAAGGAGGAGGCGAAGCACAAGTCGATCGACATGCGCGCCGAAGGCGGCGCATCTCGACGAGGAGCGCGCCAACTGGGACTGCGTTCCTCGGCGATCCCGCCGACTCGACCGGACGCTCGTCGACGTCGACACCGTCAAGGGCTCGCAGCTGCTCGAGCCGCTGTTCGAGTTCTCGGGCGCGTGCGCCGGCTGCGGCGAGACGCCGTACCTCAAGCTGCTCACGCAGCTCTTCGGCGACCGGATGCTCGTCGCCAACGCGACCGGCTGCTCGTCGATCTACGGCGGCAACCTGCCGACGACGCCGTGGTCGGCCGAACGCGACGGCCGCGGCCCGGCCTGGTCGAACTCGCTGTTCGAGGACAACGCGGAGTTCGGGCTCGGCATGCGGCTCGCGCTCGACGCCAGTCAGACGCGAGCACGCGCGCCGGCTCGTCGCGCGAGCTCGGTCGCGGATCTGGCCGCCGCGCTCTGCTCGACGGCGCTCGACGCACGCGATCGAGGCGGGAATCGCCGCCCAGCGCGACCGCGTCGGCGCGCTGCGCGGAGCGCCTCGCGCGGCATGGACACTCGCGGCCGCGCGGCGCCTCGAGCCGCTCGCCGACACCCTCGTCCGCAAGAGCGTCTGGATCGTCGGCGGCGACGGCTGGGCCTACGACATCGGCTTCGGCGGCCTCGACCACGTGCTCGCGTCCGGGCGCGACGTCAACGTCCTCGTGCTCGACACCGAGGTCTACTCGAACACCGGCGGCCAGGCGTCGAAGTCGACGCCGCGCGGCGCCGTCGCGAAGTTCGCCGCGGCCGGCAAGGCGACCGCGAAGAAGGACCTCGGGCTGATCGCCATGGCCTACGGCAACGTCTACGTCGCGCAGATCGCGATCGGCGCCGACAACCCGCAGACGGTGAAGGCGTTCGCCGAGGCCGAGGCGTACCCCGGCCCGTCGCTCGATCATCGCCTACAGCCACTGCATCGCGCACGGCATCGACATGGCGCATGGGCATGGCGCAGCAGAAGCTCGGCGGTCGGACACCGGCTACTGGCCGCTCTACCGCTTCGACCCGCGCGCGTCGAGCAGCTCCCGTTCCATCTCGACTCGCGCGCGCCGAAGATGCCGCTCGCGGACGTTCACCGAGAAGGAGGCGCGCTTCGCGATGCTCGCCCGCACCGAGCCGGAGGAGGCCGCGCGGCTCGCCGCGCTCGGCACAGGAGCGACGTCGACCGAGCGCCGGCACGTGTACGAGCAGATGGCCGAGCGTCGACCACACCGCACCGGGCGAGGCCGCGAATGACGGTCGACCTGCGCACGCGCTACCTCGGGCTCGACCTCGCGAACCCGCTCGTCGCCTCGCGCCTCGCCGCTCGGCCACGATCTCGAGATGCTGCGCCGGCTCGAGGACGCCGGGCGCGGCCGCGGTCGTGCTGCCCTCGCTGTTCGAGGAGCAGATCGAGCACGAGGCGTTCGAGGTGCACCAGGTGCTCGAAGCGGGGTCGCGAGAGCTTCGCCGAGGCGCTCAGCTACTTCCCCGAGCTCGACGACTACAACACCGGCCCGGAGGCCGTACCTCGACCATCTGGCCGCGGCCAAGGAGGCTGCTGTCGATCCCGGTGATCGCGAGCCTCAACGGCACCTCGCCGGGCGGCTGGGTGCGCTACGCGACGCTGATCGAGGACGCGGGCGCGGACGCGCTCGAGCTCAACGTCTACTTCGTCGCGACCGACCCGGACGCGCCCGGCGAGACGTCGAGGAGCGCTACCTCGAGCTCGTCCGCTGCCGTGCGGGCGGTCGTCTCGATCCCGCTCGCCGTGAAGATCGCGCCGTTCTTCACCTCGACTGGCGCACCTGGCCGCGCGCCTCGTCGAGGCCGGCGCGGACGGGCTCGTCCTCTTCAACCGGTTCGTCCAGCCCGACATCGACCTCGAGACGCTGAGCGTCGTGCCCGAGCTCCATCTCTCGACCTCGGCCGAGCTGCTGCTGCCGCTGCGCTGGATCGCGATCCTGCGCGGGCGCGTCGCCGCCTCGCTCGCCGCGACGACCGGGATCCACAGCGCCGAGGACGCGCTGAAGCCGCTGCTCGCGGGCGCCGACGTGACGATGACGACCTCCGCGCTGCTCAGCGACGGGCCGGAGCACCTGCGCGAGCTCACGATCGGGCTCCGCGCGCTGCTCGAGCAGGGCGACTACGAGTCGGTCGAGCAGCTCAAGGGCAGCATGAGCCAGGTCTCGTGCCCCGATCCCGAGGCGTTCGAGCGCGCGCAATACATGCGCGCGCTCACCTCGTACGTGACAGAGCTCTAAGCTCCGCGCCGTGAAGCGCGTGCTGATCGTCGGCGTGAGCTGCAACGGCAAATCGACGCTGGGGCGCGCGCTCGCGGCGAGGCTCGGCGTCCCGTACACCGAGGTCGACGCCCTTCACCACGGCCCGAACTGGACCGAGGCGACCGCGGAGGAGCTGACCGAGCGCGTCGAGGCCGCGATGGCCGCCTCCGACGGCTGGGTGCTCGACGGCGCCTACGACTGGAAGCTCGGCGAGCTGCTCTGGGCACGCGCCGACACGGTCGTCTGGCTCGACCAGCCGCTGCCGCTGATCCTGTGGCGGCTCTGGCGGCGTTCGTTCCGTCGGATTCGGAACCACGAGGAGCTCTGGAACGGGAACCGCGAGACGTGGCGGAACCTCGTATGGGGCTGGGATGCGCTCTTTCCGTTCACGGTGCGCGCCTTCTTCCGCCGCCGCGCGACGTGGCCCGAGCGGATGGAGCGCTACGACGTCGTGCGACTCAGGACGCCGCGGGAGGTGCAGGCGTTTCTGGACGGCGTCGCCGGGAGCGGAACTCCGCCAGCCACGCCGCCGCCCGCAGGCCCAGCCAGATCGGCGTGAGCAGCACGTAGAAGAGCAGGTCGCCAAGGGCGAGCAGGAACCACCACAGCGTCCAGTACCTGAGCGGGACCGGCGGCTTCTCCTTCATGCGGAGACCTCGGCGCGGCGCTCGGCCACGAGGCGGATGATGCGGTGGGCCGTCTCCTCGATCGAAGCCTCCGAGACCTCGAGCACCGGGCACCCGAGCCGGCGGTGGATCTTCGTCGCCTGCTCGAGCTCCTCGTAGATCTCGCCGATCTGCGCGTAGTTGCCCTTCGACGAGCCCATGCGTGCGGGCGCGCGCGGAGCGGATCTCGGCGAGGCGCTGCGCGTCGATCGTGAGGCCGACGATCTTCGCCGGCTCGATCTCGAACAGCTCCGGCGGCGGGGAGATTCCCTTCACGATCGGGACGTTCGCAGTCTTGTGGCCGAGATAGCCGAGGTAGATCGAGAGCGGCGTCTTCGAGGTGCGCGAGACGCCGACGAGCACGATGTCCGCCTCGCGCAGGCCCTTCCCCATCCCGTCGTCGTACTTGACCGCGAACTCGATCGCCTCGATCCGCTTGAAGTACGCGGTGTCGAGCGCCGGCTTCGCGCCCGGGGTCATCTTCGCCGCCTGGCCTGAAACGCGCGCGACGGCGTCGATCGGATGGCCGAGCAGGTCGCAGTAGTGGATCTTCGCCCGGCGGCAGAGCTGGCGCATCGCCTCGCGGAGCTCGGGCTGGACGAGCGTGTAGACGACCACCGCGGGGCGCCCCTTGGCGCGGCTCACCGCGAGCGCGAGGTCGTCGACCGACTCGACGCGCGGGTGGCGCACCTCTTCGAAGGGCTGCTCGGGGAACTGGGCCTCGAGCGCGAGGACGAGCCGCGCGGCCGTCTCGCCGGTGGAGTCCGAGACGACGTGCAGCTCGACCGGGGTGACGACGCTCATCGGGCGGAGGCTATCGCCGCGACGGTCGCATCGGTCAGCCGCACGAGGTCGCGCGGGTCGAGCTCGAGCTCGAGGCCGCGCCGGCCGGCGCTGACGAACACGGTCTCGTGCTCGAGCGCCGATGAGTCGACGAGCGTCGGCAGCGCTCGGCGCTGGCCGAGCGGCGAGATCCCGCCGGTCACGTAGCCGGTCGCGCGCTCGGCGTCGGCGGGCTTCGCGAGCTCCGCGCGCTTGCCGAGCGCCTTCAGGTCGAGCTGCGCTGCCACGGGGACGATCGCGACGTGCAGCGTGCCGTCGAGCGACGCGACGAGCGTCTTGAAGACGCGCGCCGGGTCGACGCCGAGCTTCTCCGCCGCTTCGAGCCCGTACGACTCCGCCTTCGGGTCGTGCTCGTAGGCGTGCGTCGCGAAGGCGACCCCGGCCCGCTCGGCTGCGGCGATCGCGGGCGTCGCCATGCGGTCAGCCGGGGAGCTGCGAGAGGTCGCCGAGCTGTCCGAGCGTGTCGCGGACGTCGAGCAGGAGCCGTAGGCGGTTCTCGCGGACGGCGTCATCGTCGGCCATCACGAGCACGTCCTCGAAGAACTGCTCGAGCGGTGCGGCGAGCTCCGCGGCTGCGGTGAACGCGGTGTCGAAGTCGCGCTCGGCGACAGCTCCGATCCTCGCCCGAGAGCCCTCCAGCGCGGCGAAGACGGCGCGCTCGGCGTCCTCGTCGAAGCGCGTCGGGTCGACGGCGCCCGGCGCGGCCTCGCGGGCGATGCGGTCGGAGCGCTTGAAGACGGTGACGATCGGCTCGAGCCGCTCGGCCTCGAGCGGCGTCGAGCGCCCGGGCGAGCGCGGCGATCCCGCCGACGTCACGGAGCGCCGAGGCTCGTGCCGCACGGACGAGCTCGACCGGGACTCCGAGCAGGCCCTCGAGGCGCTCCTCGACGAACTCCTTCACGTCGCCGTCGAGCTCGAGCGTGAGCCCACCCTCGACGGCGAGCCGGCACAGGCCGATTGCGGCGCGACGGAGACCGAACGGGTCGCGCGAGCCGCTCGGCTTCTGCCCCACGCCGAATGCCACGTCGAGGCTGTCGATCTTGTCGGCGGCCGAGAGGATGCGCCCCGCCTCGGTCGAGGGCAGCGGCGCGTCGGCGCCGTCGGGGAGGTAGTGCTCGTCGATCGCCGTGCAGACCGCGTCCGAAACGCCGGCTGCGCGCGCGTACTCGGCGCCGATGTGACCCTGGAGATCCGGAAACTCGCGCACGAGCTCCGAGGCCTGATCGGCCTTCGCGAGCCGCGCTGCCTCCCTCGCGTCGCCGTCTCCGCCGAGCCGCTCGACGAGCTCGACGAGCCGCTGGGTCTTGTCTGCGAACGAGCCGGCGCCGCGGAAGAACGTGATCGAGCCAAGCCGGGCCGCGAGCTCCTCGATCCCGACAGCCAGGTCGCGCTCGAAGGTAAAGGTCGCGTCGTCGAGCCGTCCCTCGAGCACGCGCTCGTTGCCGCGGATCACCGAGCGCGGGATCGCCGCCGTTCGCGACGAACGCGAAGCGGGCTCCGGCGAGCGGGAAGTAGCGCTGGTGCGACTGCATCGCCGTCTCGATCACCCGCGGCGGCAGCGCGAGGAACCGCTCGTCGAAGCGGCCCTCGAGCACGGCGACACTCTCGACGAGGTAGACGACCTCTTCGAGCTTCGCGAGCGGGTCCCGCCAGCCCTCCGGCAGCGCCTCGACGATCTGGCGGCGGCGCTCGGCCGCATCCGGCTCGACGCCTTGCGCGCGCAGCGTCTCGGCGTAGGCGTGCGCCGAGGGGATCTCGATCCGGCCCGATGTGAAGCGGTGCCCGTAGGAGGTGCCGTCGCCGAGAACGACCGCCTCGTCGAGCCGTGCGCAGAGCCAGCGCACCGGGCGGGCGAACCGGAGCCCGTCGGTCTCCCACTGCATCGACTTCGAGAACGCGAGCGCGTCGAGGACCGCCGCGAGCCGTTCCGCCAGCGGCTTGCCGGGCACCTCGACGCCGAGGAAGCCGTCGCGCTCCTCGAGCTCGTCCGGGGTGACGCCGTAGCGCTTCGCGAAGCCGGCTGCGGCCTTGTCCCGAAGCGCCAGCGGCGGCCCCTTGACCCACTCCGGCGCCGCCTCGCCCGAAACGTCCTCGACCACCATCGCGAGCCGGCGCGGGCCGATGTAGAGCTGGGCCGGCTTCGCGCCGAGGTGCTCGAGGCAGAGCTCGGGCAGCTGCGCCGCCGCCTCGCGGCACGCCGAGGCGGGCAGCTCCTCGCAGCCGATCTCAAACAGCAGCGTCGGCATCGGCCTCCCGCTCCAGTTCGACGGTGAGCTGCGCGACGGCGCGCGCGAGTGTGCGGACTCGGCCGATATAGGCCGCGCGCTCGGTGACGGAGATCGCCCCGCGCGCATCGAGCAGGTTGAAGGTGTGGGAGCTCTTCAGCACCTGGTCGTAGGCGGGCAGCGGCAGGCGGCGCTCGACGAGGCGGATGCACTCCTCCTCGTGCTCGGCGAAGCGCCGGGTCAGGACGTCGACCGGCGCCTCCTCGAAGTTGTAGATCGACCACTGGCGCTCGCTCTCGCGGTAGACGTCGCCCCACTTCACGCCCGGAGCCCACACGAGGTCGAAGGCACTCTGCTTGTCCTGGAGGAACATGGCCAGCCGCTCGAGGCCGTACGTGATCTCGGCGGGGATCAGCTCGAGATCGAGGCCGCCGACCTGCTGGAAGTAGGTGAACTGCGTCACCTCGAGACCGTCGATCCAGACCTCCCAGCCGAGCCCCCAGGCGCCGAGCGTCGGCTGCTCCCAGTCGTCCTCGACGAGGCGGAGGTCGTGCGCAGTGATGTCGATCCCGAGCGCGGCGAGCGACGCGAAGTAGAGGTCGAGGACGTCGTCGGGGGACGGCTTGAGGAAGACCTGGTACTGGAAGTAGTGCTGGAAGCGGTACGGGTTCTCGCCGTAGCGGCCGTCGGTCGGCCGGATCACCGGCTCGACGTAACCAGTCTTCCAGGGCTTCGGCCCGAGCGCGCGGAGCGTCGTCGCCGGATTCATCGTCCCGGCTGCGAGCTCGGTGTGGTACGGCTGCATGAGCACGCAGCCGTAGTCGGCCCAGTACCGCTCGAGGGCCGCGATCATGTCCTGGTAGTTGAGGGTCGCCACGGGCCGTGATCCTACTCGGAGCAACGCTTTGGCTTCTTGGGGGGCGCGCACTCAAGGAAGGACCCATCCCTAACCCCCACCCACCCACGGGGCACAACAACGGTAGCGGCGTGGGGCGCGCTGGACTGTGTCGAAAGCGTGATTAATCCTGCGCGGCGCGCGTCTTCGGATCACGCTCCATCAGGCGCTCGGACGGCGGGCCGAAGCCGAGCTTCCGGTACAGGTCATGGGCGTCGCGCGTGTGCAGGAGCCACTTGCACTGCCCGTATGGGCCGTTCTCGACCATCTCACGGACCAGCTCGACTCCGAGGCCCTGGCCACGGTAGCTCTCGAGCACGTAGACATCGGCGAGGTAGGCGAACCCGACACCGTCCGAGACCGCTCGTGCAAACCCGATCTGCTTGTCGCCCTCGTAGAGCCCGACGATGCGGCTCGCTTCGCGGACGAGCCGCTCCACCGTCTCGACCGGGCGGCCGTTCGCCCAGTACGACTCCGACAGGAAGAGATGCACCGCAGCGACGTCGACTCGGGCAGGATCATCATCGAGCTCGAAGCCTCCCGGGAGCGTCCGCGCCACGCAACTCAGCATAGACCGCGCCGCAGCAACTGCGATACGGTGTCCCCGTGGGGAGGAGAACCATCATCACCGTGGTCCTGGCCGCGTTCCTAGCCGCCGTCGACCTCTGGTACAAGGCGATGACGCCGACGCCGCCCTGGGCGTTCCACGCACGCTCGCCCGCGTGGGCTGCGCTTTCGCTCACCGTGATCGCCGGCGTGCTCGTGCTCACACGCGTGCCGTCCCTGGCGGTCGCGATCAGCGCCGGTGTCCTCGCGGGCGGCGTCGCAGGGAACCTCGTCTCCGGCGCGCTCCACTCCTGGGCCGTACCGGACCCGATCGTCATCGCAGTCGGCCGTGGCGTCGCCGCGTTCAACCTCGCCGACGTATTCGTGTTCACGGGCATCCTCGCGCTGAGTGCAGCGCTCGCCGCGGCCGTGATCCGTCATCGCGACACGCTCCGCCCGCCGCACACCTGGCTGCGCCGCAGCTAAGCGCTCAGAGTTCGCAGCCGAAAGCCGCCGTGGTACTCGTACCAGGCGGTGATCACGCTGAGGGCGTCACGTGCGGCACGGTCCGTGAGGCCGACCTCCCACGCCTCGGCGAGCGGTCGCCGTAGCAGCGCGTCGATCCCCTGGAGCCCGGCCGGCGAGAGCGCCAGCGCTCCGGCTCCGCAGTCGCGGCATACCGCACCACCGGCCTTCGGCGAGTAGCCGACCACGCCCGCGTCGGATCCGCACTCGGCGCAGCTCGCGAGATGTGGGAGATAGCCAGAGAGCCAGAGCAGCTTGAGCTGGAACGAGAGCGCCAGCGGATCGAGTGCGTGGCGCGCCGGCGCACGGCTCTCCGCTCCGTCGAGCAGGTCGAGGAACCGCGTCAACGCCTCGAACGCCCGCGGATTCGCCTCCTGCTCGCTGAAGAGGCGCAGCATCGCCTCGAGGCCGATCAGGCCGACGCCGAGGCGGTACGGATCCTCGCGCGCGGCATGGTGCGACTGGATCAGGTCGGCGCCGGTGACCGTGTGCAGCTCGCCGGAGCCCTTGTGGAGCATCAGCTCGGCATGCGAGAGCGGCTCCAGGCGCGCGCCGAAGCGCGACTTCGTCTTGCGCACGCCCTTTGCGAGTGCACCGACCCGGCCCCGGTCGAGCGTGTAGAGGTGCAGCACCCGGTCGGACTCGCCGAAGCGAAACGAGCGCAGGACGACCGCCTCCGTCTTGTAGCCGCGCCCCGCCATCCTGCGGACAAGTCTAGAGGGGCCATCTACGGGAGCCGCTGGCACGACGGGCATGTCCACGTGCCCCGGCCGCCGAGCACGCTCCGCTCGATCGGTGTCCCGCAGCGTGGGCAGGGCTCGCCGAGACGGCCGTAGACGTTGAACTCGTTCTGCATCTCGCCGCTCGAGCCATCGGGGGTGGCGTAGTCGCGGAGCGTGGCGCCTTGCCGGGCGATCCCGAGCTCGAGCACGCGCCGGATGTTCCGGTGGAGCCGGCTCAGCTCCTGGGCGTCGAGCTCGCCCGCGGACCGACGGGGATGGAGCTCCGAACGCCACAGCGCCTCGTCGACGTAGATGTTGCCGAGCCCGGCGATCGCCTTCTGGTCGAGCAGGACGTTCTTGAGCGGCGCGGTTCGCTTCGCAAGCCGGCTCGCGAGCACCTTCGCGGTGAACGCCGGCGTCAACGGCTCGGGGCCGAGCCGGGCTGCGATGTACTCGTCCAGCGCTCCGGGCTCGAGCAGGAGCCAGGTGCCGAAGCGGCGGACATCGCGATAGGCGACGTCCGATCCGTCGTCTAATCTGACAACAGCCCGCCGGTGCGGATCATCCTCGAGGGTCCCGCCCGGCGCGTGACGCAGACTCCCCGTCATCCGGAGGTGAATCAGGAGAGCCCGACCGGTTTCGAACCTCACAATCAGATACTTGCCGCGACGTTCCAGGGCCGAGACCCGCTCGCCCACGAGCTCGGCGGCGACCACATCCGGCTCGTAGGGCCGCACGAGTCGACCGTCGCCGATCTCCACGTGTGCGAAGAGGCGTCCCTCGAGCCCGGGCGCGAGCCGGCGCCGAACTGTCTCGACCTCGGGCAGCTCGGGCACGGCTAGCTCCCGAGCACGTCGAGCAGGAGCGGACGCTCCGGAGGAGCCGCATTCGCGATCGCGTACGCCGCCTTGACCTCGGCGACGCAGGTGGCGGCGGTCACCATGTCGCGAGCGTGGACCTCCGCCAACGTCTCCCCTGCCTCGACGCGACCTCCGCGCTTGGCCAGGCAGACGACGCCGACGGCATGGTCGATCGCATCCTCCTTCGTGCGCCTGCCGGCGCCGAGACGGAGCGCTGCGCGGCCGACCGCGATCGCGCCGAGCGAGCCGACGTAGCCGCCGACATCGGCGGTGACGGGTCGCACGACGGGGGCGACGGGCAAGGCCGTTTCGTCGGGGTCGCCGCCCTGCGCGCGGATCCAGCGCTCGTAGGCGTCGAGAGCCGAGCCGTCCTCGACGGCCGCTTCCGCGCGGGCGCGCCCTTCGACGAGATCGACGCCGAGGTCGGAGAGCTCGAGGAGCCGCGCGCATGCATCGAGCACGAGCTCGGTGAAGTCCGGCGGGCCTTCGCCGCGCACGGTGGCGATCGCCTCGCGCACCTCGAGCGCGTTCCCGACGGCGCTCCCGAGCGGCTGGTCCATGTCGGTGAGCAGGCAGACCACCTCGCGACCGGCGCGACGGCCGAGCTCGATCATCTCGTTCGCGAGTGCGCGCGCATCGTCCTCGGTCTTCATGAACGCGCCGTCGCCGACCTTCACGTCGAGCACGATCGCGTCGGCGCCGCCCGCGAGCTTCTTCGACATGATGCTCGCCGCGATCAGCGAGACGTTGTCGACCGTCGCGGTGACGTCGCGCAGCGCGTACAGCTTCTTGTCCGCGGGGACGAGGTCGGCCGTCTGGCCGACGATCGCTAGGCCGACGTCACGGACCTGCGCCACGAATCGCTCGAGCGGGAGCTCCACCTCGTAACCGGGGATCGACTCGAGCTTGTCGAGCGTGCCACCCGTGTGGCCGAGCCCACGGCCGCTCATCTTCCCGAACGGCACGCCGCATGCAGCCACGATCGGCCCGACGGCGAGGGACGTCTTGTCGCCCACGCCGCCCGTCGAGTGCTTGTCGACGACCTTCCGCCCGAGCGCGGCGCCGAGGTCGAGCGTCTCGCCGCTACGGATCATCGCGTCGGTGAGCGCGAACGTCTCGGCATGCGTGAGCCCGCGGAAGTACACGGCCATCAGGAAGGCCGCCATCTGGTAGTCGGGCACGGAGCCGGCGGTGTACGCGAGCACGAGCTCGGAGAGCTCCTCGGCGCTGAGCTCCTCCCCGTCGCGCTTCCGCTGGATCAGGTCCGCGGGAAGGATCACCGTGCGGTCTCCGCGACGAAAACCACGGGTGCGCGGCGCACGCGGAGAGGCCCGTCGAACTCGGGCAATTGGGCACCGCTCCACATTTGAGCGCTGGCGTCGACATACGCCTGCGCTGCCACTCGGTCGGGAAACACGATCGAGCCCGCTGCGTCGCGCCGGTCGATCGCCGCGAAGTGACGACTGAGCTGCGCCTCCCCGTTCTCCGCCGAGAAAGCCGACTCCTCGCGATCGACGCCGAGCAGCCCCACAAGCTCGCGAAGGTGATCGGTCGAGTTCGTGACCGCGACGAGCCGGCCGCCCGGCCGAAGGACACGGGCCAGCTCGGCCAGAGCGCGGTCGACATCGGGTACGTGGTAGAGCATCCAGTTGGCAGCTACACAGTCGAAGAAGTCGTCCGGAAACGGCAGCTCCTGGACGTCTCCGACGCGCGCGTCGAGCCCACGCTCCCGCGCGAGGTCGACCATCCGCTCGGAGAGATCGAGGGCGATGACCTCCGCCCGGGTCTCGGCAGCGATCCGCTCGGAGAACCAGCCCCAGCCGCAGCCGACCTCCAGGAAACTCCGCGGTGCGACCTCGATCACGGCCTCAAGCGCCAGTTGACGCGGATCCGGGCCTTCCGCGAACCGGTAGGCGTCGGCGCGCCCGGCTAGCCCGGACTCGCTCGAATACTCCCGCTGCACGAGCTCCGGGTCGTCGAGCCGCGCCATCAGCCCGCCTTGCGGGCGACGAACACGGCGTGCGAGGCGTGCGCCTGGAACGGCTCCGTGAACTCGGGCACCCGATCGGCCAGATGCGCATGCGTGAGCTGGGCGGCGACGAGCGTCCGCATCGACTCCGAATCGGGGAACAACGCGACGCCCTGAGCGTCGCGCATCTCGACGTGCTCGAAGTACGGCGCGAGCACCTCGAGACCGTTCTCGCGGGAGAAGCTGAGGTGATCTCGCGCGGTGTCGCCGAGCAGCTCCCACACCTCCTGGAAGTTGTCCGAGCCGAGTGTGACGGCGACGAGCGTCCCGCCCGGCCGCAACACGCGGCGGCATTCGAGGATCGCCTGCTCCAGCGCGGGCACGTGGTACAGCACCCACCCCGCGATGACCAGGTCGAACGACTCGTCGTCGAAGGGCAGCGCCTGGACGTCGCCGATGCGCGCGTCGACTCCGCGCGCGGCCGTCAGCTCGACCATGCGCGGCGAGAGATCGATAGCGATCAGCTCCAGGCCGAGCTCGTTCTTGACCCGCTCCGCGAGCTCGCCCATGCCGCAGCCGACCTCGAGCACCTGCTTCGCCGGCACCTCGGCGACAGCCGCGAACGCGATGTCCTCGGCGTTCGGCCCGTCGACGAGCTGCCGGTACGCGGCCGCCCGCTTCGCGAGCCGTTCCTCACTCGCGTACTCCCAGGTCACGACGAGCGGGTTGTCGAGCTTCAGGGCGCGACGATCAGCTGCCCGGGGATCCCCTTCGATGACGCCTTACCTCCCAACCATGCGTTGACGGTCGCGCCGACGTCGGCGAACTCGCCCTCGTGGATGTGGCCAGCGGCGTTGCGCCCTTCGACGTACGCGAGCAGGAGCCCGTGCTCGCGCGAGTGGTCGGTCGAGGGCGTCGTCGGATCGCAGCCGTGGTCGGATGTCAGGATGAGCAGGTCGCCGGGCCGCAGGGCCTCGAGCAGGTCGTAGAGGCGCCGGTCGAAATCCTGGAGACAGCGGTGGAAGTTGACCGGGTCGTTGCGATGGCCCCAGAGCGAGTCGGTCTCGACGAGGTTCGTGAAGATCAGCCCCTGATCGACCTCGCGCAGGAGGCGCTCCGTGGTCGTGATCCCCTCCACGTTCGACTTGGTCGGGTAGGACTCGTCGATGTCGAAGCCGGCGAAGATGTCCGAGATCTTGCCGACGCCGTGGACCTGGTGTCCGGCCTCGCGGATCAGCGTCAGGTAGTTCGGCCGCTTCGGCTCGAGCGAGAAGTCGTGCCGGTTCCCCGTGCGCTCGTAGTTGCCGGGCTCGCCGATGAACGGGCGAGCGATCACACGGCCGACCGCGTGCTTTCCGGTCAGGATCTCGCGGGCGATCCGGCATGCCTCGTACAGCTCCTCGAGCGGAACCGTCTCCTCGTGCGCCGCGATCTGGAAGACCGAGTCGGCCGACGTGTAGACGATCCACTTGCCGGTCTTCTGATGCTCCTCGCCGAGCTCCTGGATGATCTCCGTCCCCGACGCGGGCCGGTTGCCGATCACGCCCCGGCCCGTGCGGTTCATGAATGGATCGATCACGTCGTACGGGAACCCGTGCGGATAGGTCGGCATCGGCTGCGGCGTGACGACGCCCATCAGCTCCCAGTGGCCGGTCGTGGTGTCCTTGCCCTTCGAGCGCTCGACGAGCCGGCCGGCGACCGCGGGCGCTCCCGACTGGGGCGGACAGCCCTCGAGCGGTTCGACGTTCCCGAGGCCGAGCGCCTCGAGCGCGGGCAGATCGAGCCCGCCGACTGCGCGCGCGACGTTGCCGAGCGTGTCGGACCCTTCGTCGCCGTACGCGTCGGCATCGGGGAGCGCGCCCGCTCCCACCGCGTCCAGCACGATGACACATGCCCTGGGCATACAGCTATTCTACGGCGGCGATGATGACTGTCCTCGGCCTGCTCGGGCTCATCCTCTTCATTGTGTGCGTGATCTCGCTCGCTGCGGCCGTCACGTGGGTCGTCGTAAAGATCTCGCCGCAGAAGACCCCGCCGCCCAAGACCGAGACGTAGCTCAGACGGCCGAGAGCGGCAGGACGCTCTCGAGCGGGGCGTACGCAAGGTCGTGGGCCTCGGCGACCGGGCCGCACGTCACCTTGCCGTCGATCACGTTCACCCCGCGCGCCAGGGCCGCGTCGCGGGCGACAGCGTCCGCGAGGCCGTGGTTCGCGATCGCCTCGACGTACGGCAGCGTGGCGTTGGTGAGCGCTTTCGTCGAGGTGATCGGCACCGCGCCGGGCATGTTCGCCACGCAGTAGTGCGTGACCCCGTCGACGGTGTAGACCGGCTCGGTGTGCGTGGTCGGATGCGAGGTCTCGAAGCAGCCGCCCTGATCGATCGCGACGTCGCAGAGGACCGAGCCCTCCTTCATCTCCTTCACCATCGCGCGTGTGACGAGCTTCGGCGCAACGGCGCCGGGGATCAGGACTGCGCCGATCACGACGTCCGCGTCGGCGACGGACGACTCGACCTGGAGCGCGCTCGACATCAGCAGCGTGACCCGGCCCGAGAGCACCTCCTCGAGATGGCGCATCCGGTCGATCGAGCGCTCGAGGATCGTGACCTGGCCGCCGAGCCCGAGCGCGATCACCGCCGCGTTGTAGCCGACGATGCCGCCGCCGATCACGACGACCTTGCCGGGCGCGACGCCGGGGACGCCGCCGAGCAGGAGCCCGCGGCCGCCGAGCGGCTTCTCGAGGAAGTGCGCGCCGGCCTGGGCAGCGAGGCGTCCGGCCACCTCGCTCATGGGCGCGAGCAGGGGAAGCTGCCGCCCCTCGGTCTCGACCGTCTCGTAGGCGACGGCACGGATCCCGCTCGAGATCAGCGCCTCCGTGAGTGGGCGATCAGCGGCGAGATGGAGGTAGGTGAAGAGGACGAGGCCCTCGCGCAGATGTGGGTACTCGGAGGCGATCGGCTCCTTCACCTTCAGCAGCAGCTCCGAGTCTCCCCAGACCTCGTCCACGGGCGCGGTGCGGGCACCGACCGCCTCGTAGGCCGAGTCGGGGAACGAGCTCCCGTCGCCGGCGCCGTGCTCGAGTGTCACCTCGTGGCCGTGCAGGATCAGCTCGCGCGCGCCCGCCGGTGTGAGGGCGACGCGGTACTCGTCGGTCTTGATCTCCTTGGCGACGCCGATCTTCATGGCCGCGGCAACGATAGCCGGTCGGAGGAACGATCGTCACGAAGGCGGCACGCTTCCGTGCGTCCCGCGTGCCGCATTTCGAATTAGGATCGATAGCGGTGGGGCGCTCGGGGCCGTTCCCCTTACTTGGGTGAGAGGCGATGTACGGCGAGCCGCTCGACCAGGGCGCGCTGCTCCGGCTCGAACCACGGCCCCTCGCCCGCTGCGGCGTTCTCGCTCGTGCGGCCTGGCTGTTTCGTCGCCGGGATTACGACGTCGACTCGCTCGTCGGAGAGCGCCCACTTCAGGAGCGCCTGCGCCCACGTCTCGACGCCCAGCTCCGCGAGCGCCTCCGCCGGCACCTTCTGCCCGGCGAGCGTGCCCTGCCCGAGCGGGCGCATCACGATCACCGCAACGCCGAGCTCCGCGGCCAGCGGCAACAGCTCTTGCTCCGCCTCGCGCTCGAGCGGGTTGAGCGGCACCTGCAGCGTCTGGAACCGGCCCGTCCGCAACGCCTCGGCCAACTCCGAGAACGCGCCCGCCGAATAGTGCGTGACGCCGATCCGCCCGATCCGTCCCGCCTCGCGCTCGGCCTCGAGCCACAGCAGGTGCTCCCGCCACGCGACGAGATTATGAACCTGCTCGATCTCGACGTGGCCGAACCAGCCCAGCTGTGCCTCGTACTGCGCGCGCGCCTCGGCCGGCGACGCGGTCCAGATCTTCGTCGCGACGATCGCGTCCTCGCGCCGCCCTTCGAGTGCCGCCGCGAGTGAGGCCTCGGCGTCGCCGTACATCGGCGAGGAGTCGAACACACGGACGCCCGCGTCGAGCGCCGCGCCGACGACCTCACGGGCGAGATCGCGCCGTCCCGCAAACGTGTTCCACGTTCCGAGACCGACGACCGGGCCGAGGCGACGCTCCTCCATCTACGGGACGAGACCCCTGGGCGAGCCGGCCGGCCGCGAAGGCGGCCGCGAAGAAGCCGGGATCCTCGCCGGGCCCGCGGCCCATGTGCGACAACGGCAGGCCCGCGCACGCCTCCTCGCCACCCGGACGCGTCCACCGACTCGCGCGGCTCGAGCCACTCAGGCGCCTCGAGCCCGTCGGGCCACGCCACCGCCGCGCGGCCCGGACACAGCGCCAGCGCGGCCCGCGTGTGATGCGAGACTCCTCGATGGCGCTCGCGCGGATCGGCATCCGAATAGCGCACGGCGAGCACCGGGACACCGCCGAGCGCGCTCGCCGCGTTCGCTGCCTCGGCGGCCGCAACGCCGCCGTGGCCGAGCGACGAGCCGGTGCCGACGATCCCGGGCCCGATCGCGCAGACGACGACGTCGAACCCCGCAGCTCCCGCCCACGCCAAAGCCGACGCGACGCTCACGCACGCGACATCGCCGTCCACACATGCGCCCGCCGCAACCGCAGTCTCGACGAGCCCTCGCTCCTTCAGCGCACGCACGGCGTCCGACAGCGACACCGGCAGCGCGCCGCCCGGCACCTGCACGTACGCGACCCGCACCCCGGCTCCGATCCCCGCGCACACCGGCACGAGCTGGCTGTGCAGCGAGCAGCAGACGACCGGCAGCCCGGACAGCGACTCGGCGAGCGGATCGTCCTCCTCCGCGTGGCGCACGGCCGCCTGCAGCGGCGTGTACGGCAGCTTCATCACGTGGGCGCCCGGCTCGGGCGGCAGCTCGAGCCCGCGCGTCAGATTGGCGTACAGGACGTCGAAGCCGCCCGAGCCGAGCCCGAGCTCACGCGCCTGCACGTTCACGAGCACCTCGTCGCCGAGCGCAACCGGCCCGGTCAGGCGCGGATACGCGACGCACGGCGCGCCGTCGACCTCGCACCGCACGAGCCCTTCCACGCGCTCGACGATCGCCGAGACGCTGCCGCGGCGGAGGCTAAGCGGCATCGCGCGCGGCGTCGAGCAGCGCCAGCGTCACGTCGACCATCGCGTCGAGATCGGCGACCGCGATCCGCTCGTTCGAGGTGTGGATGTCGGTCATCCCGTTGGCGAGGTTCACGCACTCGAGCCCGCGCAGGTTGAAGACGTTCGCGTCGGCACCGCCGCCTGTCAGCGCGTAGCTCGGCGTGTACCCGACCCGCGTCAGCGCCTCCGCGGCCAGCGCGACGGCCACATCGTCGCGCCGGAACCGGTAGCCGCGGTAGCTCTCGTGCACGGTCGTCTCGACCTCGCAGTCGGCCGAGCTCGCAGCGAACGCGATCGCGTCGAGCATCTCGCCGACGACGTCGCCGAGCCGCTTCTCGTCGTGGGCTCGCACCTCCGCGTCGAACGAGCACCACTCGGGCACGATGTTGCGTGCAGTGCCGCCCGAGATCACGCCGACGTTCGTCGTCGTCTCCTCGTCGAGCCGCCCGAGCCGCAGGTCGGCGATCGCACGCGCAGCGGCGGCGATCGCGGAGCGGCCGTCCTCCGGGAACCATCCCCGCGTGAGCCGCGCGCCCGTGGAACGTCACATGAAGCGACCGCTGGGTCGGCGCGCCGAGCACGATCTCGCCGATCGGCCCCGGCTGGTCGTAGACGTAGCCGGTCCGCGCAGCAAGCCGCTTCTCGTCGAACGCCTCGGCGCCGAGCAGCCCGACCTCCTCCTTCGGCGTGAAGAGCAGCTCGATCCCCGCGTGCGGCCGGCCTTCCTCGTGCACACGGCGCACCGCCTCGAGCAGCGACACGACCGCTGCCTTGTTGTCGCCGCCGAGGATCGTCCCGCCCGCGTTGCGCACGCCAGCCGTCCTCGACGACCGGCTCGAGCGGCCCGCTCGGAGGAACGGTGTCGAGATGGGCGCAGAAGAACAGCGGCAACCCGGCCGGCGTCGGCTCGAGCCGGCAGTAGAGATTCCCGATCGTTGAGCCGACCACCGCGCCCGCACCGTCCTCCGACACGTCGAGCCCGAGCTCGGCCAGATACGCGAGCACCCGGTCCGCGACGGCGCGCTCCTCGCCCGGCGGGCTGGGCAGCGCGGCGAGCTCCAGAAAGAGCGTCAGCGGATCCGGCAGCACGCGCCGAACTCTACGCAGGCGCGCGCAGCGACACGGCGTCGCGCGAGCGGTTGCGCTCGAGCGCGGCGCCGACGAACTCGCGGAACAGCGGCGCCGGACGCGTCGGGCGCGACTTGAACTCCGGGTGGAACTGGCTCGCGACGAACCACGGATGGCCGGGCAGCTCGATGATCTCGACGAGCCGGCCCTCCTGGAAGGTGCCCGAAACGACGAGCCCGTGCTCGACGAGCTGTGGCCGCAGGTGGTTGTTGACCTCGTAGCGGTGGCGGTGGCGCTCGTGGATGACCGACTCGCCGTAGATCTCGCGCGTCCGCGTCCCGTCGGCGACCTCGACCGCCTGCGCGCCGAGGCGCATCGTGCCGCCGAGATCCTCGATCTCCTTCTGCTCGGGCAGCAGGTCGATCACCGGGAACGGCGTCTCCGGATCCATCTCCGTCGAGTTGGCGCCCTCGAGCCCGCACGACGTGACGGGCGAACTCGGAGACGGCGACGTGCATGCCGAGACAGATGCCGAGGTACGGGATCCCGCGCTCGCGCGCCACGCGGCAGGCGAGGATCTTGCCCTCCCAGCCGCGCGAGCCGAAGCCGCCGGGGATGATCACCCCGTCGACCTGGTCGAGCATCTGCGGCGGCCTCCTCGTAGCGACATGTTCTCGGCGTCGACCCAGCGCACGCGGACGCGCGTGCCGAGGTGGATCCCGGCGTGCTTCAGCGCCTCGTGGACGGAGAGATACGCGTCCTGGAGCTTCACGTACTTGCCGACGAGCGCGATCTCGACCTCGCCCTCCCGGCGGCCGACGCGCTCCACGAGCTCGTCCCACTCGCCGAGATCCGTTGGCCCGCCGCGGAGCCCGAGCTTGTCCGCCACGAGCGTGTCGAGGCCCTGCGCCTGCAGCACCTTCGGCACGAGGTAGACGTCGGGCACGTCGGGGCTCGCGATCACCGCCTCGAGGTCGACGTCGGTGAAGAGCGCGATCTTCTCCTTGATCTCGTTCGAGAGCTCGTCGCGCGAGCGGCACACCACGATGTCGGGATGGATGCCGATGCGGCGCAGCTCGATCACCGAGTGCTGGGTCGGCTTCGTCTTCAGCTCGCCGGCCGCCTCGAGGTACGGCACGAGCGTGACGTGGAGGTAGAGCACGTTCTCGGGCCCGACCTCGCGCCGGAACTGGCGGATCGCCTCGAGGAACGGCAGCGACTCGATGTCGCCGACGGTGCCGCCGATCTCGGAGATCACGACGTCGCACGGCGCCGCCTCGCTGACGCGCCGGATCCGCTCCTTGATCTCGTTCGTGATGTGCGGGATCACCTGCACGGTCGCGCCGAGGAAGTCGCCCTTGCGCTCCTTGCGCAGCACCGCGTTCCAGATCGCGCCCGCGGTGTGACTCGCGTTGCGCGAGAGGTTCTCGTCGATGAACCGCTCGTAGTGGCCGATGTCGAGATCGGTCTCGGCGCCGTCCTCGGTCACGAACACCTCGCCGTGCTGGAACGGGCTCATCGTGCCCGGGTCGACGTTCAGGTACGGATCGAACTTCTGCACCTGGACGCGGAGGCCGCGCGCCTTCAGCAGCCGGCCGAGCGACGCGGCGACGATTCCCTTGCCGAGCGCGGAGACGACGCCGCCGGTGACGAAGACGTACCGCGTCGGCGCGGTGCTCACAGGCGCGACCGGCCCAGCCGATCGACGGGCCCGAGCACGCGCGAGCGCTCGATCATCCCGCCCAGCGAGCGGCGCTCGCCGACGATCGTGAGGGTCGCGAGGGCGGCGATCGCCGCAAGCCGTCCCGCGCCCGAGAATCTCCTCACGGACTCGAAACCTAGCACGGCGCCGAGCGCGTTCGAGCCGGCGTCTCCCAGCATCCCCATCTCGCGCAGATCGTAAGGGAGCAGCAGGACGGCGAGCAGGTCGGCGCGCCGGGGCCGGCCGCCGAGCGCGGCGCGGGCGAGCAGGTAGCCCTTGAGCGCGCGGCCGGGGCGCGTGTCGAGCTGGTTCACCGCGTTCGCGGAGAGACCGACGAGGAGCGCTCCGGAGACGGAGCGAGTCGCCGCGAGCGCGATTGCCGGGATCCCGACGAGCTTCAGGACTCCCGTCGTGCGGCCCGAGCGGAGGTGTGCGCCGAACCCGCGCTCGGGGCCGCTCCAGAGGTCGTCGGCCAGGCCTGCCGCAGCGACAGCGGCGACTGCGGGGCCGTCGAGCGCGACGAGCCAGCCCACGAGCGGCAGCCGCTCGCCGCGGTAGTTCGCGCGCAGCGGGCCGCTCGCGACGAGCGCGTCGAGGAGCTGGCGGCCGCGGTGCGCGAAGCCCGCCGCGTCGCGTCCGGTGCGCGCGATGCTCGAGCTCGAGCTCGATCTCCTCGACCGAGAGCCCGGCGCGGACGGCGTCGATCGTCATCCGCGTCTCGCAGCCGAAGCCCGGCGGCCAGCGGGAAGCAGGCCTCGCGCGCGGCCGCCGAGAGCGCGCGCTGGCCCGACAGCGGCTCGCGCGGCTCGTAGCCGGAGCGGAGGCGCACGAGCAGCCGCGCCGGCCCGCTTCGTGATCCCGAAGCCACCGCCGCTGCGCCGCGCGAACGCCGCGATCGCGAGATCCGCCTCGCTCTCGAGCCAGCGGGCGTGACGTCGCCGCGGAGATCGGCGTCGACGAGCAGGACGCGGCCCCGGGGCGCGGCCTGCTCGGCGGCGGAGAGCGCCTGACCCTTTCCGCGGCGCAGGCAGCGCGACCACGGTGGCGCCGGCCTCCGCCGCGATTCGCGCGGTGCCGTCGCGCGAGCCGTCGTCGGCGACGATCACCTCGGCGCCCGGAAACGCCTCGCGCAGCGCGGCGACCGTCGCCCCGATCCGCTCCTCCTCGTCGCGAGCCGCGATGAGTATGGCGACCGGCTCAGCCACCGGCGAGCGGCGGCAGGACGCTTGCGTCGGCGCTCTGGTCGAGCCCGTAGTGGCCGGGCTGAGCGCCGGCGAGCAGCGCCGCGAGCGCGAGCCGCCCCGCCGGAGTCTGCAGGTCGTCCACGGTCGAGATCCCGAGCTGGCGGAAGACCGGCATCGCCGACACCTTCGTATCCGAGGTCTCCACGCCGACAGCGGGCGCGCCGGCCGAGGCGAGCCCCGAGTAGAAGCCGTGCAGGAAGCCGACCGTCGGCCCGTGCTGCGGCGTTGCGGTGCGGACGACGACAACGCCGTCGAGCGGCGTGTTCGACCCGCCGAGCCGCTCCGACACGAGGAGATTCGACAGCGGCCCCCAGAGCGGCGCCTTGCCGCCCTTCACGAGCTCCGAACCGAGCTCCTTGCCGAGCTTTTCGAGCCCGGCCGGCCCCGCGTACTTGGCCGCAAGCACCGGATGCGACGCGAGCGCCTTCTGGATCGCGACCGGATCGACCGGAACCTGGAGCGAGCGGTAGCGCGTCGAGACGCCGCCGGAATCGGAGAGAGCGCCCTGGACGAGCCCCCGCAGCTGCGTGTCGTCCGGCCCCACGAAGACGATGCCGATCCGCTTGCCCTTGAGCCGGTTGCTCATCACCGTCGCGTACGCGGCGCTCGAGAAGGCCGACGAGGCGCGCTCCTGATCCTGAAGCGCGTTGAGCTGCCCGGCGAGCGCGGTGTAGCGCGCCTGGAGCTCCGCCTTCTGCTCGTTCAGGAGCTTGCGCTCGGAGTGCGAGAGCGTGTCGTTCGAGGACACGCCGACGCCGACGAGGATGCCGATCACGAGCGCGACGAAGACGGCGGCGAGCGAGGCGACGTGGTAGCGGAAGTCGAACATTCCGCGGTGCAGAGTAGAGCTAAACCTGCGCGCCGGTCTGCACAAGGTCGTGCAGCCGGACGAGCGCGTGCTCCGGAAACGAGCGGCTGAGGCTCACGAGCCAGGGCGCACTCACCCGCAGGTGCGCGAGGGTGCGGTCCGGCGCCGACTCGTCGAGGCGGAGCTCGACCTCGAGCTTGCGGCCGTTGAGCCGGAAGCGCCACAGCGCCGGGCGCTCGACCTCATCCACGAGCAGGACGTCGCGGTCATGCGCCTTCCGCAGCAGCGTCGGCGTGTTACCGCCGGAGATCTCCCAGCGCGCGCCGGGCGCAAGCCCGCGCCGGTCGGCCTGCACGCCGCCGATCCCGGGCCACCAGTCGGGCAGATGGTTCGGCTCCTCGAGAAAGGCCCAGACGTCCTCGCGGGAGGCGAGCAGCTCGCCGGTGGCCTCGCGGGTCGGCATCAGCCGAGGCCGAGGAGGGAGCGGAGCCGCAGGCCGAACAGCTCGATCAGATGGCGCAGCGGCGGCGAGGCGGCGACGGCGACCACCACCGCCGAGATCGCCGCGACGACGAACGCGACGAGCGGCCACACGCCGACCTGACGCGAGGCGAGCCGCGAGACGCCCTTCGCGTCGACGAGGATCTCCCCCACCTTCAGCCGCGTCACGAAGGTCGACGACATCCCGTCGCGCTCTCGTTCCAGGAACTCGATCAGGTTGAAGTGCGTGCCGACCGCGACGATCAGCGCCGCGCCCTTCTCGTAGGCCAGGAGCAGCGCGACGTCCTCGCTGATCCCGGGCGCCGAGACGACCTCGTAGGGAAGTCCGAGCCGCTCGAGCCGCCTCGCTCCGGGCGCCTCGCCGCCGCGGTAGGCGTGGACGACGATCTCGGCGCCCGAGCGGAGCGCGCGGTCGGTGACCGAGTCCATGTCGCCGACGATCACGTCCGGCTTCAGCCCGGCCTCGAGCAGCGCGTCGGCGCCGCCGTCGACCGCGACCAGGACGGGCTTGTAGTCGCGGACGTACGGGCGGACCATGTGCAGATCGCGCTTGTGGCCGGGACCGCGCGCGACGACGAGCGCGTGGCGGTCGCGGAAGCGCGCCTTGAGCGGCGGGAAGTCGATCCCCTCCGAGAGCAGGTGCCCCTCGTCGCGGAGGTAGCGCATCGTGTTCTCGGCGAACGATTCGAGCGCCTCGGTGACCCGATCCTTGCCCTGCTCGAGCGCACGCTCCAGCTCGGGTGCCTCCAGCACGCGGCCGCTCGCGAGACAGGTCCCGTTGCGGTAGACGCCGCCGCCGCGGACCGAGAGCAGCTCGCCCTCCGACACGGTGTCGAACAGCGACGCATCGGGCGCGTCGATCAGGCGGACGCCGCCGCGGACGAGCAACAGCGGGCCGGGGTTCGGATAGCGGCCGCTCTGCGACTCCGCCACGTTGACGACGACGCGGACTCCCGACTCGACGAGCTCCTCCGCCGAGACGCGATCGAGGTCGCGGTGGTCGATGATGGCCACGTCACCCGACGAGAGCCGCTTGGTGAGGTTCTTCGTGCGGCGGTCGATCCGCGCGCGGCCGGTGAACTCGACGAAAGAGCTCACTGGACGCTCGAGAGGAACTCGCGACCGCCCAGCATCCGCTGGAGCTCTTCGCGCCGGTCTGCTTCGGCGAGCCGGTCGATGCGCGTGTGGGTCGGGTCGCCCGGCACCTTCTCGACGCGGAAGTGGCTCGCGGCGAGGCTCGCGATCTGCGGGAGATGCGTGATCGTGATCACCTGGGCGCGCGCCGCCGAGCCGCTCGAGGGTGCGGCCGACGGCGTTCGCGGTCTCGCCGCCGATGCCCGCGTCGATCTCGTCGAAGACCATCGTCTCGCCGCCGGCGACCGCTGCGATCGCGAGCGCGACTCTGGAGAGCTCGCCGCCCGAGGCGGTGTCGGCGACGGGCGCGAACGGGAGGCCGGGGTTCGGGCGGATCCGGAACGAGACCTCGTCGGCTCCCGTCGGGCCTGGCTCGCGGTCACCCATCTCCGCGAGAAACTCGCCCTCGCCCATGCCGACGCCGCGCAGCTCCTCGGCGACCGCAGCTTGGAACGGAGCGAGCGACTCGGTGCGGGCGTCGCGGAGCTCCTGGCCGAGCTTCGCGACCTTCGCCTCGGCGGCGGCGAGCTCCTCGGCGGCGGCGCGCGCGGGATCGTGGCCCTCGGCGATCGCATCGAGCTCGGCGCGAGCCTCGGTCGCTCGGGCGAGCAGCTCCTCGTAGGTCGCGGCGCCGAAGCGGCGCTTTGCATCGGCGATCCGGTCGAGGCCCGCCTCGACCTCCTCCAGGCGGCCGGGCTCGGCCTCGAGCGACGCGAGGAACGCGCGCAGGGCACTCGCGGTCTCGCGCAGGCGGAGCTCGGCGTCGCGCAGCTCGTTGCCGGCCTGCTCGAGCTCGGCTGCGAGCCGCTCGAGCGGTGCGACGGCGCGCTCGGCGGCGCCGGTAAGGCCCGCGGCACCCTCGCCGTCGTCGGGCGCGAGCGCCTCGGCGGCGGTTTCCGCGGCCTCGGCGAGCTCGGTCACGTGGCGCAGCCGCTCGCGCTCGGCGCGCAGGCTCTCCTCGGTGTCGGCCTCGAGCCCCTCGGTGGCGGCGGCGAGCGCGGCGAGCTCCTCGAGTCGGGCGGCGGCCGCAGCGGCGTCGCTCGCGATCTCGTCGTGACGGCGCCGGGCCGCAGCGAGCTCGCGCCAGGCGATCCGGGCCTCGCGGCGGCGGCGGCCCTGCTCCTCGCCGCAGAACGCGTCGAGCACGTCGAGCTGATACGCGGGCCGGCCGAGCCGGCGCTGCTCGAACTGGCCGGACATCGCGATCAGGCGCTCCGCCGCTGCGGCGAGATCCTCGCGCGCGACGCTGCGGCCCCAGGCATACGCGCGCGTGCGCCCGTCCGCGAACACGCGCCGCGCGAGCACGAGCCCTTCCTCGTCCTCCGGCCGCAGCTCGGCGAGCGTCTCGAAGCCCTCCTCGTCGAGCAAGCCGTCGGGCAGGTCGAGCTCGGCCTCGACGTACGCCTCGTCGGCGCCGGCGCCGATGTACGAGGCGTCGCCCTTGGCGCCGAGCAGCAGCCCAATCGCCTGCGCGAGGATCGTCTTCCCCGCGCCCGTCTCGCCGGTGATCGCGTTCAGCCCCGGCCCGAGCTCGAGCTCAGCCTCGCGGATGAGCACGAGATTCTCGATCCGAAGTCGGCGGAGCACGAACGAGATGGTATTCGCAGCGGCCGCGCCGGGCCATTGGCCCGAACGGCCGAGGATAGTGTGCGACCGCCGTGATCGACGTTCCCGAGATCGTTCGCGAGAAGGCCCTCGCCTACGGGGCGGAGGCGTGGCTCGACGGTCTGGCGTTGCTCGTTCGCGAGGTCGAGGTCGAGTGGGGCCTCACCGTGGGTCGCTCTTACCGGGATTCGACCGAGGCCCTCGTGACCGAGGCGACGTGCGCCGACGGCACGCCCGCGGTCTTGAAGCTGATCGTTCCGCGCGACCCTCACGCGGCCGCCCACGAGGCGACCGTCCTGAAACTCGCCGCGGGCGACGGCTGCCCCCGGTTGCTCCGGGAGGACGTCTCTCGCGGGGCGCTGCTCCTCGAGCGGCTGGGCGGCTCGCTCCACGAGCTCGGGTTGCCGACCCGCGAGCGCCACGAGATTCTCGTCGCCGCCTCGCAGCGGATCTGGCGCCGGGCACCCGACTCCGGCCTCCCCACAGGCGCTGTCAAGGCACGATGGCTCGCCGGGTTCATCGCCGCGACCTGGGAGGAGCTCGATCGCCCGTGCGCAGAGCGGACGGTGGAGCACGCGCTGGCGTGCGCGGCACGGCGCGCCCGTGCACATCGCGACGAGACCGCAATGCTCGTCCACGGCGACGTGCATCAGTGGAACGCGCTCGAGGCTCCCGGCGGCTTCAAGCTCGTCGATCCGGACGGCCTCCTCGCCGAGCCCGAATACGACCTCGGCATCATCATGCGAGAGGATCCGCTGGACGGAGACTTGCCCGGGCGGGCCCGCCGGCTCGCGCGCCGGACGGGCCTCGACGCCGACGCGATCTGGGAATGGGGCGTCGTCGAACGCGTCTCCACCGGTCTCCTCGGCACCCGCATCGGGCTCCAGCCGATCGCCCGCCAGATGCTCGCGGCGGCGGATCGTCTCGCTACGGGCCGAACGTCTCCCGGTAGCGGCTGAAGAACGTCGCCTCGGGCAGTGTCGCGAGGAGGCTGCGGCGGTCGCCGAGGCGGATCGTGACCTTGCCGTCGGGCGGGAGCTCGTGGAAGACATGGCCGTCGATCAGGACGGACACGGCCACATCGGGCGTGCGGTTCCAGATCACCACGTCGGCGCCGCGCGGGACGACGAGCGGGCGCGCGTGCAGCGAGTGCGGCGCCACGAACGTCAGCGCGAGCGCGTCGAGGCCCCACACCAGCACGGGGCCGCCGTTCGAGAGGTTGTATGCGGTCGAGCCGGACGGCGACGCGCAGATCAGGCCGTCGCAGGGCTGGCGGCCGAGATCCTCGCCGCCGATCGCCCACTCCAGCTCGACCATCCGGCCGAGGCTCGAGCTTGCCGCGACGACGTCGTTGACCGCGACGGCGGTCTCCGCGCCGACCGCTGCGTCGAGAGTCGGCAGCTCGACCACGCGGTAGTCGCCCCCGAAGACGCGGGTGAGGTCGGGCTCGAGCCGGTCGGCCTCGATCGAGGCGAGGAAGCCGACGCGACCGAAGTTAACGCCGATCACCGGCACGCCGAGGTCGAGGAAGCGGCCGAGCGCCCGCAGCATCGTGCCGTCGCCGCCGAGGACCACTGCGATGTCCGCTGCCGCCGACTCCTCGCCGTCGGGCGGGAGACCGTGCTTCGCGCGCTCCTCGCCGGAGTAGACAAGCTCGACGCCGGCCGCGTCGGCGGTCGCCTGCACGCGCTCCAATGCCGGCCCGATCGTGGCTGCGCGCCCGTGCGTGAGCACGACGGCGCGCCGCACCGGCTCAGGCGACAGCGGCTGCGATCCAGGCATCGAGATCAGGGTCGAGTTCGGCTCGTTCATCGTTGACGAGGTACAGGAACGTCTCCCGGTTCCCTTTCGGCCCCGGCACCCCGGAGTCTATGACGCCGGCCACCCGCCCCGGCCAGGCCAGCGCCGCCTCGGCGACCTCGCGCACGACACGGCGGCGCACCTCGACGTCGCGGACGACGCCACCCTTGCCGACGTCCGCGCGCCCGGCCTCGAACTGCGGCTTCACCATCACGAGCGCGCGCCAGCCGGGCGCGGCGAGCCGGATCGCAGGCGGCAGGACGGTGCGCGCGCTGATGAACGAGACATCGCACACGACGAGCTCGGGCGGATACGGCAGCTCCTCGAGCGCACGCGCGTTCATCCGTTCGACCACGGTCACACGTGGATCGGAGCGGAGCTTCGGATGGAGCTGGCCGTAGCCGACGTCGAGCGCGACGACCCGTGCCGCGCCGCGCTGGAGCAGGCAGTCGGTGAAGCCGCCGGTCGAGGCGCCGAGGTCGAGGCAGTCGAGGCCAGTCACGTCGAGGCCGACCGCCCCGAGAGCGTTCGCGAGCTTCTCGCCGCCCCGCGACACGAACGGCGGCCGCGCATCGACGGTCAGCTCGGCGGTCTCGTCGACCTGCGCGCCCGCCTTGTCGTACCCGGGCACGAGCCCCGCCAGCACGAGCGCCTGCGCCTGCGCGCGGCTCTCGGCGAGCCCGCGCTCGACGAGCAGGACGTCGAGCCGCTTCTTCGTCACACGGTGCGGGCCTTGAGCCCGCCGACGATCTCCTCGAGCACCGCCGTGTCCGCGTCGATCGCCTCGAGCGCTGCCTGCGCGCGGTCGGCCGACTCGTCGGCGAGCCGTCGCGAACCGTCGACCCCGTGGGTGACCACGTAGCCGTCGCCGTCGAGGATGTCGTCGACGATCTGGAACAAGAGGCCGAGCTCGCCGCCGAACGCGCGCCACAGGCCCTGCTCGCTCTCCGGAATCTCCGCGACCCAGAGCGCGAGCCCGATCGCCGCCGCGAACAGGCAGCCGGTCTTCAGCCGGTGCAGCGTCTCGTCGTCGGGCGCAGTGGCGGTGATGTCGAGGTACTGACCGCCGATCATCCCGAGCGTCGCCTGCGCGAGCTCGCGACCCGCGTGCGGCGTCGGATACGAGAGCACGAGCCGGAACGCCTCGGCGAGCAGCGCATCGCCGGCGAGGATGCCCACCGCTTCGCCGTACTGCGCCCACGTGCTCGGCCGGCCGCGGCGCTCGGCGTCGTCGTCGAGCGCGGGCAGGTCGTCGTGGACGAGCGAGAACGAGTGGACGAGCTCGAGCGCAGCCGCCGCGGGCAGCGCGTTCTCGGCCGTTGCGCCCGCAGCCTCGGCGGTCGCGAGGCACAGCACCGGGCGGACACGCTTGCCGCCGCCCTCGAGCGCGTAGCGCACCGACTCGGCCTGCCCGTGCAGCTCGGGCGTGAGCGCGAGGCCTGCGAGGTACTCCTCGACGAGCGCGCGCAGCTCCTCAGGCGTCGACATCGGCCTCCGCCTCGCGCTTCGCGCGCGCGAGCTCCGCTTCGACCTCCTTCGCGATCTCGTTGAGCCGCGAGAGGATGTCGATCGCCTTGTCCGGATCGTCGTCCTCGGTCAGCGCCTCGAGCTCGGCGCGCGTCGCGTCGAGCTGCTGGAGCAGCGCCTCTGCGCGCTCGAGCGACTCCTCCGCGCTCACGCCACGCGCTCCCGCGCAATCCGTCCCAAGATGCCGTTCACGAGGCTTCCAGCCTCGTCGCTCGCGTAGCGCTTTGCAAGCTCCACCGCCTCGTTGATCGCGATCTCCGGCGGCACCGACTCAGTCTCGAGCTCGTAGATCCCGATCCGCAAGACGTTGCGCTCGATCGCGCCGAGGCGGTCGGCCGGCCAGCCCTCCGACGCGGCCGAGATCTTCGGGTCGAGGTCGTCGAGCCGATCGGTGACCGCTTCGGCCAGCTCCCGCGCGAACGGGTCGATCTCGCCCTCGTACAGCGAGGCCAGCGGCTGGCCGGTCACGTCAGACTGGTACAGGAGGAAGAGCGCCGTGCGACGGGCTGCGCGCCTGCCGCCGCTCATGCCTCGAGCTCCGCCACGGTGACGTCGACCGAGTCGACGACGAGCCCGCACATCCCCGCGAGCGCGGACGTTACGTTCATCTGGACGTCGCGCGCCAGCTCCGGCAGCACGGCGCCGATCGGCGCTGCGAGCTCGAGCTCGACCCGCGCCCGGCCCGCCTTCACCTCGATCTCGACGCCGCGGCGGCGGCGTGGACGTGCGCCCGGGACGAGCGCGACGGCGCCGGTCACGATCTGGTGCAGCGCGGCGTCGGTCACGGTCACGGAGCCGCCCGAGCGCTCGATCACGTGGCTCAAGGCGCGGTCTCCACGAGGTTCAGCTCGTCGAGGTAGCTCGTCGTGTACTCGCCGCTCCGGAAACCGTCGCTGCGGAGCACGTCGAGAGCGAACCGGCGCGTGGTCGGGACGCCGACGATCTCGAGCTCCTCGAGCGCGCGCTCGGCGCGGGCGATCGCCGCCGGCCGGTCCTCGTCCCAGACGATCACCTTCGCCACCATCGAGTCGTAGAACGGCGTGATCTCGGCGCCGTCCTCGATCCACGTGTCGACGCGGATCCCCGGGCCGAGCGGCGGGCGGAAGCGCGCGATCCGGCCGGGCGACGGCAGGAAGCCGCGCGTGGGATCCTCGGCGTTGATCCGCAGCTCGATCGCGTGGCCGCGACGCGGCGCCCGTCCGGTGACCGAGAGCCGCTCGCCGGCCGCGATCCGCAGCTGCTCGCGGACGATGTCGATTCCGGTGCAGAGCTCGCTGACCGGATGCTCGACCTGGAGGCGAGCGTTCAGCTCGATGAACGAGAACGAGCCGTCTGCGCCGAGTAGGAACTCGAAGGTGCCCGCGTTCGCGTAGCCGATCGCGCGGCAGGCGCGCTCCGCGGCGGCCTCCATCTCCTCGCGCAGCGCGGGGTCGAGCGCGGGCGACGGCGACTCCTCGACGAGCTTCTGGTGGCGGCGCTGGATCGAGCACTCGCGCTCGCCGAGCGTCAGCACGCCGCCGTCGAGGTCGCACAGCACCTGCACCTCGACGTGGCGCGCCGGGACGACGGCCTTCTCGAGGTAGAGGTCGCCGTTGCCGAACGCGGCCTGAGCCTCGGCGGACGCGTTCTGGAAAGCCGTGTCGAGATCGGCCGCATCCGTGACGAGCCGCATCCCCTTGCCGCCGCCGCCGGCCGATGCCTTGAGCAGCACCGGATAGCCGAGCTCGGAGGCCGCCGCCCTCGCCTCGTCCAGCGTCGCGGCGCCGTCGGTGCCGGGGACGAGCGGCACATCGGCTGCGCGCAGCTCGTGCTTGGCGAGCGCCTTGTCGCCCATCCGCTCCATCACCTCGGCGCCCGGCCCGACGAAGACGAGGTCGTGCTCCTCGCAGGCGCGGACGAAATCGGGGTTCTCGGAGACGAAGCCGTAGCCGGGGTGAACCGCGTCGCAGCCGGTGGTCTCGGCCGCCGCGATCAGCGCCGGGATGCTGAGATAGCTGGCGGCAGCCGGCGGCGGGCCGATCCGCACGGCGCGATCGGCGATGCGCGTGTGCAGCGCGCCATCGTCGGCGGTGGAGTAGACCGCGACCGCCTCGATGTCGAGCTCGTGCAGGGCGCGGATCACGCGCACGGCGATCTCGCCGCGGTTCGCCACGAGCACGCGCTGGAACATCAGACGGCGTCGAGCGGCCGGGCGCCGACCCGCTCGAGCTCGAAGAGGAGCTGGCCGAACTCGACCGGCTGTGCGTTGTCGACGTGGATCGAGCGGACGATCCCCTCGACGTCGGCCTTCACCTCGTTCATCAGCTTCATCGCCTCGAGGATGCAGAGCGTCTCGCCGGGCGCGACCGCGTCGCCGACCTCGACGAACGCCGGCGAGCCGGGCTGCGCGGCGCGGTAGAAGGTGCCGACCATCGGCGCTTCGACCTGCACGAGCCCGTTGTCGCGCGGGCGGACCGGCGCCGGCTCGGGCTCCGCGGTCGCGAGCGGATCGAAGACGCCCTCGAGCGGCTCGTCCGTGCGGCGGACGGAGACGCGCATCCCGTCCTCCTCGATCTCGATCTCGGCGACGCCCGACTCCTGGACGATGCGCACGAGCTCGCGGATCCGCTCCGCCTGGTGCCGGTCGACACCCGACGCGCCGAGGGAGTCCTCGGGCTCGGCGCGCCCGCGGATCGCGCGCAGCAGAGACTCGGCGTCCTCGCCGAACAGGCCGAGCAGGAGCAGCTCCTCCTCGCTCGAGGCGAGGCCCTCGGCCTGCTCGCGCACGTCGCTGAGCTCGACCGGCGTCGCGTCCTCGGTGCTCTCCGGGTCGCGTTGCAGCTCGACCGCGCGGCGGACGATCGGGTCGATCGGGCCCGGCGGCGTGCCGTACCGGCCCTCGAGCAGCGAGCGCAGCTCGTCGGTGACGGTGACGTAGCGGCTCGCCGAGAGCACGTGCAGCAGCGCCTGCGAGCCGAGAATCTGACCGATCGGCGGCGCAAGCGGCGGCCAGCCGGCCTCGGTGCGGATCGTGTCGAGCTCGACCAGCACGTCCTCGAGCCGGTCGCCCGCAGCGTGCGTGCGCAGGTGGACGTCGAGGGCCGCGACGAGCCCTGCGGGAATCTCGTGCTCGGCGGCGCGGACGGCGATCCGCGGCGCGAGCGGCGCGACGGGCTCGTCGCCGATGTGCTCGTCGACGAGATCGGAGGCGCGCCACAGCGCCGGCACGTCGACGCCGGTCGCGAGCCCGAGCCCCTCGAGCGCCTCGGCGACTCCCTGGCCCGAGACGCGATGGAGCGCGAGCGCCAGCGGGAAGATCGAGCAGGAGATCAGGTCGGCTCCGGCGCGCGCGGCCTCGAGCACGGTCGCGAGCGAGCCGCCCCACGCGCCCTGGCAGTAGATCCCGACGGGGAGCCCGCTCGCCTCCTGGAGCGCGCCGACGAGCTCGTGCGCGCGGTGCGGCAGCAGCGAGCCGGTCGGATCGTGGAGCAGCACCCGCGCCGCGCCGAGCTCGGGCAGCCTCCGCGCCTGGCTCACGAGCGCGTCGGTCTCGCCGGTCAACCCGGAGCCGTAGACGAGCCCCGCCTCGAACGCGCCGCCGGCAGCGGCGATCGCCTCGGCCGCCTCGCTCAGGTTCGAGACGTCGTTCAAGGGATCATGAAGACGGAACACGTCGATCCCGTTCTCCGCGGCGCAGGCGACGAAGCGGCGCACGAAGTCGCCGTCGACGGGCCGCGACCCGACGAGGAAGCGTCCGCGCAGCGCGAGCCCGAGCGGCGTCTTCGTCCGCGCCTTGATCGCGCGGATCCGCTCCCACGGGCTCTCGACGCCGCGCTTGACCGCGCTGTCGAACACGCCGCCGCCCGAGACCTCGAGGGTCGCAAAACCGGCGCCGTCGAGGATCTCCGCGAGCGCGAGCAGTTCCGCGGTCGGCATCCGCCCGGCCAGCGGCTCCTGGCCGAGAAGGCGAATCGTCGTATCGGCGAGAGCGGTGATGCCCAACCTTACGCCCTCGAGATGTAACGCCCTTCGCGCGGATCGACCTTGATGCGGTCGCCCGGGTTCACGAAGAGCGGCACCTGCACGACCGCGCCCGTCTCGAGCGTGGCCGGCTTCGTCACGTTCGAGACCGTGTCGCCCTTCACCCCGGACTCGGTCTCGCTCACGGTCAGCTCGAGTGAGGACGGCAGCTGAACCCCCGACGGCTTGCCGCCGACGAACAGGAGCTGCACCGAGCTCGATGGGACGAGGTACGGCAGCTCGTCCTCGAGCGTCGCGCGCCCGAGCGAGAGCTGTTCGTAGGTCTCGGCGTCCATGAACACGACCTCGTCGTCGGAGTCGTAGAGGTACTGCATGTTCTTCACCTCGGTGAAGACCCGCGCGAACTTCTCGCCGGCACGGAAGGTGCGATCGACGACGGAGCCCGAGTCGATGCTCTTCACCTTCGTGCGCACGAACGCGCCGCCCTTGCCCGGCTTGACGTGCTGGAACTCGACGATCCGCCACACCGAGCCCTCGATCTCGATGTGCATCCCGTTCTTGAACTCGTTGGTGGAGACGACGTCGGCCACGGCAGGCGAGTCTAGCCGACAGCGAATCGGTGTCAGGCGTATCGTTTGGGTGCTGTGAGACCCAGGGGCGCGCTACTCGCTGCCTGCCTGCTGCTAGTCGGAGCTACCAGCAGCGCTTCCGCGGGCAATCCCTGGCAGCTTCGTTGCCCGCTGATGCCGAGGGAACAGTCGATGCCGGCTGCGGTGCGGGCCGCCGCGTTGACGTTCTTCCCGTGGATTCGGCCGGCGGAGAAGGGTCTGCGCGCCGGCCCCGTCTATCTCGTCGCGCTTTCGAGCAACACTTCCATTTCCCGCGACGGAGACGACACCGATGGCGCCGGCTACTACCTTCACCGAGCACTGATCGCGATCGCCCCGTCGCAGTCAGGCAGCGTGACGATCACGGGGAATCGCATCGGCAGTAGCGGCAGGCGTACCGATTTGGGCTTCTCGACCAACGGTGCCACCAGCTGTACCGTGAAAGCACCCGATGTCTCGTGCGTCGGCCGTCGCCCGCTGCAATTCGCATCGACTCTGAGGATCCAGCCACATTCCGGCTGGAGGATCGTCCGAACAGAGCTACGGATAGGACGCACGGGCTGCTTCCAACTGACCGCGACGGGTCCCGCGCTCAGGCAGACGATCCCGCTCGCCATTCCCGGTCCCGACTACGGCACGCCGGGCTGGTAGACGACCTAACCGACCGCGGTCAGCTCCTTCGGGAGGTGGGTCAGCACCTCCGGCCCGCTGTCGCGCACGACGACGAGGTCTTCGATGCGGACGCCGCCGAGGCCCGCGATGTAGATGCCTGGCTCGACGGTCACGATGTTGTTCACCGCGAGCGTGTCGACGGAGAGCGTCGAGAGCGTCGGCATCTCGTGGATCTCGAGCCCGACGCCGTGCCCGAGGCCGTGGGCGAACGCATCGCCGTAGCCCGCGGCGGAGATCGCGTCGCGCGCCACCGCGTCGACGGCGACGCCCTCGGCACCGGGGAGCACCGCGTCGAGCGCAGCGACCTGTGCGGCGAGACACGTCTCGTAGATCGTCGCCAGCTCGTCGGAGAGCCCGCCGGTCGAGTAGGTGCGCGTGCAGTCCGAGCAATAGCCGTCGACCATGCAGCCGGCGTCGACGACGACGAGCTGGCCCCGCTCGATGATGCGCGCGCCCGGGCTCGCGTGCGGCAGCGCGCCGTTCGGTCCGGCGGCGACGATCGCGGTGAACGAGCTCCCGTCGGCGCCGAGGTCGCGGAAGCTCTTCTCGAGCTGCCAGACGAGCTCGCGCTCGGTGCGGCCGAGAAACGGCGAGGCTGCGAGCAGCGCGAACCCCTCGTCGGCGATCTCCGCGGCGCGGCGGATCGCGGCGATCTCGCCCTCGTCCTTCACCGCGCGCAGCCCCTCGACGAGACCCACGCGCGGCACGAGCTCGAGCCCACCCGAGGCGAGCGTCCCGTACGAGTCGAAGCTGACGTGCGCCGACTCGAAGCCGACCCGGCCCGCGAGCCGCTCCGCGAGATCCTTGACGAGCGAGCGCTTCGTCTCGACGAGCTCGACGCCCTCGATCGTCCGCGCCTTCTCGACGTACCGGAAATCCGTGTAGAGGCGCGTCGGGCCGTCCGGGTCGACGAGGAGCGCCGCGTTCGAGCTCTCCAGGCCGCAGAGGTAGCGGACGTTGATCGCCTTCGTGACGAGCAGCGGCTCCTCGAGCAGCGCGCGCAGATTGTCGAGCCGGCTCATTTCTGCTCCGTTTCAGCGAGGAACTCGAGCGCCTCGCGGTAGCCGTCGGGGCCCTTGCCCATGATCCGCTTCGTCGCCAGGTCGGCGAGGACGGAGAAGCGACGCCACTCCTCGCGCTCCTCGATGTTCGAGAGGTGCACCTCGACCACCGGGCACTCGAACAGCTCGACCGCGTCGCGGAGCGCGTAGCTGTAGTGCGTCCACGCGGCCGGATTGAGGACGACGCCGTCGGCCCACGTATAGGCGTCGTGGATCCAGTCGATGTACTCGCCCTCGCTGTTCGTCTGGCGGCAGCGGACGTTCATCGCGAGCGCGGATGCCCACTCGTAGATCCGCGTCTCGAGCTCCGAGGCGGAGATGCCGCCGTAGAGCTTCGGGTCGCGGCGGCCCAGGACGTCGAGGTTGACTCCGTTGAGGACGGCGACGCGCACGGCCGGACTCTACTGGGCGATCAGCGAGTCGAGGGCTGCACGGACCGCGTCGTCGGGCAGCTCGACGCCGGTGATCGGCCGGCCGGGCGCCTCGAGCAGGACGAGCTTGACCCGTCCCGACTCGACCTTCTTGTCACGGTGCAGAGCCTCCCAAGCGCGGTCGCGGTCGACGCGCGCCGGCTCGAGCGGGAGCGCATCCTCCAGCGTCTTGAGCACCAGCGGTTCGAGGCCCGTGTGCTCGACGGAGAGCCGGAGCGCTGCGTGGAGCCCGAGCCCGACCGCGCGGCCGTGGGTCAGCTCGGCGTAGCCGCCGGCCGCCTCGAGCGCGTGCGCGAAGGTGTGGCCCAGGTTGAGCGCGGCGCGCGGCCCGCGGTCGAGCGGATCGCGGATGCAGTACGCGGACTTGACCGCGGCGCAGCGGCGCACCTGCTCGAGATCGGGCAGCTCCCAGAGCGGCTCGCCCACGAGCAGGCCGGTCTTGACGACCTCGGCGCGACCTTCCGTGCGCTCGGTGTGCGGCAGCGTCTCGAGCAGCGCCGGGTCGATCACGACGCGCGCGGGCCAGTGGAAGGCGCCGACGAGGTTCTTGCCGCCGGCGAGATCGAGCGCCGTCTTGCCGCCGAGACCCGCGTCGACCTGGCCGACGAGCGAGGTCGGAACCGGCACCCAGGCGATCCCGCGCAGGTACGTCGCCGCGGCGAATCCGGCCGCGTCGGTCGTGCAGCCGCCGCCGAGCGCGACGAGCGTGCCCTTGCGGTCGAGCCGCAGCTCGCTCCAGAGCCGCTCCAGCGCGGCGACGGTCTTCGCCTCCTCGCCGGCGGGCAGCTCGTGCGTGGAGACGAGCCGGTCGCCGAGCGCGAGCTGCGCGGCGGCGCCGTGGATCCCGCCGACGCGCGGGTCGGAGACGAGCGCGACCGGGCCGTCGCCGGGAACGAGCGTGCCGAGCTCGGCCAGCGAGCCGAGACCGACGTGGACGCCGGCCGCCGCGAGCAGCGCTCCGTCGAGATCACGGGCACGCCCGTCCGCAGCCGCCTCGTAGACGGGGAGGCGCTCCGCATACAGCGCGAGGAACTGCTCCTCGTTGCGGGCGTTCGGTCGGCCGGTCGCCTCGGCCCGCTCCCACGCGACTGCGGGCTCGACCTCGACCAGGATCGTGAAGGCGCGCTCGCGCAGGAGGGCACGCGTCGCGTCCGAGCCGAGCGCGCCGCCGCCGAGCGCGATCACCGCCGGCTCCGGCGAGCGCAGAGCCTCGGCGATCGCCGCCTCCTCGATCACGCGAAACGCCGCCTCGCCCGAGTCGCGGAAGATGTCGGCGATCGACGGGCCACGGCGACTCGATCTCGGCGTCGACGTCGACGAGCGGCCGCGTCAGAACCGACTGCGCAGCCGCGCGCCGAGCGTGCTCTTGCCCGCGCCCATGTAGCCGATCAGGGCGACATGGCTGTTTAGCGCGTGTTCCAGCCGATCCGCTCCGTGTACGCGCGGTGGGCGGCGATGAAGTCGACGAGCGCGTCGCCGCCGAACTTCTCGCGGGCGGCGCGGGCGAGCTCCCAGGCCACGGCCGCCTCGGCCACCACCGCGAGCGCCTCGACCGCGGCGACATCGCTGCGCTCGACGAGCGCGTCGGCGGGCTCGCCGGTGGCGAGATCGACCGAGGCGAGCGGGCGCATCAGCGTCGGCAGCGGCTTCATCGCGGCGCGGACGACGATCTCCTCGCCGTTCGAGATCCCCGCTTCGATTCCGCCCGCGTGGTTCGTGTCGCGCGTGAGGCCGGGCCGGATCTCGTCGTGCGCCGCCGAGCCGCGCACCTGCGCGAGCGCGAAGCCGTCGCCGACCTCGAAGCCCTTCACCGCCTGGATCCCGGCCAGCGCCGCGGCGAGCCGCGCATCGAGCCGGTCGGCCTTCTCCGCATAGGTGCCGAGCCCCGGCGGGACTCCGGTCGCGCGCACCTCGACGATCCCGCCGAGCGTGTCACGGTCGCCGCGCGCCGCGTCGATCGCCTCGCGGATACCGTCCTCCCCGCGCGCGCCGCCGACCTCCAGCGTGTCGCCGGCCACCTGGATCCCGATCGTGGCGAGCAGCGCCTTCGCGACCGCGCCCGCAGCCACGTGCACTGCGGTGTGCCGCGCGCTCGCGCGCTCGAGCGCGTCGCGGACGTCGTCGAGGCCGTACTTCAGAACGCCGGGCAGGTCGGCGTGGCCCGGGCGCGGCAGCGTCACCGGCTTCACGCCCTTGCCCGCCGGCTCGCCCTCGGGCGGCCACGGGTTCATCCCCCACGTCCAGTTCTTGTGGTCGCGATTCGTCACGACGAGCGCGAGCGGCGTGCCGAGGGTGCGGCCCTGGCGGAGCCCGGCGAGCACCTCGACGACGTCGGATTCGAGCTTCTGGCGCGGGCTGCGGCCGTAGCCCTGCTGGCGGCGGAAGAGGTCGGCGTCGATCGCCGCGCGGTCTAGCTCGAGGCCCGCGGGCAACCCGGTCACGATCGCGACGAGCGCAGGGCCGTGCGACTCGCCCGCAGTTGCCAGCCTCAGCTCCACGGCTCGAAGCCTACTTTGGCGACACGAGCGCGGCCCGCATCACGTCGATCGGCGCTTCGAGGCCGGTCCAGCGCTCGAACGACGCCGCGCCCTGGCGCACCAGGATCTCGAGCCCGTCGACCACCGTCACGCAGCCGGCGAGGTGCGCCGCCGCGATCAGTGCGGTCGCCGAGCCGTCGACGTTGTAGGCGAGATCGACGACGGCCTGCGAGCGGCGCGGCTCGACGAGGAGCTCCGTCTTCACCGGCGTCGCGTTGACGATCACGTCCGCACGGCTCGCGTCGGGCGGCCACTCGCCGGAGCGTGAGGCGATCGTGACCTCCGCGCCTGCGGTCTCGAGTGCCGCGACGACCGCGCGCGCCGCACCGCCCGCTCCGAGCACGAGCGCCTGCAGACCGGCGACGTCGCCGACCGCGCCGGTCACCGCGAGCCCGTCGGTGCTCGACCCGAACACCGCGCCGTCGCGGACGACGAGCGTGTTGACGGACAGCGCACGCCGTGCCACCTCGTCCACCTCGTCGCACAGGTCGAACACCGCAACCTTGTACGGAATCGTCACGTTCGCGCCGACGTCGAGATCGCGCACTGCCGCCGCGAGCTCGTCCGGCTCGAGCTCGAGCGCCTCGTACCGCCACGGCAGCCCCACCGCCGCAAACGCGGCGTTCTGCATCCGCGGCGAGAGCGACTGCGAGACCGGCTTCCCGAGGATCCGCACGATCCGCTCAGCGGCCATAGCCATGCGCCTTCGCGTAGTTGAGGAACGCCTGGTAGCTCGCCGTGAAGAAGTGATGCTGCTTGTCGGGCTTGCGCACGTAGTAGAGGTAATCGACCTTCGCCGGATGCGCGGCGGCCTGCATCGCCGCCAGGCCAGGGTTCGAGATCGGCGTCGGCGGCAGCCCGTGGCGGATGCGCGTGTTGTAGGGGTTGTTGCTCAGGAGCTGCGACTCGCGGATCGACTGCGTCGGCGGGATGTGGAGCCCGTAGCGGATCGTCGCATCGATCCCGAGCGGCATGTGATTGTGCAGGCGGTTGTAGATCACGGCCGAGACGAGCGCGCGCTCCTCGGGCGCCAGCGCCTCGCGCTCGATCATCGAGGCGATGATCAGCACGTCGTACGGCGTGAGGTTCTTCGAGCGGGCGTAACGGAGATTGATCTTGGCCCAGTTGTCGCGGAACGCCTCGAGCTGTTGCTGGACGAGCTGCGGCGACGTCGTGGCAGCGATGAAGTCATAGGTCGCCGGGAACAGGAAGCCTTCGAGCGAGCGAATCTTGCCGTCGCGCGCGAAGACGCCGGGCAGGCGCGAACGCGCGGTAGCGGCGAGGTAGCCGGGCGCGGTCATCGTCGGCGTCACGTCGCGGCGCCGCTCTGCGATCTTGCGGACGGCCGTGATCCGGTTCGCCATGTCCAGCCGCGTGAAGCCCTCGGGGAAGACGATCCGCAGCGGCGGTGCGACCGCCGTCGTCGCAGGCGCCGACCTGCCGTGGCGGTCGATCGCGAACACCGCCACGGCCACGACGAGCCCGATCGCGCCCACGAGCGCGAGCGTCGCGATCGCGCGACGGCGCGCGACCGTGCGGCGCGGGGGCTTCGGCCGTCCAGGTTGACCCTGGACGGGCGGCATCATTCCGGGGCGGCGCTCGACCATGCGAGGTATGACGTCAGAAGGTGCGCGGCGGCGAGCGCATCGACGGCGGCGACCGCGGCGGACTGCTCTGCGAGGTTCGTCGTGAAGCGCTCGTCGTAGGTGGCGATCGGGACGTCGGTGACGCCGCCGAGCGCAACGACGAACGCGTCGGTCTCGAGCGCCTGCTCGCCCCGCTCGCCCTTCAGCGTCAGCGGCATCCCGACGACGACGCGCTCGGCCTCTTCGTCGGCGATCAGGCGTGCGAGCTCGGCGAGCCCATCTCTGCTGCCCGCCCGTTCGACGACGCAGAGCGGGCGCGCGAGCGTTCCGGTCGGGTCCGACACGGCCACGCCCGTCCGCGCCCGGCCGAAGTCGAGCGCGAGCACCTTCAGGAGAGCGCCTCCAGGATCAGCGTCTTCGCTGTCGCGAGCGCGTCGGGCAGCTTCTCGGGATCCTTGCCGCCCGCGCGCGCCATCGACGGCCGTCCGCCACCGCCGCCGCCGACGTGCGCCGAGGCCGCGCGGATCACCTTGCCGGCGTCGAGGCCGCGCGCCTCGAGCGTCTTGTCGAAGTTCGCAACGAGATGGACGCGGCCGTCCTCCGACGAGGCGAGCACGACCGCCGCCGGCTGCTCGCGCTGCTTGAGCTGGTCGGAGAGCTCGAGCAGGTCGTCGGCCGAGACGCCGGCGAGCTGCCCGACGATCACGTTGACGCCGCCGGCCGCCTCGGCCTCGTAGCTCACGTATTCACTGTCCGCGGCGGGCGCGACCTTCTTCTGGCGCGACTCCTTGCGCACGCGCTCGAGCTCACCGCGCAATTCTGCGGCCTCCGCTGCGGCGCCGTGGAGCAGCGCGTAGGCCTCGCCCGAGGTGACCGCCTCGATCCGCCGCGCGCCGCTGCCGACCGAGCTCTCGGACAGGATCGCGAAGGCGCCGATCTCGGCGGTCGAGCGCACGTGGGTGCCGCCGCAGAGCTCGGTCGAGTAGTCGGGGATCGAGACGACGCGGACGATGTCGCCGTACTTCTCGCCGAACAGCATCATCGCGCCGAGTGAGCGCGCCTCGTCGATCGGCGTCTCGAAGATGTGCACCGGCGCGTTGCGGAAGATCTGCTCGTTGACGCGCTGCTCGACGTCGGCGCGCTCCTCGGCGCTGAGCGGCGCGCCGTGGCTGAAGTCGAACCGCAGCTTGTCGGGCCGCACCGCCGAGCCGGCCTGCTTGACGTGGTCGCCGAGCACGTCGCGGAGCGCCTGCTGGAGGAGGTGCGTGGCCGTGTGGTTGGCCATCGTCGGGAAACGCACCGACCACGGCACGATGGCGCGCACCCGGTCACCCGCCGCGAAGCCTTCGCCCTCGAAGATCAGCGCCTGGTCGCCGTCGAAGCGGAATGCCTCGCGCAGCTCCGCCTTTGCGCCGGTCTCCTCATGCTCGATCAGCCCGAGGTCCGAGACCTGGCCGCCGCCGTCCGGATAGAACGGCGACTCGCGCAACTTCGCGAGGAAGAGCCCGTCGCCGAGCTCCTCGAACGCGCCGAGCTGGGTCAGGACGTCGGTCTTCTCGTAGCCGACGAACTGCGTCGTGAAGCCCGCGGCGCGGGCGAACTCGGCCGCGCGCTGGGTGTCGCCCTTGCCGCCGCCGGCGCGCGAGATCTCGCGGTGACCGGCCATGTGCGAGGTGTAGCCATCGACGTCGACCGCCTGGCCGCGCTCCTCGGCGAGCTCGACGGTGAGCTCGACCGGGAAGCCGTACGTCGTCGCGAGCGTGAACGCCTCCTCACCGGTGATCGCCCTGTCCGTCGGCAGATCGTCGAACAGCTTGGAGCCGCGCTCGAGCGTCTCGAGGAAGCGCTCCTCCTCGGCGCGGACGATCTTCTCGATCTCGGCCGCGTTCTCGCGGAGCTCGGGGTACGCGTCGCCCATCTGCTCGGCGACGACGCCCGGCAGCCGGTACACGCGGTCGAGCCCGATCCGGTGCGCCTGGTGCACGGCGCGGCGGATCACGCGGCGCAGCACGTAGCCGCGGCCGTCGTTCGAGGGCGTGACGCCGTCGCCGACGAGGAACGTCATCCCGCGCCCGTGGTCGGCGAGAACGCGGTGCGCCTTGGTCGCGTCGGCCGAATCTCCATAGGCCACGCCCGATTCGGCCGCGGTCCACTCCATGATCTGCTGGAAGCCGTCGGTGTCGTAGACCGAGCCGACGTCCTGGACGATCCGCGCCGTGCGCTCGAGCCCGAGTCCCGTGTCGATGTTCTGGGCGGGCAGGTCGGTCAGCGTCCCGTCGGCGTGCAGCTCGTAGGCCATGAAGACGAGGTTCCAGAACTCGAGGAACCGCTCGCAGCGCGTGCAACCCGGCGCGCAATCCGCCTCGCCGCAGCCGGTCTCGGCGCCCCAGTCGTAGTAGATCTCCGAGTCCGGCCCGCACGGCCCCGGCCCGCCGACCGACCAGAAGTTCTCCGACGAGGGCAGCCGGATGATCCGCTCGGGCGGCATCCCGATCTGCTCCCAGAGGTCGATCGCGACCTGATCGGGCCCGAGCTTGAGCTCCGGGTCGCCCGCATGGACGCTGACCCAGATCCGGTCCCAGTCGAGCTTCAGCCGCTCCTGGATGAACTCGGTCGCAAACGCGATCGCGCCCTCCTTGAAGTACTGGCCGAACGAGAAGTTGCCGAGCATCTCGAAGAACGTGAGGTGGTAGGTGTCGAGCCCGACCACGTCGATGTCGGGCGTGCGGAAGACCTTCTGCGAGGTCGTCGTCGTCGGCGCGGGCGGGGGCTGCAGGCCGAGGAAGAACGGCATCTGCGGCTGCATTCCCGCGCTCGTGAGCAGCGTCGAGTGATCGCCCGCGGGCGGGATCAGCGACGCCGACGGACGGCGCAGATGGCCCTTCTCCTCGAAGAAGGAGAGGTAGCCCTCACGGAGCTCGGCGGTCGTGCGCATCGCGCGAATTGTAGGGACGCGACTGGCCGCTACTGCGGGGCGTCGCTGCGCTGGAGGTCGTCGGCGAGCTCCTGCTCGCGCTTTGCGGCCGCGTCCTTGCCGGCCTGCACCGCGCTGCGCCAGTTGCGCTGCTTCGCGAGCGTCGAGGCGCCGTAGCTCAGCCCCGAGACGAAGCCCGTGATCTTCTCGACCGGCTTCGTCACCGCGTAGCTCACCGCGCGCACCGCCGTGTCGGCACTGTCGACGGCGTCGACGGCGCTGTCGGTCATCACGCCGACCTTGTCGAGCTCGTTGTTGACCCGGTCGACCGTGCCGCCGACCTTCTCGACGACCGGCAGCACCTCGCGCTCGGTGCCCGCGATCAGCGACGAGAGCCGCTGGAAGGTGCCGCCGAGGCGCCACAGCGCATACGCGCCTGCGATCCCGAGCGCGAGCAGGAAGACGCTCAGCGCCGCGTACGCCACGTCGCTCCAGTTGAAGGTCATCGCAAGCATCGCGTCAGGATCTTATGCGTCGCGGGCGGAGGTGACCAATCCGCAGCCGACGACGACGTCGTCCTCGTACAGGACAGCGGCCTGCCCGTTCGCGACGCCGAAGGCCGGCTCCTCGAGCTCGAGCTTGAAGCCACGGGCGCCACCGAGCACGCGCGCCTGGACGCCCGGCGAGCGATAGCGGAGCTTCGCCTCGGCGCGCTCGACCGGCACGTAGAGCCGCCCGCGGGCCGAGACGCGCCGCCGCGCCAGCGACTCGCGTGGGCCGACGACGACCGTGTCGTTCTTCGACCCGAGCACGTAGAGAGGCTTGCCGGCAGCGACGCCGACGCCCTTGCGCTGGCCCGGCGTGAACCGCCAGGTGCCCTCGTGGCGGCCGAGCTCGCGCCCGGCCTCGTCGACGATCGCGCCGGCCTTCGACTCCGCGCCATGACGCTCGAGAAACTCGCGGTAGTCGCCGCCGGCGAGGAAGCAGGCCTCCTGGCTCTCGGGCTTGCGCGCCGAGGTGAGCCCGGCCTCCTCCGCCTCCGCGCGCGTCTCGTCCTTGCCCTGCTCGCCGAGCGGGAACCAGACGCGCTCGAGCCGCCGCGGATCGAGCGCGGCGAGCATGTACGACTGGTCCTTCTCCGCCGAGGCGCCGCGCGCGAGCAGCAGGCGCCCGCGGTGCTCGACGATCCGCGCGTAGTGGCCCGTGGCGAGCTTCGCGGCGCCGATCCGCCGCGTGAACGCGAGCAGTTCGTGGAAGCGGAAGCTGCCGTTGCAGCGCGTGCAGGGGTTCGGCGTCTCGCCGCGCGCGTAGCCGTCGATGAACGGCTGGACGACGGTGCGCCGGAACTCCTCGCGCAGGTCGAGCGTCACGTGTGGCAGCCCGAGCGAGTGGCAGGTCTCGCGAGCTGCGATCACCGCATCGGGCGAGCAGCAGGCGCGCTCCGAATCCGGGCCGGCGGGATCGAGCCAGAGTCGGAGGGTGACACCGACGGCGCTCGGCCCGGCGCGGAGCAGCGCGACCGCGCTGTCGACGCCGCCGCTCATCGCGACCGCGACTCGCGCGGGATCGCGGGGCGCACGCACGATCGGCCCGAGCGCGTTCGCCAGCGCGTCGGCGGCAAGCGTCTCGCCCGGGACGGCAGCCGCCTCGAGCAGCGTCAGCCCGGCGAGCGGCCGCTCGAGCCCGTCCGCGTCGGCGTCCACGATCCGGTCGCCGTCGAACCGCAGGCGCACCGCGGCCCAGTCGCCGTTACGGGATGCATCGCCGAAGGCCTCGATCATCGTGAAATCTGATCCCGCCGCGGACACCACGATCATGTGAACCTGGCAAGCCAGGTGGGTGCCCTGCCGGCGTGGTGCACCAAACCTCTTACACGTATCCGGACGCGAGCTCCCTTGATGTAGGTGTTGGTTCTACATTGAGAGCGCGGCGACCGCGACGGGATCAGGTCTCCCACTCTACCGTGCGAAGGCCCAGCGGACGCGCTGGGTGCCGTGCAGGCCGAGCCGGCGGGCGAGCGCGACCGTGACCGCGAAGTCGCGCCCGGGCAGCTGCGAGCCCCGGTCGATCACCTGCGTCAGCACCTCGGTGTCGCCGTAGGCGACGAAGAGCTTCGCGCCGCACGCGAGAACCGGGTGTGCGATGCCGAGGGTGCGCGACGTCGTGCGGAGGCCGCAGGCCGTCCTGGTCGGCGGGATGTACGGCGCCGCGAGAGCCGAATACCACTGCACCGGGCGCGGGCCGGCGGACTGGGTGTCGCGCATCCGCAGGACGACGAGTGCCGCAGCGCCGACGAGCAGCGCGATCGCCGCAAGCGCGACGAGCCGCTGCGCGAGGGCCGTGCTCACACCCCGGACGGCGCCGCGATCAGATCGCCGAACGACTCCCGGACGAGCAGGTCGAAGTCCTCGGGCAGCAGCCCGTCCGGGCTCGCGAAGTCACGCAGGTAGACGAGCAGGTAGGAGCGCTCCTCGTCGCGGACGAGGTCGACGCCGCTCGCAGCGCGGCTGAGCCGTTCGAGCTCCCAGAGGTTCCACCGGCGCGGGCCGGCGACGGGCACGGCGACGACCGGCTCGAGCGCCGGCGGTGGCGCGAGAGGCTCGGAGAGGACCGCGGCCGCAGGCCCCGCGACGGGCACGGGAATCGGCTCGGGCTCCGGCTCCGGCTCCGGCTCCGGCTCTGGCTCTGGCTCTGGCTCCGGCTCGGGTTCTGGCTCTGGCTCGGGTTCTGGCTCCGGCTCCGGCTCTGGCTCCGGCTCTGGCTCCGGCTCTGGCTCTGGCTCCGGCTTGCTTGTGCTCATGAGCACAGCGGGTTCGACCTCCGGCTCCGGCTCCGGCTTGCTTGTGCTCATGAGCACAGCGGGTTCGACCTCCGGCTCGGGCTCAGGCTCAGGATCGTGCTCCTCCGGCTCCATCTTCGCTCCGCTTGTGCTCATGAGCACAACGGGTTCGGGCTCCGGCTCGGGCTCCGGCCGTTTCACCGGGATCACGCGGACGTGCGGGGGGGGGGCTCGTCGGGCCGGTGGGCGGCCTCGATCGGTGATGGGACAGCCGCTTCGGCGCGACGGGAGAGGAGCCATTCGAGCAGCGCGACTGCGAGCCACGCGGCGGCCATGACCAGCACGATCGCGATCGTGCTCGCATGGAGAAGCGCCGCAGCCGCAGCCACGGCCACGATGAACACGACCTCTAGGGCGAATCGGCGCCCGAACCCCGCCCGCACGGTGTCTGCCTCCTAGGAGGCCGGCTCGTCCGGGTCCGTGTCCTCCGTCGGGGTTTCCGACACGGGAGGCTCGGCGGCGGCAGGCGCAGGCTCGGGGGACGTCGGTGCCGAAACCGGTGGGCCCGAGGTGACCGGGGGTGCGGGCGCGGCCGGTGCTGCGGGTGGCGGAGGCGGCGGCGGGGCGACCGGCGCGGGCGGCCGAGCGACAGCCTCGGCGGGCCGGGCGGGGCCACCGCGGGCAGCCTCGGTCGTCTGCTCGGCGGACTTGACGATCGCGTCTGCGACCTGCGAGATCCGCTCGTCGCCGAGACCGGCGGCTGCGAGCAGCTGCTCGGCGCCGTGCTGGGCGCGCGCGAGCACCGTCGAGGCCTGGGCGCGGGCCCACTCGAGCGTCTGCTCGACCTCTGCGCGGGCGGAGTTCGTGAGCTCGGTCGCCTGGTGGCGTGCCTGCTCGAGCAGGCGTGCGGCGCGGGCCTCGGCCTCCTGGATCTCCTGATTTGCCTCGAGATTCGACTTCGCGAGCAGCTCGCGCGACTCGTTCTTCGCGGCATTGACGATCTCCGCGCGCTGGCGCTCGCTCTCGGCGCGGTAGCGCTCGACCTCGGCCTCGCGCGCCTGGAGCTCGTGCTGGCGCCGCGTGACCTCTTCCTCGGTCTTCCCGAGCTGTGACGCAGAGGCAGTCTGGGCGTCGCGCTCGATCGTGTCGGCGAACTCGGCGGCGGCGCGGATCAGATGCAGCGCATCCATGCGCACGACGTGTCCGCTCGGCTCAACCGTGCCGGTGCGGCCGGCGGCCTGGAGCACGCGGAGCTGGGCCTGGAGCTGGGCAGCGTGGCGGCGGAACGCGTCGAACGACTCGCGCACCTTGTCGACGTCGTAGCCGTCGCCTGCGCGCGGGAGGTCCTCGACCTTTGGCAGCGCGGTCAGCGCTGGCGGTGCCGGGGCGTTCCCTGGATCCTGTGTCGACATTCCGTTGGCTCCCTCTCGTGCGGCTACGGGCGCGCGCCCGCTTGAACCGAAGTATGACTACACCATCGGCCGCAGCGATAGTGGAACTTAATTGTCCTTGCGGATGATGCTGACGCCAAGCTCGTCCAGTTGCTCTTTCGGCGCCTCGGACGGAGCTCCTGTCATCGGGTCGACGCCGGCCTGATTCTTCGGAAACGCGATCACGTCGCGCAGGTTCGGCTCACCGGCCAGCACCATCATCATCCGGTCGATTCCGAACGCGATGCCGCCGTGCGGCGGCGCGCCCATCGCGAGCGCGTCGAGCAGGAACCCGAACTTCGCGCGCTGCTCCTCGGCGGAGATCCCGAGCAGGTCGAAGACGCGCGCCTGGAGGTCGGACTCGTGGATCCGGAACGAGCCGCCGCCGAGCTCGTTGCCGTTGCCGATCAGGTCGTAGGCGACGGCGAGCGCCTTCCCGGGCTCCTGGTCGAAGGTGGCCTCCCACTCCGGGGTCGGTCGCGTGAACGGATGGTGCACGGCGCCCCAGCGCTTGCGCTCCTCGTCCCACTCTAACATCGGGAAGTCGGTGATCCAGAGCCACGACCACGCCTGCTCGTCGATCAGCCCGAGCTGCTCGGCGACGTGGAGTCGCAGGGCGCCGAGGACGCGCGAGGTCGATTCCCAGCCGGCCGCGGCGAAGAGCGCCGTCGTGCCCGGCTCGCCGGCGAACGCGGCCAGCTCCGCCTCGGAGAGGAACTTCGCGATCGGCGAGCGCACCTCGCCCGAATCGTCCGTGATCACGTACGCGAGCCCCTTCGCGCCCCACTGCTTCGCGATCTCCTCGAGAGCGTCGAGCTCGGAGCGCGAGAACGCCTTCGGCGCGCGGATGAAGCGCACGGCCTCGGCGCCCGCGAAGACGCCGAACTCCGAGCCGCGCGTCAGCTCGGTCGCATCCTCGAGCTCGAGCCCGAAGCGCAGGTCGGGCTTGTCGGAGCCGAAGCGCCGGTCGGCCTCCGCCCATGTCATGCGCTGGAACGGCGTCTCGAGCTCGACGCCGATGCACTCGCGCCACACCGTCCCGATCATCTGCTCCATCAGGCCGAGGATGAACTCCTGGTCGGGGAAGGCCGTCTCGACGTCGAGCTGCGTGATCTCCTGCACCCGGTCGGCGCGCAGATCCTCGTCCCGGAAGCAGATCGCGATCTGGTAGTAGCGCTCGAAGCCGCTGGTCACGAGCAGCTGTTTGTAGATCTGCGGCGACTGCGGCAGCGCGTAGAACTGGCCCGGCTGGAGGCGCGACGGGACGAGGAAGTCGCGGGCGCCCTCGGGCGTCGGCTTGGCGAGGATCGGCGTCTGGATGTCGACGAAGCCGGCCGCCTCCATCACGCGCCGGATCGTGCCGACCATCTGGCCGCGCAGGCGGATGTTGCGCTGCATCTTGTCGCGGCGCAGGTCGAGCCAGCGGTAGCGCAGCCGGAGCGTCTGGTCGACGTTCTCCTCGTCGAGCTGGAACGGGAGCGGCGTCGAGCGCGAGACGATCGTGAGCCGGTCGACCAGCACCTCGACTGCGCCCGTCGGCATCGCGGGATTCACCGTCTCGGGCGAGCGCGCGACGACCTCGCCCTCGGCCTGGAGCACGAACTCGTTGCGGATCTCGTGCGCCGGCTCGGCCGCGGCGGGCGCGTGCTCGGGATTGACCACGAGCTGGCAGATGCCGCTGCCGTCGCGGAGGTCGACGAAGACGAGCCCGCCGTGGTCGCGGCGTCGCGCCGCCCAGCCCGCGACGACGACGCGCTGCCCGACGTGCTCGACGCCGAGCTCGCCGCAGGAGTGGTCGCGCCAGCTCATGCGCTGAGCGTATCGACGAGCTCAGCCAGAGGAACCTGCCGGTCGGGTTTGCTGCGCTCGCGAATCGTCGCCGTTTCTCCTTCGACGGTCACGATCCACCGTGGGTCGAGGCGCTGCGCGTGTTTCACCTGCGCGTTGTGCGAACGGCCGCCGTAGTCGATGTCCGCGGCGACGCCTCGGTGGCGCAGCTCTGCGAGCAAGGGCAGGAGCGGCGCCTTGTCCTCGGCGACGATGAAGGCGTCGAGCCGTTGTGGCTCGGCCGTCGCGCCCGCGTCGGCGAGCGCGAGCGCGAGGCGGTCGAGCCCTGCGCCGAAGCCGATCCCGGGCGTCGGCTCGCCGCCGAGCTCCTCGACGAGCCCGTCGTAGCGCCCGCCCGCGCAGATCGTGTCCTGGGCGTGGCCGGTCGAGGTCTCCTTGAACTCGAAGGTCGTGCGCGTGTAGTAGTCGATCCCGCGCACGAGCGTCGGGACGATCGTGAACGGGATCCCGTAGAGCCTGAGCGCCGCCTGCACCGCCTCGAAGTGCTCGCGGCACTCGTCGCAGAGCGACTCGCCGATCTTCGGCGCGTCGGCGAGCGCGGCCTGGACGCGCTCGCTCTTTACGTCGAAGACGCGCAGCGGGTTGGTGGCGCGCTTCTGCTTCGCGGCCTCGTCGAGCACGTCGGCGTTCGCGTCGAGCCACGCGGTGAGCTGCTCCAGGTACGCGGGCCTGCATTTCTCGTCGCCGATCGAGTTGAGCTGGAGCTCCCACGAGGTGTAGTCGAAGCGCCGCAGCAGCTCCGTATAGAGCTGGATCAGCTCCGCGTCAACGGCCGGATCCGCCGAGCCGATGATCTCCGCGCTGAGCTGGGTGTGCTCGCGGTACCGGCCCGCCTGCGGCCGGTCGAAGCGGTACATCGTGGCGATCGTGAAGAGCTTCACCGGCTTCGGCTCGCGGTGGAGGCCGTTCTCGAGGTACGCGCGCACGATCGGCGCGGTGCCCTCGGGGCGCAGCGTCAGCGAGCGGCCACCGCGGTCGTCGAAGGTGTAGGTCTCCTTCTGGACGATGTCCGAGCCGGCCCCGGACGAGCGCTGGATCATCGCGGTGTCCTCGAACGCGGGCGTCTGGATGCGCGCGTAGCCGTAGAGCGGCAGCAGCCGCTCGATCTCGCCCACGAGCCGCCACCAGAGCGCGTCGCCCGGGAGGATGTCCCGCGTCCCGCTCGGCGCCTGAAACTTCATGACGCGCGCAGCTCTGCGAGGAACGGGTTGCGTGCGAGCTCGTCGCCGAGCGTCGTCGCGGGGCCGTGGCCCGGATAGACGGCGGTGTCGGCCGGATAGCTGTCGACGAGCGCGCGGATCGAGGCGAGCAGCGTCTCCCAGTCGGCGCCGGGAAGGTCGGTGCGGCCGACCGAGCCTGCGAACAGGACGTCGCCCGAGAACAGCGCGCCGTCGGCGTGGTAGGCGACGTGGCCCGGAGAGTGGCCGGGGACGCTGACCACGTCGAACTCGATCCCTGCGAGGTCGAGCAGCTCGCCGCCGCCGACGGTGAAGTCGGGCACGTGCGCGCGTACGCCGAACTGCGCCGAGGGCTCCTCGAGCTCGCTGCGCTCGATCTCGGGGATGTACACCGGCGCGCCGGTGCCTTCCGCGAGGTCGGCGACGCCGCCGAGGTGGTCGAAATGGCCGTGCGTGATCAGGATCGCGGCGCAGCGCGTGCCCATGCGCGCGAGCTCGAGCCGGAGCTGGGCGGCGTCTCCGCCGGGATCGACGACGACGGCTTCGGGGGAGGTGCGGTCGGCCCGGACGACGTAGCAGTTCGTCCCGAGCGGGCCCAGCTCGTACGTGTCGATCGCGAGCGCCATTCGAGACGCTATTCGGGCTTCTGCTTCGGCTTCGGCTTGGGTACCTGCCCCTGCTTCTTCAGGTACGAGCGGTACTGGAGCGTCTCCATCGCGTAGCTGAACGGGACGAAGAAGAGCAGCAGGACGAGCGTCTGGAACAGCTTGGCCGTGAGAGTCAGCTTCGAGCCGATCAGGTAGACGGTGACGAACATCAGCGGCGCGAAAATCGCCGCGCGCTTGGCGACTCGGCGCCAGGACGGCTGCGGCGGGATGCGAGTGGCGCGGCCTCCACGGGCCGGCGGCGCGCTCTTCTTCGCGGTCGCCTTCACCGCGGGCGCGGCCGCGACCGCCTCGACCTCGTCGGGGGCGAGCTCGTTCCCCTCGTGGTCGACCCAGACCTCTTCGTACTCGTGTCGCCGCTCCTTGGCGCGGCGGCGTTCCTGCTTCTTCTTGGCCATGCCGCTAGCGTAGCTCGCCGCCGGCGACGACGGACTTCACGACCGGCCCGCCGAGGTGGTAGGCGAGGTAGCGCCAGTCGGGCGCGTCGAGGAGGACGAGGTCGGCGTCGTAGCCAGGGGCGAGCCGGCCCTTGCGATCGGCGCGCCCGAGCACGTGCGCCGCGTTGACGGTGCAGGCCGCGAGCGCTTCGGCGGGCGCGAGCCCGAGCTGGGTCGCAGCCAGCGAGCAGACGAGCGGGAGGCTCTCGCAGAACGCGCTGCCGGGGTTGAAGTCGGTCGCGAGCGCGACGCGCGGCGCCCGCGTCGACGAGCGCACGCGCCGGTGGCATCGGCCGGCCGAGGAAGAGCGCGCTCGCCGGAAGCAGGACGCCGACGACGTCGCTAGCGGCGAGCGCACGGACGCCGTCGTCGCCGGTCGCCTCGAGGTGGTCGACCGAGCGCGCGCCGAGCTCGATCGCGAGCGGGATCGCGCCCGACTCGGTGAACTGGTCGCCGTGGAGGCGGAGCGCGAGGCCGGCGGCGCGGCACGCCTCGAGGTAGCGACGCGCCTGCGTGGCGTCGAAGGCGCCCCGCTCGAGGAACACGTCGGCGGCCTCGGCGAGCGCGCGCAGCCTCGGGCAGGACGTCGGCGAGCACGAAGTCGAGGTAGGCGTCGGCGTCGTCATCGAACTCCGGCGGGACGGCGTGCGCGCCGAGCCAGGTCGGGACGCCGCCCGCGGCCCGGATCGCGCGGAGCGACGCGAGCTCGGTGTCGCGGTCGAGCCCGTAGCCGGACTTGCGCCTCGAAGGTCGTCGTGCCCGGCGAGCGCGCATCCAGTCGCGGTGGCGGCGGACCGTCGCCTCCGAGCCCGTCCTCGCCGCTGCGCGCGTCGCGCGGACGGTCGAGAGGATCCCGCCGCCCGCCGGCGTGCAGCTCCTCGTACGTCGCGCCCGCCGCGCGTAGCGAGAACTCGTCGACGCGGTCGCCGGCGAAGCACGCGTGCGTGTGGCAGTCGACGAGCCCCGGAATCGCACAGAGCCCGCGCCCGTCGAGCTCCTCGACGTCGCCGTCGAGCGGCTCGAGGTCGCGCATCCGCCCCGACCGCCGCGATCCGCCCCTCCTCGCAGCAGGACGTAGCGCGTCCTCGATCCACGTCGACGTTCGCGAGCGCGCTGCCGCGCAGTGGCGCTGCGCGCCCGGCCGGCGACGCGAGCTGCGCGAGGTCGCGGACGAGCAGCCGGGGCGCCGAGCCGGCTCTCACGGCATCGGCGACTTGAAGCCGGTCTCGCGCGCCGACCTCGATCGCCTCGTCGTAGCCCGCGTCGGCGTGGCGCATCACGCCGGTGCCGGGATCGGTCGTGAGCACGCGCTCGAGTCGCTCCGCCATCTCGTCGCTGCCGTCGGCGACGACGACCATGCCCGCGTGGATCGAGTTGCCGATCCCGACGCCGCCGCCGTGGTGGACGCTGACCCACGTCGCGCCGGCCGCCGTGTTCAGCAGCGCGTTGAGGATCGGCCAGTCGGCGATCGCGTCGGAGCCGTCGTGCATCGCCTCGGTCTCGCGGTACGGCGAGGCGACCGAGCCCGAGTCGAGGTGGTCGCGCCCGATCACGACGGGCGCCGACACGCGCCCGGAGCGGACGAGCTCGTTGATCGCGAGCCCCGCCTTCGCGCGATCGCCGTAGCCGAGCCAGCAGATCCGCGCCGGCAGGCCCTGGAACGCGACCCGCTCGGGCGCGAGCTCGAGCCAGCGCTGCAGCAGTGCGTCCTCGGGGAAGAGCTCCTTCAGCACCTCGTCGATCGCCGCGATGTCGGCCGGGATCGCCCGGAGAGCGCGGCCCAGCGGAACGGCCCGATGCCGCGGCAGAAGAGCGGCCGGATGTAGGCCGGGACGAAGCCCGGGTATGAGAAGGCCTCGCGTTACGCCACGCTTCACGGGCCTCACCTCGCAGGTTGTTGCCGTAATCGAAAACATACGCGCCCGCGCCGGACGTACTCGACCATCGCCTCGACGTGCGCGGCGATCGAGCGCGCGGGCGCGGCGCAGGTACTCGTCCGGATCGGACACGCGCAGCGCAGCTGCCTCCGTCGACGGTCGAGCCCCGCCGGCACGTAGCCGGTGAGCGGGTCGTGGGCGGCGGTCTGGTCGGTGACGAGGTCGAAGGCTCGCCGCGGCGCGCGAGCTCCGGCACGACATCGGCCGCGTTGCCGAGCAGCCCGACCGACAGCGCCCGGCCCTCGCGCCGCCGCGGCGCGAACCCGCGCGAGCGCGTCGTCGAGCGAGTCGGTCGCCTCGTCGAGGTAGCGCGTCTCGAGCCGCCGCTCGGATCCGCGACGGGTCGACCTCGACGCAGAGGATCGCCGCGCCGGCCAGCGTCGCCGCGAGCGGCTGCGCGCCGCCCATCCCGCCGAGCCCCGCGGTCAGGATCGTGCGCCCCGCGAGATCCGGCGAGCCGAAGTGCTTCTCGCCCGCGGCGCGCGAACGTCTGGTACGTGCCCTGCAGGATGCCCTGCGTGCCGATGTAGATCCACGAGCCGGCGGTCATCTGGCCGTACATCGTCAGCCCGAGCGCCTCGAGCCGGCGGAACTCGTCCCAGGTCGCCCAGCGCGGCACGAGCAGCGAGTTCGCGATCAGCACGCGCGGCGCGTCCGCGATGCGTCCGGAACACGCCGACCGGCTTGCCGCTCTGGACGAGCAGCGTCTCGTCGTCGCCGAGCTCGAGCAGCGTCCGCACGATCGCCTTCAGCGCCTCGTGGTTCGCGCGCCGCCTTGCCGGTGCCGCCGTAGACGACGAGCTGCTCCGGATGCTCGGCGACCTCGGGGTCGAGGTTGTTGAGCAGCATCCGCAGCGGCGCCTCGGTCTGCCACGAGCGCGCGTTGAGCGCGCTCCCGCGCGGCGCGCGGATCGCGGACGAGGTCGCCGCAGAGCGCCTCGACCGTCGCGCTCATTCCGGCTCCTTCCTCGACTTGCGGCGGTACAGGCGGAACCACGTCCAGCCCGTCGCCACGAGATACGTGGCGAGGGCGACGACCACCGCGCGCTTCATCTCGCCGCCGGTGACGAACGCCAGGATCACGATCAGCGCCGCGAAGCCCGCGTAGACGAGCGCCGTGTCGCGGTACGGCCGCTTCGAACGCTTCTCCTCCGGTCCCGGCCACTTCAGGACCTTCACGCGAGCGCCCCCACTTCGGCCTCGACCGCGGCGACGAGCGACCCGTCGCGGATCGCAGCGGCCATCGCCTCGATCTCGGCCGAGAGCGAGCGGTCGTCGATGAGCCGCGGCGAGATCGTCCGCACGAACGAGCGCGTCGCACGCACGCCCGCGCCAGGCTGGAGGGGCGCATGGAACTCGACTCCCTGCGCGCCCGCGAGCAGCTCGATCGCCAGGGCGGACTCCGCGTTCGCGAGCACCTGCCACGCCTTCAGCCCGGCCGCGTTCCCCATCGAGACGTGATCCTCCTGGCCGGCGCTCGTCGGAATCGAGTCCACCGACGCAGGATGGCAGAGCGCCTTGTTCTCGGAGACGAGCGCCGCTGCGACGTACTGCGTGATCATGAAGCCGGAGTTGAGCCCGCCGTCGACCGTGAGAAAGGCCGGCAGCCCGTCCGAGAGGCTCGGGTTGACGAGCCGCTCGACGCGCCGCTCCGAGATGCTCGCGAGCTCGGACACCGCCATCGCGAGCGCGTCGAGCGCGAACGCGACGGGCTGCCCGTGGAAGTTGCCGTTCGAGACGAGCAGCTCGTCCTCGACCAGGACGAGCGGATTGTCGGTCGCGGCGTTCAGCTCGACCGAGACGCGTGTAGTCGACGTAGTCGAGCAGGTCGCGCGAGGCGCCGTGCACCTGCGGCGCGCAGCGCAGCGAGTAGGCGTCCTGCACCTTGTCGCACCAGCGATGCGACTCGATGATCGCCGAGTCGTCGAGCAACGCCATCACGTTGGCGGCGCTCGCGGCCTGGCCGCGCAGCGGGCGGCAGCTTCTGGATCTGCGGCAGGAAGCTCGTGCGCGCGCCCTGGAGCGCCTCGAGCGACTGCGCGCACGCGATGTCCGCGGCCTGGCGCGAGCCGGCGCGCGCGTACGAGCCCGAGCGCGCCGAACGCGGCCATGAACTGGGTGCCGTTGATCAGCGACAGGCCTTCCTTCGCCTCGAGCACGATCGGCTCGAGCCCGACCGCGGCCAGCGCCTCGGCGCCGGGGAGCCGCTCGCCGTCGACCCACGCCTCGCCCTCGCCGACGAGCGGCAGCGCGAGGTGCGCGAGCGGCGCGAGGTCGCCGGAGGCGCCGACCGAGCCGCGCGCGGGCACGTACGAGACGACGCCGCGGTTCAGGCACTCGAGCAGCAGCTCGACGGTCTCGACCTTCGCGCCCGAGTTGCCCTTGGCGAGCGCGTTCGCGCGCAGCAGCATCGCGGCGCGGACGACCTCGTCGGGATACGGCGGGCCGACGCCGCATGCGTGGCTCCGCAACAGCCGCAGCTGGAGCTCCGCGGTCTGCTCTTCGGGAATCGACTTCGAGACGAAGCGGCCGAAGCCCGTGTTGACGCCGTAGGTGTGCTCGCTCGTCCCGAACCGCTCCACGACCGCGCGGGCGGCGCGCATCTTCTCGCGCGCCTCGTCGGTGAGCTCGGCGGAGTCGCGCCCGACCGCGACGGCCCAGACGTCGTCGGCGCCGAGGTCGTCGCCGGTGAGCCCGATCGCGGTTCGCTGCGCCATCCCGCGAGTCTAGGTCTCCAGCAGACGCAGCTCCAGCACGCTTGCGGCGTCCAGCTCGCCGAGTCGCAACGGCGCTCGGGCGGCCGCGACGACGGCGCCGGCGGGGACGAGCCCGACGAGCTCCGAGCGCACTACCTCCGCCCCGCGCGCCTCGGCTTCGGCGGAGATCCGGGCGACGACCTCGTGGAGCGGCGAGGCCCGCCAGTCCTCGATGTTCATGCTGACCTGGACGAGCCCCGCGCTCGGCAGCTCGAGCCCGAGCGCGCGTAGGCCGGGGAAGCCGCCGCCCGCCTCGCGCACGACCGCGGCGATCTCACGCGCCGTGTCGAGCTCGCCGCGCAGGTTGACGTTGAAGGCGACGAGCGGAGCGCGGGCGCCGATGATCACGCAGCCCGCCCTACGGTCGAGCGTGGCCGGGCCGAAGTCGGGCGCAAGCTCGCCCGCGTCGATCCGCCGCTGCAGCTCCTCCGGCCCGCCACGACGGAAGAATGCGGGCCCGCGACCCGGGGCGAGCTCGCCGTAGAGGAAGACCGGCAGGCCGAGCTCGCCGACCCGCGCCGCCAGCACGAGCGCGGCGGCCTCCGCGCGCTCCATGTCCTCCGGCACGATCGGCACGAGCGGGCAGACGTCGAGCGCGCCGATCCGCGGATGGACACCAGCGTGTCTGCGCAGGTCGATCCGCTCGCGCGCGACCGCGATCCCTGCGAGTAGCGCCTCCACGAGCGCCGCGTCGTCGCCGACGAGCGTGTAGACGGAGCGGTTGTGGTCGGGATCCGAGTGGACGTCGAGCACCCGCGCGCGCTCGGCGAAGGCCTCGCGCAGCGCGGCGATCGTCTCCGGGTAGCGCCCCTCCGAGACGTTCGGAACCGACTCGAGCGGCAGCGCCATCCGCCTAATCTAGTGTCCATCAGCTACCGCTCGCTCGCCTCGCTCCAGCGCGACCTCGCCCGCTGCCGCGCCTGCCCCGCCGTCGAATCGCTTCCCGTGATCGAAGGGCACACCGGCCAGCGCGCCTACCTCTTCGGCCAGGCGCCGGGAATCGTCGAGGGCGCCGAGGGACGGCCGTGGCGCGGTCGCGCCGGCCAGACGCTCCGCCGCTGGCTCGAGCTCGACGAGGAGACGTTCTACGCGACGTTCTACTGCGGCTCGGTCACACGCTGCTACCCGGGCCGGCCCCCGTCGGGCCGCGGCGACCGCACGCCCTCGCCGCACGAGCAGGAGCTCTGCGCGTTCTGGCAGCGCTGGGAGCTGCGGCTCCTCCGCCCCGCGCTGATCGTCACCGTCGGCGGGCTCGCCCTGCGGCGGCTGCTCGACCAGAGGAGCCTGACCGAGTGCGTCGGGGAGCGCTTCGAGCTCGACGGCGCGACCGTCGTCCCGCTCCCGCATCCGTCCGGCGCGAGCAGCTGGCCCCATCAGCCCGAGAACCGCGCGCGCCTCGACCGGGCACTCGAACTTGTCCGCGGGCAGCTAGGCGTCCTCCGACGCGGGTGAGATCATTTCCAGTCGACACGTACCAACGACGAAGGGGGAACTGTGTCGAACGGATATTCGGAGAAGGGCACCGGCTGGATCGGCTTCGCTGCGATCATGCTCGGGTTCGCCGGCACCTTGGCGGTACTCGACGGGATCGTCGCACTCTCGAAGTCGAGCTTCTACGTCGGGGGCGCCCACTTCGTGTTCAGCGACCTGCGCACCTGGGCCTGGATCACTCTGATCCTCGGCGCGGTCTCGATCCTGGCGGCGTTCGCGATCGTCGCGGGCTCCGAATGGGGCCGCTGGTTCGGGATCATCGTGGCGGCGCTCAGCGCCATCGGCCAGCTCGCGTGGATTCAGGCGTACCCGTGGTGGTCGATCGCGATCTTCACGATCGATCTCCTGATCATCTATGGGCTCACGGTGTACGGCGGGAAGCAAGGCCCCGCCGGCGTCGGCGCGTAACGCTCGTCTGCGAGGGGCGCCCTTGATTCTGCGGGGCGCCCCTCGCGGCTAGGGTTCTAAGGTGGAGACGCCCTACCGGAAGACGTTCGCGAGGCTGCTCGGCTTCCTCCGTCCATACCGCGTCTCGCTGATCGTCTCGTGCCTCCTCGCCGCCGGCTCGCAGATCGCGCAGATCGCGTTCTACGGCGTGACGGGGCGGGTGATCGGCGAGGCGATCACGAACAAGGATCGCAGCCAGCTCTGGTTCCTGATCGGCGTCCTGATCGCGCTCGGGATCGTCAAGGCGGGGCTGATGGTCGGGCGCCGCTTCATCTCCGGAAACCAGGCGCTCGGCGTCGAGTACGACATCCGCGACGCGTTCTACGCGCGGCTGCTGCGCCTCTCGTTCGGCTTCTACGACTCGCACCAGACCGGACAGCTGATGTCGCGGGCGACCGTCGATCTCCAGCAGGTGCGCTTCTTCCTCGGCTACGGGCTGATCTTCTTCTTCCAGCACACGCTGACGATCGTGATCGTGACCGGCGTGATGTTCTGGATCGACTGGCAGCTCGCGCTGATCGTGCTCGCGATCACGCCGTTACTCGCGATCATCGCCTACCGCTACAGCCATGTCTCGCACCCGCTGCTCCGCGACGTGCAGCAGAAGATGGCCGACGTCGCGACGGTGTCGGAGGAGAGCATCGTCGGCGTCGGCGTGGTGAAGGCGTTCGCGCAGGAGCCGCAGGAGGCGGCGAAGTTCACGGATCGGTCGGAGCGCCTGTTCCGCCGCACGATCTCGGCCACGCGGCAGCAGTCGCTCTACGTGCCGCTGATGTCGTTCCTGCCGATGGTCGCCCAGGGCGCCGTGCTGCTGGTCGGAGGCGCGGCGGTCGTCCACGGCTCGCTGCCGCTGAACCAGTTCATCTCGTTCAACTTCTACGTGGCGATGATGGTCGGGCCGCTGCGCCAGCTCGGGATGTGGATCGGCCAGTCGCAGCGCGCAACCGCCTCGGGCGAGCGGATCTTCGAGATCATCGACGAGCCGGAAGAGGTCGCCGACCGGCCCGGCGCGGTCGAGTTGCCGGCGGGCGGCGGCGCGATCCATTTCGACGGCGTGACGTTCGGGTACGCGGCGGAGCGGCCGGTGCTGGAGGGGATCGACCTCGAGCTGCGGCCCGGGAGCACGGTCGCGTTGATCGGTCACACCGGCGCCGGGAAGACCACGCTCGCCTCGCTCGTGCCGCGGTTCTACGACGCGACGGAAGGACGCGTGCTGGTCGACGGCGTCGACGTCCGCGACCTCACGCTGACCTCGCTGCGACGCGCGATCGGGGTGATCGCGCAGGATCCGTTCCTCTTCTCGACCACAGTGCGCGAGAACATCGCGCTCGGCAAGCCGGACGCCGACGACGCGGACGTCGAGCGCGCGGCGCGGATGGCGCAGGCGCACGACTTCATCGCGGCGCTGCCACTCGGCTACGACACGGTGATCGGCGAGCGCGGGATCACGCTCTCGGGCGGTCAGCGCCAGCGGATCGCGATCGCCCGCGCGCTCGTCGTCGATCCGCGGATCCTGATCCTCGACGACGCGACGGCGTCGGTGGACGCGTCGACCGAGGCGCGGATCCGGCTAGGCCTGCGCGAGGCGATGAAGGGCCGAACCACGCTGATCATCGCCCACCGGCTCTCGACGATCGCGCTCGCCGACGAGGTCGTCGTGCTCGAGCACGGGCGCGTCGTCGCGCGCGGCACGCACGAGGAGCTCTACGTGACGAGCCCGGTCTACCGCGAGATCCACGACCACGGGCTGCTCGAGACGCGCGTGCTGACCGAGGAGGAGATTCCCGCGTGAAGATCCAGCAGCCCGGAGGCTCGCTCAGCCAGCAGCGCGGCGCGCAGGTGTCGGACTGGTCGTGGCGGAAGACCACGCGGCGGGTGCACGCCCTGGCGTCGCTCGCGCGGCCGTACAAGGCGCGGACGGCGCTCGCAGTCGTCTCGCTGCTCGTCGCGACGGGGCTAGCGCTGCTGCCGCCGTTTCTCGCGAAGCAGGCGATCGACCTCGGGATCGAGCAGAAGAACCTGCAGCGGCTCGCGCTGACCGTGACCGCGTTTCTCGTAGCGGGCGTGCTCGGCTGGGGCGCCTCGTCGGCGCAGACGTACTTCACCGGCTGGACGGGCGAGCGGATCCTCGCCGACCTGCGGCTGAAGCTCTTCCGTCACCTGCAGCGGCTCTCGCTCGGCTACTACGAGCGCAACCGCGCGGGCGTGATCATCAGCCGGCTGACGAACGACGTCGAGGCGCTCGACCAGCTCGTCACCGACGGCGTCGCGAGCCTCGTCCAGAACACGCTGCTGCTGCTCGGGACGGCGGTGATCCTGTTCGTGCTCGACTGGCGGCTCGCGCTGGCGACGGTGGTGGTGCTGCCGCTGATGGCCGTCGCCACCTCGGTCTTCCGGGTCCGCTCGACGCGCGCGTATCGCTCGGTGCGCGAGCGGCTCGGGCTGGTCACCGCGACGCTCGCCGAGGACATCGCCGGGATGCGCGTGATCCAGTCCTTCGCCGGCGAGCGCGCTGCGCAGCGGAACTTCCGCGCGGTGAACACGCGCTACCGCGAGGCCAATCATCAGACCGTCGTCCTGAACGGCCTGTACTTCCCGTTCGTCGACCTGCTCTCGTCGGTGGCGACGGCGATCGTGCTCGGGTTCGGCGGAGTCCTCTACTTCGACGGGAACATCACGCTCGGCACCGTGTTCGCGTTCACGCTCTATCTGGCGAACTTCTTCGATCCGGTGCAGCAGCTGTCACAGCTCTACAACACGTTTCTCGCGGCGACGGCGGCGCTCGACAAGATCATGGACGTGTTCGACGAGGAGCCGCAGGTGAGCGACCGCCCGGGTGCGCGTGAGCTGGCGGAGCTCGAGGGACACGTCCGCTTCGACGGTGTCCGCTTCGGCTACGGCGACGGCGTCGAGGTGCTGCACGGGATCGACCTCGACGTGGCGGCCGGCACGACGGTCGCGCTCGTCGGCCACACCGGCGCAGGCAAGTCGACGATCGCGAAGCTGCTCGGCCGCTTCTACGACCCGCGCGAGGGCAGCATCTCCGTCGACGGGATCGACCTCCGCGACGTGACGCAGGCCTCGCTCCGGCGGCAGCTCGGCGTCGTGCCGCAGGAGGGCTTCCTCTTCGCGGGCACGGTGCGCGAGAACATCGCCTTCGGCGTTCCCGGCGCGACACCTCAGGCGATCGCCGCGGCCGCGCAGGCGGTGGGCGCGCACGAGTTCATCATGCGGCTCGAGGACGGCTACGAGACCGAGGTGCAGGAGCGCGGGACGCGCCTCTCGCTGGGCCAGCGCCAGCTCGTCGCGTTCGCCCGCGCGCTGCTCGTCGACCCGCGGATCCTGGTTCTGGACGAGGCGACCTCGTCGGTCGACATCGGGACGGAGCGGCGGATCGAGGCGGCGCTGCAGCTCCTGCTCGCCGACCGCACGGCGTTCATCATCGCGCACCGTCTCTCGACGATCCGCGAGGCGGATCTGATCGTGGTGCTCGAGCATGGCGAGGTCGTCGAGCAGGGCACCCACGACGAGCTCCTGGCCAAGCGCGGCCGCTATACCGAGCTCTATGGCGACTGGGCGATCGACGTGGCCTGATCGAGCCATGTCCCGGTGCCTGACCCCCGCGGGCCGGCCGCGCGGGACAGGCCCGTCTGCTTCGGACAGCACCTCGTCGTGGCCGCAATCCCCGGCCGCGACAGGGATTGAGGCACGGACATGTCGCGTCAGGACACGGCCGAGTGCCTGGCACCTTTTCTGGTCCTACGGGGACGTGTCCTGGAGCTTCTGCCAGGCGTCGACCATCGCGATTCGCTGCTCGATCGTCGGATGGTCGGCGAGGAGGAGATACGCCCAGCCGGGTGGATCCGGCTGCTCCAGGGCGACCGTCGTGAACTTCCGGAACAGACCCTTGGCCGCAACGGGGTCGCGCGTCGTTCGCAGTGCCATCCAGTCGGCCTCCGCTTCGAAGTGGCGCGAGATCGCCAGCTGCAGCGGCGAGGCGAGGAGCTGCAGCACGACGAGGACGAACAGGGCGAGCGGCACCGCGGCCGGCTCGGCCATCCCCCCGCGCCGCCGTGTCGACCGCGCGATGATCCACGCGCCCGGGATCGCGAACAGCGCGAACCACGCGACTCCCTTCAGCAGGTGGTTTCGCGACGCGTGGCCGAGCTCGTGCGCCACCACGACGTGGATCTCACGCCCCGTGAACCGACCGTCGAGCAGCGTGTCCCAGAGAATCACGCGACGCGTCGGCCCGATCCCGACCGACTCGGCGTTCGGCGCGCTCGTCTCCTTGTGCACGTCCTGCACCACGATCCGCACCGGCGCGATTCCCTGCGCCCGGGCGAAGCGGCGCGCATCGGCCGACAGCGCCGGGTCGTGCAGCGGATGCGTGCCCGTGACGAGGTACGGCGAGACGAAGGTGAAGAACGCCGCGATCACGACGAACACAGGCCCGCCGACGAGCCACCAGCGCTCGCCGAGACGCCGCGCAAGCCACATCACGATCAGGAGCGCCGCGCACACCGACAGGAACTCGCCGCCGAGCGCCGCCCAGTTCCCGACGATCCACTCGAGGTAGCCCTCGTGCGCGATTCCGTAGCGCCGCTCCCACCACAGGTCGGCGAGCCCGAACGGGAGCTGCACGAGCCACACGATCCCGAGCCCGAGCATCCCGAGCAGCAGCCCGGTGCCGATTCGCCCCGCCGCCGACTCGCGCGCGAACCGTCCGCCTCGCTTCGCGTAGATCGCGAACACGCCGAGTAGCGCGAGCTCGGACAGCAGCCAGTCGATCCGGCCGAACCGCTCGAACGTCCGCGCCCGCGCGAGCTGATGCGGCGTGAACAGCGTGTCGACGTGCACCTTCGGCAGCGACAGCGACGACGGCACACGAGACGCGCGCCACAGCAGCACCGCGGCCACCGCCCACACGACGGCCGCGACGACGAGCGCCGCGAAGCCCGCCCCGCGGTGGGCGGTCACTCTGCGAGCGCGAGCTGCTCGTCCGCGATGCGCGTCGCCGGCCCGCTGTACGGATAACGATCCGTGAGCAGGTACACGTACGCGTCGGTCTGTGCGCCGTAGCGGAGCGCAAAGGCGCCGAGCCGCTGCAACCCCACAGGCTCGCGTCCCGTCACGAGCGATGCGAACCAGCAGAGCACCGCCGACACGACGAGCGCCCCGCTGAGCGCCACCGCGACCGCTATCGCCGGCACCGCGAGCACGATCCGGAAGACGACGCGCCAGCGTCCCTGCGCCTCGGGCGCCGGCAACTCGAGGTCGACCGGATAACTCCCGGCCTGCCCGTTGAACCCGGGGAACGGCCCAGCGACCAGGAACACGAACGCGTAGACGTGAATCCCGTAGCGCAGGAACGACGAGAGGAACCGGTGCAGCCCTGCCGGCGGCCGGCCCGTGAAGACCGTCGCGAACCACATCCCGATCACCGCGAACACCGCGGCGATCGCCCACAGCCCGAGCCAGACGAGGTGCGGGATCGCGAGCAGGAGCCGGAAGAAGACGGTCAGCCGGGAGCGGTGCGGATCGTCCTCGAGCGAAAGCCGCACCGGGCTCGCCGGAACCGGCTCGAACGACTCGGGCAGAGCCGGGTCGGCGTCCGGATAGCGGTCAGTGAGGACGAAGAGGTAGCCGCAGGCCTGGGCGCCGTAGCGGAGGCAGTACGCGACAAGGTCGCGGAAGCCGCGCGGCATCCGCCCCCGCGCGAGGATCGCGAACCACGCGAGCACCGCCACCGTCAGCGCGACTCCGCCGCCCGCCGTCTGGTAGTCGAAGTGACCGCCGCCCCGGTTCGCCCCCGCGGTGTACGAGGACGGCGCCCCGTCGACGAGCACTCCCGCGAGCGCGAGCGCGGGCAGCGCGAGGATGAACCTGAAGCCCGTCTTCCAACGGTTCTGCGGCAGCGACCGGCCGAACTCGACGTCGACCGGGTAGCCGGCGCCCGCCGTGAAGCCCGGGTACGGGTTCGCCGCGAGGAACACGTACGCAAACACGTGTGTCGCATAGCGCAGGTACGCGGCGAGGAAGTCGAAGAACGGGTCGGGTGACTGGCCGCCGATCAGCGTGACGAGCCAGTTGACGAACGCGGCTATGACCGCGACGACTCCCCACAGATACAGCCAGATGAAGAGCGGGATCGCGAGGAAGACGCGGAAGAACACGGTCCAGCGGTTGCGTTCCAGGTCGTCGGTGACGGTGACCCGGATCGGATGCTCGACCACGCGTTGATTGTTGCTACACCGCAGGACGGTATAGGCTCGCCCGATGAGCGTCGGCGCCGTCCTGAGCGAGTCCTGGGGCCTCTACACGCGCTTTTTCTGGCGCCTCGTGGGGACAGCCGCGATCGTCTACGTGGTGCTCGACCTGGTCGCCGCTCTCCTCTACACCGCCGGCCGCCACAGCACGGTGCTCTGGGTGATCTTCAGCCTGCTCACCGTCGTCGTGACCCTCGTCGGCTCGTTCCTCGTCCAGGGCGCGCTCGTCCTCGCGGTGCAGGACGTCCGCGACGGCAAGGTCGACTCGACGATCGGCGAGCTCTACTCGCGCGTCGCCCCGCGCCTCCCCGCCCTGATCGCAGCAGGCGTGCTCGCCGCGATCGGCGTCGGGATCGGCTTCATCCTCCTGATCATCCCCGGGCTCTTCCTGCTCACGCGCTGGTGCCTGATCGTGCCGACGATCGTGCTCGAGGACAAGGGCGCCGGCGACTCGTTCGGACGCTCGAACCAGCTCGTGAAGGGCGCGAGCTGGCCCGTCTTCGGCGTGATCGTCGTCACCGGCCTGCTCGCGGGGATCGGCGGCAGGCTCGTCGGCGCGATCTTCGCCACGATCTTCAATCGGTTCCTGGGCATCTGGATCGGCGGGCTGATCGCACACAGCATCGCGGTGCCGTTCGTCGCGGCCGCGTGGACGCTGATGTACTACAAGCGCGCCGAGGCGTAATGCCCGACGAGCCGATCGAGGTCCCGAGCGCGGGCGAGGCCGAGCGCGAGGTCCGGCTCACGCCGGCGCAGGCGGTCGCCGGGATGCGGATCAAGGTGCCGGTGCGCGGCAACCGCAAGCTCGGCGCGCTGATCGACAAGGTCAACGCCGACGACGAGCTCAAGGCGTGGTGGCACGTGGCGAACGTCAACGCGGTGCTGCGCCTGCGCATCAACGACCACTCGTGGGTGCACATCCAGATCGTGACCAACATCGCGCTGAAGCTCCTGCGCCAGCTCACCAAGCATGGCGTCGAGCCCGCAATGGTGACCGACTACGCGATGAGCACCGACGACTCCGAGATCGTCGTCGTCCTCTCCGCGCTCCTGCACGACGTGGGCATGTCCGTGCACCGCGACAACCACGAGGAGTTCAGCCTCCTTCGGGCCGAGGGGAAGCTCCCCGAGCTGCTCGACGGGATCTACGGGAAGACCGAGGCGGCGGTGATCTCGTCGGAGGTGCTGCAGTCGATCATCAGCCATCGCGCCGACGGCAAGCCGCTCACGGTCGAGGCGGGGATCCTCCGCGTCGCAGACGCTTTGGACATGGCGAAGGGCCGCTCGCGGATCCCGTTCGAGCGCGGCTCCGTCTCGATCCACTCGCTGTCGGCCGCCGCGATCGAGGACGTGCTGATCAAGGACGGCGCCGAGCGCCCGATCATGATCGAGGTCGTGATGAACAACTCATCGGGCCTCTACCAGGTCGACGGCCTCCTGAAGGCGAAGCTCCGCGGCTCGGGCCTCGAGCCGTACGTCGAGGTGATCGCGCACATCGACACGGAAGCCGAGAAGAGCCTCGTGCCCACCTATCGCCTCGAGATCTGATCGCTAGATGGTTGATGCCATGCCCGGGTGCGTCTGGGGATGGTTCAGACCAAGCAGGGCGTTCGGATAGTCCGCAGGCCAGGCCGGTGGGCCTGGTCAAGGGCTAGCCGGACGATCCTGCGCCGTGTCTGAGCCACCAGCCAGGCGTGCACGGGGGTGGCATCTACCATCTACAATCTGGGCGACCTTGCGGGGTCGTCTAATGGTAGGACGCCGGACTCTGAATCCGGTAGTCAAGGTTCGAGTCCTTGCCCCGCAGCCTTACGAAGCCCCCGAAAGCGTTCAACGGAGGCCGGCGTTCGCTTGACCGCACGCGGAGCATGAGACGATGCTTCGAGCGGTGACCACACAGGAAACAGCACTGGCCGCGGGGTTGATCGGCGGTGTCATCGGGGGCGTCTTCGGAACATTCAGCGCCCTCATAAGCTCCTACTGGGGGCCGCGCCGGCGCGACATGGCGATCGCGCGCGATCTCGAAGAGCGCGAGTACGGGCCGCGCAAGGAGCTACTTCGGAGGATGCTCAGCGAGAAGGAAAGGAAGGTCCGGTCGCTCGACAGGCTCAAGCACGTCACAGGCACCAGCGACGAAGAGTGCCGCCGCCTATTGATCGAGATCGGGGCCCGCGGCGTTCTGATGGATGGCGGCGAGCGCGAAGGATGGGCTCTCATCGAGCGGTTTCCGCTCGATGGGGACTACCGAGTCACGGAGATGCCGTAACGGAGTTCGGATCGTCGCCCGAACGGGCACGACTGGTTCTGCAGGAAGTACCTGATCCCGTTCATGCCTCGAGCAACGCGCGCGTGCGCGGAATCACCTCTGTGCCGTAGAGCTCGACCGCGCGCATCAGATCCTCATGCGGCATCGCGCCGTTGGCGTACTTCAGGTCGAACCGGCTCAGGCCGAGCGCTCGGACGGTGCGGGCGATCTTCGCCGCGACGGTCTGCGGCGAGCCGGCGAAGACGGCGCCGGTCGCGACCTCCTCGTCGTACTGCTCACGCGTCGACGGCGGCCAGCCGCGCTCGCGGCCGATCCGGTCGCGTTGGGCCTTGAAGTACGGGAACAGGAGCTCCTGCGCCTCCTCGTCGGTGTCGGCGACGAAGCCGGGCGAGTGGACTGCGATCGGCAGCTCGGGAGTGCCGAGCTCCGCCAGCGCGCGCCGGTAGAGGTCGGCGTACGGGACGAAGCGCTCGGGCGCGCCGCCGATGATCGCGAGCGCCAGTCCGAACCCGTAGCGGGCGGCGCGGATCACGGACTCGGGCGACCCGCCGACGCCGATCCACGTGGCCAGCGACCCCGACTCGGTCTTCGGAAACACGTCGGCGCTCTCGAGCGGCGCGCGGATCGTGCCCTGCCACGAGAACGGCACTTCCGCGCGAGCCGCGGCGAACAGGTCGAGCTTCTCCTCGAACAGCCGCTCGTAGTCGGCGAGGTCGTAGCCGAACAGCGGGAACGACTCGGTGAACGAGCCTCGCCCGAGCGTGATCTCGGCCCGGCCGCTCGAGACCGCGTCGAGCGTCGCGAAGCGCTCGTAGACGCGGATCGGATCGTCGGAGCTCAGCACGGTGACTGCGGTGCCGAGCTTGATCCGCTCGGTCCGCGACGCGATCGCCGCGAGCACCACCTCGGGGGCCGCGATCGCGAAGTCGTCGCGATGGTGCTCGCCGACCCCGAATGCGTCGACGCCGACCCGGTCGGCCAGCACGGCCTGCTCGACCACGTTGCGGATGACCTCGGCGCCCGGGAGCTGCTTGCCGTCGGCGTCGACGGTGATGTCGCCGAATGTGTCGAGACCGAACTCGAGGTGCTCCGGCGGCATCTGGAAAGACACTACCCGGCGGGCTCCTTGTTGCGAGCCCGCCGGGTAGCAGCGTCAGCGCCTAGCCGTGCAGCGAGACGCGGAACGAGACGAGGCGACGCGACGAGACGCCGCCGGTGAGCACCTCGCCCGGCTTGCGGGCACGGCCGAACACGACCAGCAGCTGCTGGTGGCGGGCGGCCGGGAAGCCGGCGAGCTGGTTCATCGTCAGCGCCACCGTGCCGTCGGCACCGGTCGGCGCCTCAGCGGGCACGGAGTACTGGTTGAACGGCACCGCGGTCGCGTAGACGAGCGCGCCCTGAACAGGGCGGCCGCCACACGCGGTGATCCGGAAGTGCACCTGGATCGTCTTCGCCGACGGCGTGACGACGCCCGGCGAGATCGTCTGGCTAGCGATCAGGAGCTGGCCGGGCAGCGAGAGGTCGGCGATCTGGATCGTGCCGGTGCCGCTCGGGCAGCCTGTCGCCGGCGGGACGGGCACGGCCGGAACGACCGCCGTCTGCGCCGAGATGGCGGGCGTCGAGCCGGTCGCGCTGGTCGCCGTCACGGTCACGCGGAGCGTGGTGCCGGCGTCGATCGACCCGACGAGGTACGTCTGCGTGGTCGCTCCGATGATCGCCGAGCAGCTGGCGCCGGTCGTGTCACACCGGTTCCACTGGTATGCGAAGCCCGTGGTCGTGCCGCTCCACGTTCCGGTGGTCGACGTGAGGGTCGAGCCGACCGCAGCGGTGCCCGAGATCGTCGGGAGCACCGTGTTGGTCGGGCCGGTGCCCGCGGCGAGGACGACGGCGGTCTGTGCCGAGGCTGCCGAAGACGAGCCGTCGGCGTTCGTCGCGACGACCGTGATGCGGATCGTGCTGCCGACGTCTGCGGTCTGGAGCTGGTAGGTCTGGGCGATCGCGCCCGTGATCGGATTGCAGTTGTTGCCGGCCGTGTCACAGCGGCTCCACGCGTAGGTGAAGCCCGTCGGCGTGTTGCTCCACGTGCCGTTGTCGGTCGTGAGAAGCGAGCCGGCCTGCGCGCTGCCGGTGATCACCGGTACCGCGGTGTTCGCCGGGATCGCCTGGGTCGCGGCCTTGCCGAGCCCCGGAACGCCGTAGACGGCGCCGATCACGAGGGCAATAGCGGCGATGAGCACCGCGGTCGGCCAGCGGCGGCGGGATGAGATCTTGGCTGTCATGTCTGTACCTCCTTAGGGGTAGAGACAGGCATACCCACGGCGTCCCCTCGGGTCGTAAGACCTCGGTCAGCCCTTTGTAAAACGCGCCCGGCTCTAGCGGATCCCGAAGCGCACGCGATAGCCGAACCGGAACGGGACGATGCGGTCCCCGAGCACGCGATCCGCGACCGCGCGAAGCTCGTCGTACCGGAGCGACGGTTCGAGGTCGGCTTCGGCGACCGGAAGTCCGAGGCTGCGCGCGTAGCCCTCGATCCGCTCCGCTCCGCCCTCCTCGACCGACTGGAGCACGAGCTCGCGGCAGTAGCGGAACTCGCCGCTGGCGCGGATCCGGTCGAGGTGGCCGTCCTTCGGCCAGCGGTCGGCTCCTCGCGGGATCCCCTGCTCGGCGCGGAGCTCCACGCGCCGCGCGAGCATCGCTGCGTACGCCTCCTCGACCTCCCAGTCGCACGTTGGGACGACGTCGTAGTCGTACGCGGCGAAGACGCCGCCGGGCCGGAGCAGGCGCGCCGCCTCCGCGAAGGTCGGAGCCGGGTCCATCCAGTGCAGCGACTGCGAGCAGGTCACGAGGTCGGCCTCGCCCGCCGGGAGGCCCGTGTCCTGGGCGAAGGCGCCGACGAACTCGACGTTCGGCTCGCTCGTCAGCCCTTCCGCCTCGACGCGCATCGCGGGGTTCGGCTCGACGCCGATCACACGGTCGGCGCGACCGGCCCACGCGCGCGTCGAGAGGCCCGTGCCCGCGCCGAGATCGACCACGAGGCGAGCGCGCTCGAGCCGCGCAACCTGTAGCAGCGTCTCGAGCAGCGCGGCCGGCGGGCGCGGGCGGTAGCGGTCGTAGTGCGCCGCGAAGCCCTCGCGGCTATAGCCGGAGCGCCCGATCAGCTCGCTGGAGTACTCGGACACGAACGCGATCGTAATATGCGCGTGATGCGGCTCCGCGCCACCCTGCTCGTGCCGGTCGCCGTGATCCTGGCCGCCGCGCTCGTCGCCGCCGCGAGCCGCGCGCACGGCGGGTTCCACGGCGGCGCCGGGCCCGGGCCGACGCGCTCCTTCGGCGACCAGCTCTTCACCGTCGCCCTCGTCTTCATGGGGCTCGGCGTGATCGCGTGGGGCTACGTCCTCTTCGTGCGCCGCGACCTCGTCGATCTGCCCGACCACGAGAAGCGCCGCCGCAGCGTGTACGTCTCGCTGGCGATCGTGCTCGGAATTGCCGCCTTCGCGATGGTCGCGAAGCGCCTGGGCTACCACGGCGTGCGGCTTCCGTTCCTCCACAACGCGCTGCACTCGGGGCCGCTGAAGGGCGGCAAGCACGGCGGGAAAGTGACGGCGGCGCAGGCCCACGGTCATGTGAGCTGGATCGCCGCCGTCATTGCGATCTCGCTTCTCGCCGCGGCGGCGGTCGCGGTCTGGCTCGCGTCGCGCTCGACCTCACAGCCCGACAAGGAGCGGCTCGACCGGGCCGCGGAGATCTCGGCCGCTCTCGACGAGAGCCTCGCCAACCTGCGCGCCGAGCCCGACCCGCGGCGGGCGATCATCGCCGCGTACGCCCACATGGAGCGCGTCCTCGGCGCCGCCGGGCTGCCTCACCGGCCGAGCGAGGCACCTCTCGAATACCTCGAGCGCGCGCTCGTCGATCTGCACGCCACCGCCGCGTCGGCCCGCCGGCTCACCGATCTCTTCCGCTTCGCGAAGTTCAGCGACCACGAGGTCGATGCGCAGGCGAAGGAGGACGCAATCGCCGCGCTCGAGGCCGTCCGCGACGAGCTGCGAGGCCTCGCATGAGGTCGCTCGCCAGTTTCGCGATCACTCTGACCGCGGCGTTCGTCGCGCTCCTCGCGGTGCGAGTCGTGCGCGCCGAGCTCGTCGAGGAGGTCTACGTGCTCGTGCTCGGCGCGGCGACGCTGCTCGTCCTGGTGCTCACGACGCGCGGCGAGAAGGCGCAGCCGTCGGCGTTCGAGCGCGCCCTCCGCCCCCACCCGCCGCCGGTCCCGAACCGGCCGCTCGAGCTCGACCGGCTCGAGCGAGAAGTCACGCTCGGCGGCGGCGGCTCGTTCCACTTCCGCCAGAAGCTGCTCCCCCAGCTCCGCGAGACCGCCGAGCAGCGGCTCGCCGACCGCCGCGGCCAGAGCCTGAGCGAGACGACCGTCTCGGCGGCGACATGGGAGCTCCTGCGCCCCGACGGAGCGGACGCCTACCGCGGCCGCTACGGTCGCGGCCTGCCGATCGAAGAACTCGAGGCGCTGACCGACGAGCTGGAGAGGATCTAGCCGATGGTGCCGCTCAGCGAGGTGGGAAAGCGCTCCGACGAGATCCTCGCGCAGGTCGAGCGCGCCGTGATCGGCAAGCGCGAGGTGCTCGAGCTCGTGCTGCTCGGGATCCTCGCCAACGGCCACATCCTGCTCGAGGACGTGCCCGGCCTCGCGAAGACGCTGCTCGCGCGCTCGTTCGCCGCGGCGACGAGCCTGCGCTTCCAGCGGATCCAGTTCACGCCGGACCTGATGCCGTCGGACGTGACCGGCAGCTCGGTCTTCGACCAGCGCAACGCCGAGTTCAGCTTCCGCCCCGGTCCCGTCTTCGCCAATCTTCTCCTCGCCGACGAGATCAACCGCGCCCCGCCGAAGACGCAGGCGGCGCTGCTCGAGGCGATGCAGGAGGACCAGGTCACGGTCGAGGGCGTGACGCACGAGCTCGAGCAGCCGTTCGTCGTCCTCGCGACCCAGAACCCGATCGAGTACGAGGGCACCTACCCGCTGCCCGAGGCGCAGCTCGACCGCTTCATCCTGCGAACCGGGATCGGCTATCCGAGCCGCGACGACGAGTGGGAGCTGCTCGCGCGCCGGCTCGAGCGGCAGGAGGACGAGGTCGCGATCGAGCCGGTCGTCGACGGCGTCGGGATCGTCGAGATGCAGCGCGCGCTCGAGCAGGTGCACGTCGCGCAGAGCGTCGGGCTCTACATGATCGACCTCGTCGCGGCGACGCGGGCCAGCTCGCGGCTCCAGATCGGTGCGAGCCCGCGCGGGTCGCTCGCGCTGCTCAAGCTCTCGCGCGGTCGCGCGGCGCTCGACGGGCGCGACTACGTGACGCCGGACGACGTGAAGGCGGTGGCCGTCCCCGCGCTCGCGCACCGCCTCACGCTGCGGCCGGAGCTCTGGGTGCAGCGGATCCGCGGCGAGGACGTCGTGCGCGAGGCGCTCGACTCCGTGCCGACGCCGCCGGCGGAGCCGGAGCCCTGAGACGCGCGGCGACGCCGCGGCTCGGCGCCTACGCGGCGCTCGCCGCGCTCGGCCTGCTCGCCGGGCTCGTGCTCGGCCGGCCGGAGCTCGCGGCGATCGCAGGCGCGTTCGGCGCGCTCCTCGCTCTCGGCCTCGTCCTCGCCCACGAGCCCGCCGTCACTGTCGCCCTGGAGCTCGAGCGCGACCGGACCGTGGAGGGCGAGGAGCTCACGCTCACGGTCACGCTCACCGGCGACGGCCTCGTCGAGCTCGTCGTCCCGCTCCCGCGGGGGCTCGAGCTCGTCGACGGCGCGCGCGCGATCGCCCTCTACCTCACGCCCGAACAACCCGAGACGCTCGAGCTCCGCGTCCGCTGCACCCACTGGGGCGCGTTCGCGCTCGGCGAGGCGCTCGTCCGCCTGCACGACCGGCTCGGCCTCTACACGTGGGAGGGCCGGCGCGACGCGAAGCTCTTCCTCAAGGTCTTCCCCAGTCCGGAGCTCCTCGGCGACCCGCTCGCGCCGCTCGAGACTCAGGCCACGGCCGGAAACCACGTGGCCCGCGCGGCGGCCGACGGAATCGAGTTCGCCGACCTGCGCCCGTACGTCTCCGGCGATCGCGTCCGCAACGTCAACTGGCGCGCGACCGCGCGGCGCGGCGAGCTCTGGGTCAACCAGATGCACCCCGAGCGGAACGCCGACGTCGTGATCTTCCTCGACACGTTCACCGAGGCTGCCCGCTACGGCGCCGGCGGGACGCTCGACCACGGCGTCCGCGCCGCGGCCGCGCTCGCCGCGCAGTACCTCGAGCACCGCGACCGCGTCGGCCTCGTCAGCTTCGGCGGGATCCTGGGCTGGCTCGTCCCCGCGAGCGGGATCGTGCAGCGCTATCGCATCGTCGACGCCCTGCTCGACACCGAGATCGTCCTCAACTACGCGTTCAAGGACGTCGAGATCATCCCGCGCCGGACGCTGCCGCCGAAGGCGCTCGTGATCGCGCTCACCCCGCTCCTCGACGACCGCGCGGTCGGCACCCTGCTCGACCTGCGCGCGCGCGGGTTCGACCTCACCGTCGTCGAGATCTCCCCCGTCCCCTACGTCCCTGCCGCGCCCGGACGCTCCGACGCGATCGCGCACCGTCTCTGGCTGCTGCGGCGTGAGGTGCTGCGCTCGCGCTATCGCCGGCTCGGCGTGCCGATCGTCGAGTGGCGCGAGGGCGAGCCCGCGGCGGCCGTGCTGGAGGAGGTGAGAGCGTGGAGGCGAGTCCACCGATTCGCGCGCGCATAGGGACGGGCGTGGCCGCGATGGCCGTCGCCGCCGCGTTCACCGCAGCCGTCGCTCTGGGCTCGGGCACCTGGACCTGGCCCGTTGCGGCGGCCGGCGGCGCCGGAGTCGCGGTCGCGGCGCTCGCGCTCGTGCGCGGCCGAGCGGGTCTCGTCGGGCCGGCGCTCGTCCTGCTCGCGATCGCCTACGGCGCGCGGCTCGCGGCGCTCGACCCCGGCCTCCGGGCGAGCGCGCCCATCGCCGCCGCCGCGCTCGTCGCGGTGGGCGAGCTGGCCTACCTCTCGATCGCGTTTCGCCTCCCGCTCGCGCAGCAGCGCGGCGTCGTCGCGAGACGGGTCGCGCTCGCGGTGATCGAGGCGCTCGGCGGCGCACTCGTCGCAGCGGTCGTGCTCACCGCTGCGGGCCTTCCCGCCGCGGGCGGCGCGAGCGGCGTCGCGCTCGGCGTGGTCGCGGCGGCGATCGCCCTCGGCCTCGTCTCCCTCCTGGCCCGCCGCCGGACGGCGAGTCGCTAAACTGCTCCCGCTCGGCCCATTCGTCTAGTGGCCTAGGACACCGCCCTCTCACGGCGGCGGCACGGGTTCGAATCCCGTATGGGCCTTCTCTCTATCCGTCTGAAACCCGGCTCCCCAGGAGAGGTCACGGACGGCTTCCATTGCTTGGGCGCGATTAAACGAACGAAGGTAGACCTCGGTGGTGTCAATTCGAGAATGAGTCATTAGCGCCTGGAGTGACTCCAGCGCGCCTGGATGACTTGTCAGGAACTCGACCGCAAAGGCCCGGCGAAGCGCGTGCGTCGTCGATCTGACTCCCGCTCGAGCGGCCACCTTCCGGACGGTTTCCCAGATCACTTTGTCGGACCGCTCGGCCCGCCTGACGCTGGCTGGCCGCCGATTCGGAATCACGTAGTCATCCGGCTTGCAACCGACCTCAGTTGACTCGCATGCGGTCCGCAGGATTTCGAGCAGCTCGAAGGGCATGGGCTTCACCGTGAACTTTCTCCCCTTCTCACGGAACCCGAGCGTGCCGGCTACGAGATCAACGTCCCGCCACCGCAAGCGGCTTGCCGCTCCGCGCCGCGGTCCGAGGTACGCGAGAACTGCCAAACACAGGAACTCTTGCCAGGACTCGCACGCGAGAAGCATCCGCTCCACTTCCGCCGACGTGACCGTAACAACGTCCAAATCCTCTGGCTTAAGGCGCTTGGGACGTTGAATGCGGACCATTGGATTCGTGTCGATTTCGCCTTCGAGGTATAGCCATGAGAACAACCCGTTCAGCGTGCTGTGGATCGTCGCGACCGTAGATGGCGAGCATCCGATCCACTTGTCGAGGAACGCCCGGCAATCGTTCGGAGTGACTCCGCCCGCGTCGGCGTCAGGTCGCCCGCGCTCAATCTCGTCGACGAGCTTGAATAGATAGCGCTGGTAGCTCGCTCGGGTGCTTGCGGTCGTGCCGGCGCGGGCCAGCTCTCCAATCCACAAGTCGACGGCGCGCCCGAGTCTCATCCGAGTCCAATCTCCTCGTCGATAGCCGCCTCGATTTCCGCGAGTTCGCGCCGACTAAGGAATCGGTACCGAGCCTCGATCACGATGCGAACTTCCTCCCCGCTACGATCCAGCTCGCCAGAGCCGTAGTGACGCCGAAGCTCTTCCGCTTCGAGGTTGCGCTCTACGGCAACGCCGTACTGGAGTAGCTCGCGGGCGACCTCGCTGAGCTGTCTTACCTCGCCACGTCGCGATTCGATCAATCTCTTTAGCGAGCGAGGGGTCAAGCCGAACGTTCAGGATGTCTGTCTTACGCTCTGTCATACATCGAGTATGCAGGTGTTAGTCGCACTTGTCAACCGCGACACAGCACGTCACACAACTTGATGTTCGGCGTGCTATGCAGCCGTGTCAGTCTCAAGCTGCATCCCGACATCAGGCTCTTCCGGAGCGTCATCCATCTCCGCCCGCTTCGCCTTGATCTCAGCCATCGCCTCTCGCGTCTTCCGCCTCAGAAAATACTCAGGTCGGCCGGCGTGGTCGCTCCGAATCTCGGCAGCGACGTCAGCGAGTGGGCCGGAGCCGAACCCGTATCGGTGGACGTTAAGCGCTACCGGCAAGAGGTTTCGCACCCGGGGCTCGATTACCTTTCGCCCAGGACCGATCGCGAGAAGGTTCGCAAGGAAGTTCGGGTGCATGCATGGATTCGAGGGCAACGTGACCACCGACGCAACATCGTCCATTAGCTGGAAGGCGGCACGCTCCATTGTCACCCACCAGCTGTCGTAGCCTCGCACCCCGCCTCGATCCTCCCGTTGACGGCGGGCCAGTACGCCGAAATACATCTCAAGGTCGTGCGCTAGCAAGATGTCGAGATCCGCCGGCGCACGCTCGCCTCGTTCGAGCTTCTTGGCTCGGAACACCTCACCAACAGCTCCCCGCGTCTCAATCGTGAACGTCTCGTCATCCTGGCCGAGTTCGATCCGCTCTAGGCCTAACTCAATCTTCAGGAATTCGAAGATGTCGACAACCGGAGCAGCTGTTCCGCGTATTTCAGCAATGAAGTCGGTGAGCCCATCGGCACTTCCGTGCAATTCGATCCATTGCCGAACAACGAAGGGAGCTCGTAGACCCCGAGCGGGGTCATGACGATAGGCGACGCAGCTATCGAGATGGTGCGCTATCTCGTTGACGACACCGTCCGTGACATAGAGATCCATCCCGGCGCTCAGCGCGCCCAGGACAAGGTTCGTGTATCGCCTTTCCGCGGGCGGCAGCCGACCCTCAGCGATGCATGGGAGAATCGCGGATGCATCGAAGACCAGCGTTCCCTTCCCAAAGAGATGCTCCACGGCCGTCTGCACATCCGGCGTCTCTCGGAGGAAGGCAAGCATCGTGTACGCGTCAGCCAGCATTCGTAAGTACTGCTGCGCTGCCTCGTCTGGCGAGACAAAAACGCGAGTCACAGTTTCAGACGCCGCTCAGCAAGCGCATCAAGGGTCAGACCCACCGCCCGTATCTGCGTCCACCGATCTTGAAGCCCTTGGCGCACCGAGTCATACACGTCAACGCGTCTCAGCTGAACCCGCCGGATTGCGAACGGCTTCCACGAAAGCGCCGCCTTGTCTCTCTAGAACCGTTTCGAAGACCGCCTCAATGGAATCCAACACCTGGTCGGACTCGCTCGGATCAGCTTCTAGACCCAGGTCGACGGAAGCCTCTTTCAACCGATGCGCTAACTCGGCACGAACCGCTTGGCGCGACTCAGCGGCGAGTGACACCCGTTCGTCCAGCGCACGTCGCTCCGAGTAATGCAGCGAGTATGAGTCGTCCCGCAGCGTGTAAGTAACTCTACGACCGTTACGAAGCCGCTGGAGAGATCCCCGAACTAGCTGATCAACGCGCGTGGGCTCGTGGTTTTGGAACTTTTGCTGAATCTCTCCTACGATCGACGCCGCAGTCCGCTGCTCGTCCGGCGCTGTCCCCGCGAGGCTTGCAAGAACCAACGATTCGAACGCAATCGAGGTCAAGTTACGGTTCCGATCGGAGTCCCAAAGCTGAAGCTCTAGATACAACAGCCCAGCCCTAAGCTCGCGAAGCGACAAGCTGTCGTTGCGCACGAGGGACCTCGCGGGGGAGGAGCGGATCAACAATTCGCCCGCTCAGCGCCTCCGCCGCCCGTCGCGTCTGTTCGGACTGATTAACGCGACTGACGAAATACGCGCTGTCGCGTACGTCAAGCGACACACCATCCCGCCGCAATTCGGCCTTCAGGTCGTCCGCCCTAACCCCTGACCTCACGACTTGTGGCGTAGATCAGGGTATGAAACTCGATACCCGCTTCGCGCAGCCGCACGACCGTTCGGCGTATCTTCCCGCGCCAGTCTTCAACGATCGAGTACTGAAGCACTACGCCGGGATCGCCCGATTCGTGCAACTCGGCGTCGCGGCCGAGGTCTCCTGTGCCGCCTGAGCGGCCGCAGGTTCTCGAACTCGGACGATAGAAACTGATTCGCGAACGTCTCGAACGCTTGCCAGTCCGTTGAAGCTATGTGCTTCATCGCAAAAGCAAGTCTCTGCGCGTCCGCCATAGATGGTCACTCTACGCTCCGCGACTCCTAGCCTCCACAGGCTCATCTACCAGGCGATACGGGCCCTCCGACTGACCAGGTCGGCCAACCTGACCGGACATCACTCGCACGTTGCCCGTCGTTCGACGACCCCCAGTCGACTCACCCGGCAGATTTTCGACGCTTTCCCCGGTGTTACAGCACCGGGGAAAGCTGGGAGATGTCGGGCCCCCGCACGGAGATCGGGGCGGCAGACGCCTCGCCTGCACCGAGTCTCTCGATCCCCGCTTCCCCGCCATCTCCCAGCCGCTAAACAATCGCTCAACTCACACTCGGCCTCGGCAACTCTGGCGCCGTCGCCCGGGCGGGGCGCCACCCCTACGGGGAGCCGCCGCCCCGCCCGGGGGAACGGCGACTATCGAGCCGCGCAGGCGAGCCGAATCGGGGGTTCGTCCAGGTGAACTGTGAGGGACGCGACTGAGTTGCTGCCTCCCGCTCACACTCGTGCTGCGGCTAGACGGGTGTTACGGCGGCCATCGCCGTCTCTGTTCGGTAGCTGGCGATGCTCGTTGCGATCGTCCAGGTGATGAGCGCCAGGAGGCCTGGGAAGAACGCGTAGCCGAACACGCTCCCGTTGCCCGTGTTGTTGAGGATCGTCAAGAACGTGATGAGGAAACAGACCGCGCCAATCAGCGCCACGACGCCGGTCCAGCGGGAGAAGACCCCGCTGCGCAGTGTTAGCAGTCCGGCGGCCATCAGGAAGGCGGCGAAGCCCATTGCGCCGACCAGGAACGGTCCGGTCGAGCTAACGGTCACCGCCCTACTCACCACGGGATTTGCGTTCGCACCCGCGGAACTCGCCGCGGCGATCGTAATGAACGCCATAGTCGTGCCGACGATGCCGATTAGTGCACCGGCGAATGCGACGCGGGCGAGTTGTACGGAGCCGTGAACCGAGGACTCCGCAGCTCTCAAGCGCGCTCCGAATCGCCGCAATGAAGTAGAGGAAGATGAAGGCTGCGACCAGCATTGCGAAAGCACTGATGCGGCTCTTCGTCTGGTTGTCGTGCGCCCAGTTCGTCCACGCCTGGTCTGATGCGGTGTAGTGGGGATTCTTGGCGACGCTTGTCACCCATCCGATAACAAAGAACGGGGCGAACGCAACCCCGGACAGGGCCATAAGCCGCTGCCATGGCGGCGCGTGAGCGCCGGTCGCGGCATCTGGGGAGTGCGGAGTTGGCGAGGGTTGAGTCGTCAAGTCGCGCTCCTGGAAAGGATCGGGGCATCGCGCCTGAACCCCCAGCACCGTGCAGTAGACGCCGAGGAAGAGTTCCCAAACGAACTCCGGGATCGTCGCGATGCCTTGCAGGGCGCGCAGCGTGCTACTCGGATGGTTCCCGGTGAAGATGATTGCCGTCCCGGTCGCGATGATCAGCGTCCCGCCTACCAGTCCGAGCCACGCCATCCGCCGAGGCACGAGCCCGGTCCGGTACATCATGTAACCGAGAATCAACCCATTCCCCCAGCCGACGATCCAGCCCGGCCCCAGCAGGAACGTCCAGTCCTTGATCGCCGCGAGGGTGTACGCGACCGTGCCTTCAGCCGCGCCTGCAGGCTCTTGGTGCAAGGTGGCGATCCCGAGCATCGCGACGATGCCGACGAGGATGAACGTGCACTCGAAGATCCGAGCCGTCACGTATCCGATTGACAGATCTTCGAACCGCCGTCGCATGATCGGGACGATCACAACTGCGGTGCCGATGTTCGCGATGATCAGCAGCAGCTCCAACAGCGCGCCGAAGTAGATCTTGTTGACGTTCCCCGCGCCCGCGACGAAAGCGACTGGATGACGGAGCGCCGGCTCGTACAGGAACAGCGCCGGTATCGACGTGACGAACGTGATGAGGTAGAGCACGCCAAAGACCCGCGCCCTTTTCTGGTCAGGGACATTCCTGACCTTTCCCTCGGCGACGGTCACGCGGCCTGCCCGCGCCACCTTGACCGGCTAGGACGCGAACCTACTCGACCAGGCCCATCTTTCCAACTCGGATTTCGAGGCTCGGGCGGCATTCCGGAACACAGGCGCAGGCGAGCCCCTTCTAGCTCGGCCCTTCCAATGCCGCGAAGTACGGAGCGAGTAGGTCATGTAGTTCGACCTCAAGCGGGTCAGTCACGCTCTCGTTCGCGGCGTAGCCAAGCTTGACAGCCTCGCGCCGACGCTGGCGGTAGGCACCAGCTGGGTAATAGCTCTCGGCGAGTCCAAGCCGCTCGATGTCGAGGAACATCGCCAATCGTTCACCCTGCTGGTACGTCAGCTCGCCACTCCTAACCCGTTCGTGGATCTCCATCGCCTGCACCTCTCGGGCAAGCCGAGTGACCTTCCCGACAAGGCCGCCATATCGCGACTTCCAAACCGTCGCCGCAAACGCGGCCTCTTGTACTCGTTCTAGCGGGCATTCTTTCGGCGGGAAGCGCTGTTCCGCCTCCAGCCTGATCAGACCGAACGGCTCCCCCTCCCGCATCTTTAGATTCCGGCAATAGGCGCGAGCCTGAACCTTCTCCGCCACGCGGGCCATGAAGTAGACCGTCGACTTGGGCGTCCCAACAGCCCGGGTTCGCCAACCATTTGGTAAACGAACGGCCTCCAGTCCATCCAGCAGCAGCTTTCCAAGCGCTGGCGGACATCTCGCATCGACCGCTACATCTAGTCGCGTCACCCAGGGTGGGTGGTAGCTGACGATCCCAATGGCGGCCATCCGTTGCATGAGCTTTTCGACTTCCAGCCCTAGCTTCTCTGGCGGGCAGAGTTTTCCATACTCAGCGAGCTTCGCCTGAACGTAGAGACGCTTCGTATCCGACTTCCAATGAGCTACGGAACGGCCAAGCGTGTGGCTCCACTTCCCCCACGAGGCGACCGACCCGAGCATCTTGCCCCGCCGGTGCTGCGCACCATCCGCGTCGTTCAGCAGACCCACAGCGTTGGAGCCCTCCATGTCGAAGCCGAGAGTGATGTCGTCTATCCCGTACCCGACCGCGACGAAGCTGCCCACCGACATCGCTAGAACAAGGTCTCGGACTGCGGGTCCCGTGGCGTCACGAATCGCTCGACTCGCGCCGCGTCAGGCCGATCCCGCAGATACCGACACGATCCACAGAGCCAGACGAACGCCTCGTAGGTCGGCAGATCCTCCCGGCGCCACGGAAAGCAGACGAGCGATCCGCAGTCTTTGCACTTCGGCTTTCTGACCAGAGGAGACGCGTTCAACGGAGCGCCCCGCGCTCGTCATCGGCGCCGTCTCCATCCAAGGCAGTCGCGACCTCGCGCAGGACTATCGCCACAACCGTGAACCCCGTCGCGGCGTCAGCGTGGTCACGCCCAGCGATGGGCGCACGTTCCTCGTGTGAGGCTGCGAGCAGTTCGTAGGCTCGCGCCTTACTTTCGAGCCGGTCAGCTGCGCTCACCACGCGCCTTGCGGCTTTGAGCCCTTAGTTCATCGAGTTTGCGCCGAAGCGGCTCCGGGACACCCGTCTCCGAGGACACGGGTTCGAATCCCGTATGGGCCTTACGGGGCTCCGCCTCACAGCGGGCCCTTTGTCTTTGTAGCGTGCATCACGGCTCGTCCTCCCGCGGTTTGGCGCTCCCGGTCAGGCCCAACTCGAGGCGCATGGCGTCGATCGCCGCCTGCCGGTAGAGCCGCACGTCAGCGGCCACGGCGCCCGCATCGGTCGAGCCGGCGCCAACCCGCTGCTTCAGCTTGAGAAGCTCGTAGCCGTAGGTGCGCGCGGCGTCGACGACCGCACGCTCGGCGACGGCCTGGACGACGGCGTAGACGCCCATGAACGCGACGTATGCGTCGTGGAGCTCGTCCGCGCTCGGGTCGGGCCGTGGCTCGATGAGCGCGATCAGGAGCGCCTGACCGTGCGTGAGGAACCGGTCGTAGATCTCTCGACGGTTGTCGCGCACCCACGCCTGTTCCGCGGCCTTGCGCGTCTGCCATGCGAGCAGGAAGCCGAACGTTCCGGCGATGAGGCCGCCGACGAGCGACCCGAGAATTGCGTAGACGGCGGGGTTCATCCTGGCAAGGATCCCGCCTCAGCGCCGGCAGCACAACCCTCAGTGGGCGTCGTCCGGAACCGACAGCTGCGGCACGCGCGAATGGAAGTGGACGTAGGCGTTCACGCCGCTGATGAGGCTCTCCTGTGTGCGGCCGCGGCGCCGCGAGCCGAGCACGATCAGGTCGTACGCCCCACGCTCGAGCTCCTTGACGATCGCCGCGCCGACCTCGCCCGAGCGCTGGATCGTGTGCGCCGGCAGATCGTCGGGGACGAGCTCGCCCGCTTCGGCGAGCCGTGCCGCAGCCCATTCCTCGAGCTCGACGTGCATCCGCTCGCTGCTGGCGCCGGCGAGCGCGACGTAGCTCGCCACAGGCGGGGCGACCGTGATCACCGTCAGCTTCGCGTTTCCCGCGCGGGCGAGCTCGACCGCGTACTCGAGCGCGCGGCGCGCGGGCGGCGATCCGTCGAAGCCGACGAGGATGTTGAGGAACACGCTCGACAGGCTAATGCGAGAGTGTCGCCATGACGACGGCGCTGCTCGAGCGTGAGCTCGCACGGTTCGCTGCGGAGCACCCGCGCTCGCGCGCGCTCGCTTCCGACGCGCGGCGGTCGCTGCTCGGCGGCGTGCCGATGAACTGGATGGTGCGCTGGCCGGGCGCGTTCCCGGTCTTCGCGACCGAGGCGTCGGGAGCGCGCTTCCGTGACGTCGACGGGCACGAGTACGTCGACTTCTGCCTCGGCGACACCGGCGCGATGGCCGGACACTCGCCCGCGCCGACCGTCCGGGCCGTCGCCGAGCAGGCCGCGCGCGGGATCACGCACGATGCTGCCGAGCGAGGACGCGCTCTGGGTCGCCGAGGAGCTCGCGCGCCGCTTCGGCCTCCCGCAGCTGGCAGTTCGCGCTGACCGCGACCGACGCCAACCGGTTCGTCGATCCGCCTCGCCCGCGCAGTCACCGGCCGCCCGAAGATCCTCGTCTTCAACTGGTGCTACCACGGCACCGTCGACGAGACCTTCGCGACGCTCGACGGGCGGTCGCGTCGTCGCGCGCCACGGGAACCTCGGGCCGCCGGTCGCCGCTCGACGAGACCACCCGCGTCGTCGAGTGCAACGACGTCGAGGCGCTCGAACGCGAGCTGGCGCACGGCGACGTCGCCTGCGTCCTCGCCGAGCCCGCGCTCACGAACATCGGCATCGTCCTCCCCGACGACGGCTTCCACGACGGCGCTGCGCGAGGCGACGCGCCGCCACGGGTCGCTGCTGATCGTCGACGAGACGCACACGCTCTGCGCCGGGCCGGGCGGCTACACCGCGGCGCACGGGCTCGAGCCGGACATCCTCACGATCGGCAAGGCGATCGGCGGCGGGATCGCCGTCGGCCGCGTACGGGATCAGCGAGGAGGTCGCCCGCCGTGTGCAGGCGGCGATCCCGCGGGACGAGTCAGACGTCGGCGGGATCGGCGGCACGCTCGCCGGCAACGCCCTCTCGCTCGCCGCGATGCGCGCGACGCTCGGCGAGGTGCTCACCGACGAGGACGTTCGCGCGGATGCTCGCGCTCGGCGAACGCTTCGAGCAGGGCGTCCAGGCCGCAGTCGACGCCTCACGCGCTGCCCTGGCACGTGACGCGTCTCGGCTGCCGGGTCGAGTACCTGCTTCCGGCCGGACCGCCCGCGCAACGGCGCGGACGCGGCCGCCGGCGCGAACGACGAGCTCGACCGCCTTCATCCACCTCTACGCGCTCAACCGCGGCGATCCTGCTGACGCCGTTCCACAACATGGCCCTGATGTCTCCCGGCCACGACCGAGGCCGACGTCGACCGGCACACCGAGGTCTTCGGCGAGGCGGCCGCCGAGATCGCCGCCGCCTGACTTTACGCCCGTCTTACGAAGACGGAACGACCGGGTTACACCGTCGCGAGAGGCTCGTCCGGAAAGCCGGGGGGTAGCGCTACTTGCGCGTGGCACCGCTCCTCCCCTTGAGCGGTGCCGCGTGCGCTACCCGATCTCCATGACCTCGACAGCGCATCTGGAATTCGCACTGATCGACCGCCTCCGCGCCGTGCTGGCCGAGAGCCCCGCGACCGAGGCCGAGCTACGGCTGCTCCGCGACCAGGCCGGCGGCTGGGCGATGGCGCTCCGCGGCCAGATCGACGCGAGCGAGCGGCGGCTCGATGCCGCGGTCGACGATCCGGAGGCCTCGCTCACCGTGCTCGCAGCGGAGCTGCGCCGACTCGAGGCGCTTCGCCCGGAGCTGGCCGAGCTCGAGGCGCTGCTCGCGCACCTCGACCGGCGCGCGCACGAGCTCCGGGCGGGCTGGGTCCGCAACCAGTCAGGTTGACTCGCGCGGCATAGCGCGCTTTGATCGACGCGTCCTGTCGGGCCGCCAGCGAAAGGACTCCGCATGTCGTGGTTCTCCCGTTCGTACTCATCTCTGACCGAGGCCGTCGACCACCGCTTCGGCTGGGACAAGCTGCCGACGGTGCTCGGGATGCTGACCCTGATCGGGATCCGGAACCGCCTGCGCGCCGACAACCTCTACGACAGCGGCCGCGGCCCGGACGACGTGCCGCCCACCGGCTTCGACGACTCGCGCCACCTCCAGGCGCGCACCCTCGACGGCACCTTCAACGACCTGAAGCAGCCGCTGATGGGCAGCCTCGGCAGCCGCTTCGGCCGCAACGTGCCGTTCGGCAAGGTCACTCCCGACCCGCCCGACAAGCTGCTCGAGCCGAACCCGCGCACGGTCAGCCTCGAGCTGCTGACGCGGAACGAGTTCATCCCGGCGACGACGCTGAACCTGCTCGCCGGCGCGTGGATCCAGTTCGAGGTGCATGACTGGTTCAGCCATGGCAAGAACGAGACCGAGAACCCGTGGACGATCGCGCTCGCCGACGACGATCCGTGGCCGACGCACCCGATGGAGATCCAGAAGACGCGCCGCGACCCGAGCGCCGACCCGAACGGCCCGCCGACGTTCGTCACCGCCGACACGCACTGGTGGGACGGCTCCCAGATCTACGGCAGCGACCCGGCCTTCGCGAAGGCGATCCGCTCGGGCGAGAACGGCAAGCTCCTGCTCGACGAGCACCACCTGATCCCGAAGGAGATCGAGGCGCACGTCGATCTCACCGGCGTCGCGGGCAACTTCTGGGTGGGCCTCGCGATCCTGCACGCGCTGTTCATGCTCGAGCACAACGCGATCTGCGACCGCCTCCACGCGGAGTACCCCGCGCTGAGCGACGACGACCTCTATGACAAGGCGCGGCTCGTGACCGCGGCGCTGATGGCGAAGATCCACACGATCGACTGGACGCCGGCGATCATCGCCCACCCGACCACCGTCGCCGGGATGCGCGCCAACTGGTACGGGCTCCTCGGCGAGCGGTTCGACAAGCGCTTCGGCCGGCAGACCCGCAACGAGCTCTTCCACGGGATCCCCGGCTCGCCGAAGGAGCTCTTCGACGTGCCCTACTCGCTCACCGAGGAGTTCGTCGCGGTCTACCGGATGCACCCGCTGCTGCCCGACGACTTCACCTTCCGGGCGCTCGCCGACGACCACGTGATCGAGCAGCGCGAGTTCCCGGAGATCGGTGTGCTCCACGTGCGCGAGGTGTTCGAGCGGGTGCCCTTCGAGGATCTCCTCTACTCGTTCGGGGTCGCGCATCCGGGCGCGATCGCGCTGCACAACTACCCGCGCTTCCTGCAGAAGCTCGACCGCGCCGACGGCGAGATCCTCGACCTGGCCTCGGTCGACATCGTGCGGACGCGCGAGCGCGGCGTGCCGCGCTACAACGAGTTCCGGCGGCTGTTCCACCTCGAGCCTGTCAAGACGTTCCAGGAGCTGACCGGCGAGACCGAGCTCGCGCAGGAGATCAGCCGCGTCTACGAGGGCGACATCGAGCGCGTCGACCTGATGATCGGCCTCTACGCGGAGCCCAAGCCGAAGGGCTTCGGCTTCGCCGACACGACGTTCCGCGTCTTCGTGCTGATGGCGTCGCGCCGGCTCGAGTCGGACCGGTTCTTCACCGACGACTACCGGCCGGAGGTGTACACGCAGGCCGGGTACGACTGGGTCGAGTCCAACACGATGCGCTCGGTGCTGCTGCGCCACTTCCCCTCGCTCGCGCCGACGCTCGAGGGCGTGGCCAATCCGTTCGCGCCGTGGAAGACGACCGGGTCGTGACCGAGCTCGCGCCCGGCCTCCACAGCCTCGGCCACGCCAAGGGCGGCCATGTCCACGCGTTCCTGCTCGACCACGGCGGCGAGCTCACGCTCGTCGACACGCTATTCGAGGGCGACGGCCGGCTCGTGCTGGCCGAGATCGACCGCATGGGCCGGCCCCACTCCGACCTGAAGCGGATCGCGCTCACCCACGCCCACCGCTCGCACCTCGGCGGCCTCGCCGCGCTGAAGCGCGCGAGCGGCGCGACGGTCTACGCGCACGCGTGGGAGGCCGACATCATCGAGGGCGAGCGCCGCGCCCAGCCCGTCACGCTGCTGCCGAAGCAGTCGCTGCGGCTGATCCCATTCCAGCTCGGGCTCCGCTTCGATTTCCCGAAAGCCGTGCCGTGCCCGATCGACGAGCCGCTCGAAGACGGAGACGAGCTTGGGCCACTCCAGGTGATGCACACGCCCGGCCACTCGCCCGGCTCCTGCTCGTTCTACTGGCCCGAGCGGAGCTTCCTGATCACCGGCGACACCGTCGCGACCTGGCCCAACCTCTGCACGGGCTGGACCGCGTTCAATCTCAACCACACGCAGACGCGCGAGTCGATGCGGCGCATGGCCGCGCTCGAGGCGGAGATCGTCGGCGTCGGCCACGGGGATCCGATCACCCAGAACGCCGTGGACCTCGTCCACGGGCTCGCAGCGGGCTAGGCCGCGCGGGGCGGCTGCGACTCGCGGTTGAGCTCTTCGGCGTACCGGAGGTTCGCGTAGACGACGGCCTCGTGATGGGCATAGCCCAGGACGTTGCAGGCGAAGCGGTACCAGTCGATCCAGGTGGTGAGGCGTGCGTCTTCCATACCTCTGTTGTAGACGTACGGAAGGCGCTATGGGTTAACCGCTGGTGAAGCGTGCGTTACGGCTCGAAACGGGGCCCAGGGGCGGCACGACGCCGTGCCGCCCCTGCGCCCCGCCTCGGAGCTAGATCGCGACGATCAGGAACTGGATGTTCTGGCGCGACGGGAAGCTCGAGTCCGGCGCGTCACCCGCCGTCTCGACGTGGAACGAGCCGTCGGGATTGCGCGACACGGCGATGCCCGCGGCCTGGGACCCCACTGCTGTCACCGTCGCGAACGTCGAGGCATTGCCCATGAACCGGACGTCGAAGCCCGACCCGCGGGCCTGCACCTGGACGGCGCCGCCGCTGCAGTTCCAGCGGTAGCCGAAGAACTGGTTGCCGGTCTGCCACGTCTGGGGCAGGTTGGCAATTCCCTTGTTCGCGTCACCGGTCACGTATGCGATCCCGCGGATCGCTCCCGTCGCGCAGCGCGGCTGGGCGACTTCGGTCTTCTTCACGACGGCGAACGCGGAGCCGCCGATCGCGAAGAACAGCGCGAGCGAGGCTACGGCCAGGGCGGGTGAGGGTCGGAGCTTGCGGATCATCGTTGGTCTCCTTGTTCAGATAGGGCGGCTATCACCTCCCTAAGACGCCGTAGCGCCGCCGATCTTGCCGTCCGTCAGCGCAAGTACCCTCGAATGCACGACTTCCCGCGAGCCCCTGCAGCACCGCCTTCACGGCGCGTTCGGCGAGGACGCGTTCGGCCACTACGCCGAGACGGCCGCGCGCTTCTTCGGCACGCCGCAGTACATCGTCGGCCAGACGATCGTCGTGATCGTCTGGATCGCACTCAATGCGGTTGGGCTCAGCCTCAAGTGGGATCCGTACCCGTTCATCCTGCTGAACCTCGCGTTCTCGCTGCAGGCCGCCTACGCCGCGCCGCTGATCCTGCTCGCGGCCACGCGTCAGGCCGAGCGTGACAAGGTCGCTGTCCACGTCGCCGACCGGCGCCACGACGAGCAGCACGCGCACAACCAGAAGGCGTTCCGCGAGCTGCGCGAGCTGATCGACGACAACACTGCGCTGACCGCGGCCGACAAGGAGCTGACCGAGCAGATCGCGGGGCTGACCCGCGAGATCCACTCGAAGCTCAGCGGCTGAGCTCGGCGACGAGCGGCCCGGTGTCGAGCGGGTCGTAGCCGAGGCGCGCGGCGACATCCTCCGACAGCGGGCGCGTGCCTTCGGCGAAGAGCGCGCGCAGCCGCTCGCCGGTCTCGGGCTCGCGCCACCACTGCTCGCCGATCTCCCGGCGGAGGTGCGCGGCGAGCTGCGGCGAGCGGATCCAGGCGCGGAGGTAGTCGGCGGAGTAGAAGCCGCCGTCCATGTCCGAGAGGTACTGGTCCGAGCGGTAGTGGATCCCGGTCGCGGCGGTCAGCCCTTCCGAGTAGCCGGCCGCCGAGGTGCCGCCGGCCGTGGGGAACCGCGTCCAGAAGTCGAGCTCGAAGCGGAGCTTCGCGGCGTAGCGGCGGTAGAGCATCGCCTCGAGGAAGGTCGTCGCGTTCGCGTTGGCCTCGGCCTCCTCGTCGGAGAGGCCGAAGTACTCGGCGTGCCAGCCCGGCTCGCGCGAGATCGACTCGAGGATGTAGGAGTAGATCTCGGTCAGCGCGTGGTCGCGCGAGAGCTTGCGGAAGGTGTACGAGAGCGTCGGGTCGCAGCCCGCGTAGTGCAGCGCGTGGCCCGCCTCGTGCAGGAACGCCTGGTAGTCGTGGAGCCCGCCCTGCGCGCGCGTGATCAAGTGGACGACCGTCGGCGGGTCGGAGGCGATCACGCAGGCGCGGGGATTCTTCTGCGGCCGGTCGTCGAGGTCGAGGAAGATCCCCGGCTGGTCGTTCATGTCGAAGCCGAGGTGCGCCAGCGTGGCGAGGCAGATCTCGACGCAGCGATCCTTCGGGTAGGTCGCCTCGAGCGGTGACAGCCGGCGGAGGTAGTGGACGTGGCTCGAGCTCGGCACCTCGGCGCGCTCCGGGCCGAGCAGCCGCTCGAACCAACGGTCGCGCAGCGCCTCGTAGCTCGCCGTGGTGGCCACGCTCGCGGCGGCGAGCGCCTGCTCGAGCGCGCGCACCGAGATGCCCTTCTCCTCGTCGGTGCGGGCGACAGGGTCGCTCTCGCCGGTGATCTCGGCCTCGAGCGCCTCGGCCGCCGAGAGCAGCTCGAGCCGCTCGGGATTGAACGCGGCGTTGGCGTCGGCAAAGACCGAGCCGAGCTCCTCGCGGTCGGCGTAGGCGTCGAGCACGGCGAGCTTCGCCTGCGCTGTGCGCAGCGGCATCTCCTCGCCGTTGAACTCGATCCGCGCGGCCAGGATCATGTTCTCGAATGCATCCTGGCTCTCGGCGATCTCGGCGGTGATCAGCCCGCTCTCACACGTCTTGCGCAGCCGGTAGAGGCGCTCGCGCTCGTCACCCTCGGCCGCCTGTTCGGCAACACGGAGCTCGTCGAGCTGGGCACGCGTGAAGAGGTCGCTGTAGCGGGCGACGATCGCGGCCTGCTCGGAGGTCTCCTTCTCCCCCACGCGCACCGCGCGGCCCTCCTCGGAGCGCTCGAACAGGTAGCGCTGGAGGCGCGATTCGAACTCGGTGGGGGTGCGGACTGCGGTCGCGCTCATGCCCGAAGAGCCTACCGAACGCTATGATCGGCACAGGGTGGGTCAGCGCACCGGCACCGGGGGGATGCAGAGCTACGCGACGACGATCGCCGGACTCTGGGACGGCCTCGCGCGCGCGCTCACGGAGCTGGACGCTCTCGCGGCGTCGCCCGAGTACATGTCGGCCGAGCGTCTCCCGTCACTCCAGTACGCCCTCCACACCGCGGGCGAGCGGATCGCGGGGCTGACGCCGCCGGTGGGCGCGGAGGCCGTGCACGAGGAGCTTGCCGCCGCCGTCGCCGACGCACGTGACGCGACCGCCGAGATCGCCGACACCGTCGAGGCCTACGGCGAGGCGGCCGCCGCCCCGCTCGTCTGGGAGTGGCGCGGCGCCCTGTTCCGCGTCCGGCTCGCGCGCCGCCGGCTGCTCAACCCGGAGCCGCTGCCGGCCGATCCGATCAACTCGTCGCTGCCGACGCCGCGCCGCGCCGCGATGTCGCTCGGACTGCTCGGGATCGCCGCTGCCGCGCTGATCGCGGGAGCGCTCGTCGGCCACTGGCCGCTCGTCGCCGCGGGCGTCCTAGCGCTGTTCGGCGGCATGCTCGCCCAGCGCTAGGCGCGCGAGCGAACGCTCTTTTCCGAGCACCTCGAGGCTCTCGAACAGCCCCGGCGAGACGCGCGAGCCCGTGACCGCGACGCGGATCGGCTGGAACGCCTTGCGCGGCGACAGCTCGAGTCGCTCGGCAAGCCCGCGCAGCGACTCCTCGATCTGTACGGCGCTCCACGGCTCGAGTCCGGCCAGCGTCTCGTGCGCCGCCGTGAGCACGGCCGGATCGAGGTCGGCGGCGTCCGGCTCGACGTCGTTGAAGAAGAAGCCGGCGAACTCCGGGAACTCGCCCAGCCGCGTGATCTTCTCCTGCACGAGCGGCGCTGCGGCACGCACTGTCGCCTCGTCCCAGTCCGGCCCGAGGAACTCCACGAGCGCATCGGCGTAGGCCTCCGGGCTCATCGCACGGAGGTAGACGCCGTTCATCCAGTCGAGCTTCTCGTAGTCGAACGCGGCGGGGCTCTTGATCACGCGGTCGAGGTCGAACCGGGCGATCAGCTCCTCGCGCGACATGATCGTCGTCTCGCCGTCCGGCGCCCAGCCGAGCAGCGCGAGGAAGTTCATCAGCGCCGGCGCGACGTAGCCCTGGTCGCGCAGCTCGTCGATTCCCTGCGCGCCGTGGCGCTTCGAGAGCTTCTTGCCGTCGGTGCCGAGGACGTTTGGCACATGGGCGTAGACGGGGAGCTCGCCGCCCGCCGCGCGGATGATGTTGATCTGCTTGGGCGTATTGGAGATGTGATCGTCGCCGCGGATCACGTGCGTGATCCCATCCCAGACGTCCTCCATCGGCGAGGCGAAGTTGTAGGTCGGGCGGCCGTCGGAGCGGAGGATGACGAGATCCTCGAGCTCGGCGTTCGGGAACTCGATCGGCCCCTTGACGACGTCGTCCCAGCCGGTCACGCCCTCGTCGGGCATCCGGAATCTGATCGCGCCTTCATCCTCGTAGGCCTTGCCCTCGGCGACTAGCTTGCGCGCCGCCTCGCCGCACTCCTCGAAGCGGTCGAGCTGGTAGGTCGGCGGGCGATCCCAGTCCAGCCCGAGCCAGGTCAGCGACTCGAGCGCGTGGTCGACCGCGCCCTGCACCTCGCGGCTCGTGTCGGTGTTCTCGATCCGGACCAGGAACTCGCCGCCCTTGTGCCGGGCGAAGAGCCAGTTGAAGAGCGCGGTGCGAACGCCGCCGACGTGGAGCGCGCCGGTCGGGCTAGGCGCCATGCGGACGCGAACAGACATGCCCGTGATCGTAGACCGCCACCCGAGCATCCCGGCGAGACATGTCCCCGAACCAACGCAATGGGGTCAGGCACTGGGACCTGTCTCGCCGGGACAGAGCGTGGCTTCGCTCCTGCGTTTCCGCGCATCGCGGAGCGGCGCAATGACATGTCTGGACGGAACCCGACCGTGACGCGAGTGTCACGGCTTCGTGACGATAGGGTGACTTCGTGTTCTTCGGGGGTCACCTGTCCACGGCCGGCGGGATCGACAAGGCGCTCGATCGCACCGAGGCGATCGGCGGCGACGCGGTGCAGGTCTTCACGCAGAGCCCGCGCATGTGGCGGCCGACGAACCACGACCCCGCCACGCTCGCGCGCTTCCGCGAGCGCCGCACCGAGCTCGGGCTCCAGGGCGTCGTCTGCCACGCGCTCTACCTGATCAACCTCGCGAGCCTCGACGACGAGCTGTACGGCAAGTCCGTCGCGGCGCTCTCGAACACGCTCGGAGTCGCCCGCGAGATCGAGGCCGAGGGCGTTGTCTTCCACGTCGGCTCGCACCTCGGCGCGGGCATCGACGCAGGGCTCGAGCGAGTCGTGCCCGCGCTCGAGCAGGTGCTCGCGCTCACGAACGAGCGGACGTGGCTTCTGATGGAGAACTCGGCCGGCGCGGGCGGCACGATCGGTCGCTCGATCGCCGAGCTGGCGCAGCTCTTCGAGGCGCTCGACCGTCACCCGCGCCTCGGCGTCTGCCTCGACTCGTGCCACCTCTACGTGTCCGGAGTCGACGTGACCGATCCGGCCGCGCTCGACGCGGCACTGGACGAGCTGGACGCCTCGATCGGGCTCGACCGGCTCCGTGCGCTGCACGTCAACGACTCGAAGGCCGAGCTCGGCTCGAACCGCGACCGCCACGACAACATCGGCGAGGGGCTGATGGGCGAGCAGCTCGGCGTCTTCCTCTCCAACCCGCGCCTCCAGGGCCTGCCCGCGCTGCTCGAGACGCCCGGCCCCGACGGCCACGGACCCGACGCGGCACAACTCACCGCCGTGCGCGAGCTGCGCGAGCGGTGGCTGTGACTCACTTCGGCGGCCAGAACGCGACGGGAACGCTGCGCCGCGTGCTCCTGCGCGCGCCTCGCGCGCACGATGCGGAGCTCTGGCGCGAGTACGGCTGGCGCGCCGCGCCCGATCCCACCGGCATCGCCGCCGAGCACGAGGCGCTCTGCACACTGCTCACGGATGCGGGCGTCGAGGTCATCCTCGGCGAGTCGCCGCTCGAGCCGAACCCCGACGCCGTCTACGTCTTCGACCCGGCGATCGTCTGCGACCGCGGCGCACTCGTCCTGCGCCCCGGCAAGCAGGGCCGCCTCGCCGAGACCGACGCGATCGCGCTCGACCTCGAGGAGGCCGGCGTCCCGGTCGAGCTGCGGCTCGAAGCGCCTGCGACGGCCGAGGGCGGCGACACGCTCTGGCTCGACGAGCGGACGCTCCTCGTCGGGCGCGGCTACCGCACGAACCTCGCCGGGATCGAGGCGCTCCGGGGCGCACTCCCCGGCGTCGATCTCCTCGTGTTCGACCTCCCGCACTGGCACGGCGCCGCCGAGGTGATGCACCTGCCTCTCGCTGATCTCGCCGCTCGCGCCCGACCTTGCCGTCTGCTACCCGCCGCTGCTGCCGGTGGCGCTCGTCGAGCTGCTCGAGGAGCGCGACATCCGGCTCGTCGCGGTGCCCGACGAGGAGTTCGAGACGATGGGCCCGAACGTCCTCGCGCTCGCGCCGCGCGTCGCCCTGGCGCTCGAGGGAAACCACGTGACGCGCGAGCGGCTGGAGCGCGCCGGAGTCGAGGTGCTGATCTACGCGGGCGACGAGCTGAGCCGCAAGGGCGACGGCGGCCCGACCTGCCTCACGCGGCCCTTGCTACGCGATCGGGCCTAGGCGGGCGAAGACCCGGAACGTCGGGATCCCGGCGGGCAGCTTCGAGAACTCCGGATTGACGCAGCCGATGTCGTCGGCCCGGCTCTCGTAGGCCTCCTCGACCTCGGCCTTGCACATCGGCAGCGGCCGTCGCGTCGAGCGGATCGCGCCGAAGCCGCGCCCGCGCGCCTCGGCCTCCTCGAGCATCGAGAGGTCGATCTCGACGCCGTAGACCTTCTGCATGCAGCCGATGTAGGTGTGCCCGTGATCCTCGTACGCGTAGAGGAAGGGACATGACCGCTCGACACAGGCCGCTGGGTAGACGACCTTGTCGCAGTGGACGGCGCAACGGCGGCACTCGAGCTCGTCCTGAGGGCGAAGCGGAAGCTCCTCGAGTGTCTCTACGCGCTGCGCAGGCTCTGCCATTCCGCGAATTGTCCGCTCAGCCGCGCGTCGCCGCAAGACTTGACATTCAGCGTGTTTTCAGGCAGTCGAAACGGCGTCGACGATCGCGAGGATGTCGTCCGGAGCGACTGCTTGGTAGTCGGGCTCGGCTCCGCGCGGGTCGTCGTCGACCCGGAACCAGAGCGCCTGCACCGTCGTCAGCCCCGCCTCGCCGGCGCCCTTGACGTCGTGGTAGCGCGAGTCGCCGACGAAGAGCGCGTGCTCCGGCGCGGTGTCGAGTGCGGCGAGCGCCTGCCGGAACGGCTCGGGGTGCGGCTTGCGCTTGCCGACCTCCGAGGAGAGGACGGCGACATCGAGCCGCTCGCTCAGCCCCATCTCGGCGAGATCCGCGCGGACAAGCCAGCCCGGGTCGAACGCATTCGAGACGAGCCCGAGCCGCAGCCCGCGAACGCGTAGCGCGTCGAGCAGCCCGAGCGACCGCTCGCCGAGGCGGCGCGCAGGCGCCCACGTCGCGTGCTCAGCCGCGAGGAACGCGTCGAGCTCCTCCGGGCTCGGCTCGCCGAGGAGCTCCCCCATCAGCGCTGTGTAGTCCACCTCGTCGACCACCCCGGGAGCCAGCAGCTCCGGCAGGACCTCTGTTCGAAATCGCTCCGTCAGCTCGGGGCTCGGCTCGCGGCCGAGCGCGCGGAGGCCGGCGTCGTGACCGGCGCCGAGCAGGCGGTCGTCCCACACCCATTGCACCAGCGTGTCACCCGCGTCGAAGAGGACGGCGTCGAGCATCGGCCGGGGTAGGGTACCGGCGTGGCGAGGAAGATCCTCTGGGCCAGCCTCTTCATCCTGCCGCCCGTCTCGCTCGTCGCCCACTACGCCTTCGGGGTCGGCCAGGTCGCCGACTTCGTGCTCGCCGCGCTGGCGCTGCTGCCGCTCGCGTGGGTGATCGGCGAGGCGACCGAGCACGCCGCGGAGCACACGGGCGCGGGCGTCGGCGGCTTCCTCAACGCGAGCTTCGGCAACGCACCGGAGCTGATCATCGCCCTGATCGCCGTAGCGGACGGCCTGCGCGGCGTCGTGCGCGGCACGATCGCGGGAAGCGTCGTCTCGAACCTCCTGCTCGTTCTGGGCTTCGCGCTCGTCCTCGGGCACGGCGACGATCGCGCGCGCCGGGTCGACCGCCGCTCGCTGCTCGTCCAGATCGCGCTCGTGCTCGGCGCTGTCGCGGCGTTCCTCGTAACGAGCGTGGCCGGACTGCACGGCGTCCGCGACCGCCACTCGCTCGCCGTCGCGAGCATCCCGATCGCGCTCGTCCTCCTCTCGGTCTACGTGTTCGTCACCGTGCGCGGGCTGCGGCGCCACCGGCAGATCCACGCCGAGTCCGGCCACGTCGCAGAGGCGGGCTGGACGTTGCGGGCCTCGCTCGCCGTGCTCGCGGCGGCGACCGTCGTGACTGCGCTCGTCAGCGAGATCCTCGTCCACTCGCTCGCCGCTTTCGCCGACGCGGCCGGGCTGTCGACGTTCTTCACCGCGGCGGTGATCGTCGCGATCGTCGGCAACGCGGCCGAGCACGGCGGCGCGATCGTGATCGCCTGGCGGGGGAAGTTCCGGCTGCCGTCAGAGATCGCCGTGTCGTCCGCGGCCCAGGTGGCCCTGTTTGTGACGCCACTGATCGTCCTGCTCTCGTTCATCGTCCGGCCGCCGCTCGGGCTCGTCTTCCGTCCGGTCGAGCTCCTGACGATGGCCGGCGCGGCCGTGCTCGTGGCGCTGGTCGTCCGGGACGAGCGCGTGCGCCGCTGGGAAGGCTTCCTCCTGCTCGGCGCCTACGCCGCCTGCGTCGTCCTGTACTGGGTGGCCGGCGACGTCTCGATCTGACGTATTGTTCGGCGCGATGGAGGCCGCCGCCGCACTCGACGTCGTCGTATCCGGGACGGACATCACCCGCCGCTACGGCCAGGGCGACACCGCCGTCGACGCGCTCAAGGGCGTCTCGCTCGCCGTTCCGCCCGGGCAGCTGACGGCCGTAATGGGCCCGTCCGGCTCGGGCAAGTCGACGCTGATGCACATCCTCGCGGGGCTCGACAAGCCGACCTCGGGCGACGTCGTGATCGCCGGCGAGCACATCGGCGCGATGAACGACAAGGAGCTGACGCTGCTCCGCCGCCGCCACATCGGCTTCATCTTCCAGTTCTTCAACCTGCTGCCGATGCTGACCGCCGAGGAGAACGTGCTGCTGCCGCTCTCGATCGCCGGCGAGAAGCCGGATCCCGTGTGGTTCGAGGAGCTGATCCAGAAGGTCGGGCTCGGCGAGCGGCGCAAGCACCGCCCGTCCGAGCTCTCGGGCGGCCAGCAGCAGCGCGTCGCGATCGCCCGCGCTCTCGTCTCGCGCCCCACCGTCGTCTTCGCCGACGAGCCGACCGGCAACCTCGACTCGACGACGGGCAGCGAGATCCTCGAGCTGCTCCGCGACTCGGTCACCACGCTCGGCCAGACGATCGTGATGGTCACGCACGAGCCGCGCGCCGCGGCGATCGCCGACCGCGTGCTGTTCCTCGCGGACGGGCTGATCGTGCGCGACCTCGGCCGCTCGACCGCCGCAGAGGTGCTTGCGGTGATGAACGAGCTCACCTCGAAGTGATCCGCGTCGCGCTGAAGAACCTCGCCGGGCGCAAGCTGCGCGCGGCGCTGACGGCGATCGCGATCGTGCTCGGTGTCGCGATGGTGAGCGGCACCTACATCCTCACCGACACGATCAAGGCCGGCTTCGACACGATCTACCAGGTCTCGTACCAGAACACGGACGTCGTGATCACCGGCAAGACGGCGTTCGGCCCGAGCAACAACAACAACGGCACCGGCGGCGTCAGCTTCCCGGAGACCGTCCTCGCCCAGGTCAAGGCGCTGCCGGACGTGGCAGCGGCGGTCGGGTCGGTCGAGGACCCCGCCACGCATCTCGTCGGCTCGAACGGCAAGGTGATCCAGACCGGCGGCGCGCCGAACCTCGGCTTCAGCCACGACTCGACCGGCGACAAGCGCTTCAACCCGCTCACGCTCGTCTCCGGGCGCTGGCCGCTCACCCCGACCGAGGTCGCGATCGACAAGGCGACCGCCGACAAGAAGGGCTACAAGGTCGGCGACCCGATCGGCGTCCAGGCGCGCGGCCCGGTGCAGCAGTTCCGGATCACGGGAATCGCGGAGCTGGCGTCGGTGTCCTCGATCGGCGGCGCGACCCTGGCGATCTTCAACCTCCCGACCGCGCAGCAGCTGTTCGGCAAGGTCGGCAAGCTCGACCAGATCCGCGTCGCCGGCAACGCGGGAGTGACGGACAGCCAGATCGTCTCCGAGATCCAGCCGATTCTGCCGCCGACGGCGGAGGTGCTGAGCGCCAGCAAGCAGGCGGCGAAGGACGCGAAGCAGACGAACTCGTTCCTCAGCTTCCTGCAGGGCTTCCTGCTCGCGTTCGGCGGGATCGCGCTGTTCGTCGGCGCGTTCGTGATCGCCAACACGCTCTCGATCACGATCGCCCAGAGAACGCGCGAGTTCGCGACCCTGCGAACGCTCGGCGCAAGCCGCCGTCAGGTGCTCGGCTCGGTGTTCATGGAGGCGTTCGTGATCGGCACGGTCGCGTCGATCGTCGGCCTCTTCCTCGGGCTCGGGCTCGCGAAGGGCCTGAATCAGCTCTTCGTCTCGTTCGGGATCAACCTGCCGAAGTCGGGCACCGTCTTCGCGGCGCGCACGGTGATCGTCTCGCTCGCGGTGGGGATCATCGTGACGATGATCGCGAGCCTCCGCCCCGCATTCCGCGCCACGTCCGTGCCGCCGATCGCCGCGGTGCGCGAGGGCAGCGTCCTGCCGCCGCATCGCTTCGCCCGCTGGAGCCCGGTGCTGTCGGCCGTGCTGACGGGGCTCGCGATCCTGCTCCTCCTCTACGGGCTCTTCGTCCATCACATCTCGACGACGCAGCGGCTGGTCGCGCTCGGCGCCGGTGTGCTGATCCTCTTCGTCGGCGTGGCGCTGATCGCGCCGAAGTTCGTGCGGCCGCTTGCGCGCGTGCTCGGCTGGCCCGGCGCCAAGGTCGGCGGCACGCCGGGAACGCTCGCGCGCGACAACACGCAGCGCGACCCGCGGCGCACCGCATCCACCGCCGCCGCATTGATGATCGGGCTGGCGCTCGTCACGTTCGTCGCGGTGCTCGGCGCAGGGCTCAGAAGCTCGTTCGAGAGCGCCGTCAACCAGCTCTTCCACGCCGACTACGCGCTCACCTCGCAGGACAACTTCACGCCCCTCGGGATTCCCGCTGCCGTCGCGCTCAAGACGGTGCCCGGGGTGACGGCCGTCTCGGGTGTCCGCGGCGGCGACGGACGCGCGTTCGGGAAGACGATCCAGGTCACGGGCGTCGACTCGCAGATGCCGAAGGTGATCGACATCGACTGGGTGCAAGGCTCGGCCGAGGCGGCCGCCAATCTCGGCCCGGACGGCGCGTTCGTCTCGAAGAGCTACGCGAAGAACCACAACCTGAAGCTCGGCTCGCCGATCCGGCTCGAGACGCCGGCCGGCAAGTTCCTCGACCTGAAGGTGAAGGCAATCTTCGACCCACCGAAAGGCGGCTCGCCGTTCGGCGACGTCACGATCTCGACCGACACCTTCGACAAGAACTACCAGACGCCGGCGAACGTCTTCGCGTTCATCAACATCGCCGGCGGCGTCACAGCGGCGAACACGGCGAAGCTCGAGGCTGCGCTGAAGGACTTCCCCGACGCGAAGATCGCAACGGAGAGCCAGTTCAAAGCCAACCAGGAGCAGGGGATCAACATGCTGCTGAACCTGCTCTACGTGCTGCTCGGGCTGTCGATCATCGTGTCGCTGTTCGGGATCGTGAACACGCTCGTCCTGACCGTGTTCGAGCGCACGCGCGAGCTCGGCATGATGCGCGCCGTCGGGATGACGCGGCGCCAGGTGCGGCGCATGATCCGCTACGAGTCGGTGATCACCGCGCTGATCGGCGCTGCGCTCGGGATCCCGCTCGGGATCCTGCTCGCGGTGCTGGTCACCCACGCGGTCTCGGCGATCGCGATTGCGATCCCGGTCGGGACGATCATCGTGTTCGTGATCGCGGCGATCATCGTCGGGCTGCTCGCGGCGATCTTGCCGGCGCGGCGCGCGGCGCGGCTGAACGTGCTCGAAGCGCTCCAGTACGAGTAGCTAGCTCGGGCCGAAGATCTGCGGGTCGCGCGTGAACGCGTACGTGGCCCAGTAGAGCTTCGTCACCGCACCGCTCTCGTCGCGCGAGACGCGCAGCCACTCGCCGTTCTCGCGGCCGGAGACCGTGCGGAAGCGGTCGTCGCCGTCCGGCGCGAACACGGCCGGCTCGGCGGTCGGGACGAGCGGGTCGAGGCGCGCGTGGAGCTTGCCGCCGCGGCAGAAGAAGACGAACTCGTGCCCTTCCGACCACCAGCGGCCGAGCAGCGGGCGCAGCTCCTCGGGCGCCTCGTCCTGCGGCTTCCAGAGCGCGGGCGCGGGCGGATCGAGCTCGAGCGACTTGCCGACGAGCTGGATCGCGAGCGCCTCGGGCCGCGCGCCGGCGCTGGTGTTCGTGAGCACCGCGGCGCCCGCCTTCTCGGCGCGCGCGACGGCGATTCCCGCGAGGAAGCCGGGCATCGCGCCGCCGTGGCCGGCGAAGATCCGGTCGCCGTCGCGAAAGAGCTGAAGGCCGAGCCCGTGACCGAGCTTCCAGCTCGGATCGACGATCACCTGCACCGACGCCATCTCCTCGACCGTCTCGGGCTTGAGGACGGCCGGGTCCGGCTCGGCCAGGAACGCGGCCCAGCGGGCCAGGTCTCCGACGGTCGACCAGAGCCCGCCGACCGACTGTGTCGCGCCCGGCTCGAGATCCGACTCGGGCCGCAGCCGCTCGTCGTACGGGTCGACGAAGTAGCCGCGCGCGCAGGGCTCGGCCGCACGCCAGGTCGTCCGCGCCATCCCGAGCGGTCGCAGGATCTTCTCGTCGGCGTACTCCTCGAACGGCTGGCCCGAGAGCCGGCGCACGACCTCGCCGAGGAGCGCGTAGGCGAGATTCGAGTAGTGGAAGCGGCGCCCCGGCTCGAGCACGTTCTCGACGCCGGCGAGCTGGGCGAGGAACTCGTCGCGGGTCGGCGGCTTGAGGCTCTCCCAGATCTCGCCCTTCGGCTCGCGCTCGAGCCCCGAGGCGTGTGCGAGAAGCCGGCGGATCGAAGGGCCCTCCGCGCTTTCCGGCACGTACGCGGTGAGCGGGTCGTCGAGCGCGAGCGCGCCCGCGTCGCGGAGCTGCATGACGGCGACGGCGCAGAACGTCTTCGAGATCGAGCCGATCCGGTATTGATCCTCCGGCGTCGCGTCGCGCCCGGGCGCGGCGATCCCGACCGCGTCCGAATAGACCACCTCGCCGTTTCGGACGACGGCCGCGGCCACGGACGGGATTCGCTGCTCGGCCTGCGCTGCCGCGACCAGGCGGCGGAGCTCAGGCGCCGACACGGGCGTCCAGCGCGCGCGGGATCAGCGCGATCGCCTGCTCGATGTCGTCGTCGTCGATCCCGAGGTAGGTGACCGCTCGCACGACCGTGGGATGGATGGTGGTCGAGAGCAGGACGCCCTCGGCCTCGAGCGCGGCGAGCGCAGCGGCGCGATCGGGACCGACGTCGAGCTGGACGAAGTTCGTCTCGACCTGGTCGAGGTCGACGGGAGCACCCGCGGCGGCGAGACCCTCGGCGAGCCGGCGGGCACGCGCGTGATCGTCCGCGAGCCGGTCGACGTGGCGCTCGAGCGCGTAGACGCCCGCCGCCGCGACGATTCCCGCCTGCCGCATCGCGCCGCCGAAGAGATGCTTGTCGCGCCGCGCCTCGCGCATCCGCTCCTCCGAGCCGGCGATCAGCGCGCCGAGCGGGCAGCCGAGCCCCTTCGAGAGGCAGAGCGTGACCGTGTCGAAGTGACGGCCGATCTCCGCCGCGGGAACCCCGTGCGCCACGGCGGCGTTCATCAGCCGGGCACCGTCGAGGTGGAGGCGGAGGTCGAGCTCGCGGCACACATCGGCGACCGCGGCGAGCTCGTCGAGCGGCCAGCAGCGACCGCCCGAGGAGTTGTGCGTGTCCTCGAGGGACACGATCCGCGTGGGCGGGTGATGCACGTCCTCGCGCTCGCGCACCGAGCCGCGGATCTGCTCGGGCGAGAGCCGACCGTGGAAGCCGGGCAGGCCGCGCGTGACGAGACCTGAATGGACAGCCGGGCCGCCCAGCTCGTCGATCAGCACATGCGAATTCTCCTCGGAGAGCAGCTCCTCGCCGGGCCGCGCGAGGATCCGCAGCGCGATCTGGTTCGCCATCGTCGCCGTCGGGACGAAGACCGCCTCCTCCTGGCCGAGCAGCTCCGCGCCGCGGCGCTCGAGCTCGAGCACGGTCGGGTCCTCCCGCTTCTGCTCGTCGCCGACGGCAGCCTCGGAGATCGCTCGCCGCATCTCGGCCGTCGGCTGGGTGAGCGTGTCTGTCCGGAGGTCGATCACGGCGCAAACGCTACCGTGGCGGCGTGGACCTTGCGATCCTCGACTCGACGCTCGCCTCCCGGGGCGAGCCCGCCTACCGCGCCGCCCAGGTGTGGGACTGGGCCGCGCGCGGAGCGAAGGGCTACGAGGCGATGACGAACGTCCCGGCGCCGCTGCGTGACGCGCTCGCCGGCGCAGGTGCCGTTCTCGACGCTCACGCTCCGCGAGGAGCACGAGGCCAAGGACGGCACGGTGAAGGCGCTGTTCCGCACCTACGACGGGCATCCGGTCGAGGCGGTGCTGATGCGGTACCGCGACGGCCGGCGCTCGATCTGTCTCTCCTCGCAGTCGGGCTGCCCGCTCACGTGCACCTTCTGCGCGACCGGCCAGATGCGCTTCGGACGAAATCTCACCGCGTCGGAGATCCTCGACCAGGCGCTCCACTTCCGCCGCGTCGAGCCGGTCAACCATGCCGTCTTCATGGGCATGGGCGAGCCGATGATGAACCTCGACCCGGTGCTCGAGGCCGCGCGCCGGCTGCCCGACCTCGGCATCACGCACCGGCGGACGACAGATCTCGACCGTCGGCTGGCTGCCCGGGCTGACGCGCTTCGTGGACGAGGTCGAGGAGCCGATCCGGCTCGCACTCTCGCTCCACGCCGCCGACGGCTCGCTCAGGTCGCAGCTGATGCCCGTCAACGACCGCTATCCGCTGGCCGACGTGCTCGCGGAGTGCCGCCGCTACTACGAGCTGCGCCATCGCAAGGTCTACGTCGAGTACGTCATGCTCGCGGGCGTGAACGACACCATCGGCCAGGCCAAGCACCTCGCGGACGTGCTCGACGGAGACGTGTTCAAGGTGAACCTGATCCCGTACAACCCGACGGGCCGGTTCGACGGCACCTCACGCGACGGGATCGCCGCGTTCAAGCACGTGCTCGACCGGGCGCGGATCCCCGCAACGGTGCGGCTCACCCGTGGGCGCGACATCGCCGCCGCCTGCGGCCAGCTCGCCGCGGAGCGCCTCACGACGTGACCCGCGACGCTGGCCCAGCGCCGACCGGTCTCGACTCGCTCGCGATCCGGTGGTGGGCAGCGCTCGACGCAGCACGTGAGGCTCTCCACTCCGCCGGCCCGTACCTCGGCTCCGCGGAGCTTGGTGAGCGCTCGCGCAATCTGGCCGAGGAGCGCAGCGAGACGATGCAGCTCCTGCGCGAGCTCGCCCGGATCGGACATGCCTCGCGGTGGCTGCACCAGTGGCTCGCCGCGCCCTCGCTGACCCGGCGGATGCTCGGGCTGCCCGACGGCGTCGCGGCGTGCGTGTTCGACCTCGACGGCGTGCTCACGACGAGCGCGACGATGCACGCGAACGCCTGGGCGGAGACTCTCGACCCGTTCCTCCTCGGCCGGTCAGACGTCGGTCACCGGCAGTTCGTCCCGTTCGACCCGGAGGTCGAGTACCGCGACTTCATCGCCGGCCGGCCGCGCCTCGACGGCGCCCGCGCGTTTCTCGCGAGCCGCGGGATCAGCGTGCCCGAGGGCAGCGCGAAGGATCCGCCCGGCGCCGAGACGATCCACGGGCTCGCGAATCGCAAGAACGAGGTGCTGCGGCGCCACCTCGACGAGCAGGGCGTCGCGGCGTTCGCGGGCTCCCGCTTCTACCTCGAGGCGGCCCGCAGCATCGGCGTCCATCGCGCGGTCGTCTCGGCGAGCCTGAACACCGCGGCGATCCTCGAAGGGGCCGGTCTGGCGCAGCTGATCGAGCACTGCGTCGACGGCGCAACGATCGAGGCCGAGCATCTCCGCTCGAAGCCCGAGCCGGACACGATCATCGCCGCCTGCCGGCAGCTCGTGGTTGAGCCGGGTCAGCTCGTTGCGTTCGAGACGACCGCCGACGGGATCGCAGCGGCGCGGGCCGCGGGAGTCAGGCTCGTCGTCTGCGTGAACCGGGGCGTCGAGGCGGGGGCGGGCGACGCGGACATCGTCGTCTCGGACCTGGCCGAGCTCTTCGACCGCGGCTAATCGTCGGCGAGCGTGGCGTGGCGGCGGACGAGCTGCCAGCGCTCGTCGCGGCGCACCCAGATGTCCGTCACGAAGTAGACGCGGCTGACGTCGCGCTCGCCGAAGCGCGCTGTCTGGTGGTAGCGGGACGAGAGCATCGCCGTGTCCCCGTACAGCTCGACCTCGATCTCGTCGTAGCCGAACTCCTCGATCGTGTACGCGTGCTTGCCCGCCGCGGCAATCAGCTCGTCGCGGGCGAGCTGGCGATGCGGGCCGACGAGCACGAACTCGGTCGCGAGCACCAGCTCGAGCGTGGGAACGTCGGCGCGCCGGATCGCCTCCACCCACTCCGACGAGCGGCGGGTCAGCTCGTGCGAGAGCGCCGCTGCGGCTGCGTTAGGCAGGGGTCGTCACCTCCTCGAAGCCGTACTTGACGACGGGATTCTTGGCGGCGCGGACCTCGTCGAGCCGGCGCACCGGCCGATCGTGCGGCGCCTCCTTCACGCAGCTCCGGGCTCTCGGCGGCCTCGGCGGCGATCTGCCGCATCACGTCGATGAACTCGTCCAGGCGCTCCTTCGGCTCGGTCTCGGTCGGCTCGATCATCAGCGCCTCGGGCACGACGAGCGGGAAGTAGACCGTCGGCGGATGGATGCCGAAGTCCATCAGCCGTTTCGCGACGTCGAGCGCCGTGATCCCCGTGTCGCGCTTGAGCGCGCGCGCCGAGAGGACGAACTCGTGCATGCAGTGGCGGTCGTACGGCAACTCGTAGGTGTCCTTCAGCTGCGCGAGCAGGTAGTTCGCGTTGAGCACGGCCGTTTCGGACATCTCCTTCAGGCCGGGCCCGTACGACCGGATGAACGCGTAGGAGCGGACGAATACGCCGAACGGCCCGCCGAATCCCCGCACCCGCCCGATCGACTTCGGCCGATCGTGGTCGAGCCGGAGGACGTCTCCGTCGCGGACGACGGTCGGCGAGGGCAGGTACGGCTCGACGATGTCCCGAACCGCCACAGGCCCGCCGCCCGGCCCGCCGCCGCCGTGCGGCTGCGAGAAGGTCTTGTGCAGGTTGTAGTGGACGATGTCGAAGCCCATGTCGCCGGGCCGAGAGATCCCGCACACCGCGTTCAGGTTGGCGCCGTCGTAGTAGAGAGCGCGCCCGCGTCGTGGAAGATCCGCGCCACCTCGACGATCCCCTCGTCGAAGAGGCCGAGCGTCGAGGGGTTCGTCAGCATGAGCCCCGCGGTGCGCTCGTTCACCTTCGCGCGGAGGTCGGCCAGGTCAAGGTTGCCGCGCGCGTCGGTTTCGACCTTCTCGAGCTTGTAGCCCGCCATCGTCACGCTGGCGGGGTTCGTGCCGTGCGCGGTGTCGGCGGTGATGATCGTGTCGCGCTGGTCGCCTTCGCCCCGGTCCTCGAAGTACGCGCGCATCAGCATCAGGCCCGTGAGCTCGCCCTGCGAGCCGGCGGCCGGCTGGAGCGAAACGGCGGGCAGTCCGACGATCTCGCCGAGGATCTCCTGCAGGTTCCACATCAGCTCGAGCGCGCCCTGGGCGCCCTCGTCGACCTGATGCGGGTGGAGGTCGCGGAAGCCCGGCAGCGCGACGACGCGCTCGTTGATGCGCGGGTTGTGCTTCATCGTGCAGGAGCCGAGCGGGTAGAAGCCGGTGTCGATCCCGAAGTTGCGGTCGGCGAGCGCGGTGAAATGGCGCACGAGCTCGGGCTCGGCGAGCTCGGGCAGGCGCGGTGGGGTCGCGCGGCGCAGGTGCTCCGGGATCTCCGGCTTCGGGACGTCGTAGCTCGGGACGCGGCCGGCGCGACGACCTGGCTGGCTCTGCTCGTAGATCAGCTTCACGAGGCGAGCACCTCCGCGAGCCGCTCGATGTCGGCCGGTGTCCGCTTCTCGGTGAGCGCCACGAGCAACACGTCGTCCATCCCCTCGTAGTCGCGACCGAGCGGATAGCCGGGGTTCACGCCTTGCGCGCGGCACTCGGCGATCACGTCGACGGCGGGCCGTCCGACCCGTACGGCAAACTCCTTGAATGTTGTCTGATCGGGAAACGCGGGCGGAAGCCCCAGCCGCTCCTTCGCGAGCTCGGCGAGGCCCATGCAGGTCTCCCCCAGCTCCGTGAGACCCTGCGGGCCGAACCACGACGAGGTAGACGAGCCCGGCGAGCGCGAGCAGCGTCTGGTTCGTGGTCATGTTCGAGGTCGCCTTCTCGCGGCGGATGTGCTGCTCACGGGTCTGGAGGGTGAGGACGATAGCCGCGCTTGCCCGCGGTGTCGACCGTCTCGCCGACGATGCGGCCCGGCATGCGGCGGATGAACTCGTTCCGCGCGGCGAGGAAGCCGTAGTGCGGCCCGCCGTAGCTGACCGAGTTGCCGGCGCCCTGGCCCTCGCCGATCGCGAGCGCGCAGCCGTAGTTGCCCGGCGCCTCGAGCAGTCCGAGCGAGATCGGGTCGACGTGCGCCACGGGCAGTGCACCGGCCTCGTTCGGCAGCCGCGGCCAGCGCGGGTGCATCTTCGAGCACGCCGAAGAAGTTCGGCTGCTGGAAGATGACGCACGCGGCGCCCTCGGCGGCGGCCCGGAGCTCGTCGGGATCGGTCGTGCCGCCGCGGTGCGGCACCTCGACCACCTCGAGCCCGAATCCCGGCGCGTAGGTCTTCACGACCTGCCGCACCTGCGGGTTGAGCGCCTCCGCGAGAACGACCTTGTCGCGCCCGGTCGCCGTGCTTCGCGATGTAACAGGCGTCGGCGGCGACGGTCGTGCCGTCGTACCCGGACGCGTTCGAGACATCCATCCCGGTCAGCTCGCAGATCGCGGTCTGGTACTCGAAGATCGACTGGAGCACACCCTGGCTCATCTCGGGCTGGTACGGCGTGTAGGCGGTCAGGAACTCGCCGCGCGAGAGCACGGCGTCGACCACGGCCGGGACGTAGTGGTCGTAGATCCCCGCGCCGAGGAACGAGAGCTCGGCGCCCGTGTGCACGTTCTTCGCGGCCAGTGCCTCGAGATGGGCGAAGAGCTCCGGCTCCGAGAGCGCCCGCTCGAGCGCGAGCGGCCGCCGCAGGCGCACCTCCTCGGGGATGTCGGCGAACAGCTCCTCGACCGAGGCGACGCCGATCACCTCGAGCATCGCCAGGCGATCCGCCTCAGTGATCGAGAGGTACGTCACTGGGTTGCCACGAAACTCCTGATAGCCGGCCGCATCGAGCAGAGCGTCCACTTCGCCGGCGTCCGCGAGACGGATCCGGATCAGCCAGCCCTCGCCGTACGGATCCTCGTTGACCGTCTCGGGCGCGTCGATCACGCGCTGGTTGACCTCGAGCACCTCGCCCGAGAGCGGCGCGATCAGGTCGGACACGGCCTTCACCGACTCGACCTCACCGTAGGACACGTCCACAGAGACCGTGTCGCCGGCCGCCGGCGGCTCATAGTGCACGAGCTCGCCCAGGGAGTCCTGCGCGTACCAGGTCACCCCGAGAGTGGCCTCGTCGCCGTCGATCCGGGCCCAGTCGTGCTCGCGGTGATACTTCAGCCCGTCGGGATAACTCTCCGCTGCGGCCACGTCTCAGCGCTCCTCTCGCTTGTAGATCGGCTTCCGCACGATGGTCGCGCGACGCGGGCGCCCGCGAACGTCGATCGTAATCCCGTTGCCCGGCTCCGCGACGGGAGAAGGGACATAGCCCAGCCCGATCCCGACGTCGAGCATCGGCGAGTGCGAGCCAGAGGTCACCTCGCCGCCGCCCTCGATCGGCATCCCCTGGCGCGGCACCGCCTTCTCGTCCATCACGAACGCGACGAGCTTCCGCGCCGGGCCGTCAGCCTTGATCCGGCGCAGCTCCTCGACGCCCGTGAACTCCTTGTCGAGCGCGCACGCCCAGCCGAGCCCGGCCGAGATCGCGTCGGTCTCGGGCGTGATGTCATTGCCGTGCAGCGGGTAGCAGACCTCGAGCCGCAGGGTGTCGCGGGCACCGAGCCCGCACGGCACCGCACCGCGCGCGAGCACCGCGTCCCACAGCGCGCCGGTGTCCTCGGCCATCGCGAGCAGCTCGCAGCCCGCCTCGCCCGTGTAGCCGGTGCGATTGACCATGCACTCGATCCCGTCGAGCTCGCCCATCACGAACGTGAACGGCGCCGCATCGGGCAGGCCGAGCCGTTCGAGCGCCTGTGGTCCCTGCACCGCGACGAGGCCGTACTCGGCAGAGCGGTTGCTGACCTCGGAGCCGCGGATCTCACGCTCCTTCAGCCACGCGTACGCCGCGTCGGTGTTCCCCGCGTTGACGATCAGCAGATAGCCGATGCGGCTCCAGCCGGTAGACGATGAGGTCGTCGACGATCCCGCCGCGCTCGTTCGTCAGCAGCGTGTACTGCGCCTGGCCGGGCTCGATCCGCTCGACGTCGTTGGAGAGCAGCGACTGAAGCAGCACCGTGGCCTGCGGGCCTTCGACCTCGAGCTCGCCCATGTGGGAGACGTCGAACGCGCCGCAGTCGGCGCGGACCGCGCGATGCTCGGGGATCACGCCCTCGTACTGGACGGGCATCTCCCAGCCGGCGAAGGGAACCATGCGCGCGCCGAGCGCGACGTGGCGATCGAAGAGCGGCGTCCGCTGGAGCGTCTGCATCCCCTCGGGGATGCTACTGCGCTCGGGTTACGTCTCGCGGAGGAACGACGGGACTTCGAGCGCCTCCTCGGAGACCTCGAACCCACCGGTGTCGCCGACGGTCGCGCGCGGCGTCGGTGCTTCGAGCGCGCCACCCTCGCGCCGGCGACGACGCTTCTGCGTGCCGAACCCCGTCGCGATCACGACCACGCGGATGTCGTCCTTGAGCCCGTCGTCGATCACGGCGCCGAAGATGACGTTCGCGTTCTGGTCGGCCGCGCCCGTGACGACCTCGGCCGCCTCGTTGACCTCGAACAGCCCGATCTCGGAGCCGCCGCTGATGTTGAGCAGGATGCCGGTGGCGCCCTCGATCGACGACTCGAGCAGCGGCGAGGAGACTGCGTTCCGCGCAGCCTCGGCCGCGCGGTTCTCGCCGGAGGCGGTGCCGATGCCCATCAGCGCCGAGCCCGCGTCGCTCATGATCGTGCGCACGTCGGCGAAGTCGAGATTGACGAGCCCGGGGACCGTGATCAGGTCGGTGATCCCCTGCACGCCCTGGCGCAGCACGTCGTCGGCCATGCCGAACGCCTCGCCGAGCGAAGTCTTCTTCTCGACGACCTGGAGCAGCCGGTCGTTCTCGATCACGATCAGCGTGTCGACCTGGTCGCGGAGCTGCTCGATTCCGGCCTCGGCCTGCTCGGAGCGCTTGCGGCCCTCGAAGGTGAACGGGCGCGTGACGACGCCGACGGTGAGGGCGTCGAGCTCGCGGGAGAGCGCGGCGATCACGGGCGCGGCGCCGGTGCCGGTGCCGCCGCCCTCGCCTGCCGTGACGAAGACCATGTCGGCGCCCTTCAGCGCCTCCTTCAGCTCGTCGCGCGTCTCGATGCGCAGCGGCCTGGCCGACCGACGGATCGGCGCCTGCGCCGAGACCGCGGGTGACCTTGGCGCCGATGTGGATCTTGACGTCGGCGTCGCACATCAGCAGCGCCTGCGCGTCGGTGTTGACGGCGATGAACTCGACGCCGGTGAGCCCTGCATCGACCATCCGGTTGACGGCGTTCGTGCCGCCGCCGCCGACGCCGACGACCTTGATCACTGCGAGGTAGTTCGCGCGCTCTGCCATAGTCTCAACCAGGCTCGACCTGAAGCTGTACTGGAGCGTACGCTCGGCGAGCCTCTCCTTTCGGCGCAGGGTACGTGCGGTCGCCACCGCTGTCAACGCGGATTTCGCGCGGTTGCACGCCTAAAACCCTCAACCTGAACCTCCGACTTGAGGGTTGGTTCCGGACACGGCACGCTCGGGGACGCTGACGTCGAGGTAGCTGCCCGCACCCGCCTGGACACCGGGAAGAAGCTGTTTCGCGACCACGTACTTCAGCCGCAAGTCGGTCGTGTCCCCGACGATGAGCGCGAGGCCCGTCCGGAGCTGCAGCGTGACCTGACCGTCTTTCGTCTCGACCGATGCGACCCGGATCGGGAAGTGCACGCGAAGGAGCGGCGCGACCGCCGCAACGGCGTTCAGCGCGTTGGTGTCGGAAAGCGTCGAGCCGAGAGACGCATCGACCTGCCGCGTGACCCAGATCCGCGGCAGGCCCGGGAACTGGCCCTGTGTGAGCTTGCGCATGATCCGGCCGCGCGCCGACACGAGCCACGACTCGTCGGCACGCCGGAGGACGGCCACCGGCCGCTCGGGCACGATCACGACCTTGAGCGTGTGGGGAAAGGCGCGGTCGTAGGTGACGGAGAGCACGTCCGGAAGTGCTCCCACCCGCCGGGTCACGGCGTCGCCGCCGAGCGCGAGCAGGCTCGTTCCCGAGAGCGACCCGAGCGCGTTCTGCACCTCGGTCGCCTGGGCCGGCGACACACCGCGCACCTCGATCTTGCGGATCGCGAATAGAGACGTCTCGCGCGAGACGACGTAGACGCCGACCGCCGCCGCGACGAGCAGCGTGCACGCGAGCAGCGCCCGCCCCGACGGGAGAAGCCGCGCGGTGCGCGACAGGACCCCGCGGCGCGGGAACGGGAGCACGGCTGCGCGGGCACCCTGCTTCGATCGGCTTGCGCCGGGCATGGGCGAACCTTCGCCGCCGGGGCGCTCGCTCCTACCCGCGCAGGCGCGCGCAAACGAGGTCGAGCTGACGGTCCGTCACGCCGGCTGCGTGCAGATAGCCTTCCGCGCTTCCGTGGCGCGCTTCGAGCTCGGCCAGCACGTCCCCCATGACGGTCGGCGAGGCATCGTCGACCCAGCCGCGCCGCCGCGCGAGCTCAACCGGATCGGGAGCGGACACGAGCCACCGCGCGAGGGGCTCGACGAGGTTCGCTTCGCTCTCCCACCACTCAGCGGCGACGAGGCCAATGTCGACGCCGACGAGTCGCAGGAGCAGCGCGCTGACGAGACCCGTCCGGTCTCTCCCCGCGAGGCAGTGCACGGCGACACCGCCTTCGGGGGCACCGGCGACCGCATCGACCACGCGGGCGAAGTTGCCGGCGAACGTCTCGAGGATGTTGAGGTACGCGGCGCCGGATGTCGGGATCGGAGTCGGCCCCGGCCTCGAGCCGGCAGAGGTCGATAGTGATCGCGCGAAGCGGCGGCGCCTCGGGCGGATCGACGGCGAGCTCGGTCGGGACGGCGAAGATCGACGACGGTGCGGACGCCGTAGTCGAGTAGCGCGTCCCAGCCAACCGGCGTCAGCTTGCGCAGATTGTCGGCCCGGACGATCGCGCCGAACCGCGTCTCGCCCCCGTCCTCCGTCGGCAATCCCCCGAGGTCGCGGACGTTCACGCAGCCGTCCCAGGCGAGCGTCCTCACAGGAGCTCCACTTCGTGGACGAGCTCGACGCCGAACTGCTCGCGCGCGCGGCGGCGCGCCTCGTCCATCAGCGCGAGGCAGTCCGCCGTCGTCGCAGCGCCGGCGTTCTCGATGAAGTTCGCGTGTCGGAGCGAGATCACGGCGCCGCCGATCCGGTGGCCCTTGAGCCCGCAGGACTCGAGCATCGCGCCGGCGCCGAGCTCGTGCTCCGGATTCTTGAAGACGCTGCCGAACGTGCGCTTGTTCGTCGGCTGGGTCGCCTTCCGCTTCGCCTGGAGCTCGGCGACGAGCGACTTGATCTCGTCCTCCGGGCGCGGCGTGAGCCGGAACTCGACCCGCGCGACGACCTGCCCATGGCGAAGCTCCGAGTGGCGGTACGAGAGGCCGAGCTCCGCCGGCGTGAGCCAGCCCGAGCCCTCGGCGGTGACGACGAAGACGCGCGCGAGGATCTCGCTCCAGTCGCTGCCGTAGGCGCCGGCGTTCATCCAGACGCCGCCGCCGGTCGTGCCGGGGATCGCGCAGGCGAACTCGAAGCCGCCGAGGCCGGCCGCCCGCGCGCGGTGGAGGCAGACAGCGTTCGGCGCGCCGCCGCCGGCGACCAGGAGCTCGCCCTCCGCCGTGGCCTCGGCCAGCTCGCCCTCGAGATGGAGCACGAGCGCGTCGGCTCCCGCGTCGGCGACGAGGAGATTCGAGCCGAGCCCGATGGTCGCGAGCGGGAGCCCGCGCTCGCCGGCCCACGTGAGCGCCTCCTCGAGCTCGGCCAGGGTGCGCGGCCTCGCGAGAGCGCGCGCCGGACCGCCTGTGCCGATCGTCGTGAGCTTCGAGAGCGGGAATGCCTCCTCGATCTTCACGCGAGCGCCTCCAGCAGCTGCGGCACCGCACGATCGACATCACCGGCGCCGGCGACGAGCACGAGGTCGCCGGCACGCGCCCAGCTCGCGGTGATGCGGGCTGCGTCGGCGAGCTCGGGCGCCCAGCCGATGCGCATCCCGGGACGGGCCTCGGAGAGCGCGTCGACCACCACGCGGCCGCTCACCGACGGCTCCTCGCGGGCCGAATACACCTCCGTGACGCACGCGGCATCGGCGCCGGCGAGCGCCGCCCCGAGCTCGTGCGCGAGATGGCGCGTGCGCGAGGGCAGGTGCGGCTGGAACAGCACGAGCACGCGCTCGGGGCCGAGCTCGCGCGCAGCGGCGATCGATGCGGCGAGCTCGGTCGGATGATGCGCATAGTCGTCGTAGACCGCGACGCCGCGCGCCTCACCGGCCAGCTCGAAGCGCCGCGCGGCGCCCTGGAAGCGCCCGAGCGCCTCGACGGCATCGGCGCGCGCAACCCCGGCGAGCTCGAGCGCCGCGAGCGCCGCCGCGGCGTTGATGCGGTTGTGCTCGCCCGGAACTGCAAGTGGGAAGTCGACGGGCTCGAGCTCCCAGCCGCGCACGACGTGCGGCACCTGCGCGACCCAACGTCCGAACAGCTCCTCGACCTCCGCTTCCGAAGCGAACGTCGCGTGGTGGTCGAGCTCGATGTTCGTGACGACGGCGATCTCCGGCCGAAGCTGCTCGACGGTGCGATCGGACTCGTCGCCTTCGACGACGAGCCAGCCCTCCCCCACGCGCGCGTTGCCGCCGAGCTGCGGCAGCTCCGCGCCGACGAGGACGCACGGGTCGCCGCCCGTCTCGACGAGGGCGAAGGCGATCATCCCGGTCGTCGTCGTCTTCCCGTGCGCGCCCGCGACGACGATCGAGCGGCGCAGCGAGACGAGCTCGGCGAGCAGATCGGCGCGGCGAACGCCGGGGAACGACGGATACGCGCTCGAGACCACGGCCTCCCAGCCCTCCGCCGCCTCGGGCTCCGCGGAGATCGTGACCGGGATCCCGGCGGCGCGCACCGGCGCGAGATACGGCGTCTCGTTGCGATCCCAGCCGCCGACCTCGGCGCCCCACGCCTGCGCAAGCAGCGCATAGGCCGAGAGCCCGGCGCCCCCGATCCCGACGAACCAGAGCCGGCGGCCCTCAAGCAAGCGCCAGGAGCTCCTCCGCGATCTCGGCGGCCGCGTCGGGCCGCGCGACGCGCAACATCGCCGCGCCCATCTCCGCGAGCCGCTCCGGGTCACCGAGCAACGAGCGGACGAGCTCCGGGACACGCGAGAGCTCGGTCTCGGGCACGACGACCGCGCCGCCGCCCGCGCCGAAGTAGCGCGCGTTCTTTGTCTGGTGGTCGGCCGTGACGTTCGGGGACGGGACGAGCACCGCGGGCTTCCCCGCGGCGGCTACCTCCCACACCGAGCCACCGGCGCGGGCGAGTGCGAGATCGGTCGCTGCCAGCGCGGCGCCGAGGTCGTCCGTCCACGGCAGCAGGCAGTAGTCGGGCCGGATGACGCGGCCGCGCAACGCCTCGTAGTAGCGCTCGCCGCAGAGATGGAGCACCGCAGGCCCCGACTCTGCGAACGCCTCGAGCACGGCCTCGTTCAGCGCCTCGGCGCCCTGGCTGCCGCCGAAGACGAGGAGCGCTGGTCCCTCCGCCGGCAGCGAGTAGCGCAGCCGGGCTTCCTCGCGCGAGAGCTCCGTCCCGCGTTGCACCGGCCGTCCGACCACGCGGTAGCGGCCGCCGTCGCGCCCCGAGATCGCATAGGCGAGGAAGACGCGGCGCGCGAACGGGGCGGCCAGCCGATTCGCGAGGCCGAGGTGCGCGTCCGCCTCGGTCAGCGCGGCGGGGATCTTCTTTCGCCACGCCGCGTAGACCATCGGCCCGGCGACGTAGCCGCCGCCGCCGAGGACGACGTCGGGACGCCGCGCCTCGAGGATCCGGGCGCACGCGCGCGGCGCACGCGAGTCGACCGCGACCGCGTGCGCAAGCCCGCGCCCGAGCCGGCGCGGCAGCCCCGAGACGTCGAACGGATCGAACTCGTAGCCCGCCTCAGCGACGAGCCGAGCCTCGACCCGCTCCGGCGACCCGGCGAACGTCACCAGCGCGCCGCGGGCGCTGAGTGCTTCCGCTACCGCCAGCGACGGCATCACGTGTCCGGCCGTTCCCCCGGCTGCGATCAGGCACTTCGGCTTTGGCTGCTGCTGCATGTCTGGTTGCGATGTTAAGGAGGATTCCCACCGCCATGAGCTGGACGACGAGATTCGAGCCGCCGTACGAGACGAACGGCAGTGGGATTCCGGTGAGCGGCGCGAGGCCGAGCACGGCCGCGAGGTTGATCACCGCCTGGCCGCAGACGAGCGCCGTGAGCCCTGCCGCAAGCCGCGCGCCGAACGGGTCGGCGCACTGGAGCGCGATCCGCAGACCGGCCCACGCGAACGCGGCGTACGCGGCGATCACGAGCGTGACGCCGACGAGGCCGAGCTCCTCGCCGATGATCGCGAAGATCATGTCCGTGTGCGCCTCGGGCAGGTAGAAGACCTTCTGCACGCCCTGGCCGAGCCCGACCCCGAAGATCCCGCCGGAGCCGATCCCGATCATCGCCTGCACCGTCTGGAAGCCGGCGCCCTGCGCGTCGTGCCACGGGTTGAGGAAGCTGAAGAAGCGTACGCGTCGGTACGGCTCGATGTAGATCGCGGCGAGGCCGAGCGCCGTCACGATCGCGGTGCCGCTGAAGAGGACGCGCATCGGCGTTCCCGAGACGAGCAGGATCGCGAGCATCATCACGACGATCGCGATCACGGTGCCGAGGTCGGGCTCGAGCACGATCAGCGCGGCGAACACGCCGAAGAGGAGGCCGATCGGGCGCCACAGCTCCTGCAGCGACTGCGGCGGCTTACGGCGCGCGAGATACGAGGCGAGCCAGATCGCGAGCGCGAGCTTGGCGAGCTCGGACGGCTGGAAGACCGCCGGGCCGAACGAGATCCAGCGCCGCGCGCCGTTCACGGCCGGGCCGATCGCGAGCACTGCCGCGCACAGGCCGAGCGAGACCACGATCAGTCCCGGCGCGAGATGGCGGAGGCGCCGGTAGTCGAAGCGCGACGCGAGGATCAGCAGCACGATCCCGAGCACGGCATAGGTGCCCTGCCGCTTGAGATACGACATCGGATCGCCGTTCCCGAGCGCCGCCGAGGCCGAGGTCGCGCTGTACACCATCACCAGTCCGAAGGCGACGAGGCCAAGGGTGACGAGGATGAGGAGGTGCCACTCGAGTTGGCCGCGCTTCATTCAGACGAGATTCGCCACCAGCCTCCTGAAGTCCTCGCCGCGCTGTTCGAAATCGTCGTACTGGTCGTAGCTCGCGCAGGCCGGTGACAGGAGCACGACGTCGCCCTCGACGGCCGCTGCCGAGGCGAGGCCGACCGCGGTCGCGAGGTCTCCGGCCTGGACTCCGTCGATCGCGGCGCCGAGATCGCCCGCCGTCTCGCCGATCAGATAGACGGCGCGCACGTTCGGCCCGATCGCCGCGACGAGCGGCGCGTAGTCCTCGCCCTTGCTCGAGCCGCCGAGGATCAGGTGCACGGGATCGCCCGCGTAGGTCGCGAGCCCGCGCCGCGCCGCCGCGACGTTCGTCGCCTTCGAGTCGTTCACGTAGCGGACACCGCCGCGCTCGCCGACGAGCTCGAGCCGGTGCGGGACGCCGGGGAAGGTCGCGAGCGCCTCGGCGATCCGCTCGTCGGGGACGCCGAGTGCGCGCGCCGCGGCGGTCGCGGCGGCGGCGTTCTCGCGGTTGTGCGCGCCCGGGATCAGCGGCTCCGCCGGGAGCGAATCGTCGGCGTGGAACTCGACGCGGCGGCCGAGCCCGGGTACCGGCGGAAAGCCGCGCGGGACGACAGCGGTGTCGTCCTCGGTCTGGTTTTCGAAGATCCGCAGCTTCGCGTCGCGGTACGCCTCCGCGGTGCCGTGCCGGTCGAGATGATCCGGCTCGAGGTTCAGCAGCACCGCGACGCGGCAGCGGAGCGTGTCGATGTCCTCGAGCTGGAACGACGAGAGCTCGCAGACAACGAGATCCGCATCGGTGGCGCTGAGCGGGCGGCCGACGTTCCCCGCGGTCGGCACGCCGAGGATCGCGCCGAGCAGCTCGGTCGTCGTCGTCTTGCCGTTCGTGCCCGTGACGCCGACGAGCTCTAGCCCGAGCACGCGGTAGGCGAGCTCGACCTCGCTCCACACCGGGATCCCGCGCGAGCGCGCGACGCGCACGAGCAGCTGGCCGCCCGGCACGCCTGGGCTCTTGACGAGCGCGTCGACGCCGTCGAGCAGGCCGGTGTCGCCGTCGTTCCCGAGCGTCCGGTCTGCCTTCACGACCTCGACCCCGCGCCGCTCGAGCAGGGCGGCGGCGCTCTGCCCCGAGCGCGCCATCCCGAGCACGAGCACGCGCTTCACGGGCGGAAGTAGTAGCGGTAGTAGAGCGCGAAGCCGGCCGAGCAGAGGATCCCGCACAGGATCCAGAAGCGCACCATGATCTTGGTTTCCGACCATGCCTTCATCTCGAAGTGGTGGTGGATCGGCGTCATCAGGAACACGCGGCGGCCGTAGTAGCGGAAGCTGATCACCTGGATGATCACCGAGAGCGCCTCGATCAGGAAGATGCCGCCGATCAGCAGCAGCAGGAACTCGGTCTTCGTCATGATCGCGAAGCCGGCGAGCGCGCCGCCGATCCCCATCGAGCCGGTGTCGCCCATGAACACCTCGGCGGGGAAGGCGTTGTACCAGAGGAAACCGACCGTGCCGCCGATCAGGGCCGCGGCGAGGATCGCGAGGTCGAGCGGGCGCGGCTCGCGGTGCGAGGGCGGGCCCGAGCGGATGTAGGTGATCACGCTCATCGCCATGAACGTGAACACGGAGATGATCCCGGTGCCGGCCGCGAGCCCGTCGACGCCGTCCGCGAGGTTCACGCCGTTCGCGGCGCCCGCGATGATCAGGAACAGGAACGGATACCAGGCCCAGCCGAGGTTCAGGTGCCAGTCGAACACCGGCAGCAGGATCGTGGTCGAGAGGCCGGCGTGGTGGGCGCCCCAGCCGACGCCGGCGGTGATCACGAGCAGACCGATCAGCTTCCAGCGCCCGCGCAGGCCGAGCGAGCGGCGATGGCGCACCTTCAACAGGTCGTCCCAGAAGCCGAGCCCCGCGCAAGCGACCGCGCAGAAGAGCACCGTGGCTCCGGCGATCGTGTACTCGGAGAGGGCCAGGAAGGCCACGGCCATCGAGCCCATGATCAGCAGGCCGCCCATCACCGGCGTCCCCTGCTTCGCGGCGTGGCGCGGGCCTTCTTCGCGAATCTGCTGCCCGAACTCGTTCCGGCGCAAGAACTCGATCAGCTTCGGGCCGAGCGCGATCGAGATCACCAGGGCCACGATGCCCGCAATGAGGACGCGAACCATTACGCGGGCAGGTTCGCCAGGTCGTCGGCGATGCCTTCCAGGGCGAGCGCACGTGCGCCCTTGACGAGGACGCAGTCGCCGGGCCGGAGCAGGTCGCGCAGGAGCCCCGCCGCCTGGTCGGCGCCCGCGACCCAGCTGCCGCCGTAAACCTGCGCCTGCGGGCCGACGGCGACGACGACATCGATTCCGGTCTGCTCGATCGCCTGCGCGACCTCGCGGTGACCCTCTGCGGAGTAGTCGCCGAGCTCGGCCATCTCCCCGACCACGGCGATGGTGCGACGGCCCGCCGCGCGCTCGCGCAGGTGCTCGAGCGCGGCGCGCATCGAGACGGGATTCGCGTTCCACGCGTCGTTGATCAGGAGCCCGCCGCCCGGGAGCGGAAGCTCCTGGTTGCGCCAGTCGGCGAAGGCGACTGCGCCCGCGCCCTCGCCCACGCGGTCGAGCGGAAGCCCGAGCGCGCGGTACGTCGCGAGCGCGTAGAGCACGTTCTCGGCCAGGTGGCGCATCGTGAAGTTGACCTCGATCGTGCCGAGCGAGGTGACGACCCGCGCGCCGTCGCCCTCCGGCTCGAACGCCTCGAGGCGCACGTCCTCGCCGACGCGAACGACGCTGAGGTCGGCCCGGGCTATGGGGAAGTCGGCGGGCACGATCGCAGTGCCGCCGGCCGGGAGCGCGTCGATCAGCTCGGTCTTCGCGCGGCGCACGCCGTCGACCGTGCCGACCTTCTCGAGGTGCACCGGCCCGATCGAGGTGATCACGCCGAGCTCCGGCCGCGAGAACGCACAGAGCTCGGCGATCTGGCCGAAGCCGCGCATCGCGAGCTCGAGGATGCAGATCTCGGTGGCCGGCTCGACTCGGCAGAGGGTGAGCGGGACACCGATCTCGTTGTTGTAGCTCGACTCGGCGGCGACGGTTGCCGCGTGCGGGCGGCAGAGCGCCGCGAGGATGTCCTTGGTCGTCGTCTTGCCCATCGAGCCGGTGATCGCAACGAAGCGCGCGCTGCTGCGGTCGCGGACGAGGCCGCCGATCCGTGCGAGAGCCTTGTGAGCGTCGTCGGGGACGAGCGTCGCGGCGGCCCCGCGTGCGCGTGCGTCGTCGAGAAAGCCCGAGCCGCCGCCGACCGCGACGAAGAGGTCGCCGGGCACGATGCGGCGCGAGTCGACCTGGACGCCGGTGATCTCGTCCGCGCTCGCGTGGAGCTCACCGAGCCCGGCGAGCTCGGTCACGGACAGCGCGATCACGCGGCCGCTCCGAGCCGCCGCAACGCCTCGCGGGCGACCTCACGGTCGTCGAACGGAACCTTGCGGTCGGCGAGCTCCTGCCCCTGCTCGTGGCCCTTGCCGGCGATCAGGACGACGTCGCCCTCGCCCGCGAGCTCGATCGCGCGGCCGATCGCGGCGGCGCGGTCCGGCTCGACCTCGGCGCCCGGCGCCCCGGCGAGGATCTCGTCGATGATCGCGAGCGGATCCTCGCTGCGCGGGTTGTCGGAGGTGACGAGCACGTGGTCGGCCAGCGCAACGGCGGCCTGGCCCATCAGCGGGCGCTTGCCCCGGTCGCGGTCGCCGCCGGCGCCGAAGACGCAGATCACCCGCCCCGCTGCGAGATCGCGCGCGCTGCGGAGCACGTTCTCGAGCGCTTCGGGCGTGTGGGCGTAGTCGACGATCACCGCGAACGGCTGGCCCTCGTCGACCGCCTCGAACCGGCCCGGGACGCCGCGGAGCGACGCGATCCCACGCGCAACGGCGTCGTCCTCGAGCCCGAGCAGGCGAGCGGCCGCGATCGTCCCGAGGACGTTCTCGACGTTGAAGCGCCCTCGGAGCGGGGTCGCGACGTCGAGACCGTCGGTGCGGAAGCGCGCGCCGGCCGCCGTCAGCTCGAGATCTTCGGGGCGGAGGTGGGCGTCGTCGGCGAAACCGAAGGTGACGAGCGTGGCGCCCGTCGGCGCGCAGCTCGTCCGCGAGCCTCCGGCCCCAAGCGTCACCGATGTTCACCGCCGCCGGACCGGTCTGGAAGAGACGGCGCTTCGAGGCGTAGTACGCGTCCATCGTCCCGTGGAAGTCGAGGTGATCCTGGCTCAGGTTCGTGAAGACGAGCGCGGCGAAGCGCGTCCCGTCGAGGCGGCCGAGCGCCGCGGCGTGGGACGACGCCTCGATCGCACAGCTCCGGTCGCCCGCATCGAGCATCTCGCGGAAGGTGCGCTGGAGGTCGATCGCCTCGGGTGTCGTCCGCTGCACGGCGCGCCGCTCGCCGCCGACCCGGCACTCGATCGTGCCGAGCAGGCCCGGGCGGCGGCCCGCGGCGGCCAGCACAGCGAAGAGGAGGAAGGCGGTCGTGGTCTTGCCGTTCGTCCCGGTCACGCCGACGACGTCGAGCATCGCGGTCGGGTCGTCGAAGAAGACCACGGCCGCACGGGCCATGGCAGCGCGCGCATCAGCCACGACGAGCTGAGGCACCGGAAGGTCGAGCCGCCGCTCGACGACGAGCGCGACGGCTCCGTTCCCGACCGCCTCGGGCGCGAAGTCGTGCCCGTCCACCCGGGCGCCGGGGACGCAGAAGAAGAGAGAGCCGGGCTCCGCGCGACGCGCGTCGTAGGCAAGCTCGCGCACGTCCGCGGCCGCCGGATTGGCAACCTCGAGCGGGACGAGCGCTTGGGCCAGGCGCTCAAGTTCCATCGATTCCAGCCTACCCCCGCAAGCCGACGGGCCGGCCAGGCCGAAGCACAGAGTTGACACAAACTCGCCACACAGGCGCGCGCAAATCGTCCCTAAAGTCTCTTCCCCCGTGGGTGGGTGGGGGATTGGGATGGGTCCTCGCTGCGCCCCTACTTCGCGGCGGTGTTAGCCGTGGTCGGCGCGTCCGGCGGGACTTCGAGGTACTGCATGTCGAACTGCGCGATCTGCGAGAAGGCCGGCGCGGCGACGACACCGCCCCAGATCGCTCCGCGCGGCTCGTCGACCATCACGAGGATCACGAGCTTCGGCCGCGTGGCCGGCACCATGCCGACGAAGGAGGCGACGTACTTCGATGACGAGTACCCGCCGTGGCCGTCGGGCTTCTGCGCGGTGCCCGTCTTGCCCGCGACCTTGTACCCGGGCACAGCTGCGAGCGTGCCGGTGCCCTCGGAGACCACGTCCTCGAGCATCGTCTTGATCTCCGCGGAAACCGCCGGCGTCACGAGCCGGCGGCGCTTCACCTTCGGCGCCGAGCCGCCGGAGAGGTGGTCGACGAGGTGCGGCTCGACCCAGACGCCGTTGTTCGCCATCGCCCCGTACACCGACGCCATCTGGATCGGCGTCACGCCGATTCCTTGTCCGATCGGGACATTGCCGATCGTCGAGCCCGACCACTGGGCGAGCGGCAGCACGATCCCCTGGCTCTCGCCCGGGAAGTCGATCCCGGTCGGCTTGCCGAACCCGAACTTCGTGATCCACGACGCGAGCGCGCTAGGGCCGAGCTTCTCGGCGAGCGTCACGGCGCCGACGTTGGACGAGTGCGAGAGGATCTGCGCGACCGTCAGCCGCTCGGTGCCGCGCTTCTCGGCGTCGTGCACAGTGCGGTCGGCGACGCGGATCGAATACGGCAGCGTGAACGCCGTACTCGGGTTCACGAGCCGCTCGGACAGAACGCCCGCCACCGTGACGAGCTTGAAGGTCGAACCGGGCTCGTAGACGTCGAGGACAGCGTGGTTGTCCTGCATGTGGGGCGGCACGTTCGGGAAGTTGTTCGCGTCGTAGCCGGGCGCCGAGGCCATCGCGAGCACCGCGCCGGTGTGCGGATCGAGCACGATCGCCGTCGCGCTCTTCGCGCCCCACTTCGCCATGGTCTGGCGCAGCACGAGCTCGGCGTTCGCCTGGATCGTGTGATCGATCGTGAGGAAGGCGTTCTGACCCTCGCGCTCGGGCGTCTGGCTGACGACGTCGATCGCGCGCCCGAACGGATCCTTGACGATCGTCTCCTTGCCGGGCGAGCCCGAGAGCGACTTGTCGAGCTCGAGCTCGAGCCCGGCGAGGCCGTGGTTGTCCACTCCCGCGTACCCGAGCACCTGTGAGGCGACGGTTCCCTGCGGATACGTGCGCCGCTCCTCGGGGTAGAACCCGAGCCCGCTGATCCCCTGCTTCGCGAGCGCCGACGCCTTCGCCGGGTCGGCCTTTCGCGCGAGGTAGACGAACCCTAGCGCCTTGTTCGCGAGCTCCGGATAGAGCTTCGCGGGCGCGATTCCGAGCGCGCGCCCGGCGGCGAGCGCCACCGCGCGCGGATCGTGGATCTGGCGCGGGTCGGCGTAGACGGTCGTGTCCTGCTCGCCGATCGCGAGCTGGAGCCCGGTGCGGTCGTACAACGTGCCGCGCCCCGCTGGAATCACGACCGTCTCGCGGTGCTGCGATGCGGCCATGGCCGAAAGGGACGCTGCCCGGACGCCCTGGAGCCACACCGCGCGCGCGAGCGTCCCCGCGAAGGCGAGGATCAGAAAGGCCAGGAGCAGGCGAATCCGGCGGTTGACGAGCCTGCGGCTCACTTCGCGCGCGGCCCGAGCTCCACGTAGGTCGTGTCGGTGGACGGCGCGGGGACGTAGCCGAGCTTCACCCGCGCGAGCGCCTGGATCTTCGGCGCCGCCGCCGCGCTCGAGAGCTGTGCGGCCAGCGCGTCGTTCTCGGCGATGAGGTTCGCGCGCTCGCGGCCGGTCTTGTCGAGGCCCATGTTGAGACGCAGCACGGCGACGTTCATGGCGACGACGCCCGCGAGCAGGACGCCGAGCAGCACGATCCAGACGATGCCGCCGGCGACGCGGCGCTGCTTCGCGGCGGTACGCGGCTTCGGCTGGGCGCGCGGACGCGTCCGGACAGCCGGAGTCTCGCTTGGCGCCGCGCTGGACCACGCCGCCATGGCTACGCCTTCACCGCCGCGCGCATGCGCGCCGAGGCTGCGCGCGGGTTGGCGGCGACCTCGTCGGCGGACGGGCGCACCGGCCGGCGCTGGAGCGCGCGCAGCACCGGCTCGTGCCCGCAGACGCAGATCGGGAAGTCCGGCGGGCAGATGCAGCCGCGCTCGCCCTCGCGTAGGAAGGTCTTCACGATCCTGTCCTCAAGCGAGTGGAAGCTGATCACGCAGAGCCGACCGCCCGGCCGCAGCATCTCGAGCGCGGCGGGCAGCGCCTCCTCGAGCGAGCGCAGCTCGTCGTTGACCGCGATCCGCAGCGCCTGGAAGACGCGCTTCGCCGGATGGCCCTCGCCGAACCGGGCCGGCGCGGGAATCGCGGCGCGGATCGTGTCGACGAGATCGCCCGTCCGCTCGAACGGCCGCTCGCGCCGCCGGCGCACGATCGCGCGGGCGATCTGCTTCGCGTAGCGCTCCTCGCCGTAGCGGTGGAAGATCGTCTGCAGCTCGCGCTCGTCGAGCTCGTTCACGAGCTCGCGCGCCGAGGACTCGGCGGAGGGATCCATGCGCATGTCGAGCGGCGCGTCGGCCGCATACGAGAAGCCGCGCTCCGGCCGATCGAGCTGCATGCTCGAGACGCCGAGGTCGAGCAGGATCGCGTCCGCCTCCACGCCGTTCGCCGCGAGCTGCTGGAGCACCGTCGAGAAGTTCCCGCGCAGGAGGCGCGTCTGGATCCCGCCCGCGTGGCTGCGGAAGCGCTCGTAGTACGGCTTCACCGCCGGATCGTGGTCGATCGCGATGAACCGGCCCGAGCCCTGGAGGTCGCCGCCGAGCAGGCGCGCGTGGCCGCCCGCGCCGAAGGTCGCGTCGACGACGGTCTCGCCCGGGCGCACGGCGAGAGCCTCGCGCACCTCCTCCGCGAGAACCGGTACGTGGTCAGTCGCGCTTGGCTGCAAGACGTTCGGCAACATGCTCTGCGCTCCCTTCGACCTCTTTGAGCTGCTCACGCCAGGTCGTCCGGTCCCAGATCTCGAGGTGGTCGTAGACGCCTGCCACGACGACGTCCTTGCCGAGCTTGGCGCTCTCGCCGAGCGCGGCCGGGATCATCACCCTGCCCTGCTTGTCGAGCTCCGCCTCGGTCGCGGCGGAAAAGAAATGACGAGCCATCAGGCGGCCCTCGCGGCTGAGCGGATCCAGCGTACGGAGCTGCGTGTCGACGAGCTGCTGCCAGTCGGTGCGCGTGAAGGCGTAGAGGCAGCCGTCGAGCCCGCGCGTGACGACGATCCCGTCAACGAACGCCTGCCGGAACTTGGCCGGCAGCGTGAGGCGGTTCTTGTCGTCGATCGTGTGCTCGTACTCGCCGAGAAGCATGCGGGGGCGCCTTTCTCGATCTCCACTTTCCCCCACTATAGTCCACGATTACCCACAACGCAACCCCTGCGCTCCAACCTTTCGTTCGTGCATGCTTCGCCCATGACAGACCGCGCCGAACGGGCTGTGAGCTTCGAACGGGTCGCCGAGGAGTACGAGCGCGGCCGGCCCGGATATCCCGACGACGTGCTCGACCTCCTCCCTGTCCCCGCGACCGACGCCGTGCTCGATCTCGCGGCGGGAACCGGGAAGCTCACGCGCGTCCTCGCACGTCGTTACCGGCGCGTGATTGCAGTGGAGCCGCTCGACTCGATGCGCGCGATCATCTCGCGCGAGGCGCCGAACGCAGAGGTGCTCGACGGCCGGGCCGAGGCGATCCCGCTCGCGGACGGAGCCGTCGGCGCGGTCTTCGTCGCCCAGGCGATCCACTGGTTCGCGAACGACGACGCCATCGCCGAGATCGCGAGGGTGCTGGAGCCGGGCGGCGTGCTCGTGGTCGTGCGCAACGAGATGGACGACGACGCGCTCTCGCCGCTGCCGGCGGCCTACCGCGAGCGGCTGCGGGCGGTGTTCGAGGACCGGACCTACTCGGACACCGACTGGCGCGACGCGGTCGCCTGCGGGCCGTTCGGCGAGATCGCGGAGGACACCGTCGAGCACGAGCAGGTGTCGGACCGCGAGGCCGTGCTCGCGTTCGCGCTCTCGCTGAGCATCGTCGCGCATCGGCCCGACGACGAGCGCGCGCGGCTGATGGCGGAGCTCGGCGCCGTGCTACCCGAGGGCGAGTACCGCTTCCCCATGCGTACCGAGGTGTTCTGGACCGTTCGTCAGAGCTCGGCGCCGGTGAGCTGACCCTCGTACGGGCCCTGCCCGGTCATCACGGCGGCGCCGCAGCGGGCGGCGAGCGCGACCGCGTCGGCTGCGTCGTCTCCGCGCGCGAGCGCGAAGGTGAGCGCCGCGGTGAACGAGTCGCCGCAGCCGTAGGCGTCGGAGACAGGACCTGGCAGTGGCGCGGCGCGGTACGGGCCGCCGGGCTGCGTCCAGCCGCCGAGCGAGCCCGACGTCGTCACGACGAGCTTCGGCTGCGGCTCGAGGTCGCCGGGGTGGTAGCGCTCGCCGTCGTCCTCGCCGCTGCCGACGAGCGCGTCGAGCTCGACCGCGGCCTGCCGCAGGGTCGGTAGCTCGCGGGCGACCGCGACGAGCGTGCGCGCCCGGCGCATCGCTAGGAGAACCTCGACGTCGCCGGAGATAAAGAGGCCCGCTTCGTGGCCGAGGACGTCCTCGGGCCGGACGCGGGTCGGCCGGAGCTTCTCGCCGAGCACGGTGATCGTCCGCTCGCCGACGGCATCGACGAAGACAAAGCCGCGCCGGGTCGGCCGGGCCGTCGTCTCCGCCCTGACCGTGACGCCGAGCTCGGTCAGGCGCTCTTTCGAGCGGCGCCCCAGCTCGTCGTCGCCGAGCATCGTGTAGAAGACGCACTCGCCGTTGAGCTTGGCGAGCTGCACCGCGGCGACCGCGCCGCCGCCGCCTGGCTCCTCCCACGTCTCCTCGGCCTGGATGATCTCGCCGGGCGCCGGAACGTGGTCGACGCGGGCGAACTCGATCCATTCGACGTGGCCCGTGACTGCGACCTTCATCCCGGCAGTCTCACATCTCGACGCCGCGGTGCGTTACCCCTGATGATGGAAGTCGTGACAGTCCCGCCGTTCGAGTGCTTCTACGACGAGAACCGCGACGCCGTGTTCGGGCTCCTCGCCCGGCGGCTCGGGCGGGCTCGCGCCGAGGACGCGTTCCAGGAGACCTTCCTCCGCGCCCTGCGCGCATACGACCGGCTCGAGCACGGGCGTCACCTGCGTGCGTGGGTGCTGACGATCGCCGAGCGCATCGCGATCGACGAGTACCGCAAGCCAAGTGCTCATGAGCACATGGAGGTCGAGATCGAGGCGCCGCCGGAGCCCGAGGCGGCCTACGCCGAGCTTGCGGATCTCACCGACTCGCTGCCGCCGACCGAGCGCGCGGCCGTCGTGCTCCGGTACGGCTACGACCTGCCCTACGACCAGATCGGCGCGGCGCTCGGCTCGAGCGAAGAGGCCGCGCGCCAGGCTGCATCCTCCGGCGTCCGCCGGCTACGAAAAGAAGGAGCACGATGAACAACGTCTCGCCCGAGCTCGACCGCCGCTTCCGCGACGCCGCGGCAGCGACCGGACTCCTCGACGTCGCCTACGACCTCGTCGACTCTCCGATCGGGCCGCTGCTCGTCGCCGTCTCGGAGCGCGGCCTCTGCAAGATCTCGTTCGATCCCGACGACCGGCTCGAGCCGCTTGCGCGCACCTACGGCACACGCGTGCTGCGCTCCGCGAAGCCTGTCGACCCGGTGCGACGCCAGCTCGACGAGTACTTCGAGGGCACGCGTCACGACTTCGAGCTCCAGCTCGACGTCGCGGTCAACCCGTTCTACGCCGAGGTGCTCGACCAGCTCGCGCTCGTGCCCTACGGCGAGACGACGACCTACGGCACGCTCGCGGCGCGTACGGGCCGTCCGAATGCGGCGCGAGCGATCGGGACGGTGATGCACAACAACCCGGTGCCGATCGTCCTTCCGTGTCACCGCGTGATCGGCTCGACCGGCAGCCTCACGGGCTACGGCGGTGGGCTCCCAGCGAAGAAGTTCCTGCTCGAGCTCGAGCAGGGCGGGACGCTCTTCTAGGACTCTTCGAGCTTCAGCGCAGCGGAGTTGATGCAGTAGCGCTGGCCGGTCGGCGCGGGGCCGTCGGGGAAGACGTGGCCGAGGTGCGAGTCGCAGCTCGCGCAGAGCACCTCGGTGCGGATCATGCCGTGGCTAGCGTCGGTCTCCTCCGCGACGGCATCCTCGCCGGCCGGCGCGTAGAACGCGGGCCAACCGCACCCGGAGTCGTACTTCGCATCGGAGGTGAAGAGCTCGGCGCCGCACGCGCCGCAGTGGTAGACGCCGGGCTCGAAGACGTGGTCGTACTCGCCGGTGAACGGCGCCTCGGTGCCGGCGCGGCGGAGCACGGCGTACTGCTCCGGGGTCAGGAGCTCGCGCCACTCATCGTCTGTGCGAACGACCTTGTCGGTCACGATGTGGTCATTGTACTTCGCCGAACCGGGAAGCCGAGCAGGCCCCAGGCGGACACGGCGAGCACGGCGGCGAGGCCCCAGATCACAAACGCGGCGATGAACGCGCTCGCGCCGAACGCGAGGATCGCGCCCGCGACGAGCAGCACGAGCGAGCTGAGCGTTGTGACGACGCATGACCTCCTCCGCATGCGCTCACGCTAGCCGTCGAGGAGCTTGTAGCCAACCCCCCAAATGTTGATTACGTAGGGCGCATCGCCGTCTCGCGCGAGCTTCCGGCGCAGGCGCGAGGCGTGCGAGTCCAACGTCCTGGTACGGCCCAAAGACCGGAAGCCCCACACCTCGCGCAGGAGCTGTTCCTTGGTGAACACGCGATACGGATCCGAGGCGAGCTTCACCAGCAGCTCGAGCTCCTTCCCGGCGAGCACCACGACCTCGCCGCCGAGCGTCACGCGCCTCGTCGTGCGGTCGATCCGCAGCTCGCCGACGACGATCCGCTCGCGCGGCTCCGGCGCGGCGCGGCGAAGCACGGCGCGGATCCGCGCGATCAGCTCCTCGTAGGCGAACGGCCGCGCGAGCACGTCGTCCGCGCCGTCCTCAAGCGCGCGGATCCGGTCGACGCCCGGATCGCCGAGCACGATCACCGGCAGGTCATGACCCGCGCGCCGCAGCTGCCGGCACTCCTCGACGCTCGGCAGCAGCGCGAGGTCGATCCGGGCCGCCGCGTCGAACCGGCGCACGACCTCGAAGCCGTCGTTCTCGAGATGGCGCTCGAGCCGGACTTCGGGCTCGACCATCAGCAGCGCGGTGGACATGCGGCGAACCTAGCGCCGCGCGACGGCCCCGCCTAGATGTCCTTTCGCGCGGAACTGCGACGAACGATCTACAAACGGCCCGACCGGACAACTGACCACAGCAGACGGAACAGCACGATCGTCGAGAGCGCGAATCCGGCCAGCGCGATCACGTTCACACCCAGCGCGTGCGGCCCGCCCTTCGCGAACGCGGCGAGCACGGCCGAGCCGAGAAAGCCCGCCGCGACGACGAGCGCAACGACCAGCCGGTTGAACGACTCCTGCATGCTCGCCATGAACTCGTCGAGCGCGATGTGGCGGAAGCCGACCTCGATCTGCCCGTCCCGCATCTCCTCGAGGATGTCGTGCACCTGGTAGGGCAGCTCGAGCGCGATCTGCGAGAGCGCGACCGCCTCCTTCCGCGCCCGCCGCGCGACGCGATCCGGGGTGAACCGCTCTCGCATCAGGTCGCGCGCGAACGGCTTCGCGACCTCGAACACGTTGAAGTCCGGGTACAGCTCCGCGCCGACCGACGCGAGCGTGGCGATCGCCTTGTCAAGCATCAGGAACCGCGACGGCAGGTGCAGGTTGACCGAGTAGATGAGCTGGAACGCCTCGCGGATCACCTGCATCGGGTCGATCTCGGCGAGGCTCGCGCCGTAGTAGCGGTAGTACAGCTCGCGCAGCTCGGTGCGGAACACCTCCTCGTTCTCCTTCGGATACCGGACGCCGAGATCGGTGAGGCGCTTCGGCAGTGCGTCGACGTTCTCGGTCGCCGCGTCGATGAACAGCCGCGTCGCGGCGGACATGTCCGCGTCGGTCAGCTTGCCGACGGCGCCGAAGTCGACGAGCCCGATCCGCTCCGGCCCCAGCACGAGGATGTTCGCCGGATGCGGGTCGCCGTGGAAGAAGCCGTGGCGGAAGATCATCGTCATCCACGTCTCGGTGACGAGGTACGCGAGCCGGCGCCGCTCCTCGACGGTGTAGTCCTCGTCGCCGATGTCCGCGAGCTGCGGGCCTTCCAGCATCTCCAGCGTGAGCACGCGCGAGCGCGTGTAGCTCCAGTAGACCTTCGGCACCTCGACGTGCGGGTGCCCGGCGAAGTTGCGGCGGAACGCCTCGGCGTTGCGCGCCTCGAGCCGGTAGTCGAGCTCGTGGCGGATCTGGTTCGAGAACTCGTCGACGAGCGCGGCCGGATCGACGAACTCGAGCGCCTTCACGCGCTCGCGCACGAGCTTCGCGGCCTGCATCATCAGCGCGAGGTCGGCGTCGATCTGCTTCGGCGCGTCGGGCCGCTGCACCTTCACCGCGACACGGTTCCCGTTCGGGAGCACCGCGCGGTGCACCTGGCCGATTGAGGCGGCCGCGATCGGCGTCTGCTCGAACTCGAGGAAGAGCTGCTCGACCGTCAGCCCGAGCTCCTCGCTGATCACCTGCTGGACCTGCTCGAACGGGAACGGCGTGACGTCGTCCTGGAGCCCGCGGAGCTCGGTGATGATGTCCGGCGGCAGGACATCAGGCCGCATCGAAAGCACCTGGCCGAACTTCACGAACGTCGGGCCGAGCTCGTCGAGCATCTCGCGCAGGTGGACGCCGCGCTGCGAGCGGTCGCCGTTTGCCGAGGCCGCGGAGTGGCGAAACGGCAGGTGATCGGTGACGCGGTGGGTCTCGAAGAAGTAGCCGAAACCGTGCTTGGCCGCGACCTGGGCGATCTCCGAGAGCCGGCCGAGGTTACGCTGCGTCGAGCGGGTCGCCATGGCGTCAGTGTGACACGGGAGGCGCAGTGCGTTGGTTCAGGGGATTCGTCGACGCCACGAACGTCTTCTACGACCACCTCGCGGCGGTGCGGTGGACACCGCTCTTCATCGCGCTCGGCCTCTTCTTCGCGCGCACGATCCTGCGGACGATCGCCTGGCGGAACATCCTGCGCGCCGCCTATCCGGGCACGCGCATCCGCTGGTGGCCCGTGTTCGGCTCCTACGTCGCGGGAATCGGCGTCAACGCGATCATCCCGGCGCGCGTCGGCGACGCGGTCAAGGTCGCGCTCGTCAAGCAGCGGATCGACGGCGCGAGCTACGCCACCGTCGCGGCGACGCTGATCGTCGAGACGCTGTTCGACTTCTTCGTCGCGCTCGGACTGTTCGTGTGGGCGCTCTCGCTCGGCGTCCTCCCCGGCCTCCATGTGCTGAAAAAGCTGCCGTCGGTCGACTGGTCGTGGCCGCTCGCCCATCCGCGCGCCGGCGGGATCGCGGCCGGAGTGCTGCTGATCCTGCTGATCGCGGGCGGGGTCTGGGCGAGACGGCGCTGGCTCGTGTTCTGGGCACGCGTCCGCCAGGGCTTCGCGATCCTCGGGACGCCGTGGCGCTACCTGTTCCAGGTCGTGACCTGGCAGGCCGCGAGCTGGGTGCTGCGCATCTGGAGCATCTACTACTTCCTGAAGGCGTTCCGGATCACGGCGAACATCCACAACGCGCTTCTGACCCAGGTCGTGCAGAGCCTGTCGACGCTGTTTCCGATCACTCCCGGCGGCGCGGGCACGGAGCAGGGCCTGATCGTCTACGTCTTCCGCGGCCACGAGGCGGCGACCCCGCTGCTGAGCTACAGCGTCGGGATGAAGATCGCGCTGACCGCGTTCAACGTCGTGCTCGGCTTCGCGGTGCTCCTGATCATGGTGCGCACGCTCAGCCCAAGGCGCGCGCTCGCGAAGTCCGAGGAGACCGAGCTCGAGAACTAGCTCTTTCGCAGGAAGAGCTGCCAGGCGTAGTACTCGCGGAACGCGGTCGGGACGGTGGCCATGCGGTGTGCGAGGTGCAGCACCGAGTCCCAGTAGAGCGGCGAGAGGTTGTAGTGCCTGAGCGCCGCGCGCTCGTCGGTGCGCCCGCCGTTCGACGCGAGCAGGTTCGCGGCGGCGAGGACGGCGTCGTGCTCGTCGTAGACGTCGCCGCCGAGGCCGTACTCGCGCCAGGTCGCCGGCTCGAACTGCATCGGGCCCTGCGCATCCGCCCTGGCCGTCGTCCGGGCGCGGCCGAAGTCGCTCTCGACGAAGTTGATCGCCGCGAGCAGCTCCCAGCGGATGCCGAAGCGCTGCTGGGCCTCGCGGTAGAAGGAGAGGAGCTTGGCGGCGTGGCGCGCCGGGCCGACGCTGACGCCGCCGACCTGCGGCGGGCTCTGGGCCGACAGCGCGTTGAGATCGCGGCGCACGGCGATGTCGTCGCGCTCGCCGGGCGCGAGCTTCGCCACCGCAGTCGCCAGCTTCGCGTTGCGGGCGAGCGTCCGGATCACGAGCTGCCGATCGCGGGCGAGGGCGACGAACCTCGCGCCCGTCGTAGTCCGCAGCGCGAGCTCGTCGGCGCGAAGGTGCTGGACGATCGCCGGTGGGCTCTGGGTCGTGACCACGCCGAACGGAGTAGCAGATAATGACCGCGGATGAGCTTCGACCACCACGACCAGCGGTTCGTCGAGGATCCGTACAGCGTGATCGACCCGATCCGCGAGGAGCAGCCGCTCGTGCACTCGGACCTGTACGGCGGCTTCTGGCTTCTCACGCGGTACGAGGACGTGACGCGCGCCGCGCTCGACCACGAATCCTTCACCTCGAGCGTCGTCGGCACGACGATCATCCCGCCGTCGCAGCCCCGCGAGTACCCGCTGCTGCCGATCGAGCTCGACCCTCCGGCCCACACCGTCTCGCGCGGGCTCGTGAGCGTGCTCTTCTCGAAGGCCCGGATCGACGCGCTTAGACCGGAGCTCGAGACGCTCGCGACGAAGCTGCTCGAGCCGATCGCGCGCCGGGGCGGCGGAGAGGTCGTGTCTGAGTTCGCGATCCCGATGTCGCTCGGCGCGCTCGCGCGATTCATGAACCTCCCCGTGGAGGACGAGCCGCGCTGGTTCGACTGGGTCGAGCGGATGTTCGCGAACGCGCTCAGCGATCCCGACGACCAGCGCGAGGCCGTCCACGACGTCGAGGCGTATCTCGACGCCCTGGTCGCCGAGCGGAAGGCCGAGCCGCGCGACGATTTCATCGGGCTCCTCCTCCAGGCCGAGGTGGACGGTCAGCGGCTGACCGACACCGAGGTGCGCGGGTTCGGGGTGCTGATGCTGCTGGCCGGCTACGAGACGACCTCCGGCGCGATGAGCCTGAGCCTGCAGCACCTCGCCGAGCACCCGGAGCAGCGGAAGCAGCTTCTCGGCGATCCGACCGCGCTCGCGCACGACGCGGTGAACGAGCTGCTCCGGTACGTCTCGCCGGTGCAGGTCTTCTGCCGGAATGCGGCGCACGACCTCGACGTGCACGGCGAAACCATCCCCGCCGGCGATGTCGTCCTGCTCGGCTACGGCGCGGCCAACCACGACCCGCGCGTCTTCACCGACCCGGACCGTTGCATCCTCGACCGCCGCCCGAACCGCCACGTCGCGTTCGGCCACGGCCACCACCTGTGCCTGGGCGCGAACCTCGCACGGCTCGAGCTGACGATCATGATCGAGCGCTTCGCCGAGCTTCTCCCCGACTTCCGGCTCGACCCGCAGCGTCCGCCGACATGGAAGCCACGCGGGGACATCCGGGGGCTCGCGTCACTCGATCTGATCGTATGATTCCGCAGCGCCATGACCACACTCGCGAATAGGCCGAAGACCGCGCTCCTCGTGATCGACGTGCAGAACAGCGTCGTCGAAGGCGCCCACGAGCGCGACGCAGTCGTCGCGAACGTCGGCAGCCTGGTCGACCGGGCACGGCAGGAAGATGTCGCCGTCGTCTGGGTCCAGCACTCGGACGAGCACCTCGTGCAGGGGAGCGACAACTGGCGGATCGTCCCCGAGCTGACTCCGAACGACGCCGAGCCATTAATCGCGAAGAGCTACGGCGACGCCTTCGAGGACACGAACCTCGAAACCGTCCTGTCGGACCTCGGCGTCGGCCGACTCGTCGTCGTCGGCGCGCAGACCGATGCGTGCGTCCGCTCGACGCTCCACGGCGCGTTCACCCGGGGCTACGACGCGACCCTCGTCAGCGATGCCCACACGACGGAGGATCAGACGGCCTGGGGCGCGCCGCCGCCGGACCAGGTGATCGCGCACACGAACCTGTACTGGACCTACCAGAGCGCGCCGGGCCGGACGGCCGGGACGGTGGAGACCAAGGATGTCGACTTCGGCGGCGCCTCATGAAGCCGTCCGAGCTGATCGACCAGAGGATCGAGGAGCTCGACGACTGGCGCGGCGACACGCTCGCCAGGCTCCGCGCCCTGGTCAAGGAAGCCGATCCCGAAGTCGTCGAGGAGTGGAAGTGGCGCGGCGTTCCCGTCTGGTACCACGACGGGATCATCTGCACCGGCGAGACGTACAAGGCCGTCGTGAAGATGACCTTCGCCAAGGGCGCGTCGCTGGAGGATCCCTCGGGCCTCTTCAACTCCAGTCTCGACGGGAACACGCGCCGCGCGATCGACTTCCACGAGGGCGAGTCGATCGACGAGGCGGCTCTGAAGACGCTCCTCCGCGCCGCGGTGACCCTGAACGAGTCCAAAGCTCGACGCTAGGCCCGTCGGCGAGCCCCTAGCGGTCGATCCACCGCTGGTTGGCTTCGGTGTAGCGGGCGCCCTGCGACGTGATGAGCGACGCGCCTTCCGCGATCTCGCGGAGATCGTCCGTGGTCAGCTCGATCTCTGCCGCGGCGATGTTCTCCTCGACGCGATGCAGCTTCGTCGTGCCGGGGATGGGCACGATCCACGGCTTCTGCGCCAGCAGCCACGCGAGCGCGATCTGAGCGGGCGTCGTGCCCCGGCGCTCCGCCAGCCGCCGGACGAGGTCGACCAACGTCTCGTTCGCCTTCCGGGCTTCCGCGTCGAAACGTGGAACGGTGTTGCGGTAGTCGGAGCTGTCGAACTGGGTGTTCTCGTCGATCGTTCCGGTGAGGAAGCCGGCGCCGAGCGGGCTGAACGGTACGAAGCCGATTCCGAGCTCCTCGAGGGTCGGGATGATCTCGCCCTCCGGCTCGCGCCACCACAGTGAGTACTCGCTCTGGACGGCCGTGACCGGCTGCACCGCGTGTGCCCGACGGATCGTCTCCACACCCGCCTCCGACAGGCCGAAGTGCTTGACCTTCCCTTCCTCGATCAGCTCCTTGACCGTCCCGGCGACCTCTTCGATCGGGACGCCGGGGTCGACCCGATGTTGGTAGAGCAGGTCGATCGTGTCGGTCTGCAGCCGCTCGAGCGACCCTTCGACGGCGCGCCTGATCGTCTCCGGGCGACTGTCGACGTTCCCGGTGCGCTGGCCGTCCTGGATGTCCCAGCCGAACTTAGTGGCGATCACGACCTGGTCGCGGACCGGGGCAAGCGCCTCGCCGACGAGCTCCTCGTTGGTGAACGGGCCGTACACCTCGGCCGTGTCGAAGAGGGTCACGCCCCGCTCGACGGAAGCCCGGATGAGCGTGACCATCTCCTGCACGTCGGCAGGAGGGCCGTACGCGCTGCTCATTCCCATACAGCCGAGCCCGACTGCCGAGACTTCGAGGTCGCGGAGTTTGCGTGTCTTCGTCAGGCCCATCGTCGAGCCACTAAAGCACGCCCACGTTCGTGGTGACCGGCCCCGTTGATCCCGGTACCGACAAACCCCCTCAGACAGGGGAAGCGGCGATCACAACGAGGTCGTGCTCCGCCCACCGAATCTCGGGCTGAAAGCCGGCATTGCGGAGGGCGCCCAGCAGCTCATCCGTGCGGCTGACGACGCTCAATTCTCGATCCAGTGGCGTCGGCTCGGAGACCGGAGTGTGCGGTTCGACGACATCGGCCAGCACGAACCGTCCGCCCTGGGAGAGCCGTTCCGCGACACGCGGAAACAGGTCTGCCGTCACCGCCGCGTCGACATGATGCAAGGCAAACGCGGAGACGATCAGCTCGAAGGGCCCTTCCGGCAGTGGATCCTGGAAGCGGCCGAGCCGCAGCTCTGCTCTCGGGCCCAGAACGGCTGCCGCGGCGTCCAGCTTGTCTCGGCTCTGATCGAGGCACACCGCGCGCGCCTCCGGGTGTGCCGCCAGACATCGTCGCGACGTCTCGCCCGTGCCGACCCCCAGGTCGAGCATGCGGGACACCTCGAGATCCACTGACGCGCGAGCGATTTCCTGCTGCGCCCGGTCGTATCGCTCGTGGTGATTCATCGGCCAATGTGCTGAACTGGTGCGCGAGTCATGTCCAGCGCACAGTTGTACGACACCATCGGAGCCACGTACACCGTGACGCGGCGCACCGAGCCGCGGATCGCCGCCAGGATCTGGGCTGCGCTGGGCGATGCGCGCACGGTACTGAACGTCGGAGCGGGCACCGGCTCCTACGAGCCGCCCGACCGCGACGTTACCGCGGTGGAGCCGTCGGCGCTGATGCGGTCACAGCGTCCCGCAGGCGCAGCGCCGTGCGTTGCCGCCACCGCGGAGAGCCTTCCGTTCGAGAACCAGTCCTTCGACGCAGCGATGGCTGTCTGCACCCTTCAGCACTGGCAGGACGCGATTGCCGGCCTGCGCGAGATGCAGCGCGTTGCTCGCCGCGTGGTGGTGTTCACGTTCGAGGTGGTGTTCGCGCCCGAAGCCGGTGAGCTCGATCGGTTCTGGCTGACGCGCGACTACCTGCCCGAGATCGCCGACCTTCGCCACGGGCGGCATACGCTGACCGAGGTGGCCCGCGCGATCGAGGCCCGGATCGAGCCGGTGCTCATTCCCTGGGACTGCGCCGACGGCTTCTTCGAGGCGTACTGGCGCCGGCCCGAGGCGTACCTGGACGAGCATGTCCGTCACGGAGTGTCGGTCTGGACCAGAGTCGGACCCGACATCGAGCGGAGGGCAGTGCGCAGCCTCCGTGCCGACCTCGCATCCGGTCGTTGGGCCGAACGCAACCGCGACCTCGTCGAGCTCGAGGCGGCCGAGCTCGGCGCCCGCCTGCTGATCGCCTGAAAGCCGCCGGCCCGGGCGCGCTAGTGGATCGCAGGCTCTAGTTCCGGGGCTACAGCCGGCAGATCGCCGTCGGGAGAGCTCGTCGGCCGCCTCGCCGCGGCGCGACCGCCCAGCACGGCCACGGCGAGCGCAGCTATCACGAGCAGCCCAAGCGTCTTCGGCAGCCCGACTCGATCGGCGAGCAGGCCGATCAGCGGCGGACCGACGATGAAGCCCGTGTAGCCGATCGTGAAGGTGGCGGCCAGCGAAGGACCGGGCGGATCGAGCCGCCCCGCCGCGCTGAAGAGCAGCGGCACGGCGTTCGCGATGCCGAGGCCGCAGACGGCGAAGCCGATCACAGCGGGCACCGTCTGGCCGATCAGCAGCACGCCGCCGAGCGCGACCGCCACCAGGGACATGCCGCCGCGCATCAGCGTCGCGGCGCCGAGCCGCTCGTTCAGCAGATCGCCGCCGAGGCGAGCGACGGCCATCCCGAGGGAGAAGCCCGTGAACGCCGTCGCCGCCGCCGCGGCGCTCGCGCCGGCGTCGTGACGGAGGTAGATCCCGCTCCAGTCGCCGATCGCGCCCTCCGTCATCATCGCCAGGAAGCAGAGTCCTCCGATCAGAAGCACCGCGTGCGAGGGCCGCGCGAACCCGCTTCCCGCCTTGGGGCGCGCCGACACCGTTCTCAGCCGCCCAGTGATCCACAACGCGGCCACCCAGAGCGCAACTCCGACAAGCAGGCTCTCGAGCCGTGGGTCGACTCCTGCCGCGGCGGCGATCGCGACCAGGCCTGCCGCCAGGAACCCGCCCACGCTCCAGCCACCGTGCAGCGAGGACATGATCGGCCGGCCCAGCTCGCGTTCGACGGCGACGCCGTGCGCGTTCATCGCGACGTCCATCGCCCCGCCGCTCGCCCCGAAGAAGAACAGGATCGCCCCGAGCGTGATCGGGCTCGTCGCCAGCAGCGGCAGCGGCAACATCAGGCAGAAGATCAGCGCGGAGGCGCGCGTCACCGAGGCGCTCGAGCGGCCGTTGAGGATATGGCCGGTCAACGGCATCGAGACCAGCGCGCCCGCGGCCATGCACAGCAGGCACAACCCGAGCGTCGCCTTCGAGATCCCGAGGTGGTCCTGCAGCCACGGGATGTGCGCGACCCAGGTTCCCATCATCGCGCCGTTGATCGCGAAGACCGTGAACGTCGCGAGGCGCGGCGTCAAACGGCCACCACGTCGATGCCGGCGCTCGTATACGGGCGTGTGAGCTCGCCGCCGCCGTCGGTGACCAGGTGATCGATATCCGCGAGTTGCGCGACGACCCATGGCCCTGCGGTGCGGAGCTTGTCCGCCGTCGCGAGCGCGATCACCTCACCGGCCGAGGCCACCATGGCGCGCTTCACCGACGCCTCCTGGTCGTCGAGCGTCGTGACGCCGACGTCGGGATGTAGCGAGCAGATGCCGAGCACGCAGATGTCCGCCCGCACCGTGTGGAGCGCCTCGACGGCCGCCGCCCCGACCGCAACCTGGGCGTCCTTCAGCAGCCGGCCCCCGACGAGCATCACGTCCGCCTTCGGGTGGTTCGCCAGCGCCAACGCAACCGGCGGCGCGTTGGTGACGACGGTGCCGTCGTAGAGCAGAGGGAGACGGCGGGCCAGCTCCAACGTCGTCGTGCCGCCGTCGAGGACGATCACGCGTGAGCCGACAAGCAGTGGCAGGGCCGCCTCGGCGAGCGCAGCCTTTTCCTCAGGCGAGACGTCGAGCCTCTGCGTGAACGAGCTGGTCGGCGGCGCGGAGGCCAGCGCCCCACCGTGAACGCGATGCAGCAGGCCTCGCTCGGCGAGGTCCCGCAGGTCGCGGCGAACGGTGTCCTCGGACACGCCGAGGCTTGCCACCAGCTCCGAGGCGACGACCCTGCCGTCACGCTCGACCCGCGCGAGGATCGCCTGTCGTCGCTCCGCGGTCAGCATCTGCATGTTGTAGCACGAACATGCAGGTTTATGCGGCTTAGAAGATGAATGGCACGAGCATCTTGGTCGAGCGCTTGTATGCCGGGTAGTCGTCGGGGAACTGCCCGGTCAGGTAGCGCTCCTCCACGGTCGCGCTGTAGACGAAGTAGAGGCCGGCCAGGGCCACGGCGATCAGCCAAGTCCAGCTCAGGGCTAGCGCGGTGCCGATGCCCGCAAGCAGGATGCCCGAGTAGATCGGATGGCGGACCAGGTGGTAGGGGCCGCTCGTCACCAGCTCCGGCTCGTCCTTCTGCGTCATCGGGGCGCCCCAGTTGCGCCCGATGTGCAGCCGGGCCCAGATCGCGAAGCCCAGCCCCACGGCGAAGAGGACGAGCCCGATGCCGGCACGCCACGGATCGGTGTTGACGCCGTGGCCCCGAAACGCTCCCAGGCGAACCAGGATGACCACGACGACGACGATCACGGCCCGGATCCGCAGCTGGCGAGACCACGGCACGCGGCCCCTCTTGGTCGAAAAAGCCGCCACGAGCCAGTACAGCCAGAACGCAGCCCAGCCGACGGCGAAGACGAGCTCTAGCGCTGTCATCGCGACCGATGCTCCAGCTATTCGGCGGTGCGCCGTAGGCGGTCGACAGCTTCGGAGATCGTCGTCAGGCCGTCGGCAGCGAGTCCGGCGACCACGCCGTCGATGTCCTCGTCGCGACGGTTCTGGCTCATCTTGAACTTGGCTTCGACACGGTGGATCACCAGTTCGATCCCGACGATGGCCCGCAGCTGGCCGGCGCGGAATTCCGGCGGCGCGTCGTCGACACTCCACGGCACGGCGCGGCCTCCCTCGTGCCGCTCGGTCAGCTCGCGCACGTTCCGGTCGACCCAGGCGGGGTCGTCGTGGATCACGAGCTCGCCAAAAACGTGAGCGGTCGTGTAGTTCCAGGTCGGGACCACCCGGCCGTGTTCGGCCTTTGACGGATACCAGCTCGGGGTGATGTACGCGTCGTCGCCGTGAACGATCACGAGAGCCTCACCGATCGTTTGTCGCTTCCACTGATCGTTCTTTCGAGCCAGGTGGCCACGTAGTGCCCCGTGCTCGCCCGGGCTCGGGTCGAAGACGAGAGGCAGGAACGTCGCGACAAGTCCGTCCTCGGTCATGGTCACGAGGTCGGCGGCCCGAACGGTTGCGAGAAAGGACGCCGCGCTCTCGTCGTCGACTGCGAACTGAGAGGGCGTATACACGAGCAGAACGCTAGCAAGCGTCTCACGTTGCGGTGGATGTCCCGCGTGGGTTCTCAGGGATCGAGCACGCGTGGCGCGTGGCCCGATGAGTACACGGCGTTGCGGGCTATCAGGCCGTCTCGACAGTTGATCACGTCGACGCCCCGCGCTCGGCAGTTGTCAGGTTGTGGAACACGATGTCGTCGCTGACGACGACCATGATCGCATCCACGTCGTGGCCGAACCAGCCCGCGCGGTAGCGTTCGACTAGACGCCTGACGTCGGCTTGCGACATGACAGCGCTGGATTGTGACGCGCTCCGTTCCCCCGCGTCCAGTCACTCGACTCACGTTGCCGAGAAAGGAGCATGAGATGACGCGGTATCTGATCTCGTTCGACGACGGCGCGATGACCTTCCCCGAGGAGGAGCTGCCCGCCGTGGCCGAGGCTGCTCACGCGGTGGTTCAAGAGGCCATGGACGCCGGAGTGTGGGTGTTCGGCGGCGGGCTGTGTTCCGTCGAGGAGCTGAGCGTGGTGGCCACCGGTGGGACGGTCACCGACGGCCCGTACCCGGAGAGCAAGGCGTACGTCGGCGGACTGTCGGTCGTCGACGTGCCCTCACGCCGGGAGGCGCTGGAGTGGGCTGGCAGGATCGCCGTCGCCTGCCGTTGTGCTCAAGACGTCCGCGAGTTCATGCCCGACCCGATGGTGGGCAATTGATCGAAGCCGCACGAAGTCGTGAGTCTGGATCTGGCCGGAGCCGACCAACGAAATCGTCTCCGAGGGCCACTGGAAGCTGTTCAGCCCCAACCCGTAAGCCGGCGAATCGACGAAGGACGCAACGCGCTCGGCTGCCCCAGCGTTCGGGAGTGTTCCCTTTGCTCTACCGATCAACGCGTGGTGCGTGTGACGGTGGGTGGTGTCCATTGGCCGTCGAGGATGGCCTGTTGGGGCCAGTATGCGCGTAGGTAGAGGGAGAAGTCGCCTCTGGGGGCTGGGAGCCAGTTCGGCTGTAGGGAATCATCGGGTGGTTTGGCCGAGGCGTGGATGGTGAGTGAGCCGTCGGGATTCGTCACGAGCGTTTTGTTCTTGGTGCCGAGCGAGTAGCGGTTGAGCGGGTTGGGATTGAAGAAGTGGTGTTCGTTGTAGAGGGTTAGTGACCAGAAGCCCCGTATCGGTGGAAGCTCCTCGGCGGGGAAGGTGACGGTGTAGGCGTTTTCGCCGTTGAGTCGGTGCCCGTCGCTGTCGAGGTCTTGGTAGAAGTAGGTCGTTTCGGCGGGGACGTTGACGAAGATGTTCGCCTTGCCCATCGCTGTCCTGGTCAGGTAGTCGGTTCCGAACGCAGCACCGTTGCGCTGGGTCGTCCAGTTATGTGGGAGAGGAACTCCGATGTTGCGGAACTGGAAGAGGTCAGCGACGAGTCCGTCGTTGGCTTCCTGGGCGACCCCGCCCAGGATGTCGACGATGTGGGGGTCGGAGTCGGCGGCAGACAGAAGCGACTCGAACCAGCCGTAGAGCGCCTGCTCGCCGTCGCGCGCAGGCACCTCCTGCATGACCTCTCTGAGGGCGGAAAAGAAGAGGCCGGGGATGACCCATTGGGTCTCGTGCTCGCCCGAGGTCGTGTCACCCGCGGGGAATGCCGGCGCGTCCGCCCAGTCGGTGCTCTGCATCTCGCCCGTGTACTGGGCAAGGGGGTAGAGCATCACCTGGTTGATCACCGATTGGATCGCATTTCTGTCCTCGTCTGTGTCATCCATGAACACGCGCGGAACAACGACCGCGATCCGTGTATCGAAGCGAAAGACACCTGACACACCATCCGGAGTCGAGCCGTCCCAGCTCTCGGGCGCGAGCACATAGAAGCCCGCCTTGGTGTCGTACATCGCGCCGAGTTGGACGAACGCATCGGTCCGCTGGTCGACGGCCTGATAGACCCAGAAGCGGTCAGCGAACTCCGGGACCTGAATCACGGACGGCCCCTTGGTTGCGTCGATCAGCCCGAACCCATAGACGACATCCTGGTTCGGGCACGCCACGAGTCGCTGATCGGGAGTGATGTAGTCGTGGAGCATCCCGGCATAGCCGGGCGGGGCGGCCGGGACGACGCCACCGATGAGTCCCGGTCCCGGAAGCTGCTCCATGATCGCGAGCCGGTTGTGCATATTGACGAGCGGCCAACCCCAAAGATAAGCCAGTCGCCCAACCGTACGCACGTAGTCGTCCGTCAAGCGAGAACCGACAACCGGACCTGGCAGCGACCGGCTTCCCATCTTCGCAACGTACACCAACGCCGATTGCCCCAGTGTTTAGGAATGTCACCTGACGAAAGGTCCTCGAGCGCGCAGGGTCAGTTCAGGCTCCACCCGCGCCACCCGTGTGGGGCGGATGAGCATCGGGCTGTTTGCGCCGTGGTTGCTGCGCCCGACCGGGTCGGAGGGCGAGGTGGAACGTGTCCGAGTAGTGGACAGCGGCGAGAAGTGCGAGGCCGGCGCCGAGCATGACGACGATGGCGCCGCGCTCGACGGCGTCGGGTATTGCGGCGTTGACGTGTCCGTGCTCGAGCGTTCCGATCCAGGCGAGGCCGACGAAGAAGCCGATCGCAGCGGTGAGGCTGACGGCGAGCGTCTGCCAGGGTCGCAGGATTAGCAGCCGTAGGACGAGGGCGAGAGCGGCGGCGGTGAGGATGAGCTCGATCTGCTGATCGAGCGAGACCGCCGGACGACCGTAGAGCAGGCGCCCGGCGGTGGCGACTGCGATGGCGGCGACGTCGACGAGGATCAGTGTGGTGGCGATCGCGGCGTTGAGGCGCCGGCGGCGGAGCCGCAGCAATGCCGGCAGGGCGGCGACCAGGACGATGGCGGGCCAGAGCCACAGGAGTGATGGCGGGTTGACGTGGCGGAGGCTGCCTCGAATTTGCGCGCGGCGTCCGTCGATACGGAGTGGCACTGTCCAGGTGCCGACGAACTGGGAGCCGGGGGTGCGAGCCGCGAGGGCGAGTCCGTGTAGTCGGTCCTCGTGCCAGCGATAGGCGTGCCCACGTGACACGGTCTCCCAGAGCGGCCTCGCGCGGGGCGAGGTGTGCGGCACGGTCTGGCCGGGGAAGGCGCGGTTGAGGAGCCAGGTCGCTGAGCGCTTGTTCGCCTGGACGCCGCTCGCCGTGAAGCGCAGGTACGCCTCGCCGGAGAAGCCCAGCACGACGACCGTCGATCGCGTCGAGACGTCGAGCCAGAGGCTCTGATCACCGTCGATCACCTTTGCACGGATCCCGGCCGGGAGGCTGGTGATTCGAGCGACGTAGTCCGTGGCGACCGGGATGGTGCGGCCGACGTGTGCGGCAGCGCCGGCGGGCAAGCAGAACGCCGCCAGCACGACGGCGGCGATGCCTGCGGCCCGCACCGGCTAGGCGCCCTGGAGCGAGGCGATCGTTCGCTCGACCTCGCGGGCGTCGAACGGCCACATGAAGAGCGCCCGCTCGTGGCCGCTCCTGTCGATCACGTATGACGCCTCGATATGGGAGATTTCGTGCACCGTCACTCCTGCCGTCGTTGTCTTGTGGTCCTGCACGCCGATCTGGTAGTTGCGCCATGCGGTGGTGAGCTTGGCGCCGGAGCCGATCGCCCATCGCCACTCCGGGACGAGGTGCCATTTCTGCGCGTCTAATCGCAGGTTGCGTGGCGCGTTGCCCCAGAGATTGACGCTGACGGCGACGATCGCAGGTCGCTGCGACGCGGGCAGCCTGTCGACGACGGTGTTCAGGACCTTCGCCTCGAGTGGGCAGTAGTTGCGGCAGAGGGGGTCGATGAACGTGACGATCGCGGTTCGGCCGCGCAGGGAGGCGAGCGAGACCGGCCTCCCGTTCTGATCGTGCAGCGAGAATGCCGGCGCGACGCGGGAGCCGGCAGCCCAGACCGCGGCAGGCCCGCCGATCGGTGCGCTCGCCGACGGGGACGAGCGAAGCACGAGTGCAGCTGCGGCGCCCGCCGCCACGCCGACGGCCGCGGCCGCCGCAACGACGAACAGAGCACGCCGAAGAGGTCGGCGCGGTTTGGTGCAAGCGACCGCGGGCGTACCCGGTAGCGGTGAGCTCTGTTCGGTCATCCGGGAGTCCGCCACTCGGTCGGCGGAGCTGAGAGAGTAACGGATCAGGTTGCATCCTTTCCGCCGTCGCTGCGCGATCGTCTCGTCACTCGCCGTCGCGTTCCTCGCCGCGGTCGCGGTCCCTCCGGCCAGAGCGGACGGCGACCCGGCGAGCGATGTCCTCTACTCGCAGTCCATCTTCCTCCCCACCGACGTCGCGGCATCCGCCGCCGAGCGCGCGACCCTCGCGCAGCTCGTCCGTGCGTCCCGCCTGTACGGAGTGCCGGTGAAAGTCGCCGTGATCGGCTCGCCGTACGACCTGGGCTCGGTAACGGCTCTCTGGCGGCGACCCGACCTCTACGCCCGGTTCCTCGGCGCCGAGCTCGCCTTCGTCTACCCCGGTGACGTGCTGGTCGTGATGAAGCAAGGGATCGGCGTCTCCCGTGCAGGCAGACCCGGGCCGCGCGCCGAGTCGTCGCAGGCGGCCGGCGACACATCACGAGGACTCCTGCCGGCGGCGATAGCCGCCGTCAGGCACCTTGCCAAGGTTCGAGGCGTCTCACTTCCGACAACGAACACCGCGCCGCCCGTGAGACCGAGACAGCATCAAGCGAACGATCGGCGAACGCTCTTGGCGCTTCTGGCCGGAGCGCTCCTCGTAGCGGCCGCCTGGACATACAGCCTCCACGCGCGGCCGCTCAGGCCAGCCCGATGAGCTTCTCGGCAAGGGCACTCATGCCTGCCCGAGTGTTCAGGAATGTTCGCTTTACAGACTCGGACGCGCGACTAGCCTTTGGGCATGCCGGTTACGAGGGGCGCACCTGAGATCGCAGTTGGCGTTACCGGCGGAGTCGTCCTGCTCTACGGTGCGGCTGCGGGCATCTACGTCGCGATCGGGCACTACGCGAATGGGTGTGGGCATGGCGTGCTGGTCGGGGTCGGTGCCGCGATCGGGGCGGCGTGCGCACTCACCGTTGCCGCAGTCTTCGTGGCTATGCGGCGGAGGCCCCCTACGTGGCTTGCCACCTCGGTGCTTGTGCTGATCCTGCCGGTCGTGGGCTCCACGGCCTTGATCAGTAACGACGATCTCTCGGCTGGAGGATGCCAGTACGCGCACCACGCCTCGACCGAGGACTCGGTCGGCGTGGGCTGGATGACGTTCGCTGGCGGCATCGCGCTCGCGGCCGCGCTGATACGCAAGAAGCAATGAACCCGCGTGCCCGAGTGTTCAGGAATGTTCCCTTTGGGCTATCGCCTCAGTTTGACGTAACGCCAAGCCCCGAAAGCCGCCGTGATGCCTGTGATGGCTGCTAGGAGCCACGCTCTCTCCCAGGCGAAGAAGATCATCGCGACGAGGAAGAGCGGGGTCATAAAGGCGACATGTCCCCGTCGTATGGAGCGCCCTTCGGGCGTGGACCAGTACTGCCACCAACCCTTTAGCAAGACGGACTCTCCATCGCCCGGAGCGTAGACGGTCGGATGCCCGAGTGTTCAGGAATGTTCCCTTTAAACGGCGGCCCGTTAGAGGCCGTGTCGCCGCCGAGCGACGGTCTTGTCGATCGGCACGGCCAGCATCAGTCCAGCCAGGAGCCAGAAGACAGGACGGCTTTGGGACGCGACGGCGATAAGAGCAGAGGAGCCGATAGCGGCGTATAGGGCACCCACTACTGCAACTGACTTCGTGAACTGGCCCGGCGGATCTTGCCGTATCCGCCAAAGGAGCCTGGCTCCTCGCACGATCATCAGCACACCGAACACCGCGATCAGCACCAAGAGCGCGTCAGCCATCTGGCCCAACTCTAACCGTCAGACTCGCGACTCTCGCTTGATCGAGCGTGCTCTCGCCGGAAGCTACTCGCCGGGCTTCTCGAGGAGCCACAGCCGGTGCTCGAGCTGGGCGACTCGCAGTTCAAGCTCGTCGTAGTCGTCGCGGCGGACGAGGCCGAGCTCGGCGAAGACGCTCTGGAGCGAGTCACCGGCTCGCTCGCCCAGGCGCACCGCGTCGCCGCGCCAGCGGTTGCCGAGGTCGCTCACGAGCGCGCGCGCCTCGTCGCGGCGCAGGCCGCCCTTCTCGGCGAGGGCATCGGCCAGCTCGTCGGCGCGCTCCGCAGTGAGTGCCACCGCACCCAGCGCAGCGAGGAAGAGCTTCTCCGGACCGGCGTCAGCGCGCTCGGCCATGAGGCCTGGACTTGCGTCGCTGCTGCCGCTTCTCGCGCTTCGAGTCGGGGCCACGCTCGGCCACAGCCGCGCCTTCGGCGGGCTCGGACTCAGCCGCGACCATCTCCGTCTCGGCCTCCTCGACGAGCACCTCGCGCGCGGCGACGGTCTCCGGCATCTCCTCACCAAGCCGGCGCGCGTACTCGGGCTCGCGCTCCTTCCAGCTCGTCAGGAGCGGCGCGGCGATGAAGATCGACGAGTAGGCCCCGGAGGTGATGCCGATCAGCAGCGCGAAGGCGAAGTCCTTGAGCGTCGCGCCGCCGAAGAGCAGCAGCGACACGATCGGCAGCAGGGTGATGAACGTCGTCGCCAGCGAGCGGCGGATCGTCTCCCACAGCGAGATGTTGGCGATCGCGGCGAACGACGAGCGGCGCATCACGCCCGCGTTCTCGCGGATCCGGTCGAAGATGATGATCGTGTCGTAGATCGAGTACCCGAGGACGGTCAGCACAGCGGCGACGGTGGCCGTCGACACCTCGAATCCAGTGAGCGCGTAGATCCCGACCGTGATGATGATGTCGTGGAGCAGCGCGACGATCACCGGCACGGCGTACTTCAGGTCGAACCGGATCGTGATGTAGAGGATGATCAGGAGCAGCGAGACGATCACCGCGATGATCGCGAGGCGCGCGATCTGGCTGCCGAAGCTCGAGGAGACCGTCGTCGCGCCCGAGGCCGTGGCGCCCACGCCCGTCGCGAGACTCGTCTGGAGCTGGGTCAGCTGCGGCCCGTTCAGCGCCTCCGTCCGGATCTGGAAGCCCTCGTAGCCGCCGCCCTTCGATCCGCCCGTGCCCTGGATCACCGCGTCGGGGAAGCCCTGCTTGGCCGTGACGGCGCGCACCTTCGCCACCGACGTCGGCTGCGTCGTCTTGAACGTGATCTGCGTGCCGCCCTTGAAGTCGATGCCAAGGTTGAGCCCGCGCACGCCGAGCGCGACGGCCGAGACGAGGATCACGCAGCCGGAGATCGCGTACCAGGTGCGGCGGCGCTTCATGAAGTCGATCTGGAGCCACTTCCCGCCCTGCGCGCCGTGGGCGCCCATCAGGCGCGGGCTGTCGAACCACTTGAAGCCGGCCAGCAGGCCGAGCATCGCGCGCGTGGCGAAGACCGCCGTCAGCAGCGAGATCACGGTGCCGATCAGCAGCATCAGCGCGAAGCCCTTCACGCCCGCGGTCGCGACTGCGAACAGGACGAGCGCGGTGATGCAGGTGACGACGTTGGCATCGAGGATCGTCCGGAAGCCCTTGGAATAGCCGGCCGCGATCCCGGCGCGCACCGACTTGCCGGCGCGCACCTCTTCCTTGATCCGTTCGAACACGACCACGTTCGCGTCCGCCGCGACGCCGATCGTGAGGATCATGCCGGCGAAGCCCGGCAGCGTCAGCGTCACGTTCAGGAGCAGGATCGCGGCATAGAGGAACGCGACGTAGATCGCGAGGCCGATCACCGCGACGAAGCCGAGGAAGCGGTACAGGATGAGCAGGAAGATCGCGACGAGCAGGAGCCCGATCAGCGCCGCCTTCATCGCCTGGTTCAGCGAGTCCTTGCCGAGCGTGGCCGAGACGTCGGTGCGCTCGATCTGGACGAAGTTGACCGGCAGGGCGCCCGTCTGGAGCACGAGGGCGATGCTCTTCGCCTCGCCGATCGAGCCGATCCCGGTGATCTGCGCGCTCGTGCCGCTGATCCCGTCCGGGTACTGGCGGAAGTCGATCTGCGGGAACGACTGGATCTGGCCGTCGAGGACGATCGCGAAGTGCTGCGGCACGTCCTGGCCGACGAGGCTCGAGCGCAGGCGACCGCGCTGCGCCTCGACGCGCGTGATCGTGTGGAAGACCTTGCCGCCCTTGCCGGTGAACTGCATCAGCACGATCGGCGAGCCAGACTGCGGGTCGAAATCGGCCTGCGTGCCGGAGAGCTTCAGGTCGCTGCCGGTCATCTCCGGGACGAACGGCGGGTTGTACTTGAAGAGGTAGTACGACGTCGTCGGCGGGTTCTCGACGTTGATGCCCGGGCACGCGACCGCGGGTGGGCCGCAGGTGATCACCGTCGTCTTGGTCGGGACGCCGAACAGCGAGTAGCCCTTCGGCAACCGGCCGCCGTAGCGGCGGAGCGCCTGCGCCTTGGTCGGTACCGGGCCGACGACCTGCTTGTGCAGGCGGTTGAAGAGGTACCAGCTCTCCGGGTTCTTGCCGAGTTGCGACTGCACCCGGGCGAGCAGCGCGTAGAGGCTCGTGGTCGCGACCGGGAAGCCCTGCGCGTCGATCGACGGCGGGACGAGATCGGCCTCGAGGTCGTAGAACTGGAGCTGCGCGGTCTTGCCGATGATCGCGGCGGCTGCGGCCGGGTTCGAGACGCCGGCGAGCTCGATCACGATCTGGTCGGAGCCCTGCTTGCGGATCTCGGGCTCGCTCACGCCGAGCTTGTCGATACGGTCGCGCATGATCGAGATCGACCGGTCGACATCGCTCGCGGTGAGCTTCTTGCCCTTCGGCGGCACCGCCTTGAGCACGACCTCGAGGCCGCCCTGGAGGTCGAGGCCGAGACGCGGCTTGCGGTGCACCGGGCTACCGGGGAACGCGAGGAACGCGACGCCGATCAGGGCCGCCAGGATCAGGCCGAGCAGAATTAGATAGGAGCGCCGGTCGTTCATCGGGGTTGAAAAGCGACGGAAGCTTAGCTACGCGGTTCTGGCGCTGCCTCGGCATCCGTCGCCTCCGCGACGGGCGCCTCGTCCTCCGGCTCGTCTGCCTCGACCTCCGGTGCGTCGTCTTCTTCTTCCTCGACCTCGGGCGGGATCACGGCGCCGATCGCGCGGCGGGCGATCTTGACCACGACGCCGTCGGCGATCTCGACCTTGATCTCGTCGCCGTCGACCTCGACCACGGTGCCGTAGAGGCCGGCGGCCGTGAGCACCTCGGCGCCCGGCTCGACCTGGTTGAGCATCTCGCGCTGGGCCTGCTGCTTGCGCTTCTGGGGCCGGATGAAGGCAACCCAGATGGCGCCCATAGCCAGGATCAGAATGATGAGCGTCGGGTTCAAACAGCCTCCTCGGGCGCCTGGGCGAGCCGCGCGAGCGCCTCCGCGACGTACGTCGAGAGGACGCCCCGCTCGATCGCCTCCCGCGCTCCAGCGGTGAGATCCAGTAGGAACCGGAGATTATGCACGCTCAGGAGCCGGAGGCCGAGCAGCTCCTGCTGGTTGATCAGATGGCGGATATACCCGCGCGAGAAACGCGCGCAGGCCGCGCAGGCGCAGCTCTCGTCGAGCGGGCGCGGGTCGCGCGCGAAGCGCTGGTTGCGGAGATTGAGGCGGCCCTCCCACGTGAGCGCCGAGCCGGTGCGTGCGGTTCTCGTCGGCAGGACACAGTCGAACATGTCGATTCCCGCGTGGATCACGCGCAGGATCCCCTCCGGGTCGCCGATCCCCATGAAGTAGCGCGGGCCGTCGGCGGGCAGGAGCGGCGCCGCCCAGCCGACCGCGTCGAACATCTCCTCGCGGTCCTCCCCCACGCTGAGCCCGCCGAGCGCGACGCCGTCGAAGCCGAGCGCGGTGATCTCCTCGATCGAGCGGCGGCGCAGGTCGTTGTCCGCCGCGCCCTGCGTGATCCCGAAGCGGAGCTGGCCCTCGGCGCGCGGCTCGTCGCGCTGGCGCTCGGCCCACAGCGTCGTCCGGCGCACCGCGTCCTCGAGCTCGGCGCGCGGCACTCCGGCGGGCGGGCAGATGTCGAGGCACATCGCGATGTCCGAGCCGAGCGAGCGCTGGATCGCCGCGGCGAGCTCGGGCGTGAAGCGCTCCGCGGCGCCGTCGTAGACCGAGCGGAAGGTGACGCCGTCGTCATCCGCAGCGAGCAGCGTGTCGCGCAGAGAGAAGACCTGGAAGCCGCCCGAGTCGGTGAGGATCGGGCCGTCCCAGGCCATGAAGCGGTGCAGGCCGCCGAGCTCGGCGATCACGTCCTCGCCCGGGCGGAAGTGCAGGTGGTAGGTGTTGCCGAGCACGATCGTCGCGCCGACGGCGCGCAGCTCGTCCGGGTCGAGCGTCTTCACCGTCGCTTTCGTGCCGACGGGCATGAACGCGGGCGTCGGCACGTCGCCGTGCGCGGTGCGGAGGACGCCGGCGCGGGCGGCGCCGTCGGTCGCGGTGACGGTGAAGATGTCGGTCACAGGATCAGCATCGCATCGCCGAAGGAGTAGAAGCGGTAGCGCTCCTCGACGGCGAGACGGTAGAGGCGGCGCGTCTCCTCGATGCCTGCGAAGGCCATGACCAGCGCGAGCAGCGTCGAGCGCGGCAGGTGGAAGTTCGTCACGAGCGCATCGACCCGGCGGAACTCGAAACCCGGCGTGATGAAGAGGTCGGTGCGGCCCTCTAGCGGTGCGCCTCTCGCGAGCGTCTCGAGCACGCGCGTCGTGGTCGTGCCGACGGCGAGCACGCGTGGCGCGGCGGCGATCCTGGGCCAGGCGGGCGCCGAGTAGCGCTCGCCGTGAAGCACGTGGTCGGCAAGGTCGTCCACCGCGAGCGGGCGGAAGGTGTCGAGGCCCACGTGCAGCGTCACCCGCTCGACGTCGAGGCGGGCGAGCAGCTCGGGCGTGAAGTGGAGGCCCGCGGTCGGCGCCGCGGCCGAGCCGGCCTGCTCGGCGTAGACGGTCTGGTAGCGCGCGGGGTCGGCGAGCGGCTCGGTGATGTAGGGCGGCAGCGGCGTCTCGCCCGCGGGCTCGCCCGTGAGCCGCAGCCGCCAGCGGCCCTCGCCGAGGTGCTCGATCAGCTCGACCGGGCCATACCTCCGCCCCGCTCGCAGCCGCCGCGTCGGCCGGGCCAGGCCCTCCCAGAGGTCACCGTCGAGCCGCTCGACGAGCAGCACCTCGCCGCGTGGCTGCTCGAGCCGGATCCGCGCGGGCACGACGCGCGTGTCGTTGACGACCACGAGCGCGCCGCCGGCCTCCGCGGGAAGATCGGCGAACGCGCGATGGCGGATCTCGCCCGACGCGCGCTCGTACACGAGCAGGCGCGAGCCATCGCGGCGCTCGGCCGGATGCTGGGCGATCAGCTCCGGCGGCAGGTCGTAGTCGAGCTCGGAGGCTTTCATCCGACGAGCACGTTACCCTTGCTCTCCGTGGACGAAGACGCGATCGAGCGCGCGCGCGAGCGCCTCCAGGCCGCCGCCGAAGGGCGCACCGACCCGGGCGCCGTCGAGGCCGCACTCGAGCGGGCGCGCGACCAGATCGAGGGCCTCGCCCAGGCCGCGGCCGAGCTCCAGGCCTCGCTCCCGGCGCAGGTCGGCGATTCCGTCCAGGAGGGCCTCCGTCGCGAGGTGATCCCGGTCGCGCCGCAACCTCGCCGAGGTGCGCGGGCTCCTGAACCAGATGGTGCGCCGGCTCGAGCGGATCGAGGGCGACCTCCTCGCCGAGCGGCACGCGCGCGTCGACGACCTCGCCTTGCTCGTCGACCTGATCGCCTCGGGCTGGAAGGGCGTCGACGAGCGCCTCGGCCGCATCGAGCGCGGGCTCGAGAGCCGCACGGGCGCGATCGTCTACCGCATGGAAGAACGCCGCGCCGGCGGCGAGCCGCCCGCCTGACGGCGCGCGAGCCGCTCCTCCACCGCGAGCGCAACGAGCCCGACCACCACCGCGAACCACAGCGTCGCGAGGCGGATCAACACCGTCACAGCGGCCGCGTCCGGTTTCGACACTTTGCCGAGCCGGTGGAAGAGGCCGATCATGCTCGCCTCCGCCACGCCGAGCCCGCCCGGGATGAACGAGAGCGCGCCGGCCAGCGTCGAGATGCAGAAGACGACCGTCGTGTCCGCGAGTGACACGTGCAGGCCGAGCCCCTTCACGCAGACCCAGGCCGAGAGGCACTCGCAGAACCACGACACTGCCGCGACGAGGCTCATCCCGACGAGCAGCCGCAGCCCGAGCAGCTCAGCGCTCGCTTCGCGCGCCTGCGCGACACGGGCGAAGCGGTCGAGCACGCGAGTCCGCGCGAGAATCGCGACGACCACGCCGAGCCCGAGCGTGGCGAGCGCGAGCGGCAGGCTCCCCGCCGCGCCGAGGCCGACGACCACGATCAGCACCGCGATCCCGAGCGCGTCGGTCACCCGCTCGGCGAGCACGATCGGCGCCGAGCGCGCGACCGGCACCGCGTAGGAGCGGCGCAGGAGCCCCGACTTCAGCACCTCCCCGAGCTTCGCGGGCGAGATCGTGCCGGTGAGGCCTGCGAGGAAGATCGTGAAGCTCCGTCCGCGCGGCACCTCGATCCGCAGCTTGCGCAGGTAGACCTGCCACCGGCCGAAACGGACGAGGTAGTTGAGCGACGTGAGCGCGAGCGCGAGCGGGAACCACTTCCAGTCGAACCGCCCGAGCGCATCGAGCAGCGAGCCGAAGCTCGCGTACAGCCCGAGCCCGAGCAGGACGAGCGCGGCGAGACCTACGGCCGGAAGGAGTGCGCGCTTCAGGAGTGGATGAGGAGCAGGGCCGCGGTGAGCGCCCAGAGCGCCACGCAGACGAGGATCGGGCGGTCGGACAGGAGCACGTGCTCGGGCTCCTCGCCCGCGTCCTCGCGGTGCACGAGGAGCAGGTAGCGGAAGACGCCGAAGACGACGAACGGGATCGTCGCCATCATCCGCTCGCCCGGCCGCGCGGTGAACGTGTAGAGCGCGTAGGCGATCACGGTCGAGGCGGCGACGATCGTCACGAGCTGATCGACGAGCGCGAGCGAGTAGCCCTCGAGCACCGGCCGCCCCGGAGTCCGGTCGGCGCCGACGAGGACGAGCTCGCCGCGCCGCTTCGCGAGCGCGAGGAACAGCGCGAGCAGACCGGTGCAGAGCAGCAGCCACGGCGAGATCGGCACGTGCACCGCCACCGCGCCCGCGACGGCGCGCACGACGAAGAGCCCGGCGATCGCCATCACGTCGATCAGCACCACGTGCTTGAGGCCGAGCGAATAGCCGAGCTGGAGCGCGACGAACGCGGCGAGGACGAGCACCGACCAGCGGCCGAGCACCGCGGCGAGGGCGAAGGCGCCGATCCCGAGCCCGACCGCGGCGACGAGCGCGGCGCGCGGCGCGACGAGCCCGCTCGCGATCGGCCGGTCGCGCTTGACCGGATGGACCCGGTCGTGCTCGACGTCGCGGACGTCGTTGAGGAGGTAGGCCGCCGACGAGGCGGCACAGTAGACGACGAACGCGCCCGTCGCGGCGAGCAGCTTGTCGCCGTGGCGGAGGTCGCCCGCGAAGATGATCGCGGCGTACACCAGGAGGTTCTTCGTCCACTGGCGCGGCCGCAGCGCGACGAGCCAGGCCGTGGGTCGAGCTCTGACGGCGGTCGTGGCCACGGCGCGATGCTAGACGGAGGGCAGCACGAGCGTGAAGCGGCTGCCGAGCCCGTCGGAGCTCTCCAGATCGATGTGGCCGCCGAGCGCATTTGCGAGCTCGTTCGCGATCGCGAGGCCGAGCCCGGTGCCGGAGCCGTCGCGCGACCAGAACGGCCGGAAGATCCGCTCGCGGTCCCCCGGCTCGATCCCCGGCCCCGTGTCGCGCACGCCGACGGACACCGACCCGTTCTCGGCGGCGAGCTCGAGCTCGATCCGGCCGCCGTCGGGCGTCCAGCGGAACGCGTTCGAGAGCAGGTTGGTGATGATCTGCAGCACGCGGTCGCCGTCGGTCTGGATCGTCGGCCGAGCCGCGATCTCCTGCCGGTAGGCGATCCCGCGCCGCCGCGCCTCCTCGGTGAACGAGGTGTAGGCCTGCTCGCAGAGCCGCTCCATCTCGACCTCCTCCTCGAGCAGCGTGAAGCGGTGCGCGTCGAGCTTGGCGAGGTCGAGCACGTCGCCGACGAGCCGCTCGAGCCGGCCTGCGGCGTCGGCGATCACCTCGAGCGACTGGCGCGTCAGCTCGCGGTCCTCGATCACGCCCTCCGACAGCGCCGAGACGTGGCCGCGGATCGCCGTCAGCGGCGTGCGCAGCTCGTGCGAGACGGTCATCAGGAAGTTGCGCTCCATCTTCTCGGCCTCGTCGAGCCGCACCGCCATCTGCGAGAAGCTCTTCGTCAGCTGGCCGATCTCGCCGCCGCCGCGTACGCCGCTCAGGTCGACGTCGTAGCGACCACTCGCGACGCGGTCGGCCGCGCGCGTGAGCGCGAGCACCGGCTCGGTGATCCGCCGCGAGAGGTAGATGGCCAGCAGCGCCGCGAGCCCGACGCCGACCGCGAAGGCGATCGCGAGCCGCTCGAGCACGACGAAGAGGCCTTCGTGCAGCGCCGCCTTCGGCTTGGCGACGACCATCGCGCCGAAGGTCTGCTGGCCGAGCTTCAGCGGGCGCGACACGGCGACGTAGCGCCGCTTCTGCCCCGGCGGCGTGAACTCGAAGCTGCGGATCGCGCCGCGAGAGCACCTTGTCGGTGTCGACCGCGCCGGCGGGCACCGGCGGCAGGCCGACCTTCGCGCCCGGAAGGATGTTGAGTCCGTACACCGGGATGTAGAACAGCTTGTCGCCGGTCGCCTTCTCGAGGTTCTTCGCCGAGAAGGTGTTGATCCCGGCCTGCTCCGCGTAGAACTCCGTGATCCCGAGCGACTCGCGCCGCAGCTCGTTCAGGGTCTGGCCCTGGGTGTAGTCCTGGAAGAGCCGGATCGCGATCAGCGACGAGACGAGCCCGGCGAGCACGACCGCCGCGAGGAAGATCGCCGAGAGGCGGAATCGCAGTGAGTCGAACACGACAAGCTAGGCGTCGCGCGCCGGCGACACCTTGTAGCCGACCCCCCAGACGGTGACGATCGGCGAGGCATCGCCGAGCTTGCGCCGGAGCTGCCGGACGTGGACGTCGACGGTGCGCGTGTCCCCGGCGAAGGTGTAGCCCCAGACGCGCTCCAGCAGCTGGTCGCGCGTGAGCACGAGTCCGCGGTGGTCGAGCAGCTCCCAGAGCAGGTCGAACTCCTTCGGCGCGAGCTGCACCTCGTCGCCGCCGACCCGCACCTCGCGGCGGCCCGCGTCGATCGAGATCGAGCCGTGCTCCGTGGCGGATCTGCGCGTCTCGGCGGAGGCGCTCGGGTCGCGCGGCGCAGGATCGACTTCACGCGGGCGACGAGCTCGCGCGGGTTGAACGGCTTCGTCATGTAGTCGTCGGCGCCGATCTCGAGCCCGACGATCTTGTCGACGTCGTCGTCGCGCGCGGTCAGCATCAGGATCGGCACCTCCGCTCGTCTGCGCAGCCGCGGCAGACGTCGATCCCGTCCATGTCCGGCAGGTTGAGGTCGAGCACGACGAGCGCGGGAACGCCGCCCGGGCCTGTCTCGCGAGCGCGTCGCGGCCGTTGGTCACCGCCGCCGACCGGGTAGCCGGCGTTCTTCAGGTAGAGGCGAGACGAACGAGGCGATCGAGGCCTCGTCCTCGACGACGAGGACCGTCTGCGGTTTACCGTAGGCCATCACTCTCAGGCATGCCAGAGCGCCCGGTCAGGCGCCGAGCTGGAACCGGAGCTCGAAGTCCGGCATCGAGCGGTAGATGTCCCCGTCGAACTGGTACGTCCCGTCGGTGGAGCCACCCTGGCCGTCGAGCACGATCTGGCCGCGGCCGATTCCCGAGAGGTCGATTCCCTTACCCTGGATGATCACGCGCCAGAAGCCGCCGACCATCCGGAAGCGCATCGCGGTGCCGCGGTAGAACTTTCGCGCCCTTGCGTAGAGGTTGAGGCTGACCTCGGAGTTCGCGATCGTCGGCGCGTCGCCGTCGGTGGGATCCGGATCGTTGACCCAGATCGTGCAGCTGTCGCAGTAGCCGATGAACGAGCCGCGCGCGACGATCGCAACCTTGCCGTCGGCGCCCTTGACCGAAACCGTGCCGTCGCTGGGCGCTCCCGGCGCCGCAAGCGCAGCCGCGGGGACGAGAGCGGCAGCGAGCAGGATGGACTAGGAACCCGCCTGGTGATTCAGTATCGGCACAGCCGGTGTGTGCCCACCTAATCGGGGTGTAAGGAAACTGTTAGGGGCGGTAAGGTCGCTCGCATGCACGAGGTAACCGCCTACGGCGGTATCGCTGTCGCTCGGCAACGCTGTACCTGGCGCTGCTCGCGAACAAGGCGACCGAACGCTTCCCGATCCCGGGGCCGGCGCTCTTCCTGCTCGGC
>CAVTXU010000010.1:0-66762 GCA_963738775.1 uncultured Actinomycetes bacterium
AACCGGCTCGACGCTCAGGTTCCCGATGACGCGATGCCGACCTCGTTCGACTACCTCCTCACGCAGGCCGTGTCCCGGATCTACCTCGACAACGTCGATCACATCCAGAGCTCGTGGGTGACGCAGGGACTCAAGATCGGCCAGGTCGCGCTTGGCTTCGGCGCCGACGACATGGGCTCGGTGATGATCGAGGAGAACGTCGTCTCGGCGGCGGGCACGACGCACCGCACCTCCACCGAAGAGCTCGTCCACCTGATCAAGGCACTCGGCAAGACCCCGGTGCAGCGGGACACGCTGTACCGCGAGGTCAAGGTCTGGAACTGACCGCTCGGCCCGTTTCGCGTCTCAGGTAAAAGGCTTGTTGTGATGAGACGGCTCGCCATCGCGTGCGCGCTCGCCTGTGCCCTGACGGCTTCGGCGGGCGCAGCTCTGCACCAGAGCGCGCCGGTCACGCAGCTGATGCCGGGCGTCGCCTACCAGCGCCAGGTCACCTTCACGCCGCGGGGGCCGGTCGTCCTCAACGTCGTGACCGGGCCGCGGCCGGGCGGCCTCTACGCGCTGAAGCCGGTGCTCTCGAACAACGCGCTGATCGGCCGCGCGAAGCTGACCGACATGGAGAAGGGCATCTCGACCCAGGCGACAGCGGTCGGGGTCAACGGCGATCTCTTCACGCTCGCGACGGGGATCCCGAGCGGGGTGCTGATGCGCGGCGGCGTCCTCGACAGCCCGCCGCTCGCGAAGCGCTCGAGCATCGGCATCGGCTCCGACGGGACGCTGCACGTCGACCGGATCGCCTACAGCGGCTACTGGAAGGGCTCGGGCCAGCGGCGGAACGTGCTGCTCAACCAGCCGGCGACGACGCAGGGCGTGACCACGCTGTACACCTCGGCATTCGGCCCGACGACGCCCGTGGAGAAGGTCTCGGTGCTCGAGGAGACGCTCGCCTCGTTCCCGGCGAGCGCGCCGAACTCCGATCTCGGCGGCACCGTGACGGCGACCTCGCCCGCCGGCGGCGTGCCGATCCCGCCCGGCGGCGCCGTGCTCGTCGCGCGCGGCGCCCAGACGACGTACCTCGCTGCCGAGGCGCCCGTAGGCAGCCAGGTCATCGTGCACCTGACCCTGACGCCGAACTGGGCCGGGATCACCGATGCGATCGGCGGCGGACCGGTGCTCGTCCGAAACGGGAAAGCGGTGTTCCGCGCCAACGAGCTCTTCGCGACGAACACGCTCGCGACCCGTGGGCCGCGCACCGCGGTCGCCCAGCTCGCCGACGGCCGCATCGTCCTCGTCACGGTCGACGGCGGCCTGCCCGGCTACAGCATCGGCATGACGAGCTTCGAGCTGGCACTCGCGCTCCAGCACCTCGGCGCGGTCTCGGCGTCCGGGCTCGACGGCGGCGCCTCGACGGCGATGGCCTTCGACGGGTCGCTCCTCAACAGGCCGTCGAGCGGCGAGCGCTCGGTCTCGGATGCGCTGATGCTGCTCTACACCGGCGTCTACGCGCCGCCGCCGGGCGCGCCGGTGCTCTCGCCGAACAACGACGGCTTTGCCGACGTCGAGCCGCTGGCCTACAAGATCGTGCGTCCGTCGACCGTGACCGCGAACCTCGTCGGGCCGGACGGCGTGCCGCGGCCGCTCGACTCCGGCGCCAAGACTCCCGGCATCTACACCTTCACGTGGAACGCACTCCGAGCCGACGGCTCGCCCGAGCAGGAGGGCAAGTGGAAGCTCTCCGTCACCGCCGTCGACGACCAGGGCGTGACCTCCACCGTCGAGCAGCCGTTCATGGTCAACGACACGATCGGCTTTCTCAAGGCGCCGACCACCGCGACCGTCAAGGCGGGCCAGGCGGCGCTCACCGCCACCTACACGCTCGCGCGGGCGGCGACGGTGACCGGAACCGTTCGCACCGGCGCGGGGATCGTGGTCGCGACGCTGCGCGCGGGGAAGCTCGGTGTCGGCCCGCAGACGCTGATCTGGAACGGCCGCACCGACGGCGGCACCCTCGCGTTCCCGGGGCCCTACACGCTGGTCGTCTCCGCGGTCAACGAGCTCGGCCGCAGCGATCTCTCGCAGGCCTTCACCGCGCGCCGGGGTTAAAACGGCTGATACCGCACCTGCGCGCGTCTGGCAGGTGGCTCCCACGCGACCCGGCACGGCATCAACCGTTTAGAGTCGCGCGGTGCTCGCGAGCGTCACCGGCCAGCTCACCTCGGCGATCGGCAACCACGGGGTCTATGCCGTCTTCTTCCTGATGGCGATCGACGCGGTCTTTCCGGCGGCGAGCGAGGTGGTGATGCTCTATGCGGGCGCACTCGCCTCGGGCGCGTTCGCCGGCGAGCAGGTCGTGCTCTTCGGCAAGACGATCTCGTCGGGCTTCTGGGCGTTCGTCGTGATGGTGCTCGCCGGCACGCTCGGCTACACGCTCGGCGCGGTCGGCGGCTGGGCGATCGGGATCTACGGCGGCCGGCCCTACCTCGAGCGCCACGGCCGCTGGCTCCACCTCTCGCCGCCGCAGCTCGACAAGGCGGAGCGCTGGTTCGACCGCTGGGACGATTGGGGCGTCTTCGTCGGCCGGATCGTGCCGATCGCACGCTCGTTCATCTCGATCCCGGCCGGTGTCTTCCGGATGCGGCTGCGGCCCTACACGTGGCTCACGCTCGCGGGCTCGACGATCTGGTGCCTCGCCTTCGCCGGGATCGGCTACGCGCTCGGCGACAACTACGAGAAGTTCGACTCGGCGCTGCGCTACGTCGACTACGTCATCGTCGTCGCGGTGGTCGGGCTGGTCGTGGTGTGGATCTGGCGACGCCGCGGAGGAACACGGTAAGGCAGCGGGAACTTCAGCCAAGGCCAGCTAAACTGGCCCTGCGCCCATGATTCCTCTCATCGACGTCAAGGCGCAGTACGCGCGTCTGATCCCGGAGCTGAAGCAGGCTTACGCCGAGGTTCTGGAGAGCGGGCAGTTCATCTTCGGGCCCAACACGAAGGCCTTCGAGGTCGAGGCTGCCGAGTATCTCCATGTGCCCGAGACGATCGGGGTCGGCAACGGCACCGACGCTCTCGTGATCGCGCTCGACGCGATGGGGGTCGGCCGCGGCGACGAGGTGATCTGCCCCTCGTTCACGTTCTACGCGACGGCCGAGTCGATCGCCCAGCGCGGTGCGATTCCGGTCTTCGCCGAGGTCGATCCCGAGACGATGAACCTCGACGTCGAGGACACGGCCGCCCGGATCACCGCGAAGACCAAGGCGATCATCCCGGTCCACCTCTTCGGCCGTCCCGCGCCGCTCGCCCAGCTCGCGGAGCTCGGCGTGCCGCTGCTCGAGGACGCCGCGCAGGCTTTCGGCTCGCCCGACATCGCGACCATCGGGATCGCGTCGACCTTCAGCTTCTTCCCGACCAAGAACCTCTTCGGCCTCGGCGACGGCGGCCTGATCGCGACGGGCGACGCCGAGCTCGGCGAACGCATCCGGATGCTGCGCTTCCACGGCTCGAAGGCCAAGAAGACGTTCGAATACATCGGCTACAACTCGCGCCTCGACGAGGTGCAGGCCGCCGCGCTGCGGATCTTCCTGCGCGAGCTCGACCGCTGGACGCGTGAGCGCCGCGAGGCGGCCGACCGGTATCGCGAGTTCGGGCTCGGCGACCTCGTCGAGACGCCGGCGGACGAGCCGGGTCACGTCTACCACCTCTTCGTCTGCCGCTCGCCGCAGCGTGATGCGATCCAGGCCGCGCTGGCCGAGCGGGAGATCGCGACCGCGCACTACTACCTACCGCCGCTCCACCTCCAGCCCGCGCTCGCCTACCTCGGCTACAAGGAGGGCTCGTTCCCCGTGACCGAGCAGCTCGCGCGCGACAACTTCTCGATCCCGCTCTGGGCGGGGATCGACGCGGACACGCAGGAGCAGGTCGCGGACGCCGTGCGCGCCGCGGTGGCCGTGCCCGCGTGATCAACCGGCACCGGATCTGGAACCTCGCCGCCGACGGCTTCCTCGTCGCGGCCGCGTGGTACCTCGCCTTCGAGCTGCGCTTCGACAAGGGCGTGCCGATCTACTATCGGACGCTGTTCGAGCGGACGATTGCTGTCGTCGTCGTGATCAACCTGCTCGTGTTTCTCGCCTTCGGCTTCTACAACCGCTGGTGGCGCTACGTGTCCACGCGGGACATGTGGGTGATCGCGCGCGGCGTGCTCGTCGCGTGTCTCGTCGCGGACATCACCGTCTACTTCGTCTCGCCGGTGCACAACGTCCGCCTGCCGCGCTCGATCGCGGTGCTCGACTTCCTGCTCACGCTCGCGTTCATCACCGGCTCGCGGCTCGTCGCGCGCACGTTCATCGAGCGGCCGCAGGCGCGGAACGTGATCGCGCGCGGCAAGGAGGTGATCGTCGTCGGCGCGGGCGATGCGGCGCGGCTGATCGTGCGCGAGATGCTGCGGCTGCCGGCGCTCGGCTACACGCCGATCGGGCTGATCGACGACGACCCGCGCAAGCACAACCTCCGGCTCGAGGGGATCCGCGTGCTGGGCACGATCGACGAGCTGCCCCACGTGCTGCGCGACAACAAGCCAGACGAGATCCTGATCGCGATTCCGTCGGCCCCGGGCGAGCTGCGCCAGCGCATCGTCGACGTCGCCGGCAACGTGCCGGTGAAGACGCTGCCCGGCCTGCACGAGCTGATCGCGGGCGACGTCAACCTCGCGCTGCAGATCCGGCCGATCCAGGTCGAGGACGTGCTCGGCCGCCAGCCGGTCGAGGTCGACCTCGATGCGATCGCCGAGTACCTCGCCGGCGAGACCGTGCTCGTGACGGGCGCCGGCGGCTCGATCGGCTCCGAGCTGTGCCGCCAGATCGCGCGCATGGGCCCGGCGCGGATCGTGCTCGTCGACCAGGCCGAGACGCCGTTGTTCGAGATCGAGCGCGAGCTCGTGGACGAGCGCGGTTTCTCCGCCGTCGCGCCGGTGCTGGCGAACGTCGGGAACCGCGCCAAGATGCGCCAGGTCTTCGAGCGCTACACGCCGTCGGTCGTCTTCCACGCAGCCGCCTACAAGCACGTGCCGCTGATGGAGGCCAATCCGATCGAGTCGGTGCGCAACAACGTGCTCGGGACGCGGACGATCGCCGAGGTCGCCGCCGAGTTCGGCGCGAGCCGCTTCGTGCTCGTCTCCACCGACAAGGCCGTGAACCCGAAGACGGTGATGGGCCAGTCGAAGGCGGTGTGCGAGTGGATCGTCGAGTCGCTCGGCCACCGCGCCGACCTGCCGACGCGCTTCGTGGCCGTTCGTTTCGGCAATGTCCTCAACTCGTCGGGCAGCGTGATCCCGATCTTCCGGCGCCAGATCGAGCACGGCGGCCCGGTCACGGTCACCCATCCCGAGATGACGCGGTACTTCATGACGATTCCGGAGGCCGTCTCGCTCGTCGTGCAGGCGGGTGCGATCGGCGGCCGCGGCCAGGTGTTCGTTCTGGACATGGGTGAGCCGGTCGCGATCATCGACCTCGCCGAGAAGATGATCCGTCTTTCAGGCCGCGAGCCGAACCAGGACATCGACATCGAGATCGTCGGCCCGCGCCCGGGCGAGAAGCTGCACGAGGAGCTGTGGGGCGACGGCGAGACGGTCAAGCCGACCGTGCACGCGAAGATCTCGCGCGCGACGAGGCCCGAGATCGACGCGGCCTGGCTCGCGGACGAGCTCGGCGTGCTCGAGCAGCTCGTCGATGCGGGCGACACGCTGGAAGTCGTCGCCCGGCTCGGCGCGATCGTGCGCGACCCGCGCCGCGCCGACGCTGCGGTTCTGGAAGACACGTTGCACTGACGGCACAGTCGCCGGCCGCCGCGGGCGGTACGGTGAGTCAGTGATCCTCGAGGGCCTGAACCCGGAGCAGCGCCGCGCGGTCGAGGCCGTGCGCGGGCCCGTGTGCATCCTCGCGGGCGCGGGCTCGGGCAAGACGACCACCATCACGCGCCGGATCGCGAACCAGGTCGCGACGGGCACGTTCGGCCCGACCGAGATCCTCGCGGTGACCTTCACGGACAAGGCTGCGGGGGAGATGCGCGCGCGGCTCTCGGCGCTCGGCGCCGGCGGCGTGCGGGCGCGCACCTTCCACTCCGCGGCGCTTGCGCAGCTGCGTCATTTCGCGCCGGATCAGGTCGGGCGGATCCTCTCGTCGAAGGCGCTGCTGCTGCGCCAGATCGCGAACGGGCTGCCGCGCGCATACCGCTTCCGCCCCGCGGGCGACCTCGCGACCGAGATCGAGTGGGCCAAGAACCGGCGGATCGGCCCGCGCGACTACCGAGCCGCGGTCGGCGACCGCGAGCCGCCGATTCCGGCCGACCTGATGTCGAAGGTCTACGGCGCCTACGAGGAGCGCAAGGCCGCGGCGGGCCAGATCGACTTCGAGGACCTGCTCGAGCGGACGGTGCGCCTCTACGAGACCGACGCCGACGCGGTCGCCGGCTTCCGCGCACGCTACCGCGCGTTCACCGTCGACGAGTACCAGGACGTGAACCTGCTCCAGCAGACGCTGCTCGAGCACTGGCTCGGCGACCGCGACGACCTCTGCGTGGTCGGCGACGACTACCAGTCGATCTACGGCTTCACGGGCGCCTCCGCGGAGCACCTGCTCGCGCTGCGCACGACGGCGCAGGTCTTCCGGCTCGAGGAGAACTACCGCTCGACGCCGCAGGTGCTCGCGCTCGCGAACCGGCTCGTGCCGAGGCTTGGCGGCGCCGAGAAGCAGCTGCGCGCGGCCGGCGCGGACGGGCCCGAGCCGGAGCTCGTCGGCCTCGACGACCCGGGCGCGGAGGGCGCGCACGTCGTCAAGCGGATCCGCGAGCTGCACGGCGAGGGCCTGCCGCTCGAGGAGATCGCGGTGCTGTTCCGGACGAATGCGCGCTCGGCCGACTACGAAGAGGTGCTGCACGGCGCGCGGATCCCGTTCCAGGGCGCCTCGCTGCTGGCGCGCGACGGCGCCCGCGGCCTGCTCAAGCGCCTGCGCGGCGGGGGTGGCCCGGCGGCCGAGGCGGTCGAGCGCGCGGCGAGCGACCTCGGCTGGCTCCCGGAGCCGCCCGACGGGCTCGGCGAGCGCGAGCTCACGCGGCAGAACGACCTCGCGCGCCTCGTCGCGCTCGCACACGAGCTGGGTGAGGCCGACCTCTCGGAGTTCCAGGCCGAGCTCGAGGCGCGCTTCGGCGCGAGCGTCGGCTCGGGCGTCCACCTGCTGACGCTGCATCGCGCGAAGGGGCTCGAGTGGGACGCGGTCTTCCTGCCGCGCGTCGAGGAGAACGAGCTGCCGATCCGCCGCGGCGACATCGACGAGGAGCGGCGGCTGCTCTATGTCGGGCTCACGCGCGCGCGGCGGCACCTGACCCTGACGTGGTCGGGAAAGCCGAGCCGCTTCCTGGGCGAGCTCGGCGTCGAGCGAGCCGCGCCCGCGCCGAAGAAGAAGTCCACCGAGCCCGACTCGCCGGTCGTCACCGCGCTGAAGGCGTGGCGGCTCGAGCGCTCGCGCGCCGACGAGGTGCCGGCCTATGTCGTCTTCCACAACTCGACGCTCGAGGAGATCGCCGCGCGCCGGCCGAGTACGCTCGGCGAGCTCGCCACCGTGCCCGGCGTCGGCCCGGCGAAGCTCGAGCGCTACGGCCCCGACGTCTTGGCGGCGCTAGCCCGCGGCTGAGAGCAGCAGGTCGAGCAGGACCTGCGGGTCGCGACGCACCCGCGGCGCAGCCGTCGGCTCGCGCTTGCGCAGCTCCAGTGCGGCCGGATCGGTAAGCGGCGTGAGTCGCCCTTCGCGGATCAGCGCCTCGTCCACCCCGCCGAGCCGTCCGCCGAACGTCGTGTAGACCGGGACGCCGAGCGCGACGGCTTCCCGGTTCATCGTCCCGCCCGCCGAGACCACGAGGTCGGCGGCCGCGATCAGACTCTGCGCGTCGACGGCCCGCTCCGGCAGCAGCACCGACGGCAGCGCGAGCGACCGAACGTAGTCCCGCTGCTCGTCGGTGCGCGGCAGCACAACGGCGTGAACGGCCGGATCGCGTCCGAGCCGCTCCAGCGTCTGTGGGAACAGCGGATTCTCGTGGCGGTGATACAGCGAGACATCGGGCGGCGTGCGCAGCACGACGAGCACGCGGGCCGGGTCGACGCCGAGCCGCGCGGGCAGCTCCGGGTCGGGTTCGAAGTCGGCGAGGTAGTACTCCTCCTTCAGCCCTGGATAGCGCAGCAGCTTCGGCGGCACCGCGCCGTAGCGCCGGAGCCGCTCGACCGGGATCGCATCGGGCACGACGACCTTCGTCGCCGCGCGGCAGCCGAGCTGGTGCTGGAGCCAGGCCCACTCGTAGTCGAACATCGTCGCGCTCGGGATGCCGAGGCGGAGCGCGGTGCGCGTCAGGTCGTACGAGCCGTGCGCGAGCGCGAGGTCGAACCCGCGCGGACGCGCCCAGGCCCGGAGTGCGCGCTCCCGCGAGATCAGCGTCCGCGCCTTCCCGAGCCGCGAGCGACCGCCGTGGCGCCCGATCACCTCGGCGTCGAGACCGTGCAGCTCGAGCAGCTGCAACGTCTGCGCGTATTCGCGCGAGGTGATCTCCACGGTGTCGCCCCGCGCGCGCAGCCGCGCGATCAGCGGCGCGAACACGGGGACGTGCGGCGAGTTGGTGATGTCGACCCAGACGCGCATGGCGCTCTACTCTAGAGCGGTGCCCGTCTACTGGAAGCAGCGCTATGCGAGTCGAAGCGCGCGCCACCGTGCCTGGGTCAAGCAGCAGGCAGCGCGCGAGGAGGCCCTGAAACGCCGCGCCGGGCCAGGGCTGTGGCAGGGACTTAAGGCGCGCTTTAGACGAGGTTAAGCGCCCTGGACGAAGGTGGCTCCCGTCACGCCACTCGTCCGAAGGGAGCACACCATGACCTCGATCGCGAAGACCGCCCGCGCGGCGCTCATCGTCGCAATCCTCGCCCTCGCAACCGCCGGCGCCGCCTCGGCCGACGCGTTCCACCCGGACCCGTTCCTCCAGCGCGGCGTCGCGCCGGCCGACGCGTTCCATCCGGATCCGTTCGTCTCGACCGGCGTCGCGTCGGCAGTCCACCCCGACCCGGGTCGCATCCAGTCGGTCCCCTTCCCCATCAGGGAGTACGCACACCCGTCCACCGGCAGGGGCTGGAGCCACATCGCCCGCGTCAGCCCGATGAACATGTGCACCGACCATTTCTGCTGGGACTGACCCGGCCGCACGGACCGGGAAAGGGGCGGCGCAGGCGCGTCGCCCCTTCGCACGTCTATAAGCTTTTCATATGGACACGCGCCAACTTGCCGCGTTTTGCGCCGTCGTCGAGAAGTGCAGCTTCTCGCAGGCCGCCGAGCGGCTCGGGGTCACGCAGCCCGCTGTCAGCCTCCAGATCCGCTCGCTCGAAAAACGGCTCGGGCACAAGCTGCTCGACCGCTCCGGGCGCCGCGTCGAGCCGACCGAGGCCGGTCTACGGCTCTATGCGAGCGCGCAGCGGATGCTCGAGCTCGAGGACTCGCTGCTCGCCGCGCTCGCCGAGGGCGAGGAGGGCGCGCTCACCGGCGCGCTCGAGCTCGGCGCTTCGACGGGACCCGGCGGCTCCGTGGTGCCGCTCCTCCTCGGCGAGTTCCAGCGCCGCAATCCTGGCCTCACCGTCGCGCTTTCGATCTCCGACACCCAGACCGTGATCGAGCAGGTCGCGCGCCGCGAGCTCGAGCTCGGCGTTGTCGGCGCGGCGCGGCGTCATCGCGGCGTCGTGTTCGAGCCGTTCTTCCGCGACGAGGTGATCCTCGCCTGCCCGGCCGGGCACCGCTTCGCCGGGCGCGCCGTCTCCTTCGACGAGCTGCGCGAGGAGCCGCTGATCCTGATGCAGGAGGGCGCCGGCGTCCGCCAGGTGCTCGACGACGAGCTGCGGCGCACCGGTGTGCGGCTGCGCGACCTCGACGTGCGGCTCGAGCTCGGCCTGCAGGAGTCGGCGCGTGCCGCGGTGCTCGGCGGCTACGGCGTCACGTTCATCTCGCGCCTGGCGGTCGAGGCCGAGCTCGAGTCCGGCCGGCTCGCGGCCGCGAGTATCGAGGGGCTCGAGCTCTCACGCGAGATCATGGTCGCCCGTGCCGCCGGCCGCGCCTCGACCCGCGCCGCCGACGCGTTCCTCGCGTTCGCGGCGGAACGGCTCGCATGATCGTCCGCTGGGGTCTGCACGAGCTCCCCGCCGTGCTCGACGAGCTCGGGGTCGCCCATCCCTATCTCATCACCGCGCACCGCTGGCTCGACCTGCCGCTGCCCGTGGAGCCGATCGACACCTGGGCGAGCTCGCCGACGCACGAGGTCGAGCGCGTCGCCGAGGCCGCTCGTGGTGCGGGTGTTCTCCTGGCACTCGGAGGCGGGAGCGTGATCGATCTCGGGAAGGCGGTCTCGGCGGAGGCGGACGTGCCGCTCGTCTCGATCCCGACCACGTACTCGGGCGCCGAGTGGACGACGTTCTACGGCGTCCGCGACTCCGATCGGCGGATGCGCGGGGGCGGGTCCGGCGCCAATCCCGCCGGGATCGTCTACGAGCCGGAGCTGACGGCCGACCTGCCGCCCGCGGAGACCTGCGGCACGGCCCTGAACGCGCTCGCGCACTGCGCCGAGGCGCTCTACGTCGAAGGCAGGAACGACGAGGCCGACGAGCACGCTCTCTCAGGCGCACGCCTGATCGCGACCTGGCTCCCGGTCGTGCTCGACGACGGCCACGATCTCGTGGCGCGGACGGGGCTGCTCGAAGGCGCCTCCGAGGGCGGCGCGGCGCTCGGCGGCTCGTTCCTCGCGCTCGGCCACGCGATGGCACAGGCGCTCGGCGGTCGCTACGGCCTCCCGCACGGCGCCCTCAACGCGCTCTGCCTGCCGCCCGCTCTCCGCTTCAACGCCGAGGTCGCTGCCGAGGCGATCGCGCGGCTCGCCGAGGCGATGGGCGTGGACGATTCCGCGGCGTGGGTCGAGGAGCAGGCGCGGCGGGTCGGCTTCACCGGTCTCGGCGCGCTCGGCGTGCCGGAAGAGGACCTGGCCGAAATCGCCGAGGCAACGGCGGCGCGTCCGGGCGCCACCGCGAACCCGCGCCGCGCCTCGCCGGAGGAGATCGAAGAGCTGCTCCGTTCGGCATTCTGAACGCTCGTTTGGAAGGCGACCGGCGGGTGGTACGGTCGGTCCGTGGAGTATCGGATCCTCGGCCCGCTGGCGCTCGTCGAGGATGAGCGCGACCTGGCGCCGGCGGGCGCCAAGCAGCAGGCGCTGCTCGGGATCTTCCTGCTCCACCCCGGCGAGACGCTCTCTCGCGACCGGCTGATCGACGAGCTCTGGGGCTCGCGGCCGCCCGAGACTGCGGGGAACACGCTCCAGGTGTACGTCTCGCAGCTGCGCAAGCTGCTTCCGCCCGGCGCGCTCGTGACCCGGCTGCCGGGCTACGCGCTCGAGGTCGAGCCGGAGACCCTCGATGCGTTCCGCTTCGAGGAGCTCGCGCGAGGCGGACACGACGCGCTGGCGCGCGGCGACTCGGCTGGGGCCTCGACGGCGCTCGGGCGCGCGCTCTCGCTCTGGCGCGGGCCTGTCCTCGCGGGCGTGGCCTTCGAGGGCACGGCCGCAGGCGAGGCGGCTCGGCTCGAGGAGCTCCGCACCGGGGCCGCCGAGGACCGAATCGACGCCGAGCTCGGCCTCGGCCGTCACGCCGAGCTCGTCGGCGAGCTCGAGGCGCTCGTCGCCGAGCATCCGCTGCGCGAGCGCCTGCGCGGGCAGCTGATGGTTGCCCTGTACCGCAGCGGGCGCCAGGCCGACGCGCTCGAGGTGTATCAGCGGACGCGGGCCGAGCTCGTCGACCAGCTCGGGATCGAGCCAGGCCCGCAGCTCCAGGAGCTTCAGCGCGCGGTGCTGGCCCAGGATCCGGGGCTCGCGCCTCCCGCTCCGGCCGAGCCTGCGCCGGCGCACGAGACGCGCAAGGTGGTGACGGTTCTTGCGGCGCTGCCGACGCAGGGCGGCGACGATCGCGATCCCGAGATCGCCGAGGCGCGACAGGAGCGGCTGCTCGAGGCGGCGGCGATCGTCGTCGGGCGCCACGGCGGCGTGCTGGAGCTCGCGCCGACCGAAGGCGTGCTCGCGGTGTTCGGCGCGACGGTCACGCACGAGGACGACGCCCTCCGCGCGGTCCGCGCGGCCTGCGACCTCCACGAGGCCACCGGCGGCGCCGAGGTCGCGCTCGGAGTCGCCACGGGAGAGGCGCTGAGCACCGGCGGGAGGCTCGCCGCCGCGGGCAACGTCGTCACCTCGGCGCTTCGCCTGGCGCGCGCCGCGGAGCCGGGCGCGACGATGCTCTCGGCCCGCACGCTCCCGCTCGTGCACGGCGCCGTCGACGTCGAGCAGCTCCTCGAGCGGCGCAGCGGCGCGGTCGCCGGCTGGCGGCTCGTTGCGCTGCGGCCCGACGCGGAACCGATCACGCGGCGGCTCGACACGCCGCTCGTCGGCCGTGAGGCCGAGCTCGCCATCGTTCGCAGCGCGTTCGAGCAGGCGCGGAGCGAGCGCGGCTGCCGGCTCTTCACGATCCTCGGCGAGGGCGGGATCGGCAAGTCGCGCCTCGCGGCCGAGCTCGTGTCCGGCCTCGGCGACGACGCCGTCGCTCTGCGCGGCCGCTGCCTCTCGTACGGCGAGGGGATCGCCTTCCACCCGCTTGCGGACATCCTCCGCGCCGCTGCGGGCGACGTGACCGAGGACCAGATTGCCGCGCTGCTCGAGGGCGAGCCCGATGCGGGCGCCGTCGCCGGCTACCTCGCCGCGGTGGCGGGGAGCGCCGACTCGCTCGCGAGCGTGGTCGAGGTCGAGTGGGCCGTGAAACGCCTGCTCGAGACATTGGCGCGGCGCACGCCGCTCGTGGTCGTGCTCGAGGACATCCACCGTGCCGAGCCGGTCCTGCTCGACCTGCTCGAGCTGCTGCCCGAGACGGTGCGCGACGCGTCGGTGCTGCTCCTCTGCCTTGCCCGGCCCGAGCTGCTCGAGGAGCGGCCGGGCTGGGACGGCTCGCTGCTGCTCCAACCGCTCTCGGGCGGCGAATCGGACGTGCTGATCGACCATCTGCTCGGTGCATCCGAGCTGCCCGAGTCGGTTCGCACGAGGGTTGCCGAGGCGGCCGAGGGGAACGCCCTCTACATCGAGCAGGCGCTCGCCTTCATCGGCGAGCACGGCGAGGCGGAGGGCGATCTCGCGGTGCCGCCGACCGTCAAGGCGCTCCTCGACGCGCGCCTCGACCGGTTGCCGCAGGCCGAGCGCGACCTGCTCGAGCGCGCCTCGATCATGGGCCGCGAGATCTGGCCGGACGCGCTCGCGGCGCTGTCCGAGACGGATGAGCCGCTAGAGCCGCTGCTCGCCTCGCTGGTCCGCAAGGAGCTGATCAAGCCGACACGGTCTGCGCTGTTCGACGCCGACGTCTATCGCTTCCGGCACGCGATGATCCGTGAGTCCGCCTACGGCGCGCTCACCAAGCGACTCCGCGCGAGCCTGCACGAGCGCTTCTCCGACTGGCTGGAGGGCCGACCCGAGGCGCGCGACGGCGCGATCGACGATCTGCTCGGCTTCCACCTCGAGCAGGCGGCTCAGTATCGCGAGGAGCTCGGCGACCCGAACGCCGTGCTCGCGGCACGGGCGGCCGGCTACCTCACGCTGGCCGGACGCCGCGCGCTGGCACGCAGCGACATCCCCGCAGCGGTCGCGCTCCTCTCGCGTGCCGCGGCGCTGGCCACGGGGGACGACGTCGCCGGCTCCGCGCTGCTCGTGGACCTCGCCGAGGCGAAGCGCGACGCCGGTGACCTGACCGGGGCCGACGAGGCGCTCGGCGAGGCGCTCGCGCTCGCGGAGCGGGCGGGCGACGCCGTCCGCGCGGAGGCGGCGCGGATCGGGCACCTGCGAGTCGCCTTTCAGACCGACAGCGCGCTGACGGTCGACCAGACCTTGCCGGTCGCCGAACGTGCGATCGCGGCCTTCGAGGCGGCGGGCGACGACCGGGAGCTGGCGCGGGCGCTGTACGTGCGCGCGTGGATCTCCTGGCTCGGCTGCCGCGCCGCGGAGGCAGAGCAGGCGCTCGAGGCGGCGATCATCCACGCCGGTCGCGCGGGCGACGAGCGCTCCGAGGCCGCCGCGCTGCACCTGCTCGTCGGCGCGGCTCTGTTCGGGCCGATGCCGGTCGTCGACGCGCGGCGGCGCTGCGAGGAGATCCTCGAGCAGCACGCCTCGAAGCTCCGCGTCACCGCTTCGGCGCTACGTGCGCTCGCCGGCCTCGCTGCGCAGCAGGGTCGCTTCGACGAGGCGGAGGACTTCATGGCGCGCGACCGTTCGATTACCGACGAGCTCGGGATCCGGCTCACCGCTGCCGCCGCGGCGGAGCTGTACGGCTGGGTGCTGATGCTCGCCGACGACCTGCCCGCGGCCGAGGTAGAGGCACGACGTGGCTTCGACGCCCTGCTCGAGATGGGCGACCGCTCGTCGGCCTCCACGCTCGCCGCCGTCCTCGCCCAGATCCTCTATTCACTCGGCCGCGGCGACGAGGTGCTGGAGCTGACCGCGCTCGGCCGTGACGAGTCCTCGCCCGACGATCTCCACACGCAGATCCAGTGGCGCGGGCCGCGCGCGAAGGTGCTCGCCCGGCGCGGCGAGCTCGAGGAGGCGGAGCGGCTCGCGCGCGAGGGCGTCGATCTCGCCGGGCCGACCGACTTCCTCAACGTGCGCGCCTCGGCGCTGCTCGATCTCGCCGAGGTGCTGCTCGCCGGCGAGCGCGACGACGAGGCGGCCGCGGTGGTGGCCGCGGCGGCGGCGCTCTTCGAGCAGAAGGGAAACGTCGTCGGGCTCGCGCGCTCGCGGGCCCTCGTCTAGCAGGGGCCGGTGGTGGCCGGCCCGGCGGGGCCGAGGTAGTGCATCGCGGTGGCGCCGACACCGACCTGGAGGCAGTACGCGCTGTCGGTCGCGTACACGATCGCGAGGTTCTTGAACCCGCGTAGATCAGTCATCGAGAACGTGCCCGTCTCGGCCTTGGCCTCGGTCATCGTGTGCGCTGCGGTCTGGAGCTCGTAGGCGACCAGCTTCTGCCCCGAGAGCAGCGAGACAGACCCGCCCTGGTGGAGCTGGTAGTGCTTGTGCCAAAACGTCCAGCCCGACGCAACCAGCGCGCCGACCGCCAGAACGAACGCCGCCGCCCGTGTCACGAAGTCGTCATCGGCAAGGTGGCAATGCCGCTTTATCCCATGTTCCGAAATAACGCGGCCTAATGCAAGAGATTAGGCAAATCGGTAGTATGCGGCTGTGGTGCCCAGCTCCCGAAACTTTGACGTGCTCGTGATCGGCTCGGGCGCCTCCGGACTTGCAGCAGCGCTCTCCGCGGAGAGGGCCGGCGCGCGCGTCGGCCTTGCCACGAAGGGCTCGCTCCAGTCGTGCAACTCGGCGAAAGCCCAGGGCGGGATCCAGGCCGCGTTCGGGGCCGACGACTCGCCCGAGCTTCACGCCGAGGACGTCTGGAAGAGCTCGCACGAGACTGCCGACCGCCGCCTCGTCGAGGTGCTCACCTCCGAGGCGCCCGCTGCGATCCACTGGCTGGAGGAGCTCGGCGTCGAGTTCACGCGCGAGAACGGCGGCTACCGCCTCGCACGCTGCGGCGGTGCGTCCCGCCAGCGCCTGCTCCAGGTCGGCGACCGCACCGGCCATGCGATCACGAAGGGTCTGCGCGAGGCGTTCGAGGCGAGCGGCGGCACCGAGCTCCCGAACCACGCGCTCCGCGCGCTCGAGCGGACGGCCGCCGGCTGGAGCGCGACGCTCGAGCACGACGGCGAGTCGGTCTCGATCGACGCAGCGACGGTTGTTCTCGCCGCGGGCGGCCGCTGTTTCCGGGTCGCGCAGGAGCGTGGCGAGCTGTCCACGAATCATCCTGGCGCGACCGGAGAAGTGACCGAGCTGGCGCTCGCACTGGGCGCCGAGGCGCGCGACCTCGACGCGCTCCAGTACCACCCGAACGGCGGCGCCTGGCCCCAGAACCTGCAGGGCTACTCGATTCCCGAGACCACGCGCGCCTACGGCGCCGTGCTCCTCAACGCCGAGGGCGAGGAGTTCACCGACTCGCTCGGGCCGCGGGACGTCGTCTCCGCGGCGATCGTGAAGGAAGTCGAGGAGGGCCGCGGCACCGAGACGCCTGACGGCCGGCCCGCGGTGTGGCTCGACACGACGCGGATCTCCGTCGCCGACGCCGAGGTGTCGCTGCCGTACATGGTGCGCCGCTACCGCGCCGCGGGGATCGACCCGCTCGAGGAGAAGATCCTCACCTATCCCGTCCTCCACTACCAGAACGGGGGGCTCGTGATCGACACGAACGCCGAGACCACGGTCGAGGGCCTGTACGCCTGCGGCGAGATCGCCGGAGGCACGCACGGCCGCAACCGCATGATGGGAAACAGCCTGCTCGAGTGCTGCGTGTTCGGCCGTCGTGCCGGCCGCGCCGCTGCGGAGAAGGCGGCATGAGCACCGTCGAGACCAACCTCGCAGCCGCCGTCGAAGAGGCAGCCGCTCACCTCTACGTCTGGGCGCTGAAGGACATCCCGCAGGACCTGCGCGACGCGCTCGCCGCCGCCGCGGGCCGCGAGACGAGCGTGCCGGGCCAGCGCGTCCTGCAGACGATCCTGCGCAACGTGGACGTGGCCGAGGAGGAGAAGAACCTCGTCTGCCAGGACACCGGAATCGCGGTCTACACCTGCCGCGTCGGCGAGCACTTTCCCCTGCATCCGGCGCGAATCTACGAGTCGCTCCGCGACGGCACCGAGCGCGCGACGCTCGAGCATCCGCTGCGCTCGAACGCCGTCCACACGATCACGCGTGAGAACACCGGCGCCAATATCGGCTACCGGCTTCCGATCGTCCACTGGGAGTTCATCGCCGACTGGGACGGCCTCGACGTGAAGTGCGTGCCGAAGGGCTCGGGCTCCGAGAACATGAGCTTCCTGAAGATGTGCGTTCCCGCAGACGGCGTGAACGGGATCAAGCGCTTCGTGCTCGAGTCGATCGTCGGCGCGGGCGGCAAGCCGTGCCCGCCCGGGATCGTCGGCGTCGGCATCGGCGGCTCGGCCGACTACGCGATGTACCTCGCCAAGGAGGCGATCGCGCGCCCCGTCGGCACGCGCAACCACGACCCGATCGTGGCCGAGCTCGAGGACGAGCTGTACGGCCTGCTCAACGAGACCGGGATCGGCCCGATGGGCCTCGGCGGCGACGTCACCGTCCTCCAGTGCCACATCGAGCACGCCGACACGCACATGACCCTGAACCCCGTCGCCGTGAACTACCAGTGCTGGGCCGCCCGCCGCGCGTCCGTGCACATCGGCCCGGACGGCTCCCTCGACTACGACAGGGAGTTCTAATGGCGCTCTCCACGACGATGCCAAATGCTCATGAGCACAAGCTGTTCTTGGCCCAGCGAGGCGGGCTTCCGGGCGAGGTCTCGGCGCGAACGGTCCCAAGTGCTCATGAGCACAAGGAGGTTTCGGGCTGATGGCCAAGCATGAAGTGACCTTCCCGATCACCGACCCGGCCGAGATTCTCAAGCTCAGGGCTGGTGACGAGGTCACCGTCCAGGGGCACATCATCGGGATCCGCGACCGGACGCAGATCCGGATCTTCGACCAGGGAGTCGAGCCGCCGATGGATCTCAGCGGCGCGTTCCTGCTCCACACCGCGCCGAACGTCCGCAAGCTCGGCCCCGGGAAGTACGAGAAGATCTGCATCGGCACCACGACCTCGGCGCGGATGGTGCGCTTCACCGAGCCGCTCGGCGACCAGTTCGGCGTCCGCGCGATCTGTGGCAAGGGCGGCTTCCCCGACGAGGCGATCGAGCCGATGCACCGACTCGGGATGGTCTACTTCGCGATCGTCGGCGGCGCCGCGGCGCTCGAGACGACGCAGATCGAGGAGATCGAGGAAGTGGCCTGGGAGGAGCTGATGCCCGAGTGCCTGTGGCGCTTCCGCGTCAAGGACTTCGGCCCGCTCACGGTCGGCATCGACGCGCACGGCAACTCCCTGTACCGCGATGTCCAGGACCGCGCCCAGGAAAAACTCAAGGAGCTCTATGCCCGCTTTTAGCGACGGATTCCTCGGGGTGCCCGCGCGCCCCGGCAAGCCCCGCCAGTCCGGCCTGACCCACGTGATGGACAAGGGCCTGAACCTCCGCGACATCGAGGGGATGTTCGACACCGCAGGCGAGTACGTCGACATCGTCAAGTTCGGCTGGGGCACGAGCTACGTCACGAACAACCTCGAGAAGAAGATCGCGCTCTACCGCCACTACGAGACGCCGATCGTCTGCGGCGGCACGCTGTTCGAGGCGGTCTACGCCCGCGACCGGATCGAGGAGTTCAAGGCCTGGCTCGTCGAGAACCGCTTCTCGCATGTCGAGATCTCGGACGGCACGATCGACATCCCGCGCGAGCGCAAGCTCGGGCTGATCGCCGACTTCGCCCGCGACTTCACCGTCCTCTCGGAGGTCGGCTCGAAGGACGACGAGGTCGTCTTCGCGCCGTACCAGTGGGTCGAGTGGATCAAGGAGGAGCTCGAGGCCGGCTCCTGGAAGGTGATCACGGAGGGTCGCGAGGGCGGCACCGCCGGGATCTACCGGCCGACCGGCGAGATGCGCACGGGCCTCGTCGACGAGATCGCCCACGAGATCGACGTCACGAACCTGATCTTCGAGGCGCCGACCAAGTCGTCGCAGGCCTGGTTCGTGAAGCAGTTCGGCTCGAACGTGAACGTCGGCAACATCCCGCCCGACGAGGTGATCCCGCTCGAGACGCTGCGTCTCGGCCTGCGCGGCGACACCCTCAAGGAGGTGCTCCTTGGCGGCGAGCCTGCCACAACTTCCTGACCTGGACTTCGAGGCCATGCCCGCGGAGGACATTCTCCGTTGGGCGTACTCGGAGTTCGGCGACCGGCTCTGTCTCACCTGCTCATGGCAGAAGCAATCGTCGGTGCTCGTGCACATGGTCAGCGAGCTCGGGCTGCCGGTCGACGTGATCGAGCTCGACACGCACCTCTTCTTCCGCGAGACCTACGAGACGCGCGACGCGCTGGTCGAGCGCTACGGGCTCAACCTCACGCACGGCCCGCGCATCCCGACGGTCGCCGAGCAGCACCGCCAGGAGGAGCCGAACCTCTGGGAGTCCGATCCCGACCGGTGCTGCCACATCCGCAAGGTCGAGCCGCTGCTCGAAGCGCTCGGCCCCTACGACGCCTGGATCTCCGGGATCCGCCGCGACCAGTCGCCGAGCCGCGTCGGCACGCCGAAGGTGCAGCTCTCCGAGCGATACGGCGTCCTCAAGTTGCACCCGCTCGCCGACTGGGACGAGAAGCGCGTGTGGGCCTACATCCACGTCAACGAGATTCCCTACAACCCGCTGCACGACTCCGGTTACCGCTCGATCGGCTGCATCCCCTGCACCAGGCCGATCGCACCGGGCGAGGAGGAGCGCGCGGGCCGCTGGGCCGGCTCGGACAAGCTCGAGTGCGGCATCCATCTGAACACACCAATCACCGAGGAGACGAATGAGTAACGGCGGATTCACCCTGTGGTTCACGGGCCTCTCCGGGGCCGGCAAGTCGACGATCGCCGAGCACGTCGGGCCCGAGCTCGAGAAGCGCGGCCTGACCGTGGAGTACCTCGACGGCGACGTCGTCCGCACCCATCTCTCGAAGGGCCTCGGCTTTTCGAAGGAGGATCGCGACACCAACATCGAGCGGATCGGCTGGGTCGCCTCGCGCCTCGCGCGTGCCGGCGCCGCCGTGATCGTCTCGGCGATCTCTCCCTACGAGGAGACGCGGCAGAAGGCCCGCGAGATGACGGAGGAGCACGGCGCGTTCGTCGAGGTCTTCGTCAGCGCCTCGGTCGACGAGTGCGCCAAGCGCGACGTGAAGGGTCTGTACGCCAAGGCGTTCTCGGGCGAGATCAAGGAGTTCACGGGCGTCAGCGATCCGTACGAGGAGCCGACGACCGCCGAGCTCGTGATCGACACCGAGTCGCAGGAGCCGGAGGAGAGCGCGCAGCTCGTCCTCGGCAAGCTCGCCGAGCTCGGTCTCGTCGAGGACGAGGTGCCCGCGTGAGCGCCACCGCGACGGAGAAGCTGATCCGGCCGCACGGCGGTGTCCTCGTCGACCGCACGGGCTCGCGCCCGGACGGCCTCGAGAGCCTCGAGGTGCTGACGATCACCTCGCGCGAGGCGTCCGATCTGGACATGATCGCCTCGGGCGCGCTGTCGCCGCTCGAGGGCTTCATGGGCAGCGAGGACTACGAGCGCGTGGTCGAGGAGATGCGGCTGGCCAACGGCCTGCCGTGGGCGCTGCCGGTCTGCCTCGCGGTCGACAAGGCGCCCGCGGGTGACCGCGTCGCGCTCGCGGACGAGAGCGGGAAGCTGCTCGCCGTCCTCGACGTCGAGGAGGTCTACGAGTACGACAAGGAGCGGGAGGCCGAGCGCTGCTTCCGCACCACCGACGAGGCGCATCCAGGCGTCGCGCGGCTCTATGCGCAGGCGCCGCTGTACCTCGCGGGCCGCGTCACCGTGTTCGAGCGGGCGACCTCGCAGTTCCCCGAGCTCGCGCTCGATCCGGCCGACACGCGCGCTGCGTTCGCCGAGCGCGGCTGGAAGCGCGTGGTCGGCTTCCAGACCCGCAACCCGATCCACCGCGCCCACGAGTACCTGACCAAGGTCGCGCTGGAGACGGTCGACGGGCTGCTCGTCCATCCGCTCGTCGGCGACACGAAGTCGGACGACGTCCCGGTCGCGGTTCGCGTCGAGTGCTACGAGACGCTGCTGAAGGACTACTATCCGGCCGACCGCGTGCTCCTCTCCGCCTTCCCGGCGGCGATGCGCTACGCGGGGCCGCGCGAGGCCGTCTGGCACGCGATCTGCCGCAAGAACTACGGCTGCTCGCACTTCATCGTCGGCCGCGACCACGCGGGTGTCGGCAACTACTACGGCACCTACGACGCGCAGCTGATCTTCGACGAGTTCGAGGCGCACGAGCTCGATATCGAGCCGATGTTCTTCGAGCACACCTTCTTCTGCAAGGCGTGCGGCTCGATGGCGAGCGCGAAGTCGTGCCCGCACTCCGGCGACGACCACGTCTTCCTGTCGGGGACGATGGTGCGCGAGATGCTCGAGGCCGGCGAGGTGCCGCCCGTCGAGTTCACGCGTCCGTCGGTCGCCGAGGTGCTGATCGAGGCGTACCGCTCATAGACCCAAAGCTCTCACTCGCCGGCTTTCTGGTCGGCTTCCTCGTCGGGATGACGGGGATGGGCGGCGGGTCGCTGATGACGCCGATCCTGATCCTGCTGTTCGGCTTCAAGCCGACGGTCGCGGTCGGGACCGACATCGTTCACGGTGCCATCTTCAAGACGTTCGGCGCCGCGCGTCACCGGGCGCTCGGCACCGTGAACATGCGGCTCGCGGGCTGGATGCTCGTCGGCAGCGCGCCGTTCTCACTGCTCGGCGTCGCGCTCGCGACGTGGATCGAGCACCACTACGGCGAGCGGGCCCAGACGATCGAGGGGAAGATCCTCGGGATCGCGCTCATCCTCGGCGGGATCGGCTTCTTCGTGAAGACGTTCGTGCGGGGGAAGGAGAACTCGTACGCGCCGTTCCCGGTCAAGACGCACGACAAGCTGATCGCGATCGGGATCGGCGTCTTCGGCGGCTTCATTGTCGGGCTCACCTCGGTCGGGAGCGGCACGTTCTTCGGGCTCGCGATGCTGATCCTGTTCCCGCTGTCCGCTGCGCGCGTGGTCGGGACGGACATCTTTCAGGCGGCGGCCCTGCTCTGGGTCGCCGGCGTTCGGCCACATGATCGCCGGGAACGTCGATTTCCACGCCACGGGCTGGCTGCTGATCGGCTCGATCCCCGGCGTCCTGCTCGGAAGCAACGTGAGCGTGCGGCTACCTGACAGGGCGCTGCGCGTCGCTCTCGCGACGACGCTCACGCTCTCCGGGATCCGGCTCCTCAACGTCCCATTCGCGCAGTACTACATCCCGGTCACACTCGCGTTCGTCGGTGTCGGCGTGCTCTGGTCCTGGTCGCGGAACCGTCAGTCGGCGGTCGCGGCCACCGGCGGCAGCGGGCAGGAGACGAACGGCCTGCCGGTGAGCCAGCAGCCGAGTTTGTACGCCTCGCAGCCGGTGCAGAACCCGGTCGTCGCGGCGAGCAGCGCCAGCGCGGCGACGATCGCGCCGAGCACGAGCCCGACCGTGGACAAACCCACGACGTAGGCGAGGGTCGCCGCGGTGAGGAAGACCGCGCCGACGATGTTCGCGAAGCGGGGCGGGCGCGAGTCCTCGAGCGGCCCTTCGCCGAAGCGCGGCTGCACGAGCTCGAAGTACGCCACGCACGGCAGGCAGTAGCGGCGGCCGAACAGCAGGCCGACGATCAGCTGCGCGCCGAGCAGCGCGAGCAGGAACCACCAGCCGGTGAGCACGGCGACGAGCGCGAGGATTCCGACGGTCGCCTGGTTGAAGCGCGGCGCCCGCGCGTCGATCACGTCGGTATCGCGATAGGGGTCGGCGCGGCGCTTCACAAAGTGAAGTCATACCAGTTCAGGCATACAATCGCCGAGCCGTGGCCAGGTTCGCCCCGATCGCGCTCGTGCTGGCCCTCCTGGTCACGACGGCGGGCGCCTTTGCGCTGACCGAGAGCCTGAAGCTGGAGAAGAGCCCGATCACGGGCACGAAGGTCCAGAAGACCTTCTCGCCCACCTGCGGCTGCCCGACGCGGGTCGCGCGGATCGCGTTCCGGCTGCGCACGGCGAACCGGCTCACCGCCGTCATCGTCGACTCGGGCGGGACGGTCGTGCGGACGCTCGTCGCCGGCCGCCGCGTCCCGAAGGGGCTCGTCGTGCTGCGCTGGAACGGCCGCGACGACGCCGGGGCGCTCCTGCCCGACGGGAGCTACAAGCCGCGCGTCCACCTATCCTCCGACCGGCGCACGATCCTGCTGCCGAATCCGATCCGGCTCGACACGCGTCCGCCGAAGGCGTCGATCGTCTCGGTGGTGCCGCGGGTCTTCACGCCCGGCTTCGGCCGGATCACCGTGACGTATCGCGTCAGCGAGCCGGCGAGCGCGATTCTCTACGTGAACGGGATCCGGCGCGTCCGCAGCCGCTTCCATCCACTCCAGGGGAAGATCCAGTGGTTCGGGACGCTGGGCGCCGAGCAGCTTCCGGCGGGCACGTATCGCCTCCAGCTCGCGGCGGTCGACCTCGCCGGGAACCTCGGGCCGCGCACGGCCGCGACGCCGGTGCGGATCCGCTACATCGAGCCGGTGAGCTCGACCGTGCACGCGAGCCCGGGCGGGCCGCTCGTCGTGCGCTACCTGCCCGCGCTGCCGGTGCGCTGGCGGCTCGGCACGCGCTACGGCTTTGCGCAGCGCGGCACCGTGCGCCTGCGCGCGCCGGACCAGGCCGGGACGTACGGCCTCTTCCTGACGCGCGGCTCTCACGCGGCGCGCGTGACCGTGGTGGTGGGACCATGACCGACCTCGCCCGCCTCGGCGGCCCGATCGCGTGCGCGGGGCTCGCCGCGCTCTATCTCGCGCCGCGCCGCGACGCGCGGATCGCCGGGCTCGTTGCGTGGGCGCTCGGCTCGGTGCTGCTTGCGCTGTACCTCGCGCCGCACGCGCACAGGCCGCTGCTCGCAGGCGCGGCGGTCGTCGGGCTCGGCTTCGCGGCTGCGCTTGCCTGGGTGTTCCTGCGCTGGCCCTGGCTCGTCGCGGTCACCGCGCTCGCCGTGGCACCGTTTCGCATCCCGGTCCACGTCGGCTCGACCGACGCGAGCCTCCTGCTGCCGCTGTACGGCATCGCGGTCGCCGCCGCCCTCGCGTTCGGCTGGCAGCTCGTGCGCGGCGACCAGCGAGCCCGCGAGCTCGGCCGGCTCGCCTGGCCACTCGCCGCGTTCGTCGGCTGGACGGGCCTCTCGCTGATCTGGACGGACGACCTGCGCCAGGGCGCGATCGAGCTGCTCTTCTTCTTCCTCCCGTTCGCCCTCCTCTCGATCGTGCTCGCGCGGCTCGCAGCCGAGCGGCGCTGGCTGCGGATCGTCGCGATCGAGCTCGTCGCGATCGCGCTCGTCGTGGCCGGGATCGGCGTCTACCAGTACGTCAACCGCGACGTGTTCTGGAACCCGAAGGTGATCGTCGGCAACGCCTACGCGCCGTTCTATCGGGTCAACTCCGTCTTCTACGACCCGTCGATCTACGGGCGCTTCCTCGTCTGCGCGATCGTCGCGTGCCTCGGCGTCGTGCTGTGGCGGCGGCTCGACCGCACCGCGTGGCTCGCGATCGGCGCGATCGTCCTGATCTGGGTCGGCCTCGTCTTCTCGTTCTCGCAGTCGAGCTTCGCGGCGCTGATCGCGGCGGTGCTCGTGGCCGCGGCGCTGACGTGGCGCCGGCCGGCCGTGATCGCGATCGTCGCGGCCGCCGTGCTGGTCGTCGCGATCGGCTTCGCGACCCCGCAGCTGCGCCATCACGTCTTCCACGGCTCCGGCGCGGGCCTCAACTCGGCCTCGAGCGGACGTTTCAAGCTGGTGACGAACGGAGTGCGGATCGCCGTCGCACATCCCGTCGTGGGAGTCGGCGTCGGCAGCTTCAAGCGCGCCTATGCGAACCGCCTCCACCTCGCGGGGCTCGAGCCGAAGAGCGCCGCCTCGCACGACACGCCCGTCACCGTCGCGGCGGAGACGGGGGTGGTCGGGCTTGCGCTCTTCGCGTGGCTCCTCGTCGTCGCCTTCATGGCCACGCTCGGGCGGCCGTCGGCTGCATCCCGTATCGTCGGCCTGATCCTGGTCGTGGTGACGGTGCACAGCCTCTTCTACAACGCGCTCTTCGAGGACCCGATCACCTGGGGAGCGTTCGGCCTGGCCGCGTTGCTCGGGCGGGAGGAGCCGACGTGATCCAGGGCTGGGAGCGGGTGCTCGTGCTCGCGCCGCACACCGACGACGGCGAGTTCGGCTGCGGCGGCACGATGGCGCGCCTGGTCGAGGGCGGCGCCGATGTCCGCTACGTCGCGTTCTCGATCGCGACGCGCTCGCTGCCCGAGGGCTTCCCGCCCGACACGCTCGCGCGCGAGGTTCGCGCGGCGACGGCCGAGCTCGGCATCCCCGAGTCCAACCTCACCGTCCACGACTTCGACGTGCGCACCTTCCCCGACCACCGGCAGGAGATCCTCGAGCTGCTCGTCGCGATCTGGGAGGACTGGGAGCCCGACGTCGTCTTCCAGCCGAGCCTGCACGACTTCCACCAGGATCACCAGACCGTCGCCCAGGAGGGCCTGCGCGCCTTCAAGCGGACGACCGTGCTGGGCTACGAGATCCCCTGGAACAACTTCGACTTCGCCTACCAGGCGTACATCGCCCTCGAGGAACGGCACGTCGACCTGAAGGTCGCCGCGCTCGCGCAGTACGCCTCGCAGCAGCATCGCCGCTACTCCGACCCGGACTACGCGCGCAGCCTCGCCCGGATCCACGGCATCAACGTGAACCGCGAGTACGCCGAGGTGTTCCACGTGTACCGCGTCGTTGCCTGAGACCGATCTCGGCGGAGTTCTCCGGCGGTGGGGACGCCTAGGACTGCTCGGCTTCGGCGGGCCGCAGGCGCACACCGCGCTGCTGCGGGAGATGATGGTGCAGCGCGAAGGCTGGATGAGCGCGGACGACTTCCAGGACGCTGTCGCGGCGACGAGCCTCCTGCCGGGTCCGGCCTCGACGCAGCTCGCGATCTACTGCGCGCGGGTGGCGGGAGGCCCGGTCGGCGCTGTCGTCGGTGGGCTCGCGTTCATCGTGCCGGGGTTCATCCTGATCGTCGCGCTCTCGGCGCTCTTCCTCGGCCACTCGGAGAACGCGGTGCTGCTCAGCGCCGCCGCCGGAGCCGTGGCCGCGGCCGTGGTGGTGATCGCTGCGGCCGGGGTCGGCTTCGCGCGCGGGTATGCATCCCGGCGCGGGTTCGCGCTGGCGCGCACCGTGGCGTACGCGCTCGCGGCGGGAATCGTCACGTTGACCTCGGGGCCATGGGTGCTCGCGGTGCTGCTCGGCGCAGGGGTGATCGAGGTCACGCTGCGCCTTCGATCCCCCACGGCGATGCTCGCCGCCGTCACCGCCCACGCATCGGTCCCGGGACTCGTGTGGGTTGCGTTCAAGGTCGGCGCGCTCAGCTTCGGCGGCGGGCTCGTGATCATCCCGCTGATGCAGCACGACGTCGTCTCGGTGCACCACTGGCTCACGGGGAAGCAGTTCGCCGACGCGGTCGCGCTCGGTCAGCTCACGCCCGGGCCGGTCGTGTTGACGGTCGCCGTCGTCGGCTACGCGGCGTCGGGAGTGTGGGGCGCGGCGCTCGCGGCGACGGTCGCGTTCCTGCCGTCGTTCCTGTTCGTGCTGCTCGGCGCCGGGCGGTTCGAGGAGCTGCGCCACCGGCACGGGCCGCGCGCGTTCCTCGACGGCGCGGGGCCGGCTGCGGTCGGCGCGATCTTCGGCGCGGCTCTCCTGCTCGCCCCGCAGGCGTTCGAGACGTGGTGGCAGCCGATCGCAGTCGTGGTCGCGGCGGGGTTGCTGCTGCGGGGACGAGGGTCGTTTGTCGCGCTGGCGACCGGGCTTGGGATCGGGCTCGTGGCCGGGATAGTCTGAGCCCGTGCCTCTCGTTGACGGACGCTGCAGCTGGGCGGGGAGCGACCCGCTCTATATCGCCTACCACGACGAGGAGTGGGGCAAGCCGCTGCACGGCGACGACAAGCTGTTCGAGCTGCTGACGCTCGAGGGCTTCCAGGCCGGGCTCGCGTGGATCACGATCCTGCGCAAGCGCGAGGGCTTTCGCGCGGCGTTCAAGGGGTTCCACATCGAGACGGTCGCCGGGTTCGACGAGGCCGACATCGAGCGGCTGCTCGGCGACGCGGGAATCGTGCGCCACCGCGGCAAGATCGAGGCCACGATCGGCAATGCGCGCGCCGCGCTCGAGCTGCCGGACGGGCTCGACGCCTTCGTCTGGTCGTTCGCGCCGCCGCCGCGGCCGCGGCCCGTTTCGGACATCCCCGCGAAGACGCCCGAGTCGGAGGCGCTCTCGAAAGCGCTGAAGGCGCACGGCTTCCGCTTCGTCGGCCCCACGATCGTCTACGCGTTCATGCAGTCGGCCGGCCTCGTCGACGACCATCTCGAAGGATGTCTAGCGTAGGAGCGGTACGAGCGAGCGCAGGCGCCTCCGCTCCGCCGGCAGGAAGAAGCCGAGCGCGAGGAGGATCAGGGGGTAGATCGCCGCGAGGACGATCGCGACGGCGAGCGGGACACCGGCGTAGCGCCCGATCACGGCGAGCCCGGCCGCGACGCCGACGACGGTCGCGACGCGCCGCCATTGATATGCGACCGGGTACACGACCTGCGCGTACCAGAGCATCGCGAAGAAGAGCACGACGTAGGCCACGAGCGTCGAGATCGCGGCGCCGATCATCCCGTACTTGGGGATCAGCCAGATGTTGAGGCCGATGTTGACGACGGCGGCGAGGGCGGAGATCACCCAGTTCAGCTGCGTCCGCCGCGCCCGGCCCGAGCCGATCGCGAGCACGGTGTAGCCCGCATAGACCGCCGCCGAGAAGGCGAGCAGGCCGACCGCCTCCGAGGCGCGCTGGAAGCCGGGGTTCCGCGCCAGGAGGTGCACGAGCCAGGGCGCGAGCAGTCCGAGCGCGGCGGAGAGCCAGCAGGTCACAAGCAGGACGTAGGTGAGGACGAAGGCGTAGGCGCGCTTGGCGTCGCGGTCGTCGGTGATCGAGTACGCGAAGGCGGGCCAGGCGGTGCGGAAGGCGAGCAGGAGGAAGATCACCGCCGACGCGATGCGGACCGCGACCGAGTAGACGCCGACCTCGCTCTGGCCCTTGTAGTACGCGACGAACCAGCGGTCGATGAAGTTGATCGCCCATAGCGCGAGCGCCGAAGGCACGAGCGGCATCCCGAAGTGGTTCATCCGCCGGAACAGGTCGCGGTCGAACACGAGCCCGAGCTGCTCGCGGTGGTAGCCGACGAGCACGACGTAGACGACGAGCGTGCCGATGAAGTTGCCGACGAGCACGCCGAGCGGGCCCTCGTCGAAGACGACCACGAGCAGCACCGTCGCGCCGACGGTGATCAGGATGTTGGCGACGCTCGCGATCACGTACTGGACGGAGCGCTCCTCGACCCGGAACAGCGAGGTGAGCTGCTCGTAGTTCATCTGTGCCCAGATCCCGACCGACGAGGCGTAGACGAGCGTCGTGCCGCCGCTGCCGAGATGCAGCCAGCCGGAGATCTGGCTCGCGAAGACCACGATCAGGACAAGGCCGGCCGTCGCGGCGCCCATCGTGTACCAGAACGAGGTGCGGACGACGCGCAGCTTCTCCTCGGGCTTCTCGGAGTCGAAGTAGAAGCGGAAGAATGCGCTCGAGATGCCTCCGCGCAGCACGATCACGACCACCGCCGCCGCGGCGATCAGCGTCTCGATCTGGCCGTAGTCGGCGGTTGTGAGGTAGCTCGTGTAGAGCGGCAGGAGGAGCACCGCGAGGAGGCGTTGGACGAGCCCGCCGAGCCCGTAGATGGCCGAGTGCTTGGCCAGGCGTTTCAGTTGTTCGAACATGCCTAGATCCGAGCGTAGAGGTCGAGCAGGCGGTCGGTGATCCGCTCGATGTCGTGGACCCGCTCGACGTAGGCGCGTCCGGCGGCGCCGAGGCGGCGGCGCTCGGCCGGGTCCGCGGCGAGGCGCGTGACCGTTTCGCGCAGCGTGTCCTTCGTTGCTGAGACGATCGGAACCTCGATGCCGAGGGCCTCCTCGGTGCGCCGGACGGCCTCCTTGTGGAGGAACGTGATCACCGGCTTGCCGAGCGCCATCGCCTCGATCGCGAACAGGCCGTACCAGCCGGCGTTGAGCTGGTCGACGACGATGTCGGCCTGCTCGTAGCGGCGGCGCGCCTCGTCGTGGTGGAGCCCTTCGACGAGGTCGAGCTCGATCGGGAGCCCCTCGAGCGCGGCGAGCACGTCCTCGGTGCCCTTCTTGCCGCGGTGCGACGGCGCGTGGACGACTCGGGGGCGCGGGCTGTCGGACGGCGGCACGGGCGTGAACGGTGCGAGGTCGATCCCGGGTGGGATCACCTCCGCCTCGGGAACCCAGCGGATAGCGTCGTAGGAGCCGACGACCTCCGCGCCGGCACGCTTCCCGTAGGCGAGCTCGGCCGGCGTCTTGCCGCGGATGTCGGAGCCGAGGAAGTGGTAGACCGACTTCTTCCGCGTTGCGCTCAGGATCGGGAACTGGAGCGACTTCGGGATGAGCGTGAGGCCGAAGTAGAAATGGAAGACGTCCGTGTGCGGGAGGAGCTTGGCGAAGGCACGCCACTGCGTCGAGCTGGCGTCGCGCGAGCCCGCCGCGCCGGTCGAGTGCACCAGTCGGCCTCGGGGTGCAGCGTGTCGCGCTCGAAGACGACGAGTTGCGCGTCGATCCCGCGGCGTCGCAGCGCCTGGACGTTCTGCCAGGGGACGCCGGCCGTGTTGACCGGGCAGTGGACGACGCGGAGCGGTCGCGCGGTGGGCTCAGCCTCGCCGTGCAGAGTTCGTCACCCTTTCGACACAGTCCCGCGAAGCGAAAGCCCCTACCATGGTCATCCCCCGTGGGTGGGTGGGGGTTTGGGATGGAGACGCGTGTCGTGTCTCCTCAAGGCGCGTCCCATTCGACCTGGTCGAAGTAGCGCAGTGCCGTGCGCGCCGGGGCGGATCGCGGGCTGAGCGCCGCCAGTTCCTCGGCCGAGATCTCGCCGAGCGCGTACTTCACGCCGAGGTACGGCAGGTTCAGGTCCTCCTGGTAGACGATCGTCGAGATCCGCGGGTTGACCTCGATCACGTGGTCGCCGACGAGCTGGATGTTGAAGAAGTGGTCGAGCCCCAGCTCGGCGACGATCGCGTCGGCCAGTGTCGCCGAGGCCGTCGTCGGCGAGCGTGACGAAGTACATCGCGAGTCCGGCGCGCATCGCCTCGCGCGTCTTCGGGTGGCCGAGCAGGACGCGGCCGCCGTCGGCGATCCCGTCGATCGTGCGCTCGCCGCCGGTGGCCAGCTCCATCACGAGCAGCTCGGGGCCGCCCTCCGCCGGCAGCAGCTCGACGACCTCCTCGAGCCGCATCGCGACCGCCACGCCGGGCCGCTCCTCGAGAGCAGCTGCTGCGCGCCGGTCGACGGTCGCGGCGAGCATCCGGAAGCCGCGCGAGCCCGACGAGAAGACCGGCTTGAAGCAGACGGGCCGCGTCCGGGTAGCCGAGCTCCGGCCGCCGCCGCCGCCACGGCCGCCGAGCCGACGACGCGCCGCAACGCGGGCGCGCGCAGCCCGAGCCGGTGCAGCAGCTCGTAGGTCTCCGCCTTGTCGTTCGAGCGGCGAATCGTCTCGGGCGAGGAGACGAGGACGGGCACCGGGAACCGCTCATCGCTCTGCGGCGAGCCCCTCGAGGTCGAAGGAGGACTGCGGCAGCACCGCGTCCACGCCCTCGCGCTCGCACAGCTCGAGCACCGCGTCCGCGAAGCCGGCATCGGAGCCCGCCGGGACGAGGTGGAACGCATCGCAGAGGTGCCGTCCCACCGCCCGCTCCGACATGTCGGTTCCGATCAGCCGGAGGTCGCGCTCGCCGTTCTGGCGCAGCGCGCGAAGCAGTGCCGCCGTGCCGGGTGCCCCGGAGGCGGTGACGAGAACGGTGATCGGCCTCACGAGAGGTCGATCCTGTCAGCCGCGAGCTGTTCGAGGCGCCGGTCGCGGTCGCGCTCGAGCATCGCCTGCATCGTCTCCCGCATCGTCTCGCCGGGGTAGACCCAGATCTCCGGGTGGATCAGGAGCTGGAGCCACGGGAACGCGCCCGCTGCGATCTCGTCGTGCGGGCAGCCGTTCCGCCAGCGCTGGTTCGAGTCGCTCCGGTAGGTCTCGGGCGAGAACCACCGCGGCCCCATCACGTTCGCAGCGCCGTCGATCGGCGAGCTCATCCACGTCTCGGTCGGGGTTGTGCCACGAGACCACGTTGTCGAAGCGGTGATCGAAGCCGAGCCTGGGGAAGTCGGCGTGGAGGCCGATCCGGTGGCCGTCGGCGCGCAGCTGGGCGATCGTCGCCTCACCCTCGGGTGACGCGAGGTTGTAGAAGGTGCTCGTCGGCATCAGGAAATAGGTCGCCTGGACGCCGCGCTCGTGTTCGAAGGCCGAAAGCTCGCGCGTGGCTTCGAGCGAGAGGTCGACGTCGTGGCGCAGGAAGAGGTCGCCCGGCTCGGGCTCGTGATCGAAGAACGCGAACCGGTAGCCGCCGGCCTCGGCAGCCGCTAGGAGCTCGCCGTAGTGACGCAGATCGAAGGCGCACATGTCACTCGACCTCGATCTCGAACAGCTGCGTTGCAGCCTCGGCGCGCTCCAGCGCCTCCAGATTCGTGTCACCGATTGCGAGCACGTAGCCGCGGCGGTCCGCGTCCACCTGCACCGGTCTGATCGTCTCGCCCACCGTGAAATACACCTCCGCCTGCCGAACGCCTGGATACGCCAGTACCCGCTCGATCCCGGAGATACTCGTCACCGTGCCAGCAGGGAGAGGTCCGGGCTCCGCGGTGAGAAAGCGTACCGCGAGCGGTTGCGAGCGGGAAGGGTTGACGAGCGCATCGGGCACGGGCTCGCCGAACGCCTGGAGAATCGCGATGTCGAGCAGCTCGACGCCGGTGCCCTCGCGGACGACGTCGGCCATCTGCCCGCCGGGGATCCGCGCCGCCACCTCGACGGCCTGCACCTCGCCCGACGACTTCGCCAGGAGCTGCGGGAACGCGATGCCGTTTTCGAGGCCGAGCGCGCGCACCGAGGCCGCCGCGACCCGCTCCGCCTCGGCGAGCGCGTCGCCGTACAGCGTCGTCGGATAGATGTGGATCCAGCCGACGCCGAAGCCAGGCCCCTCCGGGCGCAGCCGGTCGGACAGCGTGAGCAGCGTCACCTCGCCGTCGCGGACGATCGCGATCCCGTTCAGCTCGAGCCCGTCGGTGAACTCCTCGAGGATCGCCTCCTGCGTGGGCGACTCCGCGAGCGCGGAGTGGAGATGCGCGTCGAGGTCGTCGAGCGACTCGAGCCGGTAGAGCCCACGCTGGCCGCCGGAGTTCGCCGGCTTGAGCACCGCGGGGAAGCCGACCGTCTCGGCGGCGACGTGCGAGTCGTGGAGGCCGTGCACGGCGGCGAAGCGCGGCTGGGGGACGCCGTGGTCGGCGAAGAGCCGCCGCATCACGACCTTGTGCGTCATCGCATGCGCGACATCGGGCCCGATCCCGGGTAGCCCGAGTGCGTCGGCGATCGCGGCGACGATCGGCACCGCGCGATCGGCCGAGACGGTCATCGCGCCGTCGACCTCGTGCCGGCGCGCGACCTCGATCACGGCATCGAGGTCGCTGAAGTCGATCGGCTCCGCCACGTCCGCGGCGAGCATCCCCGGCCCGTCGGCGCGCTGGTCGACCGCGACGACTCGGTAGCCGAGCTCCTGGGCCCGCAGGATGCCGCGGCGCTGGTGGCGGCCGGCGCCGACGAATAGGAGGGTCTTCATCGCGGGACGATGCTACCCCGGTCGGCCCGGGCACGAGGGGTAGACTCGCGCCGTGGCACTGGAGGGGAAGCGGATCTTCATCACGGGCGGCGCGGGCTTCATCGCGACGACGCTCGCGCGGCTGCTCGTCGATCAGAACGAGATCGTCGCGCTCGACAATCTCCACCGCGACACGCGCAGCGGAACCGACCTCTCCGAGCACCCGAACTTCACCTTCCACCAGGGCGACGTCCTCGACGCGGAGCTCGTGAAGGAGCTGGCGGACGGCGCGACGCACATCGTCCACTGCGCCGCGATCGCCGGTGTCGACACCGTCCGCGAGAGCCCGGTCCGGACGATGCGCGTGAACATGATCGGCACCTACCACGTGCTCGAGGCGGCGCTTGCCACGAAGCCGTCGCTCGAGCGGCTCGTCGACTTCTCGACGAGCGAGGTCTTCGGCACCCACGCGTTCCGCGTCGAGGAGGGCCAGGTCTCGACGATCGGCTCGGTCGGCGAGGCGCGCTGGACCTACGCGGTCTCGAAGCTCGCGGGCGAGCACATGGCGCACGCCTACCACGACGAGCTCGGCCTCCCGTGCGTCACCGTCCATCCGTTCAACGTCTTCGGCCCGCGGCAGGAGGGCGGCGGCGCGATCCGTGCGTTCATCGAGGCTGCGCTCGCCGGCCGCGACCTGACGATCCACGGCGACGGCTCGCAGATCCGGGCGTGGTGCTACGTCGACGACATGGTCGACGGGACGCTGCTCTGCCTCGAACGGCCCGAGGCCGTCGGCCAGGCGTTCAACATCGGCAACGCCCGGGCGACCGTGACGATCTACGACCTTGCCCACCGGATCAAGCGCCTCACAGGCTGCCCGGGCGAGATCGTCTTCCAGCCCCTCCACTACGCCGACGTCGAGCTACGGATCCCGAACGTCGACAAGGCGCGCGAGCTACTCGGGTTCGAGGCGAAGGTCGACCTCGACGACGGGCTCGCGAGGACGATCTCGTGGTACAGAGAGCGACTCCAGACACCGGTCTGATCCGGCTCGGCAAGCCGGACGTCGGCGCGGAGGAGCTCGCCGCGGTCGCGGCGGTGCTCGAGAGCGGCCAGCTCACGATGGGCCCGCTCGTCGAGGAGTTCGAGGCGCTCGTCGCCGAGGCGTGCGACGTCCCGTACGCGGTCGCGGTCTCGTCCGGGACTGCGGCGCTGCATCTGGCCGTGCTCGCGCTCGGGATCGGGCCGGGCGACGAGGTGATCGTGCCGGCGTACACCTTCCCGGCGACCGCGAACGTGGTCGCGCTCGCGGGCGCGCGGCCCGTGCTCGTGGACGTCGACCCGGCGACGATGAACCTCGATCTCGCACAGCTTCCCGCTGCGCTTTCGCCGCGGACGAAGGCCGTGCTCGCCGTGCACCTCTTCGGACGGCCGCTCGACTGGGACGCGCTCGCAGCGGCCGTGCCGGAAGGAGTCGTGCTGCTCGAGGACGCGGCCGGCGCGCTCGGCGCGCGCTACCAGGGCCGCGCCTGCGGCAGCCTCGGCGCTGCCGGCTGCCTCTCGTTCCATCCGCGCAAGACGGTGACCACGGGCGAGGGCGGCGCGGTGACCACCTCCGACCCGGCGCTCGCGGAGGCGATCCGCCGCGGCCGCCACCACGGGATCGACGCGAGCGGCGGCGCCGTCGACATCGCGGTGCCGAGCACGAACTACCGGCTGTCCGACCTGCTCTGTGCGGTCGGGATTCCGCAGATGCGCAGGCTGCCCGAGCTGCTCGCCGGCCGCCGCCGCGCCGCCCAGGGCTACACCGAGCGGCTCGCCGACGCGGTACTGACTCCGTCGGCCGACGCGGGTGACGAGCACGGTTGGCAGGCCTACGTCGTTCAGCTCGACCGCCGCGAGGAGGCGCTCGCGGGGCTGCGGGCGCATGGGATCGAGGCGCAGATCGGCACCTACGCGTTGCACCGTCTCAGCGCCTTCGCCGAGCAGGGGCCGTTCCCCGGCGCGGATGCCGTCTTCGGTCGCGCGCTCGCGCTGCCGTTCCACACGTTCCTCACCGACGGAGATCTCGACCGGGTCGCGGAGGCGCTGCGCCCGTACGCTTGACGGAGTTGTGAGTGAGTGCTAACTTACTCCGCATGATGGCAACGGCGACCCGCAAGACTGCAGAGATCCGCCGCGAGGAGATCCTCGACGCGGCCTCGATCGAGTTCGCGCAGGCGGGCCTCCACGGCACGTCGACCGACGCCATCGCGCGCCGTGCCGGCGTCTCGCAGCCGTACCTCTTCCGCCTCTTCGGCACCAAACACGAGCTCTTCGTCGCGACGGTGCGCCGCTGCATGAGCGAGACGCTCGAGACCTTCGAGCAGGCGGCCCGCGGCCATTCCGGCGAGGACGCGCTGCACGCGATCGGCGAGGCGTACATGGAGCTGCTCACCGACCGCACCAAGCTCCAGTCGCAGATGCAGGCCTACGTCGCCTGCGACGACGCCGAGGTGCGGGAGGTCGTCCGGGCCGGCTTCGGTGGGCTGTTCGAGTTCGTCGAGCGCGCCTCCGGGGCGGACGGCAAGACCGTCGCCGCGTTCTTCGGCAAGGGGATGCTGCTGAACGTCGTCGCGTCGATGGGGCTCCTCGACAATCCGGAGCCCTGGGCCGAGCGGCTGCTCGAGGGCTGCAAGGAAGCCTGACCGTCTTTTTTTCCGCTGCAAGTAAGTAAGCAATCACTAGATAGGGAGAGTTCCGATGACCGCTAGAGCCCGCACGATCTGGACGTTCGCGATCACCTCGATCGCCCTCTTCATGGTCACCCTCGACAACCTCGTCGTCACGACGGCGCTGCCGGTGATCCGCAAGGACCTCCACGCCACGATCCAGGGGCTCGAGTGGACCGTCAACGCCTACACGCTGACCTTTGCGGTGCTGCTCCTCACCGGCGCGGCGCTCGGCGACCGCTTCGGGCGTAAGCGGATGTTCGTGATCGGGCTCGGGCTCTTCACCGCCGCCTCCGCCGGCGCCGCCCTCGCGCCGACCATGAACATGCTGATCGCGGCGCGGGCGCTGCAGGGTGTCGGCGGCGCGATCGTGATGCCGCTCACGCTGACGATCCTCTCCGGCGCCGTCTCGCCCGAGCGGCGCGGTGTCGCGCTCGGCGCCTGGGGCGGGATCAGCGGCCTCGCGATCGCAATGGGCCCACTCGTCGGCGGCGCGGTCGTCCAGGGCCTCTCCTGGCAGTGGATCTTCTGGCTCAACGTGCCGATCGGCCTGCTGACGATCCCGTTCGCGCTGTCGCGCCTCACCGAGAGCCGCGGCCCCGATCGTGCGCTCGACCTGCCTGGTCTCGGCCTCGTCAGCGTCGGACTGCTCGGCGTCGTCTGGGCGCTCGTGCGCGGCAACAGCGTCGGCTGGACGAGCCCGGAGATCGTCGGCGCATTCGTCGGCGGCCTGATCGTCCTCGGCCTGTTCGTCGCCTGGGAGCTCCGCGCGAAGGCGCCGATGCTGCCGATGCGCTTCTTCCGCAACCGCACCTTCGCGGCGGCGAACGGCGCCTCGCTGTTCATGTTCTTCGGGATGTTCGGCTCGATCTTCCTGCTCGCGCAGTTCCTCCAGACGGTGCAGGGCTACACGCCGCTCCAGGCCGGGCTGCGGATCCTGCCCTGGACGATGGCGCCGATCTTCATCGCGCCGCTGGCCGGAGCGTTCTCCGATCGGATCGGCGGCCGCCCGCTGATGGCGGCCGGGCTCTCGCTGCAGGCGATCGGCCTCGCGTGGCTCGCCGCGGTGTCGACTCCGACCGTGCCGTACTCGTCGCTCGTGCTGCCGTTCATCCTCAGCGGCGTCGGCATGGCGCTGTTCTTCGCCCCGGTCGCCAACGTCGTGCTCGGCGCGGTGCGCCGCGACGAGGAGGGCAAGGCCTCGGGCGCCAACAACGCGATCCGCGAGCTCGGCGGCGTGCTCGGAGTCGCCGTCCTCGCCTCGATCTTCACGAGTCACGGCGGGTACGGAACGCCGCAGTCCTTCGTGAACGGGCTCACCCCGGCGCTCTACGTCGGTGCCGCGGTCGTCGCGCTCGGCGCCTTCGTCACGCTGCTGATTCCGCGGCGGCGTCGTGCGCAGGAGGGCGTCGCGACGGCAACGATGCTCGAAGCGGCCTAGTCGCTCTGCTTACACTCTCGGCCATGACTGTCCGGTGGCCGCTGACGCTCCTCGCCGTCGCCGCTCTGGCGCTCGGCGCCGGGGCGTCGGCGGCCGTTCCGGCGACCGCCTCGTCGCCGTGTCTGCCCGAGACGGTTCCAGGTGCTGCGGTGAGCGTGACGGTCGTGTATCCGTCGCCCGCGGTCGCGTCGGTGACGTCGACTGCGGCGACGCTGCTCGGCTCGGTCGACGGCGCGGGCGAGGCGGCGTTCGAATATGGAACCTCGACGGCGTACGGCTCCTGCACTGCGCCGGCTGCGCTGTCCGGCGCGCAGTCGGCGACGATCACCGGTCTCGCGGCAGCCACGACGTACCACTTCCGGCTCGTCGCGGTGAGCGCTGCAGGCCAGGTGCTCGGCGACGACCAGACGTTCACGACACAGGCGCAGCGGGTGGCCGCGGGGACGACGATCCTCGGCGTCAAGGTCGGCGGGCTGACCCAGGCGGCGGCGCTCGCGAAGGTGCGCGCAGCCTTTAACCGGCCGCTGCGCTTCGAGTACCGGGGCAAGCGCTGGCGGGCGACACCGCGGCAGCTCGGGGCCCAGGCAGACCTGGCCGGAGCGGTCACGCGCTCGCTCGCCGCCGTGACGCGCGACGTTCCGGTGCAGGTCACCGTCGACTCGGCGAAGCTCCAGGGCTACGTGGCTTCCGTCGGCCGGTCGCTCGACAGGCCGCAGCAGCAGGGAAGCGTGAAGCTCGTCGGCAGCCGGGCCGTCGTCGTGCCCGCGCGCTCGGCGATTGCGGTGCGCCGGCCGACTCTCGCAGCCGGGATCACCCGGGAGCTCCGGACCGGCTCGCGAAGGGTGTTAAGCGTGCCGATCACCCAGACGGGCGCGCCGGCAACGGGCGCGCTCGCGATCGTCGTCAGGCTCGGCGACCAGTCGCTGACGCTCTACAAGGACGGCATCGTCGTGCTGCAGACGCCCGTCACGACAGGCCGGCCCGCCTTGCCGACGCCCGTCGGCAGCTACGACGTCGCGTGGCGGCGGAGCCCGTACACCTTCATCTCGCCGTGGCCGAAGGGCAGTGCCTACTACTACCCCCCGGCCCCGGTCACCTGGGCGATGTTCTTCTACGACAACGACTTCCTCCATGACGAGCCGTCCGAGCCCGTGAGCGCGTTCGGCAAGGGCTCGAACTTCGGGCCGTACGCGAGTCACGGCTGCGTGCACGTCCCGACCGACGTGATGCGGACGCTGTACTACACGGTTCCGGATCACACGCCGGTGATCGTCGCCGACGCCTGATTGCCTCCGCCCGGCTGAGGTGAGAAGATCCGCGCCGGTGCGCGTCCCGGGCGGCGGGACGCGCGCCCCTTATCCCTGGTCCCAGCCCGCCGGCAAGCGCGGCGCCGGCCAGCCCGGGTCGGGCCGCCAGTCCTCCCAGCCGGTCGGCCACGGCGGGTCGGCGAGCACGCGCCTCGCCTCGGCCCACACCGTGTCGGCGTCGAGCAGGCCGAGCGCCGCGGTCTGCTCCAGCTCGTCCTCGTCCTTCCAGCGGCGGCGCCCGTCCGGCTCGACGATCAGGTCGAGCTTCCAGTCGGTGTAGTCGAAGCCGGCGCCGTTCCGCCGCATCGGCTCCTCGAAGTTGACGTACCAGTTGTCGAGCGCGCCGTCGGCGAAGAAGAGCCAGAGCGAGTGCGCGACGCCGGGCCGGATCAGCGCGAGCGCCTCGCGGCGGATGTCGCTCTCGACGAGCTGCCACTCCGGCTGCGGGATGCGGAGGATCGCGCCGTCCGGGCCCGCGGGGAGGCGGGCCTCCGAGCCGGCCGGCATCCAGACGACGGTGAGGTCGTCGCCCTCCTCGATCACGCGCGCCGCGTGCGCGCGCCAGACGCGTCCGAACCAGATGTCGCGAAGCACGGTGTCGCCCATCGGCGAAACTTAGCCCGGTCTTAGCTCGCAAGCGGTACGTTTCGGTTCGGAAATGGCGCAGGCAGACGTCTTTTCGGCGCGGAGCGAGGCCGACGCGGCCTCCGGCGTGCCTCACGTCTCCGTCGTCGTCACCGTCTTCAACGAGGCGGCGACGATCGAGGAGCTCTACCGCCGCACGACGGCGACGCTCGCGGGCGTCCGGTACGAGCTGATCTTCGTCGACGACGGCTCGACCGACGGCGGCTTCGCGGTGCTCGAGCGGCTCCACGACGCCGATCCGCGTGTCCGCGCCGTTCGCTTCAAGCGCAACGCAGGCCAGCACCCGGCGATGCACGCGGGCCTCGCGCGCGCCCGCGGCGAGATCGTCGTGACGATGGACGGCGACCTTCAGAACGCGCCGGAGGACATTCTGCGCCTCGTCGCAGCGGTCGAGGCCGGCAGCGACGTCGCGAGCGGCCGCCGCGCCGCGCGCCACGACTCGTGGGGCCGGACGCTGCCCTCACGCGTGATCAACGGCATGCTGCGCCGCTTCACCAAGGTCGACATCTCCGACTTCGGCTGCGCGTTCAACGCGTACCGCCGTGACGTCGTCGTGCCGATGCTCGGCGCGATCGGCCGCCAGAAGTTCACGAAGGCGCTGATCCTCTCCGGCGGCGCCAGCGTGGTCGAGGTGGACGTGTCCCATGCGCCCCGCGACGACGCCTCGCGCTACTCGCCCTTCCGGCTCGTGCGCCTCGCGCTGCACGTCGTCGCCGGCTTCTGGCCCCAGCCGATCCAGTGGGTCGGGATGATGCTCGGGCTGGTCTGCACGCTGCTCGCGATCGGGCTCGGGATCTACGGCGTGGTCTTCTGGATCGGCGAGTCGAACTTCCCAGGCCCGCTGTTCGGCGGCGTCGCGCTTCTGTTCGTGCTCGGGATCCAGGGCTTCATCCTCGCGCTCGTCGGCGAGTATCTGGGCAGAATCCAGAAGGAAGTCGAAGGCAGGCCGATGTACACGATCGAGAGGGAGCTTTGACCAAACGCGTCCTGGTGACCGGCGGCGCCGGATTCATCTCGTCCACGTTCGTCCGTCATCTGCTGGCGCACACCGACCACGAGGTGGTCACGCTCGACGCGCTCACCTATGCGGGAAACCTCGAGAACCTCGCCGACGTGATGGCGCATCCGCGGCTCTCGTTCGTCGAGGGCGACATCCGCGATGCGGCGCTGATCGGCGGGATCGTCGAGAACGTCGACGTGATCGTCAACGCGGCGGCCGAGTCGCACGTCGAGAAGTCGATCGAGGAGGGCGCCTCCGAGTTCGTGACCACGAACGTCGAGGGGACGCAGATCCTGCTCGACGCGATCCGCAAGAGCCCGGTCGAGCGCTTCATCCTCATCTCGTCGAGCGAGGTGTACGGCACGGCCGAGTCGGATCCGATGGACGAGGAGCACCCGCTCAACCCGCGCAGCCCCTACGCCGCGACGAAGGCGGGCGGCGACCGGCTCGCGTACAGCTACTACGTCACCTACGGCCTCCCGATCGTGATCGTGCGCCCGTTCAACAACTACGGGCCGCGGCAGCATCCCGAGAAGGTGATCCCGCGCTTCATCACGCAGGCGCTCTCGGACGAGCCGCTCACGATCCACGGCGACGGCCACGCGAGCCGCGACTGGCTCTACGTCGACGACGACGCCGAGGCGATCGAGGCGATCATCGCGGCACCGCTCGGGCCGCTCGCGGGCGAGGTGCTGAACGTCGCGACGGGCATCGACATCTCCGTGCGCGACATCGCCGCGCAGGTGCTCGAGCTCGTCGGCAAGCCGTCCGACCTCCAGGCCAACGTGCCGGAGCGGCTCGGCCAGGTCGACCGTCACATCGGCTCGACCGAGAAGCTCGAACGGCTCACCGGCTGGCGCGCGCACACGTCCTTCGAGGACGGACTGGAGCGCACCGTCGCGTGGTATCGCGACAATGAAACGTGGTGGCGGGGGATTCTCCAGCAGTCGAGCACCCCAAGCGCCTCCTCGTCCTAGGGGCGGGGCCGGCGCAACTCGGCCTGCTCGAGGCCGCGCGCGGGCGCGGGCTCGAGGTGATCGCGCTCGACCGCGACCCCGGCGCGCCCGGCTTCCGGCTCGCGGACAAGCGCGCGCTCGTGTCCGTCGAGGACGAGCCCGCGGTGGAGCGGCTTGCTCTGGCGGAGCGGGTCGACGGCGTGATCGCGCCGGGAATCGACTGGCCGGTCGGGATCGCGGCACGGCTCGCGCAGCGGCTCGGCGTCGCGCATCCGATCTCGCCCGAGACCGCGGTGCTCGCGACCTCGAAGATGCGCCAGCGCGAGCGGTTCGCGGAGGCGGGCGTACCGCAGCCGCGCTCGCGCGTGTGCCGCGACCTCGACGAGGCGCGGGCGGCGGTCGAGGAGCTCGGGTATCCGTGCGTGCTGAAGGCGCCGGATCGGCAGGGACAGAAGGGGCTTGCACTCGTCCGCGTGCCGGAGGAGCTTTCGGCCGCGGTCGAGCTCGCGCTCGCGGCCGCCCGCACACCGGTGTGCCTCGTCGAGGAGGCCGTGCCCGGGCAGGAGGTGACGGTCGTCGCGTTCTCGGCGGGCGGCCGGTTTCAGCCGCTCGTCGTCACTGATCGCATGGTCGCCGAGCCGCCCGCGTTCGGCGTCGCGCTCGCGCATGTCTTCCCGAGCGTGGCGTCGGAGGCGATCGGGGCAGCGCGGGCCGCGGCGGAGGCGCTCGGGATCAACGAAGGCCCGACCTACACGCAGGTGCTGATGGGGCCCGAGGGGCCGCGGATCGGCGAGCTCGCAGCGCGGCTCGGCGGTGGCCACGACGCCGAGCTCTGCCTCGCCGCGGTCGGCGTCGACCTCAACGGGCTCGCGATCTCGGCCGCCCTCGGCGAACCGGTCGAGGTGCCCGAGCCGCGCCCGCAGGTCGGCGGAGCCGTGACCCGTTTCCTCGTCGCGCCGGAAGGTCGGCTCGAGGAGGTGCAGGGGCTCGATGACGCGGCGGCCGTCGAGGGAGTGCTGAAGGTGCGCTCGTACCGCTCGCCGGGCTTCGTCTTCGGACCGCTGCGCCGCGGCGGCGACCGCGCCGGCGCCGTGCTCGCAGTTGGCGCGAGCCGCGAGGAGGCACTCGAACGGGCCGATCGCGCGGCCGAGCGCATACGCTTCGTGACCGCCGATGTCGAAGCTCTTGTCCCCTAGACGAACCGTCGGCTTCCAGCCTCCCGCGGTCGGCGAGGAGGAGGTCGCCGCGGTCGCCGAGACCCTCCGTTCGGGCTGGCTCACGACCGGTCCCCGCGCGGCGGAGCTCGAGCGGCGCATGGCCGACTACCTCGAGGCGCGCCACGTGCTGGCCGTCTCGTCGGGCACCGCGGCGATGCACCTCGCGCTGCTCGCCCTCGGCGTCGGCCCGGGCGACGAGGTGATCACGAGCCCGATCACCTGGCCCGCGACCGCGAACGTGATCGTCCACGCGGGCGCGACTCCCGTCTTCGCCGACGTTCGCGACGGTGACCTCAACATCGACCCGGAGCACGTGCGGGCGCTCGTCACCGACCGGACGAAGGCGATCCTCCCCGTCGACCTCGCCGGCGAGCCGGCCGACTACGAGCCGCTGCTCGAGCTCGGCCTGCCGATCCTCGAGGACGCGGCGCACGCCGCCGAGACGCGCTACCGCGGCCGCAAGGTCGGTTCGATCGCCGTCGCGACGGCGTTCTCGCTCTACGCGACGAAGAACATCGCGGCGGGCGAGGGCGGGCTGATCGCCACGAACAGCGATGAGATCGCCGAGGCCGTGCAGGCGCTGCGGCTGATGCGGCGCGGCGACGGCTCGACCTACGACGTGACCGTGCCCGGCTACAAGGCGAACCTCTCCGACCTGCTCGCCGCGATCGCGCTCTGCCAGCTCGACAAGGTCGACGAGCACGCGGCGATCCGCGAGCGGCAGTTCCGGATCTACGACGAGGGCCTGGCCGGGCTCGACGGAGTCACGCCGCTCGAGCGCGACCCGCGCAACCTGCACGCGCGGCACCTCTACGTGATCCGGATCGACGTCGCGCTCGCCGGCGCCGACCGCGACGCCTACCAGGCCGCACTCGCTGCGGAGGGCGTCTCGAGCTCGATCCACTTCCTCCCTGTGCACCGGCTCACGTGGTACCGCGAGCGCTTCCCCGACCAGCAGCCGCTCCCGGTCGCCGAGAAGGCGGGCGCCGAGGTGCTCTCGCTCCCGCTTTCGCCCGCGCATGCCGATGAGGACATCGCGTATGTGGTCGCGGCGCTGCGGCGGCTCCACGCGTCCTTCACCTCATGAACGAGACCCCACACCGCAGGTTCACCCGCAAGCGCGTGCTGCGGATCTTCGGCTCGCTGACCGTCACGGGCCTCGCGCTCGCGTACCTGATCTGGAAGATCGACCTCGGCCAGACGCTGCACATCCTGGGCAACGCGAAGCTCGGCTTCTTCCTTGCGTCACTCGGGATCATGTTCGTCTCGGTGTGGCCGATGGCGTGGCGCTGGCAGAAGCTGCTCGCGGCGCGCGGCGTCCACGAGAAGCTCAGCTGGCTGACCCGCGCCTACTTCGTCGGCTACATGGTCGGCCAGGTGCTGCCAACCTCGGTCGGCGGCGACGCGTCGCGGATCTTCGAGACCACGAAGCGGAATCCGGGCCGCGGCGGCCTCGCGGCGGGAACGGTGCTGCTCGAGCGCGCGCTCGGCGGGGCGGCGACGCTCACGCTCGCCGCGGTCGGCTTCGTGCTCGCGATCGGCCAGTACAACCTCGGCGCGTACCTCTGGATCGAGGGTCTCTTCGTCGTGCTCACGATCATCCTCGCCTTCGCGATGTTCTCGCGCACCGTGCGCCGGCCGCTCAGGTGGACGGTGCCCTACCTGCGCAAGCTCCGCGTCGAGAAGCCGCTGCGCTCGGTGTACGAGGCGATCCACAGCTACCGCGACCACGCGTGGCTGCTCGTCTCGATGTTCGTGCTGACGATCTTCGTCCAGGCCTTCCGCGTCCTGGCGATCTGGCTCTCGGGCAAGGCCGTCGGCGTCGACCTCTCGCCGCGGCCGTACTACGTGATGGGGCCGATGCTGTTCCTCGTGATCCTGATCCCGTTCACGATCAACGGCCTCGCGGTGCGCGAGTCGTTCTTCGTCAGCTTCCTCGGCGGGCTCGGCGTGAGCGCGGATGCGGCCTTCGCCACGGGCTTCCTCTTCTTCCTCGTCACGCTGCTCCTGTCGCTGCCGGGCGCGGCGATCATGGCCTGGGAGAGCGTGCGCGGCGTCGCGCGGCCCAGCCTTCCGCATGGCTGACGTCGCGGCGGTCGTCGTCACCTACAACGCGATGCCCTGGCTCGAGCAGTGTCTCGGCAGCCTCGGCGGGATCGAGTGCGTCGTCGTCGACCACGGCTCGGGCGACGGCTCGGTCGCGGCCGCGCGCGCTGCGGGCGCGACGGTGATCGAGCAGGAGAACCTCGGGCTCGCGGCCGGCTGGAATCGCGGGCTGCGCGAGACCGAGAGCCGCTACGTCCTGATTCTCAACGCCGACGCGTGGCTCGTCGGCGACGCGCTCGCGCGACTCGTCGCGTTCGCGGACGCGCATCCGCGCGCGGCCGTGGTGGCGCCGCGGCTCCGCAATCCGGACGGGTCGCTCCAACGATCGGTGCGCGGCTTCCCGACGCTCTGGCGGCTCGCCACCGAGTACCTCTTCCTCCGCAAGCTCGCGCCGCACTCCGAGGCGCTCAACGGCTTCTACGCGGGCGGCTTCGACCACGAGAGCGTGCGCGAGGCGGAGTTCGTGATGGGCGCGGCGCTGCTCGTACGGCGCGAGGCGATCGCCGAGGTCGGCCCGGCGGACGAGTCGTTCTTCTTGTTCAGCGAGGAGGTCGACTGGTGCTACCGCTTCGAGCAGGCCGGCTGGCAGGTGTGGTTCACGCCCGACGCGGAGGTCGTGCACGTCGGCGGCGCCTCGCACGGCGGGCGGATGTTCGACCAGCAGGTGCTCGGGCACATCCGCTTCCTCGCCAAGCATCGCGGGCTCGCCTACGCGGAGCGCGCGCGGAAGCTGCTCGTCGTCTCGTTGCGCCTGCGCGGGCTCGTGTACCGCGGCGAGCGCGGCGCGATGTACCGGCAGGGCGCTCGGTTCCTCGCCTCGGGCAGCGTCGAGGCGCTCCTGCGGTGAGGACGCGGTTCGGCACGATCGTCGGCGCGCTCGTCCTGCTCGCGCTGGCCCGCCTGTTGCCCGGCTACGGGATCGGCCTGTACCTCCGGCTCGCCGCGGCGACGGCGGTGGTGCTGCTGCCCGGGCGCCTGCTCGTCGGCGGCGGGATGTCGGCGACGCTCGGCTGGAGCGTGGGCGCCGTCGGCGTGGCGCTCGCCGTCACGTTCCTCGTCCACGGCTCGTTGACCCTCGTGCTCGTCCTGCTCGCGGTGCTGACGCTTGCGCTCGCCGTCTGGAGCCCGCGGCCTGCCGCCGTGCCGGGCCGCTCCGCCGGGCTCGTGCTTGTCGCCGGGATCGTCGTCGGCATCGCGCTCTGGCACGTCGCCGGGCCGGTGCAGGGCGACGGGCTCTTCCACCTCGGCCGGATCCGGAAGCTCGTGGAGCTCGGCGGCCTCTCGCTGCGGAGCGTCGACGAGTTCAAGGACGGCGGGCTCCACCCGGGCTATGCCTTCCCGCTCTGGCACGGCGTGCTCGCGCTCGTCTCGCGGCTCGCCGGCGTCGACCCGGCGCTCGTCGTCCGCTACGAGTCGAGCGTTCTCTGCCCGATCGCGTTCGTCGTCGGCTACGAGGCCGGCAAGGCGCTGTTCCGCGACAGCGCGCTCGCGGTGACCGCGCTCGCCGGCTCGATCGGCCTGATCGCGCTGGCGCCTGGCTCTGGCGGCTCGCTCCGGTCGCTCGCGCTGCCGGCGAGCGCGGCGCTGTACCTGTTCGTACCAGCGGTGCTCGCGCTCGTCTTCTCGCCGCCGTCGCGCTTCGTCTACGCGACCCTCGCGGTGCTCTCGCTCGATCTCGCGCTGATCCATCCGACCTACGCGCCGTTCCTGCTCGTGCCGCTCGTGGGCTACCTCGTCGCACGGGCGCTGCTCGGCGGGCGGGCGGACGTCCGCGCGATCGCCGGCTCGCTCGCGGCCGTCGGGATTCCGACCGCGCTCGTGCTCGTGTGGCTGCTGCCGATCGTGCGGGAGACCGCGTCGCACGATCCGAAGGGCGCGATCCTGCGCGGGACGCGGCACGGGCTCGGGCGCTACGCCGACCAGCTCACGATCCACTCGGTGACGAGCTACGCGGTACGGCCCGAGGTGATCGGCCGGCGCGGCGCGGTCGCGATCGCCGCGCTGGTGCTCGTCCCTCTCGCCGCGTTCGCCTGGCGCCGCCGCTGGGCCGCGTTCGTGCTCGGCGGCACGCTCGCCGTGCTCGCGATCGTGCTCGTGCCGTTCATCTTCCCGACCTTCGCCGGCGCCGTCTCGCTCTCGCAGGCGCGGCGGCTCGCGGCGTTCATCCCGCTCCCGTTCGCCTTCGCGGGCGGGATCTGGGTGGTCGTCTCGTTCCTGCGCTGGTGGGCGCTGCCGCTCGCGCTCGGCGCGGGAATCTGGCTCCAGCTCACCTGGCCGGGCGACTTCAACTACACGCTCGTCCACGGCGGCCCGGCGCTCGCGACCTGGATCGCCGCGGTCGGGGGGCTCGTGGCGCTCGCCGCCGCCGCGATGATCCGCCGCTGGGACATCAAGGGCGGCTCGACGAGCCTCGCCGCGCTCGCTGCAGCGCTCTTCCTCTTACCGGTCGCCGTGCACGGCTTCGGCAACTGGAACCGGCCTGCGGACGAGAGCTCGCTGGAGCTGACACCCGGCCTGATCCACGCGCTGCGACACGAGGTGCCGAAACGCGCCGTCGTGTTCTCCGACCTCGAGACGAGCTACCGGATCGCCGCGTATGCCCCGGTCTACGTCGCCGCAGCACCGCCGGCGCACGTCGCCGACACGAAGGCGAATCGCCCGTACGTGCGGGCCGCCGCGGTGAAGGCGTTCTTCGCGCATCCGACACTCGCGATCCCGCGCCGGTTCGGGGCCGGATGGCTCGTCGTCGACCGCCGCCACTTCCCGGTCAAGGTGGATCTCCCGGTCGTGTACCAGGACAGCCGCTTCACGCTCTACAGGATGTAGCTCCGGAGGCCGATACCTGGAGGGTGAGTGCGGCAAAGCCCAAGGTCGTCGTGGTGACGAGCTCCTATCCGCGCCACGACCAGGACTTCGCGGGGCGCTTCGTCGCCGACGCGGTGGCGGAGCTGCGCAGCCGCGGGATCGAGGTCGAGGTCGTCCATCCGAACGGGCTCGGCGCGAGCGGCGGCGGTGGGCTGACGCACACGATGCGCCGTCGCCCCTGGCTCGTCCCGGGACTCTTCGTCTCGCTCGTCCGCGCCGCCCGGCGCGCCGCACGCGACGCCGACGTCGTTCACGCGCACTGGCTCGCTGGCGCTGCCGTCGCACGCTTCGCCGGCAAGCCGTTCGTCGTCACGCTGCACGGCACGGGCTCGGCCGGCCGCTTCGCCGACCTCGAGCTCGCCGCGCGTGCGCCCTGGCTCGTCCGCTTCCTGCTCAAGCCCGCGCGCTCGGTGATCTGCGTCTCCGACCGTCTCGCCGAGGCCGTGCAGGCCTGCGGGATCGAGGCGCGCGTGATCCCGAACGGCGTGAAGATCCCGTCGGCGATCACCGGCGAGGACGACGAGCCCTACGTCCTCTACGCCGGTCGCCTCGCCGTCGAGAAGGGGATCCGCGAGCTCGCCGAGGCCACCTCCGGGATGCGCCTCGTCGCGGCCGGCGACGGCCCGCTCCGCGAGCTTCTGCCCGACGCGCTCGGCTTCATCCCGCACGACGAGCTCGAGCGCCTGTACGAGCGCGCCGCCGTCGTCGTCTGCTCGTCGTACCGCGAAGGGCTCCCGCTCTGCGTGATCGAGGCGATGGCCTTCGGTCGCCCGGTCGTCGCGACTGCGGTCGGCGGGATCCCGCAGCTCGTCGAGGACGGCGAGACGGGCTTCCTCGTCCCGCCCGGGGACGCCGTGGCCCTGCGCGACGCGCTCGAGCGGATGCTGGCCGATCCCGAGCTTCGCCACCGGCTCGGCGAGGCGGGCCGCGAGCGGATCACGAAGCTCTGCTCGTGGGACGTCGTCACCGACGCGACGATCGACGCCTACGGCTTCCGCGCCCGCCCGCGCACGCGCCGCCTCGTGCCGCGCAAGCCGGTCGGCCGCGCCGCCACCCGCTAGGCCATGGCCAAGCTCATTCTCGCGGTGCTGATCGGCGCCGTCGCCGCGTACTTCGGCTACCAGCACGTCCAGAGCCAGCACCTCGAGCATCGTCTCGGCGCCGTCGCCTCGGTCATCGCGCGCCGCCCGGTCAAGGTGCACTGCCAGGGCGAGACCGGCGCGCTGCTCGACGTCGGACCCGAGCTCGGCACCGTCGAGTTCGACGCGGAGGGCCATCCCGCCGACGTCACCGACCTCAAGCACCAGGTCTGCGGCTGGCTCGCGAACCTCCCGGGCGGCAGCGTCGCGAACGCGGCGACCGCGGTCGAGGTGCTCTCGCACGAGTCGTACCACCTCGCCGGCTTCTCGGACGAGGCGACCGCCGAGTGCTACGCGCTCCAGACGATGCCGTACACCGCCGAGCAGTTCCACGCGACCCCACAGCAGATCCGCACCTGGGTCGCGTACTCCTTCGCCCGCTATCCCTCGCTGCCGGAGGAGTACGTCTCGCCCGACTGCGTCCCGGGCGGGCGGCTCGATCTCCACTCGCCGGCCTCGATCTGGCCCTCGCATCCCCAGACGACGAGCCCGTCCGACCAGTAGGGCAGCAGCGAGTTCAGCCCGGTGAGGACGATCCGCGTCGCGTTCGCGGCGTGGCCTGCGACGCGCTTGGCCGGGCTGCCCGAGACCTTGCGCCGCGTCGGCGCGTGGTAGTAGCGGATGCCCTTGACCTCCCAGCCCGCGCGCTCCAGCAGCGTCCGCAGCGTCTGCGGGCTCTGCCACGACGTGTGGTCGGGGTGGACGAGCTCCGAGCCTGAGAGCGGCGCGAGGAAGTTGAGCAGGCGATACGCGTTCGGCGTCGTCAGCACGAGCTCGGGCGCGGCCTCGTGCATAGCGCGCAGGAACGGGCCGGGCGCGTCGAGGTGCTCGATGATCTCGCCCGCGATCACGACGTCCGCCGGCGCGAGGCCGAGCGCGCGCACCGCCTCGGCCGACTGCGCGTCGACGACGTACGCCTCGTAGCCCTCGGCGCGAGCTGCCGCCACGCCTTCCTCGGACGAGTCGAGCCCGACCAGCGACGAGGCGACCGCAGCGAGGCGCGCGTGCAGCCACACCTCCTGCGCGATCTTCGAGGCCATCAGCTCGTCGACGAAGCCGACGTGGACGACGCGCCGCCCGCGCGCGGCCTCGATCAGCGCCTCGTGGCGCTCGACCGGCCGCCCGCGCGGCAGCCGGTGCCACCAGACGATCCGCTCCTCGCGCTCGGTGCCGATCGAGCTCACAGGTTGTCGATTCTGAACGGCAGGACGGAGGTCGCCGCGTTTCCGCGCGTGTCGGAGGCCCGCACCTCGAGCCGGTAGTAGCCGTTCGGCAGGTCGCGCGTGTCGAGCCCGCGCACGAGGTAGAAGTAGTACTGGCCGGGCCGGTTCGCCCGGTTCTGCCGCGTCTCGGAGGTGTAGACGTTCGAGAACAGGAACTGCGGCAGGAGGTAGTGGCGGAAGTCCGCGGCCGTCCTCCACGGCGTCGCTCCGATCAGCCGCCAGCGGATCAGCGCGGGCGTGACGCGCGACTCCGCCCACGGCGGCGGCGGCGCGATCGGCGGCGTGTCGTAGGCGTCGGTGACGAGGTCGACGACGCCCGAGACGTCGGCGGGATCCAGCTTCACTGCCGCATCCCCGTCCGTGACCGAGACGGAGACGATCGTCGGCGTCGTGTTGTCGAAGTACGGCGCGATCCCGCCGCCCCGGCGCAGCGGGTTCACGTACACGTGGTCGCGGCTCTCGGCGAGGTGGACGTGACCCTCGCCGAACTCGATGTGACCGAGCAGCTGATGCAGGCGGATCTGCTGACCCTCCTTGACGACCGGGTCGATGTGCCAGTAGCCGATCTCGCGGCCGTCGTGCTCGCGCACGGCGACCGAGAAGCGGCGGAGGAACGCGGTGCCCGGCGCGACGGCGTAGACCGGCGTCCCGTCGGGCGCCGAAATGTCGATTCCGAAGTGGAACGAGCGGCTGTCCTCGGCCGGCGCGTAGTCGACGCGCGGGTCGTCGAAGTAACCGCGGATCGCGTGCGGCCGGTTGAACGGCTTGACCGGCCAGCCGTAGGCGTGCGCGACGCCCGGCAGGACGAGCGCGATCAGAGAGGCCGCAGCGAGGAGGGGACGACGCACCGCGCCGAAAGTATGGCTGCCACGTACGATCGCCGGTCAGTGAAGGTGTTGCTCGTCTCGCTCTACTTCCCACCGGCCGGCGGCGGCGGGGTGCAGCGACCACTCAAGTTCGCGACGCATCTGCCCGCGCTCGGGATCGAGACGCATGTCCTCGCGCCCGACGACCCGAAGTGGATCCACAGCGACGCCGAGCTGCCCGTGCCGACGCAGGCCTGGGTGCACCGCGCGCGCTATCTCGGCCCGAAGGGGCGGCTGCCGGCGGAGGAGCTGCACGGCGCGACGGGCGTCGACCTCGCCGTCCGCAGGGCGCGCCTCATGGGCCGGCGCCTGCTCGTCCCCGACGAGAACGTGAGCTGGAACCTCACGGCGATCCCCGCCGCGATCAAGCTCGTGCGCAGCGAGGGGATCGACGTCGTGATCACGACGTCGCCGCCGGTCTCGGTGCACCTGATCGGCGCCGCCGTGAAGCGGGCCACGGGCGTCCGCTGGGTCGCCGATCTGCGCGACTCGATCGTCGGGCACCCACACCGGCGCGCGGAGAGCCTCGCCGTCCGCACGAAGGAGCGCACCGACAAGGCCGTGGCGCGGCTGGTCGCCCGCTCCGCCGACGCGATCGTGACCGTTTCCGAGGCGATCACGGAGGAGACGAAAGGGCTCGAGCCGCGCGGCCGCGTGGTCACGATCGCGAACGGCTCGGACTTCGACGACTTCGCCGGGCTCGAGTACCGCCGCGGCGAGCGCTTCCGCATCACCCACACCGGCAGCTTCTTCGGCAAGCGCGACCCGCGCCCGTTCCTGCGCGCGCTCGCCGGCCCGGGGCTGGAGGACGTCACGGCGCGCTTCGTCGGCGACTTCCGCTCCACCGACCGCGAGTGGGCCGAGCCGCTCGGCCTCGGCGACCGGCTCGAGCTGATCCCGTACGTGCCGCGCCGCCGCTCGCTCGAGCTCCAGCGCGACTCCGACGCGCTGCTGCTGCTGATCCCCGATGCGGGCGGGCGAGGCCAGGGCGTGCTCTCCGGGAAGGTATTCGAGTACCTGGCGGCCGAGCGGCCGATCCTCGCCGCGGTGCCGCCGGACGGAGCGGCCGCCGCGCTCATCAGGGACACGGGCGCGGGTGTCGTGGCGCCGGCCGACGACGCGGACGCGCTCTACGAGGCGCTCTTCGGGCTCGTCGAGCGCTGGCGCGCCGGCACGCTCGACGGGAGCCCGCTCTCCGAGGAGTGGCGCGACAAGCTGTCCCGTCGCACCCGGGTCGAGGAGTTCGCGGAGCTGCTCGACGAGGTGGTCGCATGACGTTCAGCCGCACGACCGGGTGGCTGTTCCTGGCCACACTCTTCACGGTCACCTTCGAGAAGGTGCACTGGTCGGTCGCGGGCGCCGTCGCGCTCTCCGATCTGCTCGCGTTCGCGTTCGGCGTGTCGTTCGCCTGGGACGCGCGGCACCACCGCCGCTGGCCTCGCACCGTGGGCGTGGTGTTGGTCTTCATCGTCGTGTTCCTGCTCGTGTACCTGATCGGCTACTTCAACATCGACACGCAGCAGGCGCTGAGCCAGTTCGGCAAGGGGATCACCAAGTGGGCACTCCACGCCCTGCTCCTCGTCGGCGGCGTCGCCTACCTCGGGACCGGAGACCGGACGAGGTACTGGCGCGCGCTCGGCGCGTTCGTGGCGGGAATGACGGCGAACGCCGTGTACGGCGTGCTCGAGCTGCTCGTGGCCCGGGCGGGCGGCAACCTCGACTCGCTCGTCCTGTCGCCGCTCACGGGCGGCGCGAGTGCGATCAACCTCTACGGGATCGTCAACGGCGCGAGCGTCTTCCGGCCGAACGCGCTCACCGGCGATCCGAACCACCTCGGGATCATGCTCGACATGCCGCTGCTGATCTTGATCCCGGTCTACCTGCGGCTCGAGAAGGGGCACCGGCTGCGCTGGCCGCTCGGCGGGCTGCTCGCGTTCCTGCTCCTCGTCGAGGCGGCGACGCTCTCCCGCAGTGGGCTGCTCGGGCTCGTCGCGGGCGGCCTCGTGCTGATCGTCCCGTACCGGCGCAAGCTCTTCTCCCGCGCGCTGCTGGCCCCGGTCGTCGCGGTCGTCCTCGTGCTCGGAGCGATCGTCTACACGCGGCTGCACTACTTCGAGGTCATCTTCCACTCGCGCACCCAGGCGAAGGAGAGCTCGGCCCACTTCGCCGTGTACGGGCTCGTGCCGGACGCGCTGCGCCTGCATCCGCTGTTCGGGCTCGGGCTGAACGACTTCTCGGTCTACTACGAGCTGATCACCGGGAAGACGAACTGGGGGCCGCACTCGTTCTACGTCGCCCTGATCGTCGAGACCGGGATCGTCGGGACGGCGCTCTTCGCCGTGTTCCTCTACTACGTCTTCCGCCGGCTCGGCGCTGCGCGTCGCCTCGGCCGGGAGATGACGGTGGCGCGCGATCCGCTGGCGGCGCGGGTGCGGCCGCTCGCGTGGGGCTTCACCGCGGCGCTCGTCGGCACGATGGCGGCGAACATCTTCTACCTGACGATGAGCTTCTACTACTTCTACGCGTTCATCGCGCTCGCGCTCGCGCTGCCGCTTGTTTTCCGCCGCGACGGGCCGGTGCGGACGTGAAGGTCGCAGTCCTCACGACGTCGTATCCGCGCCACGAGGGCGATCCGGCCGGGCGCTTCGTCGCCGACGCGGTCGAGCGCGTGCGGGCGCGGGGAGTCGAGGTGGAGGTGGTCTCGCCCGCGTCGTTCGAGCATCACGGGATCGCGTTCGGCTCCGGGATCGTCGGCAACCTGCGCGAGCGGCCGCGCCTCGCGCTGTATCTCCCGTCGATGCAGCGGAACTTTCGCCGTGCCGCGCGGGAGGCAGCGCACGACGCCGACCTGATTCACGCGCACTGGCTTCCGTCCGGCGGTGTCGCGATGTCGCTCGGGAAGCCGTACGTCGTCCAGGTCTGGGGCACCGACCTCGAGATCGCGCGGCGGCTGCCGCTGCTCGCGAAGCCGATCCTGCGTCGGGCCGACCTCGTGATCGCAGCGTCGCACGCGCTCGCGGCCGATGCGGAGCGCCTCGGCGCGCGCGAGGTGCGCGTGATCCCGAGCGGCGTCGACATTCCGAGCTCGACACCCGAGCCCGACGACCCACCGCACGTCCTCTATGCGGGGCGGCTGTCCCGGGAGAAGGGGATTCTCGACCTGGTCGAGGCCGCCGTCGGGCTTCCGCTCGTCGTCGCGGGCGACGGGCCGCTGCGCGAGCAGGTGCCCGGCGCGCTCGGGATGATGCCCCACCACGAGCTGCTGCCGATGTACGGGCGCGCCTCGGTGTTCGCGTGCCCGTCGCATCGCGAGGGCTTCGGGGTCGCCTGCGCGGAGGCGATGGCTGCGGGGCGGCCGGTCGTCGCGGGCGCCGTGGGTGGGCTGCTCGACCTCGTGGTCGACGGCGAGACGGGCCTGCTTGTCGAGCCCGGCGACATCGCGGGCCTTCGCGCCGCGCTGGAGCGGCTGCTCGGGGACGCCGAGCTACGCCGTCGCCTGGGCGATGCGGGCCGGGAGCGCGCGCGGCAGAAGTTCGCCTGGCAGCCGGTGACCGACGCGACCCTGATCGCCTACGACGACGTCTTGCGTCCGACGGCCCAGAGCGAGAGGCCGAACGGCAACGGCAGGCGGTCGAGCGGCCGCAGCACAGGCACGAGTGCGTCGTAGAGCTTGAGTGGCCCCGCCGGCACCTGGTCGCGGCGCAGCAGGCGCGAGGAGACGAGCCAGCCGGCTGCGCCGACCGGGTTGACGTAGCGGAGCTCGACCGGCTCGAAGCCCGCACCGAGCAGCCTCCCGCGGAGGAGCCGGCGGTTGTAGCGGCGCTCGTGCCCGACGCTCTCGTCGACCGCGCCGTAGAGCGCCTGATGGGCCGGCACGAGCACGAGCAGGTGCCCGCCCGGTCGGAGGCGGTCGGCGAACCGGCGGAAGACCGCGCCGTCGTCGCGGATGTGCTCGAGCACGTTCAGGCACACCACGCTGTCGAACGCGCCGAGCTCGTCGAGTGCGCTCTCGTCGCCGAGCACGATCGAGACCCTCGGGTTCGCGTCGAACCGTGCGTGCAGGCGCGGGATGTAGTCGGCGTCCGGCTCGACCGCGACGACCTCGGCCTCCTTCGCGATCAGCTCGGTGAACGTGCCGAGACCGGCGCCGAAGTCGAGCGCGCGGGCACCAAGCAGCGGCCGCGCGCGGCGGAACAGCCACTCGTTGTAGTTCTGCGCGTCCGCCATCCGGTCGAGGGACTCGTCCTGTCCTTCGGGAGCTACGAACGTCGGAGCGGCCACGCGGGCATCGTAGACCGGCGGCGTTATGATCGGCCCGCCCGTGGAAGGTCAGCCGAGTGCCGTAGACGTGCCGATCGCCGCTGATGAGAGCTGGCCGGAGGTGTCCGTCGTGATCCCGTGCCTCAACGAGGAGGCGGCGATCGTCGGCGTCGTCGAGGAGGCGCGCGCCGGGCTCGAGCAGGCCGGCCTCGTCGGCGAGGTCGCTTGTCGTCGACAACGCGTCCGAGGACCGCTCCGCCGAGCTTGCTCGCGAGGCCGGCGCGACGGTCGTCTACGAGCCGCGCCGGGGCTACGGGAGCGCGTACCTCGCAGGCCTCGCCGCGGCCCGCGGCACCTACGTCGTGATGGCCGACGCCGACGGCACCTATCCGCTCGACCTGATCGGCGCCTTCGTCGAGCAGCTCCGCGGCGGCGCCGACATGGTGGTCGGCTCCCGCTTCAAGGGCACCATCCACCCCGGCGCGATGCCCTGGCCGAACCGCTACATCGGCAACCCGGTGCTGACCGGGATGCTGAACATGCTCTTCCACAGCGGCGTCTCCGACGCGCACTGCGGCCTGCGCGCGATCCGCCGAGACGCGCTGCCAACGCTGAAGCTCTCGGCGACGGGGATGGAGTTCGCCTCGGAGATGGTGATCAAGGCGGGCAAGCGGCGGCTTCGGGTCGACGAGGTCCCGATCGACTACTACCCGCGGATCGGCGAGTCGAAGCTCGTCGCGAGTCAACGACGCGTGGCGGCACATCCGCTTCATGCTCGTCTACAGCCCGACCTTCCTGTTCATGCTCCCGGGCCTACTTGCGACGTTCATCGGCCTCGGCGTGGTGATCGTGCTGGCCTGCGACTCGGGCCTGAGCGATTCGTGGACGGGCGTCTCGGTCGCGTCCGCAATGCTCGCGCTGGTTGGGGTCGGCCTGATCCAGCTCGGTCTCTACGCGCGCACCTATGCCGTGATCTACCTCGGCGACGAGGGGCCGCAGCTCGAGCGTCTGTGGCGGCGCTTCCGGCTAGAGGACGGCCTCGCGCTGTCAGGCGTGACGCTCGCCGTCGGCTTCGCGATCACTGCCGTCTCGTTCTTCGACGGCACGAAGGACCCGCGCCTCGGCGTCCTCGGCCTGACCTTGATGGCGATCGGCTTTCAGGGCGTGTTCGCCTCTTTCTTCCTCAGCATCCTCGGGCTTAGCGAGGACGCGCTCGTGCGGCGGCGCGGCACATGAGCTCGAAGAGGGCCGTCGTCGCGCCGCCGCGGTCGGGCCTTGCGGCATACGTGCTTCGCGAGTGGGCTCTGCTCGCCTCGGCCGCCGTCTGGATCCTGTTCGTCCTGAACTTCAGCGCGCTGCGCTCTTGCGACCGGCGACGAGGGCGTCCAGTACACGTTCGTCCAGCGGCTTTTCGGGGACGCTCCCCGGCGCTCGGTTACTACTTCGGGCTCGGGCTCGCCGAAGCGCCGTTGTACGCGGGCGGCAAGCTCCTCGACACGCTCGGGATCCACTCCATTCGCGGCTATCCCGTCGAGCAGACAACGATTGCACTCGGTCTCGGGCTGCTCACGCTCGCCGCCTGGCCCTTCATGGTCGGCGTCCTCAGGGGCCTGCGGCTCAGGTACGCGGGGCCGGTGCTGCTCGCCGCCACGCTCGGCACGCCGTTCTTCTATTACGCCACCTTCGTCCCGGGGAAGGATCACGCCCTCGATGCGGTGCTGTTCTCGGCGGTCGTCTACCTGACGTACCGCTATTTCAAGTCGGCCGACCCGGAGCGCGGGCTGCCGTTCGCGCTCGGCGTGGTGCTCGGGTACTCGTACACAGTGCGCTACTTCAGCGGCGCCGAGGCGGTGGTGCTCGTCCTCGCGCTCGCGTGGTACCGGCGCTGGCGCCACGCGGTCGAGATCGCGCTCACCTCGGCAGTGGTGTGCGGCGCCCTGATGCTCGTGCCAATCGCGTACGGCGTGCCGATCTTCGGCGGCGGGTACCGCGCGGACAACGTGCTCGCCTTTGCGCCGCTCAACCCGCTGCGGATGCTTTTCACGAACCACCGCGGCCTCTTCGTTTGGTCGCCGGTCACCGCCCTCGCGGCCGTCGGTCTCGGGCTGTTAATTGCGCGCCGGCCCGAGTCCCGCCGCTTCCTCGTCGTCGTCACGGCGATGGGCGTCGCAATCATGTGCTCGTACACGCTCGTCGCGTTCTGGGATGGGACATGGGCGTTCTCGCAGCGGTTCTTCACTCCGCTTTTCCCACTCGTCGTGATCGGGCTCGCGGGTCTCGCCGCGGCCGCACCCCGCTTCACGCTAGTCGCCGCGACGGTCACGGTCGCGTGGTCGCTCTTCCTCGCCTTCAACCTGACGATCATCGGCGGGCCCCAGTATCTGAGCAACACGCCCGGCGGGGCCACGGACCTCGCGCTCGTCCCGCACCGTACGCACACCTCTCCTGGTGCGTATCTCTGGGGCGTCTACCACCGCTCGAACTTGCTCCATTAGTCCAAACTTTTCGCCGCTACGCTCCGGCGCGTGGTCAGCAAAGCGGATGTCACCAGGCGCGTCGGCTCGATGCGCGACGCCGTCGACGAGCGGCTGCCTCACCGTCGTCGCGTGTACCCGTACTGCGGCTTCGAGCTCGTCTACAGCAAGGGCACCTCGCTCGTGTGGCGGATCGAGACCTACGGCGACTACGAGCCCGAGGTCATCGGCGCGCTCGTGGCCGAGCTCGGCCGCTCGCGCGAGCGGACGTTCGTCGACGTCGGCGCCAACATCGGGCTGATCAGCCTCGCCGCGCTGGCCGGAGTTCCGGGCTCGCGCGGGTTCGCGTTCGAGCCGGGGCCGCATCAGCGGGCGCTGCTCGCTGATACGATTCGTCGAAACGGCCTCAAAGACAGGCTCACGCTCTCGCCGCTCGCGCTCTCCGACGCCGCCGGCACGGCCTGCTTTGCCGTTCACCGACGCCGGCATGCGGCTGGCGACGGCCTCGTCGACACCGGCCGTGCCGGGCCGGCACGCTCGATCACAGTCGAGACGGAGACTCTCGACGCGTGGTGGCAGCGAAGCGGCCGTCCGTGGATCGACGTCGTGAAGATCGACACCGAGGGAGCAGAGCTCCTCGTCCTGCGCGGCGCCGGCGCCGTCATCGCGGAGTGCGGGCCGACGATCTTCCTCGAGATCTCGGAGGACAACCTCCGCGCCTACCCGCACGGCGCTGCCGATGTCCGCGCGCATCTGGAGGGGCTCCGCTACACCCTCGAGCCGGTCGGGCCGGGCGACTTCGCCGCGAGGCCGGAGTGAGCGAGTCGCTTCCGTTGTCCGCAGTCGTCACGAGCCGCAACGACGCGCACCACCTCGCGTGCTGCCTCGACTCGATCGCGTTCTGCGACGAGGTGATCGTGATCGACCTCGACTCCTCGGACAACACCGCCGCCGTCGCCGAGACGCACGGTGCCCGTGTCGTCCGCCACCCGCTCGTCGCGATCGGCGAGCAGGCGCGCATGACCGTGATGCCGCAGGCGCGGCACGACTGGATCCTCGTCGTCGATCCCGACGAGGAGGTGCCGGCGGCACTCGCGAAGGAGCTACGAGCGCTTCTGCCTACGCTCGGGCTGGACGTGGCCGCGGTGGACGCGCCGATTCAGTATTACTTCGCCGGCCGCAAGCTGCGCGGAACGGTGTGGGGCGGGGCGAACCAGCGGCGGATGCTCGTTCACCGCGGCCGGGCCAAGTTCACGGGAACGATCTGGGGCGGGATGATACTGGCCCCCGGTTGCCGTATTCTCAAGCTCCCGTTCGCCAACGAGACGGCGATCGTCCATCGCTGGGCATCCGGATACCGCGACCTGCTTGAGCGACACCGGCGTTACCTTGCGGTCGAGCCAGCCGACCGAGCCGCGGCGGGTGAGATCACCGGCTGGCGCGCGGTACTCGCGACGCCCTGGGGGGCGTTCCGCGAAAGCTTCTTCACGAAGCACGGATACCGCGAGGGTTTCACGGGCCTCGGGCTATCGGTCTTCTACGCCTGGTTTCGCACTTCCGGCGAGCTCGCTCTGCTGCGGGAGTTGCGCCGATGAGGGTGCCGATGACGGGGCTCATCGTGAGCCACAACGAAGGGCATCTGGTCGCCGATCGGTTGCGCGAGCTCGCCTTCTGCGACGAACTGCTCGTGATCGACGTGGCCTCGACGGACGACACGGCACGCGTCGCCGAGGCCAACGGCGCCCGCGTGATCCGGCACCCGTTCACGCGTATTGCGGAGCTCGTGCACCCGGACGTCGTCCATCATGCCCGCAACGACATGATCGTGATCCCCGATCCCGACGAGGAGATCCCGCCGAGGCTCGCCGAACAGGTCGCAGGCCTTCCGGAGTCGATGGCTCCGGACGTCGGGTTCCTGCTCGTGCCACGGATCTTCTACTTCCGGGGCAAGCCGCTGCGCGGCACTATCTGGGGCGGGATCGGCGGGAAGCCGCTCGTCGCGCGGAGAAGCGGCACCGAGTTCATCCCCGCAGTCCACCGCGGCCTGAACGCGCGTCCTGGTTATCGCGTCGAGAAGCTCGAGCCGTGGGAGGAAGCGAACGCGATCCGCCACCACTGGGTCAGCGGCTACCGGGAGTTCGTGAAGAAGCACGTCCGCTACATCCGGATAGAGGGGCCGGCACGGGCGCTCACCGGTGAGGTCACCGGCTACCGCGCGCTCGTCCGAACGCCGTATCGTGCGTTCCGGGAGTGTTACATCGAGCGTCAGGGGCGCCTCGACGGCGTCGACGGCTTCGTGCTCAGCGTCCTCTATGCCATCTATCGCACCGGCTCGGACATGGCGCTGATGCGCGAGCTGCGGCGGCAGAGGGCGAAGGTATAGTCGCCGGTCGTGTCTCCCGAGCTTTCCAAGCCGGAGCCGCTGCTGGTCTCGATCGTCACGCCGTCCCTGAACCAGGGCGCGTACATCGAGGAGACGATCAGAAGCGTTCAGGAGCAGGACTATCCGCGCATCGAACACATCGTCGTGGACGCCGAGTCGAGCGATGGGACACTGGCCGTGTTCGAGCGCTATCCACACCTGCAGTGGATCTCGGAGCCCGACGGCGGCCAGGCCGACGCGCTCAACAAGGGCTTTGCGATGGCCCGCGGCGAGATCTTGGGCTGGCTCAACGCCGACGACTACCTGCTTCCGGGCGCGATTTCGGCCGTCGTCGCGGTGATCCGGGAGACGGGCTGCGGGTTCGTGCACGGCGGCTGGCGCCAGATCGCGGAGGACGGCGCCACGATCAAGGACGTGGCGCCGCTGCCGTTCGACTACCAGGACCTGCTCGAGACACGGAACGCGATCGCACAGCCCGGCTCGCTGTTCACGCGCGAGGCGTTCGAAGCGGTCGGCGGCATCGACCCGAGCTACCGCTACGCGATGGACTACGAGCTCTGGCTGCGGATCGGCGAGCGCTACGAGGTGCGGCACGTCGATCGAGTGCTAGCGGCTTACCGCTACCACCCGGTGTCGAAGTCCGTTGCAGAGTACGACGAGTTCTGGCCGGAGACGCGGCGCGCAAGCCGGGCGCACGGGAGCCGGTTCTTCTCGCCGATGTACGTGGACTACTACCTTCCGCGACACCATCCCCGGGTCCATCGCGTGCTCCGCGCCTGGCGAAACGTTGCGTCCGGCAACCTCAGGGCGCTCGCGGCCGGAGTGCGCAGGAAAGACGTCGGCGAGTGACGGGGAGACCGGCGGGATAGGGTAGGCGCATGGGCGACGTAGCCGTGATCATGGCGGCGCACAACGAGGAGCGATTCATCGAGCGTGCGCTCCGTTCGTGTGTCGGCCAGACAGCGCCGCGCGACTCGTTCGACGTGGTCGTGATTGACGACGGCTCGAGCGACGCCACGCGGCGCATCGCCGAGAGCTTCGACGGCGTGGCCGTGCTCTCGAACGAGACGAAGCTCGGGCTGCCGGCTGCCCTGAACCGCGGGCTGAAGTCGGCGCACGCGCGCTTTGTCGTCCGCGTCGACGCCGACGACTACGTCCACCAGGACTTCATCCGCGTGCTCGCGCTCTACCTCGAGCTCAACTCGCACATGGACGCCGTCGCCTGCGACTACTACACGGTCGACGCGCACGAGCAGCACCTCGAGCACGTGAACTGCTCGGAGCGCCCGATCGGCTGCGGGATCATGTTCCGGAAGGACCGCCTGATCGAGCTCGGGCTCTACGACGAATCGTTCCTGATGGCGGAGGATCTCGACCTGCGCCTCCGGTTCGAGAAGCGCTGGAAGATGCATCGCGTCGAGCTTCCGCTCTACCGCTACCGTCTGCACGGCGAGAACATGACCGCGGACGTCGACGCGCACCGCGGTCATCAGGAGCGCGCGCGCCGCAAGAACGACGGGTGATGGTGGAGCTCTCCCGTTACCGCGAGTGGGACGCGCCCGCGCTGGTCGTCGCCGAGGCGGGCGTCAACCACGAGGGCGATCTGGACACGGCGCTCGAGCTCGTGCGCGCCGCGGCGAAGGCGGGCGCGGGAGCGATCAAGTTCCAGACCTACAAGGCGACGCGGCTCGCGACGCGCTCGAGCACGGCGTACTGGGACACGACCAAGGAGTCCACTCCCGGTCAGTTCGAGCTGTTCTCGAAGTACGACGCCTTCGAGGAGGCCGACTACCGGCGGCTCGCGGAGGAGAGCGAGCGCTGTGGAATTCTCTTCTCGACGTCGCCCTTCGACGTCGAGGCGGTCGACTGGCTCGAGGAGATCGTCGCGCTGTTCAAGGTCGCATCGGGTGACATCACCAACACGCCGCTCCTGACTCGGATCGCGAAGACCGGGAAGCCCGTGATGCTCTCGACCGGTGCCGCGACGATCGACGAGATCCGGGAGGCGGTCGGCCGGCTCGAGCGCGACGGCAGCGGCGAGGTCGCGATCCTCCAGTGCACCCTCGCGTACCCGACGCCGGTCGAGCACGCCAGCGTCGCCGGCCTCGCCGAGCTCGGCGCGGTGTTCCCGGAGCACGTGCTCGGCTACTCGGATCATACCGTTCCACCGGCGAGCTTCCCGGTGATTGCGGCGGCGTACGCGCTCGGCGCCCGGGTGATCGAGACGCACTTCACGCTCGACCGCACGCTGCCGGGTAACGACCACTACCACGCGCTCGGCCCGGACGATCTCGCTCGGCTCGTCGAGGAGCTGGAGTCGCTGCGGATCCTGCTCGGCCCGCGCGAGAAGCGGGTGCTCGACGTCGAGCTGCCGGCCCGCACAGGGGCCAGGCGCAGCGTCGTCGCTCGCATCGACATCCGGCGCGGCGCGGCGCTCACTACGGAGATGCTCGACGTCAAGCGGCCGGGCGGCGGTGTGCCACCCGTGTTCCTCGACGATCTCGACGGCTGGGTTGCTGCGGATGACATCGCCGAGGACACGACGCTCGAGTGGCCGATGCTCTCGCGCGACGCGGGCGCAGGATGACCGAGTCGGTCGCCGCGATCGTCCAGGCGCGAATGGGCTCGAGCCGGTTTCCGGGCAAGTCTCTCTCGGCCTTCGGGGCCTCGACGCTGCTCGAGCACATCCTCGCGCGGCTCAGCGTCGCGGAGCGTGACTTCGACGTCTTGGTGGCCACCACCGACCTGGCCGAGGACGACGTCATTGTCGAGCGCTGCCGGGACGACGGGATTGCCTGCTTCCGCGGCAGCGCGACGGATGTACTGGAGCGGTTCGCGGCCTGCGTCGAGTCGCTGCCCGAGGCGCCCGAGCTCGTCCTTCGCGTTTGCGCCGACCGGCCGCTCCTCTGCCCGCGCCTCGTCGAGGAGCTGCTCGACGCATACGAGGAGGTCGGCCGGCCCGACTACCTTTCGAACAATCTGCCGCCGAGCTACCCGAACGGGCTCGACCTCGAGCTCCTTCGAGTCGAGGCGCTGCTGACGGCGCGGAACGAAAGCGTCGATCCGTACGAGCGCGAGCACGTGACGCCGTTTGTGTACCGGCGGCCCGAGCGCTTCCGCCTCGCCGGCCTGAGCTGCCCCTACGGCAACTTCCACGACGTGCGCGCGGCGCTCGACACATCGGCCGACAGCGAGCGCCTTCGGCGGGTCCACGACGAGCTCCCGCCCGACTACGACCACCGCGACGTGCTCAATCTCGCCGCGCTTCGCCCGGAGCTCCTGCTTTGAGTGAGCCGGTCGTGCTCGTCGTCCACTGCGTCGACACGGAGGGACCGCTCGGCGGCGACGCCCGGCGGCTGCCTGATGGGAGCCCCGAGTTCTTCGACGCGTGGCCGGAGATCCTCGAGTCTCTCGGCGAGCTGACGGCGCCGGCGTTTCGCGCCACGCACGAAGACAGCTACGGCAGCCCGTATCGGTTCAACTGGTTCATCATGGATTTCACCGGCTTCCGGACGAACCCGAAGCGCCGGGTGGACCGCTACCACGACACCTGGGACAACATCGGCTCGCTGCCGGTCGAGCCGGACGGGCTCTACTGGCACTACCACGTCCCACCGGAGAGCGGCGTCGGCGACCAGTGGTCGGACTCGTGGCTCTCGAGCAACGAGCACAATGTGATCCTCGCCCGGCGCCTGCTCGAGCGCGGCGCGTTTCCCGCGGCGTTCCGCGCGGGCGGCACGATCGAGGACGAGGCGGCGTCGCGCTGGCTCGAGCAGGCGATCCCGATCGACTTCTCGAATCGCGTCTCGGAGCGGTCGGAACCGGGAGCGGACCTGTTCCACTTCAACTGGCACGGCGCGCCGGACCGCTGGGGGAGCTACCACCCTGCGCTCTGCGATCCGACTCGCGAGGGCTTGCTGCGGCGGTTCTTGTATCGGTCGATCGACCTGCGCTCGCGCTACAACGAGTTGACCCAGGAGCACGTAGACGCGTGCTTCGAGCAGGTTCGCGCGACCGGCCGTGCCAACGTCCTCTCGTACTTCAGCCACGACAATCGTGACATGCGTCCGGAGACGTATCACGTGCACGAGCTCCTTACCCGTGCGGCCGAGCGGACGGGCGTGCCCTGGGCGAGCTGTTCGGCGGTCGAGGCCCACCGCCACTATCACGGGCTCGAGCCCGAACCGATAACCCTCGCGCTCGAGGAAGCACAGACCGGCTACGCGATCTTCGCGAGTGGGACGCCGTGTCAGGCCGTGCCGTTCGCGGCGGCGGAACTCGAGGACGGTCGCTTCGTGCGGCTCGTGCCCAAACCGTCCACGCAGAACAAGTGGACGCTTCAGGTCGACCAACGGCTCATCCGTCGACTCGGAGCCGCCGTGACCTCCGCCGCGGGCGACGTTGCACTCGCGTTCCTCGGATGAGCGCCCCGCTGCTTCGGACGAGGCTTCGGCTGGGACCGTGGCTGCACTTCCAGACGGGGAAGCGCAGTTACCGGATCCTCGCCGAGGACCAGCTGCGACGGACGCGTAAGAGCGGCACCGTTTTCATCTTCGGCTCCGGCGCGTCGCTGAACGAGCTCTCCGCGGCCGATTGGGCGCACGTCGAACAACACGACACGCTCGGCTTCAACTGGTTCGTGCACCAGGAGTTCGTGCGGTGCGACTACCACCTGATTCGCGGCATCCCCGACACCGACTCCGATCCGCGGATCTGGCGGCCGCAGCTCGACGAGTACTTCGGCCTGCTGCGCACGAATCCGAGGTTTGCCGAGACGATCTACCTCGTCCACTCCGGCTTTCGCGCGATCAACGGCAACCGCGCGATCGGCTACCGCCTCCTTCCCCAGCGCAACGGTGTCTTCCTCTGGCGGACGAACTCGACCGCCGTTCTCCCGAGCCGAAGCTTCGCGGACGGCCTCGTTCACGGTGAATCGACGCTACTCGAGTGCGTCAATTTCGCGTACCTGCTCGGTTGGACGCGAGTCGTTCTCGTCGGAGTCGATCTCTACGACCGGCGCTATTTCTGGCTCGATGCCGACGAGACGCGCTCTGTCGATCTGATGCGCGGAGCGACCGCAGCCGGGACGCACGCTCGCGCCTCGTCGGGGCTGATCGACACCTTGGGCTCGTGGCGTAGATGGCTCGCCTCGCAGGATGTCGAGCTGCTGGTGGCGAATCCGCGGTCGCTGCTGGCCGGGCCGCTCCCGGTCTACGTGCTCTAGCGGATAAACCACGCAAGGGTGTTCGGGTCGCCTGTGGCCGGGAGCGCGAAGTCCCGGGGGGTCGCGCCCAGTGATTTCCACCAGTCCTGGTCGCTTAGCAACGCGGCGAGCTTCGGGTCCGTCGCGTCGTGGACGAACACGATCCCACCAGGCACTACCCACGGCCAGACGCCTTCGATCGCATCGCGGGTGGACGCGACGAGGTCAACGTCGACGAACGCGACCGACACCGGGACCGTGAGCGCGCCGGCCAGCGTCTCGGCCAGCCAGCCCGGCACGAACTCGCAGACGCCAAGCTCGCCGTTGCGCCGCACGTTCTCGCGCACCTCCTCCAGCGTACCCGCATACTCACCTTGCTTGAACGTCCGCGGACGCTGGATCTTGTGCTCGGCGTCGCCGGTCCCCGGCTCCGGGAGTCCCTCGAAGCTGTCGAAGACGAGCAGCCGCTTGCCCACGTCGGCGCAGACGAGCGAGAGCCGTGCCGTCGATCCGCCTTTGAAGCAGCCGAGCTCGGCGATCTCTCCCGGCAGGGAGCGCCGTTCGAGCACTGCCAGTGCGACCATCAGCAGTTCCGACAGCGAGTGCGGGCACGGGATGTGGCGCTGCACCGCTGCAATACGCCACGCGAGGCGGGGGCGGCGAAGTGCCCGGAACGACTCGACGGCGGGCTCACCCACCCAGCGAATGCGTCCGAGCACGGACGTCAGCGCGCCGGCGGGACTCTGACGACGCCGATTCCGTAGCGCATCCCGCTCGACGACGCGCGCTCAACGGTTTCGTGCGTCCCCTTCAGCTCGTCCCAGAAGCGGACGACCCCCGGTGCGTCCGGGGCGACGACGTCGTGGACGGCGATGAGCCCGCCCGGACGCACGAGCGGCGAGTACATCGCGAAGTCCTGTTTGACGCCCTCGTACTCGTGGTCGCCGTCGATGAAGAGGAAGTCGACCTGGCGGCCGCCGAGCGTCGCACGCAGCCGCTCGACCGTCGAGGGCGCATGCGAGTCGACCGGCATCACGAGCACGAGCTTCTGTCGGGCGCGGGCGAAGCCGCGACGCAGGAAGGCCCACGCGGAGTAGCGGCCAAGCACGCCGAGTGGACGGATGTCCACGGCGACGAGCACCGCGTCCTCGGCGGCGACACGGGTCCAGAGGAGCAGCGTCCCTCCTTCGAAGGTGCCGATCTCGACCACGGTCTTCGGCGGATCGTCGCGCAGGAGGCCGAGAAGCCAGAGGATTTCCTCGTCGGCCTGCGTCGGTCCTATCCCGAGGGAGCGCGCGAGCGCAAGCGACTCCTCCGGGCCGACCTCGCCGCTCTCGCGAACCCTGCGCCGGTCGCCGATCGCGCTCGAATAGAGTCGCGGGTACGCGAACGCCCGCTCCGCGAGGCTCCCCACGCTGCGCCGCGAGGGCGTGCCGGCAGCCGAATCGGTCACACCGCGCGCGCCCTGATGCGCCGGGCCAGCGCGCGGACGCGAGGGCGGAAGAATAGCGTTTCGACGTGAACCTCGTTACCGCCGAAGTTCCCGGTCACGACGCGCGCGTACTGGTTGAAGAGCGAGCTGTTGAACACGAAACCGTCGCAGCGGGCTAGGAGGAACATGTCGACAAGCGTATCGGCAATCGCCTTTCGGTCGGCATTGCCTGCGGCTTCGAAACGGTAGGTATCGCCCGTCAGCGGCGGCGGGAAGACCGCTCGCCGAGTGGCCGCGTTCGGGAGGGTTCCAAGCAGCTCGCGCATCGCAGCCGAGTCGGTCGCATAGAAGACAGCGGTGTGGCCGCGCTCGGCGCGGGGAAGCACCGCGGCGCGGTCGCGGACGGCTTTTTCGATCACCCGGATGAAGCGCCGCTGGTTCTCGAAGATGGAGACGTCGACGCGCTTCGCGTACTGCATCCCCTTGCCGAAGTAATGCCCGTTCCCGGAGCGGATGTTGACACCGACCACGAACCTGCCCTCAAAGTGCTCGGCCCACCATGAGTCCGCCGCGGTCCGGATCTCTGCTGACGGCCGGAGCTCTTCGTAGAACGTGCGGAGCATCCGCATACGTTCCGCCTCCTCGGGGTGAAGGCGGTCGAGCCCGTGGTACGGCTCGAGGACGATGAACTCCGAGCCCGACGAACGTGCGCCGGCGCCGAGCTCGTGGGCGGCACCCGGATCGAGCCACTCGGCGTTGGGGTTGTCCGGGCCGTACTCGAGCTCGTCCACAGGCGCGTACAAGGCGGACGCGCCCAGAAGCGTGGCGGGCTGTTCGAAGAACTCCGTGAAGTAGTTCGCAGACGGATCCTGAAGCTGGCTGAGCCCTCTCCAGTCGACGACGACCTCGCGGTCCAGGACACCCGCGAGCCAGCTCGCGC
>CAVTXU010000011.1:0-54989 GCA_963738775.1 uncultured Actinomycetes bacterium
CGCTTACGCGGCGCGGGCCGACCGGGCGTAGTTCAGTGCGATGTGCCGCCTGTCCCTCGTGCTCCGCTGAGCCTCGTCCATAAGGAGAGCGGTCTCGTCCGAGACCCCCCATACAACGAGGAACTTAGGCACGTCTCCGCCGTACGCCCTCCAGTCCTTCACGAGGACGGCCGCCGCGAGCCGATGCTGGCCGTTCACGATCATGCCGCCCTCGGTTACGACGATGGGATCGGGGGAGAACTGCCACCGCCCCGCCTTCATCTCCTCGGCATACATCTCCGCCCGCGTGAAGTTCAGTTCTCGGTTCAGTTCGGTCGAGTCCGAGCGTGCCGAACTCTCCGAACTCCGGAACCCCTCCGCCTTCCGCGCTGTAGCGACTACTCCGGCCCCGCCCGCGCTAGCTTCGCCTTCGCCTTGCGCCGCTTCGCCTCCAACTCGGGGTTTGAGATGCGCATGCACCTGTCCGCGAGTTTCCACGCCTCATCCAGTTCCACCAACTCGACTTTCATCGTTTTCGTGCCTCCTTCGTTATCCCCCGGAGCCGCTGGTATGCGGCCCGGATGTCATGAGCTTGCTTCCATCGCCGCCACCTCGAACGGCCCTTCTCGCTCGCGTCGTAGCGGCGATTCCGCGCCTTTCCCTTTGCGCTCGCGTTGTAGCGCCGTTGTCGTTCGAGGTACTTCTCCCGGTCAATCACGCGTCGCACCGTAGGACACTTTTTCCGTCCGTGCCAGGGGGCTTAGAACGGCGAGAGGCCCGTCTCCCCGAACCTCGACGGTTGTTAGTTCGAACCACCAGGCTCGTACTGAGGCGTTAGGGGCGCGGCGCGAGGGCCTCAACCGACCATGGGCGTCAGAACAGCCGACTGCGCCGACCGGATCCGGCGCGGCGAGGTCGGGCTTGTCGAACAGTCGGGCGTACACCTTCAGCGTGATGTTCGCGTCGGTGTGGCCGAGCACGTTTGCGACCTCGACCGGTGTGAGGCCTTGCCGGATCATGATGCTCGCGGCGGCGCTTCGGAGGCCGTGGATCGTGATGCCACGTCCGGCGAGGCCCGCTGCTTCGATTGCCTTGTCGAAGCCTCGTCTGCGGAAGTTCCCGTAGGCGATCGGGCGGCCGCCTCGGGTCGAGGCGAACACGAACTCCTCCTCGGCGGCACCGAGCCGGCTTGAGCCGGGCGAGCAGATCGATGAGTCCGGGCGAGAGGGGGACGGTGCGGGCGCCGGCCTCCGTCTTCGGTGGATTCAGCTCGCCCGTGCGGCCCAGCGATGCCCGGACGTGGAGCTCGCCCGCTTCGAGGTCGACGTTTTCCCACTGCAAGCGCGAGCGCCTCGCCGACTCTGAGGCCGGTGAGCACGAGGAGCTGGATCAGGGGCGCGTAGTTGTAGTTGGCTTCCGGCCGTCGGCCGAGCTCGTCGGCGGCGGCGATCAGGGCGCTGACCTCGGCGGCGCTCCACACGTAGTGCTTGCGGATGCCGCCGCCTCTAGGACGCTCGTCGTCGAGGAGGAGCTCGAGCGGCGAGCTCGTCAGGAGCCCGCGGCGCATGGCCAGCTTGAAGATCGGGCCGAGCGGGCTCAGGTACCGCCGGATCGAGGACGGGCTGAGCCCTTCCTCTTCGAGGTCCTGGATCAGGCGGGCGATCCGGTCGGGACCCGCCTGCGCGGGCTTGAGGTGACCGAGCTCCGGGAGCAGCACCTTGTCGAGTGCCCGCTCGAAGCATGTGAACGACCAGTCGCGGAGCTTGCGCCGCTTGGCCTCGCGCACCTCGGCTGCGAGGTCGCAGATCCGAACGCCGGTGCTGGGCGGCCGGACGCTCACGTCCTTGCGGAGCGTCGCGCGGGCCTTGCCGTCGATCGCGGCCCGCCGGCTCGTCGCCCCGATGATCGTTCCGTCGACGTAGTAGCCCCAGCGCTTGGAGCCGCTGGTGCGTTTGCGCCAGTAGATGCCGCGAGCCTTGCCGTCCTTCTTCCAGCCCGTGTCGCGCGGCGCGAGCGGCGTGAGAGACTGTTCCTGCATGGGAGCTTAAGCCCTCCTGTGCCACGGCCGGGGGCGTTAGCGCGCCGCCCGGCCATTTGCGTTTGCCGATCTCAGCGTAGTCGAACCCGGGCAGATTGCAAGCGCTATCGCTAGCATTCTCTGTCGATGAGCGCCGTCGTCTACATCCGGGCACCCGACTCGCTCAAGCAGGCGCTCAAGGACTACGCCGCCGAGCGCGGGATGACCGAGACCGCGGCCGCGGTGAGCCTGCTCGAGCGCGCGCTCGAGACGATCGCAGACGAAGCGTCCGTCGCGCAGCTCAAACGGAAGCTGGAAGCCCCGACCCGCGAGCTCGAGACAACCCGGGCCGCGCTCCACGAGGCCGAGCTTCAGCAGCGCGCGGCCGCCCACGTCTACAAGGCCGTAGCAAGGCGGGCCTACCAGCCGCTCACAACACATACGAGGTGCGGGAAGCCGCTATCCGGCGCCGACCTTTACAGCGGCACCTGTCCGCACTGCGGGGCTGGGATCACCGAGCTTCTGACCCCAACCCGAGGCGACCTCAAGAACAGCGACTACCTGCCGTTTGTCGGAGTGCTCGGAGCCCTCCTCGGGCTGGCGCTTGACGCAGCCTCCGAGACCGGGAGCTGAACGCTACGAGACCGGTCGGGTAGCCCGGCGTAGACTGGCGGGCGACGATCGAGGATCTCAGGGTCGATCCCAGTGAGGACGTTCTCGAGTGTGCGCAGGCCGGTCGCCTCGATGACCGCCTGGATCCCGCCACCGTCGGCCACGGCCTTGGCGGCTCGGTCGTCGCTCTTGCTTCGCAGATCGGCGCGGGTGAGCGGGGCGCGGGGGCGCGCGTCGCGCTCGTCCAGCCACAGTTCGTAGTCAGTCCGAAAGCGGAGCACTCGCCCGCCCCGTTCCAAGCGGCTCACCGCGCCGGTCATCACGGTGCGATCTCGCAGGCCCGAACCGTCGCGTGACTGTGCGATGGCGTCCGGCCGGTCGGTCACCCGTTGTTGCTGTGCCTCGCGCTGGGCCCCGCCGAGCCAGCCAGCGGGCCTCGGCAGCCCGATCCTCTTCGAGCTTGAGCTTGCTCGCCCACTCGACCTGGTTGGCGACCTCTGGCCGGGCGAAGTATCGACTCAGCGTTGTGTGCGAGACCCCGTATGCGCTGCTGAGCTCCCGGAAGGTCTCCCCGGCGGCCCGACGGCGGATCAGGTCAGGATCCGGCCTGAGCCGGCGAAGGCGACGGTAGTGCTTCACTGCCTCACTGTACCCGCTTAGCGCACCAGTAACGCACCAGCCCTCGCTCGACGCGGTCACATGATCACATCGATGTCACACCAATTGACATGGCGAAACCGATGGAGCAAACGGCTCGCAGCCCCACAGCGGGATGTGACCCATGACCAGGTAATCGCAGGAACGGCTTGTTAGAGCCGACGGGGAGACTCGAACTCCCGACCCCATCATTACGAGTGATGTGCTCTACCAGCTGAGCTACGTCGGCGCGCGCGCCAGTTTACCGGGCGCTCCGCGCGGGGCTCTGTCACCATCGCTGGATGACGCACGAGGTGCTGTTCGACGACCGGCGCGATGCGGGGCGCGCGCTCGCTTTGGCGCTCGCCGAAGAGGACGGCGTCGTCGTCGGGCTCGCCCGCGGGGGCGTGATCGTGGCGGCCGAGGTCGCACGCGCGCTCGACCTTCCGCTCGATGTCGTCGCGGTGCGGAAGGTCGGCCACCCGTACCAGGCCGAGTACGCGCTCGGCGCGGTCGCTCCGGGCGGAGCGGTCTACGTCCGCGACACCGACGGGCTCACGGAGGAGATGATCGCCGCCGCGCTCGCCCGCGCCGAAGAGCTCGACTGCACGCTCCACTCACGGCGCGCGCCGCTCCCACTCGACGGGCGCTCGTGCATTCTCGTCGACGACGGGCTCGCGACGGGCTCGACGATGATCGCTGCGATCCGGTGGGCCCAAGCTAGAGACGCCACAAGGGTCGTCGCGGCGATTCCGGTCGGCGCGCGACAGAGCCTCGACGAGCTTCGCGGCGAGGCCGACACAGTTGTCTGTCCCAACGAACTCGACGAACTGGTCGCGGTCGGGCTCTGGTACCGCAACTTCCGCCAGGTCACCGACGACGAAGTCGTGACGCTTCTGGACTAGCCGTTGTCGGAGGTGCTGCTGAGCGTCGTTAGAATCGGCGTCGCGATCGGCTTCGGCTGAGCGACCGGATCGGCCTGCCTCGGCGGCGTGGCGACGACGACCGGCGTCGTGGCGACCGGGGTCGGCACCGAGTCGAGCGGCCCTGGGACGATGTTCTTGGCCGGGGGCGGAGTCGGAGCGGGTACCTGAGTCGGGTCAGACGTGACCGTGCCGTTGCCCTCCTGGAAGCCGTGGGTCGGCGTCGTGGCGGGAGGAGTCGGCGTCGGCGTTGGGACCGGTATGACCGTTACGGGTGGCGCGGGCGGCTGCGGGGTATCGGTCTGTCGCGGCGGATCAGGCGCCGGCGCCGGAGTCGCACGTGGTGTCGGCTCCGGTATAGGCGTCTCAGTTGGCGGTGCCGTGGGAGTGGCAGTGTCGCTCGGCATGGCGAGGATAGATGTCACGACGCCCGCCGGAACTTTGAGCGGAGACGGCTTACGCTTCACGGTTGCGACCTTGTCCAGGGATGCAGGCGCCGTCGTCGACGCCGGGGCCGCGAACGACGGCACCGACGGGAAGGCCGTCAACGAGGCCGCCGGCGCCTTCGTGACCGGCCTAGGATGCAACCCGTGGCGATGGTGAGTGGCGAGCCCGCCGGTCGAGGCGGCGACGACCGCCGAGCCCACGGCGACCGCGGACGCGACTGCCTTGACCGTGGCGCCGGTCGTGAAGAGCGTCTTCAAGATCGCCGCCGCCCAGCCGGCGTCGGCGCCCTGGCGGACCCGCTTCCAGCGGCGCGTCCTCGGTTCGTCCTCGAGCCCCTGCGCCAGCGTCCTGCGCGCGCGGAAGATCAGGGTCTCGACGGCGGCCTGGCTCAGATCCATCTCCTCGGAGATCTCGCGATACGACAGCCCCTGCCACTCGCGCAGCAGGATCGCGCGGCGCTGCGACTCGGGCATGCGCGCGAGCGCCTCCTCGAGCCCGATGAGGTCGTCGGAGCGGTGCTCGGGCGACGGCGTGACGTCCTGGATCGCCTGGAGGTCGCTCGGCGTCTCGACGCGCCCGCGCCGGAACGAGGAGCGATGTCGCGAGAGACAGACGTTCTCGGCGATCTTGAAGAGCCATGCCGACTCGGCCTGCGGCTCGACGCCGCGCCGGAGCCCACGGAAGGCGTTCAGGAAGGTGTTCTGGACCGCATCCTCGGCCTCTTCGCGCGAGCCGAGCTTGTGCAGGCAGTACCCGTAGATCTGGCCTGCGTAGCGCTCGTAGAGATCGCGCGTGAGGTCGGCCTCCGGCGCGGTGGGAGGCGGTTCAACGGCTGACGCACGGCCTATGGACGGAGCTGCTGCCAAGACCACACTTCCAGGATGGAGGACGCGGCGACGCGTCCCGCCCGAACGCGCCGTTATCCAGTGTGGGCAACGTTACGGAGCGCCGCAACCCACTTCTGGGGGATACGACCGATAGGAGAGCTGATCTGCGTAAAGCCCCGGTCCGAGAAATGTAAAACCGGATTTACACAGCGACCGATGCGGCCCCCAGCTCGATGCGCAGGCGGACGAAGAGGGCGGAGAGCGCGAGTTGGGGGTTCACGTTCAGCTCCTCGAGCGTCCGCCACGCCTCCCGGACGAGCTCGCACGCGCGCTCGGCGCCGAGCATCCGCTCCGTGCTCGCGTCCTCGGCGAGCTCCGCGTGGTGGTCGGCGTTCGCGGCGGCGCGCTCGGCTCCGGCGGCTACGACGACGAGGTCGCGGTACCACGCGGAGAGCTCCTCGAGCGTCGCGAGCAGCTCCTCGCGTTCGGCGCCGCGCTCGACCCGCTTCACGTACTGCTCGGCCTCGCGCGCGGGAGCCTGCGGGTCGACGTCGCTCTCGGCCCGCTCGCGTGCCGCGTCGCCGCGCTCCGAGACACCCTCGAGCAGCCGCCGCGCCGCGCCGGAGGGCTCGAACTCGGGATCGAGGTAGACGCTCCGGGCGACCTCGAGCACGGTCGCGCGCCGCGCCTGCGCCGCGGGCTCGAGCAGGCGCTCGGCGCGGTCGAGCCGCCCGGCAGAGACGCGGGCGAGCGCGGTGATCGCGTTCTCGGACAGCCCGGGCGAGCGCTCCTCGAGGAACGTGCGCACCGCCTTCTCGGAGAGCCGGCGGAACGGGACGGGCTGGCAGCGCGAGCGGATCGTGACCGGAATCGGCCCAAGGTCGGCCGCGACCAGCACGATCACCGCGTAGGACGGCGGCTCCTCGAGATCCTTCAGCAACGCGTCGGCGGCGTCACGGTTCATCTCGTCCGCGTCGAGGATCAGATAGACGCGGCGCTGCGCCTCGAACGGCGTCATGTGCAGGTCATGGCGAAGCGCGCGGATCTCGTCGATCCGGATCTGATCGCCGACAGGCTCGACGACGTAGAGGTCGGGATGCGAGCGGCGCGGATCGCCGAGCAGCTCGCCGGCGAACGCGAAGGCGGCGGCGCGCTTGCCCACCCCCGGCGGGCCGTGGAAGAGATACGCGTGCGCCGGCCCCTCGCCGAGCGCGGCCCTCAGCAGGCGCTTCGCCTCGGGCTGCTCAGGCAGCTGTTCGAACGCGTCCAAGGATCTCCTCTGCGAGTTGGGACGGCAGCCGCGAGCCGTCGAAGGGCGCGATCCGACGCGGGAACAGCTCGGCGAGCTCGCGGTAGGCCTCGTCGACCTTGCCGCGGAACTCGGCGGTCTCGCGCTCGATCCGGTCGGGCTGATCACCGTGACGCTGCTCGGCGAGGACGGGATCGACCAGCAGCAGGATCGTCACGTCGGGCAGGAGGCCGCGGGTGGCCTGGAGGTTCATGTCGAGGACGTGCTCGACGCCGACTCCGCGCGCGAGACCCTGATACGCGAGCGAGGAGTCGATATAGCGGTCGCAGAGCACGTCGGCGCCGCGCTCGAGCGCAGGCCGGATCACGGCCTCGACGAGCTCGGCGCGCGCGGCCGCGAACAGCGCAGCCTCGGCCCACGGCGTCATCGCGAAGCCGTGCAGGACGATCTGGCGGATCTGCTCGCCGACCTCGGTGCCGCCGGGCTCGCGCGTGGAGACGACCTCGCGGCCCTCGGACTCGAGCGCGGCACGCAGCAGCTCGACCTGTGTGGTCTTGCCGGAGCCGTCGAGCCCTTCAAACGTTACGAACACGCGGCGCCTAGGATACGGCCCCATGCGGGCAGTCGTCACCGGCGGTGCGGGCTTCATCGGCTCGCACGTCGCCGCGGCACTCGCCGCGCGCGGCGACGAGGTGCACGTCCTCGACAACCTCTCGACCGGCCTGCGCGAGTACGTGCCGGCGGGCGTGAAGCTGCACGTCGGCGACATCCGCGAGGACACCGACCTCGACCTGGTCTTCGACGAGGTGCGCCCGGAGCTGTGCTTCCACCTTGCCGCGCAGGCCGACGTCGGCACCTCGGTCGCCGAGCCGGTCTACGACGCGGAGGTCAACGTCGCTCGGGACGCTGCGCTTGCTCGAGGTCGCGCGCCGACACGGGACACAGATCGTCTTCAGCTCGACGGGCGGCGCGATCTACGGCGAGTGCACCGGGCCGGCACCGGAGACCGCGCCGCGCCGGCCGCTCTCGCCGTACGGCACCGCGAAGCTCGCAGCCGAGGAGTACCTCGCGACCTGGAACCGCCTCCACGACGCGAGCCACGTCGCCCTGCGCTTCGGCAACGTGTTCGGCCCGCACCAGGCCGCGAGTCTCGAGGGCGGCGTCGTCGCGATCTTCCTCGAGCGGATGGCCGAGGGCGAGACGAGCACGATCTTCGGCGACGGCTCGCAGACGCGCGACTTCGTCTACGTAGGCGACGTCGTGCGCGCGGTGCTCGCCGCCGCGGGCCACGACGGCGGCGTCTTCAACGTCGGCACCGGGCTCGAGACCTCGGTCTCGGCGCTGTACGACGCGTGCCGCGGGGTCGCCGGCTTCGACCGTCCGGCCGAGCATGCGCCCGCCCGTCCCGGCGACCTGAACCGGAGCGTGCTCGACCCTGCGCTCGCCGCCGCGGAGCTCGGCTGGCGCCCCGAGACGAGCCTCGAGGCCGGGCTCGCCGAGACCTGGAGCTGGGTCACGGCGAAATAGCCGGGAAGGAGCTGCGGTGCGGAGCGAGAAAACCCGCACACGATGGAGCACTCCCTCCCCTCCCCCGTCTCCGTCGGGCCCTGGCGGACCGCGACGATCGTCGTCGTCATTCTCGCCCTCCTCGAGCTGGCTGCGCTCGTCGCCGCCGGCGCCGCGCTCTTCGGTCCGTCCGTCGCGCACAGCGTCCAGCACGCGGCCGTGCGCCAGGTCTTCGCGCCGATCAAGGCGGTGCCGCTCGCCCATCAGCCGAAGCCCGGCCCGACGACGCTCACGCGCAGGCAGACCTCGATCCTCGTTCTCAACGGGAACGGCCGCGCGGGCGCCGCAGCGGCCGCCGCGGCTCGCGTGCGACACATGGGCTACACCGTTGACGGCGCCGCCAATGCGCCGCATGCCGACTACGTCCGCTCGATCGTGATGTTCCGGCCGGGCCTCCGGGCCGAGGCCCTTCGCTTCGCGCGCGAGCTGCACGTCCGCGTTGTGTCGCCGCTCGACGGCCTGCGCGCGGCGCAGCTGCACGGCGCCAAGCTCGCGTACGTGCTCGGCGCCAGCTAGGGCGCGATCGGCGTCCCCATCGCGTTCTGCTTCGCCGCCTCGCGGTTGACGATCGCACGCGCCTTGTCGAGATAGCCACCCTTCTGGCCGGCCGGCCCGAAGCGGTCGAGCGTGTATGCGTCGTTCAGCGCGCGATAGGCGGCGAGGTAGTTGCCGCGGCGGAACTCGAACACGCCGAGCTCGTAGAGGACGTCGGGATTCTTCGGCTGTCGCGCGCGGGCGCGGAGGTACAGGATCTCGGCCGCGTGCTCGTCGCCGCGCGCGGTGGCGACCGCGGCCTGGTAGAGCAGCGGCTCGACCGCGAGCGGATTGAGCCGGTTCGCCGAGCGGAAGTCCGAGTCGGCGGCGGCGAGGTCGCCCCGGCCCAAAGCTGCGAGCCCGCTGTTGAGGCGCGCGTTCGCGAGCCACGGCGTCGCGAGCGAGTAGATCGCCGCTGCGGCGAGCAGCACCGCGCCGACGGCCCAGAGCGGACGGCGGCGCGCCTCCGCCGCGGGTCGCCCGGCCGCGGCGAGCGCGCCGACCAGGAGGAAGACCGGCCCGGTCACGGCGACGTAGTCCCAGTGCAGGTCGACGAGCGCGTGCGCGAGCCACGCCGCGGCGCCCGCAGTGAGCGCGACCGCCGCGGCGCGGTCGACCCCATCGAGCCGCCGCAGCGCCGAGCGCAGGGCGAAGGCGGCGGCGAGCACGGCGCCCATGAGCAGCGCGAAGCCGACGATCCCCGTCTCGCCGAGTGCCTGGAGCGCGATCGAGTGCGGCTCGATCGTCGGCTCCGAGTAGTGGGCCGCGCGCACGAGCCGGTGTTCCAACTCGAACGTCCCGGCACCCGAGCCGCCGAGCGGGTGCTGGGTGAACGAGTCCCACGACTCCTGCCACCAGCGCCAGCGGTTGCTCGAGTTCGCGCTGCCGAGCCGGCCCGACGACTGCGTGATCTGCTCGGTGGTCGAGAAGCCGTGCCACAGCTTCCGCGCGGCGGGCGACGGGCCGCCCTCACGCACGACTCCGGCGACCGCGACGAGGAGCACGAGCATGATCGCGCCCGACGCCGCGGAGCGAACGACCCGCCGCCGCCCGGGCGCGTCGGGAATACGGAGCCGTGACAGCCAGATCCCGAGCAGCGCCGTCACCGCAGCGCCGACGAGTAACGCGACCGCGAAGACGACGCCCGCGTGCACGCGCTGCGCGTGCGTCGTCCCGTCGTCGACGAGCCCAGGCTGCGTGAAGGCGATTCCCGCGACGACCGCAGCGGGCGGCAATGACGCAGCGAGCGTCAGCAGCGAGCCGTATGCGTCGCGCGCGAGCGCGAGATAGAGGACGACCGCGAGCGCGCCAATCACGAGCCCGCTGCGCGAGAGTGTCAGCACCGCGGCCACCGACGCGCCGTAGACGACGAGCGCGCCCGCCCAGCGCCGCCGCGCGCCGAGCCAGAGCCCGAGCGGCAGCAGCGCGTCGCAGACCTGCGCGAGCGCGTTCCAGTAGCCGATCGGCGAGCGCAGCCGCGCGATCCTCCCGTAGTCCGGATAGAGCGAGGGGATCGCCTTGCCGAGCAGCGCCCAGCCGACGGCGAGCGCGAAGCCGGCGAGGAAGAGCAGCGCGAGCTTCCGCGGCGCATGCGGCAGCGCGGCCCCGAGGAAGAGCCCGAAGACGGCGAAGGCGAGGTAGACGAGCCCGCGGTTCGTGTAGTCCCACGAGCGATCCGGCTGCACCGACCACAGGATCGTGACGCCGCTCCACAGCACGAAGCCGCCCGCGAGCGCGAGGAACGCGGCGCCCGAGCGGCCCGGCGCAGGACGGGGCAGCAGCCCGAGGAACGAGGCCGCGGCGGCGAGCCCGGCAGCGAGCGCAGCGCCCCCGCCGATCCAGAGCAGCCGCGAGTCGCCGGAGGCCCCGCCCGCGAAGAGCGCGGCGAGGAGCAAGGCGCCGGCCGCGGCGAGGAGGGCGGCACGCATCGGCGCGCAAGGTACCAGCGACCGCGGCGCGCGGGTCCCCCTTTACGAAGACTTCACACGCCGATCAAAGCACCCTCATCCCGCGCCGCGAGACTCCGCGAAGGACCGGCGCAGACGCGCAGGGACCTCCCGTACCATGAACCCGTTGAGAATCGCCCTGACCACAGCCGCCGCGGCGCTCGCCATCCTCGCTCTCGGCGCCGCTCCCGCCTCCGCCGCCAAACCCTGCTGGTACAAGGTTCAGAACGACTGGTACCGGCACGGCCAGGTGACCGGCACCTACCCGGTGCACTGCTACGTCGAGGCGATCGCGAAGCTTCCCACCGACTCGAAGCAGTACTCGAGCGCGCCCGACGACATCCGGCGCGCGATGCTGCTCGCGATCCGCTCCGAGCGCGGCGGCGGCCCGACCGGGCCTTCGTCGGGCGCCAGCTCGAGCCCATCCGGCGGCGGCAGCGGCGCGACGAGCACGAATAGCCAGGGATTCGTCGGCAGCGTCTTCGACACCTTCGCTCCGAAGAACGCCGACGGCGTGCCGGTGCCGCTGCTCGTCCTCGGCGGCGTCGCGCTGCTCCTGCTGCTGCTCGGAGGCGCCAGCGTGGCCGCCCGCCGCGTCCAGTCGCGCAAGGTCGCGATCGCGCCGCACGAGCCGCCCGCAGAGCCCAGCTCGTAACGTCCGACGCGCCCTCTAACTTTCGCCGTCCGCCTCTCCGACGTGCCAGACGGCGCGCACAGGCCGGTACGTAGAATTAACCCATACCCGGGAGGTAGGACATGGCGTCCGCGAAAGAGATCCAGGCACCAGACCCAGCGGTCGAAGAGCTCGTCAACAGCGTGATCGAACAGGAGGCCTCGCTCGGCCTGCGCCGCTACTTCACGATTCCCGGGCGTGACCCGTTCGACGAGGTCGAGTGGGAGATCCGCGACGCCTACATCCCCGGCAAGGACGGCCCGGTCTTCGAGCAGAAGAACGTCGAGTTTCCGAAGTTCTGGAGCCAGACGGCGACGAACATCGTGGCGCAGAAGTACTTCCGCGGCCGCATGAGCTCGCCCGAGCGCGAGACGAGCGTCAAGCAGATGATCGGCCGCGTCGTCGACACGATCGCCGGCTGGGGCCGCAAGGGCGGCTACTTCGCCACCGAGGACGAGGCCGAGACGTTCGAGGCCGAGCTGAAGGCGATCCTCGTCAACCAGCTCGCCTCCTTCAACTCGCCGGTCTGGTTCAACGTCGGCTTCGAGGAGCAGCCGCAGTGCAGCGCGTGCTTCATCCTCTCGATCGACGACTCGATGGACTCGATCCTCGACTGGATCCGCCGCGAGGGCGTCATCTTCCGCGGCGGCTCCGGCTCCGGGATCAACCTCTCGAAGCTGCGCTCGTCGAAGGAGCAGCTCTCCAAGGGCGGCTACGCGTCCGGCCCGGTCTCGTTCATGCGCGGCGCGGACGCCAGCGCGGGGACGATCAAGTCGGGCGGCAAGACGCGGCGCGCGGCCAAGATGGTGATCCTCGACGTCGACCATCCCGACATCGAGGAGTTCATCTGGTGCAAGTCGAAGGAGGAGGAGAAGGCGCGCGTGCTCGAGGCGGCGGGCTACGACATGTCGCTCGACTCGCCCGACTGGGCCTCGATCCAGTACCAGAACGCGAACAACTCGGTGCGCGTCACCGACGCGTTCATGGAGGCCGTGGTCGAGGGCAAGGAGTGGAACCTCACCGCGCGCACCGACGGCACCGTCGTCGAGACGATGGACGCGCGCCAGCTGATGCACGACATCGCCGACGCCTCGTGGCGCTGCGCCGATCCCGGGGTGCAGTACGACACGACGATCAACGCGTGGCACACCGTCCCGAACACCGGCCGCATCAACGCGTCGAACCCGTGCTCGGAGTACATGCACATCGACGACTCGGCGTGCAACCTCGCGTCGCTGAACCTGATGAAGTTCCGCCGCGAGGACGGCGAGCTCGACGTCGACGGCGCTCGAGCACGCGGTCGACGTCGTGTTCCTCGCGCAGGAGATCGTCGTCGGCTACTCGTCGTATCCGACGCCCGAGATCGGGCGCAACGCGAAGGCGTACCGCCAGCTCGGCCTCGGCTACGCGAACCTCGGCGCCCTGCTGATGGCGCGCGGCCTCCCGTACGACTCGGACGAGGGCCGCGCGTACGCCGCCGCGATCACCGCGCTGATGACCGGCCGCGCGTACCGCAAGTCGGCCGAGGTCGCGCCGCCGCATGGGCCCGTTCGCCGGCTACCAGAAGAACGCGGCGGCGATGATCGGCGTGATCGCCAAGCACCGCGCCGCGGTCGGCAACATCGAGAACGCCGGCACGGTGCCCGACGGACCTGCTCGGCGCGTGCCGCAAGTCGTGGGACGAGGCGCTCGATCTCGGCGAGGTCGCCGGCTACCGCAACGCGCAGGCCACGGTGCTCGCGCCGACCGGGACGATCAGCTTCATGATGGACTGCGACACGACCGGCGTCGAGCCCGACTTCTCGCTCGTGAAGTCGAAGAAGCTCGTCGGCGGCGGCGAGATCACGATCGTGAACAAGACGGTGCCGCTCGGCGCTCGAGAAGCTCGGCTACGCGCCGCCGAGGTCGAGGAGATCGTCGCGTACATCGACGAGCGCAACATCGTGGTCGGCGCGCCGTACGTGAAGACCGAGCACTACCCGGTCTTCGACTGCGCGATCGGCGAGCGCGCGATCCACTACATGCGGTCACGTGAAGATGATGGGCGCCGTCCAGCCGTTCATCTCGGGCGCGATCTCGAAGACGGTGAACCTGCCCGAGACGGCGACGGTCGACGAGGTCGGCGGGCTCCTGATCGAGGCGTGGCAGCTCGGCGTGAAGGCGATCGCGATCTACCGCGACAACTGCAAGGTCGCGCAGCCGCTCTCCGGCTCGAAGGACAAGTCGGAGGCGCTGCATCGCGCCGATCGGCGCGACGGCGGCGTCGATCGCGGCCACCCGCAGCGGCGGCGCCTGCCGGACGATCGCACCGAGGTCGGCCGCAAGTTCAAGGTCGGCGAGTACGAGGGCTACATCCACGTCGGCCTGTTCGAGGACGGCACGCCCGGCGACATCTTCGTGGACATCGCCAAGGAGGGCACGACTCTCGCCGGGCCTGATGAACTCGTTCATGATCTCGGTCTCGCTCGGCCTCCAGTACGGCGTGCCGCTCGAGGTGTACGTCTCGAAGTTCAGCCACATGCGCTTCGAGCCGAGCGGGATGACGAACGACGCGGACATCCGCGTCGCGAAGTCGCTCGTCGACTACATCTTCCGCTGGATGGGCAAGAAGTTCCTGACCACCGACCAGCAGGAGGTCGCCGGCATCCTCACGCCCGAGGTGAAGGAGCGCCTGGCGCAGGCCTACAGCCGCACTGGAAGGCCGCGAATCGGTGCCGCGTCGAGGCCCCGCCGGCCGGTCAGACGGCGCTGTTCAACAGCTGGGAGGACGCCGTCGAGTGCTCGAAGTGCGGCGGCCGCATGGTGAGAACGGGCAGCTGCTACACGTGCCGAGACTGCGGCACGAACACCGGCTGCTCGTAGCCCAAGCTCCACGCTTCGTCGTCGGGCCGTCCGCAGGGGCGGCCCGACGTCGTTCGGTATTCTCAGCCCCACGTTGAAGGCCGCCGACGTGTCCCCGTGGCTGGCTTCCGCCGCCGCTTGTGTGGCGCTCCTCACCGCGGCCACTGCTGCGGGCGGCGACCGCTCCCCCGCGGCTGTTCCCGCGCATGGCGGCGCGGTGGTCTTCTCGAGCGACCTCGGGATCTACGTCGAGAACATGGACGGAACGGGGCTGAAGCAGCTCGTGCGATCACCCAAGGGGTGGGTCGCGAGCCCGGTGTGGTCGCCGGACGGCAAGCAGATCGCGTTCGGGCAGAACGACCCGAAGGAGTGGGCCGTGATGGTCATGAACGCGAACGGCAGCGGCCTGCACCGCGTCGACTACGGGCTCGATCCGGCCTGGTCACCGGACGGGAAGCTGATCGCCTATCTGGGCACGGACTACAGGGTGCATCTCGCGACACCGGGCGGCCACGTGCTCGCTTGGAGCGCCCCGAACGGCTACGGGAACTTCGCCTGGTCGCCCGACAGCACCAGCCTCGCGTACGTCACTCCCACACGGCCGGCCGACCTCGACATCGCCACGGTTGCGACCGGTGCGACGCGGAAGCTGCTGTCTCCCCTGGACGTCAACAGCGGCCTTGCGTGGTCACCCGACGGAACCGAGATCGCATTCCACGGCGACGACGGGCTCGAGCTCGTCGACCCGGTGAGCGGGACGGTCCAGGAGCTGCACCACTCAGGCTGGGCGCCCGTGTGGTCGCCGGACAGCTCCGAGCTCGCCTACATCACGTGCTGCAGCCCGACCGGCGATCTCTTCACGATCGGCCGCGACGGCGGCGGCTTCCGGCGTCTCGCGTCGCTTGGACATGAGTGGGCGTGCGGCTTTGCCGGGTACCACTCCGTGGCATGGTCCGGAGACGGCGGCACGATCGTCTACCCGAAGTGCCGGTACTCGGGTAGCGAGGCGTCCGATCTCTGGGAAGTCCGCACCGACGGAACCGCAGCGCACGCGCTCACGCACGCATACCCGACGGGCGGGACCTTCGAGGAGCCGGCATGGGCGCCCGTGACAGTTCCCGTCGCGACCGCCGCCCCGGCCGCGACGATCTCGCTCCGCTCCGCGCACACTGCGACCCTGGCGCAGGCGGTGCTCGACCTGGCCGCCGACGGTGACCGCGCCGCGATCCAGACCCTCGGCACCGACGACGTCGGAGCGATCGCCGTGTGGCACAGCACGAGCGGGAAGGTCGTGAACGTCGGCGGCTGGTGCGACAACGACTACCCCGATCTCGCGATCGCCGGGACCCTGACTGCATGGACGTGTCTGAACGGCGAGACGGCCCCGCGCGTCGATCTCGTGGCCAGAGCGGACGGCTCGAGCGAGACGCTCGTCGAGTCGGCCGACGGCGACGACGGACAGGTGGGCCATGTCGCAAGGCGACGGCTCGCTCCTCGTCTTCGACACGTGGGACCAGTTCGAAAACGGCCCCATACGCGACCCCGCGCTGTCGCGGCTCGTGCGCGCGCCACGCCCGACCGCGCGACGGATCAAACGCGGCGCGGATACCTACCGGGTGCTCGCGGTCGATGCCGGCCGGATCGTCGTGCTCCGCAGCGACGGGCTGCTCGTGCTCCTCGATGCGCGCGGCGAGCGGTTGAGCGCGTTCAGGCTGGGGAGCGGCGCCACGGCAGCCAGGCTGACCGGCTCGCATCTGATCGTTCAGCGGGGCGCGACGCTCGAGGTGCGCAACGCGGCGACTGGCGCAGTCGAGCACCGCTGGCCCACGGCCCCGAGTGACGCGGCGATCACGCTCGAGGACGCCGACGGAGAGTTCGCCGTCTACACCGCCGGGATCGCGATCCACGTGTTGCGCCTGACGAACGGGCACGACCGCGTGGTGCGGATTCCCGGCGAGGCGCAACCCGCGCACGCCGAGCTCGAGCCGAGCGGCCTCTACTACAGCTACAACGAGACCGGCAGCGCCAAGCCCGGGCGGCTCGCGTTCGTCCCCGTCGCCGAGCTCAGCGCGCACCTTCGGTAGGCGGCGCGGTGTCCTGCGAGTATGAGCGGCGATGACCCGCGAGATCCGTTCGTGGCTGATGGACATGGACGGCGTGCTCGTGCGCGAGGAGCACGCGATCCCGGGCGCCGAGCGAGTTCATCGCGCGGCTGCGCGAGCTCGAGCATGCCGTTTCTCGTCCTGACGAACAACTCGATCTACACGCGGCGCGACCTCGCGGCGCGGCTCGCCGCGAGCGGGCTCGACGTGCCGGAGGAGTCGATCTGGACGTCCGCGCTCGCGACCGCGCGCTTCCTCGAGAACCAGCGGCCCGGCGGCTCGGCGTTCGTGATCGGCGAGTCCGGCCTCACGACCGCGCTGCACTCGGCCGGCTACACGCTCACCGAGCGCGACCCGGACTACGTCGTCCTCGGCGAGACGCGCACCTACAGCTTCGAGCGCATCTCGCAGGCGATCCGCCTGATCGCCGCCGGGGCGCGGTTCATCGCGACGAACCCGGACGCGACCGGCCCGACGCCCGACGGCCCGCTGCCCGCGACCGGCTCGGTCGCGGCGCTGATCAGCCGCGCCACCGGCGTCGAGCCGTACTTCGTCGGCAAGCCCAATCCGCTGATGATGCGCTCGGCGCTGAACGCGATCGACGCGCACTCCGAGACGACGGCGATGGTCGGCGACCGCATGGACACCGACGTCGTCGCGGGCCTCGAGGCCGGGATGCACACCGTCCTCGTGCTGACCGGGCTCGACGCAGCCGCGACGAGGCCGAGCGCTTCCCGTACCGGCCGTCGCGGATCGTCGACTCGATCGCCGATCTCGTCGACGAGCTCGGCTGACCGTCACGGTCTCGGCTTGATCTTGCCCTCCGCGGTGAGCTTCACCTCGACGTGGTCGGGAAAGCCGATGCCCGAGCCGTGAGCGGTCGTCGTGCCGACGATTGTCAGGTCGCCGGCCGCGTTCATCGGCGTCCCGTCTCCCGCGGTCGAGAGCGTGATGTCCACGTCCATGTGACCTCCGGGCGAGGGCGCGTCGATGAGCAGGTCGATCTGCAGATCGAGGTGCCCGGTCTTCGAGTCAAAGTGGCCGTGGCCGCCACCCGTCTGCGTGATCGTCACGTGGTGGGTGCTGTCCGCCGCCTTGTCGACCACGGTGACCCCGATCGGCGGAAACTCCTGCACGAAGAAGTGGCCGTGATCGGGCTCGAGGAACTCGAGCGTGAACGAGAAACCGTGGTGGCCCGAGCGTTTCGACGAGTGGAGCTTGGCCGTGCCGGAAAAGGTGCAGAGCTCCTCGGGCTCGACGCCGTGCGTGATCTTGCAGGCGTTCAGCTCGCCGTTGATCGTCCTGATCTTCGCCTCCTGCGCCAGGGCTTCCCTGAGCATCCCGGGGTTCGGCTTGCCCGGGCGGGGCCCGTCCTTGTCGATGTAGTTCGGCGAGCTCTGGATGTCCTCAAGCACCTTGATCGCCGCCTCGAGCTCCACTGCGAGCGGCTGGCACGCCTTCGGTACGGTCATCGGTTCGTCTCCTCTCTTCGCTTGACCCGTGCCGCAGAAGAGAGCGATGCGCCGCCCGGCAACGCCTGACCCGGCAGATTACTCCTCTAGGCGATCGCTGCGCGGATCACGAGATCCGGGCCTTCGAAGCTGACAGCAAGCACGTTCGCGACGCGCCGGAGCAGCGCAACCGCGGCCCGGTTGTCGCCCGCGACGAGGGCGGTGATCTCGGTGATGCCCGACTCGCGTGCGTCGGCCAGCAGCTCGGCGGTGAGCGCCGAGCCGATGCCCTGGTGCTGGTGCTCGTCGGCGACGGCGAACGCGATCTCGGCGCTCGCGCCGTCACGGACGAGGCGCGCGATCCCGACCGGCTGCGGGTCGCCCGCGACGTACGCGACGAGCGCACGGTTCGTCTCGTCGACCGACGACAGGCGCCGCAGCTCGGACGCGGTGAGGCACGGCTTCGCGCCGTTGAAGCGCGCACGGCGCGACCGCTCGCTCAGGCGCTCGAACAGCGCCATCACCGTGCGGACGTCGCCGTGGCGCAGCGGCCTGATGCGCAAGGGCTCAGTGCGGCTACTCATCGCTCTCGCCCTCCTCGTCCGGCTCGAGCCAGGCGACGATCTCCGGCTCGCTGCGCAGGATCTCCTGCAGCGCCGGCTCCATTCCGTTCTCCAATTGCTCGTTCACGCGTTCTCCCTCCCGCAGACATTGGGGGTTACTACGGAACAACTGCGCGCAACGGATTCTTGTTCCGGCGATAGGCTCGCGCCGTGAGCCTCGAAGACTTCCCGCGCGTTCCCCTGACGTTCGGCCCGTCGCCGGTGCACCGGCTGGAGCGGCTGAGCGAGCACCTCGGCGGGCAGGTCGAGATCTGGGCCAAACGGGAGGACTGCAACTCCGGGCTCGCGTACGGCGGCAACAAGGTGCGCAAGCTCGAGTACCTCGCAGCCGACGCGCTCGCGCAGGGCTGCGACACCCTCGTCTCGATCGGCGGCGTCCAGTCGAACCACACGCGCCAGGTCGCGGCGGTCGCCGCGCACCTCGGGCTCGGCTGCGTGCTCGTGCAGGAGCACTGGGTCGACTGGAGCGATCCGGGCTACGAGACGGTCGGGAACATCCTGCTGTCGCGGATCATGGGCGCCGACGTCCGCCTCGACCCGGCCGGCTTCGACATCGCGATCCGGCCGAGCTGGGAGGATGCGCTCGCGTCGGTCGAGGCGGCCGGCGGGAAGCCGTACGCGATTCCCGCGGGCGCGTCCGACCATCCGCTCGGTGGGCTCGGCTTCACGCGCTGGGCCGACGAGGTCGCCGAGCAAGAGTGGAAGCTCGGCGTCTTCTTCGACACGATCGTCGTCTGCTCGGTGACCGGCTCGACCCAGGCCGGGATGATCGCCGGTTTCGCCGCGCAGGAACGCGAGCGCTCGGTGCTCGGGATCGACGGCTCGGCGACGGTGCAGCAGACGTGGGATCAGATCGCCCGCATCGCGCGGTTCACCGCCGAGGCGATCGAGCTCGGCCGCGAGCTCGCGCGATGAGGAGATCGTCCTCCTCGACGAGTGGCACGCGGGCACCTACGGGATCCCCGACGAGAAGACCCTCGACGCGATCCGCCTGTGCGCGCGCCTCGAGGGCGTTCTCACCGACCCGGTGTACGAGGGCAAGTCGATGGCCGCGCTGATCGACCTCGTCGAGTCAGGCCGAATCGAGCCCGGCTCGCGCGTCCTGTACGCGCACCTCGGCGGCCAGCCCGCGCTGAACGCCTACGCCGGCGCGTTCTAGACTCGTCGAATCCGCGACGACGACATCCGTAGCTCCTGTTTCGCCTCTCTCGACGTGCTCTGCGCGAAGTTCAGCGGCGAAGTGCCTTACCGCGGTGGGTTGGACGCTGGATTCCCCTTCCGCGGCCGGCGCATCCCATTCTTCACCCCTTACAAAGGGATCTACCGGGCTGCCGCGCAGCGCGGGCCTGCCGCCCTGTCAGTCAACACTTCGTTCGACTCCCCGTACGACGACGAGGCGACTGACGAAGGGTTCATCTACGCCTATCGAGCCGGGGCGATAGACCAGCCTGACAACAAAGCGCTACGTGCCGCCTACGACCTACTTCAGGTCCCGATCATCTACTTCATCGGAACATGGCCGGGCCGTTACCGTCCGGAGTACCCGTACTTCGTCGAACGCGACGAAACCGCCCTGCGCCGCGTGCTCGTATCGCCCGGCGACAGGACCGGCCCGCTCGACGAGCAGGAGCCGACCCCGTTCGAAGACCCACTCGAGCGTCGCTACGCGGTTGGGAGAGCGCGCGTCAGGTTGCATCAGGCGCGGTTCCGCGGAATCGTCCTCCCCGCCTACCGCGAGCGGTGTGCGATCTGCCGGCTCAAAGAGGCGCGGCTACTCGACGCGGCTCACATAGTCGGCGACGCCGAGGAGCGAGGCGACCCAGTCGTGAGCAACGGGCTCAGCCTCTGCACGATTCACCATCGCGCCTTCGACCAGCATCTCGTCGGGATCTCGCCCGACTACCAGGTGCAGGTCGCGCGACGCTTGCTCGAAGACGAGGATGGACCGATGCTCGAGATTCTGAAGGGCTCCCACGGGGTGGCGATCGAGCTCCCGTCCCGACGGGCCGCACGACCAGACCCTGAACGGCTCGCGATCCGGTTCGAGCAATTCCAGAGCAGTACCTCCACGTAACCTGGATCCATGCGCGCGGCAAGCACAGCGATCGTCGTGCCCGGGAACGGGGCTTTCGACACTGACGGCTCCTACCGGATCACCGATCGCTGCCGCCGGCTGGTCGCCGAGGCCGAGCGGCTTGCGGGGCGGCTCTCGCCTCGCGCGGTCGTCTTCTCCGGCTGGTCGCCGGACGGCGTCCGCTTCCGAGGCCGAGCAGATGCTCGACGGCCTGGCGCGGGCCGGACGTCGAGCTCGTCGTCGAGCCCACGGCGACGATCACTGCAGAGAACGCGGCGCGCACGTTGCCGCTGCTGCTCGAGCGCGGGATCGAGCGGGCGCTCGTGGTCACCACGCCGCTCCACCTCTACCGCGCCCGCTGGCTCTTCCGGCGGCTCTACGCGGCGCACGGGATCGACGCGCGGTTCCGCGCTGCGCCCGTCGCGCCGTCCGCGCGCATGCTCGCCTGGGAGCTCGTGGCGATGACGGCGCGGACGCGCCAGCTCCGGGCCGCCGAGGCCGAGCTCCGCCGACGTTGAGCGACACGCTCGTCTTCATCCCGGCCTGGAACGAGGAAGACAACCTGCCGGCTGTACTCGAGGCGCTCGCGGCCGGGCTACCCGGCACGGACGTGCTCGTCGTCGACGACGGCTCGACCGACCGCACCGCCGACGTCGCGCGCGACCACGGCGCCGAGGTGCTCTCGCTCGGCGGAAACAAGGGCCTGCGGATCGGGATCGCCGCCGGTTACCGCTACGCGCTCGACCACGGCTACGCCTTCTGCGGACGGGTCGATGCCGACGGCCAGCATCCCGTCGCCGAGCTCGCGCGCCTGCTCGCGCTCGTGCGCGAGGACCGCTGCGATGTCGCCGTCGGCTCTCGTTTCGTCAGCGGCGAGGGCTACGAGCCGTACCGCTACCGGCCGAGCGCGGCGCGCCGGTTCGGCACCGGCGTCCTGCGCCGGGCGATGCGACCCGTGCTCGGGCGGCCGTTCGGCGACGCGACGAGCGGCCTCTACGCCGTCAACGCGAAGGCGCTACCGCTACTCGCCGAGCCGTTCACGAGCGGTGCACCGGAGGTCGAGGCGCTGATGCGCGTCACCGAAGCGGGCCTAAGGCTCGAGGAGGTGCCGGTGAACATGGCCGAGCGCGCCTCCGGCGAGTCGAAGCTCCAGGGGAGCAAGGCCGTCAAGCTCGTCCTCACGGTGGCGGGGACGCTCCTGGCCGGAGCGATCCTCGTCCGTAGACGCCGCCTCTAGCCGGTGGTCGCGGTCGGCGGTGCGCCGCCGCCGCCGAACTTCGGGGCCAGCGAGCGGCACGCCTTCGCCGCAGCCTGGAAGGCCGGCGAGGCGACGTTGGCTCCGCCGAACGCGCCACCGCCGGTGAGCTTCACACCGTGTGCGGTCAGGCAGGCGCGGTACTTGGTGAACGCGGCGCTGTTGAAGCCGCCCGGGCGACCGCCATTGCCGCCGCGGCCGAACTGGCCGCCGTTCGGCAGGTACTTGCGGCACGCCTGGAAGGCGGCGCGGGTCTTCGGGTTGTTGAACGCGCCGCCGCCGCCGCCACCACCGGCCGGCGGCTGGCCCGTCGCGGGCTGGCCATTCGCCCCACGCCGGCGGAAGAAGCCGCCGCTCGGGAGCGTGACGCCCTGCGCCTTCAGGCACGCGGTGAACTTGGTGTTGGCGATCCGGCGGAAGCCGCCGCCCTGACCGGGAGTCGTCGTCGCCGGAGTCGAGGCGGTCGTCGTCGACGCGGCAGTCGAGTTGCTCGTGCCGCCGCAGCCGGCGGCAAGAAGGCAGGCCGCGGCGAGCACGGGCAGAGAGAGGAGCGTCAGGGGCCGTCGCCTCATCCCTTCCATTGAACGGCGTCCGATTAAGAGCAGTCTGACCATCGGCTAAGAACTCCCTAAATCTTCGGCTAGGTGCCGCTCGTCGTGCTCGGCGTGACCGTCACGGTCGTCGCCTTGTAGTTGCCGCCCTTCAGCTTCGTCACCTGCGCGGTGACGGTGTCGCCGGGATGGATGCCCTTGACCGTGAGCTGATTCGTCTCGGTGACCTTGGCCGTAGCGGGGATCTCGATCTTGAGTGTGTTCCCGAGGAAGTCGGCCAGGTAGATCGTCGAGCCCTTGATCACCGTGACCTGCCCGATCTCCTGCGTGCCGCCGGTCGAGGCGCCTGCGCCGCCGCCGAAGAACGCCGCCGCGCCGCCGCCCGCGAGGGCTCCGGTCCGGCCCGCGCCGAAGCGCGACGCGAAGGCGCTGCGGGCGGAAGCCGCGCTGCCCGAGCTCGAGCTGCCGAAGTGCTTCTGCGCCTGGATCCCGCCTGCGAAGCCTGCGCCGATGAGGACGAGCGCGGCCAGCACCGCCGTCAGCGGCCGCAGCTTGCGGCGCCTGCGCGGCGGCAGCACCTCGTCGGGATCGCGAGCGACGAGCGGCTCACCGGGGGTCATGGTCGGTTCGGACATGCCTGGCTCCTATTCGTAGCGGAGCGCGTCGATCGGGCGCAGCGCCGCAGCGCGGTTGGCGGGATAGATGCCGAAGAAGAGGCCGACGGCGACACCGACGCCGAAGGCGAGGAAGACCGAGTACAGCTCGACGACGGGCTGGACGCCGACGATCTTGAACCGGCTGCCCACGAGCCCGACCGCGACGCCGAGCAGGCCGCCGAGCATCGAGAGCAGCACCGCCTCGATCAGGAACTGGCCGAGGATGTCGACCCGGCGCGCGCCGATCGCCTTGCGGATGCCGATCTCGCGCGTCCGCTCGGTGACGGTCACGAGCATGATGTTCATCACGCCGATCCCGCCGACGAGCAGCGAGATCGCGGCGACGGCGGCGAGCAGCACGGTGAACGTGTGGTTGGTCGAGCTCGTCGTCTGCGAGCAGCGAGGCCTGGTTGAGCACGCGGAAGCGTCGTCGTCGCCGTTCGAGGTGTGCGTCGGCGTGAGGATCGTGTCGATCTCGGCCTGCGGCGTTGTTGACGGCCTTCGCGACGTGGCCTCGACGATGATCTGCTGAGAGCCCGCCGCTGACGCCGGTGAGCGAGATCCTGCGCGGTCGTGAGCGGCGCGATCGCGATGTCGTCCTGATCCTGGAAGCCGTTCGTGCCCTTCGACTTCAGCACGCCGACGACGAGGAACGAGTGCGCCGTTGATCTTGACCGTCGCGCCGACCGGGCTCTGGCCGGCGAAGAGGTTCGTCGACGACGGTCTGCGCCGAGCACGACGTACGCTGACGTGGTCCGCCTCGTCGTGCGTCGCTGAAGAACGCTGCCGGCCTCGACCGGGCTCGTTGCGCGCCTCCGCGTAGGACGGCGTCGTGCCGAGGAACTGGCTCGGCTGTAGCTCGTGCCGTTGTAGGTGATCGTCGACGGCGGTGCCGTTCACGACCGGGGCGACGGACTGTGATGTCGGGCGCCTGACGCGGTGTTCTGGAGCGCCGAGACGTCCTTCATCGTCAGCGAGACGACCGCGCTGCTGCGTGCCGCGCTGCGGCGCCGCCGAAGCCGAAGCCGCCGAAGCCGCCCGGCGAGACGCGTGAGCGTGTTCGTGCCGAGGCTCTCGATCTCGCTGTCTGACCGCCGACCGCCGAGCCGTGGCCGACGGCGACGAGGATGATCACGGCGGCGACGCCGATCGTGATGCCGAGCATCGTCAGCAGCGAGCGCAGCCGGTTCGCGATCAGCCCTGGAACGCCATGCGCAAGCGCCTCGTAGGCGTTCACGCGGCGCTACCTCGGTGTCGGCGCCGGTCACGCAGCGTGCCGGTCGTCGACGACGCGGCCGTCGCGCAGCCGGATGACGCTGCCGCGCGCTCGGCGACGTCGTGCTCGTGGGTGATCATCACGATCGTGCGGCCCTCGGCGTTCAGGCGCGTCGAAGATCTCGAGGATCTCGTGCGTGGCATGCGCTGTCGAGGTTGCCGGTCGGCTCGTCGGCGAGGATCAGCGCGCGGGTCGGTCGACGATCGCGCGCGCGATCGCGACGCGCTGCTGCTGGCCGCCCGAGAGCTGCTGCGGGCACGTGGCCGGCGCGGTCGCCGAGGCCGACGGCCGTCGAGCGCGGCGAGCGCCCGCTCGCGCCGCTCGCGCCTTGGGCGCGCGCGCGTAGATCAGCGGCAGCTCGACGTTGCGCAGCGCGCTCGTGCGCGGAATCGAGGTTGAAGCTCTGGAAGACGAAGCCGATGCTGCGGTTGCGCAGGTAGGCGAGCTCGCACGTCGTCGAGCTCGCGGACGTCGACGCCGTCGAGCAGGTAGCGACCGCTCGGTCGGGACGTCGAGGCAGCCGATCATGTTCATCAGCGTCGACTTGCCGCTGCCGCGACGCGCCCATGATCGCGACGTACTCGCCGCGACTCGATCCGCAGGTCGACGTCGCGCAGCGCGTGCACCGCGACCTCGCCGACGCCGTAGCTCTTCGACACGTGCTCGAGCGCCACGGCCGGCCACCGGCGCTCGTCCATTACCCCCCTCCGAAGAGAGCGGCCCCGCCGCCGCCGAAGCCGCCGCCGCCGAACCTGCCGGTGCGCCCGGTTCCGCCCGTCGTCGAGGTTCCGCCGAACGAGCTCGAGCTGGTCGAGGCGATCGTCAGGGTCGGCAAGACCACCGTGTCGCCGGGCTTGAGGCCCGCCGACGATCTCGGTCGACGTCGTCGCCGCGCAGGCCGACCACGACCGCGCGCGACGACCTGCTTGCCGGCGACGAGCACGGTCACGCGGCCGGTCGTCGCCGGTGCCGCTGACTGCGGAGGACGTGACGTGGACGACGTTGTCGCTCTCGCCGACGATCACGTCCACCTCGGCGGTCATCCCGGGCTTCACGCCGGCGGGTTGCGCGTTGTCGAAGGCGAAGGTGACGTTGTAGGTGACGACGTTCGAGACGACGGTCGAGGTGGTGTCGATCGCGACGACGTGCGCGGCGAGCTTGGTGCCGGGCAGTGCGTCGACGGTGACCGAGGCGGGCTGGCCGTCCTCGATCTTGGCGACGTCCGTCTCGCTGAAGCCCGCGGTGACCTGGAGGCCCGACACGTTCGTGAGGACGGCGAAGCCGGAGCTGCTCGACGAGCCCGAGCCGCTGCCCGTGGTCGACGAGGAGGACGACGACGAGACGACGGTCGTGCCGCCGCCCGGAGTCTGCGCGCCGACGACGCCGTTGACCGCGGTGACGGTGCCTTCGACCGGAGCCGTGAGCGTCGTCTGCGAGAGCGTCAGCTGCGCGGCGGTCAGGTTCGCCTGCGCCTGCGCGACCGAAGCCTCCTGCTGGTCGACGTTCGCCTGCTTCGCCGACTGCACCGAGAGCTGCGCCGAGGAGATCTGCTGCTGCGCCGACTGGATCGCCTGCGAATCCTTGAGCGTGCCCGACTGCGCGCTGAGCTGGGAGCTGGCGATCGCCGTGCGGTCCTTGGCCATCGTCACCTCGTCCGAGATCAGCGTGGCCTGGTCCTGCTTGATCGCGTTCTGGTCGGACGTGACGGCGTTCGAGTACTTGGTCTGGTTGGACTGGTCGGTCGAGAGCTTGCTCTGATCCTGGTTGATCGCATAGGAGTCGGCTGCGAGCGCCTTCTGGAGCGAGGTCGAGTTCGAGCTGCTCGACGAGGAGGCGCTCTGCGCGGACGAGACCGCGGCCTGGTCGCTGGAGACCTTCGCCTGGTCGGCGATGCACGCGGGCGAGGCCGGGACGACGCAGTCGGTCGCCTCGGTCTGCTGGTCCTGCTTGAGCTGGGTCTGCGCGTTGCTGAGCGCGGTGCTCGTGCTCGACGCGTTTGCCTGCGCGTCGTACTGCGCCTGCTGGTCGGCCTGTTGCCTGGCCTGGTCGGTCGCGAGCTGGGCCTGGTCGGCGGTGACGAGCGGCGTCGCGGCGGCGTAGGCCTGCTGGTCGCTCGCGAGCTGCACCTGGTCGAGCTTCTGCTGGTTGAGGTCGCGCAGCTCCTTGCCGCGGTCGATCTTCTGCTGCTGCTTGGCCTGGGCGAGCGACATCTCCGCCGTCTTGCCGTTCATCGACTCGCTGGCCTTCGCGCTCGAGACGCCCGCCTTGGCCGCCTTCAGCGTCAGCAGCGACTGGGCGATCTGCGACTGGTTCTGCGTCTTCGCGAGCGAGAGCTGCGCGTTCGCGGAGTTGAGCGACGCCTCGGCCTGGTTGACCGCGAGCTGGGCCTGCTGCGAGTCGATCGTGCCGAGCTTCTGGCCCGCCTTGACCTTCTGGCCGGCTTTCACGTCGACGGCGGTGACCGTGCCTGCGTTCATGAAGTTCACGTTCAGCGACTGCGACGCCTCGACGTTGCCCGTGGCCGAGACGGACGAGAGCACGACGCCGCGCTGCACGGTCGCGGTGCGCGTCACCGAGGCTGCCGACGAGCTGCTCGTCTGGCCGACGGTGACCGCGGCCACGACGCCGAGCGCGACGAGGAGCGCGACGAGGATGAGGTTGGTCCGGTTCTGTTTGATGCGCGTCATAGGCTCGCGGCGCAGAGGCCGCCGCAAGCAGCTTCACTGCGCTCTATGAACGCACCTTGAGATTCGGCTAAGAAGTGCCTAAGTCGTTGCTAGCGCACGATTAGCGCCAGGAGCGCCTTCTGGACATGGAGGCGATTCTCCGCCTCGTCCCAGACCGCCGAGCGCGGGCCGTGCGCGATCGCCTCGCTGATCTCCTCGCCGTAGTGCGCGGGGAGACAGTGCATCGCGAAGGCGTTCGACGGCGCCTCGGCGAAGAGCGCCTCGTCGAGCGCGTACGGGGAGAGATCGGCCTTGCGCTGCTCGGCCTCGGCCTCGAAACCCATGCTCGTCCAGACGTCGGTGACGACGACGTCGGCATCGCGGACGGCCTCGACCGGATCGCGCACGATCTCGACTCCCGCCACCGCAGGCTCGTATCCGGCCGGACACGCGACGATCGGCGAGGCGCCGAGCGCGAGCGACGCCTCGACGAGCGAGGCGCAGACGTTGTTGCCGTCGCCGACCCATGCGATGCGGACTCCCTCGAGGCGGCCGAGCCGCTCGCGGATCGTCAGCACGTCGGCGAGCGCCTGGCACGGATGCGCGAGATCGGTCAGCGCGTTCACGACCGGGATGTCCGCCTCGGCGGCGAGCTCGTCGACCGTCTCCTGCGAGGAGATCCGGATCACGATCGCGTCGAGGTAGCGCGAGAGCACCTTCGCCGTGTCGCGGATCGTCTCGCCGCGGCCGAGCTGCAGGTCGCGGCCGGCGAGGTACAGCGCCGTGCCGCCGAGGTGGGCGACGCCGACCTCGAACGAAACCCGCGTGCGCGTCGACGGCTTGTCGAAGATCATCCCGACCGTCCGCCCGGGCAGGAGCGGATGCGGCTCGAAGCGCACCTGCGCCGACTTCAGCTCGGCGGCGAGGTCGAGCACGGTGGTCAGGTCGTCCGCCTTCCAGTCCGAGATCCGCAGCAGGCTCCGGCCCTTGAGATCGGTGGCCGTGCGCTGCTCGAGCGGCAGCGGATGCGGGAGAGTGGACGTCATCTTTGCGTATTATGCAGTTCTGTGCGTAATATGCAAGAGGTGATCACTACAGCAATCATCGGCTGCGCCGGGTACTCCGGCCAGGAGACGCTCGACCGCGTGCTCTCGCACCCCGGGCTCGAGCCCATTGCGCTCGGCTCGAACTCGCTCGCGGGGCAGCCCGCCTCGGCGCTCGATCCGCGGCTCGTGGCGTCCGGGCTCGGCCCGTTCGTCACGAACGACGAGGCGCTGGCGAGCGGCGCGGAGCTGATCTTCCTCTGCCTCGGGCACGAGGAGGCCGCGCTGGTTGAGCCGCCCGACGATGCGGTTATCATCGATCTTTCCGGCGCGCATAGGCTCAACGATCCGTCCCTCTATACGGACTGGTACGGCTGGGCGCATCCTCTCCCCGAAGCGCTCACCGGCTGGGCCTATGCGTTGCCGGAGCTTTTCCCACCCCATGGGCGACTGATCGCCAACCCCGGCTGCTACGCGACTGCGGCGCTGCTCGCGCTCGCGCCGCTCGCCGAGGCGATCGAACCGCGCGGAGTGATCGTGGACGCGAAGTCGGGCGTCTCGGGCGCCGGGCGCTCGCTGAAGGCCTCGTCGCATGCGGGCTCGGTGCTCGAGAACGTCGCGCCCTATCGGGTCGGGACGCACCAGCACGCGCCCGAGATCGCGCAGGGGCTCGGCTTTCCCGTCTGCTTCGTGCCGCACCTCCTGCCGGTGCGCCGCGGCCTGCTCGCGACCTGTTACGTCCAGTCCACCGAGACCGACCTGCGCGACCGGCTCGAGGCGGCCTACGCGGCGACGCCCGCCGTCGTGCTGCTGCCGGAGGGCGTCGCGCCCGAGCTCGCGCGCGTGACCGGAACGGACGCGGCCGAGGTGGCGATCTTCGAGGACAAGGCGACCGGCACCGCGATCGTGATCTGCGCGCTCGACAACCTCGGCAAGGGCGCTGCGGGTCAGGCCGTCCAGAACGCGAACCTCGCGCTCGGCTTCGACGAGACGATGGGGCTGCGACTGCAAGGGGTGATGGTGTGAGCGTCACCGCCGCCAAGGGCTTCGTCGCCGCGGGCGTCGCGGCCGGGATCCGGCGCCGCGGGCTCGACGTCGCGCTCGTCCGCTCGCTCACGCCGGCGGTCTGCGGCGCCATGTTCACCGTCAACCGCGTCCAGGCCGCGCCGGTGAAGGTCTCGCGGGAGCATCTGACTCTCGCCGAGCCGCAGGCGGTGGCGGTCAACTCCGGCGTCGCCAACGCGGCCACCGGCGCGAAGGGCGAGGCCGACGCGCGGGCGACCGCGGCCGAGGTCGGCCGGCTGCTCGACCTCGCGCCCGAGCAGGTGATCGTCCTCTCGACGGGCGTGATCGGGGCGCCGCTGCCGCTCGACCGGCTCCTGCCGGGCCTCGCCGACGCGACCGCAGCGCTGTCCGAGCAGGGCGGCGCTGCCGCTGCGACGGCGATCCTGACCACCGACACGTGCTCGAAGGAGGCCGTCGTCACCGGCGCCGGGTTCACCGTCGGCGGGATGGCGAAGGGCTCGGGGATGATCCATCCGAACATGGCCACGATGCTCGCGGTGATCACGTCCGACTATCCGCTCGAGGCGGGGGAGCCAATCGAGTTCCTGCGCCCGGCCGTGAACGAGAGCTTCAACGCGATCTCGATCGACGGCGAATGCTCGACGAACGACGCGGTCGTCCTGCTCGCGAACGGCGCGAGCGGGCTCGAACGGACGCCGGCCTCGGACCTCGAGTTCGCCGCCGCGGTGCGCACCGTCTGCGCCCGCCTCGCGCGCCAGGTCGTCGAGGACGGGGAGGGCGCCACGGTCTTCGCCGAGATCGCCGTCACCGGCGCCGCCTCCAACGCCGAGGCCAAGGCGATCGCGTCCCGGATCGCCACGTCCCCGCTGGTCAAGACGGCGCTCTTCGGCCACGACGCGAACTGGGGCCGCGTGCTCGCGGCGGCGGGGTCGGCGCCGTTCAACGGCGGCTACGCGCAGGTCGACTCGGAGCTCGTGACGCTGATCTTCAACGACACGGCCGTCCTCGTCGCGGGCGCGCCGAGCGAGGACGAGCCCGATGTCTCCTCGGCGAACTGCAAGATCCAGCTCGACCTCGGGCTCGGCGACGGCGAGGCGGCCTACTTCACGAGCGACCTGTCCTACGACTACGTCCGCATCAACGCGGACTACCGCTCATGAGCCGGGTCGTCGTCAAATGCGGCGGCGCGGTCGCGACCGAGAGCGGCGCCGCAATCATGAAGCTCGTCGAGGAGGGCCACGAGGTGTGCGTCGTCCACGGCGCCGGCAAGCAGATCTCGAGCCTCATGGCCGAGCGCGGGCTGCCCGTTCAATTTCTCGGCGGGCGGCGCGTCACGAGCCGCGAGGCGATCGAGGTCGTGAAGGAGGCGCTCGACCAGCTGAACGTCGAGCTCTGCGCCATGCTCGGGCCGCTCGCGATCGGGCTGCACGGTGACGAGATCGGCCTCAAGGCGCGGCCCGTGATGACGCTCGGGCTCGTCGGCGATCCTGTGCCGAGCCGCCCGCAGGCGGTCGAGGACGCGCTCGCAGCCGGATTGATCCCCGTCGTCACGCCGCTCGCGATGGGGCCGCTGAACGTGAACGCCGACGAGGCGGCCGCGGCGCTCGCCGTCGGGATCGAAGCGGAGCGGATCGTCTTCCTCACCGACGTGCCCGGGCTGCTGCTCGGCGGCGTCGTGACCGCGGTCGTGCGCGCCGACGAGGCGGAGGCGATGCTCGACGCCGACGGCTTCGAGGGCGGGATCGTGCCGAAGCTCCGCGCGGCGATCACCGCGGCCCGGCTCGGCGTCCGCGCCGAGATCGGCGAGACGGCGGTGCTCGCGTGAACATGACCGCGCACGGCTCCGTGATGGCGACCTACCCGCGCTCGGACGTGACCTTCGTCTCGGGCCAGGGCTCCTGGCTCGTCGACGCCGACGGCAACCGCTGCCTCGACTGTCTCGGCGGGCTCGCTGTCATTGCGCTCGGACACTGCAATCCCATCGTCGCGCAGGCCGCGCACGAGCAGCTCGACCGGCTCTGGCACGCGTCGAACCTGTACTGGACGGAGCCGATGGAGACGCTCGCCGAGCGGCTGTCCGCGCGCTTCGGCGGCGCTTCGTCGTTCTTCTGCAACTCGGGCGCCGAGGCGAACGAGGCGGCCCTGAAGTACGCGCGCAAGGCCACCGGCAAGCCCGGAGTCGTCGCGCTCGAGGGCGGCTTCCACGGCCGCACGCTCGGCGCGCTCTCGGTCACGGGCCAGCCCGCGAAGCGCGTTCCGTTCGAGCCGCTCTCGCCCGGCGCCACGTTCGTCGCGCCGAACGACATCGAGGCGCTCGTCGCCGCGGTCGGGCCCGACACCGGCTGCATCCTCCTCGAGCCGATCCTGGGCGAGGGCGGCGTCCATCCGCTGACGCCGGAGTTCCTCGGCGCCGCACGCGCGCTCGCCGACGAGGATGGTGCGGTGCTCATCCTCGACGAGATCCAGTGCGGGATGGGACGGACCGGCAGCTTCTTCGCGTTCGAGCAACTCGACGTGCGGCCCGACGCGATCACGCTCGCGAAGGCGCTCGCGAACGGCCTGCCGATCGGCGCCCTCGTCGTCGCCAACGACGCGCCCGAAGGGTTCGCGTTCGGCGACCACGGCTCGACCTTCGGCGGCAGCCCCGTCCCCTGCGCCGCCGCCGTCGCGGTCTGCGACGCGCTCACCGACGAGCTGCTCGCCGATGTCCGCGACAAGGGCGCGATCCTCGCGGCCGGGCTCGCCACGCTCCCCGGGGTCACCGAGCTGCGCGGCCGCGGCCTGATGATCGGGCTCGAGCTCGACCGCCCCGCCGGCCCGATCGTCGCCGCCGCCCGCGCGCGCGGGCTCGTCGTCGGCACCGCGGGCGACACCGTGCTCCGACTCACCCCACCCTTGACGATCACGACCGAAGAGCTCGGGCTTGCGCTCGGAGTTCTCCAGGAGGTGCTCCAGTGAGCAAGTTCGACCGTCAGGGCGCGATCCTGCGTCTCGTCCAGGAGCGTCCGCTCGCAACCCAGGCCGAAGTCGCCGATGCGCTCCGGGAGGAGGGCTACGACTCGGTTCAGGCCACCGTCTCGCGCGACATCGCCCAGCTCGGGCTCGTCAAGGCCCGCAACGGCGACGGCCGGCTCGTCTACGCGCTGCCCGGAGCGGTCGACCTGAACCGTCTCTCGGAGCTGACCGCCGCGCTGCGCCGCTGGACGATGTCGATCAACTCGAGCGGCAACCTGACCGTGATCCTCACCCACTCCGGCTTTGCGCCCGCGCTCTGCCAGGCGATCGACGAGGCCGTCCTCCCCGACGTGGTCGGCACGATCGCCGGGGACAACACCATCTTCCTCGTTGCGCGGGAGGGCCTCACCGGGGCCGACCTCGCCGAGGAGCTTCGCTACCACCTCCAAGGAGACACCTAAATGGCCAAGACCGCTGTGGTCGCCTACTCGGGCGGCCTCGACACCAGTTGCATCATCGCCTGGCTGAAGGAGTTCTACGGGTACGACGAGGTCGTCGCCGTCCTCGTCGACGTGGGCCAGGATGCGAACTTCGAGCCGGCGTTCGCGCGCGGTCGCGCCGCGGGCGCCGACGACGTCGTCCTGCTCGACTGCAAGGAGGCGTTCGCCGACGAGCAGGTCGCGAAGACGCTGATCGCCAATGCGCTGTACGAGGGCAAGTACCCGCTGATCTCGGCGCTCTCGCGGCCGGTGATCGCCGAGGCCGTGGCCGGTCTCGCGATCGAGCTCGGCGCCGAGGCGGTCGTGCACGGCTGCACCGGCAAGGGCAACGACCAGCTCCGCTTCGAGCTCGCGTTCAAGGCCAAGTTCCCGGGCGTCCGCGTGATCGCGCCGCTCCGCGACAAGGTGTGGACGCGCGACGAGGAGATCGCCTATGCCGAGGAGCACGGGATCCCGGTCGAGGCGAAGCAGGCCTCGCCGTACTCGATCGACGACAACCTCTTCGGCCGCGCGATCGAGGCTGGCATGCTCGAGGATCCGTGGGTCGGCCCGCCGGAGGACGCGTTCGTGCTGACCAGCTCGCCGGCGAACGCACCTGCGCCGGTGGAGATCGTGATCGGCTTCGAGCAGGGCGTGCCGGTGTCGGTCGACGGCTCGGAGCTGCCGCTGTACAAGCTGATCGCGCTGCTGAACGAGCAGGCAGGCGCGTACGGGATCGGGCGGATCGACATGATCGAGAACCGCGCGATCGGGATCAAGAGCCGCGAGCTGTACGAGGCGCCGGCGGCGATCGCGCTGATGACCGCGCACGTCGCGCTCGAGGACGTCGTGCTGACGAAGGCCGAGGCGGTCGCGAAGCGCGAGCTGGAGCCGCGGTGGGCCAAGCTGATCTATGACGGGCTCTGGTTCAGCCCGGTGCGTCACGCGTACGACGCGTTCTTCGCGAAGACGCAGGAGCTCGTCACCGGCGAGGTGCGCCTGCGGCTCCAGGCCGGTGTGCCGACGGTGGTCGGGCGCCGCTCCGAGTACGCGCTCTACTCCGAGACGCTCGCCTCGTACGGGACCGGCGAGACGTTCCCGCACGCTGCGGCGGAGGGCTTCATCCAGATTGCCGCGCTCGAGGTCGAGCTGGCCGCGGCCAGGGAGCGCAAGCTGGCGGAGGTATGACGCTCTGGTCGGGCCGCGTCGGAGGCCGGCTGGCTCCCGAGGTGTGGGAGTTCCTGCGGGCCGAGGACGCGGAGCTCTTCCCGTACGACTGTCAGGCGACCGCGCTGCACGCGCGGCGCCTGGCGGCGGCGGGGATCCTGACCGAGAGCGAGGCCGCTGAGGCCGAGCAGGCGCTCGCAAGTTACCGTGTTAACATGGTAACACAGGAGGACGAGGACGTTCACTCAGCGATCGAGCGTCTCCTGGGCCCGCTCGGGCCGAAGATCCACGCAGGACGCTCACGCAACGATCAGGTCGCCGCCGCGTTCCGCCTCTACGTCCAGGACGCCTGCGACGAGGCGCGCGCGGCGCTCGTCGCGCTCGCGGGCGTCGTGCTCGACCTCGCCGAGGCCGAGGCCGAGACGCCGATGCCCGGGTACACGCACCTCCAGCGCGCGCAGCCGGTCACCGTCGGCCACCACCTCCTCGCGTGGGTCGAGATGCTCGAGCGCGACCTCGTCCGGTTTTCCTTCGCCGCCACGCAGGCGGCGCCGTCGCCGCTCGGCGCGGGCGCGCTCGCCGGCTCGACGCTGCCGCTGCCCGCCGCGGAGGGCGCCGACCAGATCCGCAACTCGCTCGACGCCGTCGCCGACCGCGACTTCGCGCTCGACTACCTCTACGCGTGCACCGTCCTCTTCACGCACCTCTCGCGGATCGGCGAGGAGCTCGTCCTCTGGAGCACGAGCGAGTTCGGCTTCGCGCGCCTGCCCGAAACCGCGGCGACCGGCTCTTCGATGATGCCGCAGAAGCTCAATCCCGACGTCGCCGAGCTCGTCCGTGGCAAGGCCGGCACCGCGATCGGCCGCCTCACCGGACTGCTCGCGGTGGTGAAGGGCCTGCCCCTCTCGTACGACCGCGACCTGCAGGAGGACAAGCGGCCCGTCTTCGACGCGCGTCGTGACACCGCGCTCGCGCTCGCGGCGCTCGCGGTGCTGCTGGCCGGGCTCGAGCTCGATCACGACCGCCTCGCCGCGGCCTGCTCCGATCCGATGCTGCTCGCGACCGACGCGGCGGAGGCGCTCGTCCGCGAAGGCGTCCCGTTTCGCGAGGCGCACGAGCGGATCGCCGCGCAGGTGCGCGAGGGCACGTTCCAGCCGCCCGCCGTCCCGGGCGCCCGCCCGACCCCGGGCCCGAGCGGCGCGCGGGAGCAGGTCGCAGCCGCCCGCGCACGCCTCTCGTAGAATCGCCGGAATGGAAACGCGTGCTCTCGGCGCGACCGGGATCGCGGTCACGCGCGTGATCCTCGGCTGCGGCAACTTCGGCGGGATCGGCTCCTCGCCCGAGTTCTTCGGGCAGGGCGAGAACGATGAGGACGCGTTCGCGATCATGGACGCCGCCTGGGAGGCCGGGGTCACGGCCTTCGACACGGCCGACGCATACGGCGGCGGGCGCTCCGAGACGGCGATCGGGAAGTGGATCGCCTCGCGCGGCGTCCGGCCGACGCTGACCACGAAGACGTTCAACCCGATGGACGAAGGAGAAGATCAGGGCCTCGCGCCGTCGCGGATCCGCCGCCAGCTCGAGTCGAGTCTCGCGCGGCTCAGAGTTGATTCCGTCGAGCTCTTCCTGACCCACGCGCCCGATCCGGACACGCCGCTCGAGGACACCCTCGGCGCGCTCGCGGAGCTTCGCGACGAAGGGCTGATCGGCGCGTTCGGCGGCTCGAATGTCGACGGCGCGACGCTGGCGGCCGCGAAGGGTCGCTACGGCTGGGTGCAGAACTCCTACTCGCTGCTCGACCGCGACGCGGAAGACGAGGTACTGCCGCTCTGCCGCGCCGGCGGGCTCGGCTTCACCCCGTTCTCGCCGCTTGCCGGCGGCTGGCTGACGGGCAAGTACCGGCGTGGCGAGCCGCTGCCCGAGGGCTCGCGGATGACGATGCGGCCGGGCCCGTACGAGCACCTGCGCACAGACGCGGTCTTCGACGGGCTCGAAGCGTTCGCCCGCGCCGCAGACGCACGCGGAGTCGACTCGGCCACGCTGGCGTTCGCCTGGCTCCTGTCGAGCCCGGACGTGACGGCTGTCGTCGTCGGCCCGCGGCGCCCGGCTCACCTCGCGCCGGCGCTCAGAGCGCTCGAGCTCGAGCTGACCGAAGCCGAGCGCGACGAGCTCGCCGCGCTGCTGTGATCCTGGCCCACCTCGACCTCGACGCGTTCTTCGCGGCCGTCGAGGAGATCGAGCAGCCCGAGCTGAAGCGCGTGCCGCTCGTCGTCGGCGGCGACCCGCACGGCCGCGGCGTGGTCGCGACGGCCAACTACGTCGCGCGGCGGTTCGGGATTCACTCGGCGATGAGCTGCGCGGAGGCGCTGCGCCGCTGTCCGCAGGCGGTGTTCGTCCGGCCGCGCGGCCAGCTCTACCGCGAGTACTCGCGCGCTGTGTGGCAGACGATCCGCGGCGTCACGCCCACCGTGCAGCAGGTCGGGATCGATGAGGGGTACCTCGACATCGGCGAGATCGCGGGCGACGACTGGCTCGAGGCACGCAAGGTCGCGGAGGCGGTGCAGACGTCGGTGCGCGCGGCGACGAGCCTCTCCTGCTCGCTCGGCGTGGCCACGTCCAAAGTCGTCGCGAAGGTCGCATCCGACCGGCGCAAGCCCGGCGGCCTGACCGTCGTCCCCGCCGGGCGCGAGGCGTCGTTCCTCGCGCCGTTCGACGTCCGCCTGCTCCCGGGCGTCGGCCCGAAGGCCGAGGAGCGCCTCGTCGCGGCCGACGTGAGAACGATCGGCGCGCTCGCGCGGCTCTCCGACGAGCAGCTGAAGGCGCTTGCCCCGGGCAAGTGGGGCCGGCTGATGCGCGAGCGGGCGCAGGGAATCGACTCGCGGCCGCTCGAGGGGCCGACCGAGTCCGTCTCGATCAGCCAGGAGGAGACCTTCGAGCGCGACGTCGCCGACCGTGAGGCGCTGCACGCCGAGCTACGGCGGATGGCGACGCGCGTCTCGGAGCTGCTGCGCCGCGACGGGCGCGTCGCGCGGACGGTGACCACGAAGCTCCGCTACCCCGACTTCTCGATCCGCAGCCGCTCGCAGACGCTGCCGGCCGGAGTCGACGACGCCGAGACGATCGGCGAGCTCGCCTGCGCCCTGCTCGACCGCGCGCTCCAGCAGCGTCCGGGCGCGCTGCGCCTCGTCGGCGTCGGCGTGTCGGGCCTCGAGCGGTTCCAGCAGCTCTCCCTCGTCTAGTCCGGACAGGTCCCAGTGCCTGACCCCACTCCTTGTGCTCATGAGCACTAGGAACGGGGCTTTGCCGCTGACTCAAGCCGTTCTCGGCGACGGGACATGTCCGAGTGCCTGACCCCGGGACACGTCCTTCAGGGCTGGAGGCGCTCGACTCGCCAGCCGGCGGGCTCGCGCTCATAGCGAAAGCGGTCGTGCAGACGGTCGTCGCGGTGCTGCCAGAACTCGTAGGCGGCCGGCTCGAGCACGTAGCCGCCCCAGTCGTCGGGGCGCGGCGGGTCGAGCTCGCCTTCGAGCGCCGCGACCCGCGCCTCGAGCTCCGCCCGGGCGGCGACCGGCTCCGACTGGTCGCTGGCAATCGCCGACAGCCGGCTCCCGAGCGGACGCGAGCGGAAATACGTCTCCGACTCCTCGGCCGGCACCCGGGAGACGGTGCCTTCGATCCGCACCTGGCGACCGGGCTCCTGCCAGTTGAACAGGAGCGCCGCGCGCGGATTGGCCTCCAGCTCCTGCGCCTTGCGGCTCGAGTAGCTCGAGAAGAACACGAAGCCGCGCTCGTCGAAGCCCTTGAGCAGCACTATCCGAGCCGACGGCTGCCCGTCGGGCGCGGCGGTCGCGAGCGCCATCGCCGCCGACTGCCCGGCGAACCAGGCCGCGAACTGGGCGAGCGGATCGGGATCGAGGTCGGCGCGGCGCAGCTCCACGACGCGGAGCTTGACACAACGACGCGTAAGTGGTTACTTACCGTAAGTGGACACTGACGCACTCCAGGCTCTGGCCGACCCGACCAGGCGCGCCGTGTTCGAGTTGCTGCGCTCGGGCCCGCGGCCGGTCGGCGAGATCGCGAACGATCTCCCCGTTTCGCGCCCGGCCGTCTCGCAGCACCTCCGCGTGCTCAAGAGCGCGGGCCTCGTCAGCGACGAGTGCCAGGGCGCACGGCGCCTCTACCGGATCGACCCTGACGGGCTCGACGCTCTGCGCGCCTACCTCGACGGGTTCTGGGACACGGCTCTCGGCAGCTTCAAGGCGGCCGCCGAGCGAGAAGCGGAGGACTAGATGGCAGCCGAGGCGATCGCGCCCGTCATGCGCACGATCACTGTCGAGCGCTCGCCCGAAGACGCGTTCCGGATCTTCACCGAGCGGGCCGCGGAGTGGTGGCCGCTGCGGACGCACAGCGTGTTCGAGGCGGAGTCGGCGGGCGTTGTCTTCGAGCCCGGCGCCGGCGGCCGGATCCTCGAGCGCTCGATGTCCGGCGAGGAGGCCCGCTGGGGCGAGATCCTCGTCTGGGAGCCGCCGCACCGCCTGGCCTACACGTGGCATCCCGGCTACGAGCCGGACGAGCCGACGACCGAGGTCGAGATTCGGTTCACCGCGGTCGGCGACGCGACGCGGGTCGACCTCGAGCACCGCGGCTGGGAGGCGCTCGCCGAGCGGGCCGCTGCGACCCGCGACGCCTATTCCACGGGCTGGGGAACGGTGCTCGATCGGTACATCGCCGCGACGACCTGACCCACGCGCTGTGGGAAAACCCCTAGGCTCGCCCGCCGCCGCGGCCGTACCATCGAGGCAGGATGAGCGCGACGACCGAGCTTCGGGACGTGATCCTTCGGGACGGAACGACCCTGCGGCTGCGCCCACCCCGCCTCGAGGACAGCGCCGCGCTACTCGAGTTCTTCGCCGGGCTCTCCGACCGCAGCCGCTACCTGCGCTTCCACGGCTTCCCCGAGCTCGGCAGCGGCCTCGTCGACCCGTGGGTCGAGCCTGACTGGGTCGCCACCGGCTCGCTCCTCGGCATGCTCGACGATCGCGTCGTCGCGCTCGCAAGCTACGCGCGGCTGCGCGAGCCGGCCATGGCCGAGGTCGCCTTCGCCGTCGCGGACGATTTCCAGGGCCGCGGGATCGGCACGCGCCTGCTCGAGCAGCTCGCCGAGCTGGCGGGTGGCGTGGGCATCGAGCGCTTCCTCGCCGTCGTGATGCCCGAGAACCGCCCGATGCTCGGCGTGTTCGAGGATGCCGGCTTCACCGTCGCGCGCGCGCTCGACGGCGGCGAGATCGAGGTGCGGTTCCCGATCGCCGCGACGGCGAGCTATCAGCGAGGCGGTCGACGTGCGCGACCACGTCGCCGTGACCGCGTCGCTGCGCCCCTTCTTCGCAGCCCGCGTCGGTCGCCGTCGTCGGCGCCTCGCGCCGTCGCGGCTCGATCGGCGGCGAGCTCTTCCGCAACATCCTGGCCGGCGACTTCACCGGCGCCGCGTATCCGATCAACGTCAAGGCCGAGCCGGTCGCCGGCGTCCGGGCCTACGCGCGGATCGACGAGATCCCGGGCGACGTCGACCTCGCCGTGATCTGCCTCCCCGGCGAGCGGGTGCTCGACGCGGCCGCGGGAGGCGCTGCAGACGGGCGTCCGCGCGCTCTGCGTGATCTCCGCCGGCTTCGCCGAGATCGGTCGCGAGGGAATCGAGCGCCAGGAGCAGCTGCTCGCGCTCGTCCGCGCGCACGGCGCGCGGCTCGTCGGCCCGAACTGCCTCGGGATCGCCTCCGCGGCGGTGAGCCTGAACGCGACCTTCGCGCCGCGCGCGTTCCCGCAGGGGCGCGATCGGCTTCTCGTCGCAGAGCGGCGCGCTCGGCCTGGCGCTGCTCGAGCGGGCCGAGGCCCGCGGGCTCGGGCTCTCGTCGTTCGTCTCGATCGGAAACAAGGCGGACGTGTCCTCGAACGACCTGCTCGAGTGGTGGGAGGACGACCGACGACACGGATCTCGTCCTCCTCTACCTCGAGTCGTTCGGCAACCCGCGCAAGTTCGCGCGCATCGCTCGGCGGCTCGCGCGCGCGGAAGCCGATTCTCGCGATGAAGAGCGGCACGACGCGCGCGGGACAGAAGGCGGCCGGCTCGCACACCGCGGCGCTCGCCGGCTCCGAGGCCGCGGTCGACGCGCTCTTCCGCCAGGCCGGCGTGATCCGGGCCGCGACCCTCGGCGAGCTGATCGACGTCGCCTCGCTGCTCTCGAGCCAGCCCGCTGCCGCGCGGGCGCCGGGTCGCCGTGATCACGAACGCCGGCGGGCTCGGGATCCTCTGCGCCGACGCGTGCGAGGCAGCGGGGCTCGAGCTGCCGACGCTCACCGAGGCCACGCGCGAGGCGCTCGCGGCCGTACTGCCGAGCGAGGCGAGCGTCGCGAACCCGATCGACATGCTCGGCTCGGCCACCGCCGCGCTCTACGGGAAAGCACTGCCGCTGATCGTCGCCGATCCGGGCGTCGACGCGGTGATCGCGCTCTTCGTCCCGCCTGTCGCGGTCGACCGCGGACGACGTCGGCGCGGCGATCGCGGCGGCGGCCGCAGCCGGGCCGCCCGACAAGCCCGTGCTCGCGTCGATCATCGCCGCCGGAGGGACACCCGCGACCCTCGGCCCCGTGCCCTCGTTCGCGTATCCCGAGTCCGCCGCGCGCGCGCTCGGCCGCGCCTGCCAGCGCGCCGACTGGCTGCGCGCGCCGTCCGGCACCGTGCCCGACCTGCCCGGGATCGACCGCGCCGCCGCCGCCGCGATCGTCGAGCGGAACGACGACTGGCTCACGCCCGCCGACACGCGCGCGCTGCTCGAGGCCTACGGGATCCCGCTCGCGGGCGAGCGCGTCGTCGACAACGCCGATGCGGCGGCCGCGGCGGCCGCCGAGCTCGGCTATCCGGTCGTCGTCAAGACGGCCGCGGCGGGGGCGCACAAGACCGAGCAGGGCGGCGTCGCGCTCGACCTCGAGGACGAGGCGGCGGTGCGGGCCGCGGTCGAGCGAATCGGGCCGCCGGTGCTCGTGCAGCCGATGGTGAAGGGCTGCGCCGAGCTGCTCGCGGGCATCGTCCAGGATCCCGTGTTCGGGCCGCTCGTCGCGTTCGGGCCCGGCGGCGTCTTCGCCGAGCTGATCGGCCAGGCCGGATTCCGCCTCTCCCCGCTCACCGACGTCGACGCCGAGGAGCTCGTCACCGGCGGCAAGGCCGGGACGCTCGTGGCGGGCTTCCGCGGTGGGCCGGCATCCGACAGCCGCGCGCTCGTCGATCTCGTGCTCCGGCTCGCCCGGCTCGCCGAAGACATGCCCGAAGTCGCCGAGCTCGACCTCAACCCGGTGCTCGGCCTGGAACAGGGCTGCGTCGCAGTGGACGCCCGCGTCCGAATCGACCGCGCCGCCGGGCAGGCCTCGAGCCTCAAGACGTGGTAGCGGGCAACGAGGAGCTCCGCGAGCGCGTCCTCGGCGAACGCGGCCGGATCGCCCGCCTATCACGGATCCGCGAGCTCGTGCTCGGCTTCCAGGACGGCCTGCTCGTCCCGCTCGCGGTCGTCACGGGCCTCGCCGGGGCCGCCGCGGGCGCGACCAACGTGATCGTCGGCGGTCTCGCCGAGGCCGCTGCGGGCGCCCTCGCCATGGGCACCGGCGCCTACCTCGCGAGCCAGGCCGAGAACCAGCTCTTCCGCAGCGAGATCGCGGCCGAGCAGGAGGAGCTCGTCGACCACCCGGAGGTCGAGCTCGAGGAGATGGTGCTGCTGCTTCAGGAGGACGGCCTGTCCGAGGCCGACGCGCGCGTCGCGAGCGAGCGCATCGCGACCTCCAACCAGGCGCTGCTGCGGACGATGGTCGAGAAGGAGCTCGGGCTCTCGGCCGGCGACGTCGAGACTGCGCGCGGCGACGCGGCCGTCGTCGGCGCCTCCTACGCCGTCGCCGCGCTGATCCCGCTCTGGCCGTACTTCGTCTTCCCGATGAGCGTCGCGCTGCCGGTCTCGCTCGTGTGCACGGGGCTCGCCCTGTTCGCGCTCGGCGTCCTCAAGGGCCGGGTCGCGCGGATGGCGCTTCTGCGGAGCGGCCTCCAGGTGCTCGTGATCGGGGGCGCGTCGGCCGGGATCGGCTACCTGATCGGCTCGCTCGGCCCGAAGCTGTTCGAGGGCTAGGATCCGGCGCCATGGGCGGCACCTGCCATCTGATCCACGACGGAGGCTCGAACCCGATCCACTTCGACCGGGCCGAGGTGGAGAAGCTCCACGATGCAGGCAAGTTCTTCTGGCTCGACCTCGAGCAGCCCGACGCCGACGACTTCGCCATTCTCCGCGACGTCTTCGCCTTCCACCCGCTGGCACTCGAGGACTCGGAGCAGTTCGGCCAGCGCGCGAAGCTCGACGAGTACGACGACTTCGTCTTCCTCGTCGTCTACGGCGCCTCACCCGACTACGACCGGCTCGTCGAGGTGCACTGCTTCTACTCGGAGCGCTACCTGATCACCGTCCACCGTGACACGTGTCCCGCCTTCGACGCGCTGCGCACCCGCTACGCGAAGCAGGAGGCGCCGCTCGGCGACCCGCCGCGCCTTCTGTATCGAATCGTCGACGCGCTCGTGGACAGCTTCTTCCCGGCCCTGGCCGATCTCGACAACCGGATCGACGAGCTGGAGAACGCGATCTTCATCAAGGCCGACGACGCCCAGCTCCAGGAGATCTTCGGAATGAAGCGCCTGCTCGTGGGGATGCGCAAGGCGGTCTCGCCGCAGCGCGACTTGTTCGCGAGCCTCATGGGCGGCGTCGCGCAGCTGCCGGGCATGACCGAGGAGGACGAGCGCTACTTCCGCGACGTCTATGACCACCTGATCCGGATCAGCGACCTGATCGACACCTATCGCGACCTCCTCACGGGCGCGATGGACGTGTACCTCTCGACCGTGTCCAACCGGCTGAACGTGGTGATGAAGCAGCTCGCGATCATCGCGACGATCTTCCTGCCGCTCGCGTTCATCACCGGCTTCTTCGGCCAGAACTTCGGCTTCATGGTGCGCCACATCAGCGGCTGGCCCGCCTTCCTCGGCTTCGGGATCGTGTTCGAGCTGCTCGTCGTGGCCGGGCTCCTGCACATGTTCAAGCGCCGCGGCTGGCTCTAAGTAGTTGCCCGAACCGCGATTCGGCGTCCCCGCGGATGCCGTCCAAGCCGCGCGGGCGCAGGATGGAGCCATGAAGATCAAAGACGTAATGACAGACGACGTGCTCACCGTTTCGACGAGCGCGACCCTCAAGGAGACGGCACAGCTCCTGGCCGACCTCGGGATCTCCGGGATGCCGGTCGTGGACGCCGAAGGCAAGCTCGCCGGCGTGATCTCCGAGGCGGACATCCTCTACAAGGAGCGCGGCCACGACCGTCGCCACGGAGGCTCGTTCGCGTGGCTCTTCTTCCCCGAGCTGCTCGACACGAGCAAGCTCGACGCGCGCACCGCGGGCGAGGCGATGAGCGCGCCCGCAGTGACGATCAGCCCCGATCGCCCCGTCAACGAGGCGGCCGGACTGATGCTCGACGAGGCGATCAACCGGCTCCCGGTCGTCGATCACGACGGCAAGCTGATCGGGATCGTCACCCGGGCCGACCTCGTCCGCGCCTTCACGCGAACCGACGCCGAGATCGAGGACGAGATCCGCAAGGAGCTCGTGAGCCGCACGTTCTGGCTCGAGCCGACCGAGGTCGAGATCCGGGTCGTGCACGGCGACGTCACGATCGAGGGAGAGGTCGACACGAAGGCCGACGCCGACCTGCTGCCGCAGCTGATCAGCGAGGTGCCGGGCGTCGTCTCGGTCGAGGCCAAGCTCACCTGGAAGGTGCCGGCGCATTCGCGCTAGGTTCTGCTCGGTGCACGCCTTCGGGATCAAGGAAGCGCAGGACCGTCTCGGGGCCGCGGGTGGCGGCTACGAGATCGTGCACGCCTCGCCCGGGCTCGAGCTCGGCGTCTATGTCCTCGTCGCGCCCGAGCCGGACCGCCAGCAGCCGCACGACGACGACGAGATCTACGTCGTCCTCTCGGGCCAGGGGATCCTCGACGTCGAGGGCAACCCCGTCGCGGTCAAGGAGGGCGACGCCGTTTTCGTCGAGGCAGGCGCCGATCACCGCTTCTCGGCCTACGAGCAGCTCAGCGTGCTCGTGATCTTCGAGAAGAAGCCGGCCTAGGCGGCCGCGAGCCGCTCGGCGATCTCGGCCAGCGCGCCGGCGCCGTTCACCGACGAGACGTAGAGCGTCTCGCCCGCGTCCGCCCGGAGAACGAGCGCGGGCCGGCCCTGGATCCGCTCGTCCGGTCCCCGGCCGACGTGGACGTCGGCGAGCTCGTCGTACCGCAGCGTCCACCGCGCCGAGCCGCCCTCGAGCGTGAGCGCCTCTGCGCCGAGCTCGAGCTTGCCCGCATGCACCTGCCCGAGACTGTCGAGCCATGTAACGGCATAGGTCGGCATGGTCGGAGTCTGGGCGCACGGGGGCACCGCGGCATCGGTACGCGCCGACATCTCGCTTGCGGGAAAACCGCAGGCAGGACGGACGCGCGCGAGCGTGAAAACGTCCGTATGAGGTGGACTGCGCTCGCATTCGTCCTCGTCGCGGCGCTCGCGGGCTGCGGCGGCTCCAGCAACTCGACGGAATCGACGGCCCAGGCGCCGCCGACGACGACGGGCGCCGCCACGACCACGCTGCGGGTCTACTTCATCCGCGACGAGAAGGTCGGGCCGGCGGGCCGCGCAGTGCAGCCGACACAGGCCGTCGCGACCGCCGCGATGCAGGAGTTGCTGAAAGGACCGACTTCGGCCGACGCGGGAATCGGGCTGACGACGAGCATCGCCGGCGGCACGACCTTGAACAGCGTCACGATCGCCGACGGCGTCGCCGCGGTCGACCTCTCACCCGAGCCCACGACCGATGACGCGATCGCCCAGGTCATCTACACGCTCACGCAGTTCCCGACCGTCACGGCCGTCCGCTTTGGCAGCGACGGCAAGCCGACGAGCCGCGTCGATGTCGAGGCGGAGACTCCCCGGATCCTCGTCGAGACACCGCTGCCGTTCGACACGGTCACGAGCCCGATTCACCTGGCCGGAACCGCCGACACGTTCGAGGCGAACTTCACGGCCGAGCTGGTCGCGGCCGACGGCACCGTCCTCGACAAGCACTTCGTGACGGCGACCTCCGGCTCCGGCACGCGCGGCACGTATGCGACGACCCTGAGCTATCCCACCGGCACGACGGGCTCGGCGACGGTCAAGGTCTGGGAGCCGTCCGCGGAGAACGGCCAGCCGCTAGGGACCGTCGAGCTCCCCGTCACGCTCGGCTAGCAGGCCCTGCGCGATCGCGTAGCGCACGAGCTCGGCGCGGCTGGAGAGGCCGAGCTTCTGCATGATGTGCGCCCGGTGCGTCTCGGCCGTGCGGACGGAGATGAAGAGCATCTTGGCGATCTCCTGGTTCGTGTGGCCGAGCGCCAGCAGCCGCAGCACCTCGCGCTCGCGCTCGGAGAGCGGGTCGTCGGCGACCTTCGACGCGGCCTCCGCCTCCGCGGCGACCATGCGCGCGCCGAGCGCCGGATGCACGTAGCGGCCGCCGGCGGCGACCTCGCGCACCGCGGCAACGACCTCCACGTCGGCCGCCTCCTTCAGCACGTAGCCGCTCGCCCCGGCGGCGAACGCCTCGCGCACGTAGCGCGGGTCGTCCTGCATCGAGAGGACGAGCACCTTCGCGTCCTTCGCCGCCTCGAGGATGTCGGGCAGCGCCTCGATGCCGCTGCGACCGGGCATCACCACGTCGAGCAGGACGACGTCGGGCTTGTGCAGACGCGCGTGGCGCACGGCCTCTTCGGCGTTGCCGGCCTCCTCGACCACCTCGATGTCGTCCTCGGCGTCGAGCAGGAGCCGAAGCCCGCTGCGGACGACGGCGTGGTCGTCGGCGATCAGCACCGAGATCACGGCAGCGGCACCTCGACGAAGAGCGTCGTGCCGGCGCGAGCACCCGACTCGACCCGGAGCCGGCCGCCGACGAGCGCGACGCGCTCGCGCATCCCGACGAGCCCGAGCCCGTCCTCGCGCGCGTCCTCCTCCGGCGAAGCCGATCCCGTCGTCCTCGATCACAACCGTCACCGCGCCTCCTCGCTCGGAGAGGACGATGCTGACACGTGAGGCGCGCGCGTGCTTGACGATGTTCGTCAGCGCCTCCTGCACGATCCGGTAGAGCGCCGTCTCGATCTCGGACGACAGGCGACCGGACAGCCGCGCCTCGAGCTCGACGCCGATCTGCGTCTGCTCGGCCCAGGTCTCCACGAGCCGCTCCAGCGCCGCGACGAGGCCGAAGTCGTCGAGCGCCTTCGGACGCAGCTCGACGGCGAGCTGGCGCACGTCCTGGAGCGTGCGGACGACGAGCTCGCGCAGCGCAGCCGACGCGGCGCGCACCTGCTCGTCGGTCTTCGCGTCCTCCATCGCGCGCAGGCCGAGCAGGATCGAGGTCGAGCGCCTGGCCGGTCTCGTCGTGCAGCTCGCGCGCGAGGCGCTGGCGCTCGAGCTCCTGCGCCGCGACGACTCCTCGCAGCGAATCCCGCGCCACCCTGTCGGAGAGGTCGACCGCGACGGCCGCGCGCGAGGCGAAGCTCTCCGCGAGGCGCAGGTCGTCGTCGGTGAAGCGGGGATCGTCGCCGAGCTTGTCGTGCACCTCGATCACGCCGATCGCCCGGTCGCGCGCGACGAGCGGGACGTAGAGGCCCGTGCGTGCGCCGAGCAGCTTCGCTGCGGCCTGGTCGACGTCGGGGTCGTCGAGCACCGCGTCGACCCTCTGCCCGTGCCGGGTCCCGAGCACGACCGTGCTCTTCGACCGCGCCGAGACGGTGACCGTGAGCAGCTCGTCGGCCCGGTCGCCGTCGGCGGCGGCGATCCGCAGCGTGCCGTCCGGATTCGGCAGGTTGACGGTCACGATCCGCGCGCCGACGAGCGTCCGCAGCCGCTGTGCGACGAGCTGGAGCTGGCGTGAGAGCCCGACCTCGGTCACGAGCGCGTTGCCGATCTCGTTCAGCGACTCGAGCTGCGAGAGCCAGCGCGTCGCCGACTCGTAGAGGCGCGCGTTCTCGATCGCGACGGCGGCCTGCGCCGCGAGCAGCGAGCAGAGCTCCGTGTCCTCCGCCGTGAAGTCGCCGCCGCCCTCCTTCTCCGTCAGGTACAGGTTCCCGTAGGCGACCCCGCGCAGCAGCACCGGCATCCCGAGGAACGTCTTCATCTCGGGGTGGTGCGGCGGGAAGCCGATCGAGTGCGGGTCGTCGTGCAGGTCGTGCAGGCGCAAGCGGGCGCGCGTCGGTGATCAGGAGGCCGAGGATGCCGTGGCCGGTCGGGAGATCGCCGATCCGCTCGATCGTCTCGGCGTCGATCCCGGTGGTGACGAACTGCTCGAGGCCGCGACCGGCGGGGTCGATCACGCCGAGCGCCGCGTAGCGCGCGCCGGTGAGCTCCGCGGCGGTGTCGACGAGCTTCTGGAGGACGGCGTCGAGCGAGAGCTCCGAGGCGAGCGCGATCCCTGCCTCGACGAGTGCGCGCGTGCGGCTGTCGGCGGGCTCGACCACGGTCGGCTACCGGAAGAGATCCCTCTCGGCGGGCATCACGAGCTCCTGCGCCGTTCCCTCGCCGCCGAGCGCGAGCCCGCGCACGACCGCGGCCGGGACTCCGTCGGTCTTCCCCATCACGAGCTCGGCGGCGCCGGCGATCTCGTCGGCGACCGCGATCGTGGTCGACTGGAGCTCGTAGCCGGCGCGGTCGAGCTGGCCGGTGAGGTCGAGCAGCGGCGTGAGCCCGGCGACGCCGATCGCGACGTCCGTCGTGCCCATCCGCCACGCGCGCCCGAACGAGTCGGAGACGATCACGCCGACAGCCGCGCCGGTGAGCTCGCGCAGGCGCTCGCGCAGGCGTGCCGCGGACGCGTCGGGGTCGAGCGGAAGCAGGACGAGCATCCCGGCCTCGGGCGCATTGGACGCGTCCACTCCGGCCGAGCCGCAGACGAAGCCGTGGCGGGTCTCGGCAATCACGAAGCCCGAGCGGACGCGGACGACGCGCGCCGACTCGCGCAGGATCGCCTCGACGTGACGCGCGTCGCGCTCCTCGCCCTCGGCGATCTCGAGCGCCTGCGCCGACGGCTCGACCTCGTCGAGCACGACGACGCGGCCCTCGGATTTCGACACGGCCTTCTGCGCGACGACGAGGACGTCGCCGTCCTCGAGCTCGACGGCGCCTGCGACGAGTGCGGCGAGGTCGTCGCCCTCCCGAATCTCGGGCAGCCCGAGCACGGGAAGCACCCGGAGCCCGTCGCTCACTTCAGGCCGCTCAGGCGGAGCCCGACGTGCGCCTTGTAGCGCTTGTTCAGGTTGACGATCACCGCGGTCATCCCCTCGAGCGCGCGCGCGCTCGCGAGCGGGCCCGCGTCGACGGCGCGGCCGCGGACGAGGCGGCCGGCGAGCTCGAGCGCGAGCTCCTTCGCCTCGGGATCGTCGCCGCAGACGAGCGCGTCCTCCTCCGGCGCCTCCTCGGCGGCGAGGTTCGTCGCGGCGAGCGAGTGGAGGCCGGCGACGACCGGGCCGTGCACGACGTCCTGGATCCGCTCCGCGAGCGAGCGCGCGTCGGTGGTCGGGCGCACGCCCGTGGGCGAGAAGTTGAGCTCGGCGGCGACGGAGAAGAGCGGCGTCAGGCCGATTGCGTCGGCGTGCTCGCGCGCGGTCTCGAGCGCGGCGTCGGCCTTCACGGCGAGGAAGACGAGGTCCGCGCTGACGGCCGCGTCGGCGTTCGTCATCCCTTCGCAGGCGAGCTCGGCGGCGGCCGTGCGGGCGCGCTCGGTGTCACGCGACCCGATCACGACCTCCGCGCCCGCCTCGATCAGCCGGCGGGAGAGCGCGACGCCGAAGCTGCCCGTTCCACCGAGTACCGCGACTCTCATCGCAGCGCCGCCTCGGCGAGGCGCCTGCGGGCCGGCGCGTCGGTCATCAACGTCTTCGTGACCACCGTCTCGATGTCGAGCTCCGCGGGCGCGTCGGCCTCGTCGATCACGAGCACGTCGATCAGGCCCTCGTAGCAGGAGGCGACGTGGGCGGGCGTCGTCCCGCCGGCGAGCCGCGCGAGCATCCGGTCGGCGGGGCCTTTCACGGCGGCGCCGCCGATCAGCGGGCTGACGGCGACGCAGGAGACGGTGCGCCGCTCGAGCGCTGCACGGATCTCGGCCACCGCGAGGATCGGCGCGATCGAGACGTACGGATTGGACGGGGCGAGCAGGATCAGGTCGGCCCCATCGATCGCCCCGACGACACCGGGCGCGGGTCGGGCCTCGTCGGCGCCCTCGAAGCGCAGGCCGTCCACCTCGTCGCGATGGCCGCGCGCGACGAACCACTCCTGGAAGGCGAAGGAGCCGGCGGGCGTCTCGAGCCAGGTCCGTACGGCGGTCGTCGGTCGCCGGGAGCAGCCGCACCTCGACGCCGGCCGCGGCCGCGACTCTCGCCGTCACCGCCGAGAGCCGCTCGCCGGCGGCGAGCGCCTGCGTTCGCACGAGGTGGAGCCCGATGTCGCGGTCGCCGAGCATGAACCAGCCCTCGCCGCCGAAGCGCCGCGCCTCCTCGAGCGCGCTCCAGGTCTCCTCGGCGCGGCCCCAGCCCCGCTCCTCGTCGTTCAGGCCGGCCAGCGCGTAGAGGATCGAGTCGAGATCGGGCGAGACGTGGAGGCCGAGCACCTCGAGGTCGTCGCCGACGTTGCCGATCACCGTCACGTCGCCCGGGTCGAGCGTCTCGGCGAGCGCCCGCACGAAACGCGCGCCGCCGACGCCGCCGGAGAGGACCGCGACCTTCACCGAGCCGACACCGCCAGGGCGGCGCGGGTGCGCGCGCCGGCGCGGTCGCCCGCGCGCTCGAGGTCGTCGAGCGTGTCGACATCGGCGACGAGGCCCGGCAGCAGTGCAGCGGCCGCGCCGCGTCCGAGTTCCTCGGCGTGAGCCGCGAACCGTGCGGCGCTGCCGGCGCCGTAGAGCGGCGCGAACAGCTCCGGCGAGGCGAGCGCGAGCGCATTCGTCGTCCCGTCCGCGGCGGGCGCGTACGCGAGCCCGCGCGAGCGGCACCACGGCGAGCAGAGCGAGGAGATCCGCGGGCCGGACGAGCGGCAGGTCGGCGTTCACCACGAGCACCGGCCCCTCCGCGACGAGCGCGAGCGCCGCCGCGACGGCCGCGCCCTGACCGCCGCCGGGATCGGCGACGACCGACGCGCCGAGCTCCGCGGCGAGCTCCGCGGCGAACCCGTCATTCGAGACGATCGCCGTCGCGCCGACGGGCACGCAGGCCTCGAGCACATCGCCGAGCATCGCGAGGGCGAGCTCCGCGCGGGCGGGCTCGGGCAGCGGCGCGAGGCGGTGCTTTCCACCCGCGCCACGGAACGGCACGACGATCGAGACCATCGGTCAGAGACTAACCGCGTGGGATACTCGCGCCGTGATCGACGTCGAGCGAGCCCGCCGCGAGACGCCGGGATGCGAGGAGCGGATCCACCTCAACAACGCGGGCGCCGCGCTGCAGCCCAGGCGCGTGCTCGATGCGGTGCTGGGTCACCTCGAGCTGGAGACGAGGCTCGGCGGCTACGAAGCGGAAGACGCGGCGGCCGACGCGCTCGGGCGGCGTCTACGACTCGGCGGCGACGCTGATCGGAGCGCGGCGCGACGAGATCGCGGTCGTCGAGAACGCGACGCGCGCCTGGGACATGGCCTTCTACTCGATCCCGTTCCGGCCCGGCGACCGGATCCTGACCTCGGAGGCCGAGTACGCGAGCAACTACATCGCCTACCTCCAGGTCGCGCGCCGGACGGGCGCCGTGGTGGAGCCGTGCAAGCGACGAGTCGGGCGCGCTGTCGGTCGACGCGCTGCGCGAGGCGATCGACGAGCGCGTCCGGCTGATCTCGATCACGCATGTCCCCACGAACGGCGGTCTCGTCAACCCGGCCGCGGAGGTCGGCGCCGTCGCGCGCGAGGCCGGCTGCCTGTACCTGCTCGACGCGTGCCAGTCGGTCGGCCAGCTCCCTGTGGACGTCGAGGCGATCGGGTGCGACTTCCTCTCGGCCACCTCGCGCAAGTTCCTGCGCGGGCCGCGCGGGTGCGGGTTCCTCTACGTCCGCGCCGGTCGGCTGGAGCAGCTCGAGCCGCCGTTTCTCGACCTGCACGCGGCGGAGTGGACGACGCCCGGCAAGTACGAGGTCCGGCCAGACGCGCGCCGTTTCGAGAACTGGGAGTCGAACGTCGCCGCGAAGGTCGGCCTCGGCGCGGCGATCGACTACGCGCTGGAGTGGGGAACCGACGAGATCAACGCGCGGGTCTTCGCGCTGGCCGAGGGGCTACGCGAGCGCCTCGCCGCGATCCCGCGCGTGACCGTGCGCGACCTCGGCCACGTCCGCTGCGCGATCGTCTCGTTCAGCGCCGAGGGCGTCGAGCCGGCCTCCGCGCAGGCCGCGCTCGCGCAGGGGATCAACGTCTCGGTCGCGGTGCGCCCGCACACGCTGCTCGACATGAGTGCGCGCGGGCTCAAGCGGATGCTCCGCGCGTCCGTGCACTACTACGACACCGAGGACGAGCTCGACCGCGCGTGCGCGGCGATCGCGCGTCTCTAGAGCTCGCCGCGCCCCTCGTCGACCAGGTCTGGAGCTCGTAGAAGTGCGTGTCCTTGAGCGCCTCGACGAGGCGTGGGTCGGTGTGCGGGCCGTAGAAGACGTTGTGGTCGAGATCGGCGCAGAGCTCGACGGTCTCGAGGTCGAGCCCGGGCAGCTTCATCAGCACCTCGGCGGGAAGGTACGCCTCGGTCGCCGAGTAGTGCTTGAACTGGAGGTTCGGGGCCAGCTCCATCAGATCCGGCCAGTCCGGACAGGTGCGTATCGCCGTCATCAGTTTCCGATCGTAGTCTCCACGCCCGCAGTGTCTTCCGTCCAACGTCCGTCGAGGCGGACGAGCCCGCGGGCCTCTCCAGCAGGGTAGACGACGAAGACCAGAGCGTCGTCGAGCTGGTGATACAGGTGCTCGCCGGACTCGTCCGAGAGGCCGAGGCGAAGGTGGAAGCGCCCGTCGGTGAGCGGGAGCTCGTCGACGTCGAAGCGCACCGCGCAGCCGCCGTCCCAACCGAGCCCGGCGGTGTCCTGGACGCCGCCCGCGAGCAGGAGCCCCGCCTCGTCGCGCAGCTCGTAGGAGAGCCGCGGCGCGGCGAGCGCCGGCTCGGCCTCGATCCGGATCCGCAGCGCGAGCGGCTCGCCGGCGAGGAACTGCTCGCGCGGCGCGCCCTCGGGGCCCGCGAGCGAGACCGAGACGATGCGCGCCTCGCCGCTCCCCCACTCGCGCAGGCCGGCGCCGCGCTCAGCGGGATCGCGCTCGTCGGCGAGCAGCCGGTGGTAGGCCACGATCGCCTCGTGCGTCGTCCCGTCGAACTCGACGCGACCGCCCTTGAGCAGGACGGCGCGCTCGCAGAGCCGCTCGACCGACGAGGCGTCGTGCGAGACGAAGACGATCGTGCCGCCGCGCTGCTTGAACTCGAAGATCTTGCCGAAGCACTTTCGCTGGAACTCCTCGTCGCCGACGGCGAAGACCTCGTCGAGCAGGAGCACGTCGGCCTCGATGTGCGCGGCGATCGCGAAGCCGAGGCGCATCTACATCCCGGAGGAGTAGGTGCGCACGGGGAGGTCGATGAACCGCTCGAGCTCGGCGAAGGCGACGATCTCGTCCATCTGCTCGCGGATCCGGCGCGCTTAGGCCGTAGATCGAGCCGTTGAGGTAGACGTTCTCGCGGCCGGTGAAGTCAGGCTGGAAGCCGGCGCCGAGCTCGAGCAGCGAGCCGACGCGGCCGCCGACGTCGACGCGGCCGCCGGTGGGCGGGATGATCCCGGCGAGCAGACGCAGCAACGTCGTCTTGCCGGAGCCGTTGCGGCCGACGAGCCCGACCGCGCTCGCCCGGCTCGACCGAGAACGACACGTCCTCGAGCGCCCAGACGTCCGGGCCTCGTCGCGGCCGCCCGCGACGACGAGCTCCTTCAGCGTCCGCTGGGCGCGCTGATGGACGCGGAAGCGCCTGGACACGCCCTCGACCTCGATCGCGCCGGGTTTCATGCGGTCGAAGGTACCGCAAGCGTCCGCCGGACGATCGCGGCGAGGGTGCGGATGAAGGCGGGATCGGCGTTCGGCATCTCGATCCGGGTGAGCGTCATGCCGAGCTCCGCGGCGCGCTCGACCGCCTCGGTGTCGAGATCCCATCTGATCTCGAGGTGGTCGGCGACGAAGCCGACCGGGCAGAGGAGGACGTCGCGGACGCCCTGGCCGTAGAGGTCGGTGAGGTGGTCGAGGATGTCCGGCCCGAGCCACGGCTCACCGGTCGCCGACTCGCTTTGGAACGAGAAGCTCCAGTGCTCCAGCCCGCTGCGGCCGCGACGAGCTCGGAGGTCCGGAGCAGCTCGTCGGCGTACGGGTCGCCCTCCGCCACGATGCGGGCGGGCAGGCTGTGCGCGGTGAAGACGACGTGCCTGTCCCTGTGACCCTGTGTTAACATGGTAACACGCTGTGATAGGAGCGCGACAAAGCCGTCCTCCTCGCCCCAGCTCCGGACGAAGCGGAGCTCGGCTCGCTCCGCGAGCGCGTCCACGAGTTGCTCGCGATAGCGCTCGATCGACATCGACGAGTAGTGCGGCGCGAGCACGAGGCCGACCACCGTCGTCGCGCCCGCCTCGACCGCCCGCTCCGCCGCCTCCGCGATCCGCGGCTGCCAGTGGCGCATCCCCGTGAACACTGGCAGCCCGAGCTCCCGCTCGAGCGCGGCGCGCGTCTCCTCGGTGATCGCGTTCAGCGGCGAGCCGTCGTCGATCCCGAGCGCGCGGTACCGCGCGACGAGGTCGTCCATCAGCTCCGGCCGGATCGGCCGCCCGCCGCGGATGTCCGCGTAGTAGGCGGGGACGTCCTCGAGCCGCTCGGGCGACCCGTAGGCCATCAGGACGACGGCGTTCTCGCTCACGACGTGGACGCTAGCCCACCGGGCTCGTGCACCAGCTCGACGACGCGCTTCAGCGTCGCCGGATCCGTCTCCGGCAGCACGCCGTGGCCGAGATTGAAGATGTGGCCCGGGCGGCCGGCGGCCCGCGCCAGCACGTCCAGCGCGGCCGCCTCGACGCGCTCCCACGGCCCGAGCAGCACGGCCGGATCGAGGTTCCCCTGCACGCCGCGGTCGTGGCCCACGTCGCTCCAGCCCCGGTCGAGCGGGATCCGCCAGTCGAGCCCGATCGACGTCGCCGGCGGCGGCCATCGCCGGCAGGAGCGTCGCCGTCCCTGTGCCGAAGTGGATCGTCGGGCAGGCGACCGCGGCGAGGATCCGCGCCGAGTAGGGCGCGACGAACTCCTCGTAGTCGGCCGGCGACAGCGCCCCGACCCACGAGTCGAACAGCTGGATCACGTCGGCGCCCGCCGCCACCTTCGCCACGACGTAGCCCGCGAAACAGTCCGCGAGCCGGTCCATCAGCGCGTGCCACACGTCGGACTCGCCATACATCAGCGCCTTCACCACCGTGAAGTCGCGACTCGGCTTCCCCTCGACGAGGTACCCGGCAACGGTGAACGGGCCGCCGCAGAAGCCGATCACGGCGCGCTCGGGCTCGAGCTCTGCGCGCACCATCCGCACCGCCTCGAGCACCGGAGCAAACGCGTCCGCGCATCGGGCACCCGCAGCCGCTCGACCGCGGCGGCACTGCGGATCGGCTCGCGCACGACCGGCCCCACGCCCTCCACCAGCTCGACATCGACGCCCATCCCGAGTACCGGGGTCATGATGTCGGCGAACATCACCGCCGCGTCGACGCCGTGCCGGCGCACGGGCTGGAGCGTCACCTCCGCGCAGAGCTCCGGCGTGCCCGCGACCTCGAAGAACGAATGCTTCGCGCGAAGCTCGCGATACTCGGGAAGCGAGCGGCCCGCCTGGCGCATGAACCACACCGGCGTGCGCTCGACGGGCTCGCGCCGGGCGGCGCGAACGAGAAGCGGCTCGGGCACGGCTTTGACACTAGCCGGGCGCGATGGAGCATTTCGTCCCCAGCGGCCCGCTCGCCGTGCGTTGGCTCGGCTACTCCGTCGGTGAGGTCCAGGCGGGCGCGCTCACGGCTGCACGGGTCGAGGTCGAGAACGCGGGGCTCGCCGCATGGCGCGAGCCGGTGAGCGCGTCGTACCACTGGCTCGACGAGCGTGGAAATCCGATTCTCTGGGACGGCCTCCGAACTCCGATCGAGCTCGCGCCCGGCGGTCGAACCGCGCTCGAGCTCCGGTTGCGCGGGCCGATCCCGCCCGGCCCGTACCGTCTCGCCTTCGACCTCGTCGACGAGGGCCGGCTCTGGTTCGCCGAAGTCGGGAACC
>CAVTXU010000012.1:5000-124901 GCA_963738775.1 uncultured Actinomycetes bacterium
CTCGTGGAGCCAACCTTGGGATACCACCCCCCGTGTTCTGGGCTTCTAACCCGATGCCGTAATCCGGGTCGGGAACAGCGTCAGGTGGGCAGTTTGACTGGGGCGGTCGCCTCCCAAAATGTAACGGAGGCGCACAAAGGTTCCCTCAGCACGGTTGGAAATCGTGCGTAGAGCGCAAAGGCATAAGGGAGCTTGACTGCGAGACCGACAGGTCGAGCAGGTGCGAAAGCAGGTCTTAGTGATCCGGCGGTTAAGAGTGGAATTGCCGTCGCTCAACGGATAAAAGGTACTCCGGGGATAACAGGCTTATCCTTCCCAAGAGTCCACATCGACGGAAGGGTTTGGCACCTCGATGTCGGCTCGTCGCATCCTGGGGCTGAAGCGGGTCCCAAGGGTTGGGCTGTTCGCCCATTAAAGCGGTACGCGAGCTGGGTTCAGAACGTCGTGAGACAGTTCGGTCCCTATCCACCATGGGCGTTGGATGTTTGAGAGGAGTGGCTCCTAGTACGAGAGGACCGGAGCGAACAGACCTCTGGTGTATCAGTCGTCGTGCCAACGGCGCTGCTGATTAGCTACGTCTGGATGGGATAACCGCTGAAAGCATCTAAGCGGGAAGCCCACCTCGAGATGAGACATCCCATCTCCTAGAGAGAGTAAGAGCCGTGGAAGACCACCACGTTGATAGGCGGGACGTGCAAGCGCGGCAACGCGTTCAGCGGACCCGTACTAATTGCTCGAGGTCTTGATTTAGAACACGTATGAGCTGCTATGGAGTTTTGAGGGTGTGCGCATTTCTGCGCCCCTTGACAGTTTCGGCGGTCTTACCGGCAGGGGTACACCTCTTCCCATTCCGAACAGAGAAGTTAAGCCTGCCAGGGCCGATGGTACTCGGAGGGCAACCTCCCGGGAGAGTAGGTCGCCGCCGAATTCTTTGAGAAGACGCCCCGGAGACGGGCGTCTTTTCGTGGTCCCGTTCAGGCGGCGCGGAGCTTGGACTGCCAGTCCGGGTCGAGCCCGCGCAGCCGGCTGATCCGTTCGCCGAGCGGAGGGTGTGTGACGAACATCCGCGCGAGGCCTTCGTCTGCGAACGGGTTCACGGTGTAGAGCGGCTCGGTCGCCGGGCTCGCCTCGAAGGGCACGAGCTCGCTCGCCTGGTCGAGCCGGAGCAGCGCGTCGGCGAGCCCGTGGGGCGTGCCGAGGAGCTCGGCGGCGGCGCGGTCGGCGTCGAACTCGCGCTTCGGCGATAGAAAGAGATGTTGTGTCGCCGCTGCCACCGGCGCGAGCACGAACAGGAGCGCGCGCTGGACGAAGCCGCCGACGCGGCTGCCCTCGACGAGCGAGGCGCCGGCGAGCACGACGGCGGTGGTGATCAGGACATCGCGGTGACGTATGTGCGCGAGCTCGTGGCAGAGCACGCCCTCGAGCTCCGCTGGGGTGCAGAGCGCGACGAGGCCGCTCGAGACCGCGAGCGACGAGCTCGCAGGCCCGCGGCCGGCCGCGAACGCGCGCGGGAACGAGTCCGGCAGCAGGTAGAGCTTTGGCTTCGCGACGTGCGCCGTCGCGGCGAGCCGCGCCACGGTGGAGTGGAGCGCGGGCGCCTCGCCGAGCGGCAGCTCTCGCGCGCCCACGAGCCCGAGCACCGCGCGATCCTGGTACCAGTAGCCGGCCGCAGCGGCGAGCAGCGCGCAGAAGACGAAGATCTCGAGCCCGCGCAGGCCGTCGATCAGCCAGCCGATCCCGCCGAACACCGCGCAGACAGCGAGCAGCAGGAGCAGCGCCTTCAGCACATTGCGCGCGACGAGGAACGTGCGGCCCACGGCGCGACGCTAGTCGTCTTCGCCGGGCTCGTCCTCGCGCAGCATGCGGGGAGGCCAGTCGTCCTCGGGCGCGTCGCAGCGGCTCGAGCAGTGCAGAGAGGCGATGTTCTGGAGGGGAACGAGGATGTGCCCGTTCAGCTCGATGTGGGCGACGTCCTCGATGTAGCAATACGCGGTGAGGACACCCTCCTGGTACTCGCCGCCGAAGAGCGCGACCTCGACCTGCTCGCCCTTGTACTTGTTGGTGTAGTCCTCCACCGGGGTCAGTCTAGCGGGCGGAATTCGCCGTTCTCGACGGCGAGCCGGATCACGTGGCAGTTCGGGATCGGGCCGTCGACCTCGACCGAGTACCGGCGGAGCATCGCGCGCATCGGCCCTCCGTGCGAGACCACGAGCACCTGGCCGTCGGCGTGCTCGGCGGCAATCGCCCGGAGTGCTGCGACGATGCGAACAGACATCTCGTCCGGCGTCTCGCCGTCGCCCCACGAGCCGGTGCTCGCGTGCGGAAAGCGCTCGAGGATCTCCATGTCGGTGAGGCCTTCCCACGTGCCGAAGTGCCGTTCGCGGAGGTCGGCGAGCTGGACGACTGCGAGGCCACGAGGATCGGCGACATAGAGGGCCGTGTCGTACGCTCGGCTCAGGTCACTCGCGTAGATCGCGTCGATGCGCTCGTCGGCGAGGCGCTCCGCGAGCTCGCGCGCCTGGGCCTCGCCGACGGCGTTGAGCGGGCGATCGGTGTGCCCCTGGACGCGGCGCTCGCGGTTCCAGTCGGTCTCGCCGTGGCGGGCCAGGAGGATCGTCGTCACGGGCCGTACGCTAGCGCCGACCCGCCGACTAGGCTTGAGATCATGCCGGAGCTAGCAGGCCGCGTCGCCGACGCCTTCGAGGCGAGCGTCCGCGCGCACGAGGAGCAGTGGCTCTCGCCGCGCGCGGTCCGGTCGTACTCCACGCGCGGGCGCGCGCACGAGGAGGAGCCGTGCCTGCTCCGCACTCCCTTCCAGCGGGACCGCGATCGGATCGTCCACTGCAAGCCGTTTCGCCGGCTCAAGGGCAAGACGCAGGTGTTCATCGATCCCGAGGGCGACCACTACCGGACGCGGATGACGCACACGCTCGAGACGACGGCGATCGCGCGCGGCGTCGCGCGGGCGTTGCATCTGAACGAGGACCTGACCGAGGCGATCGGGCTTGGGCACGACATGGGCCATCCGCCGTTCGGGCACGCGGGCGAGGAGGCGCTCGACCAGATCCTCGAGGAGCGCTTCGGCCGCCGCTTCCGTCACAACGAGGAGTCGCTCAAGATCGCGCAGCGGCTCAACCTGACCGCGGAGGTCTGCGACGGGATCCTGACGCACACCGGGCCGCAGGAGCCGGAGACGCTCGAGGGAAGGATCGTCCGCCTCGTCGACCGGGTCGCGTACATCAACCACGACATCGACGACGCGATCCGCTACGGGATGCTCTCCGACGACGACCTGCCCCGCGACGAGATCGCGCTGCTCGGCGACACCGGCTCGCGGCGGATCGACCGGCTCGTCCACGACCTCGTCGAAACCTCGGCGGCGGAAGGCGACATCCGCCAGAGCGAGGAGATCGGTTCGGCGATGCTCAGCCTGCGCAGCTTCATGTTCGAGCGCGTCTACCTCGGGCCGGGCGCCGGTCTCGAGCACGAACGGGCGCATGCGGTCATCCGGCAGATCGTCGATCACCTGCTCGAGCGCGGCGACCCGCTCGACGAGGTCGTCGACTACGTTGCGGGGATGACCGATCGCTTCGCTCTGTCCTACGCGGAAGGACTCATGTAGTGGCGCGGATCAAGGACACGTCCGTCGAGGCGGTGAAGCAGGCCGCGAGCATCGTCGACGTCGTCTCGCTGCGCACGCCGCTGCGTAAGGTCGGCGGTCGCTACACGGGGCGCTGCCCGTTCCACGAGGAGCGGACTCCGAGCTTCTCGGTCAACGCGGAGAAGGGCGTCTACTACTGCTTCGGCTGCGGCGTGAGCGGCGACACGATCTCGTTCGTGCGCGAGACGGAGCAGCTCGACTTCGTGGCCGCCGTGGAGTTCCTCGCCGAGCGCTTCAACGTGCAGCTCGAGTACGACGAGTCCTCGCCGCAGGCCGACGCCGATCGCAAGCGCCGCGATCGGCTCTTCGCGCTGCTCGAGCAGGCCACCGCGTTCTATGAGCGCTACCTCTGGGATTCGGACGCCGGCGCGACTGCGCGCGAGTACCTGGCGGGGCGCGGGCTCGGCGAGGAGACGTGCAGGGACTTTCGGCTCGGGCTCGCGCCGCTCGCGCCTGCCCTTGCGCGCAAGGCGCAGGAGAAGGGATTCACCGCGGCCGAGCTCGGCGCGGCGGGGCTCGTGGGCCGGCGCGGCACCGACTACTTCAGCGCGCGCCTGCTCTTCCCGCTTGCCGACGCGCGCGGCCGCGTCGTCGGCTTCCAGGCGCGGAAGCTCCGCGAGGACGATCCGATGAAGGCGAAGTACGTGAACACGCCCGAGGGCGAGCTGTTCCACAAGGGCTGGCTGCTCTACGGCCTCGACAAGTCGCGCGCGGCCATGGCCAAGCAGGACCGCGCGGTCGTGGTCGAAGGCAACACCGACGTGCTGGCCCTGCGCCAGGCGGGCTTCGAGCCGGTCGTCGCGTCGATGGGAACGGCGCTGACCGAGGCCCAGCTCAAGGAGGTGTCCCGGCTGACGCGACGGGTCTGGCTCTGCTTCGACGGTGACGCCGCGGGCCAGGAGGCGACGCTCCGCGGCATGGAACTCGCCGTGAAGATGGGGCTCGAGGTCAGGGTCGTCGCGCTCGAGGCCGGAACGGACCCCGCGGACGATCCGGCCGGCTTCGAGGATCGCCTGGTCAAGGCAGAGCCGTATGCGGTGTATCGAGTCCGACTGGAGATCGACCGCGCACCGAACCCACAGTCCGCGCATCAGCGGGTCACGGAGGTGCTGGACGGCATCCCCGAGTCGCCCGATCGGCAGGAAGCGTGGCGGCACGCGAACGATCGTCTCGGCATGACCGTCGCGATCAAGCGCGGTGGGCCGTCGACCCTCTACGCAGGGCGCCAGATCTCGCCGCGGCTGCTCGAAGCGGGGGAGCGGCTCGAGCGCGACGCGCTGGCCGGCTGCATTGCGCACGCGAATCTCGTCCGGCTTCTCGCCCAGCTCGGCCCGGAGCACTTCGACTCGGAACCCGTCCGGCGCCTCCGCGATCAGATCGTCGACGGGACGCCGCCGTCCGACGACCTGATCCCGCTCTACGCCGAGCTCGACGCGCGCGCGGCCTCGTCGGGGATCGACGAGGAGACTGCAGAGCAGCTGCTCCTGCGGCTGCGCGAGCGCCGGCTCGAACGCGACCTCCAGACCGCCGACCCCGAGGACATCCTCGACCTCCAGGTCGCGCTCGAGAAAGTCCGCACGGCGTTCCGCCAGTTCGCCTGAGCGGGGCGTGGCTACAATCCGGCTCGCACCGTTCCCCGGTAGCTCAATTGGCAGAGCATCCGGCTGTTAACCGGAGGGTTGTTGGTTCGAGTCCAACCCGGGGAGCTAGCCACCGAGCCAAGGTCGGGACGGCCCGGATGAGAACCGAGCCGTCCCTACAGAGAACATAACCGTGGCCCATGGGTCACGCCAACACGAGGCGAGAACCCTCGCTGCTGTTCAGAGTCCGATCGTCGACGAGTGACAACGCCGGCTCGCGCACCGAACTTGCCGTGGCCTTAGCTCCAACGGCTCGTGATTGACAGAGTTGCCGGAGACGAGTTGTTGCCGGCGGCGTCGAACGCGACGATGGTGATCGTGTGCGAGCCCCAGGTCAGACCGGTGACCGTCGCACTCGGTCGCGCGACCATTCCCACGTTGACGCCGTCGAGGGAGACTGTGTAACCCGTCGTGCCGACGGCATCGGAGGAACCGGCCCAGGCGATGTCGACACTTGATGCCTGGAACGTGGCGACCGCAGCTGCGAGCGGAGTCGTGGGCGCCGTCGTGTCCTGCACCTTGACCGTAGAGACAGCGGTCCCGGTATTGCCTGCTGCATCGGTCGCCGAGCAGACGACCTTAGTGACGCCGATCGCGAACACGCTGCCCGACGCCGGTGCGCACGACGCGGCAATCGCCCCGTCTTGATTGTCAGTCGCGGACGTCGTGAATGTGACCGCCGCACCGTTCGCGCCTGTCGCTTCGGCGACGATCGGAGCCGGTGCCGTGACGACGGGCGGCGTCACGTCGGGCGGCGCACCGAACGGGTCGGGCTGCGCCGCGACCGTACTGGCGTTCGTGCCGCACAACGCCTGGCCGGCGGCGTAGGTGTTTGAGTCCCACGACGTCGCCTTCGGCTTGGAGACGGTGCACCCATACGCGGCGAGGTACCCCCACCAGTTGCGATCAACATGCAGGGAGGTGAACGCACCGAGGTTGGTAAGGCAGCTGCTGCCTGCGCACACGTTATCCGTGAACGCGCCCGTACCCATCGGGTCAGGAGGCGACGACCCCGCTCCGAAAGCAACGACGTTGCCGCCCTCCGGTGGAGTGGTCAAGAGATTGTGGCTAATGGTCATGTGGTCTTCGATGTCGCCTGACCAGATACCCGTAGCCGGGCGGTCCATGATGTTGCTCGTCCCGCACCGCTCGAAGGCGTTGTAGTCGACGAGGACCCCGTCGGAGCCGGTGAACTGGATGCAGTCGTCGTGTGCGGCTGCGTTGTTCGTGCGGAAGATGTCGTGGAAGAGGACATGGGTGAAGTGCACCTTGTTTGGAACCTGCGGCGTGAGGCAGTAGGCGGTTGTGCGTCCGAGATACGGGCCGCCGACGTCGACCCCGTCCTGCCCGAAGTCCGAGCCTCCGATCGAGCCACCGTCGTAGGCGAAGCTGCTTTGATCATTGAGATTCAGGTGGCCGATGTCGAGCTGTAGCAGCACCACGTTGTCGGCGCAGTTCACGACCGACATGTCGTAACCCTGATTCAGGATCGCCGGGTTCGCGTTCAACGTGATCCCAGTCGACGGTGCGAGCGGCGTGCTCGAACGCGTCAGATTGCTGTTCGGGGACTGGCCCTGGATCGTGATGTGCGAGGCACCGTCCAGAGTGAGACCACCGAGAATTGCGAGCTGGCCCGGTGCAGACTGGAAGGTCACCTGGGCTGACGCCGCCGTCTTGGCGGGGTCGTTTCCGATCGTCTGTAGGACGTATGTGCCTCCGGCAAGTTCGACGATCTGACCGGGCGCGGCGGCCTTATAGGCCCTGGCCATCGTGAGGAACGGCGCTGCCTTGGTTCCCGCGTTCGAGTCCGAGCCGGTCGGCGATACGAAGAAGTTGGGGACCACGACCGGGGCCTTGCTGGCACCTGACGCAGCCATCACTGTGACGCCGAAACAAACGGCGGCCACGACGAGGAGGACGCCCAAACGGGCGCACGGACGTAGCGCGAGTCGCGTTCTCATTTCGCGAGCTCCTTGATTTCGTGCTCGCGGCGTGAGGCGAGGGCGGCCGCCGCGAGCAGGGGGACAATGCGCGAGCTATCGGTAGCCTCGGTCCCTGTGGCGAGCCCTCGAACGAGGTAGTAGGACGTAGTCGTGTCGACTAGTTCGGCGCGGTTGGATGCGGGGTCGGGCAAGTTCCCAAGCCAGGGTCGAAGCGTTCGCCGCAGCTTGTAAGCGTGGAGAGTGAGCGGTTCGAGCACCCCAACAGTTCACAGGTGAAAGCCGCGCGTGTCTGTGTCGAAACCGTGCCCATACTGCGACCTCGGTCGTCTCCGAACTGCCGTCGCACGAAGCACGAGCCGCGCCCATCGAGACGTACTCGAGCTTGCCTAACGCATTGGGGGCCCTCGCACTCCTTCAGCGTCAGAAGTGGGCCGCGGCTGCCCAAAGCCGTCCGCTCCTGCCTCAGAGCATCTCGAAGCTCGACGCGTCAACCGGAGGTTGGTTCGAGTCCAACCGGGGGAGCCATCGCCTACCCACCCATGACGACGATGCCCGCTTCGGGGTAGAGCACGTTCCAGACGCGGAGGTAGATCTCGACCTCGATCCGCGCGGTCTCGCCGTCGCTCTCCGGCTCGAAGAGCTCGACCATCGCCGGTCCAGAGACGACCGCCTTCTGGCCAAGGCTCGTCAGGAACGAGGCAAGGCGCTCCGTGTACATGGGGTCGGTGAGTCGCAGGTCGATCAAGGGAGGGTGAGCCGAGTCTGTCCCCCGAACGGGGTTCGCGGCATCACTCGAATGGGTGCCGCGTTCCCTCGAAAGGGTGATTTCTGGAGCGATCGAGGCGATTTGACAAAATCCTGTTCGACCTGCGTAAATCGTTCCCATGCTCCTGCGCGAGGTCGAATACGCACGCCCCGCCTCGGTTGCGGAGGCACTCCAGCTCCTCGGCAGCAACGACGGCGCCCGGGCCCTCGCCGGCGGGCAGACGCTGATTAACGTGATGAAGTCGCGCGCGGCCTCGCCGGACGTGCTCGTCGACCTGGGCGCGCTCGGCGAGTTGACCACGGTCTCGACCGGCGCCGGCGGGCTCGAGCTCGGCGCCATGGTCACCTACGCGCAGCTCGCGTCGTCGTCGGAGGTCGAGGTCACGCGTCCGATTCTCGGCGAGGTGGCGGCGACGATCGCCGACGTCCAGGTGCGGAACCGCGGCACGATCGGGGGCAACATCTGCTCGAACGACCCGACGAACCACCTGCCGCCGCTGCTCGTGGCGCTCGGCGCGACGATGACGATCATCAGGCCCGGCGGCGAGCGCACCGTGAGTGCGGACGACTTCTTCCTCGGCGTCTACATGACCGCCGTGGCCACGGGTGAGCTGCTCACGAAGGTGACGGTGCCTCCGCCAGGCGGCGCGGGCGACGGCTTTGCCGCGCTCACGATCGGGGCGGACGGGACCTGCATCGTCAGCGCCGCGGCGTCGGTGGGCGACGGCGGGGCGCGCATTGCGATCGGCTGCGTCTCCGCGACGCCCGTGCGCGCGACGGAGATGGAGGCGAAGCTCGGCGGCGATTTCGGCGAGGCGAGCGTCCGTGAGGCGGCGAAGGGCCTCGGCGCGACGCTCGATCCTCCCGGCGACGTCCATGCCACTGCCGACTACCGCCGCCATCTGGCCGAGGTGATGGCGGTTCGCGCCGTCCTTCAGGCGGCCGCGGAGAGAGTGAGGAGCTAGACATGGAAGCGGCGACGTCGAAGACGATCAGCGTCGAGATCAACGGCGAGCTCTTCGAGCGCGAGGTCGATGCGCGGCGCCTGCTCGTCCACTTCGTCCGCGACGACGTCGACCTCACCGGCACCCACATCGGCTGCGACACGGGCAACTGCGGCGCCTGCACGATCGAGTTCAACGGGCAGGCGGTCAAGAGCTGCATGATGCTCGCCGTCCAGGCCGACGGCGCATCGATTCGCACCGTCGAGGGCCTCGCCGACGACGGCGAGCTGACCGCGCTCCAGCAGGCGTTCAGCGACCATCACGCGCTCCAGTGCGGCTACTGCACGCCGGGGATGCTGATGAGCGCGGGACATCTCCTCGAACACAATCCGCATCCGACCGAGGACGAGATCCGCAAGGCGCTGCAGGGGAACATCTGCCGCTGCACCGGGTACGTGAACATCGTCGAGGCCGTGAAGTCGGTCGGGGAGGCACGCTGATGAGCACGACGACGATCACGACCGAGTCCGGCACCGTCCTCGAGAAAGGCGCGATCGGGCAGAGCATCCCGCGCAAGGAGGACAAGCGGCTCGTCCAGGGCCAGGGCGTCTTCTTCGACGACATCCGTCGCCATGGCACGGGCTACGTCCACTTCGTCCGCTCGCCGTACGCGCACGCGAAGATCGTCTCGATCGATGTGAGCGCGGCGCTCGAGCTCGACGGCGTCTACGGGACGATCACCGGCGACGAGGTTGCGATCCACACGGATCCGTTCTTCGAGATGTCCACCGCGCCGGGCGCGAACATCAAGGACTACGCGCTCGCAGTCGGCAAGGTGCGCTTCCAGGGCGAGCCGGTCGCAGCGGTGTGCGCGACGACGCGAGAGCTCGCGCGCGATGCGGCGGAGCTGGTCGAGGTCGAATACGAGCCGCTTGACGTGCTCGTCGACGCGGAGAAGGCGATCAAGGACGAGATCGTCCTCCACGACGAGGCGGGCACGAACGTCGTGTGGTCGGGCGTCTTCGACTGGGGCGACGTCGACAAGGCGCTTGCCGAGGCCGACCACATCGTCAAGATCAAGCGGCTCCACTTCCACCGGTTCAGCTCGACGCCGCTCGAGTGCTCGGGCGCGCTCGTCGAGTACCAGAAGGGCACCGGCCAGTGGACGCTGTACTGCAACCACCAGATGCCCGGGGTCGGCGCGATCTGGATGGCGCCGGCGCTGCGCACCGGGATCGACAAGCTGCGGTTCGTGACGCAGGACATCGGCGGCGCGTTCGGCAACAAGATCTGCCTCCATCCGTACTACGTCGTCCTCTGCCTGCTCGCGCGGAAGCTCGGCCGGCCGGTGCAGTGGACCGAGTGGCGCACCGACCAGCACACCGCGAACGCGCACGGGAACGAGCGGACGTTCCTCGACATCGAGGTCGCCGTGAAGGCGGACGGTGAGATGACCGGCTTCAAGGTCAAGGCGGTCGACGACTGCGGCGCCTTCCCGCGCTACGAGCCCTTGGGCTGCATCATCTGGGCCCAGGTCACGCCGGGTTGTTACGCCTGGCGGAACATCCAGGTCGACTTCACCCAGGCGTGCACGAATAAGGCGCCCGTCTCCCCGAACCGCGGCTACTCGCGCATGCAGCACCTGTGGCTGACCGAGCGGATCATCGACATCGTCGCCGCCGAGCTCGGGCTCGACCCGGTCGAGGTGCGCAAGCGGAACTACGTCAAGGTCGAGCAGATGCCGTACGAGACGCCGAACGGCTGCGTCTACGACTCGGGCGATTACGCGCGCTCGCTCGACATGGCGCTCGAGCTGATCGGCTACGACGGGCTTGACGCGCGACGCAAGGAGGCCGAGGCGCGCGGCAAGCTGCTCGGTTTCGGGATCGGGTCGACGCTCGACTCGGGGACGAACAACTTCGGCCAGTCGCAGCTGCTGAATCCCGACCTTCAGTTCTCGGGCAACAACGAGGCGGCGATGGTCAAGCTCGACATCTTCGGCGAGGTCGTCGTCACCCTCGGCACGGTGCCGCAGGGGCAGGGGCACGAGACGACGGCGTCGCAGGTCGTCGCCGACATCATCGGCTGCTCGCCCGACCAGGTGCACGTGCGGCCTGGGCACGACTCGTTCTTCAACTCGAGCGCCGGCTTCTCGGGCACGTACGCGAGCCAGTTCGCGGTGACCGGGCTCGGCGCCGTCAAGGGCGCGTCCGAGCTGCTGCGCGACGAGATGATCAAGCTCGCCGCATTCGTGCTCCAGGCGCCGGAGGAGGCGATCGAGCTCGCCGACGGCTTCGCGCGGATCAAGGACGGGTCCGAGGAGGCGGCGCTGCCGTTCATGGCGCTCGGCGCGATCGTCAACGCGAACAACGCCTTCCTCCCGCCGGACTTCAACCCGACGCTCAACCACCGCTTCGTCTACCGCCCCTACTTCGGGCCGGTCGACACCGAGAAGAAGATGGGCAAGCTGACGCTCACGTACGCCTCGCAGATCCACGCATGCCTCGTCGAGGTCGATCCGGAGACGGGCAAGACCGAGATCGTCGACTACGCGGCGGTGGACGACTGCGGCACGCGGATCCACCCGCAGATCGTCGAGGGCCAGGTGCACGGCGCCACGGCTCACGCGATCGGCGCGGCGCTGCACGAGGACTTCGTCTACGACGAGGACGGGACGCTCCTGACCCCGAACTTCTACGACTACCACGTGCCGCATGCGATGGACATGCCGCCGCTCAAGACGGGCTACGTCGAGTCTCCGTCCCCGGTCTCGCCGCTCGGCGCCAAGGGCATGGGCGAAGGCGGCGGCGGCGGGATCCACGCGATCTGCTCGGCGATCCAGGACGCGCTCCGTTCTACCGGCGCGCCCATCGTGTACGACAGCTGCAATCCGTCGCACCGCGTCTGGTCGATGCTCCAGGACGCAGAGTCGACCCGGGCACTGGTGGAGGTGACGAGCAAGTGAGAGTCGAGGGTGTGAAGGAGCTGAGCGCGCCGCGTGACGTCGTCTGGAAGGTGCTCAACGATCCGGCGTCGATGGCGGGCCTGATGCCGGGCGTCGAGAGCTTCGAGGTCATCGACGACACGCACTGGAACGCGAACGTGAAGGTTCCGCTCGGGCTCGGCGGGCTCAAGATGAAGATGAAGTTCGAGAAGACCGAGGAGCGCGTGCCCGAGTTCGCGCGGCTCGCCGCGAAGGGAACCGGCGTCGGCGCGATCATGAACATGGACACCGCGTTCACGCTCGCCGAGGCGGGCGCCGGCACCTCGATGAAGTGGGAGGCCGACGTCAAGATCGCTGGGCCGGTGGGGTCGATGGGCCAGCGCGTGCTCCAGCCGATCATCAACCAGCAGGTCGAGAACGTCCTCACCGCGCTCGAGAAGCAGGTCAGCGAAGCGGCGGCGCAGTAGCCGAATGGCGGTTCCGTTCCGCATCGGCGTGATGCAGCTGACGATGGAGCCGCTCGAGGAGATGCTCGAGTCGGCGCGGGTGATGGACGAGGCGGGGATGGACACCGTCTGGCTCGCCGAGGCCTATCCGTGGTGGCGCAAGCACGGCATGGAGGCTCGCTCGTCCACTGTCGTCTCTGCGCTCATGGCGCAGGCGACGAAGCGGCTGACGATCGGCTGGGGGATCATCTCGCCGTTCACGCGTCATCCGGTGCAGGTCGCGATGGACGCTCGCGTTGTGCAGGAGGCGGCGGGCCCGGACCGCTTCGTCATCGGCTTCGGGACGTCGAAGATCTTCCTCAACAACGCGGGCATGCAGACGAACAAGACGCTAGGCCCGATGCGCGACGCGGTCGAGATCGTGCGCGGCGTCCTCGGCGGCGAGGCGTTTCGAGTACGAGGGGACGACGTGGAACGCCGATGTTCCCGCGCTTCAGGCCGAGGCGCACACGCCGCGCGGCGTGCCGCCGGTGTACGTCGCGGCGACCGCGCCGAAGATGCAGCAGCTCGCCGGCGAGATCGCGGACGGCTGCCTCACGCCGTCGATCACGACGCCGGGGTTCGTCCGCTACACGCGGGGGAACGTCGTGGCGGACATCGACATCGGCTGCACCGTCGTCGCGTCGATCCATGCGACGGATCGCGATGCGGGGCGGGACGGCGCGCGCGAGATCGCCGGGATGTACCTCGCCAACAAGGTGCAGAACATCCAGGGCTCGGCTGACACGCTGCTCGACCTCGCCGGCCTCGAGCAGGACGAGATCCGCCCGGTGGCCGAGGCGATGGAGCAGGGCGGCCGTCTCGCGGCAAAAGCGATGGTGACCGACGCGATCCTCGACAAGTGCAAGCCGATCGCGGGCACGCCGGCCGACTGCATCGCGGCGATCGAGGAGTACCGGGACGCCGGCTGCACGCACATCATGCTCGAGCTCTGGGGCGACGACAGGCACGAACAGATCCGCCTCTTCGGCGAGCACGTCCTCCCGCAGTTCCGGTCGTGATGGACATCAAGATCGACCGCAAGCGACTCGTCGAGTGGGCGAGCCGCGCGATCGCGACCCCGAGCTTCACCGGCTCGGAGCAGGAGATGGCGACGGTGATGGCCGAGACGTTCAAGGAGATGGGGCTCCGTGTGCAGTGGCAGCAGGTCGAGCAGGGCCGCGCCAACGTGCTCGGGATCCGCGAGGGCGCGGGCGGTGGCCCGACGCTGATGTTCAACGGCCACATGGACACGTCGTACTCCGGTCAGGAGCCGTGGCTTTCGCACGTGCCCGGCTTCCAGCCCGAGCCGTTCGTCAAGGACGGGCGGCTGTACGGGCTCGGCGTCTCGAATATGAAGGGTGCGCTCGCGTGTTACGTCGAGGCGCTGCGGGCGCTCGACGACGCGGGCGTGCGGCTGCGCGGCGACGTGATGATCGCGGCGGTGTGCGGGGAGATCGAGAAGACGCAGCACGGCGATGCGCAGGGGCCGCAGTACCGGGGCTATGCCGCGGGGTCCCGCTACCTCGTCTCGCACGGCGGCGTCGCGGACATGTGCATCCTCGGCGAGCCGACCGAGGGCAAGGTCGTGCTCGGCCACTACGGCTCGCTCTGGGTTCGCATCTCGACGCAGGGCAACTTCATCCACACCGCGTTCACCGAGGGCAAGCGCGGGCTGAACTCGATCCTGCGCATGCGCGAGGTGCTCGACGCCGTGCTGGAGTGGATCCCGGAGTGGGAAGACGATCCGGAGAACGGCTATCGCGGCGCGAAGGCGATCGTGAACGTCGGCGCAATCAACGGCGGCTTCGGCTGGCGGGTGTCGCGGACGCCGCATCGCACCGATCTCTTTCTCGACGTCCGCGTGCCGCCGACCAAGGCGATGGGGGTGGCGCGGCGTCAGGTGATGGAGATGGTGCGCGGGCTGCGGGAGCGGTTCCCGGCCTACGGCGTCGAGGCGGAGGTCTATGTCACCGCGCCGGGCGCCGAGATCGACGAGGAGCATCCGCTCGTCGCGGCGATCGACGCGAGTCACGAGGATGTGTTCGGGGCGCTGCCGGAGCGTGACGTGACCCGGTGGTTCTCGGATGCCTCCGCGCTCACGCGCTACGGGATCCCGACGGTCAACTACGGCACTTCGACGGGGCTGCTCGACGAGGAGTACGGCGAGAATCTCGATATCGACGGGCTCGTCAAGATGGCGCACGTCTATGCGCTCGCTGCGCAGCGCGTGTGCGGGACGCAGTGAACGTCGACGTCTATGCGCTGCCGCCTGACCTGCCGGTGCCGGAGGACGACGGCGCGTGCGACGGACTCGTCGGCGCTGTGATTCCGGCTACGGCGCTTCCGTCCTCGCAGGGGCCGGTCGACCTGGCCGAGCTCGCGCGCGAGCGGCTCGTGCTCTACATCTATCCGCGTTCGGGCCGGCCGGACGCTCCGCTCCTGCCGGGCTGGGACGCGATTCCGGGCGCGCGCGGCTGCACGCCGCAGTCGTGTGCGTTCCGAGACCATGCGGCGGAGCTGGCCGGGCTCGGCGCCCGCGTCGTCGGGCTGTCGGCGCAGAGCCTCGACGACCAGATCGAGTTCGCGGAGCGCAACCACATGCCGTTTCCAGTCGTGAGCGACGAGGGCCTAGAGCTCCGCGACGCGCTCGGGCTGCCGGTCTTCGAGATCGAGGAGCTGACGCTGTACAAGCGCGTCACGATCGTGGCGGAGGGTGGCAAGGTCGTGAAGGTCTTCTATCCGGTCTTCCCGCCGGATCGCAACGCAGAGGAGGTCGTGACGTGGCTTTCGGAGCGGTGAGCCGATGAGGCTCGTCACGTTCAACGATGGGCTCGTCGGCCGTGTCGGAGGCGACGATCTCGTGCACCGGCTCGACGTCGCGGATATGCGGATGTACTTCGAGCGCGGCGGCGCCGACGACACGGGGGAGACGTACCCGCTCGAGGAGGTCCGGTTGCGCGCCCCGATCGAGCCGAAGAAGTTCTTCCACACGGCCGGGAACTTCCGCGAGCACGAGGAGGAGTCGAAGCAGGTCGGCTGGACGCACGAGATCGCTCCGTGGATCGTGTTCTTCCAGAACGTCGACGCCATCGTCGGCCCTGACGACCCGGTGATCTATCCGGAGCACTTGACCGAGGAGCTCGACTACGAGCTCGAGCTCGCCGTGGTGATGAAGAAGGCCGGCAAGTGGTTCGGCCCCGAGGAGGCGAACGACTACATCGGCGGCTACGTGATCTTCAACGACATCACGGCGCGCGACATCCAACGGCGCGAGATGCGGTCAGGCGTGTTCTCGTTCTGCAAGGCGATCGACACGTTCTGCCCACTCGGGCCGTGGATCGTCACGCCCGACGAGATCCCCGATCCGCACGACCTCGCGATGGAGCTGAGGGTGAACGGCGAGTCGCGGCAGGTGTCGCACTCGTCGCGGATGAGCGTGACGATTCCGGAGATCCTGTCGCACTATTCGGCGCTCGGGTACAGCGCCGGCGATGTCGTCTCGACGGGGACGGTGAGCGGCGTGGCGGGCTTTTCGGAGGACGCGGCGTCGCTGTATCTGAAGCCGGGTGACGTGATGGAGTGCGAGATCGAGCGGATCGGCGTGCTGCGCAATCCGGTGATCTCGTGGCAGGACGGCCACGGCGAGCCCGCGCCCGCGCGGGTGCGCTGGTAGAGGGCTTGCCGTATGAGCGCCTATAGGTACACGAGACTATTTCGGGTCCCGGCCCGCCCCCTGCTCAGGCGTCAGCCTAGCGGCGAAATCTGTGCCGCGCATCGTCCAATTCGTGCCAAAAGCGTGTCGAAATGACCTGGGCCCGCGACGACGCCAAGCTCGCGCGCGTCCGCGCGCTTATGGCCGAGGACGACCTCGACGCACTCGTCGTCCGTACGCCCGACAACGTGCTCTACCTCTCCAACTTCTGGGGGATGAAGGGCTACGACGCCGTCGTCTTCCCGCGCGAGGGCGACCCGACGCTGATCTGCCTCGACGTCTCCGCCGACGCCGCCGCGCGCACCGCGTGGACCGACGACGTGCGCTACCTCGGCGGTTACGACGCGACCGACCCCCGGCCCCCGATCGCGCGCACGCTCCAGCTGGCGCGCGACGCCGCGGCGCCGTACGAGCGGGTCGGGCTCGAGCTCTCGCTCGGCACGCAGGCGACGGACCAGATGGTCGGTGAGCCGACGACCTTCACCAAGGCCTGGTTCGACGCATTCCCGGATGCGGCCGACGCGACGCCGCTGCTCAACTCGGCGCGCGCGATCAAGACCACGCAGGAGATCGAGCGGATGCGGCTCGCGAACGAGATCGCAGCCGGTGCCATGGAACACGTCGCCGAGCACCTCCAAGCAGGCATGCGCGAGAGCGAAGCCGGCGCGCTCTGGAACGGCTACGTCCACCGCGAGGGAACCGGCTTCGAGGGCAAGGTCGAGCTCGCCCACGGCTTCTCGCTCGTCTGGTCAGGCCCCGGCATTCGCACCTTCACTCCGACCGGGCACCGGCCCGTCCAGGAGCACGAGCCGACATTGTTCGAGATCTGGGTCTGCGCCGACGGCTACTGGTGCGACCACACCAAGAACCTCTGCCCGGGCGAGCTCACGCCCGAGTACGACCGCCTGCTCGACCAGTTGCTCGTCGTCTACAACGCGGCCGTCGCCCACTGCCGCCCCGGCGCGAGCCTCGCCGAGCTCGACCGGCTGATCCGCGAAGGCATCGCGGAGGCGGGCTACCCGGGTCAGCCGTCGCATCCCATCTGCCACGGCGTCGGCGCGCGCGCCCACGAATGGCCCTACGCGCACCAGGCCGGCGGCGGCACGATCGAGGAAGGGATGGTGCTCGCGATCGAGCCGGGGATCTACTGGGAGGGCGGCGGCGGCCTCCGCGTCGAGGACAACTACCTGATCACCGCGGCCGGGCCCGAGAAGCTCTGTCGCACCCCCGACGACTTCCGATGAACGATCTGATCTGGACGGGCACGCTCAACGACCCGTACCGGCTCGGCGGCTCGGTCGGGCTCTACGACACGACGCTCCGCGACGGCGAGCAGACCGTCGGCGTCGTCCTCGACCCCGAGCAGAAGCTCGAGATCGCCCGGGCGCTCGACGACCTCGGGATCGACAGGATCGAGGCGGGCTTCCCGCGGGTCTCCGACGATGACTGGCGCGCGGTCGAGCTGATCTCAGCCGCCGGCCTTCGTGCAGAGGTCTGGGGCTTCTCGCGCGCGGTGCCGGCCGACCTCGAGGCGCTCGTCGAGCTCGGCGTCGGCTACTCCGTGATCGAGTCGCCGATCTCGGATCTCAAGCTCGATGCGATCGGCGTGAGCCGCGAGAAGATGCTCGGGCGGATCACCGACGCGATGCGCTTCGCCGCGGAGCACGGCATCCACGCTGCGTTCTTCGGCGTCGACTCCACCCGTGCCGACCCCGGCTTCTACGAGCAGGTTTACCGAGGCGCAGTCGAGGCCGGGGCGAAGGAGGTCGTCGTCGTCGACACGCTCGGGATCGCCTCGCCGGAGGCGGTCGCAGAGCTCGTCGCGCGGACTGTCGACTGGGTCGGGCCCGACGTCCCCGTCCACTTCCACGGGCACAACGACTTCGGCGTCGCCACGGCTGCGGCGGTCGCGGCTGTTCACGCCGGGGCGACGTGGGTGCAGGGGACGATCAACGGCATGGGCGAGCGCGCCGGCAACGCGGATCTCGGGGAGGTCGCGCTCGCGCTCCGCGCGCTCTACGGCGTCGAGTCGAACCTGCGCCTCGACCGCGTGCGCGCGGTCTCGGAGCGGGTACGCGGGCTGTCGGGCTACGAGCTGGCCCCGTGGAAGCCGGTCACCGGCGAGACACTCTTCCGTCGCGAGAGCGGCGCGGTCGCGAGCCAGTTTCACGACCCGCCCTCGATCGAGCCGTACTCGTCGGAGCTCGTCGCGACCGACCGCGGGATCGTGCTCGGCAAGAAGAGCGGCCTCGACTCGATCCGGATCAAGGCAGCGGAGCTCGGGCTCGACGTGCCGGAGGAGCGGCGCGCCGACGTCCTCGCGGCCGTCAAGCGGCTCGGCACCGAGAAGCGGGGCATCGTGACCGACGACGAGTTCCGCGCGATCGTCACCGGAGCGGACTGAGCGTGGCCGACTACGACGCCGTCATCGTCGGCAGCGGGATCAACTCGCTCGCGGCCGGCGCGATCCTCGCGAAGGCAGGCTGGCGCGTCTGCGTGCTGGAGCGCAACGACTACCTCGGCGGCGCGATCAAAACCGCCGAGCTGACGGAGCCCGGCTTCCACCACGACGTCTTCAGCGCGTGGCACCCGCTCTGGGTCGGCGGCGCCGCGCACGCAGAGCTCGGTGACGACCTCTCCGCGCGAGGGCTCGAGTACCTCAACACCGACTTCCCGACCGGCTCGCTCTATCTCGACGGCTCCTCCGCATTCCTGCTCCGCTCGACCGATGCGAACGCCGCCGAGCTCGAGAGCTACGCGGCCGGCGACGGCGCCGCGTGGCAGGCGACGGCCGGCTCGTTCTTCGCGAACGCGGATCTTTCCTTCGGACTGCTCGGCACGGAGCTCTGGTCACCGGCGGGGGCACGGCTCGCGCTCAAGGCGTATCGCCGGCTCGGCCGGCGCGGGCTGCTCGAGTTCACGGGCGGGCTGCTCGTCTCGTGCCGCGACTGGGTCTCCGACACATTTGCCTCCGAGCGCGCGCGCGGGCTGCTCGCGCCGTGGGTGCTGCACACCGGGCTCGGGCCTGACGCCGCCTCGTCGGGATTCATGGCGCAGGTGATCGCGGTCGCCACGCAGGAGGGCGGGATGCCGGTTCCCCGCGGCGGCGGCGCGCGGCTTGCCGATGCGCTGGTGCAAATCATCCGCGACTTCGGCGGCGTGTGCGAGACGGGCGCCGACGTCGAGCGCGTGCTCGTCGGCAACGGCCGCGCCGGAGGCGTGCGCCTCGCCGGCGGCTCCACCGTCACCGCGGCCCGGGCGGTGATCTGCAACGTGACGCCGACGCAGCTCTACGGCCGGCTGCTCGAAGACCCGCCGGCAGAGCTCGTCACGGCCGGGCGCCGCTACCGGTACGGGCGCGGCGAGATGCAGATCCACCTTGCACTGTCGGAGCGGCCGCGCTGGGAGGGCGACGAGCGCCTCGGCAAGACGGCGATCCTGCACGTCACGCCGGGACTCGACGGGGTCTCGCGCGCGGTCAACGAGGCCGAGCGCGGCCTGCTCCCTGCGGAGGCCACGATCGTCTGCGGCCAGCCGATGACGATGGACGAGAGCCGCGCGCCCGACGGGAAGTGGATCATCTGGATCCAGCTCCAGGAGCTGCCTCGCCACGTGAAAGGTGACGCGGCGGACGTCTTCGACACGGGCGACGGCACGTGGACCGAGTCGCTGCGCGAGCGCTACGCCGACCGCATCGTCGAGCGCCTCGCACGGCACGCGCCGAACCTCGAGTCGTCGATCCTGAAGCGCGTCGTTCTTTCGCCCGCCGACCTCGAGGCGGCCAACATCAACCTCGCCGGCGGCGACCCGTACTCCGGCGCGCTCTCACTCGACCAGAACTTCCTCTGGCGACCGTTCCCGCAGCAGCCGGGTCATCGCACGCCGATCGAGGGGCTGTACCACATCGGCGCCTCGACCCATCCCGGCCCGGGGCTCGGCGGCGGCTCCGGCACACTCGTCGCGCACGAGCTGCTCGACCCGCCGCTGCAAGACAAGGCCCTCGCCAGGGCGAAGAGCCTGCTGCGGCTCTAGGGCTCGAAGATCCCGCGCCCGCCGAGCTCGTGCGAGTAGAAGTCGCCGAACAGCTCGAGGTGCTCGGAGAGCGCCTCGGCCGCGGTGTCCGGGTCGTGTTGCGAGCACGCGTCGAGGAGCGCGGCGTCGAGCGCGGCGTGGCGGTCCTGGAGGCTGCCCTGCTGCGCGAGCAGAGCGGCCCGATAGCGCTCGCAGCTCTCCCACGCGGGCGTGATCAGCCGCACGAGCCACGGCGAGCCCGCCGCGGCGTAGAGCGCGAAGTGGAAGTCGGTGTGCGCGCGCATCGCCCGGCGCACGTCACCGCGCCCGCGCGCATCGACGCACTCGGCGAGCAGCTCCGAAGCACGGGCGCGATCGTCGGCGCCGAACTGCTCAGCCGCGCGGCGCACGGCCATGGTCTCGAGGACGAGGCGCACCTGGAAGAGGTCGCGCAGCTCGTCGACGTCGAGCGCCGTCACCTTCGCGCCGTGGTGGGGCACGTGCTCGGCGAGCCCGAGCGCCTCGAGCTGGCGCACCGCCTCGCGGATCGGCGAGATGCTCATCCCGAGCGTGCTCGCCAGATCCTCGAGCCGAAGCGGAGTGCCGGGCACGAGCTCGCCGAGGACGATCGCCTCGCGCAACTCGGCGAGCGCAGCCTCCGCCATCGTCCGATGGCGCGACTGAACGGGGGGTTCCTGGGTCCGGTTCGTGCTCATTGCAGCAATTCTCGCGGGGAACTTCCCACGCTCTTGATCAGATGTCAAACAGGTGACAGGATTGCGCCCTCGTGAAGTTCAGCATCTACTCGGAGATCCAGAGCTGGCCCGGCAAGTCGCCGGAGACGATGTACGCCGAGGCGCTCGAGCAGGTCGTCAACGCCGACCGGCTCGGCTTCGATGCATACTCGATCATCGAGCACTTCTTCTTCCCGAAGTTCTCGATCTCGGCGAATCCGACTGCGTTCTTCGCGGCCGCCGCGCAGCGCACCGAGCGCATCAACTTCCGCACGCTCCTGCACACACTGCCGCTCCACAATCCGCTCGTGCTCGCGCACCAGATCGCGGTCACCGACATCCTGCTCAGGGGCCGCTACGAGTTCGGCGTGGGCCGAGGCCACGGCTGGATGCCGCCCAAGGCCGGGATCGCGCTCGACCCCGATTCGCGCGAGCGCTACGAGGAGGCCGTCGAGCTGCTGTTCACCGCGCTCGGGCAGGACACGTTCTCGTTCGACGGCAAGTACTTCCAGGTCGAGAACACCGGGATCGTGCCGCGGCCGCAGCGCAAGTTCCGAGTCTTCCTCGGTGGCACTTCCGATCGCACGTACGAGCTCGCGGCGGAGCGCGGCTGGGCTGTCGTCGTGCCGCCGCTCCTGCCGTATGCCGCGCTGAAGGATCAGCTCGACCTGTACCGCGCGAGCTGCGCGGAGCACGGTACGACGCCGGACATCGTCTGGATCCACGCCTGCTACATCGATGAGGATCGCGACACCGCGCGCCGTGAGGCCGAGCAGTGGATGAAGGGCTTCCTCGCCGGGAACGCCTCGCCGCTCACCGAGCATGATCCGCCGCCCGCAGACGACCTGCGCGCCGCCGGCTACGGCTTCTACGCGGCCGGGATCATGCAGGAGCTCGCCGCGACGCCGTACGACCAGATGATCGACGGCGACATCGTCTGGGTCGGGACGCCGGCCGATGTGATCGGGCGCATCGAGGACGTGCTCGAGGTGTGCGAGGGCGTGACCGAGATCTCGATCACCGTCAACGCGGGCGGCGCTGAGCACTGGCAGGCGATCAAGGCGCAGGAGCTGTTCGCCCGCGACGTGATGCCGCACTTCCAGGCCGGCAGTGGCTGAGCCGCGGCTCTCGGTCTCCGAGATCTCGACGCTCCAGTCGAGCTTCGCCGAGGACGTCGAGGGTTACGCCGCGGCGGGCGTCGACGGGATCGGGATCTGGGAGATGAAACTGCCGCAGGGCGCCGACGCCGAGAGCATCGCGCTCGTCCGCGCGAGCGGGCTCACGGTCACGAACTGCATCCCGGCGATCCCGTCGGTCCTGCCGCTGCCGCTGATGGACGGGCCGGTCGACCCGCGCGAGCGCATCGAGGCCGTCTGCGCGTCGATCCGCCGGCTCGCCGCGTTCGAGCCCCAGAGCATCGTCTGCATCAGCGGTCCGCAGGGCGACCTCGACCCGGCCGAGGCGCGACGGATCGTGGTCGAGGGTCTCCGCCGGATCGGCAAGGAGGCGCAGGCCGCGGGCGTGCGGATCGGGCTCGAGCCGATCCAGCGGATCGACCACGAGCTCTGGACGATCCCGACCACCGTCGGCGACGCGATCGAGCTCCTGGACGAGGTCGGTGACCCCAACTTCGGGATCATGTTCGACGTCTGGCACCTCTGGAACGGTGCCTCGCTCCTCGACGACATCCGCGATCACATCGGCCGCTTCACCGGCGTCCATGTCGCGGACTGGCGCGAGCCGACGCGAGGCTGGGCCGACCGCGTCCTGCCGGGCCACGGCGTCGCCGGCGTGCCGCACCTTCTCGCCGCGCTCGACGACGCCGGCTGGGACGGCTTCTACGACATCGAGATCTTCTCCGACGACGGCACCTTTGGGAACGACTACGAAGGATCGCTGTGGCGCCTCGCCCCGCAGGAGCTGGCGGAGCGGGGCCGCGAGGCTTTCATGACCGCATGGAAGGCGGGCAAACAGGGAGTTCTGCAATGACCGAACAGGAGGACACGAGATGAAGGGAAGAGTGAGATGGATCGCGCTCGGCGCCGTCGTGATGCTGGGCGTGGGCATCGCCGCCGTCGCGGGCGCTGCGACCAAGCACAGCACTCAGAAGTTCGCGGGCCCGCCGATCGTGATCGGCGCGGCGGTCGACCTGACCAAGAACATGGCGCCGTTCGACGCGCCGGCGGTGCAGGCGGCCCAGATCGAGATCAACAAGATCAACAAGGCCGGCGGCGTCCTCGGGCGCCCGCTCCAGCTCAAGGTGATCAACGACCAGCTCGACCCGCAGAAGACGAAGCAGGCCGCGCTGACGCAGATCTCCAACGGCGCGGTGATCGGTTGGGTCACGTGCGATGTCGATTACGCGACGCCGGCGATCCAGCCGTTCCTGGCCGCCAAGATGCTGACGATCGCGCCGTGCATCGGCACCGACGAGATGGGCCCCTCGCGCTTCGGCGCCGCGGGCAAGCTCGCGTTCAGCTACGGCAACGCCGCGCAGGACGAGGGCTCGGCGATGGCGCAGTACGCGTTCAAGAACGGCTGGCGGTCGAGCGTCGTCGTGACCGACAACCTGCTGCGCTACTTCAAGGACGACTGCAAGGCGTACACGATCCGGTTCAAGCAGCTCGGTGGCAAGATTCTCGCTCAGGAGTCGTTCACCCAGGGCGACAAGACGATCGGCAACGTCGTCAGCCGCGTCAATGCGAAGCATCCGGCGAACATCGCCTTCTGCACCTCGTTCGGCGGCGATCAGCCGGCGTTCGTGGCGGGGCTCCGCAGCCTCAACAACAACACCCCGATCATCAACTCGTGGGCCGGTGACGGCGCCTACTGGTGGTCGAAGAGCCCGAAGGTGACGAACTACTACTACGTCACCTATGCCTCGGTGTGGGGCGACGACCCGAGCAAGGCCGTCAAGAGCATGGAGGCCACGATGAAGGCCGAGGGCCAGCCGGCCCAGACCGGCGGCTTCGTCACGGGCGCCGCTGCGATCGACGGCATCGCGACCGCGATCCGCATCGCGAAGGGCTCGACGAACGGTGCGACGCTCGCTGCGATCATGGAGCGGTACCACAACCAGCCCACGATCTCGGGACTCGTGACCTTCTCGCCGCAGTTCCACAGCGTGACGGGGCGGACGTACCGCGTGATCAAGGTCAACAACAACAAGGCGAAGCTCGTGGCGGTGGTCAGGGCCAGCTCGGTGCCCAACATCCACTAGCGAACAGCCTTGGAAGCAGTAGCTAGTGCGCAGCGCCGATCGCCCGGGTCACTCCGGGCGGTCGGCGTTTCGCGTGCGTTCGACGGCGTTTTGGCGCTCGCGGACGTCGATCTCCAGCTCGAGCGGCACGAGGTCGTTGGGCTGATCGGGCCGAACGGCGCCGGCAAGACGACGCTCGTCAACGTGCTGACGGGCTTCGATACGCCGACGAGCGGGAGCGTCGAGCTAGAGGGACGCGACATCACCGGCTGGACGCCGTACCGGCTCGGCCGTACCGGGCTCGCGCGGACGTTTCAGCACGGGCACCTGTTTCGCGCGCTGACGGTGCGCGAGAATGTCGAGGTCGCCGCGCTCGGCGTCGGCGCGCGCGGGGGAGAGGCGCGGCGGCGGGCAACGGACCTCCTCGCGCTGCTCGGGCTGTCCGGACGGGCGGAGGAGCCGGCGGCGGTGCTTCCGCACGGTGACGAGCGCAAGCTCGGGGTCGCGCGGGCGCTCGCGACCAGGCCTCATTTCGTGCTGATGGACGAGCCTGCGGCAGGGCTGCACGAAGCTGAGATCCCCGACTTCGCGGCGGTCGTCCTCGCGGTGCGCGACCAGTTCGAGGCGGGCGTGCTCCTGATCGACCACAACGTGCCGCTGATCATGGAGGTCTGCGACCGGATCCAGGTGCTCGACCAGGGCCGCACCCTCGCGGAGGGGACACCGGCCGAGATCCGCGGCAACACGGAGGTCGCGTCGGCCTACCTCGGAGGCACCGGTGCCTGAGCCGGTCGTGCTCGAGGTCTCCGGGCTCGAAGTCCGGTACGGCACCGTGCCCGCGGTGCGAAACGTCGGCTTCGAGGTGCGGCGCGGCGAGATCGTCGGGCTGATCGGGCCGAACGGCGCCGGGAAGTCGACGACGCTGCACGCGATCATGGGCCTCGTTCCCGCGGCCGGCGGCGAGGTCTTGCTCGACGGGCGCCCGCTGCTCGGGCTCGCGCCCGAGACGATCGCGCGGCTCGGCGTCGCGCTCGTCCCGGAGGGGCGTCACATCTTCGCTGCGCTGACCGTCGACGAGAACCTCCGCCTCGGCCTGGCGGCGCGTCGCTCGCGCGACGGGCTCGACGGCGACTACGACTGGATTCACTCGCTCTTTCCTGTGCTCGAGGAGTTCCGCGGCCGTCACGCGGGCGCGCTCTCCGGCGGCCAGCAGCAGCAACTCGCGATCGCCCGCGCCCTGCTCGCGCGCCCCGAGGTGCTGCTCCTCGACGAGCCGTCGCTCGGGCTCGCGCCGACCGTCGTCGAGGCGGTGTTCGAAGCGCTCGGCCAGATCCGCGACCGCGGTGTCACGATCCTCCTCGTCGAGCAGCGCGCCCAGCTCACGGTCGCCTTCGCCGACCGGACGCACGTGATGGCGAACAGTGAGATCCGGCTCACCCTCAGCCCGGCCGATGCCGCCGACACAGCGCGGCTGGCGGCCGCGTATCTCTCATGACCCTGCTCCAGCAGCTGATCGACGCGGTGGCGCTCGGCGCGCTGTACGGCCTCGTCGCCGTGGGCATCGGGCTCGTGTTCGGGATCATGCGGCTGATCAACTTCGCGTACGGCGAGCTGATCACGGCGGGTGCGTACACGCTTGCAATCCTCAGCGGCCAGTCGCCGTGGGTCGCGATCCTCGCCTGCGTCGCGGTGGTCGTGGCGCTCTCGCTCGTGATGGAGCGCGTGGCCTTCCGGCCGCTGCGCAACGCCTCGCCCGCGACGATGCTCGTCGCTACCTTCGCGATCAGCTTCCTGCTCCAGAACGTCTACCTGCTCAAGTTCGGCTCGCGCGGAAGGACGGTCGGGACGCTCGGCGGGCTGAACGGCGCGTTCACCCTCGGCCCGCTCGACATCCGCTGGATCTCGATCGTCGCGCTCATCGTAGGCGGCGTGCTGCTCGCGGCGACGACGCTGCTCCTGAACCGCACGACGATCGGCCTCCAGATGCGCGCCGCTGCTGCCGACTTTCGCACGGCGCGGATTCTCGGGGTGCGTGCGAACCGCGTGATCAGCTTCTCGTTCCTCGTCTCCGGCGTGCTCGCCGCCGCCGTCAGCGTGCTGCTCACCGTGCAGGACCCGCTCGTGACGCCGGACTACGGCGTGTCGATCACGATCTTCGCGCTGATCGGCGTCGTCGTGGGCGGGCTGGACCGGCTCTCGAGCGCGGCGTTCGGCGGCTTCGCGATCGGCTTCGCCAACGCGTTCGTGGGCGCGCGCCTGCCGACGAGCAGCAGCGTCTACCTCCCGTCGGTCGTCTACGGGCTCGTGATCGTCGTCCTCGTCCTGCGCCCGGCCGGTCTGTTCGCGCCGCGGCGGCGTGCGGTGGAGCGGGTATGAAGGCCGTCGTCCAGCTCGCGGGGCCGATGCTGCTGATCGCGGCGGTCGCGGCGCTCGGCACCACGGTCACGGCGGCGCACGAGCTCGAGTTCGAAAGCGCGCTCGTGAGCACCGCGATCGTTGTCGCGCTCTACGCGTTCATCGGGAACTCGGGGGTGATCTCGTTCGGGCAGATGAGCTTCGTCGCAGTCGGCGCGTTCCTGTCCGGGATCCTGACGATCGACGCGTCGCAGAAGAGCTTTGTCCTGCCGGGGCTGTTTCCGATCCTGCGCAACACGCACGTCGGCACGCCGCTGTCGCTCCTTCTCGCCGCGCTCGTCGGCGGGATCTACGCGCTGCTCGTCGGCCTCGTGCTGATGCGGCTCTCCGGCCTGCCGGCGGGCATCGCCACGTTCGCCGTGCTCGGCATCACCTACAACGTGTTCCGCAACTGGGAGAATATCGGCCCGGCGGCGCAGGCGCTCAACTCGGTGCCAGGGATGTCGATCTGGGCGCTGATGCTCGGCGCGCTGATCAGCGTCGCCGGCGCCTACGGTTACCAGCGCAGCCGCTTCGGCCGGCAGCTCCGCGCGACCCGCGAGGATCCGGCCGCGGCGCAGGCGAGCGGGATCGACGTCTACCGCCAACGGCTCGTCGCGTTCACGTTGAGCGGAGCGCTGGCGGCTTTCGCCGGCGGACTCCTGGTCCACGAGCTCGGCAGCATCACCACCGACCAGCTCTACCTCGAGCTGACCTTCGTCACGCTGGCGATGCTCGTCGTCGGCGGTGTCGGCAGCCTCTGGGGCGCGGTCGTCGGCGCGCTCCTCGTCAGCGGCGTCGACTCGTTCCTCGGAGACGCGGAGAACACCGTGCACATCGGCTTCAGGCTGACGCTGCCGGAGGGCTCGCGACTCGTGCTGCTCGGGGCGTTGATGGCGCTCGTCCTGATCCTGCGCCCGTCCGGAATCACCGGCAGCAAGGAGTTCTCGCTGTCGTGGCTGCGCAGGCGGCGATAGGGTCTCGACGTGAGCACGCCCGCCGCCTTCGACGAGCTCCGCCTCCGCATGGCCGAGTTGCACGACCTCCAGCACGTCGGAGGACTGCTGTTCTGGGATCAACGCACGAAGATGCCGCCGGCCGGATCAGAGGGGCGGGCGGAGCAGGTCGCGACGCTCGGACGGATTGCGCACGAGCGCTTCGTCGATCCCGCCGTCGGCAAGCTGCTCGAGGAGCTGGCCGGATACGAGGACAGTCTGCCGCCCGACTCCTTCGAGGCGAGCCTGATTCGCGTCACCCGGCGCGACTGGCAGAAGGCGACCTGCGTGCCGCCGAGCCTGACCGCCGAGATGCGCCGCACCGGCGCGCTCGGCTTCAGAGCCTGGGGCGAAGCCCGCGCCGCCTCGGATTTCAACATGCTCGCCCCGCACCTCGAGGCGAACCTCGCCCTGAAGCACCGCTACGTCGAGTGCTTCCCGCCGGGGGCCGAGACGTACGACATCCTGCTCGACGACTACGAGCCGGAGATGAAGACCGCCGACGTTCGCGCCGTCTTCGACGAGCTGAAGCAGGATCTGATCCCGCTCGTGCGGGATGCGGAGAGCGCCGTCGGCGTCCCGCCGCTCGAGCTGCCGCGCGAGGGCCAGGAGCGCTTCGCGCGACAGGTGCTCGACCGGCTCGGCTTCGACGACGGCTCGTGGCGCCTCGACGAGACGGCGCATCCGTTCATGTCGAGCCCCGGGTACGGCGACGTTCGCCTCACCACGCGCTGGGAAGCCGGGCTCAACTGGCTCTTCGGCGCGATCCACGAGTTCGGCCACGGCGTCTACGAGCACGACATTCCCGCGGAGCTCGCGCGCACGCCGCTCGCCGGCGGCGTCTCGCTGGGCCTGCACGAGTCGCAGAGCCGCACCTGGGAGAACCTCGTCGGCCGCAGCCGGCCGTTCTGGCGGTTCTTTTATCCGCAGCTCCAGGAGGCATTCCCGGAGCACTTCGGCTCGCTGTCCGAGGACGACTTCTACCGCGCGACGAACCGCGTCGAGCCGTCGCTGATCCGGGTCGACGCCGACGAGGTCAGCTACAACCTCCACATCATCCTCCGCTTCGAGCTGGAGCAGGAGCTGATCGAGGGACGGCTCGCCGTCGCGGATCTGCCCAACGCGTGGAACGAGCGCTTCGAGGAGTACCTCGGGATCCCGGTTCCGTCCGACCGCGAGGGCGTGCTCCAGGACATGCACTGGGGCGGCGGCGCGCTCGGCTACTTCCCGACCTACGCGCTCGGCAACATCATGTCCGTCCAGATCTGGGAGCGCGTCCGCGATGACCTGCCCGAGCTCGACGAGCAGTTCGCGCGCGGCGAGTTCGAGCCGCTCCGCGCGTGGTACGGCGAGCACCTGTACCGGTACGGCCGCAAGTTCACGCCGCAGGACACGCTGGAGCTCGCGTCCGGCTCGCGGCTCGACGCCGGGCCGTACCTGCGGTACCTGCGCGCGAAGTACGCCGCCGGATGATCTCGCGCGTCTGCGTTGTCGGAGCGGGCGTGATCGGCAGCCTGTTCGCCAGTCACCTCGCGCGCGTCGCGGAGGTGAGCGTCCTCACGCGCCGGCAGGAGCACGCGGACGCGCTCAACGCGGAGGGGCTGCGCGTCTCGGGCCGTGCAGACTTCACCGCGACGCTCGTCGCCTCGGCCGACCCCGCCGGCCTCCCCGAGCCCGACCTCGTGATCGTCGCGTGCAAGGGAACCGACCTCGTGGCCGTCGCCGCGCGACTGGAGGGCCAGTTCCCCGGCGCGGTCGTTCTGACCGTGCAGAACGGGCTCGGCGCGGAGGAGATCGTCCGGCGCCACGGCGGCTGGCCGCTGGTCTCGGGCGTCACGTTCATGAGCGGCACGCGCCACGCGGACACCCACGTCGAGTACATCCTCGACACCGAGACCTGGGTCGGGCCGTACGAGGACGCGCCGGAGGCGGCCGCCGTCGAGATCGCGGAGCTGATCCGCGCCTCGGGCCTCAAGGCCGAGTCGTTCCCCGACCTGCGCCCGGCTCAGTGGTCGAAGCTGATCTTCAACGCGACGGTGAACGCGGTCGCCGCGCTGACGGGCCTGCCGCACGACCCGCACTTCGCCGCCGAGCAGCGGCCGTCCGATCTCGGCTACCTGGTGCACGACCTGATCGAGGAAGGCAAGCGCGTTGCGGCGGCGGCGGGGATCCCACTGCGAGAGGATCCGTGGGAGATGAACGTCCTGGCCACACGGCGCGGCAGCGCGCACTATCCGTCGATGCTCGAGGACGTCGAGGCGCATCGCCCGACCGAGATCGAGACGATCACGGGCGCGCTCGTCCGCGAGGCCCAGCGCCACGGCGTCGAGGCGCCGCTGCACACGGCGATGTACCGCCTCGTCACGGCAAAGGAGGCGGGCTACTCGTGAGGATCTGCGTAGTCGGCTGTGGCGCCGTCGGCTCGCTGTTCGCGGCCAATCTCTCGCTGCTCGACGACGTCGAGGTCTGGGCCTACGACCTCGCGCAGGACCACGTCGACGCGATCAACCGCGACGGCCTGCGGCTCTCGGGCGCCGGCGAGGTGCTCGGCCGTCCGCGCGCCACGAGCGACGCCTCCGAGCTGCCGCGGTGCGACTTCGGGATCGTGCTCACCAAGGCGATGCACACCGAGGGTGCGATCGCGGCAACCGCGCATGCGTTCACGGACGGCTGTGTCTGCACGGTCCAGAACGGCATCGGCAACGAGGAAGTGCTCGCCGCCCACGTCGAGCGCGTGATCCGCGGCACGACCTTTCCCGCCGGCCGCATCATCGAGCCCGGTCACGTGCAGTGGGACGTGAAAGGCGACACCACGATCGGCCCGTTCGAGCCGAAGCCCGCGCCGATGGCCGAGATCGAGCGGCTCGCGGACGCGTGCACGCGCGCGGGGATGCCGACGAAGGCCGTCGCCGATGCGCGCGGCGCGCAGTGGCGCAAGGTGATCTTCAACGCGGCGACGAACCCGATCGGCGCGCTCACCCGGCTCACGCACGGCCAGACCTGTGAGCTGCCGCCGGTGCGCGCGCTCATCAGTGGGCTGGTGGACGAGGGCAAGGCCGTCGCCGCCGCGCAGGGGATCGTCCTTGACGCGGATCCCGAGGATCTGATCGACCACGCCGCGAAGCCCGATGTCGCCTATGCGCACAAGGCCTCGATGCTGCAGGACGTGCTCGCGGAGCGCCAGACCGAGATCGACTATCTCAACGGCGGTATCGTCCGCTTCGGCGAGCAGACGGGCGTGCCGACGCCTCTGAACCGGGCGATCTGGGCCCTCGTGAAAGGACTGGAGCAGTCATGGTGACCACCGAGATCGACCGCCGCTACGCGCGGGTGCGGGAGGCGATGGCGCAGGAGGGCGTGGACGCGCTGATCGTGTCCGGCAACGAGTACTCTGGCTTCGAGGGGGCCGTTCGGTACATGTCCGGCTTCGTGATCGTGCACCGGTACGCCTACGTGCTGCTGCCGCTGGAGGGCGAGCCGTCGATCGTGTTCCCGAGCGAGGCGCGCTACGTCGGCGAGCACGGAACGACGTGGATCGCGGATCAGGTCTTCGTCGACCACCCGGGCGCCTGGCTCGCCGATCGGCTCAAGGGCAAGCGGGTCGCCGTCTACGGGCTCGACTACATCATGCCGGCCCGCGACTACCGCGCCCTCGACGGCCTCGACCTCGTCCCGTTCGACGTCGCGTTCGACCTGGCCCGCGCGGTGAAGAGCGAGTACGAGCTGTGGTCGGTGGAGGACAGCGTCCGCATCAACACCGAGGGCTTCTGGATCTTCCTCGAGAACTACGAGGCGGGCAAGACCGAGCGCGAGGTGCTCGCGCCGTGCGAGCAGTACTTCGTCGCGGAGGGCTGCGGGCGCCTGACGATGGACATGGTGCTGGCCGGCCCGAACGGCTCGGCGCTGCCCGAGTTCAAGATCGCCGGCGACCGCGTGATCGAGGGACCGACCTCGTCCTGCCGTCGCTCGAGGTCGCCGGCCCGGGCGGCCACTGGGTCGAGGTCTCGCGCGCCATCACCGCGGGGGCGCCGTCCGACGAGACGGGTCGGATGATGGAGGCCTACGACGAGTACTACGCGGCCGCGAAGGACGTGATGAAGCCCGGCGCAACCGCCCACGACGTCCATCGCGCCGTCTCGCGCGGATTCACCGAGCGCGGCTTCAAGCTCGGCCACGTCACCGGCCACTCGATCGGGATGACGATGATCGAGTTCCCGAAGATCGGCGAGGGCGTCGAGACGGTGCTCGAGGAGAACATGGTCTTCTCGATGCACCCGCACGCGATCTCCGAGGACGGGCAGGCGTGCCTCTACATGCAGGACACGTGGCTCGTCGGGCCGGAAGGCGGCGTGCCGCTGGCGCCGCTGCCGATGCGGATCTACTTCGGCTCCGAGACTCGTTAGATCTAGATCTTCCAGCCGCCACGTTCGAGCACGGGGACGCGGTCGCCCGACGCGGTGATCCCGGTCACGACGAGCTCGTCGCTGCCGATCATGAAGTCGGTGTGCGCGTCGCTCACGTTCAGGCGCGGCAGGTCATCCCGGAGGACGCACGACTGGTAGGCGGCACCGAAGGCGAGGTGGCTCGTCGCGTTCTCGTCGAGCAGCGTCTCGTAGAAGACTCGTCCAAGCGAGCCGACACGGCTCGCGCCGTCGACGAGCGCGACCTCACCGAGCCGGCCGGCCCCGTCGTCGGTGGCGAGTTCGCCGCGCAGCGCGTCGGCGCCCGTGTCCGCGTGCAGCTCGGTCACGCGCCCGCGCTCGAAGCGCACCTCGAGCCCGCGCACGACGACGTCTGCAGCGAAGAACGGCATCGTCGCGCGGACGACGCCGTCGACGCGCTCCGGATCGGGCGCGGTGAAGGTCTCCTCGGTCGGCAGGTTCGGCAGGTGGACGATCCCCTCGACGGTCGTGCTCGATCCACTCCACCAGCGGCTCGTCGGCAGCAGGCCGACGGTGAGGTCCGTGCCCAGGCCTTCGAAGTGGAGCGCATCGAACGCGCGGCCGTTGAGCTTCTCGGTTGCGCGGCCGAGCGTGGCGACCCGCTCGCCCCAGGCGGCGGCCGGGTCGTCCTCGTCGAGGCGGCAGACGTGCTCGACCGCAGACCACAGCGCCTCGAGCGCCTCTGCGGGCTCGAGCTCGGGGAAGGCGAGCTCAGCCCACGCGGCGGTGGGGCAGGGCGCGACGCACCAGTTGATGAGATTGTCGTTGACGAGCTCGACGTACTCCTTCAGCGAGGGCAGCCGGTCGAGCGCGACGAGCGCCGGATCGAGGTCGTCGTAGAGGGTGGGGGCGACAGTGCCGTTGAGCGCGATCAGCGCCGCCCTGACCTCGCCGAGCTGGCGCGCGCGGTCGCCGTACCACTGCGGCACCCACTCCAGCGTGTCCGGCGCCGCGTGCTCGAGCCGGATGCGCTTGACCCAGGGATCGAAGTACTGGACGTCGACGAAGCGCGCGCCCGCGCGGTACGAGGCTGCCGCGATCGCACGGGTCGCCTCCTCGCGTCCGGGCTCGCAGTCGACGGACACGACCTGGCCTGGCTGGACGTTGGCGCCCACGCGGACGATCAGGTCCGCGAGCCGGTCGAGGCGGTCCACTAGGCGGCGGGTGCGGGCTGCGTGCGGATCCTGCCCTCGCGCTCGCGCAGCGGCCCACCCGGCCGGTCGGCCCGTGCGGCCATGATCTCGGTGAGGATCGAGACCGCGGTCTCGGCCGGCGACTCGGCGCCGAGGTCGAGCCCGCACGGCCCGTGCACCCGGTCTAGCTGCTCGGCGGAGACGCCGGCCTCGAGCAAGCGCTCGCGCCTCGATGTCTGCGCGACGCGCGACCCGAGCGCGCCGATGTAGAAGGCGTCGCTCGCCAGCGCTCCGGCCAGTGCGGGAACGTCGAAGCGCTCCTCGTGGGTCAGCACGACGACGGCGTCGTCGGGGCCGGGCCGGAGCTGCGGGAGCGCCTCGTCGGGCCAGCCGATCACGATCTCGTCGGCGCTCGGCAGCCGTTCGGGGGTCGCGAAGCGGGCGCGGGCGTCGATCACGACGGTGCGCCACCCGAGCAGCTTCGCGGCGGCGCAGAGCGACTCGGCGGTGTCGATCGCGCCGAACGCGAGCAGCCGCGGCGCGGGGCCGTACACCTCGGCGAACGCGCGACCGCCGTCCTCGAGATCCAGCACCCGGCTCTTGCCGCCGAAGAGCCCCTCCGCGAGCGGCGCCAGGTTCGCGTCGCCGAGAACCTCGCCGCCGTCGATCACGAGCGCCTCGGCGCCGATGCGCGGCCCCTCGATCACCGTGACGTGGACGGCGCGCTCGTTCTGCTCGGCGACCTGGAGGACGCGCTCGACGAGCGGCGACTCCTCGACGAAGACGTCGATCTCGCCGCCGCACGAGAGCCCCACGGTCGCCGCGAGCTCGTCGCTGATCCCGTAGGTGAGCAGCCGCGGCTCCAGGCTCGCGAGCACCTCGTTCGCCTCGCCGAACACGTCGCTCTCGACGCAGCCGCCGGAGACCGAGCCCGCGAGCTCGCCGCTCTCGGAGACGAGCAGCTTCGAGCCGATCGGGCGCGGGGCGGAGCGGCGTGCGCCGACGACGGTGGCCACGGCAAATCGTTCTCCGCGGGCGCGCCAGCGTGCGATGTCGGCGGCGAGCTCCTTCACGCAGCCATCGTATCGGCGCCGTCTACGCGTGCGTGTGGCCGCAGCCGCAGATGCTCTGGCCGAGCCGGCGCCGCTCGAGCGGCAGTCCGCACTGGGCACAGGACGGCGGCAGCACCTTCGCGCTCACGAGCAGTGCCTGCGCGACGGTCGCGAAGACCACGAGATACGGGAGCACGAGCCAGCCGGGCAGCAACATGCTCTCTCTATCGGCCGACCGGCCCGAAGGATTTAGCCCTTCCTGACGACGATCGTCTGCGTCATCCGTGCCGGGTGCAGCGAGCAGTAGAAGTTGTACGTCCCGGCGCGCGTGAAGCGGAAGCTGAACGACCCTGAGCGCATCGATGGCGAGGCGATCCCGACCGGCCCGGTTGCGAGCGTCACGTCGTGCTCGACTGTGCCGACGAAGCGCCAGCGGAACGTCTGGCCGATCCGCAGCAGGACGCGCTGCGCGCCGAAGCGGAAGTCGCCGACGGTGGTGCTCGTGATGTGCTTGGCGACCGGGCCGCTCGGACGGCGCAGTAGGGCGATCGGCATCGACGCGACGGGCGGGCCGGGCGTGCCGAGGTCGACCTGGAGCGGCGGCGCGGGAGAGCAGCCGTCGCCGACCGCGCCCGGCGCGAAGTACAGGATCATGATCCCCATCACCCGCATGTGCGGTGCGCTGTCGTCGTAGACGGCGGTCAGCCGTAGCGTCTGGCCCGCCGCCACCGGTATCCCGGTCGGCGTCTCGAAGCGCGACATGTGCGTCGGCCCGGGCTCGTGCATCATCGGCATCGGCATCACGCCGCCCCAGGTCGGCAGCGACTGGAACAGCCGCTGGCCGCACGTCGTGTTCGTCAGGTCGAGCCGGATCCCGCCGCCGTGCAGATGACCGCCGCCGGCGACGATGCGGCCGCTGACGGGAAGCCGGAAGTCCATCGAGCGCGAGTAGGTCGAGCCCTTGCCGCCGGTGCCGGGCACGGTGAAGATCGGGTCGACCTGGCAGTTGTGGACGTCCATCCAGATCGGCCGCACCGGAGTGAGCGGCTGGCCCGTGACGTAGGTCACCGTGTAACGGACGGAGACCGACTCGGCGCGGTTGTGGTGGTTCATCAGCATGTAGACGAGTCCCCAGACGTCGCTGCCCGCATTCGCGTAGCCGTAGCCCGGCGGGAGCGCCATCACCATCCGCTCCTCGCCCTCGGCGTAGAACCGCTCGGCGATCGCGCCGGGACACGTGTAGTCGCGGGCGCGCACCTTGGCGAAGACGACGTGGTGGAGCATCACGTCGAGCGGCGAGACGGTGTTGCCCGAGGAGTCGACGAGGTCTGCCTTCATCCCGGTTACGTAGCCGTCGACCTGCGGATGTGGGACGAGCTGATAGTTCGTCGCAACGCCGTAGGCCGGCACGGAGATCGGCGCCGACTGGAGCACGAGCGTCTGCGTGGCGGCATGCGCGCCGACCGGGAAGGCCAGCGTGGCGAGCACGGCGAGGAGCGCGACGCGAGGCACGCCCGAACTATAGGCGGCGCTACACTCGGGGCCATGAGCTGGCTGTTCGCGATCCTGCTCGCGCTCGCGGTCGTCCTCGTCGCTGCGGCGGAGTGGCCGCGGCTACAGCAGCGGTTCGGCGTCGAGGCGCGGCGCCGGAAGGAGCGCGCCCGCCGCAAGGCGAGCCTGAAGCTCCTGAAGACCGAGACCGACGAGTTCGCCGCGAGCGTCGAGCGCGACCTCGACCAGCTGCCGACGCTCGACCACGATCGCGACCGTCCCTAGCGCGTAACGCGGAAGGTCGCGCGGAATGTGGTCGTGTTCGGGAGGATCCGCGGCACGTCCTCCATGTTCTTCGACTCCTGCACGTCCGAGACGACGAGTGTGAGCTGGTGCGAGCCGGGGGCCAGGCCCCTGGCCGAGATCGTCCCGCGACCGGCGGCGAAGAGGACCGCGCGCTGCTTCCCGTCGACGGTTGCGCGAATCGTCGAGGGATCGACCCCGGAGCCGGCGTCGGTGATCGAGAGCTTGAGCCCGGCTGCGGCGGTCACCGTGCGGGCCGAGAGCGCGACGGCCGGCGGCGTGCGGTCGTCGACCCAGAAGCGGAACGTGAAAGCGCCTGGCCGCGCGCCCGTCGGCGTGTCGAAGACGACGTCGTAGTCGGCTGCGTCGGGGAGCACGACGGCCGAGACCGGCTCGAGCGCGCCGAACGACGTCTGGTACGGATCGAGCGCGAAGGGCAGCGCGGTGTAGCCGGCGAGGCGATTCTCGTCACCGGCGTAGACGATCCGCGGCGTCACCGTCACCCCGGGCGCATGCGTCAGCACCGCGACGCCGAAGTTCGCGACGACGCCGTTGCTGTGGACGCGGAAGACCTGCTCCGGCCCGCCGAGCTCGGTCTTGATCCCGACGCCGCTCGGGTCGGACGGATAGCGGTAGCTCGAGACGAGCGACGCCTTCCCGGCCGTGTTGCCCTTGTAGATCCCCGGCTTGACGAGGGGCGTGCTCGGCTCGGTGCCGAGCTTCGGCGCGGTGACGCGGAACCAGTACGGGATCCGGCGGCTGTCCGTGCCGTGCGTGAGGACGACGAAGCCGGTCTGGTCGGACTCGGCGGCCGACGCGCCGATTGTGGCCGAGATCGTGAGCTGGTCGGGCACAGTCACCGTCACCGGTGCGGTCACCGAGACTCCGGCTTCGGGATCCTGCTGCGCGATCGAGACCGTCCACGCGCCGCTGCCGCCGCCCGCGTCGGTGAGGGTGACCGCGCGCGTGGTGGTCGTCGAGCGGTGCACGAGGCCGAACGAGAGCGTCGTCGGCGCATCGAAGATCAGAGGGTTGTTCGCGCGCGGGATGTTGATCAGCCCGCCGCCCTCGCGCGTGGTCGGCGTCTCGCGCGTCTTCGTCGTGTCGGAGAACACGGGGTCGCCGGTCAGGACGAGCGCCGACTTCACCTGCGCGGGAGTCCAGTCGGGATGGCGCTGGAGCAGCAGCGCGGCCGCGCCGGCGACCATCGGCGTGGCCATGCTCGTGCCGCTGAACGTGTCCCAGAACCCCTCGCGCGCCGGGACGGACGAGAGCACGTTCACGCCGGGCGCGCTCACCTCGGGCTTGAGCTGGAGCGAGATCGGCGTCGGGCCGCCCGACGAGAAGTCGGCGATCACATCGGTGGGTGCGCCGCGGCCGTTCGTGACCGCGGCGACGGCGATCGCGGCCGGAGCGGTGGCCGGCGAGCCGACCGAGCCGGGACCCATGTCGCTGAAGTCGTTCCCGGCGGCGATCACCGGCACGACGCCGGCGGCGGCGGCCGCGTCGATCGCGTCGACCACGAGGTCACGGCTCGGCGCGACCTCGGGCTCGCCCAGCGAGAGGTTGATCACGTTCATCCCGTCCTTCACCGCAGCCTCGATCGCAGCGGCGATCTCGGGCGAGTTGCCGTCGAGCCCGAACCCCGGCGTCGGCACGGTCAGTGCCTTGTAGTTTCCGATGTACGCCTTCGGCGCGACGCCGGAGACGATCACCGTCTTGCTCACGGCGGTGCCGTTGTTCCCGGCTGCGATCCCGGCGACGTGCGTCGCGTGGTCGGACAGCTCGGGGTCGAACGGAAGCCCGGCGTACTTCCAGGTCGTGGTCGGCGGCGGGAAGGCGCGTGCGACGATCACCTTCGCCGTGGTGTAGGCCGTGTTCCCCTTCGGATAGCCCGCGGGCATCGTGTACCCGGCCGGGTTGAAGAACGGATGCGTCTGGTCTACGCCCTCGTCGATGATCCCGATCTTGATCCCCTGGCCCGCCGTCGAGAGGTCGGGGCCCCACATCGCGGGCGCACCGATCAGCTCCGGGCTGCGGTCGAGGAGGGTGTGGTAGGTGACGCTCGGGTAGACCTCGGCGACTCCGGGTACCGACGCCAGGCGCCCGGCCTCCGCGCGCGGGACGACGACGGCGATTCCGTCGAGGACGACGCTGTAGTGCCAGCTCACACTCGCGCCCGGGATCGTTCCGACGATGCGGCTCGCGAGCGAGCGCTGCGCGGTGGCGAGCATCCGCATGTACGAGACGCTGGCCGGCGCGCGGACGTCGAGGTGATGGTGGCGCGTCGTCGCGGCGGCGAGGCTGCGGTTCTCGCGGGTCGCCATCGCAAGCGACGGCGCATGGAGGCGGACCACCAACTCGACCGTCCCGTCCCGGGCCGGCGCAGGCGTTTGCGCGGCGGCCGTCGTTCCGAGCACGAGCGCGAGCGCAGCGACGAGAAGGATGAGGCGCCGCATCAGGTGGTTCATGTTACGTAGGACGAGGAGAAACGGCGCTTGTTCGCAGCCGGGCATGTAAAGGGAGGCGCCCGGTAGGACCACGTTGGACTGGGGACGCCTCCCTATGCGGCGGTAGTCGGCTGGCGAGCAAACCTCCCGCTTGCACGAGTTATAGCCCGCAGAATTCTGCACAAGCCACCCCCGGATGGGTGAGATGTCCAAGCGGGGAGCGGTGGTTAGTCCCCCAATGCCTCACCGCTCCCCCTCAGTCCTATCCCCTGGGGCCGGTGTTTCTCAGCGCTGTTACTACGTCGCCGCGCGCGGGAACTACTCGAACGGCGACGCGCGAGGGGCGACCCCGGCTTGGTGCGAGAGCCTACGAGGGCGACGATTCCGTCGACTCGCCCTCAGCGTACGGCCACGAACAAGTGCGCGTATCGGCCCACGCCCGCCCTCGGCGACGCACTGCCCGGCCTTGTCCGCTGCGACTGCAACGCTCCACCCTCATGGACACCATTGCGCTTGCGGCAACGATCGGCGGCTCGATCGTCGCGGTGGCTGGCGTCTGTGTAACGCTTGGGGCTTCGCCCAGCAGCAGGCCTCCGCGAACGAGCTTGCCGGGCTGAGCGCGAGCTGCCAGCGGCGCGCGACTGTTCAAGCGACGTGAAACAAGACGTCGCCCACGCTCGCCCGGTCGAGCGTGGGCGGCACCGTGTGGTCGAGGCCGAACCGCTGCCCCGCAGCGTCAGCGGCTGAACGTCCCTAGTTCTTGTGGGCGCTCCACGGGCCTCCGCCTCCGGGGGTCTGATAGTGGCCTGACATCGAGCTGCCGGACACCGTGCCCGTGTAGGTGATCGCGGTGCCGTTGCCGACGGTGCCGAAGTTGATCGTGCTGCCATGGACGGAGCCCTTGATGTTCGTCTTGCCGCCGGCCTGAGGGAGCGTGATCGTGCCGGTCAGCACCGACCTCTTCTGGGTCCAGTGGAGGGTGAAGGCGCCGTGGTAGGCGCCGCTGTACTTCCCCGACCAGGTGCCGGTGAGTGAGCTCGGAGCGGCGAGGGCAGCGGCGCACCAGACGGCGGCGCCCACGGCGAGGGCCAACATCGTGAGTCCGGACTTCATCGTCTCTCCTTTGGGTTAGAGGCCCGTCTCTATACACGGGGGCGGCGACGATTTCAACGTGCGTCTCGGCTAGCCGTACACGGCGCGTGGAGGCTTGAGCCCGTACCTGCGGCAGAGCGCGAGCAATGCTTCCTCGTGGTCCCACCGTTCGGCACGCGCGCGAGCGCCACCAAGGCCGCCAGTGCTAGCTGCGACTCCTCGAGGGTCAGGGTCGGCACCTCTTGCTCGAATCGCCATGCCATCGGAGCGCCGCACGGTCACAGCGTTCGTCGTTGGCCTGGGCCATCACCTCCAAGGGCGAGAGCGCATTCGCCGAGGTCGAGCCGACGGAGCTCGCGCGCCTCGGCGGTCGCGTTGAATAGCGAACCGTGTTCTATGCGCGGAGGAAGCAGTCAGCGGCGAACCTTGCGCCGTCGTCAATGCGTCTTCGCGGTCGGCCAGCCGGTCTAGCCGATCGGCCAGGATCGGAGACTGGCTAGCAGGCCTACGATCGTAGGCACGATGGTTTACGAGGTCCGGGTGTCAGGTCTCGATGGCAGTGAGCGCCGCCGTTTCGAACTCGAGCGGGCCGACGCGCTTTCGGAGGGGGACACCATCAGCCAGGCACTCGGGGCGTTGATCTACCAGGTGGTTCGCGTTCTGCCGGATAAGTCCGGGCAGTTCGATGCGATCGTCGAGGCGAGAGCGGCCGGGGGCCTGTAGTGATGCTCGTGCAAACACGTCCCATCGGTCGACGCCGCCGCGCCAGCGCCTGCGAGGCATCTCCAACCGCCCGGGACGCCGCTTACGAATAAGGCCGTCTCTGAAGGGAGGTGCGCGATGCTCCATTCAGCACCTGACCGCGACGACTATCGGTCGGTCGAGGAGCTACGGCGGCCTGCAACGACGTCCACGAAGCGACGCTCTAGATGGAGCGCGACTTGAACGGACGGTCGTTCGACAGCGCGCACGCAGCAAGGTCGCCGGACTGAAGAGGACGAAGACGGAGACCGGTCAGGGTCGCTGTCCGGGTTGTCAGTAGGCGATTCGGGTTGGGGGCGGAAGCAGTGAGCATCGCAGTGCTAGCTGGCTTGTTCGCCTTTCTGCGATTTCGGTGAGGTGGTCTTGATAGCCGCTAAAGAACGGCGGTTGGAGGTCGGAGCGGAGCGAGCTGGCTTCGAAGGCTGCACCGTCGACGGTCCACGACGCCCAAAGGAATGCCGCGTCATATCCCTCTCGGTATGCCGCGATTTGTTCGCGCGTGAAAGTCCGCACGAAGCGGGGGCTCCATTCGTTACGAGTCGCCGCTTGCCAATCTGCTCAAAGAGGTCTCTGGCCGAACGGCCGCGATGCCGCGGCAGCGCGGGTTTCAGGTGAGTGAGCAGCTTCGTACTCCGGAGTTGATTGCGTCTTCGTCGTCGACGATCGTTGATTGGGCTGAGCGGTCGGAGCTGCCGGCGTTCAGGGTCGGTGGCCGTCTGCGGTTCAGGGAGTCAGATGTCCTCAACCGGCTCGAGGCACGGCGCCTGAAACCGAGGACGACTTGACCTCGTCCGATGGCTGGCGCATCATCGTTCGTGACGGAGCGCGAGATTGACCCTCGCGCCGTTGACATCAACCAATAGGATCGCGTCGGCCCCTCGGCCGGCGGGTCAATCGCCTATGCCGAGGGGCCTTTCGCAGGGGGGAGGCGACCATGCAGTCGCTAGTCCGAGGGGTCGTCGAGACGGATGCGCTCGCGAAGGCGATTACGGATCGAGTGCTCCACCGGGCAGCCGAATCGGCTGTCCTCACCGCGGAATGGCTCGAGCATGACGGCAACCCACTCAACGAGATGCAGAAGGTAATGCTCTACCGCGCCTGGCTCCAATGCTTCGAGGGACTGGCCGCGGATGTTCAAGACCAACTCGAGGGAGGGATCAGGCGCGATGCCTAGCGCCCAGCGTGGCTCGGTCGTCAGCGCGGCACTCGTTAGCAGGCGCGGTATCGCTACGCAAACGACCAGCAACGCGGCCAGCGTGGGTTCGCGACGAAGACCGGCCGGTCTCGACTTCGTTCCAGAGCTCGGGATCTTCATGGCGGAGCGGCATCGTCTCGCACCCTCGATCGAACGATCGGAAAGTTGCAGCTTCGACGTCTCTTCCCGGACGTGGTTCCCGCGCTAGCAGCGCTCAGCGACGCCGGCCGCAGTGCGAAGCTCCATAGCGACTGCGGCGAGCCCAGCATGGAGTGGCGCCCGCTCGTCCCGCCGTTACCCTGCCTTGCCTTCGGGGCGTGATCGCAAGCTGAACAGTTGGCGCACGACCCAGGCGACGAGGAGGACGAGCAATCGCCGTGCACAGCAGGACCAGGGTGCTGATCAATGACCATCGCGCGCGCCCGCGCGCCAATCCCCCGGAGTGTTCCCCGTCCTTGCCAGAAACGGCCATGCGGATGAGAGGACTTGAACCTCCACGGGGTTTCCCCCACACGGACCTGAACCGTGCGCGTCTACCAATTCCGCCACATCCGCGCGGAGCGACAGTTTAGCGAGGCCGATTCGGTCAGGCGGCTTCGTCGAGGGCGCCGGCGCTCGCCGTTCGCGCGAGGTCTGCGCGGACACGGCTGATCTCCGAGGCGTGACGCTCGATCTCCGCTTCCGGTGCGCCGCGCTGCTCGAGGATCGCGCGGACGAACACCAGGCCGCGCAGGTGGAGCAGCAGCTCCTCGATGTGACGTTCCTGGGTGGTCATTCGTCTCTCCTTTCGTCGTCGCACACGATCCTGTCGCGCCGACATGAGGAGAGGGTGAGGTGCGGGTAAGAGGTCGTTAAGAGTCGAGCGCCGCCGCGCTCCTGCGGCGCGCGCGAACAGCTCCTCTGGCGTCTCCCCGGGCAGAGCGCGATCGGACCGCGCGCTGCCCGGGGAAACCGAGGCCCCTAGGAGGCTGTGGCGGCCTTGTGCCAGTCGTGCACGTGCACCGCGGTCATCCCGCGGGTGAGGTCGCCGTTCGGGGACTGGGTCTCGATTCCGACCCTGTCGCCGGAGGCGATGTCGCCGAGGCCGATCGTCGTCTTGGCCTTGCCGCGGAAGTACTGCGTGGCAGAGGAGACCGGGACGGTGAGGGTCTGGCCGTTCAGCTGCGTATCGTGCGGGCCGGTCTTCTTGACCTGCACCACGATCGAGTCGGAGCCGACCGAGACGACCGAGCCGGCGAACCAGTGGTAGCCGTAGTGGCCGGCGATGCGGACGGCCGTGAAGCTCGTCGGGTCGGTCGCGGACGGCGTGGCGTACACGCCCGCGCGGTAGCCGACCTCGAGATCCGAGAGCTGCGCGGTCTTTTTGTTTTTGTCCGCGCCGAGAGTGATCTGCGTCGAGGAGTCGACCGCGACCGTGAGGGTCTGGCCGTTCAGGTTCGCGTCCTTCTTGCCCGTCTTGTCGACCTTGACGGTCAGCGAGCCGGAGCCGCCGGCGAGTACCTCGCCGGCGAAGTACCGCTGGCCTGAGTGGCCCTCGGCGAGGGCTGCGGTGGTGGCGACCGCGGCGATGAGCGCCGCGGCGAGAAGTGCGATGAGCTTGCGCATGGGAGATCTCCGTGTGGGGGGCGCCGAGGGTCTCGGCCTGGTCGCTCCGCAGCATCGGAGTGCTAGGTAAGCGGCCGGTCCGCGCCACGTGAAATCCCCGTAAATGCTCATTAAATGTGGTTTACCTTCCGATTACACGACAAGCACGCGCCGGTAACACGCTGGTGCGATTCTCCGACGACACGCATGCGACTCAGGGCTTCAATCCTCTCCTTCCTCGTTCTCGGCGCGCTCGTCGCTTCCGGGACAGCCTCGGCTCGCAGCTCCCACTTCGTGATCGACCGCGGGGTCGTGCAGTCGGTCTCGTCTACGCAGGTCGTCCTGAAGGCGCTCGACGGGAGCACGATCACGATCACGATCGGCCCGAAGACGAAGGTCTTCCTGAACGACTCGCCGTCGCAGCTCAGCGCGATCCAGCCGGGGTACGTCGCCGGCGCGCTGCACGACGGCAACCGTCCTGCGGTCTATATCCGCGCCGTCGGCCGGGCGCCGCTCGTCGTCGACAAGGGAGTGATCGTGTCCGTCACGTCGACCTCGCTCGTGCTGCGAACCGCCTCGGGGATCGTCACGATCACGCTCGGGCCGTCGACCAGCATCCAGCTCAACTCGCGCAGCGCGGGCATCGGTGACCTCCGGCCCGGGTACGCTGCAGAGGTGGCACATCGAGGAAGCGAGCCCGCGCTGCAGATCAAGGCGCGAGGGGGGCGGAAGTAGATGCCCGGCACCGTGCTCCTGATCGAGGACGAGGAGAGCATCGCGACGCTCGTCACCGCGTACCTCGAGCGCGACGGCTTCCAGCCGAAATGGGTTCGCACCGGGCAGGACGGGCTCAACGCCGTCGACCGTGAGAGCCCGCGCCTCGTGATCCTCGACATCGGCCTGCCCGACATGGACGGCTTCGAGGTCTGCCGCCAGATCCGGCGCAAGGGCTCGGTGCCGATCGTGATGCTCACCGCGCGCGACGACGAGATCGATCGCGTCACCGGGCTCGAGGTCGGCGCCGACGACTACGTCTCGAAGCCGTTCTCGCCGCGCGAGCTGATCGCGCGCGTCCGTGCCGTGCTGCGTCGCACCGAGCCGGAGAGCGAGGCGGAGATGATCGTCCTCGGCGACGTCGTCCTGAACCGCAGCTCGCGCGAGGTGATGGTCGGCGACCGCGATGTCGACCTGCGCGGCAAGGAGTTCGACCTGCTCGCCTATCTGATGGAGAACCGCGGCGCCGTCGTCACGCGCGACATGCTGCTCGACCGCGTCTGGGGGCTCGAGTACGCGGCGGGCACGCGCACCGTCGACGTCCACGTCGCCCAGCTCCGGAAGAAGCTCGGCCGTCCCGAACTGATCCGCACGGTCCGGGGGACCGGCTACAAGCTCATCCGTCCGTGAAGTCGCTGAGGGCGCGCCTGTTCGGGGCGATCGGCCTCGCAGTGATCGTTGCGGTCTCGCTGTCGCTCGTCGCGGGCGCCGTCCTCGTCCGCCGCTCCGTCCAGCACGAGGCGCTCGCCTCGCTCGGACGACAGGCCGACCTCCTCGCGCAGCAGCAGCGCACGGCGCCGCCGCCGGCCGCGCTCGGCCAGTTCCTCGCCACCCAGCAGATGCGGATGGCGCTGCTCGCGGTCGACCAGGCCGCCGAGCTCCTGCCGCCGGCCGGCGCGGCGAAGGTCGGCGCTGGCGAGCCGGCGTCGGGCACCGTCCGGGTCGGCAGCACCTCGTTCCTCTACCAGGCGCGGATCGTCGACGGGAAGGCGATCGTGCTCCTGCGCGCGTCGAAGCAGGCGCAGGACTGGGCGCCGTACGAGCTCGCGTTCCTCGTCGCGGGCCTCGTCGGCCTGACGCTCGCCGCGCTGGGAGCGTTCGTGCTCGCCCGCGCGATCTCGCGACCCATCCAGAACGTCGCCGACGCGAGCCGCGCGCTCGCGGTCGGCGAGCAGCACGGCCCGCTCGTGCCGGAGGGCCCGGCCGAGGTCGTCGCGCTCGCCGAGGCCTTCAACTACATGAGCGAGGAGCTGGCGCAGGCGCGGACGGCCGAGCGTACGTTCCTGCTCTCCGTGAGCCACGAGCTGAAGACGCCGCTGACCGCGATCACCGGTCACGCGGAGGCTCTCGCCGACGGCGTCGTCCCGCCCGAGCGCGTCGCCGAGGTGATCCTCAAGGAGTCGAAGCGGCTCGAGCGCCTCGTGCGCGACCTGCTCGACCTCGCGCGCCTCGACGCGCACGTCTTCGGCGTCCATCCCCAGCGGGTCGACCTCGCGGAGCTCGCCGACGAGGCTGTCGTGCGGTTCACGCCGCAGGCGCGCACCTTCGGCGTCGAGCTGACCGCGGACGGCCATGGCCCCGCGCCCGCCGTCGCCGACCCCGACCGCGTGCTCCAGGTGCTCTCGAACCTGATCGAGAACGCGCTCCGGATCACGCCCGAGGGCGGCTCGGTCAGCGTCCGCGCCGAAGGCACGACGATCGCGGTCGCCGACACAGGCCCCGGCCTGGCCGAGGAGGACGTCCTGCGGGCCTTCGAGCGCTTCTACCTCTACGAGCGCCAGGGCAGCGAGAGCCGCACCGTCGGCACCGGCCTCGGCCTCGCGATCGTGCGCGAGCTGACCGAGGCGATGGGCGGCTCGGTCGCGGTCGAGAGCCGCCCCGGCGCCGGGACGACGTTCACGGTCTCACTGCCGCGCGACGACAGCGCTACGCCGGCAGGGCGTCGAGCACCTCGCTCGCGTGCCCTGCGGGCTTGATCCCGTACATCGCCCGCGCGACGTTGCCGTCGGCGTCGATCAGGAACGTCGAGCGGTTGATGCCCATGTACTTCTTGCCCATGAACTTCCGCTCGCCCCAGACACCGTAGGCCTCAGCGGCCGTGTGCTCAGGGTCGGCGAGCAGCGGGAACGGCAGGCCGTACTTGTTCTTGAACTTCGCATGTGACTTCTCGCCGTCCGGGCTGATCCCCAGGATCTCGGCGCCGCGATCGCGGAAGACGTCGTACGCGTCCCTGAACTCGCAGGACTCGGTCGTGCAGCCGGGCGTGTCGTCCTTGGGATAGAAGTAGATGACGACGGGCTTCCCGCGCAGGTCGGACAGCCGGACGGTGATGCCTTCGTCGCTCACGAGCTCGAAGTCGGGGGCCGGCGTACCTTCCTCAACCATGTCCATTCCTCTCTGTAGTGTCAGGGCACGACGATGCTAACGGCGCACCACACCGTCGCATTCCTGATCATCGCCGTGTGCGCCGTCGCCGGCGTCTGGGCGCTCGTCGCGTACCGGCGCGGGCGGGGAGCCGGGCGCTCGCTCGCGCATCTGCTTGCGCTCGCGCAGACCCTGCTCGTGGCGCAGGTCGCGCTCGGGCTCCTGCTCCTGTCCGACCACAGGCGCGCGCCCGGACCACCTCCACTATCTCTACGGGACGCTCGCGCTCCTGGCGATCCTCTCGCCGTGGCTCTACGCGCCGGCCGACCCGCGCCGCCGCCTCGCCTGGTTCGCCGGTGCGACGCTCCTCGCCGCCGCACTCGCGGTGCGCGCTTACATGACGGCGACATGAGACGGTTCCTCGCCGACATGAACCCGACGGTGCGGGGGTTCATCCTGATCGCAATCGTCGCGGGGGTGATCGTGGCGCTCTCGCTCGGCCCAGCCTTGGGGACGCTGTTCTTCATCGTCCAGATCGCGCTGCTCGTGCTCCTCGTCGTGTTCCTGTACCGCCTCTGGCGGTCGCGGCGCTCGCAGATCGGAATGTGGCCCCGCCGCGCACAGGTCGTGTTCTACGGCGCCGGCTTCCTGATCCTGGCCGACTTCGTGGCGTACACGTTCTTCGCCCACGGCGGGCTCGACGCGATCGCGTTTCTCGGCGTGCTCGTGCTGTGCGGCTTCGCAATGGTGCGTGTCTGGCGCGACGAGGCCTCGTCCTACTAGGGACGGAGCTCGGCCTGGAGGGCGCGGACGGTCGTGGTGTAGGCCTTGGCGCGCGAGGTGAAGAGAACCGCGGCGGCCGCGAGCGTCCCGCCGCGTGAGGTGAGCGTTGCGCCCTGGGAACGGAGCGTGGCGATCTCGGTGTCGACCCTTGCGATGGCTGCGGCGCTCGCGGAGGCGCCGGCCCTGGCGAGCCGCGTCGCGAGCGTCACCGCGTCGCCCTGTAGCGCTGCGGCCTCGGAGCCGAACGTCGTGCTCGCGTTCTCGAGGCTCGAGGTCGCCTGACGGAGCTCGTCGGAGCTCGACAGGAGGGGGTCGATCTGCGCGAGCACGGCGTCGACCTTGGTGAGGATGTCGCGCTGGTGGCCGGAGAGAGCCTCGGAGGTCGAGAGATCGGCGCGGAGCTGCGCGACGTGGGCCTGCGCCGCATCGAGGCGTCGCTCGGCGCTGTGGCGACCCGTCGCCTCGTGCCGCCACTCGATCGCGCAGGCCGCGAGCGCGGCGATCAGCACGACGATCCCGAGCACGACGATCCAGCGCCAGTGCTGCGACGGACGCGACGAGCCGGCATCCGGTGCCAGTGGCGCGCCGCACCGGTTGCAGAACGAATCGGCGGCGTCGACCGGCGCGAAACAGCGCGGGCACTTCGGCGCACCGGGCGGCGTGTGCCCCGTTCCCTCTTCTCGCTGGATGAGTCCCCTTTCTCCGCCGCAGTGTTGCGCGAGCGCCGGATGTCAGGGCCGCGCGTCGACCTCGACCGGGCCAGGGACGTGCGCGTCGTGGCTCGGCTGGAAGAAGCGCTGCGCGATCGCGGTCGGCACGATCGCGGAAAGCACGACCGCGGCGAGCAGCAGCGAGAACTGCTTCTGGTCGAGGATCCCCGAGGTCAGCCCGTACAGCGCCGCGATCGCTCCGAACGTGAGCCCGGTCGAGAGCAGCAGCGTGGTGAACGTCTCGTACGGCGCGCAGTAGCGGCGCGCGAGGGGGAAGACGCCGAGGATCTTCGGCGCCAGCTTCCCGGCGAACAGCAGGAGCACGACGCCGAGGTTCGCCCACACTGCCGACGCTGACACGCTCATCCCGCCGCGGAAGAAGAAGAACGGCGTCAGGAACGCGAACGCGACGATGCGCATCCGGTGCTGCTCGGCGCGGTGCTTCGCGTAGTGGCCGCTCATCACGAGGCCGAGGATGAACGCGGGCAGCACGGCGTGGGAGTGCGCCCGCGCCGCCAGCCACATGAACAGGAACAGCACCGCGAACACGAGCTTGATCTCCGGCTCCGTCACGCGGTCGCCGTAGCGCGAGAAGAACCACGGCGCGAGCTTCGGCAGGCCGACGATCACTCCGACCGAGACGAGTGCGAACGGCACGATCCAGAGCCCCGGCTTGACGAAGAGCACGGTCAGCGCGACCACGGTGCCCAGGTTCGTGACGAAGGTCGCCGACATCAGCCGCTTGCCCACGAGCGACTGGTTCAGCCCGGTCTCGACGAGCAGTGCGTAGATCACCGCGAGGCTCGCCTCCGAGAGCGTGATCCCGGCGATCTCGGCCTGCCGGTGGTTCCAGCCCAGTCCGTAGTACGCGAGCAAGCCGACGACGGCGAACGGCGCGCCGAACGAGACCGCGCCGATCGCGAGCGACGAGCGCCACTCCGCGCGAAGCTGCGGCGTGTCGACCTCGGCGCCGGCGAGAAAGGCCAGCACGACTCCCGCGAACGTCGCGATGAAGGTCATCCAGTCGGGCGCGGCGATGTGGAACGAGTTCCCGACGACGAAGCCCAGGGCGAGCTCGACGACCGCGACCGAGATCCCGACCTCGACCGAGAACATCGCGGCGAGGAGGATCGAGCCTCCGAGTACCGCTGCTATTGCAAGACCGCTCATCTCTACCTCCGGTGAAGGGGGAACCTGGGGTAGAGGCCATCAGCTCCCGAGAGAGCGGTTATGCGCGAGCCTCATCGCGCGTGCAGCGGGCGAACTATAGCGGGACGCGAAGGAGGCGCAAGAGCTCCTCGCCGACGGCATCGAGCGGCGCGTCGCTGCCCTCGGCGCGGCAGAGGATGAGCGCACCTTCCATGCCCGCGAGTGCCGTTACGGCGATCGACGCCGCCCGCGCGGCGGGAACGCCGGTCTGCTCGAGTTGCGCGGCGAGCAGGTCCGACCAGGAGCGGAACGACGCGCGGACGAGCTCCATGACGGGCGCGCCGGCGACCGTGTCGACGGAAACGCCGGCGACGGGCAGCCCGCCGAGCCGCGCCAGAGCGCAACGAAGTGGCGCAGCACGCTCTCGGCCGAGTCGGTCGGCGCGGCGCGGAGGTAGTCGAGGATCTGCTCGGAGGTGAGCCGGATCGCGTCCTCGGTGAGCTGGCGCTTGCCCGCCGGGAAGTGGTGATAGATCGAGCCGCGCGGTGCGTCGCTGTCGGCGAGCACGTCCGTGAACGAGGTCGCGTTCACGCCACGCGAGCCGATCAACGCGGCTGCGCTTCGCACCATGCTCGCCCGGCTCTCGTTCGACATCTCGCTCCTTGACTATGACGACCGTCATAGTGTATGAAAGTTGCCATGCCGATGATCGACGTCTACGCCGTGACGGGAACGTTCGGCGACAAGCACACGCTGACGCAGGACCTCGCCGCCGCAGTGATGCGCTGGGAGCAGGTGCCGCCGATCTCGCTGTTCGAGAAGAACACGGCTGCGTTCGTCCACGACCTACCGGCCGACTCGCTCTCGAACGTCGCCGGCGACAGCAACTACGTGCGCGTGCAGGTGCTGACACCGATCGGCGTGCTCGACCGCGACAAGCAGCTCGGAGTCGTGCGGGAGCTGACCGACATCGTCGCCGCTGCCGCGGGCGATCCGACGCTCACCGAGCGCACCTGGGTGCTGATCACCGAGTCGCCCGAAGGCGGCTGGGGCATCGCCGGCCACGCGAACACGAGCGCCGACATCGTCGACCTCGCGCGGAAGGAGCTCGCCGGCTAGAGCCGCGCGCGGGCCGCGGCGATGATCTGCTCGGCCTCGGAGCGGTTGCCGAAGCCGCGCGTCTCGGTCTCCTTCTTCTCGAGCTGCTTGTAGACCTGGAAGAAGTGCTCGATCTCGTCGCGGAACTCGGGCTGGATGTCGTGCACGTCGTGGACGCGCATGAAGCTCGGGTCCTTGAGCGGGACGCAGATCACCTTCTCGTCCGGGCCTTTCTCGTCGGCCATGTGGAAGACGCCGACGGCGCGGGCGCGGATCCGGCAGCCGGGGAAGGTCGGGTCGCCGACGAGCACCAGCGCGTCGAGCGGGTCGCCGTCCTCGCCGAGCGTGCCCTCGATGAAGCCGTAGTCGGCCGGGTAGCTCATCGAGGTGAACAGGCGCCGGTCGAGCATGATCGTGCCGGACTCCTGGTCGAACTCGTACTTGTTGCGCGAGCCGCCGGGGATCTCGACGAAGACGATCACGCTGTCGTCGATCGTCGCCACGGGCTACGCCCGGACGCGGGCCGAGGCGCCGTCGAGCGCGTCGAGCGCGGCGCGGATCTCCATCAGCTGGCCGACGAAGATCGGCGTGTCCTGCTCCGTCCAGCGGGACGCCTCGCTCTCGCGCAGCGTCATCATCAGGTGCATGAAGTCGGACGGCTCCTCGCACTCGAACGCCGGCATGAACTCCTGGTCGTCGAGCCCGAACGAGTAGGTCGTGTGGTTCGTGATCGTGACGAAGCGCGAGCCGATCTCCGCGTGCTCGCGCATCGCCGCGGCGCGCTCCTCGAACGTGAGGAAGTACCACGGGCGCGTCTTCACGAACGGATAGACGACGAGATACGGCGCGTTGCGGGGGATGATCCGCCCCTGCCTGACGCGCTTCTTGTCGGTGTAGACCGAAGGCTTCGTCGTCGCGAGGTACGAGTACGGCGTCTCGAGCCAGCCGGCGAGCGGCGTCGCGTTCAGCGCCGCGCCGAGCTCGCCGAGGTCGTCGTAGCGCTCGGTGATCTTCCAGAAGAAGAAGTCGGCGTCGGGGCGCACGCCCGTGACCGAGTAGACGCGCAGGCCCTCGAGCCGCCCGGCCCACTCCTCCACGGTCTCGGCGAAGGACTCCTTCGCAGCGGCGCGCTCGTCGTCAGGCAGGCGGCGCCAGGCCGGATCCACCTTGTAGAAGGTGTACGCGATGTACTGGCCGCTCGGGGCTGCTTGCTCCATGCCTGAACTCTAGTTTAGGCGGAACGCCTTGCCGGTCAGCACGGTCGCCGGGCCGGGGTTGATCGGTGCGATCAGGCTCACCTTGATCTGGTAGACCCCGGGGCTCTGCTTGGGGAAGAGGATCCCGCCCGGGATGCCGCCGGTGATGCGGCCACGCACCGTCGAGGTCGTCGCGCCGGTGCCGACGCGCACGAGGCGCGCGGTGTAGGTGCAGTCGATGTCGCAGGTGACGCCGAAGTGCGTCGCTGCGAGACGCGCCACGGTCGCCTTGACCTTGAGCGCGAGCCCGGGACAGTGCGTGACGATCCCGCGCCTCGACTGCACCGCAGCGGTGCGCACGACATCGCGGCTCGGCTTCGGCTTGCCGTCCGCGTAGTAGACGCCCGACTGCCAGCCGGCGAGCGCCGTCTCGTCGGTCACGTGGAAGAGCAACAGCCCCATGACGTTGGGCTGGCAGAACGCGAGCTGGATCGCCTGCGTGTAGTAGAGCGCCTGCGTCGCCTCGTCGACGGGCTTCGTGGTCGCGGGCTCGGTGCCGGTGTAGAGCTTCGCCTTCGCCGCCGGGATCTGCGACTCGACCCCGAACTCGCCGTATAGGATCGGCAGCGTCGAGCCGGGCTGGGCGGTGCCGTCGAAGGCCGTGCCGAGCAGGCTCACGAGCTTGCCGTAGTCGGCGATCGAGATCGTCGTGGTCTTCGCGTGCTGCGTCCCGGGCGGCTCCGAGGAGTTGTCCTCGTACACGTGCTGGACGTAGACGTCCATGATCGGCTCCGTGCGACCGCTCGCCCGGTACGCGGCGCCCATGTCCTTGATGAACACGGTCGGGGAGTGCGTGTCCCGGCCGGTCCCGGGCTTGTCGCCGCCGCGCGGCGAGACGGCGCCGCCGTAGACGGTGACGTTCGGCGAGGCAGCCTTGAGCGCGTCGTAGGTCAGCGCGAGCAGCGACTCGTACGCGGGCGCCGCGGCGTCGGTGCCGTCGGCGTTGAACTGCGGCAGCCAGTAGCGGTTGAGGTTCGGCTCGTTGCCGACGATCACGTCCTCGATCCCAGGCACCTTGGTGACGACTGCCGCCGCGAACTGGGCGAACTGCGTCTGCATGTCGGTGCCGAGCGGTGTCGTCTTCGACCCGAACGGCATCACCGTGACGAGGGGTCGCATGCCGGAGAGGTCGGCCGCGGCGACGACGTTCGAGAGCGCGGTGACGTCGTCGGCGGTCGGCTCGGTCTCACCCGGCGCCCAGATCTCGGTGACCCGGATCGAGTCGAAGCCGGCGAGGCGCGCCAGCGTCATCTGCGCTTTGGCCACGACGAGGCTGGTCGAGCGCGGCGCGTCTTCGACGGCGCCGATCCGCATCGCCGGGCCGCCGGCACGGGCGGGCGCGGCAAACGCGAGCGCGGCAGCGAGGCCGCAGGCCGCAAGCGTCCACTTCACGGGAAGACCGTAGCTGCGGGCTACGCTAGACCGCGTGGAGAACTCGCCGCTTCAGGCCCAGCTCAAGGCACTTCCGGCCAAGCCCGGGGTGTACCTGTTCCGCGATGCGAAGGGCGACGTGATCTACGTCGGGAAGGCGAAAGACGCTGCGTTCGCGCGTGCGCCACTACTTCCAGAAAGGCGGCGACGGGCGGATGCAATCGGCGCAGCTCGCAGGGCGCGTGACCGGGGTCGAGGTGATCGTCACGGGTACCGAGGCAGAGGCGCTCCACCTCGAGCAGAACCTCGATCAAGCGCCACCGGCCGTCGTTCAACGTGCGTCTGCGCGACGACAAGTCGTTCCCGTACATCGCGGTCACGGTCGAGGACGAGTATCCCGCGGGTGATGTTCACCCGTGAGCGGCACCGCCGCGGCGTCGTCTACTTCGGCCCGTACGCCAACGCGAAGAAGGTGCGCGAGACCCTCGACGTGCTCAACCGCGTCTTCCAGTTCCGGCCCTGCGAAGGGCCGAAGCCGGGCCGGCACTCCGGGCATCCCGTGCCTCGACTACCACATCGAGCGCTGCACGGCGCCCTGCGTCGGCTACGTCACGAAGGAGGCCTACCGCGAGGTGATCGACAGCGTGATCGAGTTCCTCTCGGGCGACACGATGCCGATCCAGCGCGAGCTCGAGCGGCGGATGAACGAGGCGGCGGCGGACGAGCGCTTCGAGGAGGCGGCGCGGCTACAGGAACCGGCTCTTCGCCGTCCAGCACCTCGCCGAGCGGCAGGCCGCTGACCGGCGCGCCGTCGGCACGGTCGACGTGCTCGGGCTCGCGGTCGCGGAGGATCGCGCGGCGGTGCAGGTCTTCCCGCTGCGCGACGGCCGGATGGTCGACCGCTACGCCTTCCATCTCGAGAACGTGGCCGGCCAGGACGAGGCGACGATCGTCGAGGCGTTCTGCCTCGAGTACTAACGGCTCGTCGCCGAGCGTGCCGCCGCAGCTCGATCGTCCCGCGCGGGCTCGGCGACCTCGGCGCGCTGGAGGAGTTCCTCTCGGAGCGCCGCGGCTCGCGCGTCGAGATCCGCGCCGCCGAGCGCGGCGACAAGCGCCGGCTCGCAGGAGCTCGCGACCGCAGAACGCGGTGCTCGCGCTCGAGGCCGAGGCGGCCGGCGCGGAGTCCCGGCGGCTGCGCCGCGTCGAGGCGCTCGAGGAGCTTCGCGAGGCCCTGAATCTCGAGAGCCTGCCGCTCCGGATCGAGTGCTTCGACATCTCGACGACGATGGGCGAGGAGAACGTAGGCTCGATGGTCGTGTTCCAGGACGGCCAGCCGAAGAAGGCGCACTACCGCAAGTTCGCCGTGCGCGGGCAGGTGGGGATGGACGACTTCGCCGCGATGGCGGAGGTCGTCTCGCGCCGCTTCGCCCGGCTCGCGGCGCCGCCCGGCGACGACTACGACGAGGGCTTCGCGACGACGCCGAACCTCGTCGTCGTGGACGGCGGCAAGGGCCAGCTCTCGGCGGCGCTCGAGGCGATGGAGGCCTACGACCTGCCCCGCGTCGCGGTGATCTCGCTCGCGAAGCGGGTCGAGGAGGTGTTCGTGCCGGGCCGCTCGGATCCGATCGTGCTCGACCGGCGCTCACCCGGGCTCCAGCTCCTCCAGCGCGTGCGCGACGAGGCGCACCGCTTCGCGATCGGCTTCAACCGCCAGAGGCGCGAGACGAAGGCGTTCAAGACGCTGTTCGACGACCTGCCCGGCGTCGGGCCGGCGCGGCGCCGCGCGCTGCTACAGCACTTCGGCTCGCCCGAGCGGATCCTCGCCGCGAGCGAGGAAGAGCTCGAAGGAGTGCCGGGGCTTCCGGCCAAGACAGCACGGACCGTGTACGCGCAACTCCACCGGACGGGCGGAGCATGAAGCTCCGTCTCCTCGCCGCCGTCGTCGCCGCGCTCGCGTTCGCAGGGCCGGCCACCGCCGCGCCGGTCAAGCCGGCCCTCGCGTTCGAGCAGCTCCTGGCCGCGGCCAAGGCGGGCAAGAGCGCCACGGTCTTCGCCGGCCTTTCGGCGCTGACGCGCGCGCAGTACGTCAAGCCGGCCGCGTTCGCCGCGAGCGCGCCGGGCAAGGCGCTCACGGCCGCCGCGAAGGCTCCGCACACGAAGCTCGTCGACCAGACGTTTCCGAGCGGCGGCGCGGTCGAGGCCGTGAAGACCGCGACCGGCGCCTACGCGGGACCGATGCGGCTCGAGGGAGGGCGCTGGAAGCTCGTCGTCGATCCGAACGTGCTCGTGCAGCCGATCTCGCCGTCAGCCGGCACCGTCCAGGGCAAGGTGTTCCAGGTCGCCGCCCAGGCGATGCTCCCCGATCCGGTCGACACGGGCGCGCTGTATCTGGACGGCAAGCCGCTCGCGACCCGTGGTGGAGCGGCGAACGGCGGCCGGACGGTGACCCTGTACGCCAACCTCCCCAAGGGGATCGGCAAGGGACGTCACACGCTGGTCGCCTATGCCCGCGGCGGGCCCCACGCGGGGGCGCTCGCCTGGGCGTTCACCGTTCGTTAGGCGGTTGATGCCATACCGGCGTGTGCTGGGGATGGTTCAGACCAAGGAGGGCGTTCGGATCGACCGCAGGCCAGGCCGGTGGGCCTGGTCAAGGTTGAGCCGGACGATCCTGCGCCGCGTCTGGGCCACCACCAGACGCACGTCGGTGTGGCGTCACCCGTCTAAGGGTGAACGGGCGCGACGAGGACGAGCAGCGAAAGCAGTCCGGAAGCAAGGACGAGGATTCTCATAGCTCCAGGGTAGGCGCCGCGTGTGGGGACGCCGTTACGCAGACGTTAACTCTCCGTAATCAGTAGGCGTAGATGCTCGCGTGCACCGTGCCGCGGCCGGAGAGCCGCACGTACAGGTAGAGGTCGCACTCGACGCGACCGGGGTACAGCACCGGGTAGCCGACAACGGGCCCTGTGCCGTGTGCCGTCCCGGCGTTCCCGAAGCTGTGCTCGTGGTTCGGGTAGCAGAGCGAGGTCCAGCGAACCGCGACGGGCTGGCGCGGCGATTCGGTCACGACGTACGCCATGCGCTTCGGGATCGGCGGATGCGGGACGAAGCCGGTCGAGGTGGACACGTCCTGCGTGTTCCAGCGAGCGAAGACGGTGACCGTGGGTTTCGCGCCGACAGCGTGCTTCGCGGAGACGAGTTGCCACGGTCCGGGTGCGAGGCCTACCGGCGCACGGGCCTCTGCGACACCCACTGCGAACAGAAACACTGCGATCGTCGCGAGGAAGCGCACGCCGACAGTGTGGCGGCTAGGTCCGAGTCGCCGCAAGACGATCGCCGCGCACGTTCGCGGTGGCGACGATCGCGATCGCGAGGTAGCCGAACGCGGCGACCTTCGGCGCGAAGATCGCGAGCAGGATCACGCCGACGTAGAACCCGAGCCCGGGCGTCGTCCGGATCAGCAGGCTCCGCACCTCCGCGTCGGTCACCTCGGGCCTCAGCAGGGAGCGGTCGCGCGCGATCGTGCTCCACAAGGCGCTGAGGATCACCGAGATCACGAACAGCGAGATGCCGTAGAAGATGACAGCGGCGCGCTCGGCGTCGGTGTTGCGGATCGCCTCGGCCACGAGCCTCGTCGGGAACGGCAGGAACGAGACTGCCATCAGCAGCAGCAGGTTGATCCGCATCACGGAGGTATTTGCGTACTGCAGCCGCCGGAAGATGCCGTGGTGCGCAAGCCAGAGCCCGCCGATCGTGATGAAGCTCGTCGCGAAGGCGAGGTACGAGGGCCACTGGTGCAGGATCCCGCGCCACAGGTTGTCGAAGCCGGACGGCGGGACATGGATGTCGAGCACGAGCAGCGTGATCGCGATCGCGAAGACACCGTCGCTGAACGCGTCGACCCGGCCGGTGTCCCAGCGGTCCTCCACGGCGCGCAGTTCAACGGCCGCGCTGCCGGTCCTGCGCAAGTAGGGTTGGCGCGATGGAGCAATGGGCCCTGTTCTTCCACCTGCTCGGCGCGTTCGTGTTCGTCGGCGGGCTGACCGTCGCCGTGGTCGGGTTCGAGGCGGCGCGGCGGAAGACGGAGCCGGCCGAGATCGCGCTGCTACTCGGGCTGACGCGCTGGGGCGTCGCCCTCGTGGCGGGCGGCGGGATCGTCGTGCTGGCCTGCGGCTTCTGGCTCGCCGGCGAGGTTCACGCCAACGGAGACGGCTGGCTCGACGCAGCGCTCGCGCTCTTCGTCGCCACCGTCGCGCTCGGGATCGTCGGCGGCCAGCGGCCGAAGAAGGCGCGGAAACTCGCCGAGTCGGGCGGCGACCCGGCCGAGATCCGGCGCCTGCTCGACGACCCGGTGGGCCGGATCGTCAACTACGCCGGCGTGGTGCTGGTGCTCGCGATCCTGATCCTGATGGTCTGGCGCCCTGGCGCCTAGGACATGAACGGATAGCGGTAGTCCGTCGGCGGGACGAAGGTCTCCTTCACCACGCGCGGGCTCGCCCACCGGATCAGGTTCCACATCGAGCCGGCCTTGTCGTTCGTGCCGGACGCGCGGGCGCCGCCGAACGGCTGCTGGCCGACGACCGCGCCGGTCGGCTTGTCGTTGACGTAGAAGTTGCCCGCCGAATAGCGGAGCGCATCGTGCGCCTGCTCGATCACATAGCGGTCGTCGGCGAACACGGCGCCGGTGAGCGCGTAGGGCGCGGTCTCGTCGACGAGGCGCAGCGTGTCCTCCCACTTGTTCTCCGGGTAGACGTACGCGGTCACGACCGGGCCGAACAGCTCGTCGCGCAGCAGGCGGAAGTTCGGGTCGTCGGTCATCACGACGGTCGGCTCGACGAACCAGCCCTCGCCGTCGTCGGTGCCGCCGCCCGCGACGATGTCCGCGCCGGCGGCGCGCGCCTCGGCGATCGCGTCGCGCTGCGTGGCGAACGAGCTGCCGTCGATCACGGCGCCCATGAAGTTCGAGAAGTCGGCGACGTCGCCCATCTTCACCTCGCTCACCTCGGCGGCGAGCCGCTCGCGCAGCTCCGGCCAGAGGTTCGACGGTGCGTAGACGCGCGAGCTGGCCGAGCACTTCTGCCCCTGGTACTCGAACGAGCCGCGCACGATCGCGGTCGCGAGAGCGCCGACGTCGGCGGAGGGATGCGCGACGATGAAGTCCTTGCCGCCCGTCTCGCCGACGAGGCGCGGGTAGTTGCGGTAGCGGGCGATGTTCGAGCCGACCGTGTTCCACATCCCCTGGAACACCGGGGTCGAGCCGGTGAAGTGGATTCCGGCGAGCTCGGGGCTCGCGAGCGCCGCGGCGCCGATCTCGGCGCCTGAGCCGTAGACGAGGTTGATCACGCCGTCGGGCAGGCCCGCGGCCTGGAGCACGCGCATCACGACGTGCGCCCCGAGCGCCGCGGTCGAGGCCGGCTTCCAGACCACGGTGTTGCCCATCAGCGCGGCCGAGGACGAGAGGTTGCCGCCGATCGCGGTGAAGTTGAACGGGCTGACCGCGAAGACGAAGCCCTCGAGCGGCCGGTACTCCATCCGGTTCCAGACGCCCTGCGAGGAGACGGGCTGGTCGGCGTAGATCCGCGTCATGTACTCGACGTTGAAGCGCCAGAAGTCGATCAGCTCGCAGGCGGCGTCGATCTCGGCCTGGTGCGCGGTCTTCGACTGGTTGAGCATCGTCGCCGCGTTGATCACGGGCCGGAACGGTCCGGAGAGGAGCTCGGCGGCGCGGAGGAAGACCGAGGCGCGCTCCTCCCAGGGCAGTCGCGACCAGTCGTGGTGAGCGGCGCGCGCTGCGTCGATCGCCTGCTGGACGTGCGACGCGTCGCCGCGGCTCACGTCTGCGAGGACGTGGTCCTTGCGGTGTGGCATCACCGCCTCGAAGGTCGTCGCCGTCTCGACATCGTTGCCGCCGATCACCATCGGCACCGCGATCCGCTCGCTCTGCATGCGAGCGAGCTCGGCCTGCAGCTCCGCGCGCTCGGGCGAGCCGGGCTCGTACGAGCGCACCGGCTCGTTCACGGCGGCGGGCGGGCGGGAGATGCCGAACGCGGTCACGACGGACGATTGTAGATTGGCGGGGTGGGCGTGACACGAGTGGCCTACGAGATCGACGGCTGGGGAGTCGGCGAGCTGTGGGCGGAGGACGGCCGGCTGCTCCAGCTCGAGCATCCGACTCCGGGCGGCCGGGCCGAGGGCGACCACCCGCTGGTGCCGCGGCTCAAGGCCTACTTCGCGGGAGCGCGAGACACGTTCGCGGACGTAGCGGTCGAGAGCTCGTGGTGGACGCCGTTCCAGCGCGCGCTCGCCGACGCGCTGCGGCGTGTGCCGTGGGGCGAGGTCGTGACCTACGGCGAGCTGGCCGCGCTCGCGGGGCGGCCGGGCGCGGCGCGTGCGGCGGGCGGGTTCTGCGCGTCGAACCGCTTCGGAATCGTGATTCCGTGCCACCGCGTCGTCGCCGCGGCCGGGATCGGCGGCTATGGCTCGCTCGGCCTCGGCTACAAGCGCCGCCTGCTCGCGCTGGAAGGAGTCGAGCTGTGAGCCCGCTCTCCGAGGAGCTGCGCGACGAGCTCGCGGGAATCGCGCCGCGCCGCGACTGCGACCGGCTCGCAGAGCTCTCCGGCCTCTTCCACGCCGCCGGTAGCGCGCACCTGCGTGGCCGCGGCGAGATCGCGCTGCATCTCGACCTCGCGAGCTCCGCCGCCGCGCGTCGCGCATTCCAGCTCCTGCGCGAGCTCGGCGTCGACACCGAGATCCGCACCTATCGCCGCCACGCCTTCGAGCAGTCGACCCGCTACCAGCTCCACGTCGAGGGGAAGCAGCGCGCGCTGCAGGTGCTGTACGAGGCGGGCGTGCTCGACCAGAGACTGGCGCCGGTCGAGCGGCCGCCGAAGCGCGTCGTCGCGAAGCCCTGTTGCCGCGGCGCCTATCTCCGCGGCGCGCTCCTCGGCGGCGGCTCGCTCAGCGGCCCGCGCTCGCCGCACCTCGAGCTGCGGGCCGGCAGCGTGGACGGGGCCGAGTTCGTCGCTTCGGTCGCCGCCGGCGAAGGCGTCACGTTGCGGGTCCGCGACCGCGGCAGCCATGCCGTCGCCTATGCGAAGGGCGCGGAGTCGATCGAGGGCGTCCTCGCCGCGGCCGGCGCGTCGAACGCGATCCTCGTCTTCGAGGAGCAGGCGGTGATGGGAGCGACGCTCTCGCACGCGAACCGCCTTGCGAACGCCGACCACGCGAACCTCGTGCGCACGAGTCGCGCCGCACACGCCCAGCTTCAGGCCGTGCGCGCGCTCGACGCCGCGGGCGTGCTCGACGACCTGGCGCCGCGACTCCGCGAGGCCGGCCGCCTGCGCCTCCGCTACCCGACTCTCTCGCTGCGCGAGCTCGCAGAGCGGTGCGACCCGCCGGCGACGAAGGCGGCGCTCTATCGAAGGCTCACCAAGCTCCGGCAGCTCGCCGAAGTGGAGGGCTGACGCGGGGCCCGCAGGGCGTCATACTCCCCGCAGGCGGCGAGCTGGTGCTCGCCCACCGGTGGATACAGACCCCGTCTGCCGGACCGGATCTGAGCCCGGTTTCATCCGGAGGGGGAGGTCGTCCTCGGAGCTCCCTCTCCGGTGCCGCCCCTCCTTGCGCATTTCTACCGAAGCCTCCCCGGAGGCCAACCTTTAGACTCGAAGCCAGATACCGAGACTCTCTGAAGGGGACAAATAATCATGGCACTCCGATTGGGCATCAACGGATTCGGGCGCATCGGGCGCAACTTCTTCCGGGCGGCGCAGGAGCGCGGCGCCGACATCGAGATCGTGGCGATCAACGACCTCGGCGACGCGGCGACGATGGCGCACCTGCTCAAGTACGACTCGCTGCTCGGCCCGCTGGACGGCGATGTCGAGCTCGTCGACGGCGAGATCCGCGCCGGCGGGCAGACGATGAAGGTGCTCGCGGAGCGCGACCCCGCGACGCTGCCGTGGGGCGAGCTCGGCGTGGACGTCGTGCTCGAGTCGACCGGCTTCTTCACGGGCCGCGACGGCGCCCAGAAGCACCTCGACGCCGGGGCGAAGAAGGTCCTGATCTCGGCGCCGGCCACAGACCCGGACGTCACCCTCGTGCTCGGCGTCAACGGCGACTCCTACGACAAGGCGGCGCACAACATCATCTCGAATGCCTCGTGCACGACGAACTGCATCGCGCCGATGGCGAAGGTGCTGAACGATCTCACCGGGATCGAGTCGGGCTTCATGACCACGATCCACGCCTACACGAACGACCAGCACATCCTCGACCAGCCGCACAAAGACCTGCGCCGTGCCCGCGCGGCGGCGATCAACCTGATCCCGACCTCGACCGGCGCGGCGAAGGCGATCGGGCTCGTCCTGCCGGAGCTCAAGGGCAAGGTGGACGGCATCTCGGTGCGCGCTCCGGTCCCCACCGGCTCGATCACCGACTTCGTCGTCACGCTTGGCCGCGAGGTCAGCGTCGAGGAGATCAACGGCGCCTTCCGCGCAGCCGCCTCGTCGGGGCCGCTCGCCGGGCTGCTCCAGTACTCGGAGGACGCGCTCGTCTCGACCGATATCAAGCGGTCGGCCTACTCGTGCATCTTCGACAGCCAGCTGACGATGGCGCACGGGAAGACGGCGAAGGTCTTCGGCTGGTACGACAACGAGTGGGGCTACTCGTGCCGTCTCGTCGATCTCGTCGGAATCCTGCTCTAGCGCGATGAGGAAGCTCCGCTCTGTACGGGACGCGGACGTGGCGGGAAGGGTCGTGCTCGTCCGGGCCGACCTCAACGTGCCGCTCGAGGACGGGCACGTCGCCGACGACACGCGCATCCGCGCCGCGCTGCCGACGCTCGAGCTCCTGCTCGGCCGCGGCGCGCTCGAGGTTCGCGTCTGCTCGCACCTCGGCCGGCCGAAGACGGAGGAGGATCGCGCGCGCTTCGCCATGGCGCCCGTCGCCGCGCGGCTGCACGAGCTGCTCGCGGACGAGCGCATCTACGTGCTCGAGAACACGCGCTTCGATCCGGGCGAGACGAAGAACGACCCCGGCTTCGCGCGGCAGCTCGCCGAGGGCTGCGACCTCTTCGTCAACGACGCGTTCGGCTCGGCGCATCGCGCGCACTCCTCGACCGTCGGCGTCGCGGCCCTGCTTCCCGCCTACGCGGGGCTGCTGCTCGAGAACGAACTGGAGCACCTCGGGCGCCTGCTCGGCGAGGTCGAGCGACCGTTCGTGATCATCGCGGGCGGCGCGAAGGTCGAGGACAAGCTCGGCGTGCTCGAGAACCTCGGCGGCCGGGCGGATGCCGTGCTCGTCGGCGGCAAGATGGCCGAGGAGCTGCGCGTCGAGAACCCGCTCTCGTTCGAGGTGGCGTTGCCCTCCGACGTCGTCGCGGCGGCGGCGTTCGCGGCGGACGCGGAGTCGGAGATCGTGTCGGTCGACGCAGTGCCGGACGGCTGGCTCGGGCTCGACATCGGCCCGGAGACGCGCGACGCGTTCCGCGAGCAGCTCGTCGGGGCGAAGACGATCTTCTGGAACGGCCCGATGGGCGTGTTCGAGTGGCCGCGTTTCGCCGAGGGCACGAAGGCGGTCGCCCAGGCCGTCGCCGAGGCGGATGCGTACTCGGTGGTAGGCGGCGGCGACTCGGTGCGAGCGCTCAACGAGCTCGGCCTCGAAGATCGGATCTCGTGGGTGTCCACGGGCGGCGGCGCGTCGCTCGAGCTGCTCGAAGGCAAGGAGCTCCCAGGCGTGGCAGCGATCCCCGGCGCCTAATGCTCATGAGCACAAACAAAGACAGGTCCGAGTGCCTGACCCCCGGTCATGTCCGTTTCGAGCGATAGGCCGTTGCGAGCCGTCGGGCGGATGTCGCTTGGGCACTGGGCTTCTGGCGATTGCGGCCATGGCTGAGTGCCTGACCCCGGAGGGGGCAAAGCGCAATGCCCGGGTTGCGGTACGCGCTGCCGTACGATGGGCGCCGTGATCGTCGCTGGGAACTGGAAGATGTTCAAGGGGCCGGCGGAGGCCGCGTCGTTCTGCGCGGATTTCGAGGCGCCGGCCGGGGTGGAGACGGTCGTCTGCCCACCGTTCGTCTCGCTCGCCGCCGCCGTCGCCGGCGGGGCCACCGTCTTCGCGCAGAACGTCCACTGGGCGGCCGACGGCGCATTCACCGGCGAGATCTCGGCCTCGATGCTCCAGGAGCTCGGCGTCGCCGGCGCACTCGTCGGGCACTCCGAGCGCCGCCAGTACTTCGGCGAGACCGACGCGACGGTCGCGCTTCGTACCGCAGCCGCGCTCGGCGCCGGCCTGCGCGTGATCGCCTGCGTCGGCGAGCTCGAGGCGGAGCGCGAGCAGGGCGAGACCGAGGCCGTGCTCGCCCGCCAGCTCGCCGTGCTCGAGCCGCACCCGGCGCTCGTGATCGCCTACGAGCCCGTCTGGGCGATCGGCACCGGCAAGACCGCAACGCCCGAGCTCGTGCGCGAAGCTCACGCCTTCATCAAGTCGCTGATCGACGCGCCGGTGCTCTACGGCGGCTCGGTGAAGCCCGAAAACGCCGGCGAGCTGATGTCGCAGCCCGGCGTCGACGGCGCGCTCGTCGGCGGCGCGTCCCTCGATCCCGAGTCGTTCGCAGCGATATGCCGGGCAGCCGCAGCTATCCCCTCGTAGCGCTCGTGATCCTCGACGGCTGGGGCTGCGCGCCGCCCGGCCCGGGGAACGCGGTGTCGCTTGCGGACACGCCCGTCTTCGACCGGCTCTGGGCCGAGCGCGCCCACACCACCCTCGGCGCCTCGGGCGAGGCGGTCGGCCTGCCCGACGGGCAGATGGGGAACTCCGAGGTCGGCCATCTCACGATCGGCTCGGGCCGCGTGCTCGACCAGGACCTGATGCGCGTCAACCGCGCGGTCGCCTCCGGCGCGCTGTACGAGAACGAGGCGCTCGTCTCGGCCTTTCGACGCGGCGCCAACGTGCACCTGATGGGACTCGTCTCGCACGGCGGCGTCCACTCGCACATCGACCACCTCCAGGCGCTGCTCGAGCTCGCCCGCCGCGAGGGCAAGGAGGAGCAGACCTGGATCCACGCCTTCACCGACGGGCGCGACGTGTCGCCGCACGCGGCGCTGGCCGACCTCGCCGAGCTGCCTGCGGAGAAGATCGCCACCGTCGCGGGCCGTTACTACGCGATGGATCGCGACAAGCGCTGGGAGCGCACCGACGCGGCCCTCGACGCGATCACGAAAGGCACCGAAACCGCGGCCGACGATCCGCTCGCCGCCGTACAGGCGAGCTACGACGCCGGTCTCACCGACGAGTTCATCGTCCCGATCTCATTGCGCGGCCGCCCGCGCCTCGAGCCCGGCGACGCAGCGATCTTCTTCAACTTCCGGCCCGACCGCGGCCGCCAGCTCACCGAACGGCTGCTCGGCGCAGGGTTCGACGTGACGACGATGACGCGCTACCGGGAGGATCTCGACTGCCCGGTCGCGTTCTCCGAGCAGCAGGTGAAGAACGTGCTCGCCGAGGTGCTCGCCGAGCACGACGCGCGCCAGCTCCACGTCGCCGAGACCGAGAAGTACGCCCACGTGACGTACTTCTTCAACGGCGGCGAGGAGCGGGAGTGGCCTGGGGAGACACGGATCCTGGTGCCGTCGCCCCGTGACGTGCCGAGCTACGACTTCAAGCCGGAGATGTCCGGGCCGGAGGTGGCCGAGCGGTTCGCGGCAGTCGCGAGGATCGCGGTCGTCGACGGCTACCGCTTCGCGGTCGTCAACTTCGCCAATCCGGACATGGTCGGCCACACCGGAGTGATCCCCGCGGTGGTCAAGGCGGTCGAGACCGCGGACGCATGTCTCGGCCGGGTCGTCGAGGCGGTCGAGAGCGTCGGCGGCGTCTGCCTGATCACCGCCGACCACGGCAACGCTGAGCAGATGTTCGAGCCCGACGGCATCAGCCCGCTCACGGCGCACACGACGAACCCCGTGCCGCTGATCTTCACCGGCAAGGGCGGGCTGGCGGAGGGCGGCGAGCTCTCCGATCTGGCTCCGACGGCCCTCGCTTTACTCGGGATCGAGGCCCCGCCTCAGATGACCGGCCGGGACTTAATAACGGCGTAATGATCGCGCAACACACGCCCGCCGAACCGTCTGCATAATCCAGGGCACCTGTGGCTCTCCCCCAACCTGATTTCGGAGTCCTGAAGAAGGCCCAACGCGGAGACGAGCGCGCGTTCGCCATCATCGTGCGGACGTACGAGACCCCCGTCTTCAACTATGTGCTGCGGCTCGTGCGCGACCGGGCGCTGGCCGAGGATCTGACCCAGGAGGTCTTCCTCCGCATCTACCAGGGCCTGCCGAAGTTCTCGCTCCGCTCCCGCTTCACGACGTGGATGTTCCAGGTCACGAAGAACCGAGTGCTCGACGAGCTGCGCTCGCTCGAGCGCCGGCCGCGCTCGCTGATGTCGATCGACGACGCGCCGCCGCTCGAGGTCTACGACGCGCCGTACGAGCGGGCCGAGACGATCGACGCGCTGTGGCGCGCGGTCGAGGAGCTGAACGTCGACCTGAAGATGGCGCTGCTCCTGCGCGACGTCGTCGGGATGTCGTACGCCGAGATCGCCGACGCGCTCGAGATCACCCTCGCCACGGTCAAGTGGCGGATCTACACCGCCCGCGACGAGGTGCAGCTCGCACTCGCCCGCGAGGGCATCACGTTCTCCGGCTCGACCAGCTCGACGGTCGCCCAGCCCGCCGAGAGCTAGGTCCCGCTCGCCAGCCTCGCGGCGAGGAGCTCGGGCAGTCCGGCTTCCCGGATCTCGGCCTGCGTCGCCGCGACGTCGTACTCGACGCGCTCGAAGGTCGCCTTCCGCGCCTCGAGATCGAGCAGGAGCCAGGCCGCGCGTGGATCGCCGTCGCGGGGCTGGCCGACCGAGCCGGGATTGAGCAGCCAGCGCCCGGCCGCGAGGTCGACCTGCGTGCCGCCCGTCGCGAGCCCGCCCGAGAGCTCTCCCTCCGCCAGCAGCAGGTCGAGCGCGACATGGCTGTGACCGACGAGCACGAGCGGCGCCTCGGTCGCCTCGAGTGAAGCGAGCGCGACGTCGTTGCTCAGCACGTACTCCCAGACGGGATCACGCGGGCTCGCGTGCGCGAGCAGAACGCCGTCGCGCTCGGCGATCGACGGGAGCCCGGCGAGATACGCGCGGTTCTCCTCGGTGAGGCGGACCTTCGCCCAGGCCGCCGCGTCGCCCGCGTCGTGGCTGAACTCCTCCAGCCCGAGCATGCCCGTGACGACGAGATCGTGATTCCCCGCGAGGCACACCGCCGCGCGCTCGCGCACGAGCTCGCAGCATTCGTTCGGCCGCGCGCCGTAGCCCACCACGTCGCCGAGGCACCAGACCTCGTCCACGCTCGCCGCGGCCAACACGGCTTCGAGCGCGTGGAGGTTCCCATGGATGTCCGAGAGAACCGCGACGCGCATCGTGCTAGGAGTTCGGCGGCACCTCGGGGAGGTTCTTGATCTCCTCGCGGCTCGACCATTTCGAATAGCTGTCGCGCATCGCCTCGATCAGCTCGGTCATGAACTTGGAGGACATGTTCACGCGCGACACGACGACTCCGGGCACGGCGCCGTCCTCGACCTCGTGGTCGATCCGGGCGAAGGTGATCGTGAACTCGTAGTCCGAGAAGCTGACGTTCGCGAAGTTCGCGTAGACGCCCGCCATCTGATCCGGATCGAGATGGATGTTGAGATGGCGCTCGTTGCTCTCGTCGTCCACACCCGTACGATACAGGCGATTTGACCGGGACCTTCAGCCTCCGCCTTGCCGCCTAGCGCGCTCGACCGCCTCGCCGAGGCGCTTGCAGCAGTGGCCGGCGTCCCGGTCAAGCTCGAGCGTCCGAGCGATCCCGAGCACGGCGACTACGCGACCGGAATCGCGCTCAGGCTCGCGAAGGAGCTCGGCAAGCCGCCGCGGGCGATCGCCGAGGAGCTCGTCGCGGCGGCAGAAGCACTGCCCGACGTGGAGAGGGCCGAGGTTGCCGGGCCTGGCTTCGTCAACATCGTCCTCAAGCCCGCCTGGTTCGGCCAGGCGCTCGCCGAGGCGCTCGAGCCCGGCTACGGCGGCGGCAGCGCCCACCCCGCGCAGAAGATCCAGGTCGAGATGGTGTCGGCGAATCCGACCGGCCCCGTCACCGTCGCCTCGGCGCGCAACGGCGCCTACGGCGACTCCGTGGCTCGGCTGCTCGCGTTCGCCGGAAACCAGGTCGAGCGCGAGTACTACTACAACGACACGGGCGCGCAGATGGATCGCTTCCGCGAGTCGGTCGAGGCGCGCCGGCGCGGGGAGGAGCCGCCCGAGGACGGCTACATGGGCGCCTACGTCGATGAGCTCGCGCTCGTCCCGGGCGACCCGGTTCCCCGCATGCTCGAGTCGATCGAGGCGACGCTCGAGCGGTTCCGGATCCACTTCGACACCTGGGAGCGGCAGAGCGTGGTTGAGGCCGAGATCCCCGAGGTGCTGGCCCAGATCGAGACCTACGAGGCCGATGGCGCGACCTGGGCGCCGACGACGAAGTTCGGCGACGACAAGGACCGAGTCGTGATCCGCTCCGACGGCAGCTACACCTACTACGCGGCCGACCTCGCCTACGCGCGGAACAAGCTCGGGCGCGGGTTCGACCGCGCGATCTACGTCCTCGGCGCCGACCACCACGGCTACGTCGGCCGGCTCAAGGCGGCCGCGGGACTGCTCGGCGAGGACCCGGAGCGGATCGAGGCGCTCGTCTATCAGCTCGTCCATCTCACCAAGGGCGGCGAGGCGACCAAGATGTCGAAGCGGCGCGGCGACGTCGTCTTCCTCGACGAGCTGATCGACGAGATCGGCGTCGACGCCTCGCGCTGGTACCTCGCAAACCGCGGCCCCGATCAGGCGATCGAGATCGACATCGACCTCGCCGCGGAGAAGAGCCAGAAGAATCCCGTGTACTACGTCCAGTACGCGCATGCGCGCGTGGCGGGGATCCTGCGCAACGCCGAAGGGGCGCGCGCCGCCGCCGAGCCGCCGGCCGAGCTCGCCGCCGAGGAGCGCGAGCTCGTGAAGCGCCTCGTCGAGTTCCCCGGGATCGCCGCGGAGGCGGCCGAGCGGCGCAGCCCGCAGGCGATCCCGAACTACGCGATCCGGCTCGCCGACGACTTCCATCGCTTCTACCACGACCACAAGGTGCTCGGCGTCGAGGAGGAAGCGTTCCGGCTCGCGCTCTGCGAGGCGACCCGCGCGGTCACCGCACGCTGCCTCGACCTCGTCGGGGTCGAGGCGCCCGACCGGATGTAGGTGCGCTGGAACCTGTACCTCGCCGGGCTCGCCGCCTCCTGGGGGCTGATCTCGGTGATCGTCGCGCACGTCGATCTCTCGGCGACCGTGCTCGTGTTCTGGCGCGTGGCGATCGCCGCCGTGACTGTGGCCGTCGCGTGCGCGGTGGTGGGGCGGACCGACCTGCTGCGCCTGCCCGAGCAGCGGCGCCTGATGGTCGCGGTCGGCGTCGTCCTCGCCGTCCACTGGTACCTCTTCTTCGAGACGATCAAGCTCGCCTCGGTGGCCGTTGCGGTGCTGACCGTCTACACGGCACCGGTCTTCCTGGCACTGCTCGCGCCGCTGTTCCTGCCCGAGCGGCGGAGCCGTGTCGCGCTCGTAGCGCTGATCCCGGCCTCGCTAGGCCTTGTGCTCATGAGCACTTGGGGCTCGGGCGGGACGCACGCGCGGCCGCTCGCGATCGTGACGGGAATCGCCGCCGCGGTCACCTACGCCTTGCTCGTGATCGGCACGAAACGACTCCGCGCGCGCATGGGCGCGGTCACGATCACGGCCTGGAGCTACGGGATCGCCGCGCTGGCGCTCGCGCCGTTTCTCGCCACCGCGGGCCAGGTGATCCCGCGCGGCTCCGAGATCGGCTACGTCCTGCTGCTCGGCGTCGTCTTCACCGCGCTCTCGGGCTACATCTACGTCACGCTGCTTGCGCACGTGACGGCGCAGGCGGTCGGGATCCTCGCCTACCTCGAGCCGGTCAGCGCCGCGATCCTCGCCTGGGCGCTGCTCGACCAGACGCTCGGCTGGCAGGTGATCGTCGGCGGGGCGCTCGTCGTCGCGGGCGGCCTCGTGGTCGTGTTTCGCGAGCCGGTCGAGACCGAGGTTAGGATTGCCGGGTGAGCCCGCCGGACCGGAACCTGGCGCTCGATCTCGTGAGGGTCACGGAAGCCGCCGCGATGGGCGCCTCGCAGTGGATCGGCCGGGGCCAGAAGGAGGCCGCCGACCAGGCCGCCGTCGACGCGATGCGGATGATGCTCGAGACGGTGACGATGAACGGTGTCGTCGTGATCGGCGAGGGCGAGAAGGACGAGGCGCCGATGCTCTACAACGGCGAGCGCATCGGCAACGGCGAGGGCGCGGAGATCGACGTCGCGGTCGACCCGCTCGAAGGGACACGGCTGACGGCGCTCGGCCAGCCCAACGCGATCGCCGTGATCGCCGCGGCCGAGCGCGGTTCGATGTTCTTCCCGGGCGCCGCGTTCTACATGGAGAAGATCGCCGTCGGCAACGACGCGGCTCACGCGATCGACATCGACGCGAGCCCGACCGAGAACGTGCAGCGCGTGGCGGCGGCGAAGGGGAAGCCGATCGGCGCGCTCACGGTCGTCGTGCTCGAGCGCGACCGGCACACCGAGCTGATCGCCGAGCTCCGCGAAGCGGGCGTCCGCGTGAACCTGATCCGCGACGGTGACGTCGCCCCGTCGATCGCCGCGGCCCAGGGCGCGACCGGAGTCGACATGCTGATGGGGATCGGCGGCACGCCGGAGGGCGTGATCTCCGCCGCGGCGCTCAAATGTGTCGGCGGCGCACTCCAGGCCAAGCTCTGGCCGCGCGACGACAGTGAGCGCCAGGTGCTGATCGACTCCGGCTACGACGTCGACCGCGTGCTGACCCAGGACGACCTCGTCACCGGCGAGAACATCTTCGTCGCGGCGACGGGAGTCACGAGCGGCCCGCTCCTGCGCGGCGTCCGCACGATCCGCGACGGCGCGGTGACCGAGTCGATCGTGATGCGCTCGCAGTCCGGAACGGTCCGCCGGATAGAGGCGCGTCACCGGTTCAGGAACTCTGTCTAAGCTCTGGGGCGAGAGCCACCAACCGAGGAGACGAGCATGGCAGTCGCGACAGGGCAGGGAATCGACAGGATCGTTGAGCTCCTCGGCGACGAGGCGCCAAGCCTGCTCGAGCACGAGTCGAAGACCGTCGACCGCTCGCTCCTGCACCTGCCGGGGCCGGACTTCGTCGACCGCGTCGTCTCGCAGAGCGACCGCTCGAACTCGGTGCTGCGCAGCCTCCAGTCGATGTACGACCACGGGCGGCTCGGCGGCACCGGCTTCCTCAGCGTGCTCCCGGTCGACCAGGGAATCGAGCACTCGGCCGGCGCGAGCTTCGCGCCGAACCCCGCGTACTTCGACCCGGCGAACATCGTCGAGCTCGCGATCGAGGGCGGCTGCAACGCCGTCGCCTCGACGATCGGCGTCCTCGGCGCGGTCAGTCGCCGCTACGCGCACCGGATCCCGTTCATCGTGAAGATCAACCACAACGAGCTGCTCGTCTATCCGAACGAGCACGACCAGACGATGTACGGCACCGTCCAGAAGGCGTTCGAGATGGGCGCGGTCGCGATCGGCGCGACGATCTACTTCGGTTCCGAGCAGTCGCGCCGCCAGATCATCGAGGTCAGCCAGGCGTTCGAGACCGCGCATGCGCTCGGGCTCGCGACGGTGCTCTGGTGCTATCTGCGCAACCCGGCCTTCAAGCGGGACGGTGTCGACTACCACGTCGCCGCCGACCTCACGGGCCAGGCGAACCACCTCGGCGTGACGATCGAGGCCGACATCATCAAGCAGAAGCTGCCCGAGAACAACGGCGGCTATCTGGTCCTGAACCAGGACGGCGTCACGTACGGGCTGACGAATCCGAAGGTCTACTCCGACCTCACGACCGACCATCCGATCGACCTGACTCGCTACCAGCTCGTCAACTGCTACATGGGCCGCGCGCCTCTGATCAACAGCGGCGGAGCGTCGTCGGGCGCCGGCGACCTGGCGCAGGCGGTGCGCACCGCGGTGATCAACAAGCGGGCCGGCGGAGTCGGGCTGATCAGCGGCCGCAAGGCGTTCCAGCGCCCCACGGCGGAAGGCGTCGAGATCCTCCACGCCATCCAGGACGTGTACCTCTGTGACGACGTGACAATCGCCTAAAGGCACCGTATAGTCGCGGCTCGAGAGGGGCGCTGCTGCGGCGAGCGTCCCTCTCTCTTTCAGGGAGGGCGCGGTTTCCAGGGTGCGGCTTGCGGTGGTCGTCTGTGCGGCGCTTTGCGCTGTGCCCGCGCACGCCGCCACGAGGCCGATCGCTGCGGAGAACGCGCTCCCCGGTAGCCCGAGCTGGAGTGGGGCGCACCCGACGACCGCGATCGAGGGCTACGCCGGTGCGACGAGCGTCGCCCCCGGCGAGATGCTCGAGCTCCACGTCGCCGCGCTGCAGCCCATGCGCTACCGCATCGACGTCTATCGCCTGGGCTGGTACAGGGGGCTCGGCGGCCGGCGCGTCGCATGCCTGCCCGCGTGCGAGCGGGACAGGGCCGCTCCGGGCGAGCCCACGCGGCCCGTTCCCGATCCCGCGACCGGCCTCGCGCGCGCCGGGTGGCCGGTCACCGACTCGATCGCCGTGTCGCCTGCCTGGGTCAGCGGCTACTACGAGGCGCGCCTCGTCGTGACGAGCGGAGCCGCGGCCGGCGGCTCGTACCCGATCTACTTCGTCGTCCGCGAATCGCTGCTCCGCGCCTCGGCGATCCTCGTGCAGGTTCCCGTCAACACCTGGCAGGCCTACAACTCATGGGCCGGCAAGAGCCTCTACAACTTCTCGAGCGACGGTGAAGTCGCCGCGAACCGCGTCTCGTTCGACCGGCCGTATGCGGTTGACCGGCCCGGCAACCAGGCGACGCCGCTGGAGTGGGAGATCCAGGTCGCGCGCTCCCTGGAGCGGGAGGGATACGACGTTTCGTACCAGACCGACGTCGACACCGACCGGGATCCCGGCTCGCTCCTGCGCCACCGGCTCGTGCTGACGGCCGGGCACGGCGAGTACTGGACGAAGGGCGAGCGCGACGCGTTCGACGCGGCCCGCGACGAGGGCACGAACCTCGCCTTCATGGGCTCCAACACCGGCTACTGGCAGGTCCGCTACGAGGACGATCGGCACACGATCGTCGGCTACAAGTCGGCCGCCGACCCGAATCCCGAACCCGCGCTAAAGGCGATGCTCTTCCGTGGGCTCGTCCCGCCGCGCTACGAGTGCACGCTGCTGGGAGTGATGCACATCGGCGGGCTCGGCCAGGCCGACTACACCGTCACGACCGCCGGCGCGGCCGACCCGTGGCTCCAGGGAACGGGGCTCGCGGCCGGGACGACGCTCCCGAACCTCGTCGGCCGCGAGTACGACCGCGTCCCCGGCCCGTATATCCCGACCGCCTGCCAGATCCCCGGGCTCACCGTCCTCTTCCACCACGACGCGCCGCCGGGCCAGGCCGACGCGGTCCGCTACACCGCCGCGTCGGGTGCGCGCGTGTTCGCGTCGGGCTCGCTCCAGTTCGGCTGGGGTCTCGACGACTTCGGCAACGGCGACCACGGCGCTGCGCACGCCGATCCGCGACTCCAGCAGTTCATGCGGAACGCGCTCGCCGATCTGACCCGCGCCGAGGCGCCGCAGGCGCTCGTCGCCGTCGGCAAGGCCGCCGGCATCCAGCTGATCGTGAGCACCGTCGGCGACCCGCGGCTCCAGCGGTCCGAGATCTTCCGCCGCCTCGGCGCCGACCCGTTCGCCCCCGGGGATCCGGGCAGCGCTCTCGTCTGCACGGTGACGGCCGGAAGCTGCCTCGACCGCGGCGTCGCGCCGGGTGTGGCCGTGCGCTACGCGGCCGAGGAGCAGGACGCCTGGAGCACGTCCGCGCCGGTGCTTTCGGGGGTTGTTGCCCGCCGACGCCGTCACTAAGGTCCGCCGCGTTCGCCCCGCGCAGCTTCGGGGCCCCCATCGACGGAGGTCGCTCCATGAGCCCCAATTCCGGCCCGATTGGTCAACATCGCGGCATCGGCTTCGTGATCCTGATCTCGATCGTCACGCTAGGGATCTACTACCTCTACTGGAACTACGTGACCTTCGAGGAGATGAAGAAGCGCACCGGGGAGGGCCTCGGCGGCGTGCTCGGCCTCGTGATCGCGCTCGTGATCGGGATCGTCAACGCGTTCGTGATCCCGTCGGAGGTCGGTCACATGTACGAGGGCGACGGCGAGTCTGCGCCGATGACCGGCTGGACGGGGCTGTGGCAGCTCCTGCCTCTCATCGGCTGGATCGTCTGGATCGTGAAGGTCCAGGGCGCCCTGAACCGCTACTGGGACGGTCACGCCGCGCCCGCGCCCGTGGCCGCTCCTGCGCCGCCGGCCGCGCCCGTCGCATGACCGTGGCGGGGGGAGGGCCGCCCGGCGCTCCCCCCATCCTTTGAACGTGGACCGCACGCGCCGGCTGGACATCCAGGGCCTCAGAGGCCTCGCGGTGCTCCTCGTCGTGTTCTTCCACGCCGGCCTCCATGTGCCCGGCGGCTTCATGGGCGTGGACGTGTTCTTCGCGATCTCGGGCTTCGTGATCACCGGACTCCTGCTGAGGGAGCTCGAGCCGGGCGGCCGGATTGACTTCGGTCGCTTCTACACCCGCCGCGCCAGGCGCCTGCTGCCGGCACTCGCGCTGATGGTCACCGTCGTGGCCGTGCTCGGGACGCTCGCGAGCCCGGCCGTGACGCAGCGGATCGGCGCGGTGACCGGGATCTTCGCCTCGCTCTTCTCGGCCAACATCTACCTCGGTCGTCTCCCGAGCGGCTACTTCGACGTCAGCGCCACGCTGAATCCGTTCCTCAACACGTGGACGCTCGGCGTCGAGGAGCAGTTCTACCTCTTCTTCCCGTTGCTCCTGCTCGTGAGCTGGAAGGTCTGGCGCCGCGCGGGCGCGGTGATCGCCGTCGCCGCCGTCTCGCTTCTGTCGATCGGGCTCGCGCATGCGCTGGCCGGCCAGGTGATCGGCGGTGCGAATGCGCCGCGCCTCGCATTCTTCGGGTCGCCGTCACGGGCCTGGGAGTTCGGCGCGGGCGCGCTGCTCGCACTGCTCGTGCCGCTGATCGCGCGGCTCCCGGCTCCGGTCGCCCACGTGCTCGGCGCGGTCGGCCTGGCTGCGATCGCGCTCGCCGAGTTCCGCTACTACGACACCCTCGGCGTCTCGGTCGGGACGCTGCTGCTCCCGGTCGGCGGGACGTGCGCCCTGCTCGCAGCCGGCACCGCGACGAGTCGCGGCTTCGCCCGCCTCTTCAGCATCCGGCCGGCCGTGTGGTTCGGCGACCTGTCGTACAGCTGGTACCTCTGGCACTGGCCGCTGATCGTGTACGCGAAGGCGCTGTGGCCGGACGTCCGCGGGATCGCCGCGCTGGCTGCCTTCGCGTCACTGGAGCGGAGCAGATCAGCAGGGCGGCGGATTGCCCCGCCGCCCTCCACCTGTTTTGGCCTTTGTCCCGGTGAGCGGCGAGTCGTCGCGTTACCGGTTTGAGGTTCGTCGTGTCAGAGTCCGGCGCACTGCCCGATCTTTTGGCCGCCGACTGTGTTTGGGAGCCCTCCGTCGGCGGGGTTGACTTGCGCGGCGGGCGAGTTGTCTTTGCAGGTCAGATTGCCGGTGATGACGTTGGTCTGCACCTCGTTCGAGTCGGGGTCTTGCACGCTTCCGTTCTTGGAGAAGACGACATTTCCACCGACGGTGTCACGGATGAGGCCGGCCCAGCCGCCCTTCCAACCTTGGACGGTCAGGTTGCCGTCAATCGTGTTGTCCTTGATCGGGAAGTTGATGAAAGGACCGGTCAGGCCCGGGCCGCCGCCGTCCGAGAACAGGTTGCCGTGGATCGTGTTGCCGTCCAGGTACATCGTGAGGGCGTGGTCGGCGATCAGGCTCCCGTCCACTGTGTCGTTTGTGGTTCCGGTGCAGGGCGATCCCTCAGGCCCGATCGAGTTAATGGTGCAGCCAAGCGCGAGGAGTGCGCCCGGGCGAACGAGCAGGTTGCCCCGTACGTGGACCGTTCCCATCGTGAACGCGTCAAGGCAGGCCCCCGGCGCGACGGTCAGATTGCCGCTGACGATCAGGCTCGTCCCGCTGGCTACAAAGCGGTTGCCGGTGATCGTGAGATTTCCGTAGCTCCCCGCGATCGCGGTTTCCGTCGCTCCACCCCCAGGGCAGATCGGGGGCCCCACATTCGGATCAGCCACCGCAGACGCGACCCACACACCGAGCGCGAGCGCAGCGCACAGACCGACCAGACCTCGAAGCTTCGTCATTCCGCGTCCTCCTTCGAGCCGCATTTCGTGCCCTCGTTCCGACAGGGCATCCTAGGCCTGAACGGACAAGAACACAACGCTCTACGATATAAGCGCGCATCTCGAGCTGATCTTGCGGCGGGGTTAGTCAAGCCGTTGTAGCCCGTCGATGTTTCAAGCGGAGGAGGCAAGACTTAGCGCATTTGTGGGTGCAGCCGTCCCGCGTCCCGCGGTAGATGACGAGATCGGCTTGAACCGTTGGCCCCACAGCACCTGGCCTAAGCGATGTGACCTGCCATACCTTCCCCGGCTCGTCTGCCGGGACCAGCGCGCAACATGGATAGCGTCGGCAGTTGATGTCCACCTCGATCGGACCTACGGCGTTGCGGGCGTAACGGCCAATGACGCGAAATGGCAAGGAGCGGCGAGTCTGGTTAGACGCGGAGTGCCGTGCCGAGCAAAGGGGATGCGGTCGGGTTGCGAAACGCCCTGACCAGCGCGATCGGAGACGCGAAGGGGCTCTACATCAAGGTCTAGGGGCAGTTCAAGCCACGCAGTTTCGCGACGGTCCCTCAGCAGCAGGAATGAACACGGGGCTGTCGTAGGTTGTCACTGAGGGCGTCGGTGTAGCGCCTCAAGTTCAACGGCTGCAAGGACTACACCGACCCCTCGATGAGTTGCCGCGCTCACACTCGAACAACCCGCGCCAGCCGCAGATGGTGACGGCTGGGCAGCAGCACGCTCAGCGCTTCGTTCGGAGTTTCGTCGTCTGGAACTCGCCGGAGCGCAAGGAGCACGCTGAGCGCGGGAACAGACTCCTCAAGCGTTAGCCGGGAACCTGTTGCTCGAGTCGCGTGTGCCACCTGAGTGTCGATCGCTCGAACAGGTCGTCGTGCTGCCTGGCCATGAGTTCTAGGAGTGAGAGCACGTCGCCGAGGTCGGGCGGCCGTGTTCTTTGGCCGCACCGAGTTCATGCTTTGCGCGTGGCGGGCGTGGACAGTTGCGTCGTGTACACCGGAAAAGGGCGAGCTGCCGGTCAGGAGGATTGTCTTGGTAGATCGGCGGTCGATGGAGCTCGAATCAACGTTCCCGGCGGACCATGGAAACGCGCCTAGTTCGCTATGGTTGAGCCATTCCGCGGGTGTAGCTCAGTTGGTAGAGCATCAGCTTCCCAAGCTGAGGGTCGCGAGTTCGAGTCTCGTCGCCCGCTTCACAGAGTTGCTTCGACCGTCGCGACGCGGCCGTGTTCGTCGGAGCCGACCTCGATCACGCGCAGACGCTCGCTCGTGTCCGGCGGCTGCAGCGGCATCCCTTCCAGCCGGGCATGAGGCGAGCGGACGACTCCGATCGCTTCATAGGCAATGGGTGACGGTTCGCGCTTGCGCACAGGGCCGCCCAGAGACTACTGTCTCGCCGACATAGGCATTGCCTTGGCATGGATGAGGGAAGGGAGTGGGTTTGGACCGAGCGGGATTTCTGCGGAGCGGCGCCGTCGTGGCCGTGGGCGCGGTGGGCGGAGGCCTGCTCGTCGACAGCGCGGCCGCGGCTGGACCGACCGATCTCGACCTCGCGGTCGTACGGCTCGCGATCGCCGCGGAGATCCTCGCCGTCGAGTTCTACACCGAGGCGATCGCGGCGAAGCAGTTCACGGGCGACGACCTCAAATACCTCAAGCGCGCGCTCTTCAACGAGCAGGAGCACCTGACCGCGCTCTCCGCGGCGTTCACGAGCGCGGGCGGGACACCGTCCACCGCCGACGACTTCACGATCACCTTCCCGAAGGGCACCTTCGCCTCGCGCAGCTCGATTGCGAAGCAGGGCGTCGTGCTCGAGACGGGCTTCCTCGGCGCGTACCTCGGCGCCGTCGGCGAGCTCAGCATCCCCGACCTCCAGACGACGGCTGCACGCATCGCCGCGAGCGAGTCGCAGCACCTGAGCGTGTTCTCGGAGATGACGATCGACCAGCCGGTCGGCGTCTCGTTCCCGCTGCCGTTCGACCTGGCCACGTCGTCCGCGTTCCTCGACCCCTACCTGAGCTGATGAGGATCATGAAAAAGCAGATCTCAATAGTCCTCGCCCTCGTCGCCGTCTTCCTGATCGCGGTCACGGCCTCGTTTGCGGCGCCGCGTACCACGCTCGCGCAGATCAAGGTGCTTGCGGCCGCGTCGCTGACGAACGTGTTCCCGCAGATCGATCCCGCGCCGAAGTACTCGTTCGCCGGCTCCGACGCGCTCGCGGCGCAGATCCGGCTCGGCGCGCCCGCCGACGTCTACGCGGCGGCGAACATGACGCTGCCGACCTCGCTCTACACCCAGGGCCTCGTCGAGAAGCCCGTCGCCTTCGCGACGAACAAGCTCGTGCTCGTGGTGCCGAACTCGAACCCGGCCGGGATCAACTCGGTGTTCGACCTGCGCAAGTCGGGGATCAAGCTGCTCGTCGGCACGCCGACTGTCCCGATCGGCTCGTACACGCGCACGATCCTCAAGAACCTCGCGCTGACGAGTGTGCTCTCGAACGTCGTCAGCCAGGAGACCGACGTGCGCTCGATCCTGAGCAAGGTCGCGCTCGGCGAGGCGGACGCGGGCTTCGTCTACATCACCGACGCGAAGACCGTGCCGGGCCAGGTGAAGGTGATTCCGCTGCCGGCCTGGGCGCAGCCGCCGGTGCGCTACGGGATCACCGTGATCAAGTCGACGCAGAGTCACGCCGACGCGGTCGCGTTCATCAACAAGGTGCTCAGCAAGCAGGGCCAGGCGAAGCTCCGCGCCGCCGGTTTCGGTGCCGTCAAGGGCGGCGCCACCAGCTATCCCGGCGGCTGAGATGTGGCGGAAGACGTGGTTCCCGTTCGGGCTCCTGCTCGCAACGGTCATCTTCGGCGCCTTCCTGCTGCTGCCGCTGATCGCGATCTTCACGAGGGTCCCGCTCGGGACCCTCGTCGCGCAGCTCGGGAACGGCGTCGTCACCGACGCGCTGATCGTCAGCGTCAAGACGACGCTGATCGCACAGGCGCTGATCCTGCTCTCTCGGGACCCCGACGGCCTACCTGCTCGCGACGAAGCGTGACTTCCCGGGCCGCCCGTTCGCGATCACGCTCGTCGAGCTGCCCCTCGTGCTGCCGCCCGCTGTCGCCGGGATCGGTCTGCTCGCCGGCCTTCGGGCGCGTCGGCCTGCTCGGTTCGACGCTCCAGACCTTCGGCGTCGAGATCCCGTTCACCCAGACCGCCGTCGTGCTCGCGGTCGCATTCGTCGCGAGCCCGCTCTATGTGCGGCAGGCGATTGCGGCGTTCGAGGCGGTCGACCAGTCGTACGTCGACGCGTCGCGCGACGCTCGGCGCGAGCCCGGCGCGGACCTTCGTGCGCATCGCGCTCCCGCTCGCCTCCGGCGGTCTCGCGGCGGGCGCGGCGCTCGCGTTCGCGCGCGGGCTCGGTGAGTTCGGCGCGACGATCATGTTCGCCGGGAGCTTCCAGGGCATCACGCAGACACTGCCGCTCGCGATCTACGCGGAGTTCGAGAACAAGTTCGAGGTGGCGCTCGCGATCGGCGGACTGCTGGTGGTCATCAGCGCCACGTTGCTGCTCCTGATGAAGATAGGGCTGGGTGGACATCCTCACGGTCGACATCTCCGTTCCTCTTCGCACCTTCACGCTCGAGCTAGCGCTCCGCCTCGAAGCCGAGACGATGGCGCTGGTCGGTCCTTCGGGGGCGGGCAAGTCGACGGTGTTGCGGGCGATCGCCGGGCTGACGCCGGCGCAGGGGACGATCAGGCTCGGCGACGAGTCTGGAGCGGCTCGGGTTGGACCTGCGCCCGAGGACCGCTCCGTCGGGCTCGTGTTCCAGGAGTACGCGCTCTTCCCGCACATGAGCGTCCGCAAGAACGTCGCCTACGGCGGCAGCGAACGCGTCGACGAGCTGCTCGAGCGCCTGCACATCGACCAACTCGCCGACGCGAAGCCCGGGCAGCTCTCCGGCGGCGAGCGCCAGCGCGTCGCGCTCGCCCGCGCGCTCGCGCGCGACCCGAAGGTGCTGCTGCTCGACGAGCCGCTCTCGGCGCTCGACGCGCACACGAAGGCAGAGGTGCGCGGCGAGCTGCGCGAGCTCCTGCGCGAGCTGCGGCTGCCGACGCTGCTCGTCACGCACGACTTCGAGGACGCCGTGGTCCTTGCCACGCAGGTCGGAGTGATCGTCGACGGGAAGCTCGTGCAGCTGGACTCGCCGCAGGCGCTCGTCGCGGCGCCCGCAAGCCCGTTCGTCGCAAGCCTCACCGGCGCGAACCTGCTCGAGGGCAACGCGCGCCCCCGCGGCGACCTCGCGGAGGTCGTCCTCGACGACGGCGCGACCGTCTACTCGACGGACGCCGAGACCGGCCGCGTCGGCGTCGCGATCTATCCGTGGGAGATCACGATCTCCCGCACCGAGCCGGCCGACTCGACGCTCAACCACGTCGCGGGTGCGATCACGTCGCTCGTCACCGTCGACAATCGTGTCCGTGTCCAGATCGGACAGCTCACAGCCGAGGCGTCACTCGAGTCGGCCCGCCGCCTCGAGCTCAAGGAAGGGGAGCAGGTCGTCGCGTCGTTCAAGGCGACGGCGACGAGGCTGCTCCGACTGCCGTAACCAACCGAAGGGAGCGAGGCAATGCAGCTCAGCGCACGGAATCAGCTCAAGGGAACGGTCACGAGCGTCACCACCGGCGCGGTCATGGCCGAGGTCGTCGTGGACATCGGCGGCCAGGACGTCGTCGCGGCGATCACCCGCACGAGCGCCGAGAGCCTCAGTCTCGCGGCCGGTGACGACGTGACGGTCGTGATCAAGGCGACGGAGGTGATTCTGGCCAAGTAGCGGCGAGCCGGGCGCGAGTCTCCGACAGCGCCTCCGGAATCACGCGGACGTCCGCGAGCACCGGCATGAAGTTCGTGTCACCGCCCCAGCGCGGGACGACGTGCAGGTGGATGTGGTCGAGGACTCCGGCGCCCGCCGCGCGGCCGAGGTTCCAGCCGAGGTTGTAGCCGTGCGCGCGCCCGTCCCCGCGAGGGCGGCGAGCGCAGCCTGCGTGAGAGCGTGGATCTCGAGCGCCTCGTCGTCGTCGAGGTCGCCGTAGTCGCCGACGTGGCGCACCGGAGCGACCATCAGGTGCCCCGCGGTGTAGGGGAAGCGGTTCAGGAGCACGAAGGCGAGCCGGCCGCGATGCACGACGAGATCGTCGCCGCTCGTCCCGAGCGCGTTGCAGAACACGCAGCCTTCCTGCTCGTCGGCGCGCTCGATGTACTCGAGCCGCCACGGCGCCCACAAGCGGTCGGTCACGCGTCGGGGGCGCGCTTGTCGAGTCGGCTCTCGAAGCCTGCCCGCAGATCCTCGCCCGTGACCCTGAGCTGGAAGCGCGGTCGCCGCGGCTCGAGCTTCACGATCTTTACGTCGTTGTCGCGCTCGCCATGGAGACGGTGGTAGCACTCGGCCTCGCCCAGCTCCCTAAGTCGTTCCTTTGACCGCCGAGAGCGTCTAAGCAACCGCACCGTCAGGGCATATCACGCGTGCGACATGAATGGAAGCACTACAGCCAGCGCTTGAGGCGGAAGAACGCGACCATCCCGACGAGGGCGCCGACCATCAACCCGGCGATCGCCCAGAACGCCTCGGCCGTGCCGAACCCCGGGAAGTCGCACGTTCATGCCGAAGATCCCCGTGATCAGCGTCAGCGGCAGGATGATCACGCTGAAGACCGTGAGCAGCCGGAGCACGTCGTTCTGGCGGTGCGAGATGATCGACTCGTTCGTGCCCTCGAGCGCCTCGACGACCTCCTTGTAGTTGTCGAGCAGGTCCCAGATCCGCTCGGCCGCGTCGACGATGTCGTCGAAGTAGAGCTCGAGCGCCTCGGGCAGGAACCGCTCGACGTGCCGCTCGAGCAGGCGCAGGGTGGCGCGCTCGGGCTTGATGATCTTGCGGTACGAGATGATCTCCTGCTTCACGTTCGAGATGTCGCGCACGACGTCGTCGGCGTGGCCCTCGAACATCTCGTCCTCGATCGAGTCGAGCTTGTGGCCGATCTTGTCGAGGATCGGGAAGCAGTAGTCGAACAGGTCGTCGAGCACCTCGTACAGGAGCCGGCCCGAGCCCTTGGAGAACAGGTCGGCGCGAAGCCCCTGGTCGTCCTGGCAGCGGCGGAAGAGCCGCGTCACGGGCAGGAGCTCGACGTTCGAGAGGGTGATCAGGAAGTCGGGGCCGAGGAAGACGTCGAGCTCGGCCGCGTTGAGCCGCTGGATCGGCTTGTCGTAGACGGGGAAGTGGAGGACGACGAAGAGGTACTCGGGATAGTCGTCGACCTTCGGCCGCTGGCGCTTCGAGAGGACGTCCTCGAGGTCGAGCGGATGCCAGCCGAAGCGCTGCCCGAGCTCTGCGGCCTCCTCAGCGGTGGGCGCGTCGAGATGGACCCAGGTGAGCCCGGTTGCGTCGAGCTCAGCGAATCGCGGGCGAGGCTGGCCGGAGCCCTCGACCGGACGCTGCCGCTGCGTGCGCTTGATGCGAGGCAGGCTGGGCATCGGTACTGAGGGGGTCGTCCAGGATGGGTGCCGCCAGCATGCGGCTCATCCTAGCCGCTCGAGCCCGCGGGGACACTCTCGACGCCGCCGGGGACGAAGCTCTCGGCAACACGCGGCGTGCGGCGCAGCGCGACGGGCAGGTGACGTTCGAGCGCGAGGCAGCCCACGCCCGCGAGCAGGCACGCGCACGCGGCGAGCGGCCAGACGAGGTTCGGCTTCCAGCCGAGCAGCGGCCCGCCGATCGCGGGGCCCAGGATCGCGCCGGTGCTCCACGACATGCTGGAGAGCGCGAAATAGCGGCCGCTGAGCCGCTCCGGGCCCATGTCCGCGACGAGCGCGCCCTGCGTCGGGCCCTGGAGACACTCGCCGACGGCGAAGATCAGCGTCGCGAAGATCAGCACGAGAGCGGCCGCGCTGCCGACGAACAGCGCGCCGCCCGCGAGGACGACGAGCGCCGCGATCGCGAAGCAGACGTTCATCGCCGCCAGCGCGAGCATCCGCCGCCGGCCCTCCAGCCACTTCGAGATCGGCATCTGCGCGAGCACGATGAAGACGGTGTTCGCGAACCAGATCATCCCGATCCACTTCTCGCTCACGCCCGCCTGGTTCTTCGCGTAGACCGGCGAGAGGAGGATCGTTTCGTAGCCGGCGGCGACGAAGACGACGTTCAGGCCGAGCAGCGCCAGGAACGGCCGGTCGGCGAACACCTCGCGGTAGCCCGGCTTGACCTCGCCCTGCGGCCGCGGCCCCGGCTTCGGCTCCCGCACGAAGCCGAGCACCGCGACGAACGCGAGAAAGGTCGCCGCGTCGAGCAGATAGAGGACGGTGAAGCTGTGCGGGTCGGACGAGGTCGCGATCAGCCCACCGACGACGCCGCCGAGTCCGATCCCGAGGTTCATGCTCACGCGCTGGAGCGCGTAGGCGTGGTGGCGCGTCTCGGGGTCCGCGAGCCGCGCCAGGAGCGTCGACTGGCCGGGCCAGAAACAGGCGGTGCCGATGCCCTGGAGCGCCAGCAGCGCGGCGGCGTCCCAGGCGGTGCGCACGTGCGGGAAAAGCGCCATCGCCGTCGCCTGGAGCAGGAGCCCGAAGGCGAGCGTGTTCCGTCCGCCGACGCGATCGACGACGCTTCCGGCCGCGAAGCCCGCTGCGAGCGCGACGACCGCGGCGATCGCGAGCGCGCCGCCGGCCGCGGCGAGCGAGATCCCGCGCACGTTGTGGAGGTAGATGAGCGTGAACGGGATCACCATTCCGGTCCCGAAGGCGTTCACGGCGCCGCCGATCTGGACGAGCCAGACCGACCGCGGCAGGTGCGGATCGAGGCTGCGGAGGTAGCTGCGGGCGGCGTTCACGCGGTCAGGCTACCCGCGGCCCTCTACGATCTATCGATGAAACTGGCGTCGCTTCGGGTCGAGGGCTACAGCGGGATCCGCTCCGCCTCGCTCGAGCTCGAGCCGGATATCACGGCGATCGTCGGCGAGAACGACTCGGGCAAGCGGCGGCTGCTCGAGGCGCTCGATGCAGTGCTCGGCGGCGAGCCGGACCGCGGCGCGCCGCAGCTCGGGCCCGGGGTTCGGGTCGAGCTCGACTTCGAGGAGGGCGACGGCCGGCTCACGCTCGTGGCGGGCGACGGCACCTGGGCGCTCGACGGCGACTCGGACCCCGAGCTCCTGACCCGGCTGCGGCGGCTGAACCCGGTGATCTCGCTCCGCCGTGCGACCTGGGGCCGTCCCGACGAGCGGGTGCGCTCGGCGCCGGCCGACCTCCGTGCGCTCGTCGACCAGGTCGTGACGAGCGCGACCGAGCTCCTCGACGGGACGGCAGCCGACCCGGAGCTCGAGCTCGAGCGGGGTTTTGCCGCCGCCAGGCGGGTGATCGAGCGGGCCGAGCAGTACCTCGACCCGCAGCGGTCGGCCGTGCACCCCGTGGTCGCCGAGGTCATGGGTGGTCTCCCGGGCGGCACGGGACCGGCGCTGCCGGAGTGGACGGGCACGAATGCCGAACGGATCGGCGTCCTCTACGTCGTCGCCGGCCTGCTGAAGGAGATCGACCGTCCGTTCGAGCCGGGCGCCGAGCCGATCCTCGTCGTCGAGTCGCTCGAGGCCTACATGCACGTGATGACCCTCGCCGCGGCGATGCGCCTGCTCGAGCGGGTGCGCTGGCAGCGGATCTTCACGACCGAGTCGACCGACCTGCTCGGCGAGATCCCGCTCGGGAAGGTGCGGCGCCTCGTCCGGCACGACGACGTCGTGTACGAGTCACGGATCGATCCCGGCCTGCTCTCGCCGACCGACCTGCGCCGGATCACCTACCACCTGCGTGCGCGCCGAGGCCAGGCGATGTTCGCGCGCTGCTGGCTGCTCGTGGAGGGCGAGTCGGAGGCCTGGCTGATGCCCGAGCTGGCGCGGCTGCTGGGCTATGACCTGGCGCAGGAGGGGATCGCGATCGTCGAGTTCGCCCAGGCGGGGCTGGCGCCGGCGATCCGCACCGCCGACGGCCTCGGGATCGAGTGGCACGTGCTCACCGACGGCGACGAGGCGGGCCGGATCTACCGCGATCTGGCGCTCGAGCACGCCGGCGACGAGCCGCCCGGCAACCGGGTCACAGCGCTCCGCGAGCCCGATCTCGAGCTCTTCCTCTGGCACCACGGCTATGCCGAGGTCTACAAGCGCGTTGCGAAGGTCGGCAAGCTGAGCGCCGCGATGGCGCCGAGGCGGATCATCCGCCGTGCGATCGACAACGCCTCGAAGCCGATGCTGGCCCTCGAAGTCCTGAGCGCGATCGCCGAGCGCGGCGAAGCGGGAGTCCCCTCGCAGCTACGAGGCCTGATCGAAACGTGCGTGATGCTGGCCCGCGAAGCACCCGCGCGGCGGGCAGCCTCTGAAGTGCGCCTGGCAGGAATCGAACCTGCGACCTTGCGCTCCGGAGGCGCACGCTCTATCCCCTGAGCTACAGGCGCGAGGCCGCGTAGTCTACCGACGTGAAGCTGACCGCCCGGATCGTCGACCCTGGAGCTGCGCGAGACGTTCGTGATCTCGCGCGAGTCGGCCGACAGCGCCGACGTCGTGCAGGTCGAGCTCGAGCACGGCGACGTCACCGGGTACGGCGAGGCGGCGCCGATCGAGCGCTACGGCGAGACGCCGGCCTCGGCGCTGGCGTTCCTCGACGAGGTCGAGCCGCTGCTCGGCGACGACCCGTTCGCGCTGGAGGAGATCGGCGCGCGGCTCGCCGGGCGGCCTGGCGAGCAGGCGGCCAAGGCGGCAATCGACGGCGCGCTGTACGACCTCTGCGGGAAGCTCGCGGGGCAGCCCGTGTGGCGCCTGCTCGGCCTCCCGCGCACCGGGCCGCCGACCTCGTGGACGATCTGGCTCGGCGATCCCGACGACATGGGCCGCCGGGCAGAGCTCGTCGCCGGCCGGTTCCAGCGGCTCAAGCTCAAGCTCGGCGCGCGCGACGGGCTCGACGTCGGAGCGCGTGCGCGCGGTACGCGCCGTGACCGAGGTCCCGCTCCAGGTCGACGTCAACGAGGCGTGGAGCCTCGACGAGTCGCTCGAGTACCTGCCGCAGCTCGCCGAGCTCGGCGTTCAGTACTGCGAGCAGCCGCTGCCCGCGGGTGACCCGGGCGGAGCCGAGGTGAAAGCGCGCTCGCCGATCCCGATCTACGTCGACGAGGACTGTCACACGCTCGCCGATGTCGCGGCCTGCGCGGAGATCGCGCACGGGATCAACATCAAGCTCGCGAAGTCCGGCGGCATCCGCGAGGGCGTGCGGATGGCGCATGCGGCGCGCGCGCTCGGGCTCGGGGTGATGGTCGGGTGCATGATCGAGTCCGGGCTCGGCATCGCCGCCGGCTGCGCGGTCGCGCCGCTCTGCGACCACGTCGACCTCGACGGCAACCTCCTGATCGCACACGACCCGTGGCCTGGCGTCGACTTTACGGGCGGCGTGCAGGTTCCCTCCGACCGACCGGGACTGGGCGTTGAGCAAGCGCTACTTGATCCTCGCTGAGGGTTACTCCCACGACCCGCTGTACGGCAAGACCATGCGGGGGGTGATGCGCTACCGGCCCGAGTCGGTCGTGGCGATCCTCGACACGACCCGCGCGGGCGAGACCGAGGGCGGCCTGCCGATCGTCGCCACCGTCGAGGAGGCGCTGGCCTACGAGCCGAACACCGCGCTCGTCGGCGTCGTCACCCAGGGCGGGCGCTTTCCCGCCGACTGGCGCGCGCTGCTCCGCAGCTGCGCCGCCGCGGGCCTCGACCTCGAAAACGGCCTCCACGTTCGGCTCACGGACGATGACGAGCTCGTCGCGACCGCGGCCGAGCACGGCGTCGAGCTGCGCGACCTGCGCGCGCCGCCGGAAGGGCTCTCGACCGCGACCGGAGCGAACATGGCCGTTCCGGGCACGATCGTGCTGACCGTCGGCTCGGACTGCGCGATCGGAAAGATGACCGTCTCGTGCGAGCTCGACCTCGAGACGCGCAGGCGCGGGATCAAGTCCGAGTTCGTGCCGACCGGGCAGACCGGGATCGCGATCGCCGGCTGGGGGATCGCCGTCGACGCGGTCGTCTCGGACTTCATCGCCGGCGCGGCCGAGCAGCTCGTGGTCGAGGGCGCCGAGCGCGGCGCCGAGCTGCTCTGGGTCGAGGGCCAGGGCTCGATCGTCCATCCGGTCTACTCCGGCGTCACGCTCGGCCTGATCCACGGCAGCGCGCCGCACCTCTTCGTGCTCTGCCACGAGGTGGGGCGGACCGAGATCGAGGGCGCCGGCGGCGGGCCGCATCCGATCCCCTCTCTGAGTGAGCTCGTCGACCTCCACGAGCGGATCGCGCTGCCCGCGCGGCAGGCGAAGGTGGTGTGCGTCGCGCTCAACACGCGTCACCTCGACGAGGCCGCGGCGCTTCAGGCGATCGCCGATGCCGAGGCGGAGACCGGCCTTCCGGCCGACGACCCCGTGCGCTTCGGGGCGGCGAAGCTCGTCGACGCGGTGCTCGTAAAACGTCCTTAAGCAGCGGCGGCCCTCTGCCGATGGTAGAAGTCCCCCGCTGAACGTTCTTCCAGGGGGCACGTCCTATGCTGAAAACCGCCGTCGCACTCTTCTGTCTGCTCGTCTGCCTGTCATTCGCGGGCGGCGCAGCTGCGGGCCCGAAGATCGGGTTCGCCGAGGACGCGACGAAGTACGCGCCGGACGGCGGCGCCAAGCTCTTCGACGAGATGAACCACCTCGGCACGACGACGAACCGCATGGCCGTGTTCTGGGACTCGAGCGCGCCGACGACGATCCAGGACGAGGCGTTCCTGCGCCGCTCGGTCCCGGTCGCGATCACCCACGGAATCCAGGTCGTGTTCGCCGTCTACCCGCGCAAGCCCACGATGGTCACCGGCATGGCGGGCGGCGCGCAGGCGTTCTGCGCCTACGCCGCCGAGGTCGCCCAGGCGTTCCCGCAGGTGACGAAGATCATCGTCGGCAACGAGCCGAACCAGCCGCGCTTCTGGCAGCCGATCTTCGACAGCAGCGGCAACCCGGTCGCCCCGGTGGCGATGGAGGACGTGCTCGCGCGCTGCTACGACGCTTTGAAGGCGGTCAACCCGGCGATCGACGTGATCGGCGTCGGGCTCTCGCCGCGCGGCAACGACGATCCGCACGCCACGAGCAACGCCTCGATCTCGCCCGTCCGCTTCATCGCAGCGCTCGGCAAGGCCTATCGCGCGAGCGGGCGGACGAAGCCGCTGTTCGACGAGTGGGCCTGGCACTGCTACCCGAATGTGAACACCGACTCGGTCGCCAAGGGCTATCCGTGGCCGCAGACGGGCTGCGTCAACGCCGACCGCGTCAAGCAGGCGATCTGGGACGCGTTCAACAACACCGGCCAGCCGACGTTCGCCGAGACGGGGCCCTTCAACGACACCTTCGGCGCCCGCGTCGCCACGAGCCTGACGATGGTGATCGACGAGACGGGCTGGCAGGTCGACACGGCCAGCAGGCCCGGCTACACGAACACCGAGAACGTGCCGCCGATCGACGAGGCCACCCAGGCCTCGGACTACGCGCAGCTCGTCCATCTAAGCAACTGCGAGCCGACGCTCACGGCGTTCCACTTCTTCCACATCATCGACGAGTCCGACCGCACCGGCTTCCAGAGCGGCGTCCTGCGCGCCACGGGCGAGGAGCGGCCCTCCGCACAGGCGATCGCGGGCGCGATCGCGCAGGACGGCGGCGTCTGCAAGGGCAAGGTCGCCTCGTGGCACCACTCCACGACCGTCGACGGTGCCAAGGCGCAGCGGACGGTCAGCGGCGGCGGGATCTACCTGAGCCTGACCGCGCAACAGGGCTTCACGTTCACGGTCACGATCAGCAAGAAGGGCAAGAAGACGGTGAAGAGCACGGGCAAGGCGCCGTCGATGTTCGTCTCCGTGAAACTGCCCGCCGGCTACGGCTCCGGCTCGAAAGCGTCCGTCCAGTTCTCGGCCGAGGTCAACCCCGCGCGGACGAGCTCGGTCACGGTTCCGCTGAACTCCTAGAGCTGCCTTGACACGAACGCGTGTTCGCCCTACAATGGCGAACACATGTTCGGTCGGATCCTCATCATCGTTGTGATCGCCACGATTGGCTGGGCGGTACTCGCACGCGGCTCGAGCGGCGCCGGCAGGCCGGAGCACTACGTCGTGAAGCCGACGGACACGCTCTGGTCGATCGCATCGTCGCGCTACGGCGGCGATCCGCGCGACGGCGTCTGGAAGCTCGAGCAGGCGAACCACCTGCCCGACGCGACGATCGTCCCGGGCGAGAAGCTCCTCCTGCCGTAAGCAGGGATGGGTGACACCACACCTGGCCGCGTCTGGCTGGTGGCCCAGACACGGCGCAGGGCGTCCGGCTAGCCCTTGACCAGGCCCACCGGCCTGGCCTGCGGACTATCCGAACGCCCTGCTTGGTCTGAACCATCCCCAGACGCACCCAGATATGGCATCAACCATCCGTCACATGCCGCGGTAGGCGTGACCCGCCATCGCGAGCGGGTCGAGCATCACGTTCACGATCGCCGGCTCGCCCGAGGCCAGTGCGCGCTCGAGCGCGGGGGCGAGCTCCTCCGGCCGCTCGACGTGCTCGCCGTGACCGCCGAACGCCTCGGTCAGCTTGTCGTAGCGCGACGGCGCCAGCAGCGTCGCCACCTCGGCGTCCTCGCCGTAGATCCCGCGCTGCGGCACGCGGATCTCGCCCCAGGCGGCGTCGTTGCCGATCACGAAGACCACGGGCAATTTGTGGCGCGTCAGCGTCTCGAACTCGAACCCGTTGAGCCCGAACGCGCCGTCGCCGGCGATCACGACGACCTGCGCATCCGGGCGCGCAGCCTTCACGCCCAGCGCGTAGGGCGGACCGACGCCGAGGCAGCCGAACGGGCCGGGATCGAGCCAGTGTCCGGGGCGGTGGATCCGCAGCACGCGCGAGGCCGCTGCAACGACGTCGCCGCCGTCTCCGATCACGACGGTGCCCGGGTCGAGCACGTCGTCGAGGACCTTGCCGAGGCGGTAGTGGTTGAGCGGCGCGCTGTCGGACTCAATCGCGGCGCGGTTGTCGTCCCACCACGCCGTCTCGAGGACGCTGAGCCGCTCGAGCCACGTGTCGTTCCGACGGCGGTTCTTGACGCCGTCGGCCAGGATCCCGAGCACCGCGGCGCAGTCACCCACGATTCCCGCGTCCGGCGCGCGGTTGTGGCCGAGCTCGGTCGCGTCGGAGTGGATGTGGATCAGCTTCGCCTCCGCACCGAAGCGCCCGAACTTGAGCCGGAAGTCGAGCGGCGTCCCGATCACGCAGACGACGTCCGCGCCTGCGACCGCCGAGCTGCGCGAGTGCTGGAAGAACAGCTCGTGATCCGGCGGCAGCGCACCGCGGCCGGAGCCGTTGAGGTAGATCGGCAGCCGACCGTTCTCGGCGAACGAGGCGAGCTGCTTCCACGCGCCGTCCCACCAGATCCCGCTGCCTGCGATCACCGCGGGCCGCTCAGCGTTCGTCAGCAGATCCGCTGCTTTCATCATCTCCTTCGGATCGCCGAAGGCGCGCGCAGCCGAGCGTGAGGGCGCGGCGGGCTGCTCCTCGTCGGCGTCGGCGAAGAGGATGTCCATCGGCAGCTCGAGGTAGACGGGCCCGCGCGGCTGGGCGAGCGCGTGGCGGAACGCGGTCGAGATCAGGTCGGGTACGCGCTCGGGCTGCGTGCAGACGGCGGCCCACTTCGTGATCGGCTTGAAGATCGAGAGCTGGTCGAGCTCCTGGAGCGCGCCCTGCTCCGCCTGCACGAGCGGCCTCGCGCCGCCGAGGATGACGAGCGGCGTCTGGGCGACCCTGCAGTTCGCGACGGCGGTGACGACGCCCGTCACGCCGGGGCCGGACGTGACGAGTGCGACGCCGCAGGCGCGGTTCACGCGGCCCCAGGCCTCGGCCGCGTGGGCGGCGGCCTGCTCGTGGCGGACGTCGAGCACGCGCACGCCCTCGACGCGGCAGCCCTCGTAGATCGGCATCACGTGACCGCCGGACAGCGTGAAGATCGTGTCGACGCCGTTCGCCTTGATCGCGCGCGCCGCCAGGCGCCCAGCCTGCATCGACTCGCCCATCGGGGCGAGCCTACAACGCCTCAGCTCGCGACGAGAGCCGAGCCCCGGGGCGCGACGACCGAGAAGTCCTGCGGTCGCGCTGCGAGCGCGTCGAAGAACGCGTCGACGACCGCCGGCGAGAACTGCGTGCCGCGGCCGCGGCGGATCTCCGCGACGGCTTCGTCGTCCGAGAGTGCGCTGCGGTATGGCCGGTCGGTGGTCATCGCGTCCCACGCGTCGGCGAGGCCGACGACGGCTGCCTCGACCGGGATCGCTACGCCGCCGAGCCGGTCCGGGTATCCGTTTCCGTCCCAGCGCTCGTGGTGGTGGCGGATCAACGGCACCGTCTCCTGCAGCCAGCCGAGCCGGCCGACGATCTCCGCGCCGTTCGCCGGATGGCGCTTGATCTGCTCCCACTCGTCGTCGTCGAGCGCGCCGGGCTTCGCGAGGATCGAGTCGGGCACGGCGATCTTGCCGATGTCGTGGAAGAGGCCTGCGTAGCGAAGCGCCTCGAGGCGATCGGCCGCGAGCCCGAGCTGCTCGCCGATCGAGAGTGCGATCCGCTGTACCCGCATCGAGTGGCCGGCGGTGTACGGGTCCTTCGCGTCCACCGTCGCGTTGAGGCTCTCGATCGTCTCGAAGGCGCTGCGCGCGAGCAGCCGGTTCGACTGGAGCAGCTCCTGCGAGCGGGCCTGGAGCATGCGCGAGGCGCCGCGGACGAGCAGGCCGAGCGCGAGCCAGAGCGTGAAGAAGACGACGGCCAGGACGCCCCAGATCATGTGCTTGCGCGAGGCGATGAAGCTCTCGAGCTGGGCCGGGTTCGCGTACAGCTCGTAGGCGCCGATCGCGTGGCTCCCGTCGTTGCTCTCGAGGGGCGCGTAGACCTCGAGCACGTCGTCGCCCTTCGACACGAGCGCCTCGACCGCGTGCTCGCCCGTGTCGGAGAGCTTCCCGAGCGACGCGACCGAGCGGTTCTCGTGGATCGCGTCACCGAGCTCGTCGTCCAGCGCGAAGCGCCTGCCGATGCGAGCCGGATCGCGGTTCGTCCAGGCGAGCGTTCCGTCCGAGCGCCACACCTTGACGGAGATCAGGTCGGAGCGGCGGCGCAGCTCGGCGAGGATCGTGGCCGAGAGCTGTGGCTCGATGCGCAGGTGGTCCTGCATCACGAGCCGCGGGCGGAGGACGCCGTCGACGTACTGCGTGAGGCTCGTCCGCGCGTCGCGCACCGCCTGCGTCTTCAGCGTCGAGGTCAGGAACCAGCCGAGCAGGAGGGCGCCCGCGAGCAGGATCACGGCGCTCGCCGCGAGGAAAGCGTGCATCAGCGTGACCGAGCGCCTCACGGCGCCCCGCTCATCCGCAGGCCGCAACACGGAACCTCTATCGGCTCCCGGGCGCCTCGGCTTTACATGCGCGCTCGTAGAATCGCGGCATGGATCTCGACGTCGTCTTCCTCGGCACCTCCGGCTCGATGCCGACCGCGCAGCGGGCACCCGCCGCGACGCTCGTGCGCCGGGGCGGCGAGCGCCTCCTGTTCGACTGTGCGGAGGGCACGCAACGCCAGCTCCTGCGCTCCGACGTCGGCCTCGTCGAGCTCCGCGAGATCTTCCTGACGCATTACCACGCCGACCATTTCCTCGGCCTGCCGGGGATGCTGAAGACGTTCGCGCTGCGCGGGCGCGAGACCTCGCTCACCGTCTATGGGCCGCCCGGCCTCGAGGAGCTGTTCGCAAGCCTGCGGCGGATCTTCGGCCGGCTCACGTATCCCGTCGAGCTCGAGGAGCTGCGCGCCGGTGACTCGCTCGAGCGCGACGGGTACCGGATCGACGCGTTCGCGGTCGAGCACGGAAGCGCCGCGTTCGGCTACGCGCTGGTCGAAGCGGAGCGGCCGGGCCGGTTCGACGTCGAGGGCGCAGATGCGCTCGGCGTCCCGGGCGGGCCCGAGCGTGGCGCGCTCCAGCGCGGCGAGCCGGTGACGCTCGCCGATGGGCGCGTCGTGTCGCCCGCCGACGTGCTCGGGCCCGCGCGGCCCGGGCGCAAGCTCGTCTTCTCGGGCGACACCGCGCCGTGTCACGCCGTGCTCGAGGCTGCGGTCGGCGCGGATCTCCTCGTCCACGAGGCCACGTTCTGTGCGGACGAGCGCGAGCGCGCGCGAGAGACGCTGCACTCGACCGCCGCGGACGCCGCGGAGATCGCGCGCCGCGCCGAGGTCGGCCTGCTCGCGCTCACGCACCTCTCGACCCGCTACGCGCCGTCGGAGGTCGCCGCCGAGGCGCGCGCCGTCTTCGCGGACACGATCGTCCCGCGCGACTTCGACCTCGTCGAGGTCGCGTTCCGGGAGCGCGGGACGCCGCAGCTCGTCAAGGGCGGCGCGCTCCATCGCCCTCCGGAAGCCGTATCATCGAGTGCGGAATGACGAGCATGGTTCAGCTCGCGGTCGCAGGCGACATCACCGAGGCGGAGGAGCTGCGGACGATCCTGAGCTCGGCCGGGATCGACTCGGAGCTGGCGGCCGCAGAGGAGGACGACGCGTACGCGGTGCTCGTCCCGGAGGACTCGTTCGACGCGGCGCTCGACGCGATCGAGGCGTTGACCGAGCCGGACGAGCTGATTGACGAACAGCCCTGACTTCGGACGTCTCGCCGCCGTCTACGACGAGCTTCGCCCCGCCAACGAGAACTGGTGGGAGCTCTACTCGGTGCTCGTCGCCGAGGGTGACCTGCGCGGACGCAGGGTGCTCGACGTCGGCTGCGGCACCGGACGGCTCGCAGCCGCGCTCGCCGAGCGTGAGAGTTGCAAGGTCTGGGGTGTCGACCGCTCGGCCGAGATGCTCGACGTCGCGCGCGGACGCGTGCCCGCGGGCGTCGGCCTCAAGCAGGGCGTCGCCGAGGAGCTGCCGTTCAAGGACGACTGGTTCGAGCGCTCGGTGACCCAGCTCTCGCTGCACCTCTGGGACCGGCCGGCCGCGTTCGCGGAGCTGCGCCGCGTCGTCTCGGGGCGCGCGGTCCTCGCGACGTTCGACCCGACGCACTTCCCGGGGTTCTGGCTGAACGAGTACTTCCCGTCGATCGAGCGGATCGACCTGGCGCGCTTCCCCGACGCCGAGACGCTCGAGCGCGAGCTGCGCGCCGCCGGCTTCGACGAGCCGCGCCTCGTCCGGCTCAGCCAGGCCGCCGAGCTCTCGCGCGAGGAGGCGCTGGCGAAGATCCACGGCCGCCACATCTCCACGTTCGACCTGCTCGACGAGGACGAGATCGCCGCGGGCACCGAGCGGGCCGAGCGCGATCTGCCCGAGCGCGTCGCCTATGGGATCGAGTGGCTCGTGGCCGTCGCTGCCTAGCTGACGTCGACTGCGCCGCTCAAGCCGTTTCGCGGGTCGACCTCGTCGAACCACGCGACGTGCTCCTGGACGAGCGAGATCGAGAGCCGGTACTTGCCCGATTCGAGCGGCACCGCGAGCGCCAGGTCGATCGCAACGGGCGCGCCCGGCGGCAGGGCATGCGGCAACGGCACGCGGTCGCCCTCGGAGACCGCGTCGCGGCCGTCGTACCAGCGGTAGGACAGCGAGACCGGGTTCGGCGGCGCCGAGGTGAGGATCGCGCCGCCGTCGTTCTGGACCGTGCAGGCGAGGAGTTCGCGGGCGCCGGCGCGCAGTGAGCCGGGCACCTCGACGGTGATCCGGCTGCGCATCGCCTCGGGCGGCAGCGGCTCGCCGGTCGCCCACAGCCGCAGCGGCTCGACTCCGACCGCCTCGAACATCGAGGCCTGGACGAGCTCGCCCTCGACACGCCCGTTCGTCCGCAGTCCGCGCCGAAAGCCGTCGACGAAGCTCGCCGGCACGAGCGCGACGTCGTAGATCTCACGGCACGGAAACGGGATGCGCTCGAGCTCCTCCAGCGAGGCCCGGTCGAGCACGGCGAGCGACGCAGTCTCACCCGGTGTGTTCGCCTTGCGTCGCGCGCTCACGCCGACGGCGAGCAGCCCGTCGAGATCGGTGAGCCCACGTGTCCAGCCGCCGAGCTCGACGCCGCGTCGCGGGCTCCCGTCGTCGGCGAGCTCGAGCACCTCGCCGGTGCCCGAGTTGCACACGAGCCAGCCGTCGGCGAGCCGGCGCGGATTGTGCGGAGCGGTGAGGCCGGTGAGGACGGTCTCGCCCGAGGCGACGTCGAAGACGACTCCCGCGCCGTCTCGCGCGCCCGGCTCGGCCCACGCGCGGTCGCCGTCGAAGCGCCCGAACGCCGAGCAGACGAGCCTGCCGCCCGTGGTGTGGAGGTTGTTCAGGTGCCACGCGTCGCCCTCGCCGCCGGGGCTCCAGCGCTCCGCGAGCTCGCCGCTCGGCGTGTAGCGCAGGATCTCGTTCCGGCCGGTCGAGACGACGACGATGCGGTCGCCGTCGACCGTCACGTCGTGCGGGTCGGACAGCTCGTCGAGCCGGAGATAGCGAGCGACGCCCCGCCGGTCGTAGACGAGAAGATCCGGTCCCCAGAGCAGGCGCAGGAAGACGTCGCCGGTGGTGTGGAGGCCGGTCGTCGAGAGCCAGTCGATCCGCTCCAGCTCGCCGTCGAAGACGAACAGGCCGCCGCCCGAGTCCTCGTCGCCGAGCCCCGACACGGCGAGCACGAGGCCACGCTCGCGGAGCGCGTCACCCAGCTCGCGGCTCGAACGCTTGCGACGGCTCAGCACCGCGGAAGGATCGCAGGGCGAGCTAAGAGCGCGGTAAGAGTATTTTGTAAATCAGATCTGCCAGTCGCCGCCGCGGAGCACGGGAACGCGCTCGCCCGAGGCGGTGAGACCGGTCACGGCGACGTCGTCGGCGCCGATCATGAAGTCGATGTGGACGGCGCTCTCGTTGATCCGCGGGACGTCCTCGGCGCCGACCATGCTCGCGTAGGCGTTCCCGAACGCGATGTGGCTCGCGGCGTTCTCGTCGAGGAGCGTCGAGCAGAACACGGTGCCGATCTTGCCGATGCGGCCCTCACGGTCGACCAGCGCGACCTCGCCGAGCCGGGAGGCGCCCTCGTCGCGGGCGCAGCGCTCGCGCAGCACCTCGACGTTCTCGTCGGCGTCGATCTCGACCGCGCGGCCGCCCTCGAACCGGACGCGGAGCCCGCGCACCGTGGTGCCCGCAACCTCGAGCGGCTTGGTCGCGCGAACCACGCCCTCGACGCGCAGCGGGTCGGGCGTCGAGGCGACCTCCTCGGTGGGCAGGTTCGGCCCGAACACGATCCCGTCGACGGTCGTCTCCGAGCCACCCTTGAAGGTCGAGGTAGGGAGGAGGCCGACGGTGAGATCCGTGCCGGGCCCCTCGAAGTGGAGCGCGTCGAAGCGCCGCTCGGTCAGTCGCCCCGCGGCGCCGGCGAGCGCGGCGAAGCGCTCGCGCCAGGCTTCCGAGGGGTCGGGCTCGTCGAGCCTGCACACGTGGGCGATCTCGTCCCAGAGCTGTGCGAGCGCCGCGTCGGGCTCGAGGTCGGGGTGCGCGGCGGCGGCCCAGGCAGGCGTCACATAGGGGACGACGGTCCAGTTCGTCGTCCGCGCGTTGATCACGGTGAAGTTCACGTTGAGCGCGGGCATCAGGTCCTTGCCCGCACGCGACGGGTCGAGCCCGGCCAGCCCGCCCGGCTGCACGGTGGGGTGGAGCATGATCCGCGCGCAGTGCTGCTCGCCGTAGGCGAGATGGCGCTCGGTCCACCAGGAGGGGACGAACTCGAGCGTGTCCTCGTGCGCGTGCTCGATCCGGATCCGCTTCACCTCGGTGTCGAAGTAGACGGGATCGACGAAGCGGGCACCGCGGCGGTAGGAGTGCTCGGCGATCGCGCGGACGAGCGGCGCGCCCTCGAGCGCGGCCATGACCGTGACGACCTGGCCCGACTGGACGTTCGCGCCGGTCTCGACGGTGAGTTTCGCCAGGCGGTCGATCAGCGTCGCATCCACGGCTCGCAGGCTATCTGTCCGCGCGACGCGCTACTCTGCCTCCTGCACGGTGTCCTTTAACCCGGTCCAGCGAGGCCGGAAAGGAGCTCGATGAATACGTCTGCCCGGCTTTCGGCCGCGAAGCTGCTGCTCGACCACGAAGCGATCGAGCGCACGCTCTCCCGCATCGCGCACGAGATCATCGAGCGCAATCCCGACGTCGACGACATCGCGCTCGTCGGCATCCACACGCGCGGCGTCCCGATCGCCCAGCGCCTGCGACGGCTGATCGAGGAGCGCACCGGCGTCTCGGTGCCGTTCGGCGCCGTCGACATCACCTTCCATCGCGACGACGTCTCGGTGCGCGGCGGCGAGGCGCCGCTCCACGCGCAGCCGGTCGTCCGCGCGACCGAGCTCGACTTTCCGCCCGAGGGGACGACGTGCATCCTCGTCGACGACGTTCTCTACACCGGCCGCACGATCCGTGCCGCGATCGACGCGCTGTTCGAGTACGGCCGGCCCGCCCGCGTCCAGCTCGCCGTCTTGGCCGATCGTGGCCACCGCGAGCTGCCGATCCGTCCCGACTACGTGGGCAAGAACCTGCCGACCTCGCAGGGCGAACGCATCCAGGTGCAGCTCGTCGAGATCGACGAGATCGACCAGGTCCTGCTGATTCCGGAGGAGGTCACCGATGCCTGAGATCCACGTCGTCTCCGACGACCTGCGCCCGCCGGCGCGCCCACCTCGGCGGCACCTGCTCTCGGTCGCCGACCTCACGCGCGACGACGTCGAGCGGCTGCTCGCGACCGCGACCACCTTCGAGCGCTCGCTCGAGCGCGAGGTGAAGAAGCTGCCGACGCTGCGCGGGCGCACGGTGATCACGCTGTTCTACGAGTCCTCGACGCGCACCTCGTCGAGCTTCGAGCTCGCCGCGAAGCGCCTCTCCGCCGACACGATGATGATCAGGGCCGAGGGCTCGTCGGTGGACAAGGGCGAGTCGCTCAAGGACACCGCGATCACGCTCGACGCCTACGACCCGGACGTGATCGTGATCCGCCATCCGCAGATCGGCGCGCCGCAGCTCGTCGCACGCACCACGCAGGCCTGCGTCGTGAACGCGGGCGACGGCAAGCACCAGCATCCGACCCAGGCGCTGCTCGACCTCTACACGATCAAGACCGAGCTCGGCCGCATCGAGGGGCTGCACGTGGCGATCGTCGGCGACGTGCTCCACTCGCGGGTCGCGCGCTCCGACATCCAGGCGCTGCTCCTGATGGGTGCACGCGTCACGGTCGTCGGGCCGCCGGCGCTGCTGCCGCGCGGGATCGAGGCGATGGGCTGCGAGGCGACCACCGACATCGGAGCGATCGCCGACGCCGACGTCGTCTACGTGCTGCGCATGCAGCGCGAGCGGATGGAGGCGGGCGCGAACTACGTGCCGAGCCTGCGCGAGTACGCGGCGCGCTGGGGCGTGAGCGCCGCGCGTCTGCGGCCGGGCCAGAAGGTGATGCATCCGGGCCCGATCAACCGCGGCGTCGAGCTCTCGGCCGACGTCGCCGACAGCGTCGACACGCTGATCCAGGACCAGGTGCGCGCCGGGCTCGTGACGCGCATGGCCGTCCTCTACGACCTCGTCACGCAAGGCCCCGCGCCGGTGCGCGTGCTCGAGGAGGCGGTCGCGTGACCGTCCTCTTCGGCAAGACCGGGCCCGGCGAGGATCTCGTGATCCGCGGCGCGCGCGTGCTCGACCCGGCCGAGGGCGTCGACTCGGTCATGGACGTCCGCGTCGACGGCGGCGTGATCTCGCAGCTCGGCGTCGGGCTCGACGTCAACGGCCATCGCGCGGTCGACGGCGCCGGGCTCGTGCTCGCGCCCGCGTTCGTCGACCCGCACGTCCACCTGCGCACGCCCGGGCGCGAGGACGAGGAGACGATCGCGTCGGGCACTGCGGCCGCGGCGGCGGGAGGCTTCTGCGCGATCCTCGCGATGCCGAACACGGATCCGGTGGTCGACTCGGCCGCCGTGCTCGAAGGCCTGATCGAGTCGGCGCGGCTCGAGGCCGAGGTTCCGGTCGGCTTCCTCGCTGCGATCTCGAAGGGCCAGCTCGGCCAGGAGCTCACCGACATGGGCGAGCTCGCCGACGCCGGCGCGGCCGGCTTCTCCGACGACGGCCGCCCGGTCGTCTCGGCCGGGTTGATGCGCCGCGCGCTCCAGTACGCCTCGACGACAGGCCTGCGGCTCGCGCTGCACGAGGAGGAGCCGAGCCTGTCGCACGGCGGCCACGTCCACGAAGGCACCGTCTCGGCCGAGCTCGGCTTTGGCGGCTACCCGTCGGTCGGCGAGAGCCTCATGGTCGAGCGCGACCTCGCACTCGCCGCCTACGAGGGCCAGCCGCTGCACCTGCTGCACCTCTCGGCGCGCGAGTCGGTCGAGGCGCTCTCGCGGGCGCGCGCGGCCGGCGTGCAGGCGACGGGCGAGGTCACGCCGCACCATCTGGTGCTCACCGACGAGGCTGTCCGCTCGCTCGATTCGAACCTCAAGATGAACCCGCCGCTGCGCGCCGAGCCCGACCGCCAGGCGCTGATCGAGGCCTTACGGAACGGTGACATCTGCGCGGTAGCTTCAGACCATGCGCCGCACGCCCGCCACGAGAAGGACGCACCCTTCGAGGAGGCGCCCTTCGGCGTCACCGGTCTCGAGACAGCCTTCGCCTCGCTCTACACCCATCTCGTGCTGCCCGGCGTGCTTCCGCTCGAGACGCTCGTCGAGCGCATGTCGGCCGGTCCGGCCCGCGCCTACGGGCTCGACGCGCCCAGGATCGCCACCGGCGCTCCGGCGAACCTCGTCCTGCTCGACCTCGACGGGAGCTGGCGCGTGACGGAGAACGGCTTCCGCTCGCGCTCGGCCAACTCATGGCTGCTCGGCGAGACGTTGCGCGGCTCGGTGCGGCTCACCGTCGCGGCCGGAAGGGTGGCGTTCGCCGCGTGAGGCCCGGCTTTCTCGCGCTCGAGGACGGCACGGTGTTCCACGGCGATTCGGTCGCCGCGGAGGGCCACGCATTCGGCGAGGCGGTCTTCACGACCGCGATGAGCGGCTACCAGGAGGTCGTCACCGACCCGAGCTTCGCCGAGCAGCTCGTCTGCTTCACCGCCTCGATGATCGGCAACTACGGCGTCGCGACCGGCCGCTCGGAGTCGGAGCGGCCCTACGCGAAGGCGGTCGTGATGCGCGAGGCGCGTGGCCCAGCGTGGACGGACTGGCTGCACGAGCGCGGGATCATCGGGCTCACCGGCGTCGACACGCGCTCGCTCGTCCTGCACCTGCGCGACCGCGGCTCGATGCGCGCCGTCGCGGTCGCGGGCGAGAGCACCGTCGACGAGGCGATCGCCGCGGTGCGCGCGCAGCCGTCGATGGAAGGCCGCGCGCTCGTCGCCGACGTCTCGACGAAGGAGCCGTACGTCTACGCCGACGGCGGCCGGGTCAACATCGCGGTCGTCGACTACGGCGCGAAGCGCTCAATCATGCGGCGTCTCGCCGGCGCGGGCGCGGGCGTGACGATGATGCCGCACGACGCCGACGCCGACTCGCTCGCGAAGTTCGACGGTGTGATGCTCTCGAACGGCCCCGGCGACCCCGAGCCGCTCGAGGCGGAGGTCGCGATCCTGCGCGATCTCGTCGGCCGCGTCCCGATCCTCGGGATCTGCCTCGGCCACCAGCTGCTCGGGCTCGCGACGGGGCACGAGACCTACAAGCTCCCGTTCGGCCACCGCGGCGCCAACCATCCGGTCGTCGAGCGGAAGAGCGGCCGCGTCCTCGTCACCGTGCAGAACCACGGCTTCGCGGTCGCCCCGAGCGACGCCAAGGAGGCGACGCACGTCTCGCTCTACGACGGCACCGTCGAGGGCCTCGACTTCCCCGACCTCCGCGCGTACTCGGTGCAGTTCCATCCCGAGGCCGGCCCGGGCCCGCACGACGCCTGGCCGATCATCGAGAAGTGGGTCGAGCAGCTTGCCGCGTAGGACCGACATCGAATCGATCTGCCTGATCGGCTCGGGGCCGATCGTGATCGGGCAGGCCTGCGAGTTCGACTACTCCGGCTGCCAGGCGCTCAAGGTCCTGCGCGAGGACGGCTTTCGCACGATCGTGATCAACTCGAATCCGGCGACGATCATGACCGACCCGGGCTTCGCCGACCGCACCTACCTCGAGCCGCTCGACCTCGCCGGCGTCACCGACGTGCTGGAGCGCGAGCGGCCCGACGCGCTGCTGCCGACGATGGGCGGCCAGACCGCGCTCAACCTCGCCGTCGAGCTCTCGGAGGCCGGCGTGCTCGAGCGGCTCGGGATCGAGTTGATCGGCGCCCGGCTCGATGCGATCCGCCGCGCGGAGGACCGCCTGCTCTTCCGCGAGGCCGTCCACTCCGTGGGCCTCGCGGTGCCGCGCTCGTGGATCGTCACGAGCCCCGACGACATCGCCGGAGTGAGCCTGCCCGCGGTCGTCCGGCCCGCCTTCACGCTCGGCGGCCACGGCGGCGGCTTCGTCTCGACCGGCGCCGAGCTGCGCGACCAGGTCGAGAAGGGCCTCGACGCGAGCCCGATCGGCCAGGTGCTCGTCGAGGAGTCGGTGCGCGGCTGGGACGAGTTCGAGCTCGAGGTCGTCCGCGACAAGAACGACAACGTGGTGATCATCTGCTCGATCGAGAACCTCGACCCGATGGGCGTCCACACCGGCGACTCGGTCACCGTCGCGCCGCAGATGACCCTGTCCGACGAGGCCTATCAGGAGCTGCGCGACGCCTCGGTCGCGATCATCCGCGCGGTCGGCGTCGACACGGGCGGCTCGAACATCCAGTTCGCGCGCGACCGCTCGACCGGCGAGCTGCGGGTGATCGAGATGAACCCGCGCGTCTCCCGCTCCTCCGCGCTCGCGTCCAAGGCGACCGGCTATCCGATCGCCAAGGTCGCCGCGAAGCTCGCCGTCGGCTACACGCTCGACGAGATCCCGAACGACCTCACCGGCACGACGCCCGCGAGCTTCGAGCCGACCCTCGACTACGTCGTCGTCAAGTTCCCGCGCTTCGCCTTCGAGAAGTTCCCGGGCGCCGATCAGCGGCTCGGCACGCAGATGAAGTCCGTCGGCGAGGCGATGGGGATCGGCCGCACGTTCACCGAGGCGTTCCTCAAGGCGATGCGCTCGCGCGAGCTCGACCGCGGCGCGAAGACGCCGTGGCACACGCTCGCCGACGTTCCCTCGGGCGTCCACCAGTGGTTCCAGGAGGAGATCTTCTCGATCCAGGACGCGCTCTACCGGCTCTCGTCGCTCGACGAGCTCGACGCCGGCGACTGGCTGAAGCTGAAGCGGCTCGGGCTCTCCGACGCCGACGTCGCCGAGGGCTGCGACGTGACCGAGAGCGAGGCGCGCGAGCACCGGCTCGCGCTCGACGTGCGCCCCGTGTTCCGCCGCGTCGACTCGTGCGGCGGCGAGGTCGAGGCTGCCTCCAACTACTTCTACTCGACCTGGGGCGAGGCCGACGAGGCGCTGCCGCCGGGCGGCTCGGTCGTGATCCTCGGCTCCGGCCCGAACCGCATCGGCCAGGGGATCGAGTTCGACTACTGCTGTGTCCACGCGGCGCAGAGCTTCCGCGCGCTCGGCTACGAGGCCGTGATGGTGAACTGCAACCCGGAGACCGTCTCGACCGACTACGACACCTCCGACCGGCTGTACTTCGAGCCGCTCGGGATCGAGGAGGTGCTCGCGATCTGCGAGCGGGAGCAGCCCGTCGGCGTCGTGATCCAGTTCGGCGGGCAGACGCCGCTCAAGCTCGCGCGCGCGCTCGAGGAGGCCGGGTACCGGATCATGGGTACGCCGTTCGATGCGATCGACCTCGCCGAGGACCGCGAGCGCTTCGGCGCGCTGCTCGAGCGGATCGGCGTCCGCTGCCCGGAGTGGGGGATCGTCGAGGAGGCCGACGCGGCGATCGAGGTCGCCGAGCGGATCGGCTACCCGGTGCTGATCCGTCCGTCCTACGTGCTCGGCGGCCGCGCGATGCGCGTCTGTTACGGCCCCGAGGACGTGCGCGAGGCTCTCGAGCGACAGGTCTACGGGCGCGTGCTCGTCGACCGCTTTTTGGAGAACGCGATCGAGATCGACGTCGACGCGCTCTCCGACGGAACCGACACCTACATCGCCGCGGTGATGCAGCATGTCGAGGAGGCCGGCGTCCACTCCGGCGACTCGGCCTGCGTGCTGCCGGCCCCGTCGCTGACCGCTGCGACCGCGGCCGAGATCCACGCGACCGCGCGCCGCCTCGCCGCGGAGCTCGGCGTCGTCGGCCTGCTCAACATCCAGTTCGCGGTCGCCGACGGCGAGCTCTACGTGCTCGAGGTCAACCCGCGCGCGTCGCGCACCGTTCCGTTCGCCTCGAAGGCGACCGGCGTGAATCTCGTCGAGGCCGCCTGCCGGCTCGCCGCGGGTGAGAAGCTGCCCGCGCTCGGGCTCCCGCGCGAGCGTGAGCCGGCGCAGGTCAGCGTCAAGGCCGCGGTGCTGCCGTTCGCCCGCTTCCCGGGCTCCGATCCGGTGCTCGGCCCGGAGATGCGCTCGACCGGCGAGGTGATGGCGAGCGCCGCCGACCTGCCGACCGCCTTCGCCAAGGCTGAGCGCGCTGCGGGCCGGCCGCTGCCGACGAGCGGGATCGCGTTCCTCTCGGTGCGCGACGCCGACAAGGCCTCGCTCGTCCCGACGGCCGCTGCGCTCGCCGGGCTCGGCTTCACGCTCCTCGCGACGACCGGCACCGCGCAGACGCTCGCCGCCGCCGGGCTCGAGGTAGAGCAGGTGAGCAAGGTCGGCGAGTCGCCCGAGGGCCCGACCGTCGTCGACCTGATCCGCCGCGGCCGCTGCGACCTCGTGATCAACACGCCTCAGGGCTCGGGCGCGCGCGCAGACGGGTACCTGATCCGCGAGGCTGCGCTCGCCGCGCGCGTGCCGTGCATCACCACGCTCTCCGGCGCCGCTGCCGTTGTCCACGCGATCGCGGGCGCGCGCACCGAGATCGCGCTCAGCCTTCAGGAGCGGATCGATGCGGAGACGCGAAGCGCGTAGCGTCGTGGGGTGCGAGTCGGTCGGGCCGTACACGCTCCTCCGGCTCGACCGCGGCGGGATCGAGCCCGGCGCGCCCGGCCAGTTCTTCATGCTCGAGGCGCCGGGGCGGCTGCTACCGCGGCCGATGTCGCTGTGCCTCGCGCCGGTGGGCGAGCTCGCGTTCCTGATCGACCCGATCGGGCCCGGGACGCGCGCGCTGTGCGAGCTCGAGCCCGGCGAGCGGATCCACATCTTCGGCCCGCTCGGCAACGGCTTCCGGCTCGACGTCGACCGTCCGCAGCTCGTCGGCGGCGGGATCGGGGTCGCGCCGCTGCCGTACCTCTCCGAGGCGCTCGGCTCGCCGCCGGCGGTGCTCGGCTTCCGCACGGCGCACCACGCCGAGGCCGCGGCGCTCGTCCCGAACGCCGAGGTCGTGCTCGAGCCGACCTACGTGACCGACCTCGTCGACCCCGAGGCGGACGTCCTCGCGTGCGGGCCCGAGCCGATGCTCGAAGCCGTCCGCGCGCTCGCCCCACACGCGCAACTCGCGTGGGAGGCGCCGATGGCCTGCGGGCACGGCGGCTGCTACGGCTGCGTGGTCGAGATCGAAGGCGTGTTGCAGCGGCTCTGCATCTCCGGTCCGGTGTTGGAGGCCGCGTGAGGCTGCTCAACGCCTCCGGCTGTCTCGACGCGCTGACGGCGCCCGAAGTCGCGCTCGCCCTCGACGTCTTCGTCACGAAGACGGTGACGCCGCTCCCGCGCGAGGGCAATCCGCCGACCCGGATCGCCGAGACCGAGCACGGGATGCTCAACTCGATCGGGCTCGCGAATCCCGGCATCGACCGCTTCCTCGCCGAGAACCTGCCACGCCTCGCCGAGCTCGGAGTCCCGCTCTGGGTCTCCGTCGGCGGCTTCGACGCGGCGCAGTACGCGGCCAGTTGCGCGCTCCTCGACGAGCGGCCCGAGGTCGAGGCGCTCGAGCTGAACCTCTCCTGCCCGAACGTCGAGGAGGCCGCCGAAAGCGCCGCCGAGATCGTCGCCGCCTGTCGCGCCGCGACCACGAAGCCGCTGTGGGCGAAGCTCTCGCCGGCCCTGCCGCAGGTGCCCGACGTAGCCCGCGCGGTCGCTGACGCGGGGGCCGACGGGCTCTCGCTCGTGAACACGATCCGCGGCCTCGCGCTCGACCCGCACACACGCGCGCCGGTGCTCGGCACTGCGGTCGGCGGCTACTCCGGCCCGCCCCTGAAGCCGATTGCGCTGGCCGCCGTCTATGCCTGCGCGCGCGCCGTCGAGCTGCCGATCGTCGGCATGGGCGGCGTGATGACGGGCGCCGACGCGCGCGATCTGCTCGAGGTCGGAGCGACCCACATCGCCCTCGGCACCGTGCTCTTCCGCGACCCGTTCGCACCCGGCCGGATCCGAGCGGAACTCCTCGACCCTCGACCAAGCGTCGAGAGTCTAACCGGTGAAAAACCCCGCATTTCGAGGTAAAACTCACCGATTGACGGCGCGTCACAAGGTGGTAGACTCGGGCGCTCATGTCGCCCGCGAAGACTCAAGCCCAGGCGCCGGTACGCTCGCTCGACCAGCGTATGGAAGCGCTCAAACGGGCCAACGACATCCGGGTGCGGAGGGCGCAGCTGAAGAAGGACCTCAAGGACGGCACCGTCCGGATCGAGGTCATCCTCACCAGGCCACCCGAGTACGTCGAGACCGCGAAGGTGTTCGACATGCTGATGGCGGTGCCGAAGCTCGGTCGCGTCAAGGCCGGCCGCTTCCTCAACCAGTGCCGGATCAGCCAGTCGAAGACGGTCGGAGGACTGTCGGAGCGCCAGCGCGCGGAGCTGATTGCACTCTTCAACCGCTAGCCCGGCCCGCGTCGTCGTCGTGACCGGCCCCTCGGGAGCCGGCAAGGGCACGCTGATCAAGGAGCTGCTGCAGCGCGTCACCGGTCTCGAGGTGGCGATCTCCGCGACCACGCGCGGTCAGCGGGAAGGCGAGCAGAACGGACGCGAGTACTGGTTCCTGACACCCGAGGAGTTCGAGGCGCGAGTAGCTGCGGGCGAGTTCCTCGAGTACGTCACCTACGTGTCGGGCCGCCGCTACGGGACGCTCCGCTCCGAGGTCGACCGGATCGCGGCGCACGGGAACACCTGCCTGCTCGAGCTCGAGACCGACGGCGCGCTCCGCGTGAGGCGCGAGGTACCGGGCGCGGTCACGATCTTCATCAGTGCGCCGCCCTCCGAGCTCAAGCGGCGGCTGACCGAGCGGGCGACGGAATCCACGGGTGAGATCGGCGAGCGCGTCGAGCTCGCGCACAAGCAGCTCGCCCAGGCGTCCGAGTTCGATTACGTGGTCGAGAACGACGAGGTGGAGCGTGCGTCCGACGAGCTGACCGAGCTCGTCGAGCAGCTACTGCTACCATCGAACGACCGTGATCCATCCCCGCATCGATGAACTGCTCGCAAACGTCGACTCGCGCTATGCGCTGGTCATCATCGCTGCGAAGCGCGCACGGCAGATCAACAACTACCACCATCAGCTCGGCGAGGGCATCGGGTTCGAGGATGCGCCGCCGCCGCTGGTCGAGTCGCGCTCGAAGAACTACTTGACCATGTCCCTCGAGGAGATCGCCGAGGGCAAGCTCAAGTACGAATACAAGAAGTAGACGCGTCGCGCGAAAGGGGTCTCGCTTGGCCCGCATCCTTCTCGGAGTGACCGGTGGCATCGCCGCCTACAAGACGTGTGAGCTCTGCCGGCTGCTCGTGAAGGCGGGGTACGACGTGATCCCGGTGACCACGCCCGGCGCCGAGCGGTTCGTGACAGCCGAGACGTTTCGCGCACTCGCCCGCCGTCCGGCCGGCGAGGAGCCGTACCCGCACCTCGTGCGCGCCGATCTGCTCGTGATCGCGCCGCTGACCGCGAACACCATGGCGAAGCTCGCGCGCGGGATCGCCGACAACGTGCTCACCGAGGCGGTGCTCGCCCACCGCGGCCCGGTTCTCGTCGCGCCCGCGATGAACCCGCGCATGTGGTCGCACCCGGCGACGCAGGCCAACGCGGCGCTCCTGCGCGAGCGCGGCGTCGAGCTGATCGGGCCCGACGAGGGCGAGATGGCCGAGGGCGAGTGGGGCGTCGGCCGGATGTCCGAGCCCGAGGAGATCTTCGCCACGGTTCGCTCGCTGCTCCACACGGACTCCCCGCTGCGCGGCCTGCGCGTGCTCGTCTCCGCGGGCGGCACCCGCGAGCCGCTCGACGCGGTGCGCTACGTCGGCAACCGCTCGTCGGGCCGGATGGGCGTCGCGATCGCCGCCGAGGCGCGCCGTCGCGGCGCGGAGGTGACGCTGCTCGCGGCGAATCTCGCCGTGCCGCCGCCCGCCGGAGTCGAGCTCGTTCAGACGCCCACCGCCGAGGACCTCGCGCGCGAGGCGCTCGACCGGGCCGATGCGGACGTGGTCGTGATGGCCGCAGCCGTTGCGGACTATCGTCCCGCCACCGCCGCCGAGCCGGCGAAGCGGAAGAAGGACACGCGCTCGTGGACGGTCGAGCTCGAGCCGACCCTCGACGTTCTCCAGGCGATCGGCGAGCGGCGCACCGACGCGCAGGTCCTCGTCGGCTTCGCCGCGGAGACGGGCGAGGGCGGGCTCGATCGCGCGCACGAGAAGCTCGAGCGCAAGCACCTCGACCTCGTCGTCTACAACGACGTCGCCGACCCGGCGATCGGCTTCGACTCGGCCGAGAACGAGGTCGTGCTCGTCGGCGCCGCCGGAAACCGTTCCGTCCCGAGGGCCGCGAAGACGCTCGTCGCCGCGGCGGTTCTCGACGAGATCGAGCGGCTGCTCGCGTCGCGATGAGCGACGCGTACGACCTGTATCAGCAGGGCAGAGGCCACCTCCGAAGCGGCATGGCCGCACAGGCCACCGTCGCGCTCGAGAAGGCGAAGAAGCTCGAGCCCGAGAAGGCGTCGATCCGCGAGGCGCTCGGGATCGCGTACTTCCGCCTGCGCCGTCCGGACGAAGCTGCTGCCGAGTTCCGCAAGATCCTCGAGCTCTCGCCGGCCGACGACTTCGCCCACTACGCGCTCGGCCGTTGCCTCGAGCTCGAAGGCCGTCGCGCCGAGGCGAACGGCCACTACAAGCTCGCGCGCTCGCTCAGCCCGGCCAACGAGCAGTACGCCGCCCGGATCCGCGAGGGCTGACGGCTAGGAGATACACGGCGAGTCGCGGACGACGGCAACTAGCAGGGGAATTGCTATCCTGTTCACACTTCAGCTGAGGACGATTCAACTGGGGCGCCTGAGCGCCCCTTTTCTTTGAGATGACGAAGCCAGCCGAGACCGAAAGGGCGTTGACGCGAGAGGTGACACACAAGGTGGAGACCGGGATGCCGGGCGTGGAGGTGCTGGCGGTGGAGCTGCTGTCGCCCCATCGCTTCTGCGTGTACGTCGACCACCCGGGCGGGGTCGACCACGCCCTCTGCGCGCGGGTCACGAACATCCTGCGCGACTACCTCGACCGCTACACCGTCGACGTCTCCTCGCCGGGCCTGGAGCGCCCGCTCCGCAAGCCCGCGCACTTCGCGCAGGTGGTGGGGAAGCGCGTGGCGCTCCGCACGACGGACGAGATCAACGGCCGGCGCCGCTTCCGCGGTGAGCTGGTCGCGGCAGGCGAGAGCACTGTGACCGTCGCCCCGGTCGAGGGCGAGACGGTGGAGATTCCCTATGACGAGATCGTGCGCGGCAATCTGATCGACGAAGGGTAGGACTGAGATGACCCAGGAAATTATCGAAGCGGTAAGGGAGATCGAGCGCGAGAAGGGCATCGAGACCGGGGCACTGGTCGCGGCGCTCGAGGACGCGCTCCTGGCCGCCTACAAGAAGACACCCGGCGCGGCACGCCACGCGACCGTGGAGCTCGACGACAGCGGCGACTTCCGTGTGTTCTCGATCGAGCTGCCCGAGGACCTCGAGCAGCACCTGCTCGAGGAGGCGCGCGAGCGCAAGCTCGACGAGCTCGAGTCGCTCGAGGTCGAGACCGGCGAGCGCTCGCACACGCTCGTCTCCGACGACGATCTCGAGCTGGACTGGTCCGAGGTGCCCGAGAGCGACATCAAGCGCGCGGACGTGACGCCGGAGAACTTCGGCCGCATCGCCGCGCAGACCGCCAAGCAGGTGATCCTGCAGCGGATCCGCGAGGCCGAGCGCTCGATGATGTACGACGAGTACGTCGACCGTGTCGGCGAGGTCGTCACAGGCATCGTCCAGCAGGCCGGCGACCGGAACAACGTGCTCGTCGATCTCGGCCGCGTCGAGGCGCTGCTGCCTCGCTCCGAGCAGGTCGACGGCGAGCGCTACGAGCAGGGCTCCCGCATCAAGGCGGTGATCACCGAGGTACGTTCCGGCACCAAGGGCCCGCAGGTGATCCTGTCGCGGCGCGACCCCGAGCTGATCAAGACGCTGTTCGAGCTCGAGGTGCCGGAGATCGCCGACGGGCTCGTCGAGATCCGCGGCGTCGCCCGCGAGCCGGGCTATCGCTCGAAGATCGCTGTCGAGTCGCACACGCAGGGCGTCGATCCGGTCGGCGCGTGCGTCGGGCCTCGCGGTTCGCGCGTGCGCATGGTCGTCTCGGAGCTCCGCGGCGAGAAGATCGACATCATCCCGTGGAACCCGGAGCCTGCGCGCTTCGTCGCCAAGGCGCTCTCGCCCGCGCGCGTGCGCGAGGTCTTCGTCGACGACGAGACCAAGGAGGCGACCGTCGTCGTCCCGGACGACCAGCTCGCGCTCGCGATCGGCAAGGAAGGCCTGAATGCCCGCCTCGCCGCGCGTCTCACGGGGTGGAAGGTCGACATCCAGTCGGACAGCGAGTTCGCCCAGGCCGAGGCTGCCGCTGCGTACGGCGGCGGCACCGACGAGGAGTTCACCGGGCGCTGCGCCGCGGTGCTCTCGAACGGCAAGCGCTGCCCGAACGCTGCGCTGCCCGGCTCGCACTACTGCGGCGTCGCGGCTCACCAGGCCCTCGAGGGCACGGAGCCGCCGGTCGCGGTCGCTGCGGTCGGGGTCGTCGAGGTCGTCGACGAGGACGGCGTGATCGAGGTCGAGGTCGTCGAGTCCGTGCTCGAGACCGGCGAGGATCTCGAGGCCGATCCGGAGCTCGCGGCCGAGGAAAGTGCTCATGAGCACAAGGACGACGTGGAAGCCGTCGAAGAGGCGGAGGCTGAGATCGAGATCGCCGAGGCCGTCGCCGAGGCGGAGGCCGAGGTCGTCGAGGTCGAGGAGCCGACGCCCGCGCCGGTCGCGGTCGCCGAGGAGGACGAGAGCGCTGCAGAGTGAGCGAGCCGATCAGGACGTGTACGGGCTGTGGGCGCAAGGCGCCGCAGGCCGAGCTCGTGCGCTTCGTGGCGCACGACGGGGCGCTGACCCCCGGCTCGCGGCTGCCCGGCCGCGGCGCCTACACCTGCCGGCGGCTGCTCTGCTTCGAACGGGCCGTTTCCAAACGTGGCTTCAATCGCGCACTGCGGCGGACCGTCGCAGTCGAGCCGGGGCTCGCGCGCCTCTACACTGGCACTGATGGCTGACGAAGCAGCGGAGCCCAACAAGCCGAACCGCCCCGTGCGGCCCCGTCAGGGTGCCCCCGGGTCGCGCCGCAAGCGCCGCGTCGTGATCGAGGGCGTCGGCCAGCGCCCGCGCGACCAGCGTCAGGCCGCGCGCGACCGCGCCGCCGCGCCGCCGAAGCAGCCGCGCGAGATCGTCGCGCCGACCGGAGTCGTCACGGTCGTCTCGGGCGTCTCCGTCAAGGAGCTCTCGAGCGCGCTCGGGATCCCGGTCTCGCAGATCATCAAGATCATGATGGCGTTCGGCGAGATGATCACCATCACGCAGACGCTCTCCGACGAGGCCGTACAGCTGATCGCGACCGAGGTCGAGCGCGAGGTCGTGATCAAGCACACCGCCGACGAGGACGAGGAGCCGGAGGCCTTCGAGGACGTCGAGGACGATCTCGCTCCGCGCCCGCCGGTGGTCACGATCATGGGCCATGTCGACCACGGCAAGACGACACTGCTCGACGCGATCCGCGAGACCGCCGTCGCCGAGAGCGAGGCGGGTGGGATCACGCAGCACATCGGCGCCTACCAGGTCGAGCGCCACGGCCGGAAGATCACGTTCCTCGATACCCCGGGTCACGAGGCCTTCACCGCGATGCGCGCCCGCGGCGCGAAGGTGACGGACATCGCCGTTCTGGTGGTGGCCGCGGACGACGGCGTGATGCCGCAGACGCGCGAGTCGATCTCGCATGCGCGCGCCGCGCAGGTGCCGATCGTCGTCGCCGTCAACAAGATCGACGTGCCCGACTCGAACCCCGAGCGGGTGCGCACCGAGCTGACCACCGAAGGGCTCCAGCCCGAGGAGTGGGGCGGCACGACCCAGTTTTCCGACGTCTCGGCGAAGCAGAAGCTGAACCTCGACGACCTGCTCGAGCGCGTGCTCCTCGTCGCCGACGCCGAGCTCGACCTCCGCGCGAACCCGAAGGCCGAGGCGTCCGGGCCGATCATCGAGTCGCGTCTCGACGTCGGCCGCGGCCCCGTCGCCACGATGCTCGTCCAGCGCGGCACGCTGCACGTCGGTGATGCGATCGTCGCGGGCGATGCGCACGGCAAGGTGCGCGGGCTCCTGAACTACCGCCTCGAGAAGATCAAGGAGGCGCGGCCGGGCGACCCGGTCGAGATCATCGGCTTCGACAAGCCGCCCGTCGCCGGCGAGCTCGCGCGTGTGGTCGAGAACGACCGCCAGGCGCGGCACCTCGCGAACATCCGCGGCGAGCGCCTCCGCCGCGAGCAGCTCGCGCAGCGCTCCAAGCAGAGCGTCTCCCTCGACCGGCTGTTCGAGCAGCTCCAGGAGGGCGCCGTCCAGGATCTCAACCTCGTCGTCAAGGCCGACGTGCAGGGCTCGGTTGAGGCTGCGGTCTCCGAGCTCGAGAAGATCACGCACACCGAGGTGCGCGTGAACGTGATCCACACCGGCGTCGGCGGGATCTCCGAGAACGACATCATGCTGGCCTCGGCCTCGAACGCGATGGTCGTCGGCTTCAACGTCCGCCCGAACGCCGAGGCGCGCGCGCTGGCCGACCGCGAGGGCGTCGAGATCCGCACCTACCGCGTGATCTACAAGCTCACCGAGGACATCGAGCAGGCGCTCGTCGGGATGCTTTCCACGGTCAAGACCGAGGAGACGATTGGCGAGGTCGAGGTGCGCCAGCTGTTCAAGGTCTCGCGGCTCGGCACGATCGCCGGCTGCTACGTCACGAACGGCATCGTGAAGCGCAACTCGCAGGTGCGCGTCCTCCGCGACGGCGCGGTGATCTACGAGACGCAGATCGCCGACCTCAAGCGCTTCAAGGACGACGCGCGCGAGGTGGCCGAGGGCTTCGAGTGCGGGATCCGGCTCGAGGGCTTCAACGACCTGCGCGAGGGCGACGTGTTCGAGATCTACGAGACGCGCGAGGTCGAGCGGACGAGCCTCGACGAGCCCGCGCCGGCGACTCCGGCGCCCAGTTCGTAGTTCGGGCTCGCGATGACCGACCGCATGCGCCGCGTCGACCACGTCGTGCGCGAGGTGCTCGGCGAGGCGATCCCCGAGCTGAAGGACCCGCGGATCGGGATCGTCACGGTGACCGGCGTGAAGACCACGCGCGACCTGCGCCAGGCGACGGTGTACGTGAGCGTGCTCGGCTCCGAGAAGAAGCGCGTGCTCGCGCTGACGGCACTCCAGTCGGCCGTCGGCGTCCTCCAGGCCCGGCTCTCGCGCGAGCTCCGGATGAAACGGACTCCGCAGCTGGCATTCGAGTACGATCCCTCGGTCGAGCGTGGTGTCCACATGTCTCGTCTGATCGATGAGCTCGCCCCAGACCACGACGGATGACCTGCAGGCGGTCGCCGAGGCGCTTCGAGCGCACGACCGCTTCGTGCTCACCACACACGAGAATCCCGACGGCGATGCCCTCGGGTCGTTGCTCGCGCTCAATCTCGCGCTGAAGGGGCTCGGCAAGGACGTCGTGATGGCGATGCCGACTCCGGCGCCGCGCCCGGCGGAGTACGCGTTCATGGATCTCTCCGAGGTGCTGCACGCGTGGCCCGACGACGTGTCGGAGCGCGTCTTCGTCGCAGTCGATTGCGCGAACGAGAGCCGCATCGCCGACCCCGAGGTGCTGGGGCGCGTGCCGCTGATCATCGACATCGACCACCACCACGACAACTCGCGCTTCGGTCAGATCAACCTCATCGTCGCGGACGCCTCGTCGACCGGCGAGGTGCTGCGCGACGTCTTCCGCGAGCTCGACGTGAAGCTCACGCCCGAGATCGCCGAGGCGCTGTACGTCGCGCTCGTCACCGACACGGGCCGCTTCCAGTACACGAACACGACGCCGAAGGCGCACGGGCTCGCGAAGGAGCTGCTCGAGGCGGGCGCCGACGTCCACCGCGTGTTCCAGGAGGTCTACGAGTCGATGGAGCTTGCGAAGCTCAAGCTCCTCGGGCGCGCGATCGAGCGCGTGCAGGTCTACGAGGGCGGGCGGATCGTGATCTCGTACCTCGTGCGGACGGACTTCGCCGAGGTCGGCGCCGCCGAGCCGTACTCGGAGGGGATCATCGATTCGCTGCGCGCCGTCGACGGCGCCGAGCTGGCGGTGCTGATCCGCGAGCCGCCGCGCTCCGACGGGCCGACGCGCCGCGTCTCGCTGCGCGCCTCCGTCGACGAGCTCGACGTCTCGCTGATCGCGCGCGGCGCGGGTGGGGGAGGCCATCGCCAGGCGGCCGGGTTCTCGAGCGAGGCCTCGGTCGAGGAGATCACCGAGTTCATCCGCGGTGCGTACCGGGAGCAGCGCGACGGTGCCGCCGCGCGCGCTTGAGCCTGCCGGGGTGATCCTCGTCGACAAGCCGGCGGGGCCTTCGTCCTTCGCGGTCGTCAACAGGATTCGCTCGCGCACGGGCGCGCGCACGGGCCACGCGGGCACGCTCGACCCGTTCGCGACGGGGCTTCTCGTCCTGCTCTCCGGCAGCGCGACCCGCCTCGCGCCGCAGTTCGTCGGCCTCGACAAGCGCTACCTCACCGAGATCGACCTCGCCGCGCGCACGGACACCGGCGACCGCGAGGGCGTGGTCGTCGACGAGCACGAGCCGCCGGGCCGCGAGGAGCTCGAGGCGCGGCTCGAGTCGCTGCGGGGCGAGATCGAGCTGCGCGTCCCGGCCGCCTCGGCGGTGAAGATCGACGGCGAGCGCGCCTACAAGCTTCACCGCAAGGGAGTCGAGGTCGAGATGCCGCTCCGCCGGAGCACCGTGCGCGAGCTTCGGCTCGTCGCCTTCGACGGGCGCGTCGCGACGCTCGACCTGCTCGTCTCGTCGGGTACGTACGTGCGCGCGATCGCCGACGCGCTCGGCGGCCACTGCGTCTCGCTGCGGCGCACCGAGGTCGGGCCGTTCCAGATCGACGAGGCCGACGAGGAGCGGATCGTCCCGTCCGAGGACGCGCTGGCGCGCCTGTGAAGGTCGCGCACACGCCCGCCGAGCTCGAGCAGACTCCGCGCGCGGTCGCGATCGGCGCGTTCGACGGCGTCCACCGCGGCCACCGCGGCGTGATCCAGACCGCCGTCGACACGGGGCTCGCGCCGACCGTCGTCACCTTCGAGCCGCATCCGCGGATCGCGTTCGGCCACCGCGTCGAGCTGATCACGACGCTCGAGCGGCGGCTCGAGCTGATCGAGGAAGCCGGCGCCGAATCGGCTCTCGTCGTCGCGTTCACGCCCGAGGTGATGCAGCTCGCGCCCGAGGCGTTCGCCGAGGGGTACCTGCGCAGGATCGGCGCGGAGGTCGTGGTCGCGGGCGCGGACTTCCGCTTCGGACACGGCCGCGCGGGCGGTCTCGAGCTGCTCGAGCGACTCGGCTTCGACGTGCGGACGGCGCCGGAGGTCGAGGGCGTTTCCTCGTCCGCGATCCGCGCGCTCGTCGAGGCGGGCGACATGCCCGGCGCGGCCCAGCTCCTCGGCCGGCCGTACGAGCTCGACGGCATCGTTGTCCCCGGCGAGCGCCGCGGCGGCACGCTCGGCTACCCGACCGCGAATCTCGGCATCGATTCGAACCTCCTCGTACCGCGCTACGGGATCTACGCCGGCTCCGCGCGCGGTCATCGGGCGGCGCTCTCGATCGGCACGAATCCGCACTACGGCGGGACGGAACGACGGATCGAGCCGTACCTGCTCGACTTCGAGGGCGACCTCTACGGGCAGCGGCTCGTGGTCGAGGTCTGGGCCCGTCTCCGGGACGAGCGCGCATTCGACAGCGAGGCGGCGCTCGTCGAGCAGATCGCCCGCGATGTCGAGGCGACGCGCGACACCGTTCGACCCGTCTGAAACCCGCAAGATTCCACGGTGCGCGGCATCTTCCTGAGCATGGGGGAAGAGGCGCCGCTCACGGTCTACCAGAGCGTCCGCTGCCTGGAGTGCGGTGCGATCTACGCAAAGCCGGATCGCGGCGGCACCCTCAATTCGAACCCCGGCTGCCCGGACTGTGGCTACATCGGCTGGCTTCCGCTCAGCGTGCCGATGACGCGCGAGCTCGTCCGGCCGCGCCCGTTTCCGCTGCGCTGAGCCGGATCGCTGGTACTCTGGACGCGACCCCGGTCTCGGCCGTACGCGTTTCCTTGCGCGGCGTGCGGGGACCGGCGGAGTCCACTACACGGAGGTTCGATGACTCTCACCAAGGAAGCAAAATCGGAGATCTTCAAGAAGCACGGCCGGCACGAGACCGATACGGGCTCGCCGGAGGCGCAGATCGCAATGCTCACGGAGCGGATCAACCAGCTCACCGAGCACCTGCGCACCCACGCGAAGGATCACTATTCGCGGCGGGGCCTGCTCAAGCTCGTCGGCCAGCGCCGGCGCTTCCTGAACTATCTCCAGAAGCACGATCTCGAGGGCTACCGTGCCCTCATCAAGGAGCTAGGGCTCAGGCGCTAGTCTCACAGGGAGGGTGGAGTTTGGGCGAGCGCCGCGCGGCGACGCTGTCCCAAACGTCCACCCTCCACCCATACAGCAGAGTGGAGGAATAGAGAGATGAGTATTGCAACCGAGCGCCAGGCCTCGGTTACCGTCGCGGTCGGCGAAGAGTCGATCACGTTCGAGACCGGCAAGCTGGCGAAGCAGGCGGACGGCGCTGTCGTCGTCCGTGCAGGCGAGACGATGGTGCTCGCCACTGCGGTGGGACGGCCGGAGGCCCGTGAGGGCGCCGACTTCTTCCCGCTGACCGTCGACGTCGAGGAGCGCATGTACGCCGCGGGCAAGATTCCCGGCGGCTTCTTCAAGCGCGAGGGCCGCGCCACCGAGCGCGCCACCCTCACCGCGCGGATGATCGACCGCCCGATCCGGCCGCTGTGGCCGAAGGGCTTCCGCAACGAGGTGCAGGTGATCTGCACCGTCCTGTCGGCCGACCTCGTCGCGCCGCACGACATCCTTTGCATCAACGGCGCTTCCGCGGCGCTGATGCTCTCGCCGCTGCCGTTCTTCGGTCCCGTCGGGGCCGTGCGGATCGGGCTGATCGACGGCAAGCTGGTCGTCAACCCGACCCTCGAGCAGACGTTCGAGGAGAGCTCGCTCGACCTGATCGTCGTCGGCACCAAGGACGCGCTGACGATGGTCGAGGCCGGCGCCGACGTCGTGCCCGAGGCGACGCTGCTCGAGGCGCTCGACATCGCCCAGGTCGAGATCCGGAAGCTGTGCGAGGCGCAGGAGGAGCTCCGCGCCGCCGTCGGCAAGCCGAAGTGGCTCGACATGGAGCTGACCGCCGAGCTCGAGGGCTCGCACGGCGCCGCGATCCAGGCCCGCATCCAGGCCGAGGGCCTGCGCGAGGCCGGCGCGATCGTCGACGAGCTCGTCGCCGAGCTCACGCCGCCGTTCACGATGGAGTCGACCGAGGACGACGTCACCCGCCTCACGCAGGTGCGCTCGAGCCTGAACCTGCTGCTCGAGAAGCAGCGGCAGGCCGCGGTCGAGGCTCCGGTGCGGGCGCAGTTCGAGAGCGACCTCGTTGCCCTCACCGACGCCGAGGCCGACTCGAAGGAGCTCAAGTCCGCCAAGCGGCATCTGCTCTTCGAGCGGATCGTCGACACGGTCGAGCTGCCCTTCCCGGTCAGCACCGACGGCGAGCTGGTCAAGGACTCGCTGACGAAGAGCTTCGTCAAGAAGGCCGCCGAGTCGATCTACAAGAACATCGTCCGTCGCAAGATCGCGGTCGACAAGCGCCGGCCCGACGGCCGCAGCGCCGAGGAGATCCGCCCGATCGAGTGCGAGGTGGGAGTGTCCCCGCGCACGCACGGCTCGGGCCTCTTCACGCGCGGGCAGACGCAGATCCTGACGCTCTGCACGCTCGGCACCGCGAAGGAGGGCCAGCGGATCGACGACCTCTCCCTCGAGAACGACCGCCGCTACATGCACCACTACAACTTCCCGCCCTACTCGGTCGGGGAGACGGGCTTCATGCGCGGCCCCAAGCGGCGTGACATCGGTCACGGCGCGCTCGCACAGCGGGCGCTCGAGCCGATGATCCCGCCGACCGACGAGTTCCCGTACACGATCCGCCTCGTCTCGGAGACGCTCGAGTCGAACGGCTCGTCGTCGATGGGCTCGGTCTGCGGGTCGACGCTCTCGATGATGGACGCCGGTGTGCCGATCAAGGCGCCGGTCTCCGGCATCGCGATGGGCCTCGTGATGGAGGACGGCGAGTACACGATCCTCACCGACATCCAGGGTGCGGAGGACCACCTCGGCGACATGGACTTCAAGGTCGCAGGGACCAAGGAGGGCGTCACCGCGCTGCAGATGGACATCAAGATCGGCGGGCTGACCCGCGAGATCATGGGCCAGGCGCTCGAGCAGGCCAAGCGGGCGCGCGCGTCGATCCTCGACAAGATGCTCGAGGTGATTCCCGAGCCGCGCGGTGCGCTCGCTGATCATGCGCCGCGCATCTCGTCGGTCAAGATCAACCCAGAGTTCATCGGGATGGTGATCGGCAAGGGCGGCGAGACGATCCGCGGCCTCGAGGCCGACTACGACGTCCAGATCGACATCGGCGAGGACGGCACGATCATGATCTACGCCACCGAGGGCACCAAGGCCGACGCCGCGATCTCCGCGATCCAGGCGCTGACCAAGGAGCCCGAGGTCGGTGACACCTACACCGGCAAGGTCGTCAAGACCACCCAATTCGGCGCGTTCGTCGAGCTGAAGAAGGGCACCGACGGGCTGCTCCACGTCTCGAACGTCGGCCCGGGCCGGGTCGGCCACATCGAGGACGTGATCGCGCGCGGAGACGTGCTCGACGTCATCGTCCAGGAGGTCGACAAGGCGCGTGGACGCATCGGCCTCAAGCTGGTCGCCAAGCACGAGGACGGCCGGATGGTGCAGCCCGAGGAGCTGATCGAGCGCGCGAAGAGCGCTCCGCCCCGGGAGCCCGAGGAGGAGCGTCCGCGCCGCAGCGGCGGCGATCGCGGCGGTCGCCGGTAGGAGATCGGACAGCGCGCCGGCCGCGGTTTTCCCGCGGCCGGCGCGACTCTCCACGACGTAGGCTGTGACCGTGCAGAAGTACACGCTTACAGAGCTCGACTCGGGCGAGCGCGTCGTCTCCGAGAAGGTGCCGGGCGTCCGCTCGGTGGCGATCGGCTTCTGGATCGGCTCGGGCTCGCGCGACGAGCGTCCCGACCGCGCCGGGGTCTCGCACTTCATCGAGCACCTGCTCTTCAAGGGCTCGCGCCGCCACGGCGCACAGGAGATCGCGGAGATCTTCGACGAAATGGGCAGCGAGCTCAACGCCGCGACGTCGCGCGAGCACACCGTTGTCTACGCGCGGATCCCCGACTCGCACCTCGAGCGCGCGCTCGACGTGATGACGGGGATGGTGTTCGAGCCGTCGTTCTCCGAGCTCGACGCCGAGCGCGAGGTCGTGCTCGAGGAGATTGCGATGTACGAGGACTCGCCGGGCGAGGCCGTGCACGACCTGTTCTCGGAGGCGGTGTTCGGCGGGCACGCGCTCGGCCGCCCGGTGATCGGCACCGTCGAGGTGATTGCGGGGATCGGCCGTCGCGCTATCGCCGGCTACCACTCCTCGGCCTACGTCGAGTCGAACGTCGTGATCGCAGCGGCCGGGAACGTCGACCACGAGCACCTCGTCCGCCTGCTGCGCCGTGAGGGCGCCGGACGCGCCGAGGGGAGGCCCCCGCTGCGCAGGCCTCTCGTGAAGGCGCCTCCGCCGAGCCTGCGGTTCGGCCGCAAGGAGACGGAGCAGTACAACGTGTGCGTCGGCGCGCCCGGAATCTCGCGCTCGGATCGCCGTCGCTTCGCGGCGTCGCTGCTCGACTCGATCCTCGGCGGCTCGGCCTCGTCGCGGCTCTTCCAGGAGATCCGCGAGAAGCGAGGCATGGCCTATTCGGTCTACAGCTTCGCGTCGCAGTACACGGACACGGGCCTGATCGGCGTCTACGTCGGCACGCGCGAGGAGAACGTCGGTCCGTCGCTCGAGATCGTCGCCGAGCAAGTCACGGACATCGCCGCCGGAAACCTGCGCCTGCGCGAGCTCGAGCGCGCGAAGGAGAATCTGAAGGGCCGGATCATGCTCTCGATGGAGTCGACGTCGAACCGGATGAGCCGGCTCGGCAAGTCGCTGATCACCGACGCGGAGCTGCTCTCGTTCGAGCGGATCATCGCCGAGATCGAGAGCGTCGACGGCGACGAGGTCGCCGAGCTCGCCTCGCTGCTCCTAGCGCCGGAGCGACTGTCGGCGGCGGGGATCGGGCCGGGCGAGGACGTCTTCCGCGCGGCGGTCGAGCGCGTCAACCCGGGCCTCGCGGCGAAGGCGGCGGCGTGAAGGTCGTCTTCTTCGGACGCGACGGCAAGGTCGGTCGCGCGGTTGCGCCGCGGCTCGAGGCCGCCGGCCACGAGCTGGTCGAGCTCGAGGACGCCGAGGTCGCCGTCGACTTCACGCGGCCCGACGCGGTCGCGGCGATCGCCGAGTCGTGTCTCGCGCCAGGGCGTGGCGCTCGTGATCGGGACGACCGGCTTCGACGAGGACCACGTGGACGCGCTCGGCCGCCAGTGCGGTGTGGCGGCGTTCCACGCGCCGAACTTCGCGCTCGGCGCCGTCCTGATGATGCGGTTCGCGGCCGAGGCGGCGAAGGAACTGTCGCGGGGCGAGATCATCGAGCTGCACAACGAGGCGAAGGTCGACGCGCCGTCCGGCACGGCCCTAGCGACCGCGGCTGCGATGGGCACCTCGCCGGCGATCCCACTCGGTCCGGCTCCCCGGGCTCGTCGCGCACCAGGAGGTGCTCTTCGGCGGGGAGGGCGAGCTCCTCACGATCCGCCACGACACGTTCTCCCGCGAGGCGTTCGCGCCGGGAGTGCTGCTCGCGGTCGAGCGCGTCCGCTCGCTCCCGCCGGGTCTCACTGTTGGGCTCGAGACGCTCCTCTCGGGTGGGTCCCATCCCAAACCCCCACCCACCCGCGGGGCTCAGAACGGTAGCGCCTGGCGGCGTACCGGACTGTGCCGACTTCATGCCAAATCTCGCCGGCGCGTAGAATCGAGTCCGTGCTCGGACAGATCCTGACCGCGATCGCGACGCCGTTCTCGGCCGACGGCTCGGTCGATCTCGGCCGTTTCCGCGAGCTCGCGCGGTTCCTCGTCGAGAACGGCTCCGACGGGCTCGTCGTGGCCGGTACGACCGGCGAGGCGCCGACGCTCTCCGATGAGGAGCGCCTCGGCCTCTTCGCCACGGCCGTCGAGGAGGTCGGCGATCGCGCGACCGTGATCGCCGGCACCGGGACGTACTCGACCGCACTCGGTGCATCTCACCGAGCAGGCCCACGCGCTCGGCGTCGACGGCTTCCTCGTCGTCACGCCGTACTACAACAAGCCGCCGGCGCGCGGGATC